>NZ_FZOR01000121.1 GCF_900188445.1 Actinomadura meyerae
CGTACGCGCCGTCGGAGGAGCATGAGCTGCTGCGGCGGACGGTGCGCGAGCTGGCGGAGGCCAAGATCGCTCCTTTCGCGGCGGAGGTGGACGAGGAGTCCCGGTTCCCGCAGGAGGCGCTGGAGGCGCTGGTCGCCAACGATCTGCATGCGGTGCACGTGCCCGAATCGTACGGGGGTGCGGGAGCGGACGCGCTGGCCACGGTGATCGTGATCGAGGAGGTGGCGCGGGCGTGCGGGTCCTCGTCGCTGATCCCGGCGGTGAACAAGCTGGGCACGGTGCCGGTGCTGCTGGCGGGGTCGGAGGAGCTGAAGAAGAAGTACCTGGGGCCGGTGGCGCGGGGGGAGGCGATGTTCTCCTATGCGCTGTCGGAGGCCGATGCGGGGTCGGACGCCGCGGGGATGAAGACGCGTGCGGTGCGTGATGGTGACACCTGGGTGCTCAACGGCGCGAAGATGTGCATCACCAATGCGGGGGTGTCGGAGTACTACACGGTGATGGCGGTGACCGATCCGTCGGCGGGTGCGCGGGGGATCTCGGCGTTCGTGGTGGAGAAGTCCGATCCGGGGGTGTCGTTCGGTCCCAAGGAGCGCAAGCTGGGGATCAAGGGGTCGCCGACGCGTCAGGTGATCTTGGAGGATGTGCGGATTCCGGCGGATCGGCTGATCGGTGCGGAGGGGACGGGGTTCAAGACGGCGCTGGCGACGCTGGACCACACGCGGATCACGATCGCGGCGCAGGCGCTGGGGATCGCGCAGGGGGCGCTGGATTTCGCGCTGGGGTATGTGAAGGAGCGGCGGCAGTTCGGTAAGCCGATCGCTGATTTCCAGGGTGTGCAGTTCATGCTGGCGGACATGGCGATGCGGCTGGAGGGTGCGCGGCAGCTGACGTATCACGCGGCGATCAAGTCCGAGCGGGCGATGGGCGGGGAGAAGGTCGCGGATCTGACGTTCGTGTCGTCGGCGTGCAAGGCGCTGGCCTCGGATGTGGCGATGGACGTGACGACCGA
>NZ_FZOR01000119.1 GCF_900188445.1 Actinomadura meyerae
ATCCGATGCCTCAAACGCTACGTCGCCCGCGAGCTCTACCAGATCATCACCACAAACGATCTTAGACTCGCCGCTTGACATCCATAAGAGCATCCTCGACGCCCCGGCGACGCCCGCCGGCGCCGCGATACGACCTCGCGCAGGAGCGGGTCAACGTGCGGCGCGTCCAGGGGTTCCGCCTGGCCGAGATCCTGGACGGTGACGCCGAGGCGCCAAAGGCCGTGCGGGACTCGAAGGACCCTGAGGGTGGAGTCCTGGCTTTGGAGCCGGACGTGTGGGCAGTGATGGTGTCGGAGATCAAGAGGGGCGCGTACGACCTCTGAGCCCAGATATGTCACGGGTCATGCTTGAGCGGTCATGGCGGCTGCATGCCCCTAAGAAACGTACAGAACCTACATGTCATTGATGACACTCAACCGCCGGCCCAGGCTAGTCCGGCGCGCGGGGTGTGGGCGACTTATCAGCAGTTCACCGCGTGGAGTGAGGTGAGGAGAGAAGTGGTCCCTCCGTGCTGTCCAACGCCGTCGAGCTGTCGTTGGCGTCCTGCTGTTGACAGCATATAGCGCCAGTCGGGCAGCCCTTGTCGGTGTTCGCCTCAAGCGGTCCGTCTGACCACGTTCGTGGAATTGTGGTGGGGGCGGCGCTGCGTACGGGGCCGCCCCTCCAAAGTCAAGGGCGCCTTCGGCGTCGCTTCGCGATGGGACTCCGTCCCACCCTTGACTTTGGAGCCTCTGCGGCCCCTGAGTGCAGCTTTCGTCGGGCAGGCTCCGCCTGCCCTCTGCCCGACGCGCCGCCCCCACCCCAAAAAGGAACCACACGGCAATTCGAATGCCCGAGATGAGGCATTTGCGAAACGCTCGACGCTGATCACGAATCCCTCGAAAGAATCATGGTCGAATTCTAGTTCGAGAGCACGAAGCGGGCTCCGGCTGGATATCATGGATGCATGAGTTTGATTGCGGTCGACCCTGACGCCGCGTCCACCATGGAACAATGCCGTTAAATTAAGCTGCTGGGCAGATCAATCGGATCGTGGCCGGCGAGTCGTGGGTGATGTTCTCGTCCGTCTCACGTTTAACTCGGTAT
>NZ_FZOR01000117.1 GCF_900188445.1 Actinomadura meyerae
GATGCTCTTATGGATGTCAAGCGGCGAGTCTAAGATCGTTTGTGGTGATGATCTGGTAGAGCTCGCGGGCGACGTAGCGTTTGAGGCATCGGATGATCTCCTTCTTGGACATGCCTTCCTTGGTGCGCCGTTCGGCGTAGGCGCGGGTGCGGGGGTCCCAGCGCAGGCGGCAGATCACCACGCGGTAGAGGGCGGCGTTGGCGTTCCGGTCGCCGCCGCGGTTGAGGCGGTGCCGGTGGGTGCGGCCCGAGGAGGCGGGGATCGGGGCGGCGCCGCAGAGCATGGCGAACGCGGCTTCGGAGCGGAGCCGGTCGTGGTTCTGCCCGGCGGTGACCAGGAGTTGCCCGGCGACGTCGGTGCCGACTCCGTTGGCGGCGACCAGTTCGGGGTTGATCGCGGCGACCAGGGGCTGGAGCAGCTCGTCCAGTTCGGTGATCTCGGCGGTCAGGTGCTGGTGGCGGCGGGCGAGGAAGCGCAGGGCGATCTCGGCTGCGGTCTCGGGTGAGGCGGCGTCGGCGGGGTCGGGCCGCAGGGCGGCGCAGGCGGTGATCAGCTCGCGGGCGGGCAGGCCGCGCAGGCGTGTGCGCAGCTCGTCGGGGGCGGTGACGATCAGTGCCCTGATCTGCCGCTGGGCGTCGGCGCGCTGGTCGATGGCCGAGCGTCGGGCCACCCGCAGGTTGCGCAGCGCCTCGACGCGGCCGTCGCGCCGTTTGGGGACACCGGTGCGTTCCCCGGCCAGGGCCGTCCTGGCGGCGGCGACGGCGTCGATCGGGTCGGACTTGCCCTGGAACCGGCGGGTCCTGCGGTCGGGCCGGTCGACCTCGATCACCTGGACGCCGGTGTCGTGCAGCAGGCGGGCCAGTCCGGCGCCGTAGACGCCGGTGCCCTCGACCCCGACCCGGCCCAGGCGCCCGAAGGTGCCCATCCAGTCCAGCAGGGCGGTGTACCCGGCCTGGTCGGCGGGGAACTGCGCGGTGCCCAGGATCCGGCCGACCGGGTCGAGCACGGCGGCGGTGTGGGTGTCGGCGTGGGTGTCGACGCCGCCGGCGACCTCGCCGATCGCCGCGTCATCGGGTGTAATGGGGGTCATCGTCGTCCTGTTCTCCTGGCCGGGGGCGGGGCGGCACGCACCGGCCGGACGGTGGGACAAGACAGTGATGGGGCCTCTGGCCAGGCTCTTATTAGGTCACCCCGCCACAACCGGTGAGTGCACATGAGCGCCTCCCGCGCAGGGTCGGCAGATCCCGTTGAAGGCACCAGGCCAGTCAGGCGTTGGGCCAGACCCCAGCGGGAGGCGCTCACCTACATCATCACTGTCAG
>NZ_FZOR01000115.1 GCF_900188445.1 Actinomadura meyerae
CAGACATCCCTGGAGGTTGAATGTCAAGCGGCGAGGTCGTGGTGGTGGTGTGACCATGCGGTGGTCTGGTCGTAGGTGGTGTGGGTTTTGAGGCAGCCGTGCAGGATGCCGACCAGGCGGTTGCCGACCTGGCGCAGGGCGGCGTTGTGGGCGATGTCGCGGGCGCGGAGCTGGTCGTAGTAGGCGCGGACGTGCGGGTCGTGCAGCAGGGCGCAGGAGGCCTGCAGGTGGAGGGCGTCAACAAGGCGGTCGTTGTGGACGAACCGGGCGTGTACGGTGCGCATCTTGCCCGATTGCCGGGTGATCGGGGAGGTGCCGGCGTAGTTCTTGCGGGCTTTGGCGCAGGTGTAGCGGCCGGGGGCGTCCCCGAACTCGGCGAGCACCCGGGCGCCGAGCACGACCCCCAGGCCGGGCTGGGAGAGGATGATCTCAGCGTCCGGGTGCCGGCCAAAATGCGCCTCGACCTGCCCTTGCAGGGCGGTGATCTCGGTGTTGAGGGTGGTGATGACCGCGACCAGCGACCGGACCGTGGCCGCGTAGGCGGCCGTGACGATCTCGCCTTGTCCCAGGTGCTGGGCGCGCAGGACCTGCTGGATCGCGGCGGCCTTGGCGTCGATGTCGCGGCGGCCCTTGAGCGCCGCGGCGATCTGCCCGGTGGTGAGCCGGGCGGCCGCGGCCGGAACAGGTGCCTTGGCCAGCAGACGCAGCACCGTGTCGCTGGTCAGGCCCAGGGGCTTGTAGGCCGCCAGCGCGGCGGGGAAGTAGTCGCGCAGCGCTGATCGCAGCCGCAGCATGTGCCGGGTGCGTTCCCACACCAGGGTCTGATGCGCCCGGGTGACGACCTTGACCGCCTCGGCGATCTGGGAGTCGGCAGCGACCTCGCGCAGCTGGTGCCGGCGGGTGCGCAGCATATCGGCCAGGGCGTGCGCGTCGCCCTTGTCGCTCTTGGCGCCCGACGACCCCAGGATCTCCCGGTGCCGGGCGGCCTGCTTGGGGTCCACCGCGAACACCCGGTACCCGGCCGCCACCAGTGCCCGCACCCACGGGCCCCGGTCGGTCTCGATACAGACCCCCACCTGCGACGGCTCGGCATCGGCGGCCACGAACCGGGCCACCAGCTCATGGAACCGGGACATCCCGGCCATCCCCTCGGGCAGCCGGGCCCGCTTGAGCACCTTCCCGTCCGGATCCTGGATCTCCACGTCATGGTGGTCCTCGGCCCAGTCGTCCCCGACCAGCAGCATCCTCGACCTCCCGCTCGGCAACCGATACCAGCAGCCCGCAGGGGCCGGTCGGCGACCTAATGGACCAGTGCTCACGCCATCAGCCGGGCGGGCACGACATCCCATCAGCGATCAAAGACCCCTGACCACCGGTGAGGGCACGATCTGACGCTAGGACTCCACGGTCCAGGCGATGGAAGTGCTCACTCACCGGCGGCTACCAGGCACCGAGTCTGTCAGCAGTGGCCGACCCGGCAGCTCCCATTAGG
>NZ_FZOR01000111.1 GCF_900188445.1 Actinomadura meyerae
CTTGGTCGGGTAGCGGGGACGCATTACTGCGTCCCCGCCCCCTCAGAACCGTGCGTGCCATTCGTCACGGCACACGGCTCAAGCAGATCCAAGCGGCGGTTTAGGATCACGCTGCGTTTTGCCTCGTCGTCGGCTATAGAGCCAGCTTCGATGACAGTGTGTATGCACTAAGCGGGTCCTGGCGCCACCATGGCGGCCGGATTTCGGGGCATCCACGATCAGGAGATAGCTCGCCGCTATTGCTCGTCGGGTAACTTGCTGCCACCAGCTTTCCCACTGTTGTGGGGATTGTGGTGGCTGCTCTGCGGTCAGCAGATAGTCCCCGCACATCGGGCACATGGCGTTCTGTTCGTCCAATAGCCTGATGGTGTACCGATCGAGCGGTGGCTTACTCCGTCTGCGGCGGTGAGCCCAGTACTCGGCCAGGGAGGGATCGTCCGGAGACGCCCATCCTCTTACCATGACGTGCCGCTTAATTTCAGTCCACCGAAACATAACCAAGTAGGCGCCGGACTCGAGATCCCCGAACACCCACCTGTCGTTCCGGAACTTGTTGAACTGGCCATAGTACCTGGGGATAATCCATGACTTTGGCTTATTCTGATGGCTGTGCGTAGCCCACTTGTAGGTGAGTCTCCACACGTGCGTGTCGAGATCTTCAAAAACCTTCGACGACACCACCGGTCGATAATACGCCGCCCACCCCCGGATCACGGGATTCAGGGCGGCGATTACTGCTTTCGCGTTTGCGCCGCGCAGCCGGCGCATTTCAAACGCGAGTCTAGACCTGACCCGCTGCACGGCCGCCTTACTAGGCTTGATCAGAAGTTTGAAGCCATACCGGCGGACGTTGAAGCCGAGAAAGTCAAACCCCTCGGCCACATGGACAATGCGGGTCTTATCCTCGTTGAAGGACAGGCCCCGACCGCCCAGCCATCGCGCCAGTCGCTCCTTGACCAGCACGGCCTGGTGGCGGGTGTGACAGAGCACCACCAGGTCGTCCGCATACCTGACCACTACCGGAGAATCCGGATAACTTCGTCCCGCCTTGGGCCCGGTAGTTCTGTACCTGGCTCCAGCGACCGTTTCCAGACCGTGTAACGCGACGTTCAGCAGTAGCGGGCTGATGACCCCGCCCTGCGGAGTTCCTTCCTCGGTGGGAGCGAACCCGCGTCCCGCCTCGAACACTCCTGCCTGGAGCCACTCACGCACCATCTCCCGAGCGGGAAACAGGCCGATGGCCTCCATCAGCTTTTCGTGGTCGATGCGGTCGAATGCCGCAGCCAAATCCGCATCAAGCACCCATAGCCGTGCTGCGGTCTTGCTTTTGCACGTCTCATAGATGGCCTCGATCGCGTCATGACACCCTCGGCCCGGCCGAAACCCGTAAGACTTGGCCTCGAACCGGGCCTCCCACTCGGGCTCCAGTGCGTTCCGGACTCGCGCTTGATGACAGCGGTCCATGAGCACCGGTATGCCGAGCGGACGCATGCGCGCGGGGTTACCGGCCTTGGGAATGTGCACTCGCCGGACCGGACGGGGGCACCAATCCTGCCTGCTGCGATGGACTCGCTTCGCCATGCGCATT
>NZ_FZOR01000116.1 GCF_900188445.1 Actinomadura meyerae
GCAGGGTCGGCAGATCCCGTTGAAGGCACCAGGCCAGTCAGGCGTTGGGCCAGACCCCAGCGGGAGGCGCTCACCTACATCATCACTGTCAGGCGTGCTCGGGGTCGTCGCGGTCGAAGCTCAGCCGCTGCACGCCCCCGCCCTTGCCGGGCGACCCGATGTCCTTGCCGTTGACGGTCAGGTTGAGGCTGCCGCCGACGCCGACCACCAGCTTCACCTTCTTCTTGGCGGTGAAGTCCTTCTCGTCGCCCTTGTGCAGGGTGCCGATGAACAGCGTCTCGCCCTTGTCGCCGATGACGTTGAGCCAGGTCGTCCGCTTGGCGGTGACGCGCACCTCGACCTTGGTGCGCGGCGCCTCGGCGACCGGGGCGCCGCCCTTCGGCGCCGCGGACGCGGACGGGGCGTGCGCGGACGGGGCCGGCGTCCCGGCGACCTGCTGGGCGGTGCGCTCCTCGCCGCCGCGGTGCCCGACCACCTGCACCACGCCGTAGATGACGACGAGCGCGAGGGCGAGCGCCATCGCCGCGCTCCAGTTCGGCGCCTTGCGCTCGCGGAACGCGACGGGCTGCTCCGGCTCGAACGCCGACACCGCCGACACCGGCTGCGGGGCGCCGCCGTGCGCGGCGTCGAACTCGGCGACGAGCGGCTCGGGGTCGATGCCGATGACGCGGGCGATGCTGCGGATGTGGCCGCGGGCGTAGAAGTTGCCACCGCACAGGGAGAAGTCGTCGGCCTCCATCCCGCGGATCACGGTCTCCCGGATCCGCGTCTGGAGACTGACCTGTGTCACCGAGAGACCGGCCCGCTGTCGCTCCTCCGCCAAGGTCTCACCGATGCTCACCTCGGGCCTCCTTCGGGGGCGCTCGCGGCCGATCTTCTGGGACACCAGTCTAGAAACGGCCATGCCCGATCGGCGACACGCGACACGTTCGATTCAGGGCAAGATTTCGCATCATTCCGCAATGCCCCGTCCTCTCCGGTCAGCCGCCGCCGCGCAGTTCCGCGAGCACCCCGGGCAGATCGTCCGGCTTGGCCAGCACGTCCCGCGCCTTGGACCCCTCGCTCGGCCCGACGATGTCGCGGCTCTCCATCAGGTCCATCAGCCGGCCGGCCTTGGCGAAGCCCACGCGGAGCTTGCGCTGGAGCATCGACGTCGACCCGAACTGCGTCGACACGACCAGCTCGATCGCCTGGACGAGCAGGTCCATGTCGTCGCCGATCTCCTCGTCGATCTCCTTCTTCGGCTTGTTCGCCTCGGCGACGTCCTCCCGGTAGTTCGCCTCCATCTGCCCCTTGCAGTGGTCGACGATCCCGTGGATCTCCTTCTCGGAGACGTAGGCGTTCTGGATGCGCATGGGCTTGCTGGCGCCCATCGGCAGGAACAGCG
>NZ_FZOR01000107.1 GCF_900188445.1 Actinomadura meyerae
ATCGACCGAACCACCTACCAGGCCACCATCGCCATCGACATCCTCACCCCGACCAACTCGACAACAGCCGAAGACCCTTAACTTCCCGGCATTGGACCTAGTCGGTGTCCTTCGGCGGTTCCTGCTCTGGGAGCCGGAGTCCCCTCGAACGCTGACCTCGCTGGTGGGAATTCTCGGGGGCCTGTGCGGCCTGCTGAAGGACGAGGTCCACGCCGCGATCACCGACCCGCTGAAGAAGCGGTCGCAGATGCGGCTGGCATTGCTGGCCGACGACTGGCGGGACCTGCTCTTCCCTGGTCTCGACAATGAGCGGTTCGCTGACGCGTTCGCCCAGACGATCACGTTCGCTCTGCTCCTAGCCCGTGTCGACGGCATCGACCTCCTGGGCGAGAGTTATTACGAGATTGCCCAGAAGCTCGGGAAGCGGCACCTGCTGATGGGGCAGGCGTTTGCCGTGCTCACCAGCGGCGTGGACGATGAACTTGATACGATCGAGACCCTGCGCCGCGTCATCGATGTCGCCGACCTCAATGATTTGGACGTCAACCCGGCGGATGCCTACGCCTACCTGTACGAACGCTTCCTCGCAACCTACGACCCCGCACTGCGCAAGGAAACCGGTTCTTACTACACCCCCATCGATGTCGCCCGCCATATAGTCCGATTTGTCGACGAGATACTCCGAGAACATCTCGGCAAGGATTGGGGCTTCGCCGACGAGGACGTCGTGATCGTGGATCCCGCTATGGGAACTGGGACCTTCCTGGTCGAGGTCATCAGCGCCGTTGCCGACCGTGTCGCCGACGAGCTCGGCCCTGGGACACGTGAGGATTTCGTCCATGATCTGGTCTCGAGAAGGCTCATCGGGTTCGAGATCCAGGTCGCCCCATATGCGGTCGCCGAACTTCGCATTCATGGCTCCTTCAAGACCCGGTTCCAAGTGGAGACGCCCCCCAAGGCGCGACGCTTTCTCACCGACGCGCTGGCCAACCCGAGCCAAGTGCAGCGGAAGCTTGGCGCCCCGTACCGGGTAATGGAGGAAGCGCGCGACGAGGCGAACGACATCAAGCTCAAGGTCCCGGTGATGGTAGTCATCGGCAATCCGCCCCACGTGGAGAACGCGAAGGGCCGCGCCCCATGGATCGAAGAACCACGACAGGGGACACCAAGGCCCCAGTCCGTCGCCGCGCGCCCCTCCATCGACGAGTTCAGAGCCGAGGGCCTTGGCCGCTACGAGTCCGACCTGCACGGCATGCCCTGGTACTTTCTGCGCTGGGCGGCCTGGAAGGTGTTCGAGGCCGAGCAGCGCATGCCGGCGGGCGTAGTCGCCTTCATCGTCCCGTCCAGCGTGACCAGAAGCCGAGCCTTCAGCGGTCTGCGTGAATATCTGAGACGCAAGTGCAGAGTGGGCTGGGTCATCGAACTCACCCCCGAGGGCAACCGCCCGCCGATGCCTACGCGCGTCTTCGGACCCGATGTAGGTCGGCAACTCAGCATCCTCGTCTTCGCTAACGCCACCGCCGGTTCCGATGAGAGAGAAGCAGCCGACGTCTGGTATATCGCGTTGACCGGAACAAGCGAGGAGAAGCGCTCGGCGCTGAAGAAGCTGAAGACAACAGATCCACGTTGGCAGCGCTGCAGCCCCGATTGGCAGGCCGCTTTCCTCCCAGCCGGCGACCCGATATGGACGTCCTCCCCCTCACTCGGCGATCTCATGCCTTGGCGCTCTAGGGCGTGTCTCGAAGTCGGGTGTGTGACGGTGTGTCGTGATCTCTAAGTAGTGAGGTCTCCGGTAGATGGGTTCATCGACGAAGAAGAACCT
>NZ_FZOR01000102.1 GCF_900188445.1 Actinomadura meyerae
ACCCGTCTACCAGGGGCTTCTCTGCGTCCGAGGAGACTCCATCAACTCGCGATCATGCTGTGATCAATCGACCCGCCCGAGGATGAAAAAGGGTCCGTGCTGCCAGCAACGTCGCTGCCTCCCGGGCCGTACTGCGCCAGGCCGTACTCGTTGTTCAGGCCCGCCCCCCGCGTTCGGCGAAGATGGCCCTTTGCGCAGGTTGGTCGGCACCAGCGGGGGCCTCCGATCCGCAATCACAATCCACAGAACAACGAAATCTAGATGCCCAGAATGACGGTTCCGCGACAATTGCCGACAGCGCTCATGGAAGATAAAGAATCATGGTTGAATTCCGTTCCGAGAGCGCAACACAGCGCCCGGGCGGATATCATGGATACGTGAGTTTGATTGCGGGCGATCTTGACGCCGCGTCCACCGCTGAATTGGTGAACGCGGTATCGGCGATCGCCGCCGAGCTCGCTTCCCGCGACGCCTCCGACTCGCCGGCCGCCTGCCTGGAGTTGGCTGAGGAACTCGCCGCCGACACTGATCTGCTGGAGGCCGCGCTGGCCGGTTTCGTCGGCGTGGTGGATCGTGCGCGGGAGGTGCAGCGGTGGGGTTTCCCCTCCACCAGGTCGTGGCTGCGGTCGCGCATGGGCATGCGCGAATCCCGCGCCAAGGAACGGCTGACCCTGGCGCGGCAGCGCCACCGCCTGACGGAGGTCACCGAGCGGTGGACCACCGGTGAACTGTCGACCGGGTACGCCGCGACCATCGCCGAAGCCACCGCCCGCCTGGACGATGACGACTGCCCGGCCGCTGAGGACATCCTGCTGGACATGGTCGACCAGGGCTTTTCCGCGGGGAAGGTGGCCTCGTTCGGTAAGCGGATCCGCGAGGTCATCGCCGAACGCGACGGGCGCGAGCAAGCCCCCGAAGATGTGAAGCGGGGGTATGAGCGGTCGTGGATCGACTCGACCCGGTCGTTGGACGGTGGCCGCTACATCAAGGGCTGGTTGAACGCCGAGGACGCCGCGATCTGGGACGGCACCCTCGCACCGCTGGCCAAGCCCGCCGGGACCGACGACCATCGTGATCTGTCGGAGCGGACCGCGGCCGCGCTCACCGGTGTGTTGTCGGGTGGACACAGGGCCACCAAGGTCACCGTCATCTGCGACCTGGACACCCTCACCGGCGGCACCACCCCCGCCCGCCTCACCGACGGCACCCCCATCCCCGCAGCCCAAGCCCGCCGCATAGCCCTCAACGCCGGGGTGTCACCGCTGCTGCTCGGTCAGGGGAACACGCCGCTGTACCTGGGGCATCGGGTGCGGTTCGCCACCGTGCCGCAGCGGCAGGTGCTGGAGGCCCTGTACTCGACGTGCGCGGTGCAGGGATGTGAAGTGCCCGGGACGCTGTGCGAGGTGGACCACGTCCACGGCTGGGCCCTCGGCAACAGCCCCACCGACATCGACAAACTCGCCCTGTGCTGCGGCTGGCACAACCGCTACAAACACACCCACCCCGACCGCCTCCACATCACCAAGGCGCAGGACGGCCGGTACACCTACCGGCTCCACCCACCCGGCACCGACGCCCTGCACCAGCGAAGACGCCCACCACCCACATGGGCCGAAGCCGCCTGATCAACAGACCGATACCCGCCCCCGGCCGCCCCCGGCGGCACGGGCCGGGCCCGCCTGCCCACACCCCGGTGACCTGCCGCGTCAACTCCAGTGCATGGCCGAATGCTCGACCCCGCCTACCAGGTGCCCTATGGGCGCTCTCGGGCGACCGCATGCCCACACCGCCGCAGGTGCTCCCCCGACACCGGCCCCTACCCGCCCGCACCAGCCCGGCACCGTCCCCACCCTCCGCCCTCCCCTTGGCGGCCGTGACCACGAACATCCGCAGGCACACCCGTACCCGACCGGCCGCCACGGTGAGCGATCGGCTGTACTCCAGCAGCAAGCACCACCGGCATGGGGTGAACAACCAGTCCTGATCATCCGCACGGGCGGCTGATTTGGGCGTCTCCGGTGCTGCCGGGTTCGACACGCGATCTCACCGCGGGCCCGCGTCCACGGCATCATCGACGGGCTCACCAGCCGGACGATCGCCTGCTGCGCCGACGAGGGCTATGTCGGCGCGGACGGCGCGATCAGCAGGCCCCACACCGCCGACAGCACCGCCGGCTCGGGCAAGCGCAAGAGCTGTTCAACCGGCACCCACGCCCTAGGCCCGCCCGCCCGGTGATCAGGGAGCGCCACCCTCGAGAAAGACTGGCGCACCCTGCGGAAAGGCTCGCTGCTCACTAAGCCTCGATCCACCGATGGTGAATCGAGGTCGATCTCTCGGTCTTTTCGGGAGGACGGTCGAGTTATCGGCCGCCCGCGGGCAGGGGTGATCGGCTGGTCTGCCCAGCTTTTCCACGTGTTCGGTTCCGGTCGGGCCCTGGCGGGCGGTGGATAACGGCAGGTCAGCGGCTGTCGGGTGGGGCGTGGAGGGTGGTGAACAACTGCCGCCAGGCGTCGGCCCAGGGCCAGTTGCGGG
>NZ_FZOR01000098.1 GCF_900188445.1 Actinomadura meyerae
GCGTTTGAGACCAGTGCGTACAACTGCAGTAATCCGACGTCGGTGCAGTTGTGGCGGACGACGGCGTTGAAGTCGTATGCGACGTGGAACAACACTAATACTTCGTCGGTGTGGTTGGAGCATCTGACTTCGCGGGATGTGGCGTACTGCTCCAAGACGCCGGTGGAGTTCGGCGGGTCCAAGTTGCGGTCGCATGTGCAGAGCGCGGTGAATGCCGGGAATTCGACGATCACGTTCGGGTTGCGGGCTTACAGCGAGTCGACGATGGACTGGTGGAAGCGGTTCGCCGATGACGCGTACTTGAAGGTGCAGTACAACAATCCGCCGTTGCAGCCTGATACCGACACGATGTTCGCCAACCCGGGCACCAAGTGCCTGCCCAGTGGGCAGCAGCAGACGGTGAACGATCTGTCCACGGTGTATGCGTATCTGAAGGATCCCGACACCGAGGACAAGAACAAGGTGCAGGGCCAGTTCACGCTGCACTGGGCCAACAACGCCGACGGGTCGGACTGGGGCCCCAAGTGGACCTCGTCGCTCACTCCGGCCAAGACCTCCGGCAGCCGCTTCTCGGTCACTTTGCCCTCCACCATCCCGCAACGCACCAAGATCGGCTGGGGTGTGCGGGCCTGGGACGGCGAGCAGTGGGGGCCCTGGTCCTACGACGGCGCCCAAACCGGCTGCTACTTCATCTACGACCCAGCCGTACCGGGCAAGCCGACGGTCACATCGCAGGAATACCCGAACGATGACTCGTGGCACGGCGGTATCGGCGAGGTCGGACGGTTCGTCATCTCCGACTCCGAGCAGGTCGCCAGCCGGTACGAGGTCAGCCTGAACGGTGTTCCGATCCGGACGGTGAACACGACCAACGGGGCGCAGCAGGCGGTGGCGCTCTCACCGACCCGCTCGGGGCCGAATGTCGTGACGGTGCAGGCGTTCGCGCCCTCCAACCAGAACGGCCCGAGCGTCTCGTACGAGTTCCGCGCCAATGCGGGAGCCGATCCCGTGGCGAGGTTCCCGCTGGACGAGAGTGCCGGGTCGACCGAGGTGACCTCGACCGGCCCGGGACGGCCCGCGACGCTGACCGGTTCCGCGGCCCTGGGCGGTGAAGGCAAACACGGGACCGGGCTGTCCATGGACGGTGTGTACGGCTTCGGCGAAAGCCTCTTGGCGTTGGTCGATCCCGCGAGCAGCTTCACGGTGTCCGCCTGGGCCAAGCCGACCCAGTACGGCATGGTGAACGTCCTGGCGCAGAACTCGACGTTCCAGAGCGCGTTCCAACTCGGGATCGAGCCGGACGGCCGTCCGGTGTTCAAGAAGCCGTCCACCGACACCAACGACGGCGGTGGCGTCTGGAAGAAGGCCATCGACGACACCTCGATTCCGCTCGGGGAATGGAGTCACCTCACCGGCGTGTACGACCAGGCCTCCTCGCAGCTGCGGCTCTATGTGAACGGCCAGTTGCAGGCCACCGCGGACGCGGGCACGCCGCTGGCGTCCCATGGCGCGTTCGAGATCGGCCGGAGCCTGTACAACGGCTCCTTCGCCAACTACTGGCCCGGCTCCATCGACGACGTCCAAGCGTTCGGGCAGGCGCTGACAGACGCGCAGGCACAGCAGCTCGCCGATGGCGCCACCCCCTCGGGAGCGACTTCGCTCGCCCACTGGAACATGGACGAGCCGGCGGGGAAGGTCCGCGCGTACAGCCCCATGAATCCGTGGAAGGCGACCCTGTACGGGGGTGCCACGCTCGGAAACGAAGGACAGGCGGGCACCGCGCTCCGGCTCGATGACACGACCCAGGCGCACGCCGGCACCGACGGCCCCGTCATCAACACCATTCGAAGCTTCGCGGTATCGGCATGGGTTCGCCTGGAAAAGGACGACCGCACCCGGACGGTGCTCAGCCAGGAC
The DNA here is from genome assembly GCF_900188445.1 of Actinomadura meyerae. Lineage (GTDB taxonomy): Bacteria > Actinomycetota > Actinomycetes > Streptosporangiales > Streptosporangiaceae > Spirillospora > Spirillospora meyerae. Next base: position 1,918 of record NZ_FZOR01000098.1, read on the forward strand.
GGCACGAGCAAGAGCGGCTTCTACCTCAAGTACGACGCCGCGTACAAGAAGTGGGCGTTCTCGAGGGTCAAGTCCGACTCCGCGGAGACCGGAACCTGGCAGGCCTTCTCGAAGGACCCGGCCGTCCTGAACTCCTGGACCCATCTGGTGGGCGTGTTCAACAAGGACACGAAGAAACTGCAGATCTTCGTGAACGGCGAGCCCGGAGTGGAGAGCGCCGAGGTCACCTCGTCCTGGCCGGCGCTGGGCGGATTCCAGATCGGGCGCAGCAAGTGGCTCGGCAGCCAAGCGGATCACTGGCCCGGCCTGATCGACGATGTACGGGTCTATGACCGGATCGTCGGCCAGCAGGAGGCCGAGGAGATGGTCACTCAGCATCCGGTGCTGAAGGCGCGGTGGCTGCTCAACTCTGATGGTTCGGGGGCGACGAAGGATGGTGCGGGGCCGGGTCTGGTGCTGCGCAACGGTGCGGTCATCGATTCTGGGGCCGGTTTCAAGGGCTGGGGGTCGGAGGCGGGGTTGAAGTTGGACCCGGCGCTGAAGGCGTTCGCCGAGACCGCGGACCCGGTGGTGGATACGTCGGGGAGTTTCACGGTTGCGGGGTGGGTGCGCAATGACGGGCGGCCGTTGCAGCCGGCGACGGTGTTCTCTCAGCCGGGTGGGGCGACGGATGCGTTCGCGTTGCGGTATGTGCCGGGGGATGACCCTGAGGAGCAGGGTGTGTGGCAGGTGGTGATGCGCAATTCCGATGAGGGGTCGGCGGGTGCGTTGTCGGCGTCGCATTCGGGGTTCGTGGTGGCGGACTGGGTGCATGTGGCGGTGGTGTACGACGCGTTGCGCGATCGGGTGAGCCTGTATGTGGAC
>NZ_FZOR01000097.1:0-1352 GCF_900188445.1 Actinomadura meyerae
CAGCGCGCGCTGTACGGCGCCTGGTACGAGTTCTTCCCCCGCTCCGAAGGCGCGACGTTCGACCCGATGGGACGCCGCGGCCCGACCCCGGGCACCTTCCGCACCGCGATGAAACGCCTGCCCGCGATCGCCGACATGGGCTTCGACGTGGTCTACCTGCCCCCCATCCACCCGATCGGGACCACCCACCGCAAAGGACCCAACAACACCCTGGACGCCGGCCCCTACGACCCCGGCTCCCCCTGGGCCATCGGCTCACCCGACGGCGGCCACGACGCCGTCCACCCCGACCTGGGCACCCTGGACGACTTCGACGCCTTCGTCGCCCACGCCGCCGACCACGGCCTGGAAATCGCCCTCGACCTGGCCCTGCAATGCTCCCCCGACCACCCCTGGGTCCACCAGCACCCCGAATGGTTCACCCACCGCGCCGACGGCACCATCGCCTATGCCGAGAACCCGCCCAAGAAATACCAGGACATCTACCCCCTGGACTTCGACACCGACCCCGACGGCCTCTACACCGAGATCAAACGCATCCTGCACCACTGGATGGACCACGGCGTCCGCATCTTCCGCGTCGACAACCCCCACACCAAACCCACCGCCTTCTGGGAACGCCTCCTGGCCGACATCCACACCACCGACCCCGACGTCCTCTTCCTCGCCGAAGCCTTCACCCGCCCCGCCATGATGCACACCCTGGCCAAAATCGGCTTCCACCAGTCCTACACCTACTTCACCTGGCGCAACTCCGCCGACGAACTACGCGACTACCTCACTGAACTCACCGGCCCCGCCGCCGCCTACATGCGCCCCAACCTGTTCACCAACACCCCCGACATCCTCCACCAATACCTCCAGCACGGCGGCCGCCCCGCCTTCGAGATCCGCGCCATCCTCGCCGCCCTGCTCTCCCCCACCTGGGGCATCTACAGCGGCTACGAACTCTGCGAGAACACCCCCGTCCGCCCCGGCAGCGAGGAATACCGCGACTCAGAGAAATACCAGTACCGCCCCCGCGACTGGGACACCGCCCAACACACCGGCACCACCATCGCCCCCCTCATCACCCGCCTCAACACCCTGCGCAACACCCACCCCGCCCTCCAACAACTCCGCAACCTGCACTTCCACCACATCGACCAACCCGAACTCCTCGCCTTCTCCAAACGCCACCTGGACGACACCGTCCTGACCATCATCAACCTCAACCCCCACCAACCCCGCGAAGCCACCGTCCACCTCGACCTCCCCGCCCTCGGCCTCCCCGACAACCCCCACCAACCCCACACCGTCACCGACCAACTCGACGGCACCACCTACACCTGGACCAAATCCAACTACGTCCG
>NZ_FZOR01000097.1:1676-3075 GCF_900188445.1 Actinomadura meyerae
CCCACTGGTTCAAGACGGCGGTGTTCTACGAGGTGTCGGTGCGGGGATTCGCCGACTCCAACAACGACGGCTACGGCGACCTGCGCGGGCTCATCTCCAAACTCGACCACCTGCAATGGCTGGGCATCGACTGCCTGTGGCTGCTGCCCATCTACCAGTCACCGCTCAAGGACGGCGGCTACGACATCGCGAACTACACCAGCATCCTTCCCGAATTCGGGGAACTCGGTGACTTCGTGGAACTCATCGAGCAGGCCCATGCGCGCGGTATCCGGGTGATCGCGGACCTGGTGATGAACCACACCTCCGACCAGCACCCCTGGTTCCAGGCCTCGCGCACCGACCCCGACGGCCCGTTCGGCGACTTCTACATGTGGGCCGACGACGACACCGGCTACCCCGACGCCCGCATCATCTTCGTCGACACCGAATCCTCCAACTGGACCTACGACCCCGTCCGCGGCCAGTACTACTGGCACCGCTTCTTCTCCCACCAACCCGACCTCAACTACGACAACCCCGACGTCCAGGACGCCATGCTGGAGAACCTGCGCTTCTGGCTCGACCTGGGCATCGACGGCTTCCGCCTGGACGCCGTCCCCTACCTGTACGCCCGCGAAGGCACCAACTGCGAGAACCTCCCCGAAACCCACGCCTACCTCAAACGCGTCCGCGCCGAAGTCGACCGCCTCTACCCCGACCGCGTCCTGCTCGCCGAGGCCAACCAATGGCCCGCCGACGTCGTGGAGTACTTCGGCGACCCCGCCGCCGGCGGCGACGAATGCCACATGGCCTTCCACTTCCCCGTCATGCCCCGCATCTTCATGGCCGTCCGCCGCGAACAGCGCTACCCCATCTCCGAAATCATGGCCCAAACCCCCAAAATCCCCGAATCCTGCCAATGGGGAATCTTCCTCCGCAACCACGACGAACTCACCCTGGAGATGGTCACCGACGAAGAACGCGACTACATGTACACCGAATACGCCAAAGACCCCCGCATGAAAGCCAACATCGGCATCCGCCGCCGCCTGGCCCCCCTCCTGGACAACGACCGCAACCAACTCGAACTCTTCACCGCCCTCCTGCTCTCCCTCCCCGGCTCACCCGTCCTGTACTACGGCGACGAAATCGGCATGGGCGACAACATCTGGCTCGGCGACCGCGACGCCGTCCGCACCCCCATGCAATGGACCCCCGACCGCAACGCCGGCTTCTCCCAGTGCGACCCCGCCCGCCTCTACCTGCCCGTCATCATGGACCCCATCTACGGCTACCAAGCCGTCAACGTCGAAGCACAGGCCAACAACCCCGGCTCCCTGCTGCACTGGACCCGCAAAATGATCGAGATCCGGCAGCGCCACCCCGTCTTCGGCGTCGGCTCCTACGTCGAACTGTC
>NZ_FZOR01000040.1 GCF_900188445.1 Actinomadura meyerae
ACCCGTTCTACTGGATCTCCGTTCTCATGTCCGGCCACCAGCCGAGAACCCTTGACACCTCCGGCGTCACCTTAACTTCCCGGCATTGGGGCTAGCCCCCGTGGTCCAGGCTGCTCGGCCGCCTGCCGGATCGCCGGTCAGGCGGCCCTCCGGGGACCGAGATGCTGGAGGAAGAACTCGGTCATGAGGGTGAGCGTGTTCTTGAACTCCTCGTTGTAGACCGCGAAGTGGCCGCCGGGCAGGGTGACGAGCTGCTTGGGGTGCAGGGCCCGTTCGTAGGCGGCGAAGGCCAGGTCGCTGTGCGTGAGGATGTCGTGCTGGGCGACGACGAGCATGAGCGGCGTGGGGGAGATGCGGGCGATGTAGTCGCCCGGCTCGTAGCCGGCGATCGCCTCCACCGACCGGAGCGTGACCTCGTTCCGCCACGTCGCCAGGCGCTCCGGCTCGATCGTCTGGTACCACTCGTAGGTCTCCCGGTCGGCCATCGCGGCGGGCTCCCCGGGTGTCGCGGTGACGAGGGGGATCATCGCCGGCGCCTCGCCGTTGAACCGGGCGATCCGGTCAGCGTCGAAGCTCCTGCGCACCTCGGCGAGCGCCTCGCTGGGGATGAACCGCGACAGGGTCGTCCCGCCGCTGATCACCGGCACCTGCGAGTAGACCGCCTTGACCCGCCGGTCGACGGCCCCGACGACGAGCACGTGCCCGCCCGAGAAGCTCGACCCGAACACCCCGATGCGCTCGGCGTCCACCTCGGGACGCGTGCACAGGAAGGTGATGGCGTCCCGGTACCCCTGGATCTGCGTCCAGGGGTCGACCTCCTGGCGGGGCTCGCCGTCGCTCGCGCCGAACGAGGCGTGGTCGTAAAGGACGACCGCCAGCCCGGCCGCGGCGAGTGCTTCGGCGATGTCGTCGGTGTACTGCTCCTTGACCGCCCCGAGCCCGTGGGTGACGACCACGGCCGGGTGCGGGCCGGAGCCGCCGTCGGGGGTGTAGAACCATCCGCGGAGGGTCGTCCCGGCCGAGACGAACTCGATGTCCTGGCGCATGTGCGGGTCCTTTCGCTGGTGCGGCGCGGGATGCCGCTTATGGGGGGCCGGGGGTGAAGCCCGGGGTGAAGACACCGCTGAGGGCGGCGACGTGCGCGGCCGCTGCGGCGCTCTCGGCGATCTCGTCGTCCACCGGCCCGCGGGCGACGAGCAGGCGGTAGTAGATGGGCGCGCCGACGGCGCTGATGACCGCGATGCCGTCGGTGCCGGGCGGCAGCTCGCCTCGCTCCACGGCCCGCTCGACGATCCGGGACGCGAGGCGGTTGCGCTCGGCGATCACCGTCGCCCAGGCGGTGGACGCCTCGGGGGACCGGACGGCGGCGGCCACGACGCCCTCGACGAGCGCCCGGGCCCTGGGCTGCCGGTAGAGGGCGGCGATCTCCAGCGCGAGCGCCCGGAGGTCGTCCCGCAGCGAACCGGTGTCCGGTATCGGGATCTCGCTCTTGCCCAGTTCGCCCAGCAGGTCGACGACGAGGCCCTCGACGGTCCGCCAGCGCCGGTACAGCGTGGCCAGATGCACGCCCGAACGCTCGGCCACCTGCTCCAGGGTGAGCCCGGCGTACCCGGCGGCTTCCAGCTCGTCCCGTGCCGCGGCCAGCACCGCCGCACGCGTGCGCGCCGTCCGGCCGCCGGGCCGTACGGCCCCGGTCGCGCGCGGCTTCGCGTCCATACGGCGCCCCTCTCTGTGAGACCCGCCACAAGTTAACACGAAAATTTTTGCATTAACAGCCACCGCAGGCCGCTGCTCCCGGCATGGCCGAGGCTGGTCATCCATGGGCAACGGCTATCCGAACGTCATGCCCATCCGGCAGAACCCGGACGGCCGGGTCTGGTTCGACACCGAAAGAAAGATCATCTTCTCGGGCACCGTGGGCGCCGGAATGGCCCTCGGGCAGAAGGACCGCATCGCGGCGACGGTGGGGCCGGACGGATCCGGCCCGCCGACGATCATCGGCAATTTCTTCAACGAGGGCATGGAGGTCGTCGACGATCTCGTGGTGCTCGGCAACACGACGCGGCACGCGCCCGCGCTGTGCTGGTGGGTCAGAGAGCTCTTCACCCAGCGAATACGAGCCGGACCTCGCGTGGCGGCCCGCGCCCAACCGGCTGTACATGGCGTGGACCGGGGAAGGCGAGGGCGAACTGAACGTCATGTACTGCCAGGGAGGGAGCTGGGTGGACCCGCCGCCGTACATCCCGGTCTTCGACCGTGCCACCAAGCGCACGCTCTCCACCAGGTTCTGGGACAGGTACTGGATCGCCTACACCGGCGAAGACGAGCACCTTTACCTCGCCAGAGTGGCCCCGTAGGGCGCGAATGCCGCGCGGCGGTGTTCAGGCGGGCAGGGCGTCTCCGGGGAAGCCGTGGCAGGGATGGACATCGCAGCGCATCATCCCGGCTCGGACGCAGGGGTCTTCCGCCATGATCTCGGCGGCCTCCTCGGCCGGCACGGTCATGATCGCGATGCCCGCCACGGTGTCGGAGGCGACCGGGCAGAGAATGGCGATCACCCCGTCGGCGCGCAGCGACACCATGCGCCGCTGGTGCTCGAGCTCTATGGCGTCCGCGCCGTCCATGGTCCGCTCCGGGGTCCATTGAAGGATCGCCAGGCTGAACGCTTTAGCGGTCGAAGCCAGCGCCTGAATCTGCTCGTCGGTCACCGTCGTGGTCACGATTCTCCCCAAGTGTGGACGCGCCGCAGGTCACATTCCTGTGGATCCTGAAGATACTCGAATCCGCGGTACGACCCCGAGCGCGATACGTATACCTCTGCTCACTCGCCATCGAATTGCCAGTGAACCGATGCCAAAGGCGGCAGAGGCCGTGGGGATGTGGCGTGGGCGACCTCCCGGGGGAGATCGCCCAGACGCGATTCACTAGGGTCGGCGGTGCTTACCCCTGACGGAAGATCGCTCCGTCGGACGAGGACTCGTCAGCGGGTCGTAGCTGGCCCACGCCCCACAGGGTGGTGGTCCGCGGAACCAGGGCCAGGCCGTCGACGTAGGCGGTACGGTCCCCGGCCTGGACGGCCGAGCTCGTCCACGTGCCGTCGGACGAGCGGTGCATCAGCACGGGCGTGTCGCGGCCCGACTCCCGGGGGGCGCCGTCTCCGGAGATCCACAGCCCGCCGCGGCCGTCGGACGCGGCGACCCGCGGCTGCCAGTTCCCCGGCGCGTCCACCTTCTGCCAGCGCTCGCCGTCCCAGCGCGCGACCACCGGAAGGGGCGTCGCACCGAGGTCGTCGCTGCGCCACACCGTCCCCGTCACCCAGACCTCCGTGGCCGACACCGCGACCACGTCCGTCAGGAAGACCTGCTGGGAGGGCTCCCCCTCGCCGCCCCAGATGTCGTCGGGCAACGCGTCGCCGGTCGGTACCCGGGTCCAGGCCGTGCCGTCGTAATGCGCGACCACCTTGAAGCTGTTCGAGGAGTCGTTGCCGATGGCCCAGATGTCGCGGGGTGACACAGCGCCGGCCCGCTCGAGGCTGTACGGCAACCGCACCTCGGTCCACCGGCGGCCGTTGAAGTACCAGGTGCCCACGCCGGCGTCGCGGCGGTTGTCGCTGAAGACCCATGCCTTGTCGCGGCCCACCGCGGTCACGCCGCTGACGACGCCGGTGTCCCATCGGTGCGCGACCACCCATGCGCGGCCGTTCCAGCGCAGCGCGTACGAGCCCCTGGAAGCGCTGTCGCTGTCGCCGACCGCCCAGACGTTGGACGCGGAGGTGGCACTGGCTTCCCGCACGTCTCCGGGAAGCCCGGCGGGCACTGCCGCGTCCCGCCAGGTCCTGCCGTTCCAGTGCTGTGCCATGACCTGGTCGTGCAGGTCGTTGCCGGCGAACGCCCAGGCGTTGCGCGGGCCGGCGGCCGTGACCGCCGACATCGTGTCGTACTGGGCGAAGTCGGAGGTCTTCACCACCTGCCAGGGCTGCGGCTGTGCGGCTTGCGCCTGAGGTGCCGCTCCCACGAACAGGAGTGCCAGTGCTAACGCCGGCACGGCCATGAGGTGGCGGAGCTTGGAGATGGACGTGACGCATGAATCCCGCATCATTCCCCCGATCGGGAAAGGTCGAAGTCGTTACATATAGGACACTTCGCTCGTTCTGTCGGTGGCAGTGGGTACCGGAAACGGTCACCGCGTCAACCACCCGCCCTGATCGTCCGTCCGGCCATTTTTTTCGCGCGGGGAGGGGGAGATCCGGGCTCGGGTCCACCACTTGTACGGCGACCGGCTCTCCCGGCCCGGGGGACCGGTTCGGTCAAACGAGACACAGGAAGGCCTGGCACGGACATGAGCAGTGACCTGGACCGCCACCTCGACCGGGTGCGCAGGAGCATGGACGACTACGACCGGCAGCGGCGCAGCCGGCAGCGCTCCGACGACCTGCGGCGCCACTGGGAGGAGAACGGCTACCCCGGCGTCGGCGAGATCGTCATCTGCCTGATCATCTTCTTCACCCTGGTCGCGATCCTCCAGTCGCACCACTGACCCACCTCACCCGCACCGGCCGCACTCGTCTCCGCGCGGTCCGGTGATCTCGTCGGGTCCGCCCGCGCCCGCGCGGGCGGACCCGCCCTTGTCCTGTGGAGCCGGCGTTGGGGCCGGTCGGTGAAAGGGGGAGCTGTGGAACTGGAGGCAGGAGCCCGTCATGGACGGCCGGCGGTTGCCCACGCGAGGCGTCCGGCCCATGTGGCTCGCCAGGACGGCAACGATGCCGGAATCGGTCACCCTGTGTCGCAGCACATGCGCGATGTGTCAGAGTGCGGGCACGGGCGGACCGGGCACGGGGCGGTGGCATGAGCGGACTGACGCGGGCGGACGACGACCAGTCGCGCGAGGAGGGGTGGCGTCGCGACCGGGACCTGGTCGTCGCGTACCAGGCCACCCGGGGACGATCGAAGCGAGAGCGGGACCGGGCGTTCGAGGCGATCGTGGACCGGTTCGGGCCGGCCGTGCTGAGCTTCTGCGCGGCCAGGCTCGACTCGGATCCCGACGCCGCCCAGCAAGCGGCCGCGGACACGCTCTTCGACGCCTACACCTCGCTGTACACCCTCAAAGAACCCCGTGCCGCCGTGAGCTTCCTGCGGCAGATCGCCCACCGGAAGGTCATCGCGTGCTACAAGAAGGCCGCCCAGCACTGCCGGGAACGCCCGACCGCGGAGTTCGGGGAGCACCTCGAGCACGACCACGCGCGCGACAGCTTGAGTCAGCCCGAGCCGGACGTCGGGTTCACCGCCCGCAGGGAAGACCTCAAGCGCCTGCTCGATGAACTGGTGCGGACACTGCCCCCGTCGGAGCAGCGCACCTACGACCTGGCGATCAGGCGGAACCTGACGGCCGCAGAGATCGCGCGGGAGCTGGGCATCCCCACGCCCACGGCGTCCCGGCGACTCCACAAGCATCGCAAGAGCCTGCTCGAAGCACTGGGCATCACCATGCTGATCCGGGCCGGAAAGGGATGCGACGCCTTCAAGAAGATCGACGGCATCGCCGATTTCCGCGGGAGGATCCCTCCGCCTGCCCTTCGGCGGAAGGCGGCGCCGCATTTCCTCGGCTGCGACGAATGCCGGCGGCAGTGCAGAGAATGCGTCTTCTCGTGGACGCCCGGACTGGTCCCGTTCCTGTTCGCGCCGGCCCTCCAGCGCGAGGTGATGGAGCGGATCGAACTGGTGGCCCACACCCAGACCCTCGACACCGGTGGCTTCGGCCAAGGAGGCGGCCGGGGCCCATCATCCGGGCCGGGGCGGGAGCGCGCGAAGTGGGGTCCCGTCGTGGCGGTGCTCCTCGTGGGCGCGTTGCTGGGCGGTGTGCTGGCGCTCGGCGGGGCGTCCCGCCGAGCCGAGACCGGCACGCTGGTCAAGGAACCGTCCGGCGCCAAGCCATCAGTCATGTCGGATGGTCCCGGACGAGCGGACGCCCCTTCCCCGAGAGCCGGGAATAGGCGCCCCAGCGGCGCCAAGGGCGGCGGCGCTCCCCGGCGGGAAGGCGACGGCGGCCAGAGGACCACCATGGGCAGCACCCCCGGCGGTAAGGAAGCCGGTGGACGGGACGGCGGGCACCGCGCCCGGCAGGGGCGCCCCGGCGGGGCAGACGACGGCGCGGATGAAGGCAAGCCGGGCGACGAGCCGGAAGGACCCGGCGTCACCGGTCCGTCCGTGAAGCCCGAGCCGCCGGCCGAACACCCGGTGGGGGTCCTCATCAAGTACGGGTCCGACCCGCTGGTGGCCGACTACGGCGTAGGCGTCACGGTGGCCGGTGCGCCCGCACCGCGCTGCAAAGGGATCACCCAATGCATCTACAACGTCCCCCACGGGGCCACGGTCGAGGTCACCCTGCCTGGGAACGGCAAGACCCTTTCCTGGGGCAGCAAGGTGCCGTGCGAGCCATGGCAGACCACCTGCGTCTTCACCGTCACCGCACCGGTGGCAGTGCCCCTCAGGCTGCAGTACGAGCCCGGCTGACCCTGATGGTCCGTCTGCCCCGGCCGCCGGGTGCCGCCGTTAGTGTCTGCGATCATGACGGACCTCGAACGGCTGCTGGCGCTCGTCCCGCCGCCCGCGGCGCCGGTGGACGCCGATGCCGACTGGACGCAGGTGGAGGATGGGCTCGGGCTGGCCCTGCCCCGCGAGTTCACCGAGATCGCCCGGCTGTACGGGCGCGGCACGTTCTGCGACGAGTTCTCCTGCCACACCCCGGAGCAGATGCTCGAAGAGAACCCCGGTCGGCTGGAGGACCTGCGCTTCATGCTCCAGGAGACCGTCGGCGAGTGCCCGCATCCCGTCCACCCCGAGCCCGGAGGACTGGTGCTGTGGGGATCGGACTCGATCGGCGGGACGCTGTGCTGGCTGACCGAGCCCGCAGGCTCTCCGGACCGCTGGAAGACCGTCTACTGGACGCGCGACGACGAGTTCGAATACCTCGAAGGCGGTGTGGCGGCCGTCCTCACCGGGCTCGTCGGCACCGTGGTGGCGAAGAAGAGGGAAGACGGTCCGGACGTCGACGGCCCCTGGTTCGACCCCTATCGCAGGGACGTCCACGTGTACCTGCGACTGGACGAGGCAGCAGGCGCACCGCCCTACGAGGAACGACTCCGCGTCCTGCGCCGCAGCCTGGCACCGACCAGCGCCCGGGGCGGTTTCCTGGGCGCGGACGGCGCGAGGCAGGATCACTTCGCCACGGCCGACGGCGAATGGACGCTGACCTACGAGACGGCCTATGGGCATCAGATCCGGGTGGCCTACCCGCCAGGTGCGGACGCCCGCGTACGCACCGCCTTGCTCGCCGCGATCGATGCCATGGGCTGCCGCGTGGAGGGCGTCCTCCCGGTGCACGGCACCGCGCACTGGCCCGAACTGGACTGACCTCGCCTCGGGTGTCCGTGCCGAGACCGCTGGTGCCCGAGGGTTCACCGTGAAGCCAGGTGATTCTTGTCACATCGCCAACTGGCCCTCCGGTGCACCCGGCGCATCTGCCCTCATGAGGGCCGCCCGGCGACGTCCGCGCGCGGGCACGACGCATATTTCCGGTTACAAAAGAACCGGCTGGAGCGTCCGTATGTGGTTCGCTTTCCTTGGACTGAAAAGGTGGGCGTGTGAGTACTGACGAGCAGGTGCCTTCGGGGATCGACCCGAGTGTTCCGAGCGTGGCACGGATGTACGACTACTACCTGGGCGGCAAGGACAACTTCCTCGCCGACCGGGAGGCGGCGGACAAGGTCATCGCCATCAGCCGGGAGGTCGGCAACGACGTCCGGCTGGCCGCCCGCGCGAACCGCGGCTTCCTCGGCCGCGCCATGGAGATGATGACCGGCCTCGGCATGCGGCAGTACCTCGACATCGGCACCGGGCTGCCCACCCAGGAGAACGTCCACCAGGTCGTCCTGCGCAGCGCTCCCGACGCTCAGGTCGTCTACGTCGACAACGACCCGATCGTGCTCGTCCACGCGCGGGCGCTGCTCGCCGACAACCCGCAGACCCTGGTTCTGGAGGGCGACCTGCGCGACCCGGACGCTCTGCTCGCCGACCCCGCGCTGCGCGCCCGGATCGACTTCGGCCAGCCCGTCGTCCTGATCCTGTGCGCGATCCTGCAGTTCATCTCCGACGACGCGGAGGCCCAGCGGATCGTCGGCCGGTTGTGCGAGAGCCTGCCGTCCGGCAGCCACCTGGTCATCTCGCACGTCTTCCCGGGGGAGGGACACGACGACGAGCTGGCGGAGGTCGACGGCGTCTACAGCCGCACCTCGGCGGGGAACTTCACCCTGCGCAGCCGCGCACAGATCACTTCGCTGTTCGCGGGGGCCGAGCTGCTGCCTCCCGGCCTGGCTCCCGTCGAGGACTGGAAGCCCGGCGCCACGGGCTCCTTCGACTTCACCAGGGCCACCTACCTCGGCGGGGTCGCCCGCGTCCGCTGACCCGGGTCCTGCCTCGGCCGTCCTCCAGGCGACCTGGGCCGTGTGATCTGGGTTACTGCCGTTCATGTTCGGCGGAACCGTTTCGTCCTTGTTGGTGAGCGACGAACGGAGACGTCATGAAAATTCTCATCGCCGGAGCGTCCGGCGCGATCGGCGGCAGGCTCGTATCCCAGCTCGTGGAGGGCGGGCACGAGGTCGTCGGCACGACCCGCTCACCGGCCAAGACCGGCATGCTGCGCGCGCTGGGCGCCGAGCCGGTCGTCGTGGACGCGCTCGACCCCGACGCGGTGGCCGACATGGTGGCCAAGGCCGAGCCCGAGGTGATCGTCCACCAGCTCACCGCGCTGGGCGGCGAGACCAGCATGCGGAATGTGAAGCGGATGGCGGCCGCCACCAACCGGCTCCGCACCGAGGGCACCGACCACCTGCTGTCCGCCGCGCGCGCGGTCGGTGTCCGGACGTTCGTGGCGCAGAGCAACGCCATGTGGATGGAACGCACCGGCGGGCCCGTCGCCGACGAGAGCGGCCGGATCGAGCCGCATCCGCCTGCGGACGCCGCGCCGGCGGTGGCCGCGCTGCGCCACCTGGAGGACGCCGTCACCGGCATCACCTGGGCCGATGGCATCGTGCTCCGTTACGGTGCCTTCTATGGTCCCGGGACCGCTCTCAGCGCCGCGCCGGACGCGGTCATGACCCGGCAGATCCGCAAGCGGAGGTTCCCGATCGTCGGGGGCGGCGGCGGGGTGTGGTCGCTGGTGCACATCGCCGACGCCGCGTCCGCCACGGTCGCGGCCGTCGAGCGCGGCCGGCCCGGGATCTACCATGTCGCCGACGACGACCCGGTGCCGCTGCGCGACTGGCTGCCCCACCTCGCCCGGACGCTCGGCGCCGGACCGCCGCGCGGCGTCCCGGCCTGGCTGGTCCGGCCGCTGGCCGGCGCGGGCGCGGTGGACATGATGACCCGGGCCCGCGGTATCTCCACCGGGAAGACCAAGCGCGAGCTGGACTGGGAGCCCCGGTTCCCGAGCTGGCGCACCGGTTTCACCGACGGATTGAGCTGACCGGCATGTCCACCTCGCAGTTGTACGGCGAACTGCGGCCGCGGGCCTTCGCCATCGCCTACCAGATGCTCGGCAGCGTCAGTGAAGCCGAGGACGTGGTCCAGGAGGCGTTCCTGCGGCTGCACCAGACCCGGCGGGGAGGCGAAGCGATCGCCTCGCCGCGGGCCTACATCGCCACCCTGGTCACCCGGCTCGCCATCGACCAGCTTCGCTCGGCCAGGGTGCGGCGGGAGGCGTATGTCGGCGAGTGGCTGCCGGAACCGCTGGCCGGCGATCCGTCGCCCGGCGAGCACGCCGAGACCGCCGACTCGCTGTCGCTCGCCGTCCTGGTGCTGCTGGAGAGCCTGACCCCGCGGCAGCGGGCCGCGTTCCTGCTGCGCGAGGTGTTCCAGTACCCGTATCCGGAGGTCGCCGAGATCGTCGGCACGGACGTGGACACCACGCGGCACCTGGTCGCGCGGGCCCGCGAACACCTCCGGCGGCGCCGACCGCGCTACCACGCCACCCGGCGGCAGCAGCGGCGACTGGCCGGACGCTTCTTCGCCGCCGTCGAGGAGGGCGACCTGCGGGCGCTCGAAGAGCTGCTGGCGCAGGACGTGGCCATGCACGGAGACGGCGGAGGCCGAGTGCCCGCGCTCGGGCGGCCGCTCAACGGGCGGCGGCCGGTGGCGCGCGTCCTGGCGGCGACGGCGCCCCTGCTCCGGCGGGCGGGCGGCGTGCGCTTCCACCTCACCAAGGTCAACGGCCAGCCGGGCGCTCAGGTGTTCGACTCGCACGACCTGCTGGTCGCAGTGATCGGGCTGGAGGTCGCCGACGGGCACGTCCAGGAGATCCACTCCGTCGTCAACCCCGACAAGCTGCGGCACTTCGGCCGGGTCGGCAACCTCGGCGACCTGGTGCAGGCCGGTCCAGGCCCGGCCGACGGCGCCTGAACCACCTTTTCCCACTGGCCACCCGCGACCAATGGAGCGGCCCGCGGGCGGCAGCACGCAACCACGAGCGATGCCTCGGCGCGCTCAAGATCACTATTGGAGATGTCCCTCATGAACCTCGCACTATGGATCGGCGCCGGACTCCTGGCCGTGGTGGCCCTGGCCGGCGGCGTCATCAAGGCGTCCACGCCACGGGAGAAGCTGGCCGCATCCCCCGGTGGGGCATGGACCCAGGACGTCGGCGCCGGTTCCGTCAAGGCGCTCGGCGTCCTGGAGATCCTGGCCGCAGCGGGCCTGATCCTGCCGGCCGTGGTCGACGTCGCACCTGTTCTGGTGCCGGTGACCGCCCTGTGCTGGGTCCTGCTGATGGTCGGCGCGGCGATCGTGCACGGCCGCCGCAGCGAGTTCCAGTTCGCCGCACTGAACCTGATCTACCTCGTACTCGCGGCGTTCATCGCCTGGGGCCGCTTCGGTCCCGAGTCCTTCACCGGCTGACCGGCCGGGGCGCCCTCGAGCCGGCGGGCGCACCGCCGCAGAGGTCCTGGGACGATCACAAGAACACCGTCGGCTGAGGCACCGATGAGTTCGCGGCTCCCGGCTGGTCCAAGCTCGTGACGCCCAAGGAAAGGACACCGCCATGTCGGAGCTTCTCGTCGACTTCATCACGTCCCTCGACGGCTACGCGTCGGGAGAGGGATGGCCCGGGTTCTGGGGGCTCGAGGGCCCGGAGTACCTCGCGTGGCTCGGAGAGCAGCCCGAGGTCACGTACCTGATGGGAGCGAACACCTACCGCCTGATGTCGGGCTTCGCCGCAGGTGAGGTCCCGGCCGGCCAGGACGAGTTCAGGCCCGAGGAAGAGGAGAGCGTCGGCGAGCTCACGCGGGCTTCCAAGGTGGTGTTCTCCTCTTCGCTCGAGGAGCCGCTGGCGTGGGCCAACTCCACCCTCGTCCGCGACGACGCCGTCGAGGCGGTCCGCGCCATGAAGTCGAGCGGCTCGGGGCTCCTCAGCACGATCGGCAGCCTCAGCCTGTCCCGCTCCCTGCTGCGAGCCGGACTCGTCGACCGCTTCCGGGTCGTGATGTTCCCGGTGATCACCGGGGCGACGGGCGAGGAGCGCATCTACGACGGCTATCCGGACGTCGCCCTCGAGATGACCGATCACCGCACCTTCGACGGCCGCATCCAGCTGGTCGAGTACAAGCCCCGCGTGCTCGAGCACCCGCCGCTCGGCGCTCCCGCCTGACGCCGCCGGTCCGGACGGCCGCCGGCCGCGCTACCCCATGATGGCCGCGTCGACCTGGGTGGAGTACTCCTTCACGACCCGGTCGCCGTCGTAGACCTTGACGGTCACATCGACCACCCCACCACCGGGTGTGGGGACGTCGGTGCCGTCACCGCTTCTCCTGAGCACGAAGAAGCGATCGGTCACCGGAGCCTGCACCGAGCGGCCGTCCGAACCCGTGAAGGTGATGCGCGTGCCACCCGGCGCGACCCGTCCGGCGATGTGCAGCTCCCAGCCCCTCCCGGAGGCGGGATCGTCGAAGCGCAGATCACCGCTGCCCGTGTGGTCGTAGATCACGCGGTCGGGGGCCATCGTCAAGGGAACGCCCCAGACACCGGCGGACTGGTTGGGAGCTCGGTCGTTCCGCGACGGCTTGCCGGACCGGTCGAGCGCGCACAGCCGGTGCGCCGTGCCGCTGCCGAGCCAGACCGTCCGACCACGGGCGTCGCGAGCGGACTCGGCCAGAACCCGGAAGTCGGAAACGGCCGTCCCCGGCCCCGACACCCGCTGAGGGTTCACCGGATCGCCGTCGACCGGTGCCTGGACGAGAGGGTCGCCGACCATGCAGGCGCGAACCAGGGCAAGCTGTGCGGGGCTGTTGCGCGGCAGCACCCGTGCCCCTGCCTTGCGCTCGGCCACCGCCTCCGTCGGCCCGGACGAATCAGCCGAAACCAGCAGCAGCGCCGTCACGGCACCGGCCGCGGCCAGGGTCCCCGCCCCGATCAGGACGGTCTGGCCAAGCCACCCGATGTTCCCCACTGCTGCCCTTTCCTCGCGGCCACAGGGCAGGATCCTCCCGTCCGCCGACCACCACCACAACCCCGAACGAACCGTCCTGCGGAAACGACACCTCACCCGCTAGAGGGAACGGCCTCGCCCTGCCGGGCGAGGCATCGCCGCCGCGGTCGGTGCGATGTTCAACCGCATGACGGGTTCGAGACACGGGATGAGGGCGTCCCGGCTGACATGGTGGCGGCGATGGCCTCGATGGGTGGGCCCGGCAGCGATGGCCTGGGCCGTGGTGTACGCCGCCTTCGGGTTGGCGTGTGCCCTCAGCCGGACCCCGCTGCTCTACCGCGGCGACACCCCGGCGCCTCCCGCGCTGGGCTGGGCGGTCGTAGCGGTGGGCTCTCTCGCGCTGCCGGCTTGTGCCGCAGCGGGGCGGTACGGGCTACGGCCAACGCTCCGCGTGTGGCTGTGGGCGGTCTGCGGGCTGGCCGTGACAGCCGCGTTCGGCCTGCTGATGGACACCATCACGCTGGTGTTCGGCCAGGGAGTGGACAGCGCGGTGGCCGCCGCGAACCACGGCCTTGCCGCCATCGGGGCGCTCCTGCTGGCGGCCACGGCCCGCTCCGACCGCCGTCCGGCCACCGCCTCCGAACTCGCCCCGCCCGCCGCGGTCTCCGTCCCGGTGCCTTCAGCCGCCTCCCGCACGACCCACCTCGCCGCCTGCGCCGGGACGGCGGCGTTCCTCCCCTACGCGGTGATGAAGCTGATCTGGGCGTCCGGCGGTACCTTCGCCGGGACGACCGGAGAGGAGATCATCGCGATCTCCGAGCGCAACGGCGCCTCGGGCCTCTGGCTCACCTTGGAGTCGTGGGGACTCGACGGCACCGCGCTGTTGGCCGCGCTCGGCGTCCTCCTGCTTTGGGGGCTGGTCCGCCCATGGGGCCAGGTCTTCCCGCGCTGGGTGCCGCTGCTGCACGGCCGCCGTGTTCCGCGCTGGCTCCCTCTGACCCCGGCCCTGCTCGGCGCCGCCACTCTCGCCCCGTACGGGGTGGTCGGGATCGGTTACCTCACTCTGGCCACGGCCGGCATCGTCACAGTGCCACGCGGGGACTTCCACACCACGGGTGACGCGCTGCTGGTCGGCTGCATCGGCATGGTCGCCTTCGCCGTGTACGGGATCGCGCTGACCGTCACCGCCCGCTCCTACTGGCGCCGAACCCGCCCCTCGCCCTAGTGTTACTCGGTCCACTCACCTGTGATCGCCCAACGCTGGACGCGCCCCACATAACGGAGAGCGCGCTTGAAGCCGGGCACACCGATGGCCACGGTCAGGGCCCCGAACGCGAGCATGTACGGCGCCCGATCCTGTCCGGCGCGTCTCTCCCGCACGAGGTCGCCGTAGTCACGGGGACCGTGACCGGTGAAGCACATGTACGGGCCGTCCGGGTCCATGACCTTGCCGCCGCACTTGATCGGCCGGCCGGCCACATAAAGGTCATGGACACCGATGAACACCATCACCGCCCCGCACCCGATCAGCAGGAAGAAGAACGCGGACAGCAGCAACGCCGCGATCGCCCGCGGGCGACCCCCGGGAGGTGGAGGCGGACGCGTCATGATCAGCCTCCCCGGTCACCAAGCTCGATGATCGGCATGCTATTACCTCGCCCGCCCGAGATCTCCGCTGATGGTCATGTTCTACCGTTCGGCGGATGAGCACCGAGGATTCGATTCGGTCGGGGCTCGACCACAGCGAATCGTCGGTGCGGACAAGGCCCTGGATGTGCCCGGCATGGATACGTCCGTCGATGGGCTCGCCTTTGGGGGCCCAGCGCGCGGATATCGGTGTCGCTACGGGGTGCGGAGTTCGGGCGGTAGCAGAGGCTCCGGCAGGTTCTGGTAGCTGACGGGTCGGACGAATCGTTCGATCGACGCGGTGCCGACAGAGGTGTCGCGGGGGGCGGTGGAGGCGGGCCAGGGACCGCCGTGCTGCATGGAGGGGGAGACCGCGACGCCTGTCGGGTAGCCGTTCCAGATGACGCGGCCGGCGACACCGGCGGCGAGCTCCACCAGAGCCGGGGCGTCGGGATCCCGGTCCTCGCCCTGGATCGTGGCCGTCAGCGTGCCGCCGAGGTGGTCGAGCAGTTCGTCCACCTCGGCGAGGGTGGCGTATTCGAGCACGATGCCGACGGGCCCGAAGATCTCGTCGAGAACGCCCGGGGCCTGCAGAGCGGCGGCGACGGTGGTGCGGACGACCACGGGGGACGCGCTGAAGCCGGTCGAGGCGTCCGCCGCGGAGGAGGCGACGAGGGTGGTGTGTTCGGTGAGCCGCTCCACACCGGAACCGAAACGCCGGTGTGTCGGCTCGTTCAGCAGGACGGCGGCGGGGCTGGAGCCGACCGCCGTACCAATCGCCTCGATGACGGGGGCGGCGCCGTCCGCCGGCACCAGGAGCAGGCCCGGCTTGGTGCAGAACTGGCCGCCGCCCAGCGTCACGGACGCGACCCAGTCGGCGCCGATGCCCGCGCCCCGGGCACGTGCGGCGGCCGGGGTGACGACGACGGGGTTGAGGCTGCCCAGCTCGCCGTAGAAGGGGATGGGGTCGGGACGCGCGCAGGCGAGGTCGAACAAGGCCCGCCCGCCTTGCAGGGAACCGGTGAAGGCGACGGCGGCGATCGCCCGGTGCTGGACGAGCCGCGCGCCCGTTTCGACTCCGCTGACGGCGGCGAACGTCCCGGCGGGAGCGCCCGCCCTGTCGAGGGCGTCGGTGAGCGCCGAGGCGACCGCCGCGGAGAGCGCCGGGTGGGACGGGTGGACCTTCACCACCACCGGGCATCCGGCGGCGATCGCCGCGGCCGTGTCACCGCCCGGGACGCTGAACGCGAAGGGGAAGTTGCTGGCCGCGAACACCGCGATGGGGCCGAGCGGTACGACCGAGCGGCGCAGGTCGGGCAGCGGCCCCATCGGGCTGTCGGTCGGCGGGCTGATCGTCGCGCGGTGGTGGTCGCCGGAGAGGATCGCTTCGGCGAGGAAGCGCAGCTGGAAGGCGGTCCGGGTGAGCTCGCCGTTGAGCCGCGGCTCGCCGAGGGCCGTTTCGGCGTCGGCGAGCGCCACCAGATCGGAGCGGCGTTCCTCCAGCGCGGCGGCCATGTGCTCCAGCATGTCGGCGCGCTCCCGCGTCGTCTTGCGGCGCATGGAGGTGGCCGCCTTGGCGGCCGCCGCGCAGATGGCGTCGAGCTCATCGGCGGTGGTGTCGGGCCAGGAGGCGCCGAAGGGCTGCGCCGTACGCGGGTCGATCGAGTGCATGTGTTCCTCCGTGGTGCGATGAACGTTCAGGGCCGGCCGGGGGCCTGGTAGCCGAGGCGGCGGGAGTAGGAGGAGGCGGCGCCGACGACCAGCGCCGCCCATTGCTCGCGCGACTTGGCCGTCCAGCGCGGTTCGGGCACCGAGACGCTGATGGCGGCGACCGTGTCGCCCGTGTGGTCGCGGACGGGTGCGCCGGCGCAGCAGACGTCGACGTTGGATTCGCACTCCTCGATCGAGTAGCCGTGGCCGCGGATGAGTTCGAGCTCCTTCTCCAGCGCCTGCACGCTGGAGATCGTCTTGTCGGTGAGGCGTGCCAGCTCGGAGCCGGGCGGGTACCGTTCGCGGAGCTCGTCCGCGCTCAGCTGCGCGAGGAGCGCCTTGCCGATCGCCGTGCAGTGCGCCGGCAGCCGGGCGCCGACGGCCGAGACCATGCGCACCTTCTGGCGGCTCTCGGCCCTGGCGATGTAGACGACGTCGGTGCCGTCCAGGACGGCGACGTGCGAGGTCTCGTTGACCTGCTCGGACAGGGCGTCGGCCGCCGCGCGCCCCAGGGTCACGAAGTCGAGGCGGTCGGCGAAGGCGCTGCCGAGCTGGAAGGTGCGCACGCCGAGCGAGTAGCGCGCCGGCTCGTCGGCGGACTTGGTGACGTAGCCGCGCGCGACGAGCGTGTTGAGGAGTTCGAACACGGTCGTGCGCGGGAAGCCGAGCTCGTCGGTCAGCTCGCGCAGGGTCGGCTGGTCCTCGCGCATCAGGAGTTCCAGTACGTCGAGGGCCCGTGTCACCGCGGTGTTCAGTCGGGGCATGGCGTCTCCTTCGGCTCCTCGCTGCAGCCGCTGGGGGGGCGGATTGCCTGGTCGTCCGCACCTTGGTCTGTCTTGACCTCGGCTCGGCGCAGTGCTTAATGTAGCCCAAGTTCGAGATATCAACCAGCAGTTCGAAATATCGAATCGCCCCCCAGGTGGTCATCGCCCGGGCGGCCCCGCGGTCCATCCGTACCGGCGGCGGCCCCCGGTGTCTCTCCCCGGGGTCTCCCGCGCTCGAAAGGTCGCCATGGCTGTACACAACCCGCCGGTCGGACTTGACACCGGATCCTCACCCTCTCAGTCAAGAGCGCTCCCGTTCGAGGACGGGGGGCTGTTCCGCATCGAGATCCCCTCCGTCGAAGGTCCCGACGCGCTGGACGCCGTCCTCGAAGAGGCGGAACGGCTCAACGTGACGGTCCACCGGATCAGCCAGGGCAGCGGCGTCGCGATGCTGAGCGACGCCGAGATCCGCGCCATGGTGGACAGGACCCGGGCGGCGCGCATCGAGTTGTGCCTCTTCCTCGGCCCGCGCGGGACGTGGGACATCGGCGCCGGCACCCGTACGCCCTCCGGTGGCGCGGGCCCGCGGGTGCGCGGCGAGGCGCAGCTGCGCTACAGCCTGGAGGACGCCGCCCGCGTGGTCGAGCTCGGCGTTCGCTGCCTGCTCGTCGCCGACGAAGGCGTGCTCTGGGAACTGCACAAGGCCCGGCTCTCCGGTGACCTGCCCGGTGACGTGAAGCTGAAGCTGTCCGCGCTCGCCGGCCCGGCGAACCCCGCGTCGTTCGCGGTCATCGAGATGCTCGGCGCCGACTCCATCAACGTGCCCGGAGACCTTCCCGTCGCCGACCTCGCCGCCATGCGCAGGGCGAGCGCGACGCCCATCGACATCTACATCGAGTCGCCGGACGCCCTCGGCGGGTACGTCCGCCAGCACGAGGCGCCCGCGTTCATCGACCACGTGGCGCCCGTCTACCTCAAGTTCGGGCTGCGCAACGCCCCGGAGATGTACCCGAGCGGCGAGCACACCCGCGCACTCAGCATCTCCTCCTCCCGCGAGCGGGTGCGCCGCGCCGCGCTGATGCTCGAACACCTCGACCGCATCGGCTACCTCAAGCACATGTCGCCGGCCGGCGCGCCGGTGACCACCTCGCTGCGCCGCTTCGCGGAGCCCGCATGAGCGAGACCGGGAGCGAGACCGTGAGCGAGAGCGGCGCGGGGCTGCGCTACGAGGTCCGCGAGCACGTCGCCTACCTCACCCTGAACCGCCCCGAGCGCCGGAACGCGCTGAGCACCGGGCTGATCTCGGACCTGCTGGACGCCTTCGACCGGGTGACCGGCGACGACGACGTCTGGCTGGTCGTGCTCACCGGCGCGGGCGAGAAGGCGTTCTGCGCGGGCGGCGATCTCAAGGAGTTCGACGAGATGGCCGCGGCCGGACGGCAGATCCCCGTCCCGATGCGGGGCGTGCAGCGCAACGTCTACGAGGCGCTGCTCGAAGTGCCCAAGCCGACCATCGCCGTGCTCAACGGCCCCGCCGTCGCCGGCGGTTTCGAGCTCGCGCTGGCCTGCGACCTGCGCGTCGCCGCCGACCACGTCGTCGTCGGCATGCCGGAGGCCAAGATCGGCATGGGGGCCAACTTCGCGACCGTCGTGCTGCCCCGCATGGTGCCCCGGGCGATCGCGTTCGAACTGCTCTACACCGGCCGGTACATCGACGCCGTCCGCGCGCGGGAACTGGGCCTGATCAACCACATCTTCCCGCGCGACCGGCTGGCCGAGGAGGCCGAGGCCTTCGTCCGCGAGATCGCCGGGAACGCCCCGCTCAGCCTGCGCCGCTACAAGGAGATGCTCGGCAAGGGGTGGGAGCTTCCCGTCGCGTCGGCCCTGCGGCTCAACGCCGGGCCCAACCCCTATCTCTCCGAAGACCGCGCCGAAGGCATCCGCGCGCGCCTTGAGAAGCGCCCACCCCGGTGGCGCGGACGCTGAGTTTCTGAGATTCGAGGAGAACTCCCCATGCATTACCAGCTCACCGACGAACAGGCGAGCATCCGGGACGCGGTCGCCGACCTGTGCCGCAACTTCCCGCAGGAGTACTGGACCGAGAAGGACCAGAAGCTGGAGTACCCCGAGGAGTTCGTCGACGCCCTGGGCGAGGCGGGCTGGCTGTCGGTGCTGATCCCCGAGGAGTACGGCGGGGGCGGCGGCACGGTCACCGACGCCGCGATCGTCCTGGAGACCATCAGCCGCTCCGGCGGCACCGGCGTCCCGGCGCACGCGCAGATGTACACGATGGGCACGATCCTGCGGCACGGCAACGAGGAGCAGAAGAAGCGGCTGCTCCCCGAGATCGCCGCGAACCGGCTGCGGCTGCAGGCGTTCGGCATCACCGAACCCGACGCCGGCACCGACACGACGCGGATCCGCACCTTCGCCGAGCGCGACGGGGACACCTACGTCGTCAACGGCGGCAAGATCTGGACGTCCCGCTTCCAGCACTCGGACTACATGCTGCTGCTGGTGCGGACCACCCGCTACGAGGACGTCGAGAAGAAGACCGACGGCCTGACAGTCCTTCTGGTGGACCTGCGGGAGGCGGGCGACTCCATCGTTGCGCGGCCCATCCGCACGATGACCGCGCACGAGACCAACGAGCTGACGATCACCGACCTGCGCGTCCCGGTCGCCAACCGCATCGGCGAGCAGGGACGCGGCTTCCGCTACATCCTGTCCGGCCTGAACGTGGAGCGGATCCTGGTCGCGTCCGAGGTGATCGGGGACGGCTTCTGGTTCATCGACCGCGCCACGCAGTACGCCAGGGAGCGCGAGGTCTTCGGCCGTCCGATCGGGCAGAACCAGGGCGTCCAGTTCCCGCTGGCGCAGGCGTACGCCAACCTCGAGGCGGCCAGCCTGATGCGCTTCAAGGCCGCGGCGATGTTCGACGACGGGCTCAACCCCGGCTTCGAGGCCAACGCCGCCAAGCTGCTCGGGTCGAAGGCGAACTGGGAGGCCGCCAACGCGGCGATGGACACCTTCGGCGGCTTCGGCCTCGCCGAGGAGTACGGCATCGAACGCAAGTTCCGCGAGGCCCGCCTGCCCGTCGTGGCGCCCATCAACAACAACCTCGTCCTGGCCTACATCGGGCACCAGGTCCTCGGAATGCCGAAGTCGTACTGAGGCCGCTGATGTCACTACGAATCCACGCACTGCCCGTCGGGGTCCTGCACAATTTCCCCACCGCCGCGCTGACCTACCAGCGCGGCTGGGGACAGGTGCAGGACGTCCCGCAGATCATGTTCGTCATCACCGGCGGCCCGCGCCCGGTCGTGGTCGACACCGGGACGCCCGACGCCGGGTTCGTCCGCGAGCACCACGGCTACGACTTCGAGCGGCCGGACGACCAGCATCCGCGCGCCGTGCTCGACCGGATCGGCGTCGACCCGCTCGACGTGGAACTGGTGATCAACACCCACCTGCACTGGGACCACTGCGGCAACAACGCCCTGTTCGCCAACGCCCGGTTCGTCGTCCAGAAGGCGGAACTGGAGTACGCGCGGAACCCGCTGGAGCCCACTCGCGTCGCCTTCGAGAACACCAACGTGATCGATCCGCCGTGGATGCCGGTCGAGGACCGCATCGACGCCGTCGACGGGGACGCCGACGTCGCGCCCGGCCTGTCGGTGGTGCGGCTGCCCGGCCACACGCCCGGTTCGCAGGGCGTGCTGGTCGACACCGGTGCCGGTGGCCGCTTCCTGATCGCCGGTGACTGCGTGAACCTCTACCGCAACTGGGAGGGCGACGGGACGCTGCGCCACATCGTCGGCGGGTCGCTCATGGACCTGCGCGCCCACCTCGACAGCTTCACCAGGATCGAGGGGCTGGGCGCCGAGGTGATCCCGTCGCACGACCCCCTGGTTCTCGAACGCGGGGTGTTCGGCTGATGCGCGGATCACTGGACGGAGTGCGGGTCGTCGACCTGACCACCAGCGTCGCCGGGCCGTTCGCGACGATGGTGCTCGGCGATCTGGGCGCCGACGTGGTGAAGATCGAGCGTCCGGGGACGGGCGACGACACCCGGCACTGGGGGCCGCCCACCTGGGACGGGCAGAGCTGCCACTTCAACGCGCTGAACCGCAACAAGCGCAGCGTGACGCTCGACCTGTCGTCCCCGGAGGGCATCGCGGATCTGCGCGCGCTCGCCGCCACCGCGGACGTGCTGGTGGAGAACCTGCGTCCGGGCTCGCTCGAACGCAAGGGCCTCGGGTACGAGGCGCTCCGCGCGGACAATCCGCGGCTCGTCTACTGCAGCATCACCGGTTACGGCCCGTCCGGGCCCCTGCGTCAGAAGCCGGCCTACGACCCGCTGATGCAGGCGTTCTCCGGGCTGATGGGCATGGTCGGCGCCCCGGGCAGCGAACCGGCCCGCATCCCGGTGTCGATCCTGGACCAGGGCTCGGCGATGTGGGCGGTGATCGGCGTCCTGGACGCGCTGCGCTCGCGCGAGCGCAGCGGTAGCGGCTCCCACGTGCAGACCAGCCTGCTCGGCACCGCGCTGATGTGGCAGCCCGTCCAGGTCGCCAACTACCTGGCGGCCGGTGAGCTGCCCCAGCGGCTCGGCTCCGGGACGATCGGAATCTACCCCTACGGCGCGTTCCCGACCGCCGACCGCGACATCGTCATCGCGGCGGGGAACCAGCGGCTCTGGGTCGCGCTCTGTGAAGCCATCGGGCGCCCGGAACTGCCGCAGGACGCGCGTTTCGCCTCCAACCCGGCACGGGTGAGCGAGCGCGCGACGCTCGGCGCGATCCTGTCCGACCATCTCAGGGGCGAGGGGAGCGACACCTGGCTGGCCAAGCTCGAGGACGCCGGTGTCCCGTGCTCACCGATCAACACCCTCGACACGGTCCTCGCGCACGAGCAGGTGGAGCGCATCGGGGCCGTCCCGCCGATCCCGCACCCGCAGATCGACGGCTATCGCGCCGTCGTCACGCCCCTGGCGGACGAGAACGGGCCGATCACCGAGCTGCGCCCCGCACCGGATCTGGGGGAGCACACCGACGAGGTGCTCGCCGAGATCCGCGGGACGGCGAACGGGGCGCGGCCGTGACCGACGCCAAGGGCCTGCACGCCATGCCCGCCCCACGGGCGGATCTGCCGCGCGTCGCCCTCCTTGAGGAGGGAATGCGCGAGGGGCTGCAGATCGAGGACAGCGCGATTCCGGTCGAGGAGAAGGTGCGGCTGCTCGACTCGCTGTCGCAGACCGGCCTGCGGAACATCGTCGTCGGGAGCTTCGTCAGTCCCAAGTGGACGCCGCAAATGGCCGGCATCGACGAACTCGTCCAGTCGTTCACCCCTGCCGAAGGCGTCATCTATACGGCGCTCGCGCTCAACCAGCGCGGCGTGGAATGGCGAGCGGCGTACATTCCCGAGCGGCTGTCCCTCGTGGAATCGCGCCCGGCGACCAGGGCGCATCTCTGCGACGTGTTCGCGCAGCGCAACACCAACCGCACGCAGGAACAGGAGATCGCCTCCTGGCCCGGCATCATCGCGGCGGCCGTCGAAGCCGGGCAGACCGAGGCGGAGATCGGAGTGGGGGCCGCCTGGGGCTCCAACTGGGTCGGTGCCTTCAGCCACGCCCAGCGCATGGAGATGCTGCGACGCCAGCACGACCTGTGGACGGAAGCGGGCGTCACCGTCCGCAAGGTCTTCTTCGCCGACCCCATGGGCTGGAACGTTCCCTGGCAGCTGGAGGAGGACCTCACCGAGATCCGCCGAAGGTGGCCCGAGGTGCGCGACATCCACCTTCACCTGCATGACACGCGCGGCATGGCGGGGATCTCCCTCTACACCGCGCTGCGCTGCCTCGACGAGACGTTCACGGTCACCACCGACACCAGCATCGGCGGCATGGCCGGCTGCCCGTACTGCGGCAACGGCAGGGCCGCGACGCTTTTCCCGACCGAGGACTTCGTCGTCATGCTGGACGCGCTCGGCTACGACACCGGGGTCGACATCGACCGCCTCATCGACACCGTCGCGCTGGCCGAGGAGATCGTCGGCCACCGGCTCTACGGGCACGTCTCCAAAGCCGGCCCGCGGGTCTCGGACGCGGCGCTCTACCCCATGGACCTGCCCTTCATCGAAACCCTGGAGCAGGCCCAGCATTTCCGATCCGGGCCGGCGGTCCACCGGGGAGCGCTCTCGCCCTGGAAGAACCCCATCAGGTCGTGGCAGCGGCCTGAGACCGATTCCGACAAAGAAACAGAGGAACAAAGCCATGACTAACCCGTCCTCGGTGAACCCCGCCGCCTTCGAGGGAAAGAACGTCATCGTCACCGGTGCCGCGTCCGGTTTCGGCACGGCGATCGCCGAGCAGTTCGCCGCGGGCGGCGCCAACGTCGTGGTGGCCGACATCAACGCCGAAGGCGCCGCGGCCGTGGCCGGCCGGCTCCCCCGCGCGCTGCCCTTCACGGTGGACGTCGCGGAGCCGGACCAGATCAAGGCCCTGATCGACTTCACCGTCGCGGAGTTCGGCTCGATCGACGTGCTGGCCAACAACGCGGGCGCACCGCACCGCATCTGCCACGCCCTCGACATCGACATCGAGACCTGGGACCGGCAGTTCGCCATCAACGCGCGCAGCGTCTTCGCCGCGACGAAGTACGCGGTGCCGCACATGCCCGACGGCGGCGTGATCGTGAACACCGCGTCGATCAGCGCGATCCGCCCCCGGCCCGGCCGCCTCGCCTACAACGCCAGCAAGGGCGCCGTCGAGACCCTCACCCGCGCCCTCGCCACCGAGCTGGCGCCGCGCATCCGCGTCAACGCCGTCAACCCGGTGGCGTCCCCGACCGGGTTCGTCAAGCTCGCCACCGGCGCGGCGGAGATGACCCCCGAGGATGAGGCCGCGATCGTCGCGGGCATCCCGATGGGCCGCCAGGCCGTCCCCGCCGACGTCGCCGCGGCCGTGACGTTCCTGGCCAGCCCCGCCGCCGAGTTCCTGACCGGCGTCTGCCTCGACGTCGACGGCGGCCGGAGCATCCAGTAGCCGCGCCCCCCCGCCACCCCGGGGACCATCCCCACCCCACCCGAAAGGAAGTTCACATGGTCAACAGTCGCTGGGCGAGAGGAGGTGCCGCCGTGGCCGGGCTCGCTCTCGCGTCCGCCCTCACGGCCGCGTGCGGCAACTCGGGGGCAGTGCAGAACAAGACCACCGTGGCTGAGCAGAACAAGACCCCGCAGGGGCGCGAGGGCCGCCCGAGCCTGTCGCAGTTCTGCGGCGAGAAGAACGCGAAGGTGGCCTACGTCGTCGGCTTCGGCGACAACTCCTGGCGCAAGGTGGCCCTCGCCGAGGTCCAGGACGAGGCCGAGAAGTGCGGCAACGTCACCGTCAAGTACTTCGACGCCAACAACGACCAGAACCAGTACATCTCGATGATCAACTCGGCGACCGCCCAGGGGTTCGACGCGATCATCACCTACGACGACTTCGGCAAGGCGGCCGTCCCGGCGCTGCGCAAGGCGTTCGAGAGCGGCGTCACGGTCGTCCCCTTCGAGGCCGACCCCGGCGGCACCGCCGGGACCGACTACACCGGATTCGTCGACCTCGCCCTGGCCAAGGAGACCCAGGCCTGGGGCGAGTTCCTGAGCCGGGCGCTGCCGAAGGGCGGCAAGCTCGCCTACCTCGGCGGCACGGCGGGCAACCCGCTCAGCGCCAAATACTGGAAGGACTTCCAGGCGGTGCTGGCCGAGAACCCGGCGCTGAAGATGCAGGGCAGCGGGCCGATCACCACCAACTGGGACCCCGCCGAGTCGCAGAAGGTCGTCAGCGGCACCTTCGCCCAGTACCCGGACACCTCCGCGCTCATCGCCGACTACCTCGGCGGCACCGGGCCCGGCATCGTGCGCTCCTACCAGAACGCGCGCAAGCCGCTGCCGCCCGTCGCCGGCGGCTCGTCCACCAACGAGCTCGTCTGCATGTGGCGGGACCTGCACGAGAAGAACCCGGACTTCCAGCTGTTCTCGTCCGACGGCGACGTGTCCATCGGCCGCGTCGCGCTGCGCCACGCGGTCGCGGCGGTCCAGGGCGTCGAGAACGGCGAGAGCTGGGTCTTCGAGCGGGCGGTCGGGATCGACACGACCAAGGACATCATCCCGGCCTGCGACGACAAGCTGCCGCAGGACGCCCCTCTCGCGTCGACGTTCGACGCGACCCGGCTCGCGGAGATCTTCGCGAAGTAGCAGCCGCACCGCCGTTCTCCGGGAGGCGCCCCGCTCCCCGGAGGACGGCGGTCCCGGAGTACGGCGGTCCCCGGACGGCGGCACGGCGCACGGGAGCGCCGCCCGCCCATCGCCGGCGAGGAGAATTACCAATGGAACCAATCAAGGTGTCGGACGCCGCGGCGTCCGGCGTGGGAGCCGCCGAGGTTCTCGGGCTTCGCGGTGTATCGAAGTCCTATCCCGGGGTCCGGGCGCTCAACGACGTCTCGCTGTCGTTCCGCGCCGGCCGGGTGCACGGGCTGGTGGGGGAGAACGGCGCCGGCAAGTCCACGCTGATGGCCATCGCGTCCGGCGCGGTGCGCGCGGACGAGGGCACGGTCGCGCTCGGCGGCGAGGTCGGCGAGCACGGCGACCCGAACTGGGCGCGTGAACGCGGGCTCGCCATCGTCCACCAGGAACCGGCGCTGCTGCCGGACCTGACGGTCGCGGAGAACATGCGGATGGCCGTCCCGGCGCGGCTGCGGCCGTCGATCCGGAGGCAGAACGCCTGGGCCCGCGAGCACCTGGCGGCATGGGAGGCGGTGGCGCGGATCGCGCCGGACGTGCCGACCCGCCAGTTGCGGCCGGACGAGCGCTTCGTCGTCGAGATCGCCCGCGCGCTGGCGTGCGAGCCGTCCGTCCTGATCCTGGACGAGCCGACCGAGCACCTGCTGAAGGCGGGTGTGGCCGTGCTGTTCGAGGCGATCCGGCGCTGCGCGGCCGACGGGGTGGCGGTGGTCTACATCTCGCACCGCATCCGCGAGGTCATCGAGATCGCCGACGTCGTGTCGGTGCTGCGCAACGGGGAGCTGCGGGGCACCCGTCCCGTCGGCCCCGAGCTGACCGAGGACGAGCTGGTCACGCTGATCGTCGGGCGGCGGCTGTCGGCCCGGTTCCCCGCCAAGCTCGCCGCGTCCGGGGACGCGGCGGAGATCATGACCGTGCGGGGGCTGCGCGGCGCGGGCTTCGACGACGTGTCGTTCGCGCTGCGCCGCGGTGAGATCCTGGGCCTGGCCGGGGTCGAGGGGCAGGGGCAGCGCGAGGTCCTGCGCGCCCTGGCCGGACTGGAGCGTTCGCACGGGACGGTGCGGCTCGACGGCGCCGAGATCGACGTGCGCGGCCCCGCCCGCGCCGCCGCGTCCGGCGTCGCCTACCTGTCCAACGACCGGCACCGCGAGAGCGCCCTCACCGGGCTGTCGGTGCGGGAGAACCTGATGCTGCGCGCCCTGGCGCCGCTCTCGCGCCTGGGCCTGCTGAGCGGAAGCGCCGAGCGGCGCCGCTCCGACCGGGCCATCGCCGACTTCGGCATCCGCACCGTCGGCGGCGAGGCGCCGATCGAGTCGCTGTCGGGCGGCAACCAGCAGAAGGTCATGATCGGCCGCGTGCTGCTGTCGGACGCCGCGCTGATCCTGGTGGACGAGCCCAGCCAGGGCGTCGACGTCGGAGCCCGCGCCGAGATCTACGCGCTGCTGCGGGAGGCGACCGCGCAGGGCAAGGCCGTCTGCGTGCTCTCCTCCGACAACTCCGAACTGGCCGGCCTGTGCGACCGGGTGCTGGTCTTCTCCCGGGGGCGCATCGTCAAGGAGTTCGACGGCGACGAGGTCGTCGAGCGCGGCATCACCGAGGCGGCCGTCACCACCTCGACCGCCTCCCGCACGCAGAAGGACCAGGCGGCGGGGAAGGGGCGCGGTAAGGCCCTGCTGCCGCCCAACGTGCTCCCCTGGGCCGTTCTCGGGGTGGCCATCCTCGCGCTCGGCGCGGTGGCGGCGTCGCAGAACGAGTTCTACCTGTCGAGCCGCAACTTCGGGCTCATCCTGCCGATGCTGGCGATCATGGTGTTCGCCTCGATGGGACAGCAGTTCGCGCTGCTCGTCGGCGGCATCGACCTGTCCATCGGCCCGCTGATCAGCGTGGTCGTGGTGACGGCGTCCTTCGTCCTGGCCCCCGGCACCGGCCCGGCCGGCATGGTGCTCGGCTGCCTGGCGCTGCTGGCCGTCAGCATCGCCGTCGCGGTCGTCAACTGGGGGCTGGTCCGCCTGTTCCAGATCGGGCCGATCATCGCGACCCTGGTGACCTACACGGCGCTGCAGGGCGTCGCGCTGATCATGCGGGAGACCCCGGGCGGCTCGTTCGAACCCGGCCTGGTCTACCAGCTGCAGAGCACGGTCGCCTTCATCCCGGTCACGGTGATCGTCGCGATCGTCGTGGCGGTCGCGCTCGAACTCGCCCTCACCCGGACCGAGACCGGCGTCCGCCTGCGCGCCGCCGGTTCGAACCCGGGCGTGGCCGCCGAGGTCGGCGTCAAGGTCGGCCGGATGAACCTCCTCGCCTACGTGGGCGCCTCGGTGTTCGCCATGGTGGGCGCCCTGGTGTTCCTGCCGGTCGCGGGCTCCGGCAACGCCACCGTCGGCAACGTCTACACCCTGTCGACCATCGGTGCCGTCGTCCTCGGCGGCGCCAGCCTCTTCGGGGGACGCGGGTCGTTCGTCGGCGCCCTCCTGGGCGCCGCGGTCATCCTGCAGATCAACACCGTGGTGTCATTCCTCGGGCTCACCGCCTACTGGCAGCAGTTCCTGCTCGGAGCCCTGGTGATCACCGCCACCGCCTTCTACTCCAAGCTCGGCTTCCAGGGCGCGGGAGCGAGGAGCTCGTCATGAATCGGGTCACCCGGCGGCTACCGGCGATGCCGGTCCTGTACGCCACCATCCTGCTGTTCATCGTGTGCCTGCTCGTCGCGCCGAGCAGCGTCAACGGGGCCTCGCTCAACGCGATGCTCCCCTTCGCCGCCGTCCTGGCCGTCTGCGGGATCGGCCAGACGCTGGTCGTCCAGCAGCGCGGCATCGACCTGTCGGTCACCGGCACCGTGACGCTGTCCGCCGTGATGGTCAGCAAGCTCCCGCACGGCGACGGCGACCTGCTCTGGGCCGTGCCCGCCGTCCTGGTCACGGGCGCCGTCATCGGCGGCGTGGTCGGCCTGCTCGTCACCTACCTGAAGGTCACCCCGCTCATCGCGACGTTCGGCATGAACGCGGTCATCGGCGGGCTCGTCCTGGCCTACTCGGGCGGCACGACGCACCGGGTGCCGCCCGGCCTGAGCGCGTTCTCGACCGGGCGGACGCTCGGCGTGCTGAACCTGGTGTGGCTGGCCGTCGTCCTGGTGCTGGTGGCCGCGCTGGTCATGGCGTCGACGAGGTTCGGACGCGGGTTCGTCGCGGTCGGCGCCAACATCGACGCCGCCCGTGCGTCCGGCCTGCGGGTCTCGCTGATCCGCTGGTCCGCCTACGTGGGCGCCTCGGCATGCTACGCCATCGCCGGGATCGTGCTCGCCGGCTACGTCAACGTGCCCAACCTCCAGGTCGGCGACGGCTACGTGATGCCGTCGATCGCGGCGGTCGTCCTCGGCGGGACGCTGCTGTCCGGCGGCCGCGGCCGCATGGTCGGGACGCTGGTCGCGGCGGTGCTGCTCAGCCAGCTCAACCAGTTCGTCCTGTCGGTGGGCGCACCGTCCGCGATGCAGCTCATCGTCCAGGGCTCCGTCATCGCCGTCGCGGCCGTCTTCCAGAGCGCCAGGGGACGCGCGCTCGCGAGCGCCGTGCGGCGACGTCTCATTCCCACCCAAGCAAAGGCGGTGTCGGCATGACCGAAGCATCGAGCAAGGCCCTGGCGGGAGCGCCCGCCGGTGTGGCGACGCGGCTCTGGGCGCTCGAAGGCCCCACCTTCACCCTGCCCGCGAACTTCCTCGTCGTGCACGAAGAGGGGCGGGTCACCATTCCGGTGCCGTGCTTCCTCATCGAGCATCCCCGGGGGCTGGTGCTGTTCGACACGGGCATCATCCCGGAGGCCAGCGAGGACCCGCTGTCGGTCTACAGGCCCGAGACGCTGGAGTTCAACCACCTCCGCTACGACCCCGCGCAGCGCGTCGACCGCCAGATCGAGGCGCTGGGGTACACCGTGGAGGACGTCAAGCACGTCGTCCTGTCGCACCTGCACGACGACCACACCGGCGGCCTGCGCTTCTTCCCCCACGCCGACATCTGGATCGGCGAGGGCGAGCTTCCGCACGCCTACTGGCCGCATCCGCCCCAGCGCGACCTGTTCCGCTACCGCGACATCGACCCGGCCCGGGACTTCACCTGGCACGAACTGCCCGGCGACCACGACCTGTTCGGCGACGGCAGCATCGTCGTCCTCAGGTTCCCCGGCCACACGCCCGGAAGCAGCGGCCTGCTGGTGCGCCTGCCGTCGCGCAACCTGATCCTCACCGGCGACGCGGTCCACCTGCGCGCGGCGATCGAGAAGACCATGCCGATGGGGACCGACTGGAACACCGCCGAATCCGTCCGCTCGATCCGGCGCATGAAGCGCCTCGCCGCCTCGACGCCGGCCGAGATCTGGATCGGCCACGACCCGCAGGACTGGGAGCACTACACCGGCAACGGCCGCGAACTGACCTGACGTCACCTGAGCTTCCGCCCGATCACAGGGCTGAAGCACCCGGCCCGGGCGCCGGACGGCCCGCCGGACGGCCGTCCGGCGCCCGTCCGGCGGCCGACCACGACGCAGCCCGGTGCCGGGCGGCCGGACCACGGACCGGCGGCCCGCTCGTTTCGCGGCTGCTTGTTTCATCGCCTCATGGCCGGTGCTCGGCCTGGCTTGGGCCGGGCGCTCGGGTTCTTGCCTTCACACCGCTGGACGGGCGGAGTTCGGCGGCGACTCTCAATGCGTCAGCCGTGCTGTGCACGTCGTGCGCTCTTACGCACCAGGCGCCCTGCACCGCCGCCCACAGGGAGATGGCGGTGCTGGCCGCGTCCCGGTCGGCAGCGCTGCGGGGGCGCCCGTCCGGCGCGGCGAGCAGTTCGCCCAGGAAGCTCTTGCGACTGGCGCCCACAAGGAGCGGGTAGCCCATCGCGATGTGCGCCAGGTTCCTCAGGAGGATCCAGTTGTGGTCGGGGTTCTTCGCGAAACCCAGACCCGGGTCGAGGATGATCTGCTCCTGTCGGACCCCCAGCCGTTGCGCACGATCGATCTGCACCCGAAGTTCGTCCCTCACCTCGCGGACGACGTCGTCGTAGCGCGCGTGACTTCTCATCGATCGCGAAGGCGCGCGCCAATGGGTCAGCACGTAAGGGACGCCGAGCTCGGCGACCGTGCGGTGCATGGCCGCGTCCGCTCTGCCGCCGCTGACGTCGTTGACGAGGACGGCGCCCGCGCGAACGGCCTTCCTGGCGACCGAGGCGCGCATGGTGTCGATGCTGACGACCACACCTGCCGCGGCCAGTCCCTCGATCACGGGCAGGACCCGCCGCAGCTCCTCCTCGCCGGTGGTCCGGGCGGCGCCGGGGCGTGTCGACTCGCCGCCCACGTCCACGATGCCGGCGCCCGCCCGGCGCAGGTTGATGCCTTCCGCGATCGCGGCTGCGGGGGTGGCGAATCTGCCGCCGTCCGAGAACGAGTCCGGGGTGACGTTGAGGACCCCCATGACCGAGCAGTTCCCTCCGCGGCCGGTGAGCGGGCCGCGGTGGACAGAGTCCGCGGCCGTGGTCGTCATCGGTGTTCCTCGGCCGACCGGGTGGCGGCTCCCGTCGTCGGCAACGACTCGGCTGCGGCCCGTGCCCGGGAGGCCAGGCGGCCGGCACGGGACGCGCGCATGTCGTCGGCCGCGCCGTCCCCGAGGTTGGCCGACACCAGGTGCGCCGCGCCGGTGGCGGCCGCGGCCGCTTGGTGCGCCGCGATCGCGGCGTCGCCCGCCAGGTGCGGGTTGCCGCACGACGCGAGGTCCGCGGCCGCGGCGGCGACCGCGGCCGCGATCTCGCAGACGGCCAGGGGGACGGCGACGATGGCCGCACCGGCCCGGTGCCGCCGGGCGGAGGCGTCCGACGAGGTGTCCCGTGACGCCCGGACGTAGTCCGCGTAGGCCGCGGCGTCCTGCTGGGCGAGCCGCAGCGCCCGAGCGCCCAGCCTTTCGAGGCCGCGCAGCCTGGACGGGGGGAAGGCGGTTCCGAGGCGCTCCGGTCCGGTGTAGCCGATGACCATCTGGACGAGGGAGGCGGCCATGGCGGCGGAGACCGCGAGGACCGCGCCTCCGCCCGGCGTGGGGGTCCTGGTCGCGAGCCGCTCGACGAACTCGTTGAGCCGCAGCCGGGGAATGCCGGCGGCGGACGGGCTCCCGGCCGTCACCGGAACCGCAGTTCCGTGGTCAGGGTGACGCTCGTGCCGATCGACCGGGCGATGGGGCACCGGCGCTGATGGACGGCATGAGCGCGGACGATGTCCGATTCCGCCACCCCCGCGTCGCGGCGGAGTTCGTAGACGACGTGGACGCCCGCCACGCGGAGCACGGCCTTCTCCTTGACGATGCGTCCCGCGGCCTTCGCCACCAGGCTGCCGCCACCGGTGTCCTGGCCGAGCGCGAGGAGCATCCCGGAGAAGGTGCCGGTCAGGCATCCCGCGGCGGCGCCGATCAGGTAGTCGAGCGTCGTCGCGTGCGGCTCCAGCTCGTGGCCGGGGACGCCGTAGTGCTCCGCGATCTCGGCGCGCATCCCCATCACCACGTCTCCGTCGACGGGGACCGTGACGACCTTGGCGCGGCCCGGGGCCGGCCGCACGGTCACTTCGGGGATCTGGATCGTCTCCAGATCGTCGCTCTCGGCCATGAGACTCCAATGTGCGATAATCGGTTGTTAGACTCGTATATCGGGTAACCTGAAAGCCTGTCAACGGTGAGCGGCATCCGGTGCCCGGCCTCGGGGGACCCGGCCGCCGGTCGTGTCGGTGCCGGGAGAGGTGCCGGATTCTGGTAAAAGTGGCGGTTGCGGCACGCGATGCGAGGATCAAGGAGGCCGGTGTGGGGGCCAGCGGAAAGCCGGCGGGCGGGGAGATCGCCCAGACCCTCGATCGCGGGCTCCAGGTGCTGGAGTTCCTCGGTACGTCGGCGGACGGCTTCACGGCCACCGAGGTCGCCCAGCACGTCGGCGTCCACCGGTCCATCGTCGCCCGGCTGCTGGCGACGCTGACGGCCCGCAAGTTCGCGACCCGCCTGGACGACGGCCGCTACGTCGTGGGGAGCGGGGTCTTCAGCCTGGCCCGGATGGTCTCGCGGGATCTCATCTCCATGGCGACGCCGCTGCTCCGCGACGCGACCGAGCGGGTGGTGGCCACGTCGGTCCTGCACATCGCCGACGGCGACGAAGTGGTGACCGTGCTGTCCATCGAGCCGTCGGCCGCCAACTTCCGCGTCGGCGCCCGCGGGCCGCTGCCGGCCTTCGCGGCGTACGGCATCGCCATCCTCTCGGGGCGGCCGCCGCGTCCGGGGGAGCGGCCGGAGGTGGCCGAGGCCCGCTCGCTGGGATACGCGGTCACGACCGGTGAGGTGGTGCCCGGCTACACCGGCATCGCCGCCCCGATCTTCACCGCGGGGGGCGAGGCCATGGGCAGCGTCGGCCTCGTCATACCGGCCGAGCGCATCTCGGAGGTGCCGGCGCTCGCCACCGAGGTGATGGCGCTCGCCAAGGCGCTGTCGCTCGCCGGCGGCTGATCTTCCCGTTCCGGTTCGCGCCGGGAGCGGACCACCCGCTGCGCGGGTGACCGCCATCGCCCGTCCGTGCTCGGACCAGGTGCGCCCCTCCTCGCATCGCGCGCTCGCGCATGCCTTCTTCGCCTGTGTCTCCGTCCGCGCATGCGCCCTCACCAGTCGAAGTGCGCACTCTTGACAATCTCCGAACGCCGATGCCACTGTTCCGTTTATCGAACACAAGTGCCGTTAATCGGTGGAGGCGAGTATGGCGGATGCCGCGTCGCGCAGGACGTCCCTCAGGGAGCAACTGGAAGAACTGGCCGCGTCGGTGAACCGACCGGAGGACGCCAAGGCGGCGATCAACCGGGCCTTCGCGGACATCGAGGAGCAGGGCCTCGTGCCGGGACTCGCGATCGGGGACCGGGCCCCCGACTTCGAGCTCCCCGACGCCCGGGGCGGCCGGGTGCGGCTGGCCGACCGGCTAGCGACGGGGCCCGTCGTGCTGACCTTCTACCGCGGTTCGTGGTGCCCCTACTGCAACCTGGAGCTGCGCGCGTACCAGAGCCGGCTGGACGAGTTCGCAGCGCAGGACGCCTCTCTGATCGCCGTGAGCCCGCAGGCCCCGGACGACGCGATGTCGATGAGCGAGAAGAACGCCCTCGAATACGACGTCCTGTCCGATGTGGACCAGCACGTGCTCGACGCCTACCGCATCCGGTTCGACCTTCCGGCCGGGATCACCGCGCACATGCTCGACTCCACGCTGGCGGCGCTGGCAAAGCAGCAGCCCGACGGGCACTACAGCCTCCCCGTCCCGGCGACCTTCGTGCTGGACCGCCAGGGGACCGTGCGGGCCCGCCACGTCTCGATGGCCTACCGGACCCGCATGGAGCCGGACGAGGCTCTCGCGGCGATCCGCGAGATCAACGCCGCCCGCTGAGGGCGCGCACCCACCCCATCTCGAAACCACCGGACTTAAGGAAGCCCATGAACGCAGGCGGCATCATCCGCTCCGGCGCGGCGAAGGCGGGGCGCGTCCTCCTCTGCGCGGCGCTCCTCGGCACGGCGGCGGCGTGCTCGACCAAGGGCGGCGGGGGCACCGCGGCCGTCGGCGTCACCGACGGCGAGATCCACCTCGGCGTGCTCAGCGACCTGACCGGCCCGTTCAAGGCGCCCGCCGAGCAGCAGAACCTCGGGATCCAGCTGTACTGGGACCAGAAGAACACCGCCGGCGGCACCTGCGGCCGGCGGATCGTCCTGGAGACCCGCGACCACGGGTACGACCCGCAGAAGGCGATCTCCCTGGCCGGCGAGCTGAACGACAAGGTGCTGGCCTACCAGATCAGCGTCGGCTCGCCGACCTCGCTGGCGATCAGGTCCGAGCTCGAGGACGACCGGATCATGGCGATCGCCATGAGCTGGTCCCCGGAGCTCGGACGGTCGCCCGCGCTCGTCGTGCCCGGCACCTACTTCGACGCGGAGGCCGTCGACGCGTTCGACTACCTCGTCGAGCGGGGCGACATCGAGCGCGGCGACACCGTCGGGCACGTCTACTTCCAGGGCGACTTCGGCGAGCCGGCCCTGGCCGGGCTGCGCTACGCCGGCCGGCGGAACGGCGTCACGGTCGAGGCGGTCCAGGTCGATCCCAGCATCACCGACCTGACGTCCCAGGTCACCGCGCTCAAGGACGCCGGAGTGAAGGCGGTCTTCGTGAACGCGGCCCCGCCGCAGCTCGCCTCCCTGGCCGGTCTCAGTGAGGCCGCCGGGATGGACGTCCCGATCGTCGCGTCCATGGGCGCCTACGCGCCGCAGCTGCTCGACACCAACGTGGCCTCGATCCTCGAGAAGCGCGCGCTGGTCGTCGGAAGCGTGACCGCCTACTCCGGGGACGGGGCGGCGGCGACCAAGGTGAGGGCGCTGTACGAGAAGTCGGGGTCCAGGGTGCCGCCGAGCCAGATGGTGGTCCTGGGCTTCGCGATCTCCGCGGTGCTCGACCAGGCGATGACCAAGGCCTGCGACGGCGGGAAGGACCTCGACCGGCGGGCGCTGTGGGACGTCTTCCACGGGAAGTTCACGATCGACACCCAGGGCGCGACCGTGCCGCTCGACTACTCGAAGCCGGGCGCCGGCCCGTCCGACAAGATCATCGTGCTCCGTCCCGCGAAGGGCGTACCGGGCGGCCTCGACGTCGTCGAGACCGACTACGCCGGCCCGACCGTGGCCCGGTTCGCCGACGAGTCACCGCAGAAGTGACGGCGGGCAGCGGACCGCCGGTCCTCGCGGCGGAAGGACTCACCGTCCAGTACGGCTCCTCCACGGCGCTGAAGAACGTGGGAGTCCGGGTGGGGCAGGGCGAGGTCGTCGCCATCCTGGGGAGCAACGGCGCCGGAAAGAGCTCGCTGCTGAGGACGATCTCGGGGGTGCTGACGCCGCACGGAGGACGGGTCGTCGCCGGCTCGGTGCTCCACCGCGGCACCCGGCTCGGCGCGCGGTCGGCCGACAAGCGGGTCCGCAGGGGCATCGTCCAGGTCCCCGAAGGCAGGCAGATCTTCGCGACGCTCACCGTGGAGGAGAACCTCCGCATCGGCGGCCACGCCCGGCGCGGCACGCGCGCCGAGCTGCGCAGGCGCCTGGACCGGGCCTTCGACACGTTCCCGATCCTGTCCGAACGGCGCGCCCGGCCGGCGAGCCTGCTGTCGGGCGGAGAGCAGCAGATGCTCGCTCTCGGGCGCGCCATGATGGCCGACCCCGACCTGCTGCTCCTCGACGAGCCATCGCTCGGCCTCGCGCCGCGGATCGTCGACCAGGTGAGCCGGATCATCCGCGACATCAACGGCGGGGGGACCTCGGTCGTGATCGTCGAGCAGAACGCCCACGTCGCGCTCGAACTCGCGGACCGCGCCTACGTCCTCGCGGTCGGCGAGATCGTCCTGGAGGGCGGCGCGGCGGAGCTGAGGTCCAGTCCCGCCGTCCAAGCGGCATACCTGGGAGGTGAGATCCATGACGACCCACGCGCATGACCGGGCGGACGCCCCGGCCGGGCTCACCGTCCGGGACGTGACGCTCCGCTTCAACGGGCTCGCGGCGCTGTCCGGCGTGTCGCTGGACGTCGCGGCGGGCTCGGTGCACGCCCTGATCGGCCCCAACGGCGCCGGCAAGTCGTCCCTGCTCAACGTGCTGAGCGGCCTGTACCCGCCGCAGGAGGGGTCCGTCCGGCTGGACGGCCGCGAACTCGTCGGGAAGCGGCCCCACAAGATCACCGGCATGGGAGTGGGGCGCGCCTTCCAGAACGCGTCGATGTTCGACGGCCTCACGGTGGAGGAGCACCTGATGATCGGGCAGTACCGGCACGGCACGGCCGGCGTCATCGCCGCCGGGCTCCGGCTGCCCGCGGAGCGGCGGGCCGAGCGCGTCGCCCGGGCGGTGGCCGCCGAGGTGGCCGAGTACCTGGACCTCCGGAAGCACCTGGACGAGATGGCCGCCGAGCTCCCCTACGGGCTGCAGAAGCGGGTCGACCTCGGACGCGCGCTCGCGACCTCCCCCCGGCTGCTCCTGCTCGACGAGCCCGCGGCCGGCCTGCACACCCACGAGAAGGCGGAGCTGACGACGCTGATCACCAGGTTGGCGGTGGAACGCGGGCTGACCGTCGTCCTCGTCGAGCACGACATGAAGCTGGTCATGAGCGTCGCGGACGCCATCACCGTGCTCGACTTCGGGACCGTGATCGCCGACGGGGATCCGCTGCGGGTGTCCGGCGATCCGCGCGTCATCGCGGCGTACCTGGGAACCGCGGAGGAGTCGGCGTGAACTACCTGGCCACCGTGCTCATCACCGGTGTCTCCGTGGGCTCGCTCTACGCGCTCGTGGCACTGGGAATCGTGATCGTCTACAAGGCGTCCGCGGTCGTGAACCTGGCGCAGCCGTCGATGCTCATGCTCGGCACCTACGTCGTCGCCAGCGCGACCACCACCCACGGCGTGCCGTTCTGGATCGCGCTGCTGCTGGGCATCCTGTTCACCGCGGGGATGTCGGTGCTCGTCGAGATCGTTCTCGTCCGCCGTTTCACCCGCCGCAACGCCGTCGTCGCGGCCAGCGTGATGACGATCGGGCTGGACTTCGCCCTGGTGACCGAGGTGGACCGCCGGATCGGCCCGCGCATCATCCCCACCGGGGACCCGTGGGGCGCCGGCACCCTGTCGGTGCTCGGCGTGACCGTCCCGGCCATCCGGGTGGTCGCGCTGGCCGTCAGCCTGGCCTTTCTCGGAGCGTTCTATCTGTGGCTCCAGCGGTCCGGTTACGGGGTCGCGATGCGGGCGACCGCCGAACGCCCCGAGACGGCCGCGCTCATGGGAGTCAGGCTGCCCGTGGTGGCGGCGGTCGCCTGGGGAATGTCCGGGCTGCTCGCGGTCGTCGCCGGCGTCTTCCTGGTCGGGTTCCCCAGTCCGGGACTGGACACGAGCCTGGAACAGGTGGCGCTCCGGGCGCTGCCGGCCGCGATCATCGGCGGTCTGGACTCCACGTCCGGCGCGATCGCGGGAGGGCTGCTGGTCGGCCTGTCGGAGGCGTTGGTGCTCGGCTACCACACGGAACTGGCGTCGTTCGGGCAGGGGCTCGAGATCGTCGCGCCTTACCTGGTGATGCTGCTGGTCCTGGTCTGGAGACCGGCCGGATTGTTCGGGAGTCAGGAGCTGCATCGTGTCTGAGAGTCCGAGTAGGACGCGGGAAGAGGCCGAGGAAACGGATGCGTCCACGCCGGTGGCGGGTTCCGGAACCAGCCGGAGCCGGAGCCGGAGCCGGCGTCGGCATGGTCCCGGAGCGTGGAGAAAGCCGGTCGCGGCGTTGCTCCTGCTCGCGATGCTGCTCGTGCTGCCCCTGTACGTCGACGCGTTCTGGCTGAACATGGGGGCGTTCGCCTTCGCCGCGGCGGTGGGCGCGATAGGTCTGACGGTCCTCTACGGACGGGTCGGGCAGCTCTCGCTGGCCCACTCGTTCTTTCTCGCCGTCGGAGCGTACGGGTACATCTTCTTCGCCTCGGACCCCGAGGACGGGGCATGGGGCGCGGGGCTCCCGCCCCTGCCGGCCGCGGTCGCCGCCGTCTGCTTCTCGGCGGTCGTCGGCCTGGCCTTCAGCCCGGTCGCGCGACGGCTCAAGGGGATCAGTCTCGGCGTCGCCACCCTGGCGCTCATCTTCATCGGCGAGCACGTCTTCTACGCGCTGCCCGAACTGAGCGGCGGCTACAACGGCCGGACCGTGCCCGACCTCGCCGTCGGAGGATTCGAGATCGTCGGAGACGACCCCGGCATCGTCCTCGCGGGAGTGGAGTTCGGCCGTCCGGAACGGCTGTGGATCCTGTGCGGGCTCGTCCTGATGGCGACCGCGGCCTTCACGACGCGGGTGCTGGAGAGCCGTATCGGCCGGGCCTACGCGGCCGTTCGGGACGGGGAGTCGCATGCCGCCGCGCTGGGCATCAACCCCAGCCGCGTCCGGTCGAGCGGCTTCATGTTCGGTTCGGTGCTCGCGGGCATCTCGGGGATCCTGCTCGCGGTCGCGTTCCGCCGCACCGTCCCCGACTACTGGACGCTCACCCTGTCCTTGCAGTACCTGGCGATGGTGATCCTGGGCGGCCTGGGTTCGGTGCGAGGCGCGATCGGCGGCGCCGCGTTCGTGACCGCGATACCGCTGCTGCTGCAGAGGTACGGAGCCGTCATCCCCGGCCTGAGCACCGGGCCCGGCGCGGCGTTTCCCCCGTCGGTGGTGGCGCAGCTCGTGTTCGGGATCCTGATCGTCGCGGTGCTCTGGGCCGATCCCAGGGGACTGGCGCACACGCTGGGACGTCTGCGCCGGGCGCGCTGACGGTTCAGACGACCGGCGGCAGCGCGTCACCGTCCCCCGGTGCGCGCTTCCGCCGGTTCACCCGGCGGCGGTGCCGATCGCGAGGAAGTTCCGGAGCATCCCGCGGCCGTGGGGCGTGAGGATCGACTCGGGATGGATCTGGAGGCCGTGCGTCGGGTGCTCGCGGTGGCGCAGACCCATGATGGTCCCCGACGCGGTGCGGGCGGTGACCTCGAGTTCGCCGGGCAGCCCGTCGTCGGTGACGACGAGAGAGTGGTAGCGGGCGCACGAGACCGGGCTCGGCAGCCCGCGGAAGAGCCCCCTCCCGGCATGGTGCAGCAGCGACGGCTTGCCGTGGACGATCCTCCGGGCGCGGACGACGCGGGCACCGTACGCCTCGGCGATCGCCTGGTGCCCGAGGCAGACGCCCAGGACCGGAACGCTCGGCCCCAGCACCCTGGCGGCCTCGACGCTGATGCCGGCCTCGGCTGGGGCACCGGGGCCCGGAGAGATGACGAGGTGGGTGAAGTCGCCGTCGCGGGCGGCGCGGACCAGGTCGTCGACACCGGTCTCGTCGTTGCGGATCACCTCGGTGGCCGCGCCGAGGTCGCGCGCGTCGTGCACGAGGTTGTAGACGAACGAGTCGTAGTTGTCGATGAACAGCACGCGCGCCGGGGCCGCCGCCCGCCGGGCCGGCGCGGCGGCGGGCCGGCGGCACCGGACGGTGGGCACGGGGCCTGAGGGCGAGGTGCTCATGGGCGCGGTGCCCGAGGGCGCGGTGCCCGAGGACGCGGTGCCCGAGGACGCGGTGCCCGTGCTCCCGGCGGAGGGCCGCCCGGCGCCGGCGGCAGGGGAGAGATGATCGAGCGTCCCGCCGATCGCGCGGATGAGCGGTGCGGCCTTGGTGAGAAGCTCGGCGTACTCGCCCTCCGGTGTCGACTCGGCGACGATCCCGCCGCCCACGCCGAGCCAGACGCGCCCTCCGGCGATCTCGAAGGTGCGGATGGCGACGTTGAGCTCGACCCCGGCCGCGGGACCGACGTGCCCGATCGCGCCGGTGTACGCCTCGCGTCCGGTGGCCTCCAGCCGTGCCGCGATCTCCATCGCGCGCGGCTTGGGCGCGCCGGTGACCGAGCCCGGCGGGAAGGTCGCGCGCAGCAGGCCGGCGTCGGTGGCGCCGTCCGCGAGGCGGCCGGTGACGTCGGAGACGAGATGCCAGACGGCATGCCGTTCCGGGCGGACGAGAGCCGGTACCCGCACGCTGCCCGGCGCGCAGACCCTGCTGAGGTCGTTGCGCATGAGGTCGACGATCATGATGTTCTCGGCCCGGTCCTTGCCCGAGTCCAGCAGCTCCCGGGGATCGGTGCCGAGAGGCGCGGTGCCCTTGATCGGCGACGTGATGACGGTGCCGCCGGTCCGGCGCAGGAACAGTTCGGGGGAGAAGCTCGCGACCGCTCCCTCGGGGGCCGCGACGTAGGCGGCGTACGCCGGCTTCAGCGTCCGGTACCCCCGGCAGAACAGCTCAAGCGGATCGCCGTCGAACCGGGCTTCGAGTCGTGCGCAGAGGTTGACCTGGAAGATGTCGCCGGCCGCGATGTGATCGAGGGCTCGCCGGACGGCGGCCCGGTGGGACGCCGGGTCGGGGGTGAGGGCGAACTCGCCGACGCCGAAGGTCCGCGGCTCGGCGGCGCGTGCCAGCGCCGCGAGGACGTCGGCGGGATCGGTGGGCCCCAGCGATTCGAGCCACCACTCGCCGTCGACGCGGCGCAGGACGCGGTCGTAGAACCCGACGCGGTGGTCCGGCTGGGGGACCGGCCGCGCGTGCGGCTCGGGTACCCGCTCCAGGACATGAGCCATCCGGTATCCCCAGACACCGATCCATCCGCCGCCGAACCCCGCCGCCGGTTTCTCCCGGCGCGGCACGTCGACGGCCGCGAACGGGTCCTCGGCGACGCGTACGGGATCGAACGCGATGACGGCTTCGCCGTGGTGCCAGTCGCCGAGCAGGCCCACCAGGCGATCGCGGTCACGGAACCTGCGGAGCACGTCCACCGGTTCGAGGTCCAGATCGAGGTGCACGCGGAACACCTCGGCAGCGGACTCCATCAGCGCCTCGCCGGGCACCGGCCGGCCCTGTCCATCAGTGCTCCTCGCTCAGGTCAGACGCGGTGGGCGCGCAGTGCGTCCGGGTCGAATCTCAGTCCGTGCCCGGGCCGGTCCGGCGGGCGGGCGCGGCCGTCGCTGATCTCGATCGTCTCCAGCAGCACCCCGTCGAGCAGCGGGAAGTGCTCGATGTACGAGCAGTTCGGCGCCGACAGCGCCAGGTGCACGTTCAGCTCGGGAAGGAAATGGGGGGACAGGACCGCCGACCCCGCCTCCGCGATCGCGGCGATCCGCCGCCACTCGGTCACTCCGCCGCACAGCGGGGGATCGGGCTGCAGGACGGACGCGGCCCGCCGCTGGAGGTACTGGGCGAACTCGAACCGGCCCAGCAGGTGCTCCCCGACGGCCACCGGCAGCCCGCCGCGGGCGGCCAGCTGCCGGTGCCCCTCGACGTCGTCCGAGCGGAGCGGCTCCTCGATCCAGTAGACGCCGAGGTCGGCCAGCCGCCGGGCGAGCCAGATCGCGTCGGCCAGGCCCAGGCGCTCGTTGCAGTCGACCATGATGCGGGTCGCGTCGCCGAGAGCCGAGCGCACCCGCGCGACGCGGGCGACGTCCCGTTCGAGTCCGAGGACTCCCGCACGCAGCTTGACGGCGTGGATGCCGTCGGCCGCGTACCGCTCGGCGCCCTCGACGAGTTCGGCGTCGCTCATCGCGTGCGTCGCCCGGCCGCTGCCGTAGATCGGCACGCTGTCGGCGTGGGCGCCCAGGTACCGGTAGAGCGGCAGGCCCCGCTCGACCGCCAGCAGGTCGTGGACGGCGATGTCCAGTGCCGAGACGGCCGGTAGCGCATGGCCGCGCCCCAGCCGGTGGGTGACGTTCCACAACGCCTCCCAGGTGGCCGGCCAGTGGTCGAGGCGCGTGCCGGTCACGGCGGCGCGCAGGTCGTTCTCGAGCAGGTGCCGCGCCGCTCCGGCGCCGCCGGTGAGGCCGAAGGTGAACCCGGTCCCGGTGCCGCCGTCGGAGTCCTCGACGGTGACGATCACCAGGTCGACCCGGGTCGCGCCGGAGCCGCCCCTGCCGGCGCCCA
This sequence comes from Actinomadura meyerae, assembly GCF_900188445.1. GTDB lineage: Bacteria > Actinomycetota > Actinomycetes > Streptosporangiales > Streptosporangiaceae > Spirillospora > Spirillospora meyerae. The sequence goes on from NZ_FZOR01000040.1 coordinate 41,363, forward strand.
GGGGGATCGCGTGGTGTGACGTCGTGAGGTGCGCGATCGTGCTCACAGGACGTCCTCCGTCCAGCCGACCAGCACGTCCGCCATGTGCTCGATGAGCTCCGGCTGGCCGTTGAGGTAGTGGCGGCCTCCTTCGATGGCCGTGATCCGCCGCGCGCTGGACGGCGCCGCCTCGTAGAGCTGCCGGGCGTGCTCAGGGAAGCACGCCTGGTCGGCCGTGCCGTAGATGACGTGGACGGGTACGTCGACCGAGCGCAGCCTGGCGGGTCCGTCGCCGTGGGACGTCCGCACCGACCACTGGGAGAGCCAGGACTGGAACGACGTGTAGTGGCCCAGGGTCGTCGGGATCAGGTTGGCGACGTCGGCCGGCCCCCACAGCGTCCCGGCCGCGCGGTCGGAGGGGTCGATGCTCAGGTCGAGGTTGCGGGGATCGGCGCAGGTGGCGTGGACGGCCATCGGCAGGTCGGTGATCCGCCCGCCGGTCCGCTCGCGGAGCCGCTCGATCCCGCGGAGCGCGAGGTCGGTGATCCGCTCGTTGCGTGCGATCTGTGCCTTGCGGTAGGCCGCGAGCCATTCGGGCGGGAACGGGGGGCCGTTCTCCGGGTTGAACATGTCCAGCGCGCCGTCCCGGTCGTCGACGCGGTCCTCGTCGAGGATCGACGGGTCCAGCATCTCGGCGAGCAGGCTCGCGCGGCCCGGATGCGCCATCAGGGTCACGATGGCGTCGACCGGCGGGAGGTCGGCCCGGGTCAGGTCGGGCCCGGCCCCGCCCGGGGCGGACCGGATCGTGGCGTGCGCGGCCTGCTCCTGGTAGAGGGCCACCAGCCCGCCGCCCCCCGAGTTGCCGACGAGCACCACCCGCTCGTATCCCTCGAGGCGCAGCCGGCCGACGACGGCGGCCACGTCCAGCACGCAGTTCTCCAGCAGCAGGGCGCTGTCGTTGCCGATGTACCGGGTCGTCATGGCGATGGCGTCGACGCCGCGCTTCGCCCACGCGTCCAGCGCGTAGTGCCCGAGGAAGTTGGAGGACGGGTGGACGACGACCACGGCCGTGGCGGCCCGTTCCCCTGATCGGGCCCGCACGCGCGTGCACCACAGCACGCCCGCCATCCGCGCCACGCCCGAGTACACCTCGGTCGCGCGTGCACCGCTGCCCATGGGCACCGTCAGCAGCTCCCGCATGCGATCCATCCTCGATTATCGATGATTGAGTTCGTTAATCGAGCAGCCTAAGGCGGCCGCTGGGGGACGTCAACGCGCCGCCGGACGCCTTCGGGTGCATTGACAGTCGCGGAATCGGCCCGCCATACTCACCGTTATCCGAACCTAGTCACCGATTATCGAGAGGTCCGCATGGTCATGTACCGGCAGATGGGCCGGATCCCGCGCCGCCGACACACGCAGTTCCGCGACCCCGAGTCCGGCGGGCTGTACTACGAGGAGATGCAGGGAGAGGAGGGGTTCTCCTGGACCCAGTCGTTCCTGTACCACCGGGAGCTGCCGACGGTGATCACGGCGGCGGAGGCGGTGGAGCTCGACGACCGGGAGACGGTGCCGAACGCGCCTCTTCTCCCGCGCCACGTCCTGACCCACAAGCTGGGCGTGACGGGGGACGCCGTCACCGGGCGGCAGGTGATCGTCGGCAACCCGGACCTCACGGTCTCCTACGTCGCCGCGAACCGGAGCAGCGGCCTGTACCGCAACGCGATCGGCGATGAGCTCTGCTACGTCGAGTCGGGGACCGCCGTCCTGGAGTCGTCGTACGGCGACCTCACGGTCGGCGAGGGCGACTACGTCGTGATTCCGGCGTCCACGACGCATCGGTGGGCGCTGACTTCGGACGAGCTGCGCCTGCTCGTCGTCGAGGCCACGGGCACCGGGCACATCCGCCCGCCCAGGAAGTTCATGTCGCCCGTCGGGCAGTTCCTCGACGGGGCGCCGTACAACGAGCGCGACCTCCGGGCTCCCGAGGTGCTTCCCGCGCCGCGCACCGGCGAGGCCGACGTCCTGGTGCGGACGCGCACGGGCTGTACGAGGTACCGCTACGCGTTCCACCCCTTCGACGTCGTCGGCTGGGACGGCTACAACTACCCGTACGCGTTCAACATCGGCGACTACCTGCCCACCACCGGAGCACTGCACCTGCCGCCGCCGACCTACATCACGTTCGAGGGCCCCGGCTTCGTCGTCTGCTCCTTCGTCCCGCGGATGTTCGACTACCACCCGGACGCGGTCAAGGTGCCCTACGCGCACGCGAACGTCGACTCCGACGAGGTCCTCTTCTACACCGGCGCCTTCCTCAGCCGCGCCGGCAGCGGGATCGAGCCGGGGTCGGTGTCGCTGCACCCGGCCGGCCACGTGCACGGCCCCCAGCCCGGCAGCCACGAGAAGACGCTCGGCATGACCTCGACCGACGAGACCGCCGTGATGATCGACACCTTCCGGCCGCTCCGGATCGGCAAGGCGGCGCTGGGCGTCGAGGACGACGCCTACGCGTGGTCGTGGGCGCGCGGAGCCGGGCGGGCCGCGGGCACGGGTGCCGGCAGTGACCGCTGACCCGGCGGGCGAGCCGCACGACGTCGTGATCGTCGGGTCGGGGCCCGCCGGCTACACCGCGGCCGTCTACGCGGCTCGCGCCCAGCTGGCCCCGGTCGTCGTCGAGGGGTCGGTGACGGCCGGCGGCGCCCTGGTCAACACCACGGAGGTCGAGAACTTCCCGGGCTTCCCCGACGGTGTCATGGGTCCGGACCTCATGGACTCCATGCGGCGCCAGGCCGCTCGGTTCGGCGCGTCGCTCCTCCGCGAGGACGCGGTGGAGCTGGCCCTCGGCGAACCCGTCAAGCGGGTGGTCCTCGGCGACGGCCGGGTCCTGCGCGCCCGCACGGTCGTCCTGGCGATGGGCTCCGCCTACCGCCGCCTCGGGCTGGAGTCCGAGACCCGCCTGTCCGGCCGCGGCGTGAGCTGGTGCGCGACGTGCGACGGCTTCTTCTTCCGCGGCAAGGAAGTCGTCGTGGTCGGCGGCGGTGACACGGCGGTCGAGGAGGCGACGTTCCTGACCCGGTTCGCCTCACGCGTCTACCTGGTCCACCGGCGCGACCGGCTCAGGGCGTCGAAGGCCATGCAGGCCCGTGCGCGCGCGGACGCCAGGATCGAGCCGGTGTGGAACTCCCGGGTCACGGAGGTGCTCGGCGGCGACGGCGTGACGGGCGTCGAACTGGTCGACACCAGGACGGGCGAGACCCGCGAGCTCAAGGCCGGCGGCGTGTTCGTCGCCATCGGCCACGACCCGCGGTCCGAGCTGGTCCGCGATCAGCTGGACGTGGACGGCGCGGGCTACGTCCGCGTTGCCGGTCCCGGGACGCGGACCAGCCTCGACGGCGTGTTCGCGTGCGGTGACCTGGTCGACTCGCGGTACCGGCAGGCGATCACCGCGGCGGGCTCGGGCTGCGCCGCCGCACTGGACGCCGAACGCCACCTGGCCGCGGCCCGGCAGGGGAGCGGATTCCATGACTGACCCGGTCGAGGCGGCGCGGGAACTGATCCGCGGCGCCGCCATCGAAGTGATCCCGATCAAGGGCGCCGAGCGCGCGGTCGCGGCGATACCGCCGGCGACGAAGGTGACCATCACCTGCTCCCCGAAGTTCGGTCTCGACCGGACGCTGGAGCACGTCGCGAAGGCGGCCCGCGCCGGCCACCGGGTCGTGCCGCATCTGGCCGCCCGCCAGGTCACCGGCCGCCGCGGCCTCGGCGAGATCGCCGAGCGCCTGGCCGACCTCGGGGTCACCGACCTCTTCGTCGTCGGCGGCGACGCGAAAGTGCCGGAAGGGCCGTTCGAGTCCGCGACGCAGCTGCTGTCCGCGCTCGCCGGCCTCGACCATCCGTTCACCAGCATCGGCGTCACCTGCTACCCGGAAGGGCATCGGCAGATCCCCGATGAGGCCCTGATGGAGTCGTTGCTGGCGAAGCAGGAGCTCGCCGACTACATGGTCAGCCAGCTGTGCTTCGACCCGGGCGCCCTCGTCGGATGGCTGCGGTCGGTACGGGCGGCCGGGGTCGCCCTGCCCCTCAACCTGGGGCTCGCGGCGCCCCTGAACAGCCGCAAGCTGCTCGAACTGTCGCTCCGCATCGGGGTCGGCTCGTCCGTGAGGTTCCTCGGCAAGCAGCACGGCCTCGTGAACAGCCTCGTGCTCGGGCGCGACTACGAGCCGGAGAAACTCGTGGCCGAGATCGCGCGGCAGGAATCGTTCGAGGACCTCGGGATCGCCGGGCTCCATCTCTTCTCCTTCAACCAGGTCGAACGGACGCTCCAGTGGCAGCGCGGCCAGACTTCCGCGCTGCCCGCCTAGACCTCCCGCCGGACCCTCCGCCAGACCTCCCGCACCGAGGACGCCGGGTCGTCCGGCGTCCACTCCCGCAAGCAGGAAAGTGACATCACGATGACCGAATCGCTGGAAGCCAAGATCGCGCGTATCGGCAATCCCGTCGACATGCTCCGTTCGGCCGGCCGGGGGTCGTACCCGTTCCCCGTCCCGCGCGAACACACCAACTGGCGCGACGAGCAGGAGGCGTGGGGGACCACCGCGACGCTCTTCGACCAGTCGCACCACATGACCGACATCTACTTCAAAGGCCCGGACACCCGCCGCCTGCTGTCGGACTTCGGCGTCAACGACTTCACGAAGTTCGGCCCGAACAAGGGCAAGCAGTTCGTCGCCTGCAACGAGGACGGCGGATTCATCGGGGACGCCATCCTCTTCGGCCTCGGCGACGACGAGTTCAGCCTCGTCGGCACCCCGACGCTGCCGAACTGGATCGCCTACAACGCCGAGACCGGCGGCTACGACGTCGAGGTCCGCCGGGACGAGCGTTCCAGCACGGTGGAGCAGGAGGGGCGGTCCACGTACCGGTACCAGATCCAGGGACCGCTCGCCCTCAAGATCATCGAGAAGGCGAGCGGCGGATCGCTGCCGGACATCCGGTTCTTCAACATCGGGACGTTCACCATCGCCGGAACCCCGGTCCGCGCGCTGAACCACACCATGACCGGGATCCCCGGCGAGGAGCACACGGGACTCGAACTGTGGGGCCCCGTCGAGCACGGCCCCCGCGTCCTAGAGGCGATCGTGGCCGCGGGGGAGGAGTTCGGGATGCGCCGCGGTGGGGCACTGGCCTATGCGAGCACCACCCTGGAATCGGGCTGGATCGGTCTCACGGTCCCCGCGATCTACACGCAGGAGTCGTTGAAGCCCTACCGTGAGTACCTTCCGGGCGACGGTTACGAGGGCGCGTCCGCGCTCGGCGGGAGCCTTCTGTCGGACGACATCGAGGACTACTACCTCACCCCCTGGGACCTCGGCTACGGGCGCCTCATCCACTGGGACCACGAGTTCCTCGGGCGGGACGCCCTGCGGAGCCGCGTCCACGAGCCGCACCGCGTGAAGGTCTCGCTGGCCTGGAACGCCGATGACGCCGCCAGGGTGATGCTCGACGGCCTCCTCCGCGAGGGGACCCGGACGCGGTACTTCGAGCTGCCGAGCATCCCGTATTCGACGTTCCAGTACGACATGGTGCAGGTGAAGGACTCCGTCGTCGGCATCTCGACCCGCGCGGGATACAACTCCAACGTCCGCGGCTTCAGCTCCCTGGCGATGCTGGACGAGGCCGCCGCCGAGATCGGCGGCGAGGTCGTCGTCACGTGGGGCGAGCCGGACGGCGGAGCCGCCAAGCCCCACCTCGAGTCCCATGTGCAGGCGTCGATCCGCGCCACGGTCACCCGCCACTTCTGATCGCGGGGGCAGAGGAGTGAACGAGCAGCGGGACGCCTCCGCACTGCGGGAGGCGAGATGACGGCGCAGGTCATCGATGGCAGGAAGGCCGCGGAGAGGCTGTCGCACGAGGTGGCGGCGGAGGCCGCGTCCCTGCGCGAGGCCGGCCTCCACGTCGGCCTGGCGACGGTGCTGGTCGGCGACGATCTCGCCGCCGGCGTCTACCAGCGCCGCCTCGGCACGGTGGCGGGGCGGCTGGGCGTCCCGGTCCGCCAGATCAAGCTCCCGGGCGAGACGTCGGAGAGCGCGCTCATGGAGCGGATCCGCGCCCTGAACGAGGACCCGGACGTCAGCGGCATCCTGCTGCTCCGTCCACTGCCCGCGCGGATCTCGCAGGCACGGGCGTTCGCGGGCCTGGCGCCCGAGAAGGACATCGAGTCGGTCCATCCGGAGAACGCCGGGCTGCTGGTCCTCGGCGTCCCGCGCTTCGTGCCGTCCACCGCCGCGTCGGTGTTCTACCTGCTCGACCACTGGCTGGAGGAGACCGGCGTGGACAGGGCCGAGTTCTACCGGAGGTCGTCGATCACGGTCGTGGGCAGGTCCGACAACGTCGGCAGACCGTGCCTCGCCCTCGCGGCCCACCGCAACGCCGCGGTCCAGTCCGTGGACGAGTGGGCCAGCCGTGCGGGCACGCTGGGGTGGCACACGCGCAGGGCGGACGTGCTGGTCGTGGCGGCCGGCCGGGCGGGCCTGATCCGCGCCGAGCACGTCAACGACGGCGCCGTCGTCATCGACGTCGGGATCAACCCCGTGCGCGACGAGTCCGGGCGGACGACGCTGGTGGGCGACGTCGACTTCGGCAGCGTGGTGAACCGGGCCCGCGCGTTGACGCCGGTGCCGGGCGGGGTGGGCCCGGTCACGGACCTGTGGCTGATCCGCAACACGATCCACGCCGCGAGGGAGCTCGCCGTCCAGAGGAGGGAAGCGCAGTGAGCCGCACGCCGATCGGCGAAGAGGACATCGACAAGGAGGACATCGTCCTCACCTTCGCCTGTCCCGACCGCATGGGAATCGTGCACGGGGTCTCGAAGTTCCTGCTCGACCACGGTTGCAACATCGTGGAGAGCCGGCAGTTCGACGAGCGCGTGAACGGGCGGTTCTTCATGCGCGTCCAGTTCCGGGCTCAGGGCCGGGCGGAGGACGTGATCGACGGACTGCGGGACGACTTCCGCCCGCTGGCGTCCGAGTTCGCCATGGACTGGCGCCTCAGCAGGGTCTCGCACCGGCTGCGCGTCCTGATCCTCGTGAGCAGGATCCCGCACTGCCTCAACGATCTGCTGTTCCGGGCCCATCACGACCGGCTCCGTCTCGACATCGCCGGCGTCGTCTCCAACCACCCCGACCTGGGGCCGCTGGCCGACAACTACCGCGTACCGTTCCACCACATCCCCGTCACCCCCGAGTCGAAGCCGGATGCGGAGGCGCGGCTCCTGCGCCTCATCGAGGACCTCGACGTGGAACTGGTGGTGCTGGCGCGGTACATGCAGATCCTCAGCGCCGACCTCTGCAAGACGCTCGAAGGCCGCGCGATCAACATCCACCACTCCATGCTCCCCAGCTTCAAGGGGGCGAAGCCGTACCACAAGGCCCACGAACGGGGGGTGAAGCTGGTCGGGGCGACGGCCCACTACGTGACCGCGGACCTGGACGAGGGGCCGATCATCGAGCAGGAGATCGCCCGGGTCGACCACGCGATGTCCGCCGACGAGATCACGCGCTTGGGCAAGGACAACGAATGCCGGGCCCTCGCGCGTGCGGTGCAATACCACGCGGAGAACCGCATCCTTCTGGACGGTCAACGCACCGTCGTACTCGTGTGAATCTCTCAATCGAGTAATCGCTGATGCCTGTAGACAGGTGGGTCCCGTTCGGCAAGCGGTCAGCCCCAAGGGGAGCTGCATGCCGAACGGGACCACCGCTCTCGCTCACACCTACGCACCGAATTCGCGATCAGCAACCCGAGGCTGATCCTCGAAGAACAGGGCGTACACGTCGGCCCCGGTGGGGATCTCGGCGTCCAGGGGGTGCTCTACGACCCACAAGGCGGCGGCGTCATAGACGCAGTAGGACTCGAAGTTCTCGGTCTGGGCGACCACGATCAGCCGCGATCCGACGCGCCATACCGCGTGCCACCAGCCCGCGCCGGAATGCCGTCCCTCCACACTGGGCCGGCCCAGCCGCTCCGCCACCTGCTGGCGGCCCTGCCGCCACACCTCGTCGAAATCCGCTCGCGGCGCGTCAAGATCGAACGTCCAGTGCGGGTAAGAGGCACCTGCGTCCCGAAGGGCCTTGACTTCAGGGGCCGTCCTGTCGGTGGTGTCGTAGAAGGTCGCGAAGTCGGCAAAGAAGCCGATGACTTGATCGGCCGCGCCCGCCATGCATACACCGATCGGTCGGTCGCCGGAGTGGAACCGATGGTCCCACCGCTCGAACACCAGCCGCGAGATGGGCTCATCGCCCGGCGTCGGCCACCCGGTACGCGCCCAGGTCGCGTCGAGATCTTCGGGTTGCCAGGAGGACTCGGCAAGACCGCACATCACCGCCACTGTCGCCGCGTCTAACGACCACCAGAACATAGCCATGCCGGAAGACTGCCCTACTTCCAGCGGCGGCAGGTGTCAACGGGAGCAGGCGCCGACGTTCACGGAGCTCTGCGGACGCTCCTCATGCCCTCCTGCCCGAGCACCAGCCAGCGTGTACTCCGGGGGCTCCGGACAACACGCTCACCTGGGCCCGTCGAGCACCACCGCGTCCCTGACCAGACGCGGATCCCGCGCGTCCACCCAGGTGAGCCCACCCCGCTCCAGCGCCGGCCGAGTCCACGTTTCCTCGGTGCCGTTCGGGAGAATCAGCGCACGTCCCTGTTCGAGCGCGGCAGCGATCTCGGCCAGCCAGTCGGGCAGCGGCCACCCATCCGAGTGGTACGGATAGGGATTGTCTCCCTCATCTGCTGACCAGGTACCGAGATTGCCGTAGGAGGGTACGTCCTTGCGGGCGTCGATGTGCCAACCCGACCAGGTGTCCCCGGCCGTCCGCGCAAACGGCAGAATTCCTGGCTCGTGCTCCCAGTGCCGGGTGTGCAACCGGTACTCAGCGGCAAGCTCGTCGAGTGGCAGAACCGCCTTGGCATTCGGGAGGATCCCGGCGATCCGGCCCGCGCCGGACGGCGCCCGGTTTTCGTCCACCCCGTCATGGATGCGATACCAGGCCGCCAGCGTGGCGGGAAGTTCCACGCCCATGGCCGCCTCCGCGGCGGCGATGTCAGCGCCACCGGCCGGCGGGCGCAGCAACGCGGCAGAGGCCGGGGCGTGCGCCTGCAGCCAGGCTTCGATCCGCCCCCAGGCCGCCACCAGAAGCTCCACCCCATCAGCATCAGTACTCATACGCTGATGCTAAAGAGTGCCAAGTCTGAGGAGTTGGCGCGGTTGCGCGCTGAGAACAGGGGCGGACGGCTCAGCTCGCTGACGAACGGCCGCGACTGACCTTCAGCTATTGGGGTTCACCCGTCTGGACCGAGGCGTCGGAGTAGAACGCAGCGTTGTGTGCGCTCGAGCCAGCCCCTTCTCAGGCAACGTTGCCCGGGTGTTGCGCCGGCGCATGTAGCCGGCGATCGCGGTGCCCTGTTTCGGGGGGTGTGCTGGTCAGTGCTCGGCGGGGTCGGGCGGGAGGATCCGGCACAGCGCTTCGATGGCCTGCGCGTAGCCGTGGTCGGGAGGGGTGGCGTAGCCGACGACCAGTCCGTCCCTGGCGGGCATGGTGGCGTTGGGGTGGCGGAAGTCGGCGAGCCCGTCCAGGGCGACGGAATGCCAGGTGGCGGCCTTGACGGTGGAGCGTTCCGTCCGGGGCGGCAGACTCAGGACCGCGTGCAGCCCGGCGGCGATGCCGGTGGGCGCGATGTGCGGGGCCCGGGCGTCGAGGGCGGCGACGAGCCGGTCGCGGCGAGCGCGGTAGCGCTGGCGCATGCGGCGGACGTGCCGGTCGTAGTGCCCCGAGTCGATGAGGTCGGCGAGGGTGAGCTGGTCGGTCACGCCGGCCCATGCCTCCCGCTCTCCCTTGGCGGCCAGGACGGCCGGGACGAGGTGCTCGGGCAGCACCATCCAGCCCAGCCGCACCGCCGGTGACAGGCTCTTGCTGACCGAGCCGATGTAGACGACCCGTTCGGGGTCGAGGCCCTGGACGGCGCCGACCGGTTCGCGGTCGTAGCGGAACTCGCCGTCGTAGTCGTCCTCCAGGATCACCCCTCCGCAGGTCCGGGCCCAGTCCAGCGCGGTCACGCGCCGCTCGGGGTGCAGCGGCCCCCCGGTCGGGAACTGGTGCGCCGGGGTGAGCAGGGCCGCCCGCACCCCCTTGAGGTCCGCCAGCTCGGCGGTCCGGGCACCGTGCGCGTCCAGGGTGAGCGGGACGGTCCGGACGGAGGCGGCGGCCAGGATCGACCGGTGGAAGGCGAGCCCGTACGACTCCGCGGCCAGTGGGCCGCGCAGGACCCGGCCGCCGAAGAGCAGCCGCAGAGCATGGGCGAACCCGGAGCACACCACGATCCGGTCCGGTGCGGTCCGGACGCCGCGGGCGCGCGCCAGGTACTCGGTGAGCGCGCGGCGCAGTTCGGGGCGGCCCCGCGGATCGCCCGGGCCGAAGGCTTCGTTCGGTGCGGCGTTCAACGCGCGGCGGGCGGCGGACAGCCAAGCGGAACGCGGGAACGCGGAGGCGTCCGGCTGCCCCTGCCGCAGGTCGTGCGCCGGCGGTGCGGGGCGGGCCGGTGTCCGCTTCGGCACCCGCGGGGAGCGGACGGGTTCGGTGCGGGGCGCGACGCGGGTGCCCGAGCCCTGCTGGGCGATCAGCCATCCCTCGGCGACCAGTTCGGCGTAGGCGCCGGCGACGGTGTTGCGGGCCAGTCCGAGGTCGGCGGCCAGAGACCGGTACGGGGGCAGCCGGGTGCCCGGGGCCAGGCGTCCGTCCCGCACGGCCTCGCGCAGCGCGTTGCTGAGGACGGCGCGGCGGCTGCCCGGGCCGGACAGGTCCAGATGCAGGTCACTGCCGAGCCGTTCCGCCGGATTGACCCAAGATTCCGCCACGGAAATGCACCTTATCGAAGGTCTTCCGGGGCCCTTAGCGTGCTGGTCATGACGCACGAGAACATCACCGTCCCCGCTGCCCGGGTCAACTTCGCCAAGGCCGCCCCCAAGGCGTTCAAGGCTCTGATCGGTTTCGACGCCGCGGCGCGCGAGGGCCTGGACCCCGCACTGGTCGAACTGGTCCAGATCCGCGCCTCGCAGCTCAACGGGTGCGCCTACTGCCTGCACATGCACACCTCCGACGCCCGCAAGGCCGACGAGAGCGAGGAGCGGCTCCACATGATCGCCGTCTGGCGCGAGGCGGCGGGCTTCTTCACCGACCGTGAGCGGGCGGCGCTCGACCTCACCGAGGCCGTCACCCTGGTCTCGCGGGACGGCGTCCCCGACGCGGTCTACGCCCGCGCCGCCGAGCTGTTCGGGGAGGACGAGCTGGCGCGGCTGCTGGCCCTGACCTTCACGATCAACACCTGGAACCGCATCGCCATCAGCACCGCGAAGGTGCCGGGCACCGACGAGCGGGCGCCCCGCCCGTGACCGCCGCCGCGACGCGCGAACACCGGCCATCGCCTCCTCTGACAGTGCCGGTCCGGACGTCCGGACCGATCCGCACGCCCCTGACTCGGACGCCGGGCCGCCTCCGCGCCCGCCGTCCTCCCCTCTGATGAAAGGTGTCCTCCCCATGGCAGACGACCGGAACGGACCGGCGCGGTTCCGCCGGCCGGCCGCGGCGCTGGCGCTGCTGGCCTTCGCCCAGCTGATCATTTCCCTGGACTACAACATCGTGTACGTGGCACTGCCGGAGATCGGCTCCGAGCTGGGCTTCTCGGCGCAGACCCTGCAATGGGTGATCAGCGCCTACGCGGTGGCGTTCGGCGGGTTCCTGCTGCTGGGCGGCCGCGCGGTGGACCTGTTCGGCCCGCGCCGCATCTTCATGGCCGGGCTCGCGCTGTACGCGGTGTCATCCCTGGCGGGCGGGCTGGCCGGCTCCCCGGTACCGCTGGTGGCGGCCCGGGCGGTGCAGGGCCTGGGCGGGGCGCTGCTGTTCCCCGCCACGCTGACGCTGGTGTCCACCGGGTTCGCCGAAGGACGCGAACGCAACCGGGCGTTCGCGGTGTGGGGCACCGCCGGCGGCAGCGGCATGATCCTGGGTTCGCTGCTCGGCGGCGTGCTCACCCAGGCGTTCGGCTGGGCCGCGGTGTTCTACGTCAACGTGCCGCTGGCCGTCGCCGCGGCGCTGCTGGCCCTGCCGCTGATCCCGCGCGACGCCGTCCGGCGGGCGGGCCGCCGGTTCGACGTGGCCGGCGCGCTGACCGCGACGGCCGGGACGACGCTGGTGGTGTTCACGCTGGTGCAGGGGCCCGAGTCCGGCTGGGGCGCGCCGTCCGTGGTGGGCGCGGCGGGCCTCGGCGCGGTGCTGCTGGCGGCGTTCGTCGCGATCGAGGCTCGCAGCGCCGACCCGCTGCTGCCGCTGCGGCTGCTGCGCGGCCGCGACCTGTCCACCGGCGCGCTGGTCACGTTCCTGTACATGGCCACTTTCGGCACCCTGCTGTACTTCCTGACCGTCTACTTCCAGGTCGTACGCGGGTACGACGCGCTGCGCACCGGGCTGGCCTTCCTGGTCCCGATGGCCGCGATCGTCGCCGGGTCCCAGCTCGCCGGGCGGCTGGCGACGGCCCGCGGCCCGCGCACCGCGATGCTCGCGAGCCTGGCCGTCGGCGGCGCCGGCACCCTCGTCCTCGGCGCGAGCCTCGGCACCGGTGGCTCGTACCTGAGCCTGCTGCCCGGCCTGATCGTGCTGGGCGTCGGGCAGGGCGCGGGCTACACCCTGATGTTCGGGGCGGCCACCGCCGCCACCCCGGCCCACCAGCAGGGCATCGCCTCCGCGGTGGCCTCCACCACCCAGCAGATCGGTGGTGCCGTCGGCCTGGCCTTCCTGGTCGCCATCGCCAACGCCCCCACCGCGGACGTGACCGGGCCCGCCCTGCGCGCGGCCACCGCCGACGGGCTGCGCACCGCGGTGTTCGCCGCGGCCGCCGGGATGGCCCTCACCGCCCTGGCCGCCCTCGGATTCACCCGCCGCCCGCGGCCGAACCCGACGCGGACGACTGACGACACGGTCGAGCGCGTCGCCGCCTGATCCCGTTCCGCCGGATCCCCGGAGAGAAGGGCGGGTCAGGCCGGGAAGGCGCAGGTGCCGTAGCGGCCCTGGTAGAACACGAGGGGAGCGGTGGTGGAGGCGATCTCCATGTGCCGGACGAGGGCCACCGCGATCTCGTGGTCGCCGGCCGGGTGGAGGTCCCGGATCTCGCACTCCAGCCAGGCGAGCGTCCCGTCCAGGACGGGCAGCCCGGACGGCGACGGGGTCCAGGGCACCCCGGCGAACTTGTCCCTGCCGGACGCGCTCAGCCGCCAGGAGGTCGCCTGCTGGTGCTCGGCCAGGATGTTGACGCAGATCCGGCCGTCCTGGCGGAGGTGGGGCCAGGTCCGGCTGGAGTGGGCGGCGCAGACCGACACCAGCGGCGGGTCCAGGGACACCGAGCTGAACGCGTTGACGATCATGCCGGTCGGCGAGCCCTCGACCAGGCCGGTCACCGCCGTGACGCCCGTCGCGAAGTGCCCCAGGACCTTGCGGAAGGCGTCCCGCGCCGACGGTTCGGCGGGCTGGACGGGATGCGCCGTCACGAGCGGCCCCCGGCGAGCGGCGCGTCGAGGGGGAGTTCGTCCACCAGGGTGAGATGGGGCGGCGGCTCGGCGATCTCCGTGAGGTCGTGCCGGAACCGGTGGCCGCCGCCCGGTACCGGGGCGAACCCGTTCCGCCGGTAGAAGTCGGCGACCTTGCCGTTCTTCGCGGTCGGGCGGTATTCGCCGAGCACGGCGTCCGCGCCGGTCGCCGCCGCGTGCCGCAGGACGGCGAGCAGGCAGGCCCGCTCGATGCCCCGGGAGAACACGCGGCAGCTCAGCAGGAAGTCGTCGATGTGCACGGCCGCGCCCTCGCGGCGGAGCAGGATCGCGCCGACGAGTCCGTTGTCGCCGAACCGGTCGGCGGAGTGGACGGCCAGCACGAGGGTTCCGGGCGCGGCGGTCAGGGCGGCGACGTCGGCGGGCTGGAGCCGCCGGGTCGTCAGGTTGAACTGGTTGGTCCGCAGGGTGAGCTGCGAGATCCGGGGGATCTGCGCCTCGGTGGCGGGGGCGATCCGGACGCGCACGTCCAGCTCGGCGAGGTAGTCCTGCACCGAGTCGAAGGAGTCGAGGAAGTCGCGGCGGGCGAGGTCGCCGCGGTAGCGGGCCGGACGGGCCCGGTCGTCGGCGGTGAGCCGCCGGGCGTCGAACCAGCCCCCCGCCAGCAGCCGGTCCGCGTGCTCGGCGGGTTCGTCGCCGAGCTGGACGACGGCCACGTCCGGCAGTTCGCGGCGGACCAGGCCGCACTCGAAGGCGCTGTCGTCGACGAAGACGAGGGAGTCGACCGCGAGGTTGAGGTCGGCGGCGAGGTCCCTCAGGTTGTCGTGCTTGGGACGCCAGTTCGCGACCACCCGGACGAAGTCGTCCTCCCGCAGCGTCATCTCCGGGTGCTCGCGCAGCACGCCCGCCACCGGCTCGGCGTCGTTCTTGGTGACGGCGGCCAGCAGCACCCCCTGGGACGCGAGCTGCTTGACCGTCCGCTGGAAGGCGGTGAAGGCGCGGCCCCGGTATCCGGCCGCGACCTCGATCCCGTCGGCGCCGTCGTCGCCGAGGACCCCGCCCCACAGCGTGCCGTCGAGATCGACCACCAGGCACTTGCGGGTGCGGCCGCGCAGGTTGCGCGCGAGCGCCGCGGCCTCGCCGGCGTAGCGGCCCAGCAGCTCGCCCGACAGCGCAAGGCCGGCGTAGACGCCGAGCCGCCGGTCGACGGCCGGGACGCCCTCCGCGATCAGCGGGTCGAGGTCGAGGGTGACGACTGACGGGTTCTCCTCCCCGAGCCGCAGCAGCGTGCCGTTGGCCGCACGCCAGACGGCTCCGAGCCGGGCCCTGGACCGGTGGTCGGTGAGCTGCGCGGTGTAGTGCGAGGGGAGCGGGAGCGTGTTGAGGACGAGCGTGCCCCGGGCGTTGGCCGAGTGCCCGGCGGCCAGCCTCCCGATCAGCTGGACCTTCTCCGCCAGCACCCGTTCGACGTCGTCCGGGGTCCACGGGAGCGGGGTCTCGTCGAAGACGACGGTCGGGTCCAGCACGCACAGGGTCAGGTCGGGATCGGCGGCGTACAGCGCGCTGCCGGGATCGCCCAGGTCGAGGACGTAGCCGCCGAAGCCGCCGACGTACGGGCGCAGCAGCAGCCCGTCCCGGGCCAGCCGGCCGGTGAGCTCGGGGATCAGCGGGTCCAGCGTGCCGTGCCCGACGACCGCCACGGTGACGGCGGGGACGTCCGGGTGCGCGGCCAGGATCTCGTCCGGGTCGAGCCGGGCGAGCACCAGACCGGCCCGGCGCAGCGCGTCGCGGTCGGCGCCGGCCAGCAGCCGGGGCACGGCGGAGTACTCGGCGACGAGACGTCCGGCCCGTGCCAGCGCCGCGATGTCGGTGGGGGAACTCATCGCACTCGGGGAACTCATCGGGCTCTTTCCGGCTCGGGGAGGGGCGTCGCGACCATGCTGCGGACGGCGGCTAAAGCGGTGCTAACGGTGTTGGCGCGGCCTCACCGGAGGAGCGCGGGGGCTTACGGGCTCATAAGTGCTTCCCGCAAGAGATACGTAGTTTCTCTGACGACGTGATCCTCCGCCCGTTGCGACGCTGGGAGACGCCCGTACGGCCTCGGCTATCGGAGCCGTGTGCCGAGCTCCCACTACGGAGGCGTCTTGAGATACGAGGTCCTGGGATCCCTGCGTGTGGTCAAGGACGGGGAGATTGTGACGGTGAGTGCGAGGAAGGTGGAGATCGTGCTCGCCACGCTCCTCATCCGCGCCAACCAGGTGGTGTCGATCGAGCAGCTCAGCACCGAGATCTGGGGCGAGCATCCGCCCCAGCGGGCGACGGCGGCCCTGTACGTCTACATCTCGCAGTTACGCAAGCTGCTGTCGCCCGCCACGGGCGGGCCCGGGCCGATCATCACCCGGGCCCCCGGCTACCTGCTGCGGTTTGACCGCGACGAGCTCGACCTCGCCGTCTTCGAGTCGCTGGTGGCGCGCGGCCGCGAGTTCATGCGGGAGCAGCGCTACGAGGCGGCCCGGGCGGAGTTCGAACGGGCGCTGGCGATGTGGCGCGGTCCGGTGCTGAGCGACCTGCGGGAGGGGCCGATCATCAACGGCTTCGCGTTCTGGCTGGAGGAGATCCGGCTGGAGTGCAACGAGATGCTGGTGGAGGCCAAGCTGCGGCTGGGCCGGCACCGGGAGCTGGTCAGCGTGCTGCGCCAGCTCACCGCGGAGCATCCCCTGCACGAGGCCTTCTACCGGCAGCTCATGCTGGCGCTGGACCACTCCGAGCGGCGGGCCGACGCGCTGGACGTCTACGCGAAGGCGCGCGCGACGCTCCAGCGGGAGCTGGGCCTGGAGCCGGGGCCCCACCTGCGCGAGCTGTGGCGGTCCATCCAGCGGTCCGGAGAGGTGCACGAGTACCGGGAGGCCGGATGAGCGCCGCCGACCGGTGGCTGCGCCGCTTCCACCCCGCACCGGACGCCCGGGTGCGGCTGGTGTGCTTCCCGCACGCCGGCGGCTCGGCGTCCGCCTTCCACTGGCTCTCCGAGCGGCTGGCCCCGCAGGTGGAGGTGCTGGCCGTCCAGTACCCGGGGCGGCAGGACCGGCGGCACGAGCCGCTCGTCGACGACGTGCTGGCCCTCGCCCGGTCGGCCTACGAGACCGTGGCGGGCCTGGGCGGCGAGCCGCCCGCGCTGTTCGGGCACAGCATGGGCGCGACCCTGGCGTACGAGGTCGCGCGGCTGCTGGAGCACGAGGCGGGGGTCCGGCCCCGGGCCCTGTTCGTGTCGGGGCGGCGCGCCCCGTCCCGGATCCGCCCGGAGCGGGTGCGGTTCGGCGACGACGAGGCGCTGGTGGCGGAGCTGAACCGGCTCAGCGGCACCGACCTGCGGGTGCTGGGGGACGAGGAGATGCGCCGGCTCGTCCTGCCGGTGGTGCGCGCGGACTACACCGCGATCGAACGCTACCGGCGGCCGCCGGGCCCCGACCCCACCTGCCCGCTCTGGGTCCTCGCCGGGGACGCCGACCCGCTGACGACCCTGGACGAGGCCGGGGACTGGGAGCGGCACACCACCGCCGGCGCGACCCTGCGGGTGTTCCCCGGCGGCCACTTCTTCATCGACCGCCACCAGCGCGAGATCGGGGACCTGGTCGCCGGCGCGCTGACCGTCCGCACCGGCTGAACCGACGCCCCCGCCGGCCCGTCACCAGGTGACGGGCAGTTCGGTTATCCCCTGGACGATCATTCCCTCGGTCCACGGCACCTCGGGGGCCGGGACGGCCAGCCGGAGGCCGGGCAGCCTGCGGGTGAGGGTCTCCAGTGCCACCTGGACCTCCTGCCGGGCCAGGCCCGCGCCCACGCAGTAGTGGGCGCCCTGGCCGAAGGCGAGGTGCCCGCGCGCGGCCTCGGTGTCCTCGCCCGCCGCGTACCGGTCGATGTCGAACCGCTCCGGCGCGGGGTAGACCGCCGGGTCCCGGTTCGCGATGGTGATCGCGGGGAGCACGACCTCGCCCTTGCGGACCGGGCCGGACGGCAGCTCGACGTCCTCCAGCGCGACGCGCAGCCCGCCGTCGACCGGCATCTCGCGGCGCAGCAGCTCCTCCGCGGCCGCCGGGATCCGCGCCGGGTCCGCC
This sequence comes from Actinomadura meyerae, assembly GCF_900188445.1. Classification (GTDB taxonomy): domain Bacteria; phylum Actinomycetota; class Actinomycetes; order Streptosporangiales; family Streptosporangiaceae; genus Spirillospora; species Spirillospora meyerae. The sequence goes on from NZ_FZOR01000040.1 coordinate 59,048, forward strand.
GCCAGCCGGGCGTAGCCGCCGCTGACCAGGAGCGTGAAGACGGCGCGGGTGAGCAGGTTCGCGGTGGTGCCGTGCCCGGCGACGATCAGCGACATGGTGAGCCGGACCAGCTCGGGCTCGGTCAGCGAGCCGCGGTCGTCGGCCGCGCTGATCAGCGCGTCGATCAGCGAGTCGCCGGGGTGCTCGCGCCGGTACTGGATGAGCGACCGGTGGTAGCCCGCGAACTCCTCCCGGGCCACCGCGCGGTCCCGGGCGGTGAACGCGGTGGTGGACAGGAACGCGGTGGTCCACCGGCGGAACTGCTCGTGGTCGTCGGCGGGCACGCCGAGCAGCGCGCAGATCACGCGCACCGGGAGGACGAAGGAGAAGCCGGAGACCAGGTCGGCGGGCGCCGGACCGGAGCCGAACTCCTCCACCAGCTCCTCGGTGATGCTCTCCACCCGCGGCTGCCAGGCCTGGAGGCGGCGGGGCGTGAACGCCCCCGACACCAGCTTGCGCAGCCGGGTGTGGCGGGGCGGGTCCATGTTGATCAACGCGTCGGGGTCGTGGTGCACGTCGGCCGCGTCGACCACGCGCGGCGCGCCCGGATAGCCGAGCTCCCGGCTGAACACCGGATTCTGGAGGACGACGAGGACGTCCTCGTAGCGGGTCGCCATGGTGACCTGGTCGCCGCTGGGCAGCCGAACCGGGCACAGCGGCCGGTCGTCGGGCCTGCCCTCGGCGTAGGACAGCGGGGGCGCGTAGTCGGGCGCGAGGTCGATCGGGCATCGGCCCGGGGTCGGCGGGACGGGGGCGTCGGTCATGGCTTCTCCTGATCAGAGGGTGTGATCGACGGGCTGGTCCGCCGCCGGTTCCGGCACGGCCAGTGCGGGCAGGGCGGACAGCAGCGTCCGGGTGTAGGGGGCGCGCGGGGCGTTGAAGACCTGGTCGACCGGGCCGCTCTCCACCACCCGCGCCTCGCGCATGACCAGCACCCGGTCGCTGAGGTGGTGCACGACGCCCAGGTCGTGGGAGATGAACAGCAGTGCCATGCCCAGGTCGTCGCGGAGTTCGGCGAACAGGTCGAGGATCTGGGCCTGCACCGAGACGTCGAGCGCGGAGACGGGCTCGTCGCAGACGATGACGTCGGGTTCGGAGGCGAGGGCCCGCGCGATGGCCACCCGCTGGCGCTGCCCGCCCGACAGCCGGACGGGGTGCCGCCGCAGGAAGCCGGCGTCCAGTCCGACCCGCTCCAGCAGCGCCACGACGGTGTCGCGGCGGCCCCGCGCGGCCAGTGCCCCGGACGCGCCGACGGCCTCCGCGACCACGCGTTCCACGGTGTAGCGCGGATCGAACGAGGCCATCGGGTCCTGCTGGACGAACCGGATGCGGTCGCGCAGCGGACGCCGCGCGGACTCCGGCGCGGGGGACCACGGCCGGTCCAGGAAGCGCACCGAGCCCCGGTCGGGCCGGACCAGCCCCAGGATGATCCCCGCCAGGGTGGTCTTCCCCGAGCCGGACTCGCCGACGACGCCGAGCGTCTCCCCCTCGCGCAGGGTCAGCGACACGTCCTCCACGGCGGGACGGCGGGTCCGGTCCGGGCCGGGGTAGGACTTGGCGACACCGTCCACCTCGATGAGCGTCCGGGGTTCGGCGGCGGGCGCGCGCCGCGCGGAGGGGGCGGCGGGGCGGGCGGGTTCGCGGTCTCCGGTCCGGTGGCACCAGGACCGGTGCTCCGCGGTGAGGAGCACGGGCGCGGGATCCTCGGTCCGGCACAGGTCGACGGCCAGCGCGCACCGGTGCGCGTACCGGCAGCCGGACTCGGGGGCGGGACCGCTCTTCGCGGGTTCCGGCGGCATGAGCGGCGCGTTCCTGCGCCCGGCCGTGGGCACCGCGCCGAGCAGCCGCCGGGTATAGGGGTGCGCGGGGGAGCGCAGCACCCGCTCGGTCGGGCCGTGCTCGACGAAGCTCCCCCGGTGCATGACGGCGATCCGGTCGGCCATCCGGGCGACCACGGCGAGGTCATGGCTGATCAGCAGGAGCGCGACGCCGCGCCGGCGGAGCCCGTCCAGCAGGTCGAGGATCTCCGCCGCGACGGTGACGTCCAGCGCGGTGGTCGGCTCGTCGGCGATGATCAGGTCGGGGTCGGCGGCGATCGCGGAGGCGATCAGGGCGCGCTGGCGCAGCCCGCCCGACAGCTCGTGCGGGTACTGGCGGGCGCGCAGGCCCGGATCGGGCACGCTGGTGCGCTCCAGGAGGGAGACCACGCGGGCGGGCCGCTCCGCGCGGGGGAGGGTGCGGTGGTTGCCGATGGCCTCGGTCACCTCGGCCCCGACGGTGCGCACCGGGTCGAGGGAGGAGAGCGCGTCCTGCAGGACCATGCCGATCCGGCCGCCGCGGATCCGCCGCCACCGCCGATCGTCGATCGCCGTGAGGTCCTCGCCGTCCAGCTCGATCCCGCCGGTGACGGTCGACCCCCGGCCCGCCAGCCCCAGCAGCGCCCGTGCGGTCACGCTCTTGCCCGAGCCGGACTCGCCGACGATCGCCAGGCAGTCGCCCCGGTCCAGGGTGAAGCCGACCCCCCGGACCACCTCGGCGCGGTCCCGGCCGCCGCCGAAGGAGACCCGCAGCGCGTCGACCGACAGCAGCGGGCCCGCGGCCTCAGCGTCCTTTCTCCGCGACATCGGGCAGCCTCCCCTCGAATCGTCGCTGCAGGGCCCGGCCCGCCACGTTCACCGACACCACCGTCGCGGTGACCGCCACGCCGGGGAACACGGCCACCGTCCATGCGGAGTCGAGGAACTCGCGGCCCTCGGCGAGCATCGCGCCCCACTCCGGGGTGGGCGGTGCGGGGCCGAGCCCCAGGAAGCTCAGGGAGGAGCCCGCGATGATGGCGGTGCCCACGTGGATCATCGCCAGCACCAGCACCGGCGGGAGCGCGTTCGGCATCAGGTGCCGCAGGAACAGCGAGCGCGGCGGGCGGCCCAGCACCACGGCCGCGCGGACGTAGTCCGACTCCCGCACCAGCAGCGCCTGGCTCCGGGCGAGGCGGACGAACCCCGGCGTCAGCGAGCAGCCGATCGCGAGGGTGGCGTTACCGGTCCCCGGCCCGAGGACGGCGACGACCAGCAGCGCGAGGAGCAGCCCCGGGAACGCCAGGAAGACGTCCGACACGCGCATGATCGCCTCATCGACGGCGCGTCCCGCCGTGGCGGCCAGGACACCGAGGACCGACCCGGCCGACACGCCGATGGCGGTGGCGCCGAGTCCGATGGTCAGCGACGGGCGCGCGCCGTGCACGATCCTGCTGAGCAGGTCGCGGCCGAGCTGGTCGGTTCCCAGCGGGTGCGCCGCGCTCGGCGCGGCCAGCAGGTCGGGGCCGGTGGCGTCGGGCGGGGCCGGGGCCAGCAGGCTCGGCCAGACGAAGGCGAGCGCGACCAGCAGCAGGAAGCCGGTGGCCAGCAGCGGGCCGGGGCGCACCGCGAGGCGGCCCGGCCGGCCGAGGGCGCGGGTGAGCGCGGGGGCGGCGGGAAGGGTCATCGCGTCTCCAGGGGGATGGGGTCACCGGGCGGCCGCCGCGAGCCGGGGATCGATCACCCGGTACAGCCAGTCGACCAGCAGGTTGATCACCGTGAAGGCCACCGCGGCCACGATGACGACACCGGTGACCACCGGCAGGTCCCGGCCGCCGATCGCGGTGATCATCACCCGGCCGAGGCCCTGCCGGTTGAAGATGGTCTCGATCACGACCGCGCCGCTGAGCAGCGCGCCGAACGCCCAGCCGGCCAGCGTGATGGTCGGCAGCAGCGCGTGCCGCAGGGCGTGCCGGAGCAGCACGGCGGTGTCGCCGCTGCCCCGGGTGCGCGCGCTCAGCACGAACGGCTCCTCCAGGGCCCGCTCCAGCCCCTCGCGCAGCACCTGCGCGAACACCCCGGCCAGGCTCAGCCCCAGGGTGAGCGCCGGGAGCACCAGGGACGCGGGCCCCGCCCCGCCGGAGGCGGGGAACAGCTGCCACCGGAACGCGAACAGCGCCAGCAGCAGGACCCCGATCCAGAAGCTCGGGGAGGACGCCATGGTCAGCTCGAACGCCGTCGCCAGCGCCCGGAGCCGGCGCCGCCGCCCGGCGGTCGCGACCGCGAGGGCCAGCGCGAGCAGCGCCGCCACCGCGAGCCCGGCCAGGCCGAGCTCGACCGTCGGCCACAGCTGCGTCCCGATCACCCGCGCGACCGGTTCCTGGAGCTGGTAGGACCGGCCGAGGTCGCCGCGGAGCAGGTCGGCGAGATACGCGCCGTACTGCACGATGAGCGGCCGGTCCAGCCCGAGTTCCAGCCGGACCTGGGCGACCAGCTCGGGCGAGGCGGACGCGCCGCCCAGCATCACGCGGGCGGGGTCGCCCGGCGTCAGGTGCAGGCCGGCGAACGCGGCGGTCACCGCGCCCAGCGTCACCAGCACGCTGAGCAGCAGCCGGCGAACGAGCCAGCGGGCCGTGGCAGCCATGGTCGTCCCTTCTACGGCTTGAGCGAGGCTTCGTGGAACAAGGGCGTGGCCGAGGCGTCGAAGCCCAGCCCCGCCACCTTCTTCGACACCCCGAGCACGCGTTCCGGCACGTAGGTCGGGATCACCAGGGCGTGCGCGTTCAGGTGCAGCTGGATCCGGCTGTAGATCTGCCGGCGTTCGTCCGGGTCGGTGGATTCGGCGGCGTCGGTGAGCCAGCCGTCCAGCTTTCCGTCGGTGTACCGGAAGAAGTTGCCGCCGCCCTTCCCCGGGAAGCGGTCGGCCGCGTAGAAGTAACGGAGGATGTCCGGCTCCGGGCGGACGAAGCTGGCCCCCATCACGTCCATCCGGTCGCGGGCGGCGAGCACCTGCTGGGTCAGCGTCCCGGCGTCGACGCTCCGGAGGTCGACGTGGATCCCCACCCGCTTGGCCTGGGCCTGGATCGCCTGGGCGAGCACGTCCCGGCGGTCGCGGAACAACTGGGCCTGGTAGGGCCACCGCAGCGTCAGGCGCCTGCCGTCCTTGGTCCGGAAGCCCTCGGCGTCGCGTCCGGTCCAGCCCGCCTGGTCCAGCAGCCGCGCGCTGAGCGCGGGGTCGTACGGCCACGACCCGACGGTCTTGGGCTCGTACCCGACGGTGGCGGGGCTGAGCAGGCTCCAGGCGCGCGAGGCCCTGCCCATGTAGACGGACTTGACGATGGCGTCCATGTCCAGCGACCGCTGCAGGGCGACCCGGACCCGTTCGTCGGCCAGCACGCCCTTGGTCCCGTTGAGGAAGACGCCGAAGACCGCCCCGGGGACCTGAGCCCGCTTCACGGTGGCGCTCGACGACCGCTCCAGCGTCTTCATGTTGAGCGCCGGGACGTTGTCGATGGCGTGCACCTCGCCGCTGGTGAGCGCGCCCAGCCGGACGCTGTTCTCCGAGATGATCCGGAAGGTGAGCCGGGGGATCCGGGCCGCGCCCCGGTTCGCCGCGGTGGCGGGGCCCCAGGAGTACCCGGGGTTGCGGGCGAGGGTGATGCTCTTGGACCGGGTCCAGCCGACGAATCTGAAGGGTCCCGACCCCACGGGAGCGCCGCACAGCCCCCGGGCGTTCTTCTCGATCGACGCGGGGGACTGGATCCCCAGGTACGGAGTGCTCAGCGCCTGGAGGAACGCCGCGTTCGGTTCGTCCAGCCGAACCCGGACCGTGGTGGGGGAGACGACGTCCGAGCCCCGGTACCCGCGGATCAGGCTGGCCGCGTACCGCGACTTGGTCTTCGGGTCGACCGCGTGGTCGAGGGTGGCCTTGACGGCCGCCGCGTCGAGCGGCGTCCCGTCGTGGAACCGTACGCCCCGGCGGAGGGTGAAGGTGTAGGACCGGCCGTCGCGCCCCGCGGTCCACCGCTCGGCGAGCCAGGGATGGAACCTCCCGTCGGAGGACATCGCGACCAGCGAGTCGAAGATCGGCCGGTCCACGGTGGCCGTGACGTCGAGCGCGCTGTACTGCGGGTCCAGGCAGTCGGGTTCCATGTCCGTCGCGAAGACGAATCCCCTCCCCGCGTCCGCCGAGCCTCCGCCCGACGCGCATCCGGCGCTGGACAGGACCACCGCGATGCCGGCGGCGAGGACCACCCGGGCAGGACGGGACGGTCTCGGGATCATGAGCTGCTCCCCTTCGGCGTGGCGGTCGGGCGGTGCGCCGCCGCTGGCGCGCGGCGGGCTGTCCGAGTCTCCGGGGGGTTTCTAAAGCGCCTCTTAACACGGCGTTCCGGTCTCCGTCGCCCGCCCGGCCTCCGCCGGACCTCCGCCGGACCTCCGCCGGACCTCCGCCGGGCATGACCGAGCCGCGCCCCCCGGCGGGGAGCGCGGCTCGGGCGGGGATCATCCGGTCAGGTCTGAGCGGGCGGCTTGCGCACCTTGACGAAGACCAGCGTCACGATCAGCGACAGCACCGCGAAGACCGCACCCGCGAGGAACGCGGTCGCGATCCCGTGCGCGAGCCCCTCCTGCGCCCGCTGCGCGGCGGTGAGCGCCGGGTCCGGATCGTCCGCGGCGTTGCGCAGGGCGGTGCCGTAGACCGTGACGAGGATGGCGATGCCGAGGGAGCCGCCGACGCGCTGGAGCGTCTGGAGGGTGCCGGAGGCGGCCCCGGCGTCCTGCGGCGGCAGCCCGGCGAGGATCACCGCGCTGAGCGGCATGAAGCACAGCCCGACGCCCAGCCCGAACAGCACGGTCGGGCCCGCGACGTCGACCCAGTAGAGGCTGTCGGCCGACAGCCGGCTGAGCCAGAGGCTGGCGGCGACGGTGCCGACGATGCCGACCAGCGCGACGTTCTTGGAGCCCATTCTCGGGATGAGCTTGGGCGCGTAGCGCGCCGCCAGCAGCTGGGTGACCGCCATCGGCAGGAACGACAGCCCGGCCGTCAGCGGGCTGAACCTGAGCACCTCCTGCGCGAACTGGCTCAGGAAGAAGAACATGCTCGACATGGTCGCGGGCAGCAGGAACATGCAGAAGTACGCGGCCGACCGGGTGCGGTCGGCGAACAGCCGCAACGGCATGATCGCGTCCCGGGTCCGGGTCTCGATGGCCACGAACGCGGCAAGCAGCACGACGGCGATTCCGATGGACCACCGGGTCTGCCCGTCGCCCCAGCCGTTGGAGGCGGCCCGGATCAGCCCGTAGACCAGGGACGTCATGCCGATGGTGGAGGTCAGCGCGCCGGACAGGTCGAAGCGGGCGGGGTTGCGGGCGGATTCGGTGATGTACCGGTGGGACAGGACCGTGATCAGGGCGCCGAACGGCACGTTGACGAACATGACCCAGCGCCACGACGCGGTGGCGAGCACGCCGCCGAGGACCAGGCCGAGGACCATGCCGAACCCGGCGGCCATCGTGAACATGCCCAGCGCCTTGTTGCGCGCCTCCCCGGCGGGGAAGTTGGTGGCGATGAGGGCCAGTGAGCCGGGTGCCGCGAACGCCGCGCCGATGCCCTGGGCGGCCCGCGCCGCCAGCAGCGTCTCGCTGTTCTGGGCGATGCCGCCGACCAGCGAGGCGATCGTGAAGAGCGCCACGCCGAGCACGAACATGCGCCGGTGCCCGAAGACGTCGCTCAGCCGGCCGCCCAGCAGGAGCAGACCTCCGAAGGGCAGGGTGTACGCGCTGAGGACCCAGGCCAGGCCGGTCGGCGAGAAGTGCAGCTCCGCCTGGATGTCGGGCAGGGCGATGTTCACGATGGCGGTGTCGACGACCACCATCAGCTGCAGGGTGACGATGAGCGCGAGGGCGATGCCGAGGCCTCGTGCGGTTCTGTCCGCTCCCTCCGGTGCCTTGGTCCGCGGTGCGTCGCCCGCGGCGGCCGTGCGCTCTGACATGGGTCTCTCCTCGTGAGACGTGGACGGATGGGCGCCGAGCTAAAACGGAGGAAAATTTCGTTTCTCGATGATACGGAATTCTCCTCCGTTTCGCAATCGGCCCGCGGCCCGGCCGGCCCGCCGCTCACCGGGTGCCGGCGGACGGCCGTTTCACCAGGTGACGGGAAGTTCGTGCACGCCGAAGACGAAGTCGTGGCGGGTGCGGTAGCCGATCTCGTCCTCGCCGACGGCGAGCCGCAGTCCGGGGAACCGGGTGAGCAGGCCGCGCAGCGCCGTCTCCAGTTCCGCCTTCGCCAGCGACCGCCCCAGGCACTGGTGGACGCCGTGCCCGAAGGCCAGGTGCGCGGAGGCGTCCCGCTCGACGTCCAGCCGGCCGGGCTCGGGGAACACCGACGGGTCGTGGTTGGCGGCCGGGAGGCTCACCTCGAAACCGTCGCCGCGCCCCATCGGGCAGCCGCCGATCTCGACGTCCCCGGTCACCAGCCGGACCACCCCGACCTGGGTGATCGACAGGAACCGCAGGAGCTCGTCGACCGCGCCGCTCCACAGCCCCGGGTCGGCCCGCAGCTTGGCCAGCTCGGCGGGCGCGGCCAGCAGCGCGAGCACCGACAGGGCGATCATCTGCGCGGTGGTCTCGTGCCCCGCCACCACCAGCAGCCGGGCCATCGCCACGAACTCCTCGTGCGACAGCTCGCCGGGAGCCACGTACCGCTCGGCGACCCGGCCCAGCAGGTTGTCCTCCGGTTCCGCCTCGTACCGGGCGGTGAGCTGGTCGAGGTAGGCGGTCAGCCGCCCGAACGCCTGCGCGGCGTCCGCCGGGTCGGCGGTCGAGGACGCGATGGTCTCGCTGACCGACTGGACCATCGCGCGGTCCCCGGCGGGGATGCCGAACAGCTCCGACACCACCCGCGAGGGCACCGCCATCGCGTACTCGCGCAGCAGGTCGAGCGGGGGCTCGCGGTCCGCCAGCTCGTCCAGCAGGCCCTCCACCTGCGCCTCGATGCGCGGCCGGAGCGCCTGCACCCGGCGGTGGGTGAACTCGGCGGTCACCATCCGGCGGAGCCGGCCGTGGTCCGGTTCGTCCATCTTCAGGAAGGACATCAGGTTGGGGCCGGGGATCAGCGGACCGACCCGGGGCAGGTCCGGGTCGGTCACGTCCGCGCTGGTGGCGGACTGGGCCAGGGCCGCCCGGACGTCGGCGTACCGGGTCAGCAGCCAGGGCGTGTGACCGTGCTCCAGCCTGATGCGGCCGGGGCCGTCCGCCCCCAGCCGGGCCAGCCCGGGGGAGGGGACGATCCGGTCCCGCCGATCCTGCGGATAGTCGGTGATCTCGGAGATCGCTTCGGTGTCGGTCATGTTGCCAACCCATCGGTGAGTGGTGCCGCGGCCGGACGCCGCGGCCGGTCAGGAGGACAGCACCTCGGCGAGGAGCTCGTAGGAGCGGACCCGCTCCTTGGGGTCGTGCACGGGCGTGAGGGCCATGAGCTCGTCGGCCCCGGTCTCCTCCAGCAGCCCGGCCGCCCTGCGCCGCAGGGTCTCCGGGCCGCCGATCAGGCTCGAGGCCAGCCGCTCGGCGACGAACTGCCTGGCGGCCGGGGGCCAGCGCAGCTCGGCGACCTGGTCGGGGCCGAGGTTGGGCGTGGCGCGGTTGCCGCTGAACAGGTTCAGCGTGACCTGCTTGAGCGGCAGGGACAGCCACTCGGCGCGCTCGTCGGTGTCGGCCCCGATCACCGAGGCGGCCACGATCGTGTAGGGCCGGTCGGACTCCCGCGACGGCCGGAACGACCGGCGGTAGACCTCGAGCGCGTCCGCGGCGCCCGACGGGTTGAAGTGGTGCGCGAAGGCGAACGGCAGGCCCCATTCACCGGCCAGCCGGGCACTGGAGGAGCTGGAGCCCAGCAGCCACATCGCGGGCCGGTTGCCGAGCGCGGGCACCGCCAGCGTGCGGTTGCCGCCGTCGGTCTCGCCGGGCTCGTCGAAGTACCGCCGCAGCTCGTCGACCTGCTGGGCGAAGAACTCCGGGCCGGCCTCCGGGGCGCGGCGCAGCGCCGCGGCGGTGGCCGGGTCGGTGCCGGGGGCGCGGCCGACTCCCAGGTCGATCCGGCCGGGATGAAACGCCTCCAGGGTGCCGAACTGCTCGGCCACGACGAGCGGCGCGTGGTTGGGCAGCATCACCCCGCCCGAACCGACGCGCAGCGTGGCGGTCGCCGCGGCGAGCCGTCCGATCAGGACGGCCGGGGCGCTGCTGGCGACGTTGGCGGTGTTGTGGTGCTCGGCGACCCAGTAGCGGGTGTAGCCCAGCTGGTCCACCGCGACGGCCAGTTCGAGGCTGTCGCGGAGGGCCTGGGCGGTCGACGCCCCCTGCCACACCGAGGAGGTGTCGAGAACGGACAGGGCAGGGGCGGATGCTCGGGTCATGCGTCGTTGCTCCTAACTGAGAGGGGTGGGATGGGTCTCCGGCCGGGAACGTGCGCGCGCCCCCGGACGACGACCAGTTCGGGGGCGCCCAGGACCGCGAGGTCCGCTCGGGGGTCTCCCTCGACGACCAGCAGGTCGGCGTCGGCGCCGGGCACGACGCGTCCGGTCCGGTGCCCCAGCCCGAGCGCCTCGGCCGCCCGGGTCGTGGCGATCTCCAGGACCTGCCCTCGGGGGATGCCGGCGCGCTCGAACCAGCGCAGTCCTTCGAGGTAGCCGTCCCAGGGGGAGTGCGGGATGCCCGCGTCGGTCCCCGCGACCAGCCGGACGCCGGACTCGTGCTCGTGGCGGATCAGGTCGAGCCAGGGGCGCAGCCGCTCCTCGCCCGCCAGCCGCCGGTTCCGTGTGATCACGGCGCTGAGCGTGGGGCACACCGCCACGCCGCGCGCGGCGATCGCGCCGATGAGCCCGGCCGGGGCGGCCGGGCCCGTGGCGCCGGGCCGGGAGGGCAGGAACGAGCAGTGCTCCAGGGTGTCGGCGCCCGCCTCCAGCGCGGCCGCGACCCCGTCGCCGCCGTGGACGTGCGCCGCGACCGGGCGGCCGAGCCGGTGCGCCTCCGCGACGACCGCCGCGATCTCGGCGGGCCGGAACTGCGTCTCCCAGGTCGGCGGTCCGGCGGGGGTGAGATTGCCGCCGGTGACCATGATCTTGATCAGGTCGGCGCCCGCCGCGGCGGTGCGCCGCACGGCCGCCCGCAGGTCGTCCGGCCCGGCCACCGCGCCGCCCAGGAACCAGCAGTGCCCCCCGGCCGGGGTGAGCGGCGGCCCGGCGGCCAGCAGCCGGGGACCGGGCACCGCGCCGGAGCCGATCAGGTCGCGGAGCCTGATCGCGATCCCGCCGCGGTCGCCCAGGTCGCGGACCGTGGTCACGCCGCAGTCCAGCAGCGTGAGCGCCCGCTCGGCCATCGCGGCCAGCAGGTCGTCGTCGGAGGTCGCGGCGAGGGCGCCGACCGGGTCGGGGCCGGCGTCGAACACGAGGTGCACATGGGCGTCGACGAGTCCGGGGAGCAGGGTGCGCCCCGGACGGTCGTCGACCGGGACGCCGGGCCCCGCGGCGGTGAGGACGTCCCGCCGGGGCCCGGACGCGACGATCCGCTCCCCGGCGACGAGGACCGCCCCGTCGGGGACCTCCTCGCCGTCGGGACCGGGGAGGAGGAGGTCGGCGGTGATGACGAATGCCACAGCGTCACGGCTCCCTGGAGGGTGAGGCCGGTCCGCCGCGCACGCCGGGTGTGCGGCGGAGCCGGGCTCACAGCATCGCGGCCCCGCCGTCGACGCCGAGGTAGGCGCCGGTGAGCTGGCCGGTCATGCCGGAGGCCAGCGCCAGGGCGACACCCGCGACGTCGTCGGTGGAGGACACCCGGCCGAGCGCGGCCTGCTTGCCGAACTCCGCGATCATGGCCTCCTGGTGCGGGCCCGCGTTGGCGTCGGTGGGGACCATCCCGGGCGCGAGCATGTTGACCCGGATGCCGTCGCCGCCCAGCTCGGCGGCCAGGACCCGGGCCAGCGAGTCCTGCGCGGACTTGGCGATGGTGATCTCCCCGGTGCCGCGCGGCGGGCGGCCCCGGGAGGAGGTCGCGCCGATGAAGACGATGCTCCCTCCCCCGCGCCGCCGCATCCCCGGCACGACCTCCCGGACCGGGTAGAGGGAGGCCGCGAGCTGGGTGTGGACCTGGTCGAGGATCTGCGGGGCGGCCACCACCGCGTCGGTCAGCCCGGCCCGGTACCGTTCCACCGCGTCGTCGGTCTGGCCGGCGGCGTTGCAGACCAGGACGTCGAAGTCGCCGAGGGCCGCGACCGCCTCCCGGACGGCGGCCGCGACCTGGTCGGGGTCGGCGGCGTCCGCGCCGACCGCCACCGCGGACGAGCCGGCGGCCTCGATGTCGCCCACCACGGACTTGGCGGCGTCGGCGTTGCGGTGGTAGTTCACCGCGACGGCCGCGCCGGCGGCGCCGAACCGGCGGGCGATCGCCGCGCCGATGCCGCGGCTGCCTCCGATGATCAGGGCCGTTCGCCCCTTCAGGAGCTGGGACTCGCTCACCTGGATGCTCCGTTCCTGACGGCCGGCCGGGTCACTTCGCGGAGGCGGCGATGAGCCACTCCACCGGCTCGGAGTAGTGGCGGTACAGCACGATCTCGCCGTTCCGGACGCGGACCAGTCCGAGGTACCGGGTGCGGTACTTGCCGCCGGTGGTGTTCACCGAGCCGAGCCCGTAGAACTCGGCGACGATCACCTCGGGGTCGGAGGTCTCGTAGATGTCGACCTCCTCGATGGACTCCAGCTTGAGCGGGGTGAGCCGCTGGCCCTCGATCAGGTAGTCGCTGATGGCCTTCTTGCCCTCCAGCCGGCGCGGCTGGCCCTCGGAGGAGAAGGGGACGTCGAGCACGCCGTCCTCGGCCCACAGCTCGCCGAAACCGGCCATGTCGATGTCCACCATGCACTGGAGAACGCGTTCGACGACGGCGCGCGGGCTCTGGGCGGTGTCCGTGGTGGTGTCGGCCATGGTGGTGCTCTCCTTCGGTCGGTACGTCCCGGGGGAACGCGGGGTGTTCTCGTGGCCACGGTGCAGGCCACGGGTAAAGGCGATCTTCAGGGCGCCTAAAGCCGTTCTGTGGCCCGCCGGTCGCCGAACCAGCGGCGCAGGGCGTTCTCCAGGCCGGCTCCGTCGGCCTTCTCGCAGGCATGGGCGACGTGGCCGTCCGGCCGGACGAGGAGTGCGGCCGCGTCGAGCTCCGCGGCGGGCGCGGCGGTGACGACGCGGACCCGGCCGTCCCAGCCGTCGAGGCCGGGGATCTCAAGGTCCCCGCCCGACAGGTCGAGCAGCAGCCCCCGGCCGTCCCGGAGCAGGTCGGCGGTGCTCGTGCCGCCCGCGTCCGTGGTGACGGGGACGTCCGGCAGCGGCAGCCCGGTGAGGGGGTGCCCGCCTCCGTCCGGCATCGGGTACCGGGTCGAGGTGGTGAACCCCAGCAGGTGCCGGTTGACCTCGTCGAAGCGGAGCAACTCGGCCAGGACCGCGCGGACCGGCTCCATCCGGTCCAGCGGATGCATCAGCGCCATGCTCGCCTGGGCGTGCAGGTACATCCGCTCGCCGACGGGGCGGCGTTCGGCCTCGTAGGTGTCGAGCAGCCCGGCGGGCGCGGTGCCGTCGATCTCGGCGGCGAGCTTCCAGCCCAGGTTGACCGCGTCGTGGACACCCGTGTTGAGCCCCTGGGTGCCCGAGATGAACAGGTGGTGCGCGGCGTCCCCGGCGACCAGGATCCGGCCCGCGCGGTACCGTTCGGCCAGCCGGTTCGGGCCGCCGAACCGGGACAGCCATCTCGCTTCGCCGACCTCGACGTCGCGGCCGGCGACGCGTTTCACCGCGGCCAGCAGCTCCTCGACCGTCACCGGCTCCTCGGGACCGGACGGATCCGCGCCGAACTCGATCGTCATCAGGCGGATCATGCCGGGTTCGAGGGGCAGCGCCCCGAAGAGGCCCGCCTGACCGAGATCCTGCTCGAACAGCTCCCCTCCGGCGGGGACCGCCACGTCCCCCAGCAGACCGAGGTAGGTCGGGCCGTCGCCGTCGAAGCGGATGCCCGCCAGGTCGCGCACCGTGCTCCCGGGCCCGTCGCAGCCGACGAGGTACGCGGCGCGGAGCCGGTCGGCGCCGCCGGCGGACTCGACGGTGACGGTGACGCCGGTCTCGTCCTGCTCGGCGCCGGTCACGCGGCACTCGTACCGGAACTCCGCTCCCAGTTCGGCGGCGCGCTCCGCGAGGAGCCGTTCGGTCCGCCACTGGGGGTAGGCGGTGGTGAGGTCCTCCGCGCCGACCGTGTCGAGGTCGAGCCAGAGGAAGGCGAACGGGGTCCGCGGCCAGACGAAGGTGTCCTCCTCGCGGATGCGCTCGGTGAGCCCGCGCTTCCGGAAGATCTCGAGGGTGCGGCCGTGGACCGCCATGCCGTTCGACCGCTCGGGCCGTTCGCCCTGCGGGTCGACGACCACGACCGGAACGCCGGCCAGCCTCAGCTCGCAGGCGAGCATGAGCCCGGTCGGGCCTGCTCCGGCGATGACGACGGTGCGGGTCACGGGTCCTCCGTCTCGGTTCGGTTCTCGGGGCGTCGGGTCCGGGCGGGCGGGTGCCCGCCGTCGCGTCGCCCGGCGAGCCGGAGGGCCCCCGACGGGCACGCCTCCACCGCCGTCCGGACGGCGTCGAGGTCGCGCTCGGCGATGTCGCGGCGCAGGACCACCAGGCCGGCGTCGTCGTCCTGGTCGAACAGCTCGGGCGCGTGCAGGACGCACTGGCCGGCGCCGATGCATTCCGCGCGGTCCAGGACCAGCATCCCGTCCGGTCCTCTCCGGATGGCGGTCACCATGCGACCGGCAGGGCGTGCAGGCCGTAGACGACCGAGTCGTTCTTGAACGACAGGCCGGCCGGGTCGGTGTCCAGGCGCAGCTTCGGGAACCGCCGGAACAGGCTCTCCAGGACGATCTCCAGTTCGACCCGGGCGAGGTTCTGCCCGATGCACTGGTGCACCCCGAACCCGAAGGCGACGTGCGGCTGGTCGGCCCGCCCGATGTCGAACTCCTCGGGGTCGGTGAAGGCGTCCCGGTCGCGGTTGGCCGCGCCGACCAGCGCGTAGATCCCGTCCCCGGCGCGGATGCGCTGTCCACCGATCTCGACGTCCTCGACGGCGGCGCGCGCGGCGGCCAGGTCGCCGATGCTGAAGTAGCGCAGCAGCTCCTCGACCGCGTGGGGCCAGCGGGCGGCGTCCTCGCGGAGCTCGGCGACCAGCTCGGGCCGGTCCAGCAGCAGCAGGGTGCTCAGGGAGATCATGTTGGCGGTGGTCTCGTGCCCGGCGTTGAGCAGGGCCTGCGCCGTGGCGACGATCCGGTCCGCCTGCCCGCCCTCGGAGTCGACCGCCGCCAGCGTGCTCAGGATGTCCTCGCCCGGGTCGCGGCGCTTGCTCTCCAGCAGCTCGCCCAGGTAGCCGCGCAGCTCGCCCATCGCGGTGAGCACCTCGTGCGGGGTGCTGGTCCGGCGCAGCGGGATCTCCGCGCGTTCCTGGAAGAACTCGTGGTCGGCGTAGGGCACGCCGAGCAGGTCGCAGATCACCAGCGACGGGACCGGCAGCGCCAGCGTCCGCACCAGGTCGGTGGGCGGCCCGATCTCGCCCATGTCGTCCAGCGTGCGGTCGACGATCTCCTGGATCCGGGGGCGCAGGTTCCGCACCTGCCGCACCGTGAACCTCGGCAGCAGCAGCTTGCGGTAGGTGGTGTGCTCGGGCGGGTCGGTGCGGAAGTACGGCACCGGGATGCCCGCGGGCAGCGGGGGGAGGCCGCCGGGCACCGGGCATCCGGGGGTGCGCAGGTCGGCGGAGACCCCCGGGTGGGTGAGCGTCGTGCGGACGTCGTCGTAGCGGGTGACGAGCCACACCTGCCGGCCGTCGGCGAGCCGTGCCCGCGCCACCGGCTCCTCGGTCCGGAGCCGCTCGTACTCGGCGGGCAGGCCGAACGGGCACGAGGACGGGCGCGGCATCGGGAAGCGGAGCCGGTCGTCGGCCTCGCCGGCCGGCGGACGGTGGGAAAGGTCCGTCATGCGGTCCCCCGAATCGGGAGGGGCAGTGGGGCCGTTCCACCGTGACGGACCGGATTAAAGCGCGTCTTAAGCGGCGGGGTCCCGCGGGCGGAGACCGTCCAGGAGCAGGTCGAGCAGCCGGGCGGCCTCCCGCGGCTGCGGACCGGCGGTCACCGCGACGGCCGTGACGAGCCGGAGCAGGTCGGCCATGTCGAGATCGGCGCGAATCCTGCCGTCGAGCTGGGCGCGCGCCAGCAGCTCGGCCCCGCCGTCCTGCATGGCCGAGCAGGACGCGGCGAGCGGGGAGTCCTGGTCGCGCAGCCCGGACATGATCGACAGCGCCAGCCCGCGGTACCGGGTGGAGTGCGTGATGTAGGCGTGCAGCCAGTCCACCAGCGCGGCGTCGGAGTCCTCCTGCCCGGCCAGCTCCCTGGCCCGGCTGCCGAGCGCGATGAAGCGGTCGGAGAGCATCGCCTCCAGCAGGGCCTCCTGGGAGGGGAAGTGCCGGTAGATCGTGGCGACGCCGAGGCCGGCGTGCCGGGCGACCTCCTCGAGGGAGACGTCGGTGCCCCGCTCGTCGTACATGTGCCGGGCCGAGGCCAGGAGCAGGTCCCGGTTCCGCCGCGCATCCCTGCGGGCGCCGGGCACGGGGGTCGCCGATCTCCGCTCCGCCATGACCTCGCCTCGGGCGGACCGACCGCCCCCCGTTCCGGCCGCCCACGGGAACGGGGGGATCCCTGTCGTTCTCACCGTACCGCTCCGGAGCCGCGGCCCCCGTCGGTGGCGTGCGGGTACCGCCGGCCCCGGTCCGCGCGATGCATGATCTTGATGAGCATGCTCCGCGAGCTGATGTTGAGCTTGCGGTACACGCGGTTGAGGTGCACCTCCACGGTGCGCGGGCTCAGCGACAGCTCCTCGGCGATCTCCTTGGTGCGCAGCCCGCTGCCGGTGATCGCCGCGATCTCCCGCTCCCGGTTGGTGAGCACCGACAGGTCGACGGCCGGGAGCGGCGCGTCGGCCGGTCCGGCGGTCACCGCGGACCCGGCGGCCCGTTCCAGCGTCTCGACCTCCCGCATCACCCGCCACCCGTCGCACCGGCGGGCGAGCTCGCGGGCCAGGGACAGCGGGGGCAGCGCCCGCTCGGGATCACCGAGTTCGATGAGGTTGCGCGCCACGACGGTCAGCGCGCACGCCTTGGCGTGCGACATCCCGGCCGAGGCGAAGCGGTCCGCCGCGCGCTGGGCGTGCGCGGCGGCGGAGGCCGGGTCTCCCGCCGCGGTGCGCTCCAGCCCGCGGGCCAGGTTCGCGTACGCCTCGGGCACGGGCAGCTTCGAGGTGGCCGCGCGTTCGGCGCGCTCGGCCCAGTCCCGGGCCTGCTCTCCGGCCTCGACGCCACTGGTGATGATCATGGTGTAGCACTGCGGGCGCAGGAAGGGCGGGATGGCGGGGAGGTCGGGCCCGCCTCCCGCCTCCAGCAGGACGCTGTAGGCGCGCCTCGGGTCGCCGGTCAGGTGGCAGACGTTGGACAGCACCACCGCGCCCGCGATCTCCCAGTAGAAGCGCTGCTCGCTGAGGACCGTGACGGCCTGCTCGGCGAGCCGGACGGCCTCGCCGGCCTCGTCGGGCTCACCGGTCCACGCGGTGGTGAAGGCCTCCAGCGCCAGCGCGAGACCGCGGACGTGGTTCAGGCGCATCTCCTCCGCCAGTTCGCGCGCCTTACGGGCGAGCCGCGCCGCCTCCTTCAGGCTCCGGGAGTGCCGGTGCACGTTGCCCAGGCCGAGGAGCAGGACCGGCAGAAGGAACCGCTGGCCGTGGTTGCGCGCGATGTCGACGCCCCGGGAGAAGTGCCGTTCGGCGCGCGAGTAGCGGCCGACCATCGACTCGGCCCAGCCGAGCAGGCCGAGGTACTCCGGATGCCGGACCAGGTCGGAGTCGGACAGTTCGTCGATCAGCAGGGCGGCGCGTTCGATCTCCCCGCTCGCGTTGGGCAGCCCGTTGAAGGTGTCGCAGAGCCCGTTCAGGATGACGGCCCCCGCCTCCGACAGCCGGTCGTGGTGGCGGCGCGCGATGGAGATCGCCATCCGGACCTGGTCGCAGGACGGCGGGTGGCCGTCGAACGCGCTGATCAGCCCGTGCTCGATCAGCAGGTCGGCGGTCTCGGGCGGCGGGTTGTCGGCCGCGAGCAGCTCGGAGACCGTCCGCGACAGCACGGCCCTGGCCTCGGTGAAGTTGCCCAGCAGGCACTCCACGATCGCGGCGAAGGCGATCGCGGAGGGCAGCGCGCTGTCGCCGGCCTCGACCTGCTGGATGGCCTGGTGGAGCAGCCCGCGGCTCTCGTCCAGCCGGCCGCTCAGCCCCAGCGCCTTGGTCTGCAGGAGCAGCAGCCGGATGCCGGTCTCCGACGACCGCTCCTCGGCCGGCAGCTCGGCCACGGCGATCTTCAGCCAGCGCGCGGCGAGGTCGGGAGCGGTCCGCAGCGCCTCCTCGGCCGCGCTGGCGAGGATGTTCGCGTGCTCGGCGCTCGCGGGGCCGAGAGAACGTTCCACAAAGGGCGCGAGTTCCGACGGGGGGACGCCGCGTTCCATCAGGGTCCGCAGCGTCGTGTGGTGGGCCCCGAGCAGCCATGCGGAATCCGAAAGCGAGTACGCGACGCGGCGGAGGACCGGATGGCGGAATGCGAAATTGGCCTTGCCCGGGACGGCGCGGAGCAGGTCGCGGGCGAGCAGCGAGGTGACGGCCTCTTTCACCACGGTGGCGTCGAAACCCGTGAGGGTCATGAGTGACTTGATGTCGGAATGCCCGTCAAGGACGGCCGCGGCGGCCGCGATGAGAAAGTCGCGTTCGCCCAGGGCGGCCAGTTCCCCGCGCAGCAGGCCGGCTATCTTCGGGGGCAGGCAGCGGGGGCCGTCGGCGGCGACGGCGCCGAGGCCGTCGTCCGGCTCGCCGCCCAGGACCGCGTGGGCCAGCACGATGAGGTAGAGGGGGATCCCCTCGCTCTCCCGGTGCAGCGCGGCCAGCCGCGGGTCGTCGGGGAGCAGGCCCAGCAGTTCGGCGGACTGCTCGAGCGACAGCGGGCTGAGCTCGATCCGGGTGATGGTGCCGAGTTCGCCGGCGTGCGCGAAGGTGCTCAGCAGCCGGGGCGGGGTCTGCCGGGGACGGTGCGTGATCACCAGGAGCGGCTGGTCGGCTCCGGGATGCCGGACCAGGTGGTCGATGAGCTCGGCCGAGGCCAGGTCGGCCCAGTGGAAGTCCTCGAAGATGATGAGCGGCTTGGTCGCCGCGGGGGAGCAGAGCAGGGCCCACAGCGCCGCGGCCGCGCGGTGGAACTCCCAGGTCGTGCCCGGCTTGTCGGCGGGGCACGGGAGGCGGGCCCGCGCGATCATCTGCTCGATCAGCGCCCGGTCGTCGGCGGGCAGTGCGGCGGTGGCCTCGCGAAAGGGCTGGGTGCCGAGCAACTGGGCCAGGCAGTAGTAGGGCAGCTGCCGCTCGAACTCGGTGCAGCGGATGTGGGTGACCGGGATCCCCCGGCGGCGGGCCTCCTTCATCATCTCGCCCAGCAGCCGGGTCTTGCCGCTTCCCGGGTCTCCGGAGAGTTCGATGATCCGGCCCTTGCCGGCGTCGAGGGCGGCGAGTGCCCGCCGGGTCTCGGCGGGTCTGACGGTGTCTGCGGACTCTTCCCAACGACCGGCGAAACTCATGGAGCCTGCCCCTTTCGGTCGACGCTGGATCTCCTGCCGTTCGCGAGGTGGGATGTCGGGCTTTCGGATGGCCGGCGCGACTCCTTGTAACGGATCTTCCTGACTTACTGAATCTCGCTGTCCGGAAATTGACAGGCGACGCCGTCTCCTTTTCGGGTTCAGGTCGCTGCGCATCCCCGAATTTCGTTGTCGAAGCAACCTCGATCGTAGCCCTTGCGGGCCCGGTTTCTACCGATTGTGCCGCATTCTGATCGTGGCCCGAGGTCGCGGTGGCGGTAGCGGTTCGTGCATGATTCGTCGCTTTCCGTCGCCGAGCGTGCGATGCGGCGGCTCTTGCCTGGCATGATTCGGAGGTGTCCGGCGGGCGGCCGGACGGCTCGGGGCCGGGCGGGCGCAGATCCGGCGACGGTGACCACTTCCGGCAATACCAACTCTTCCAGTAGGAGATATGGAGATGGTATGCGGCGGCGGCGCACCGGTCGGGTGCGCCGCCGCCTCGGCCTCTCGTTCGCGCAGGTCAGCCCGCTGAGAGCGCATCGAGTAGGTGGTCGGCCAGCAGGGCGGGCGTCGGGTGGTCGAAGGCCGCGACCGGGTCCAGCCGCAGGCCGGTCACCGCGCACAGCCGGTTGCGCAGTTCGAGCGCGGTGAGGGAGCTGAACCCGAGTGCGAGGAACTCCTGGTCGTCGGCGACCTCGGCATCGGGGCCGAGCCCGAGCACCGCGGCGGCGTGCGTGCGCACCAGCTCCGCCACGACCCGCGCGCGCCCGGCCGGTTCGGTCTCCCCGGCCAGCCGGTCCCGGAACTCGGCGGCCGCCTCGGCGTCCGGGGCGGGCGAGGCGTCGGCCTCGGCGAACGGGAGCGCCGGGGGGACGGGCCGGTGCCGGTCCCACCACCCGGCCAGGACGGGCAGCAGCCCGGCCAGGGCGTCCTTGCGGTCGGCGGGGAGGTCGAGGGCGTCGGTGAGCCAGGCGATGTCGGACGTCCGCACCGCCTCCCAGAACGCCGCCTGCGCCCCGGTCGCCGCTCCCTCGGCGGCGTCGAGCCAGTAGCGCCGGCGCTGGAAGGCGTAGGTCGGGAGGTCCACGAGCCGTGCCCCGGCGTAGACGCGGCCCCAGTCCGGGCGGACGCCGCGGGTGAACGCGGTCGCCAACGCGAGCATCACCGCGCGCCGGTCGGGCCGGTCGCGCCGGACCGCCGGGACGCAGGCCCCCTCCGGCAGCGTCGGCTGCGCCATCGGGGTGAGGACGGCGTCCGGCCCGATCTCGATCGCGGTGGTCACGCCTTCGGCGGCCAGCGTCCGGACGCCGTCGTGGAACCGGACGGTCTCCCGGATGTGCCGCGTCCAGTAGTCCGGTGACCGCAGGTCGCCGGGGTCGGCGATCCGTCCGGTGAGGTTCGAGACCAGGGGGATGGACGGGGCGTGGAACCGCACGCCCCGCGCCGCCTCCCGGAACTCCTCCAGGATCGGGTCCATGTGCGGGGAGTGGAAGGCGTGGCTGACGCGCAGCCGCTTGGCCCGGTGCCCGCGCTCCCTCCACTCCCGGGCGAACGCGGCGACCGGCCCGGCGTCCCCCGAGACGACCGTCGAGTCCGGCCCGTTCACGGCGGCGATCGACACCCCGGGAGGGAGTTCCGGCGCGATGTCGTCCGCCGCCGCCCGCAGGGAGACCATCGCCCCGTCCGTGCGGGCGGCCTGCATCAGCCGGCCGCGCGCGGCCACCAGCCGGGCCGCGTCCGGAAGGTCGAGCACGCCCGCGACGTGGGCGGCGGCCAGCTCGCCGACCGAGTGCCCGATGACCAGGTCGGGCCGCAGGCCCCATGACGCGAAGAGGCGGTACAGCGCGGTCTCGAACGCGAACAGCGCGGCCTGGGCGTGGCAGGTCTCGTCGATCGGGCCGTCCGCCGCGAACATCACCTCCTTGACCGGACGCTCCAGGTGCGGGTCGAGGCACGCCGCCGCCTCGTCCAGCGCGGCGGCGAAGACGGGATGCGCCTCGTGCAGTTCGCGTCCCATGCCGGGGCGCTGGCTGCCCTGGCCGGAGAACAGGAACGCCGTCCGGCCGGGGCCCGCCGAGCCCCGCACCACGTCGGGCGAGATCTCACCCGCGGCCAGTCCCGCCAGGGCGTCCATGAGGTCGCCGGCGGTGCTCCCCAGCACGACCGCACGGTGCTCGAACGCGGTGCGCGACGTCGCGAGGGAACGGCCGACGTCGGCGGCGGCCGTCACCGGGCCACCGGCGAGATGGTCGTGGAGGCGTGCGGCCTGAGCGCGCAGCGCGGTCTCGCTCCTGGCGGACAGCACCCACGGCACCGGCACCGGCACCGCCGTCTCCGCGGAGGCGGCGGCGTCCTCCGCGGGGGCCTCCTCCAGGATCAGGTGGGCGTTGGTGCCGCTGATGCCGAACGAGGAGACGCCCGCGCGGCGCGGCCGGCCGGGATCCTCCCAGGGGACTGGTTCGGTGAGCAGCCGGACCGCGCCGGAGTTCCAGTCGACGTGGGGTGTGGGTTCGTCGGCGTGCAGGGTCGGGGGGAGGAGGGCGTGCCGCATCGCCATGATCATTTTGATGGTTCCGGCGGCTCCGGCGGCGGCCTGGGTGTGGCCGATGTTGGATTTGATCGAGCCGAGCCACAGGGGTGTGTCGCGGTCCTGTCCGTAGGCGGTGAGGAGTGCCTGGGCCTCGATCGGGTCGCCGAGCGTGGTGCCGGTGCCGTGCGCCTCGACGGCGTCCACGTCGCCGGGTCCAAGGCCCGCGTCGGCGAGCGCGGCGCGGATGACCCGCTGCTGCGCCGGGCCGTTCGGCGCGGTCAGCCCGTTGCTCGCGCCGTCCTGGTTGACCGCCGACCCCCTGATGACGGCGAGGACGGGATGCCCCTCGCGCCGTGCGTCCGACAGGCGTTCGAGCAGCAGCAGGCCCGCGCCCTCACCGAACCCGGTGCCGTCGGCCGCCGCGCCGAACGAGCGGCAGCGGCCGTCCGGCGACAGGCCGCGCTGCCGGCTGAACTCCACGAACAGCGACGGCGTCGACATGACGGTGACGCCGCCCGCCAGCGCGAGGTCGCAGTCGCCGTTCTGGAGCGCCCGCGCGGCCAGGTGCAGCGCCACCAGTGACGACGAGCAGGCCGTGTCGACGGTGACGGCCGGGCCTTCGAGGCCGAGCGTGTAGGCGATCCGCCCGGACGCGACGCTGCCCGCGCCGCCGTTGCCGAGGAAGCCCTCGAGCTCCTGCGGGACGCTGCGGAGCCGGTGCGCGTGATCTCCGTACATCACCCCGGCGAACACGCCCGTCCGGCTCCCGCGCAGCGAGCGCGGATCGATCCGGGCCCGCTCCACGGCCTCCCACGCGGTCTCCAGCAGCAGCCGCTGCTGCGGGTCGGTGGCGAGCGCCTCGCGCGGGCCCAACCCGAAGAACCCCGCGTCGAAGTCGAGCGCGTCGTGCAGGAACGCGCCCCGCCGCGTGGACGACTTCCCCGGCGCGTCCGGATCGGGGTCGTACAGTTCCGCCACGTCCCAGCCCCGGTCGCCGGGGAAGTCGCCGACGGCGTCGGTCCCGGACGCGACGAGCCGCCACAGGTCCTCCGGCGACGCGGCGCCGCCGGGGTAGCGGCAGGCCATGGCGACGACCGCGACCGGCTCGCCGCCGCCCGCCTCCAGTTCCGCCACCCGGCGGCGGGCCTGCCGGAGATCGGCCGTGACCCACCTCAGGTACTCCAGCAGCCGGTCCTTCTCCTGCTCGGCGGCGTTGGCCATGGCGCGTGCTCCTCCAGTGACGGGGGCGGGTCATGCGGACGACCGGCCCAGATCCCGGTCGATGAACTCGAACAGCTCCTCCGCCGTCGCGGCGTGCAGCTCGTCGGACCGGTCGGCCGCCGCCGGCGAGCCGGCTCCGACGCCCTCCAGCAGCGCCCGCAGCCGCCGCCCGACGCCGAGCCGGGCCGCCGCCTCGCCGTCGAGCCCGGCCAGCGCCGCCTCCAGCCGGTCCAGCTCCGCGAGCACCGGCTCCGGCGGCACGGCCCGCTCGGCGATCGCCTCCACCAGGTGCGCGGCGAGCGCGACGGGCGTCGGATGGTCGAACACCAGCGTGGCCGTGAGCCGCACCCCGGCGGCGGCCGCCAGCCGGTTCCGCAGCTCGACCGCCGTCAGCGAGTCGAACCCGAGGTCCTTGAACGCCGCCTCGGCGTCGACCGACGCGGGCGTCGCGTGCCCGAGGACCGCCGCGACCTCCGCGCGGACGACGTCCAGGGCGAGCCGGGCGCGGTCGCCGGGCGCCAGGTTCGCCAGCCGGTCCGCCAGCGGCCGGCCGGCCCGGCCCGGCCCGCGGCGGCGTTCCGGAGGCCGGACCAGGCCGCGCAGCACCGGCGGCAGCGCCCCGGCCTCGGCCTGCCTGCGCAGCGCGGGCAGATCCAGCCGCGCGGCCGTGACCACCGGCTCCCCGAGCGCGAGAGCAGCGTCGAACGACGCCAGGCCCTCGTCGTCGGCGAGGGGCAGCAGCCCGCCGCGCCGCACGCGGGACAGGTCGGCGTCCGCCAGCGCGCCGGTCATCGCGCCCGTGCGCTCCCACAGGCCCCACGCGATCGAGGTCGCGGGCAGGCCGTCGGCGGTACGGCGGCGGGCCAGCGCGTCGAGGGCGGCGTTGGCGGCCGCGTACGCCCCCTGCCCGGCGGTGCCGAGCTGCCCGGCCGCCGACGAGAACAGCACGAAGGCTTCCGGCCGCAGGTCGCGGGTCAGCTCGTCCAGGTTCCGCGCGGCGTCCACCTTGGGCCGCAGCACCCGGTCCAGCCGGTCCTCGGTGAGCGTGCCGAGGGTCGCGTCCTCCAGCACCCCGGCGGCGTGCACGACCGCGAGCAGCGGATGCTCCGCCGGGATCGCGTCGAGCAGTCCCGCGAGCGCGTCCCGGTCGGCGGCGTCGCAGGCCGCGATCGTCACCTCGGCGCCCAGCTCGGTCAGCTCCGCCCGCAGCCCGGCGGCGCCCGGCGCGTCCGGGCCGCCGCGGCTGACCAGCAGCAGCCGCCGCACCCCGTGCCCGCGCACCAGCCGGCGCGCCACCAGACCGCCGAGCGCCCCCGTGCCGCCGGTGATCAGGACCGTCCCGTCCCGGGGCTCCGGCGCGGAGCGCGGCGGTGCCGGAGCGCGCGGGACCAGCCGGGGCACTTCCCACGCTCCCGCCCGGATCCGCAGCTGCGGCTCACCCGTGGCCAGCGCCGCCCGCAGCGTTTCCTCGTCGGTCTCCTCGGTCTCGCCGTCGAGGAGGACGATCCGGCCCGGTTCCTCGGCCTGCGCCGAGCGCGCCAGCCCCCACGCGGCCGCCGAGGCCGGGTCGGTGTCGGCGGCGCGCGTCTCCACCACCAGCGCGGCGTCGGCGAACCGGGGATCGGCGAGCCGGTCGCGGAGGAAATCGAGGAGGGCGCGGGCCGCCCCGCGCGGATCGCCGGACGTCACCCGGTGGCGATCGATCACGGACGGGACGGCGGTGCGCGCGACCTCCGGGGCCGGAACCCACTCCGGCGCGTACAGGAGCCGCTCGCCGCCGATCCGGCCCGGATCGAAGGGACGCGTGCTGAGCGAGTCCGCGGTCGCCACGGGGCGGCCGTCCTGATCGTCGATCACCAGCGAGACCGACCCTTCCCCGCGCGGGGAGAGCCGCACGCGGAGCGCGGCCGGCGCGCCGGAACCGTGCCAGGACAGGCCGTTCCACGCGAACGGCAGCCGCAGTGCCCCGTCGTCCCCCGCCCCGGCCAGCCCCGCCGCGTGCAGCGCGGCGTCCAGCAGGGCCGGATGCAGTGCGAAACCGTCCGTCTCCGTGCCGTCGGGGAGCGCGACCTCGGCGAAGACGTCCTCCCCGACCCGCCAGGCCGCGCGCAGCCCCTGGAACAGGGGCCCGTAGTCGTAGCCGCGTTCGGCGAGCTCGTCGTAACGGGTGGCGACCTCGATCTCGGACGCGCCGGGCGGCGGCCACGTCAACGCCTCGGCGCGGTGCGCGGCGGCGCGGCCGAGGAGCCCCTCGGCGTGCCGCGTCCACTCGCCGTCCTCCGACCTGGAATGCACCGAGACCGGGCGGCGGCCGTCCTCGCCGGCCTCACCCACCGCGACCTGGAGCCCGACCCCGCCGGCGGCGGGGACGACCAGCGGCGCTTCGAGCGTCAACTCCTCCACCCGGTCCAGCCCGGCGTGCTCACCCGCGTGCAGCGCGAGATCGAGGAACGCGGTGCCGGGGAGGACGACCGTTCCGGTGACGGCGTGGTCGGCGAGCCAGGGATGGGTGTCGAGCCCGATGCGGCCGGTCAGCAGCAGCCCGTCCGACTCCGGCCGCTCCACCACCGCGCTCAACAGCGGATGCGCCGCCGCCCCGAGCCCGGCCGACGCCGCGTCGGCGGCCCGGCGAGGTGCCCCGACCCAGTACCGCTGGTGTTGGAAGGGGTAGGTGGGGAGGTTGGTGTGGTGTCCGGGGATGTGCCAGGGGATGGTGAGTCCGTTGGTGTGGGCGTGGGCGAGTG
>NZ_FZOR01000004.1 GCF_900188445.1 Actinomadura meyerae
GTTCTCCGTCGCGGCCATCAAGCCGAAGCGCGCAGGCATCACTTCAGGCGACACCTGAGCCTCCAGATGATCAAGATCTAGCTATGTAGTACTAGGTCGTGGCAGGCTGAGGTGGCAGGCTGAGGGAGTGCCGAAGCTTCCGCCGGACGAGGCGCGCCGGCTGCTGGCGACCGCCCGCGTCGCGCGCCTGGCGACCGTGGGCGAGGACGGCCGCCCGCACCTGGTCCCGGTGACCTTCGCCGTCCACCGGGGCGCCGTCTACACGGCGGTCGACCACAAGCCGAAGAGCCGCCGCGACCTGCGGCGGCTCGCCAACATCCGCGCCAACCCGCGCGTCGCGCTGCTCGCGGACCACTACGAGGACGACTGGGACCGCCTCTGGTGGGTCCGCGTGGACGGCCGCGCGGCCGTCGTCGACGACCCGGCGCGCATGGCCGAGCCCGTCGCGCTCCTCGCGGACCGCTACGCCCAGTACCGCGACCGCCCGCCCGAGGGCCCGGTCATCGCCGTCACCATCGACGCCTGGACGGGCTGGTCGGCGTCCTGAGCCGGCGGGGTCAGTCCCACGCTCCGCCGATCCGCGCCAGATCCGCCGCGTACTCGATGCGGGCCCGCCACTCGTCCGGCCAGGCGTCCAGGCCGAGGTGCGCGCCCGCGAAGGCGCCGGCCAGGCAGGCGATCGAGTCGGAGTCGCCGGAGCTGGCGGCGCCGCGCCGGATCGCCTCGACCGGCTCGTCCGGGAACAGCAGGAAGCACAGCAGCCCCGACGCGAGCGCCTCCTCCGCGACCCAGCCCGCGCCGGTGATCTCGCAGGGGTCGGACGCCCGGTCGCCCCGCGCGACGGCCTCGTCCAGGCGGTCGAGGACGGCCAGGCACTCGTCCCAGCCGCGGGCGATGAACGTCTCGGGGGCGTCCATCCCCGGCCGCTGCCACAGGTCGCCGAGCCAGCGCCCGTGGTACACCGTGCGCTGCTCGTGGCAGCGGGCCCGGAGTGCGGCGGGCAGGTCGGCGGGGGCCATGCCGTCGGCCAGCCACCGGACGGCGAACGCGGTCAGCTCGCTCGCCGCCAGCCCGGTCGGGTGGCCGTGGGTGAGGGCGGCCTGGAGCTGGGACGCTGCGGCGCGGGTCTCGTCGGTCAGTCCGGGCGCCAGGCCCACCGGAGCGACGCGCATGTTGGCGCCGCAGCCCTTGGAGCCCGCCACGGTGGCGTCCACCCAGGGCTTCCCGGCCTCCAGATCGCGGCACGCGCGCAGGCACGTGTTGCCGGGCGCGCGGTTGTTGTCGGGGCTGTTGAGCCAGTCGACGAAGCGGCGCCGCCACATCGGGGTGATCAGGTCGGGGGTGAAGGGAGGGTTCGCCAGGGCGTCGAGCAGGGCCAGGCCGACCGCGATGGCCATCTGCGTGTCGTCGGTGACGAGCGCGGGATCGCCGGTGAGCTCCGCGGGGCCGCGGTCCCCAAAGCGCCGGTGGATCTGCTTCATGGTGAGGAACTCGGTCGGCGCTCCCAGGGAGTCGCCGTACGCCAGCCCGAACATCGCCCCGCTCGCCCGCTTCATGGCGGGCATTCTTCCTCAACCAGGCTCAACCGGCACGCTGGAAGCGGCCCGGCGTCATCCCGTAGCAGCGGACGAACCACCGCGTCAGATGGCTCTGGTCGGCGAAGCCGGTGCGGGCCGCGACCTCCCCGGCCGCGACGCCCCGGGCGAGCAGCCGCCGCGCGGCGCGCAGCCGGAGCTGCCGCTGGTAGTCGCTCGGCGCCATCCCGTACGCACGCCGGAACGCCCGGTACAGCGCGAACCGGCTGCAGCCCGCCGCCTCGGCCAGCTCGTCGGCGCCGACGTCGTCCAGGTACGCCTCCTCCAGCCGCCGCCGCGCCCGCTCGGCGGCGCCGCCGGCCTCTCGCACGCCCGGACGCCGGGTGGCGGCCCGCGCGACCATCGCGCCGACCGTCGCGGTCAGCAGCTCGTCCCGCCGCAGCGCCGTCGCGCCGCCGAGGAGCGCCGCGTGCAGGCCGCGCAGGTTCCGCGCCAGCACGGGGTCGTCGACGACGGGGGAGCCGAACAGCGGGAGGCCGGCGGGCCGTCCCGCCATGTCGGCCAGGACGTCCGCGACCAGCCCGGGGCCGATGTGGACGATCCGGTACGTGAAGCCCAGCTCGTCGGCGGCGTGGCCGTCGTGCGGGTCGTCGGGGTTGAACGCGATGACCATCCCGGCCGCGCTGGTGTGCGCGCCGCCCCGGCAGCGGAACGCCTGGTAGCCGTCCTCGGTCACGCCGAAGGAGTACGTCTCGTGGCTGTGCCGGTGGTACACGTGCCGCTCGAAGTGGGCGTGCATCGCCTCCAGGGGGCGGTCGGGCGACCGCCAGTACCGGCTCCAGTCCACGTTTCCAGTGTCGCGCACGAGCGTTCAAGACGGGGACCGGTCCGCCGGGGCACCCTGTCCGGCATGCGTTTCGACACCAAGATCGGGATCGTGGTCCGGGACGACCTCGCCGCGTGGCAGCGGCTCAACGTGACCGCGTTCCTGGCCAGCGCCGTGGCGGGCGGCGTTCCCGGCGTGATCGGCGAGCCGTACGAGGACGGCTCCGGCAACCGGTACCTGGCGATGTTCCGGCAGCCCGTGCTGGTCTACGAGGCGGACACGGCCGCGATCGCGCAGGCCCACGCGCGCGCCCTCGCCCGCGGGATGGACATCGCCGTCTACATCGAGGACATGTTCAAGACCGGCCACGACGAGGCCAACCGCGCGACCGTCCGCGCCGTCACCGCCGAGGACATGCCCCTTGTCGGGTTCGCCCTGCACGGGCCGAAGAACGGAGTGGACAAGGTGCTCAAGGGGTTGCGGCTGCACCCGTGAGCCCGGCGAGGGCGGCGAGCCGCTCGCGGTGCCGGTCCGGCGCGCCGAACAGCTGCCGCGACCCCTGCGCGCGCTTGAAGTACAGGTGCGCGTCGTGCTCCCAGGTGAAGCCGATGCCGCCGTGCAGCTGGATCGCCTCGCCCGCCGTGTGGAAGTAGGCGTCCGAGCAGTACGCCTTCGCCAGCGCGGCCGCCGCCGGCAGCTCCTCCGGGCTCTCGTCGGCGGCGGCCGCCGCGTTCAGCACCGCCGACCGCGCCGACTCCACCAGCACGAACATGTCCGCGCACCGGTGCTTGACCGCCTGGAACGACCCGATCGGGCGGCCGAACTGGTGCCGGACCTTCACGTACTCCACCGTCATGTCCAGGGTCCGCTGCGCGCCGCCGAGCTGCTCGGCCGCCAGCGCGACGGCCGCGACGTCCAGCGCCCTGAGCAGCGCCTCCCGCCCGCCGACCTTCCGCGCGGGCACCGCGTCGAACTCGATCCGGGCCAGCTTCCGCGTCTGGTCGAGCGTCACGGCGGGCGTCCGGACGAGCCGCGAGACGTCCTCCACGGCGTAGAGCCCGACGCCGTCCCCGTCCCGCGCCGCGACCAGGACCACGTCGGCGATGTGCCCGTCCAGGACGAAGTCCTTGCTCCCGCTCACCGCGCCGTCCCGGTACACGGCCTTCACGTCGCCGGGGTCCCACGACCCGTCCTCGGCCACCGCCAGCGTCGCGATGGTCGAACCGTCCGCGATGCCGGGCAGCAGGTCGTGCCCGCCCTCACCGGCCTCCAGCGCCGCAGCCGCGATGATCGTCGAGAGGAAGGGAGCGCACATGACGGCCCGTCCCATCTCCTCGAACACGACGGCGAGCTCCCGCACCCCGAACCCGGCGCCGCCGTGCTCCTCGGCGATCGCGAGGCCCTGCAGCCCGAGCTGCTCGGCCATCTGCGCCCACACCTTCGGGTCGTAGCCCTCGGCCGTCTCCATGAGGCGCCGCACCTCGGCGGAGGGGGACCGGTCGGCGAAGAAGCGCCGCAAGGCGTCCCGCAGCTCCCGCTGTTCCTCGGTGACGACGAGCTTCATTCCGGCGGCCTCCCACGCGCGTCCAGTCGTACCCGGGCCATGGTGCCGCGCGCCGCCGGGCCGCCTCACCGGCGTTCCCATCCAGCGGGACGGTCAGGGCGCCCAGTCGTGCGGCCCGAGCACGTACCCCTCGCTGGTCGAGTGCAGGTGGTTGATCGACACCAGGTGGCCGAGCGCGGCCCACAGGTCCTCCTCGGGCGCCTCGACCAGCGCCCCGATCGTGTCGAAGTCGGCCGCGCCGCGCTCCTTGTCGATCTCCGCCACGGTCTCGTACACGACCAGCTCGAAGTCCGACAGCTCCTGGACGTCCCCACGTCCGACATCTCGCTCATCCATAAAGAAACCGTGCCCACTCCCACCCGCGTTCTATCTGCCGGTCGAGCTGCGCGAGCCGGAGGAACCACGATCCGTATGTGAAAGGTGGCGCTCCGCTCATAGACTCGCCCGCGAGGAAGGGAGCATAGGGAGCAGAGCATGACTGCGATGGTTCGTGAGTCTCCAGCATGTGGAGAAGGCGTTCTCCTGCAAGGTTTCCTCGCCCTCGGTACCCCGGAGGGCTTCCGAGCCCAGCTGATCGACGGAGAGATCGTCGTGACCCCACCCCCCAGAGGCGACCATGAGGCGTGGATCGCCGAAATCTCCCTGCAGATCGTGCGGGAGTCCCCTCGGCGGTTCCACTGGGCCGGCCGGAAGGGCCTGATCATCCCAGGCGGCGAGGACTGCCCGGAGATGCGCGTGGTCCCGGACATGGTCGTAGCACCTGCCGAGCGACGGATCTTCCGAGGTGCTCGCCAGTGGATGGAGGTCGAGTCCGATCAGGTCTCCATGGTCGTCGAAGTCACCTGTTCTCGGCCGGAGCTTGATCGAAGCAGCAAGCGGACCGGGTACGCGCGGGCGGGCATCCCGCTCTACCTCCTGGTGGACCGCGAGGAGGAGGCGGTGACGCTGTTCAGCGGGACGGACGGCGAGGACTACCGCCACACGGACCAGGCGCCGTTCGGCAAGTCCCTGCCCCTGCCGGAGCCGATCGGGATCGAACTGGACACCTCCGGCTTCGCCTGAGCCGCGGGTTGTCACACGGGCCGGTGGATCGTCGTCCTCCTGGGGAAGCCATCTTCGAGGAGGTCAACCATGAGAGCTGTACGCATACACAAGCGCCCTGACGTTGAGGGTGAGGGGCTGGTCCTGGAGGACGCGCCGCGCCCGTACGCGGCCACCGGTGACGTGATCGTGGAGGTGCGCGCTGCGGGGTTCGTCCCCGACGAGCTCGACTGGCCCGGAACGTGGGTCGACCGGGCCGGGCGCGACCGGACGCCCACGATCCCCGCCCACGACGTGGCGGGGGTGGTCAGCGAGGTCGCCTACGGCACCGCCGGGTTCGCCGTCGGCGACCGCGTGTTCGGCCTGACCGACTGGCACCGCGACGGCGCGGCGGCCGAGTACGTCGCCGTCGAGGCGCGCAACCTCGCGCCGATCCCCCCGTCGCTGTCCTTCACCGAGGCGGCCGCCCTGCCGCTCGCCGGGCTGACCTGCTGGCAGGCGCTGTTCGTCCACGGCGGCCTGCGCGAGGGCCAGACGGTCGTCGTGCACGGCGGGGGCGGCGGCGTGGGGAGCCTGGCCGTCCGGCTGGCCGCCGACGCGGGCGCGCACGTCATCGCCACCGGCCGGGCCCGCGCCGCCGACGTCGCGCGGCAGATGGGCGCACACGAGTTCGTCGACCTGGAGAGCGAGCGCTTCGAGGACGCCGTCGAGCCCGCCGACGTCATCTTCGACACCATCGGCGGCGACCTGCTCGCCGCCTCGGCGAGCCGGGTGAAGCCGGGCGGCGCGCTGGTCTCGGTCGCGGAGCCGCCGCGGGTCGAGCCGCCGGACGGGCGCGCCGTCTACTTCATCGTCGAACCCGACCGCGGCCAGCTCGCCGAGATCGCCGAGCGCGCGGAGGCGGGCCGGGTCCGCGCCCACGTCGGCGCCGTGTACCCGCTGGCCGAGACCCGCGAGGCGTTCGCGGCCAAGCGGCGGGGCGTCCCCGGCAAGGTGGTGATCGAGGTCTGACGCGCGGCCGGCCGCGAGCCCCGCGGCTCGCGGCCGGCGGGCGCCCGTCAGGCGTCCAGCGCGAGGAAGAAGTCCCGGACGTCGGCGGCGAACGGCTCCGGCACCTCCATCGCGGCGAAGTGGCCGCCGCGGTCGAACTCCGACCAGTGCCGGATGTCGTAGAGCCGCTCGGCCAGCGGACGCACCGACTGCGTGATGTCGTGCGCGAACACCGCCACGCCGACCGGCACCCGGCAGGGCGCGGCCTGGCCCCGCGGCGCGTCGTGGTGCAGCCGCGCCGAGGACGCCGCCGTCGCGGTCAGCCAGTACAGCGAGACGTCGGTCAGCATCCGGTCGTCGGCGACGGGGGTGGCCGGGTCGGTCCACTGCGCGAAGCGCTCGGCGATCCAGACGAGCTGGCCGACCGGCGAGTCGGTCAGCGCGTAGCCGATGGTCTGCGGGGTGAGGGCCTGCAGCGCCTGGTAGGGCGGGCGGTTCGCCATCAGCTCCCGGACCCGGTCGAGCCGGGTCTCGTCGGTCTCGGACAGCGTGACCCCGGCGTCCGGGTCGGGCCGGGTCGGCAGGTAGTTGACGTGCACGCCGGCGACGT
Source organism: Actinomadura meyerae (assembly GCF_900188445.1). Classification (GTDB taxonomy): domain Bacteria; phylum Actinomycetota; class Actinomycetes; order Streptosporangiales; family Streptosporangiaceae; genus Spirillospora; species Spirillospora meyerae. The sequence continues at coordinate 6,567 of NZ_FZOR01000004.1, forward strand.
GCTCGGGCGCCGCCGCGCCGAGCGACAGCGAGATCCCGGCCCCGAAGTCGCCGCCCTGCGCGCCGTAGCGCTCGTACCCGAGCCGGCGCATGAGCTCGGCCCAGGCCCGCGCGATGCGGGGGGCGCCCCAGCCGCGCTCGCGGGTCGGCCCGGAGAACCCGTAGCCCGGGATGGACGGGATCACCAGGTGGAAGTCGCGCGACAGCGGCTCGATCACGTCCAGGAACTCCAGGAACGACCCGGGCCAGCCGTGCGTGAGGATCAGCGCGAGCGCGTCCGGCTTCGCCGACCGGACGTGCACGAAGTGGATGTTCTGCCCGTCGATCTCGGTGGTGAAGTGCGGCAGCTCGTTGAGCTCCGCCTCGTGCTCGCGCCAGTCGTAGTCGGTGCGCCAGTACTCCGCCAGCTCCTTCGCGCGTGCCAGCGGGAAACCGTAGTCCCACCCGGCGCCCTCGACCTCGTTCGGCCACCGGGTGCGGGCGAGCCGGTCGGCCAGGTCGTCGAGGTCGGCCTGCGGGACGTCGATACGGAAGGGCTTGATCATGATCGCGGCTCCACGGATGCGAACGGTGTTATGTTGGCGTCGCCAACGTTGGTAGCGCCAACGCTAACATAACTCGTTGGGTGGGCCAACAGTTCGCTGGGCAGCCGTCATCTGGCTGAGGTCACTGAGCCGTCCAGCCGCCGTCCACGGCGAGCAGGGCACCGGTGACGAAGGCCGCCGCGTCGGAGGCGAGGAACGCCACGGCCTCGGCGACCTCCTCGGGGCGGCCGATCCGGCCGATCGGGTGGGACGGGCCGAAGGACGCGAGCATCTCGCGGCCGTTCTCCACGACGCCCTCCATGATGTCGGTGTCGATGACGCCCGGCAGGACGGCGTTCGAGCGGATGCCCTTGGGCCCGCCCTCGATGGCGAGGACGCGGGTCATCTGCGCCAGCGCGCCCTTGGAGGCGGCGTAGGCGGTCTGCGTCTCGAACGCGACGACGGAGGAGACCGACGCGATCGACACGATGGCGCCTCCGCCCGCGTCCTCCATCACGCGGAACGCCTCGCGGGCCTGGACGAAGTTCCCGCGCGCGTTGACCCGCAGGATGTCCTCGAAGTCCTCGACGGTCGTCTCGGTGACGGGCTTGTTGAGGGTGCGCCCCGCGTTGTTGACGAGGACGTCGAGGCGCCCGAACCGGTCGAGCGCCAGCCGCATGGTCGAACGGGCGAGGTCCTCGTCGGCGACGTCGCCGACCAGTACCGCCACGTCGTCGGCGGCCAGTTCCTTCACGGCGGGGGACCGGTCGGTGACGACCAGCCGGGCGCCGCGGTCGCGCAGCAGCAGGGCGGTGGCGCGGCCGATGCCGCGGGCGGCGCCGGTGACGACGGCGACGCGGCCGGTGAGATTCCAGGTTGCAGGGAGCGTCATGGCTCCGACGATGGCGGACGGGGCCGCGAACGGGCAGGCCGCGGTGTTCCTGGGAGCGGTGCACCCGGGAACGGGGCGCGCCCGCCGCCTAGCATGGCGGCATGCGTTCCGAGCTAGGCGCCTACCTCATGGCCCGGCGGGCCCAGGTCACGCCGGGCGAGGTGGGCCTGCCCGCCACCGGCCTGCGCCGGGTCCCCGGCCTGCGGCGCGAGGAGGTCGCGATGCTCGCCGGGGTCAGCGCCGACTACTACGTCCGCCTGGAGCAGGGGCGGGAGAGGTCGCCGTCGGCCCAGGTCGTCGACGCGCTCGCGGTCGCGCTGCGGCTGGCCGAGGACGGCCGGGCGCACCTGTTCCGGCTGGCCGGGCTCAGCCCGCGCGCGGGGGCCGCCGCCGCCACCGGCCACGTCGATCCGAGCCTGCTCCAGCTGATGGACGCCTGGCCCGGCAACCCGGCGATCGTCTACAACCGGGCCTACGACGTGCTCGCGTCCAACGCGCTCGCCGACGCCCTGTTCCACGACTGGGCGCACTCGCGCAACCTGATGCACGTGGTCTTCACCGACCCGGCCGCGCGCACCTTCTACCGCGACTGGCACGAGGTCGCGCGCAACAGCACGGCCGGTTTCCGGCTCGGGCACGGCGAGGCGCCCGGCGATCCGCGGATCCGCCGGGTCCTCGCCGAGCTGCTGGAGGGCAGCCCCGAGTTCGCCGCGCTGTGGGCGCGGCACGACGCGCGCGGCAAGGCGCTGGAGCGCAAGCGGTTCCATCACCATGCGGTCGGGCCGCTGACGCTGACCATGCAGACGTTCGACGTCCGGTCGAGCCCGGGGCAGGAGCTCGTCGTCTACCACGCCGAGCCCGGGTCGGCGAGCGCCGAGGCCCTCGCCCTGCTCGGGTCGCTCGCCGCGACCGGGCGTCAGCCGTAGCGCTTCAGTTCGTGGAAGAAGCCGGGGACGGTGTGCAGCGCGCCCGATGCGGCGACCTGGTCGTAGACGTACTTGGCCACCGCCAGGTCGAGGACGCCCAGGCCGAACGGCGAGAAGACCACCGGCTTGTCGGCGGGCGGGGCCGTCCGCTCCGTGAGCACGTCGTAGAGGGTGCCCGCCACGAAGTCGCGGTCGCCGACCTTCTGCTCGGCCAGGTGCGGCGACGTGTTGGCCTTCATGCAGTGCTCGACGTCGTCCACGATGTTGTACGACGACAGGATGATCTCGGGGGAGAGGTCGCGCAGCGACACGTGCAGCACGAGCGGGTTGTGCGCGAACCAGGCCGGGTCGTGGACGTGCGGCTCGCCCGCCACGGTGGCGAAGACGATCAGGTCGGACGCGCGGATCAGCGACTCGGCCGAGTCGTGGATCGTGATCTCGCCCTTCTCCGACCGCCCCAGGTACTCCTTGAACCCCTCCGCATGCTCCGCCGAGAGGTCGTGGACGCCCAGCTCGTCGAAGGTGAAGCCGTTGCCCGCCAGGTAGGTGTGGATGTAGCGGGCGATGAGGCCGGCGCCGACGAACCCGACGCGCCGGGGCCGGTCGCCGCGGGCGTCGGCGAGGGTGGCGGCGGCGAGCGCGGCGGACGCGGCGGTGCGCGCCGCGGAGATGATCGAGCTCTCCAGGCACGCGAACGGGTAGCCGGTGTCGGCGTCGTTCAGGATCAGCACGGCCGAGGCGCGCGGGATGCCGCCCGCGACGTTGCCCGGGAAGCTGGAGATCCACTTGATGCCGTGCACGCCGACGTCGCCCTTGACCGAGGCGGGCAGGGCGATGATCCGGTCGGACGGGCGGTCGGGGAACCGCAGGAAGTAGGAGTCGGGGTTGACGGTCAGCCCCTCGCCGTGCAGCCGGTAGGCCGCCTCGACCATCCGGGTGACCTGCTCCTCGCGCCCGGCGACGGCCTCGTGGACCTGCGCGCCGGAGACCACGGCGAATGCCGGAACCTGCGTCATGGTGGGAAAATCCGCCTTTTCTCGATGATCAGTCGCCGGGGAGTCCGGCCGGGCCGTCGGAGAGCAGGTCGCCGAAGTGCTCGCGCACCCAGCCCTCCGCGTAGATGGAGTCCAGGTAGCGCTCGCCGAGGTCGGGGGCGATCGCCACGGCGACCGGGTCCTCGCCGGGGTACTTGGCGTCCAGCCAGCGGGACGCGCCGGACACGACGGTGCCGGTGGAGCCGCCGAACAGGAACCCCCGGGCGGCGAGCGCGTGCACGGTCCGGATCGTGTCCGTCTCGGGGACGTGCACGACGTCGTCGATGAACGACTCGTCGATGAGGGCGGGCCTGCTGCTGGTGCCGAGGCCCGGCACCATGCGCCGCTCCGGGAGGCCGCCGAAGGTGACGGAGCCGACCGCGTCGACCGCCACGATCGTGACCGGGCGGCCGCGCTCGCGGAAGTAGCGGGCGCAGCCCATCAGGGTGCCCGTGGTGCCGGCGCCGACGAAGAGAACCTCCAGGTCAGGGAACTCGCGGTCGATCGCCGGGGCGGTCTCGCGGTAGTGCGCCATCCAGTTGTTGCGGTTGGCGTACTGGTTCAGCCAGACGTACCGCTCGTCGGACTCGCACAGGTTCCGGACGTAGGCGATCCGGCCGCCGAGGTAGCCGCCGTTGGCGTCCCGGTCGGAGACCACCCGGACCTCCGCGCCGAGCGCCCGCATGACCCGCATCGACGCGGGGTTGCAGCGCGGGTCGGTGACGCAGACGAACCGCAGGCCGCGGCTCGCGGCGATGAGGCTGAGCGCGATCCCGAGGTTGCCCGACGACGACTCGACGATCACCGACCCGGCGGTGAGCGCGCCGTCGCGCTCGGCCGCCTCGACCATCGCGGCGGCCGCCTTCAGTTTGACCGATCCGGCGAAATTGAAGCCCTCGCATTTGAGGTAGAGCGGCCGTTCGATGACATGCCGCAAATCGACGTAAAGGTCGTCGACATTGAATTCCTGCGGCGAGGTGATTATCGGCACGCGTCCACCCTCAAATGAAGAGGCAATTTCCCTCAACTTCCCCCGAGTTCGCCGCCGGGCCTCACGCCAGAGCCATGCGGAGCCTCACCGTACCCGCGAGCAAGTTGCCGTCGCAACCCCCCGATTACTCGTTGGTAGGTTGGAATGCGAGATGCTTCTGGCAGGTGCCGGACATAAGCTATGGCTCCGCTTGTATTGCTGTTACAGCGGAGTGGTTCTACATCACGGAGCGTAATGATGACTGCTCGCGGACCCGCCGCGGACCGGCTGCTGCCCACGGCCGGGCTGCCCGCCCTGGACGTGCCCGCGGCCGAGGCCGCGCGGGCCCGGGAGCTGGCCGCCCGGCACGGGATGGTCCGGGAGCTGGAGGTCGACCTGGGCGACCCGGTCGTCACGCGGGTCGAGCGGTTCGCCGCCGAGCGGGACCGCCCGGCGGTCACCGACGGGGACCGCACGCTCTCCTATGCCGAGCTGGCCGCCGAGGCCCGCCGGCTCGCCGCGCTGCTGGAGGCGGAGGGCGTGGAGCCCGGCACCGTCGTCGGCGTCGGCGGCGGCCGCCGCGCCGAGGTCATCGCCGCGTTCCTGGCGATCGAGCTGGTCGGCGCCCTGTACGTGCCGGCAGACGAGACCTGGCCCGCCGGGCGCGTCCGCGACGTCCTCGGGCAGGCGGGCGCGTCCGTGCTGGTCGCGGTGGACGGCGAGCGCGGCGCCCCGGCCCTGGCGGCGGGCGCGGCCGAGGCCGGCTGCCGGGTCGTGGACGCGGCGCGGGCGCGCGGGCTCGCGCCGTGGCCGGGCGAGCCCCGCCTGACCGGCCCCGACCAGCCCCGGTACGTGCTGTTCACCTCGGGTTCGACGGGCCGGCCGAAGGGCGCCGTGGTCGAGCACCGGGGCATGCTGAACCACCTCTGGGCGAAGATCGTCGATCTGGAGCTGACCGGCGCGGACGCCGTCGCGTTCACCGCCCCGCTCGGGTTCGACATCTCGATCTGGCAGATGCTGTGCCCGCTGCTGACCGGCGGCCGGGTCGAGGTGATCGGCGACGAGGTCGGGCACGACTCCGCCGCCTTCGCCCGCGCCGTGGACGACCGGGGCATCACGGTCGTCGAGCTCGTCCCCACCATGGTCAGGCACCTGCTCGACGACCTCGCGCCCGGCGCGTCCGGCCCCGGCGGGACGGCCCCCGGAGGGCGTCCGCTGGCCGGCCTGCGGTGGATGATCGCGACCGGCGAGGAGCTGCCGGCCGAGCTGTCGCGCCGCTGGCTGGAGGCCGTGCCGCACGCGCGGCTGCTGAACGCCTACGGCCCCACCGAGTGCTCCGACGACGTCACCCACCACACCGTGACGGCCGGCGACCTGGAGCTCCTGCGCCTCCCGATCGGCACGCCCATCGTCAACGCGCGCCTGTACGTCCTGCGCGAGGACGGGGGGTCCTGGGCGGCCTGCGACATCGGGGAGACGGGCGAGCTGTTCGTCGGCGGGGTCGTCGTCGGGCGCGGCTACCTGGGCAACGACGAGCGGACCCGCGAGGCGTTCTACCGCGACCCGTTCGACCCGGAGTCCCCGACGGGCCGCCTCTACCGGACGGGCGACGCGGTCCGGCTGCTCCCCGCGGGCGCGGGCGGCGAGGACCGGCCCACCCTGCAGTACCTCGGGCGCGTCGACCGGCAGGTCAAGATCGCCGGGGTGCGGATGGAGCTGGGCGAGATCGAGGCGGTGCTCCAGCGGCACCCCGGGGTGCGCGCCGCCGCCGTGGTCGTCCACGAGTACCCGTCCCGCTGATGGCCGCCCGGGCCGATGGCCGCCCGGTTGATGATCACGCTGGGTGACCGGTGTGGGCCGTTCCGGTTGTCAACCTTTGTCATCGGATGAGCGTCGCGACCGCCGTGGCGCGCGGCGCGGGCCCGTCGTTTTGTCACTCCCGTTAGCAACCGGACCGGTCAACTTCTACTTATGAGGGGATTGCGAGGCATGTGACAGGCTGGTTGACTGTGACCTCGCTACTCCTGAGTAGAACACGGGTCGAGGGCGGTTCCGGTCGAGCGCGGAAAGCGGCGGCGCTCTGTATTGGCGGGAACACAGGGCGTTGACTCCGGGAAAGTGCGGGCCGATCGCGTTCCCGGCGCAGGCTCGGGGTGAAAGGGGACGGGGCAAGCCCGATCAGTTCTGTGGTCATTTGTTTTGAATTTCTGCCCGCCGGCGCCCTGCCGGTTCCGGTGCCGGGCGTAAAGGAAACCCCCTTCGACCGGGAAAGTGCCGCTTGATGTCCACCGAGTACGTCCCCCTTTCGGCCGCTCAGCAGAGCGTCTGGTACGCGCAGCAGCTGGCGCCGGAAACGCCGATTCACATCGCGCAGTACATCGAGATCGAGGGACCGCTCGACCACGCCCTGTTCGACCGCGTGGCACGGCTCGGCGCGCACGAGGTGCTCGCGATGAACGCCCGGCTGGCGGAGGTCGACGGCACCGTCCGCCAGGTCCTCGACCCGGACGCCTCGGTGTCGATCCCGCTCGTGGACCTGTCCGGCGAGCCCGACCCGGACGCCGCCGCGCGCGCGTGGATCCGCGCGCGGATGGCCGAGCCGCTGCCGCTGGACGGCGAGCGGCTGTTCCGCACGGCCCTGCTGCGCCTCGCGCCGGACCTGCACCGCTGGTTCATCCGCGCGCACCACATCATCCAGGACGGCTTCTGCGGCCCGATGATCAGCCGCCGCGCCGCCGAGGTCTATACGACGCTCGCGGCCGGCGGCGAGTACGTCCCGGCCGAGCACGGCGACTACCGGGCGCTGCTCGCCGAGGAGGCGGCCTACCGGGAGTCGGAGGCGTTCGAGCGGGACCGCGCCTACTGGACCGAGCGGTTCGCCGACCGTCCGGTGGCGGTGTCGCTGGCGGACGGGACCGCCGAGCCCACCGCCGACTACCTCAGCACGACCGGTCTCGTCCCGCCGGAGGAGACCGCCGCGCTCGCCGCCGGGGCCCGGCGGCTGCGCACCGCCACGCCGGGCCTGGCGATCGCCGCGACCGCCGCGTACGTGGCGCGGATGACCGGCGCCGAGGACGTGATCCTCGGGCTCGCCGTCACCGGCCGCACGACCCGGCTGGCGAAGGAGACGCCGGCGATGATGTCGACGATCCTGCCGCTGCGGGTCCGCGTCGACCCGGGGATGACCGTGGACGGGCTGGTGCGCGCCGCGACCCGGGCGACCGCGCGGGCGCTGCGGCACCAGCGCTACCGCCGCGACGACCTCGTGCGCGACCTGAAGCTGCTCGGCGAGCGGCACCGGCTGTACGGGCCCGTCATCAACATCATGGCGTTCGACTACCGGCTGGACTTCGCGGGCCTGCCGGCGCGGATGCACGCCGTCACGACCGGACCGGTCGACGACCTGTCCATCAACGTCTACGACAACTTCGACGGCGCCGGGCTGCGCGTCGACTTCGACGCGCACCCGGACCTCTATACCGGGGACGAGGTCACCGCGCACCTGCACCGCTACCTCCGGTTCCTGCGCGAGCTCGGGGCGGCCGACCCGGCGACGCCGCTGCGCGACGTGGAACTGCTGGACGGCGCCGAGCGGGACCGCGTCCTGCGCGAGTGGAACGACACGGCGCTGCCGGTCCCGCCCGCCGCCGTCCCGGAGCTGTTCGAGGCGCAGGCCGCCCGCACCCCGGACGCGCCCGCCGTCGCGCACGCCGGCACGACCCTCACCTACCGGGAGCTGGACGAGCGCGCCGGCCGCCTCGCCCGCCGGCTGATCGCCCGCGGCGCCGGCCCCGGCGACTTCGTCGCCCTCGCCCTGCCGCGCGACGAGAACCTCGTCGTCGCGGCGCTCGCGGTGCTGAAGGCGGGCGCGGCCTACCAGCCGGTCGACCTCGCCTACCCGGCCGACCGCATCGCGTTCATGCTGGAGGACGCGTCCCCGGCGTGCGTCATCACGACCCCGGGCACCGACCTGCCCGGCGCGACGCCGCGCCTGGAACTCGACCCGTCCGCCCTCGACGCCCCGCCCGGCGGGGACACCGCGGGCGCGGCCGTGACCGACGCCGACCGGGTCCGGCCGCTGCGGCCCGGCGACGCCGCCTACGTCATCTACACCTCGGGCTCCACGGGACGCCCGAAGGGCGTCGTCGTCTCGCACGCCAGCGCCGCCGACCTGTGCGCGTGGGCGAAGCGGGACTTCGGCCCCGAGCGGCTCGCCCGCGTGCTGTTCTCCACGTCGCTGAACTTCGACGTGTCGGTGTTCGAGTGGCTGGCGCCGCTCACCATGGGCGGCTGTATAGAGGTCGTCCGCGACCTGCTGGAGGTCGCCGAGCGCGGCGGCTGGTCCGGGACGCTCGTCAGCGGCGTGCCGTCGGCGGTGTCGGCGCTGCTCGCCAACGGCGCCCCGAAGCTGGAGGCGGGCGACGTCGTCCTCGCCGGGGAGGCGCTGCCCGCCAGGCTCGTCCACGACCTGCGGGCCCTCCTGCCGGACGCCCGCATCGCCAACATCTACGGCCCGACCGAGGCGACCGTCTACGCGACGGCCTGGTTCGACGACGGCAACACCGCCGGGCACGCCCCGATCGGCCGCCCGATCGCCAACACCCGCGCCTACGTGCTGGACGCCTCGCTCCGGCCCGTCCCCGCCGGTGCGCCCGGCGAGCTGTACCTGGCCGGGGCGGGCCTGGCCCGCGGCTACCTGGACCGGTCCGCGCTCACCGCCGAGCGGTTCGTGGCCTGCCCGTTCGGGGCGCCCGGCGAGCGGATGTACCGCACCGGCGACCTCGCCCGCTGGAACGGCGCCGGGGAGCTGGAGTACCTCGGGCGCCTCGACCACCAGGTGAAGATCCGCGGGTTCCGCATCGAGCCGGGCGAGATCGAGGCGGCGCTCACCCGGCACCCCGCGGTGGGCCAGGCCGTCGTGGTGGACCGCGAGGACCAGCCGGGCGTGCCGCGGCTGATCGCGTACGCGGTCCCGGCGGGCCCCGGTGGCCGTGTCGACCCCGACGAGCTGCGCCGGTTCGCCGCCGAGACGCTGCCCGCGTACATGGTCCCGGCGGCGGTGGTGCCGCTGGACGCGCTGCCGCTGAACCCGAGCGGCAAGCTCGACCGGGCGGCGCTGCCCGCCCCCGACTTCGCGGCGCGGGCGTCGGGCCGCGCGCCGCGCACCCCCGCCGAGAAGCTGCTGGCGGACCTGTTCGCCGAGGTGCTGGGCGTCGCCCGGGTCGGCGCCGACGACGGCTTCTTCGACCTCGGCGGCGACTCGATCATCGCGATGCGGCTGGTGTCGCGGGCGCGGCGGGCGGGCCTGCTGCTGTCGCCGCGCGAGGTGTTCCGGTACCCGACCGTGGAGGCCCTCGCCCAGGTGGCGCGGCCCGCGGACGCCGAGGCGGCGGACGGCGCCGATGCCGCCGAGGAGCCCGGCGCGGGCGTGGGCGAGTTCCCCGCCACCCCGATCATGCGGTGGCTGCGGGACCTCGGCGGCCCGACCGGCGGCTTCAGCCAGAGCATCCTGCTGCGCACCCCGCCCGGTCTCGGCACCGGCCATCTGGCCCGCGCGCTGCAGGCCGTCCTCGACCACCACGACGCACTCCGGATGAGCGTCCCCGCGGGCGGAGACCCGCGGATCACTCCGCCGGGCACTGTGGACGCCGCCGCGTGCGTCCACCGGGTCGACGTCGCCGGAGCCGGCGACGCGGCCCTCGCGGACATCGTCGCGGAGCAGGCCGCCCTCGCGCGGGGGCGGCTGGACCCCGCCTCCGGGACGATGGCGCAGCTCGTCTGGTTCGACGCGGGCGAGGAGGCGCCGGGCCGGCTGCTGGTCGTGCTGCACCACCTGGTGGTGGACGGGGTGTCGTGGCGGATCCTGCTGCCCGACCTGGTCACCGCGTGGGCGGCGAGCACCACCGGAGAGCCCGTCCGGCTCGACGCTCCCGGCACGTCGTTCCGGCGCTGGGCGCTCGCGCTCGCCGAGGAGGCCGCCACCGAGCGGCGGACCGCCGAACTCGCCCTGTGGACCGAGATGCTGCGGACCGAGGACCCGCTCCTCGGCGACCGCCCCCTCGACCCCGCCCGGGACACCCGGGCCACCGCAGGCAGCCTCACCCTCGAACTGGACGAGGCGACCACCTCGGCACTGCTCACCGGCGTGCCCGCCGCGTTCCACGGCCGCGTCAACGACGTCCTGCTCGCGGGACTGGCCCTCGCCGTGGCCGAATGGCGCCGCCGCCGGGGCGCCGCCGGCTCGTCCGTCCTGGTGGACCTCGAAGGCCACGGCCGCGAGGAGCTTCCCGCCGCCCCCGGCGCCGCGGCCCTCGATGTGTCGCGCACGGTCGGCTGGTTCACCAGCATGTTCCCCGTCCGGCTCGACGCGGGCGGCGCCTCGTGGGACGAGGTCCGCGCGGGCGGCCCGGTCGCGGGCGAGGCCGTCCGCGAGGCCAAGGAGCGGCTCCGGACGCTGCCGGACAACGGCCTCGGCTACGGCCTGCTCCGCCACCTGAACGAGGAGACCGGGCGGGAGCTCGCCGCACTGCCCGCGCCGCAGATCGTGCTCAACTACCTCGGCCGGGTCGAGGACGCGGACGGCGACTGGAGCATCGCCGCCGAGGCGGGCGCCCTGGACGGCGGCGGCGACGCCGCGATGCCGCTCGCCCACACCGTGGAGGTCGACGCGGTCGCCCGCGACTCGGCCGCCGGGCCCCGGCTCTCGGCCACCTGGACGTGGGCCGGGCGGATCCTGGACGACGCGGACGCCCGCGAGCTGGCGGACGCCTGGTTCGAAGCGCTCCGGGGCATCGCCGCGCACGTCGCCGCGGGCGGGGGCGGGCACACCCCGTCCGACTTCCCGCTGATCGAGCTGACCCGGGACGAGGTCGCCGAGGTCGCCGCCGCCCATCCCGGGCTGGCCGACCTCTGGCCGCTCTCACCGCTCCAGCAGGGCTTCTACTTCCATGCGCTGCTCGACTCCGGTTCCGACGTCTATACCGCGCAGCTCGTCCTCGACTTCGAGGGCCCGCTCGACACCGCCGCCCTGCGCGCGGCGGGGCAGGGCCTCGTCGACCGGCATCCCGGGCTGAGGGCCGCGTTCGCGCAGACCGGCGACGGCACCCCGGTGCAGATCGTCCTCGGCGCTGCCGAGGCGCCCTTCACCGAGACCGACCTGTCCGGCGCGCCGGACGCGGAGGTCCAGGAGGCCATGACGGCCGAGCGGTCCCGCCCGTTCGACCTCGGACGCCCGCCGCTGCTGCGCTTCGCGCTGCTCCGGCTCGGCCCCGGCCGCCACCGGTTCCTGCTCACCGCCCACCACATCGTGCTGGACGGCTGGTCCATCCCGCTGCTGGCCGGCGAGCTCCTCGCCCTCTACACCGGGCAGGAGCCGCCGCGCACCGCCCCCTACGACGAGCACCTCGCCTGGCTGGACGCCCAGGACGGCGACGCCGCCCGCGACGCGTGGCGGACGGCCCTGGAGGGCCTCGCCGAACCGACCGTGCTGGCCCCGGCCGCCGCCGACCGGGCGCCCGTCCTGCCCGAGCACGTCGTCCTCGACCTGCCCGAGGACCTGTCGGACGGCCTGTCCGCGCAGGCCCGGCGGCACGGCCTGACCCCGAACACCGTCGTGCAGGGCCTGTGGGGGCTGCTGCTCGCGCGGCTCACCGGCCGCGACGACGTGGTGTTCGGCGCCACCGTCTCCGGACGGCCGCCCGAACTGCCCGGATCCGAGCAGATGATCGGGCTGTTCATCAACACGCTGCCGGTCCGGGTCCGCCTCGACGCCGACGAGACCCTGGTCGAGGGCCTCGGCCGCCTCCAGGACGAGCAGTCCCGGCTGTTCGCCCACCACCATCTCGGGCTGGGCGAGATCCAGCGGGCCGCGGGCACCGGCCCGCTGTTCGACACCATGACGGTGTTCGAGAACTACCCGCTCGACGCCGCGCTGCTGGAGGCGGCGTTCGACGGGGTCCGGCTGGCGGGCGCCGACCTGGTCGACGCCACCCACTACCCGCTGACCCTGCTCGCCGTGCCGGGCGAGCGGCTCCGGCTCCGGCTGGAGTACCGGCCCGACGTCTTCGAGCGCGCCACCGCCGAGCGGCTGACCGCGCTGCTGGGCGAGCTCGTCCGGACCCTCGTCACCGAGCCGGACCGCCCGGTCGGCGAGATCCAGCCGGACGGCGCCGACGAGGTGCGCGAGGTGCTGGCCGCGCTCGCCGGCACGGGAGCGCCCGCCGCGGCCCGGCGGGCCGCCGCACCCGGCGCCGCCCGCCTGGTCGCCTACGTCGTCGCCGCACCCGGCGCCGACCTCGACCCCGAGGAGCTGCGCGCCCACGTCCGGGAGAGCCTGCCGGAGTCGATGGTGCCCGCCGTGGTGGTCGTCCTGGACGAGCTGCCGCTCACCCCCAACGGGAAGGTCGACACCAAGGCGCTGCCGAAGCCGGACCTGACCGGCCCCGGCACCGCCTACCGGGCCCCGCGCGACGCCCGCGAGGCCGCCGTCGCCGAGATCGTCGGCGACCTGCTCGGGATCGCCGCGCCCGGCATCGACGACGACTTCTTCGAGCTGGGCGGGGACTCGCTCGTCGCCATGCGCGTCGCGACCCGGATCCGGCGGGCCCTCGGCGTCGAGCTGCCCGTCCGGGCCCTGTTCGAGGCGCCCACCGTCGCCGGCCTCGCCGCGCGGGTCGCCGAGCTGGAGGGCGCGGCCACCGGCCGCCCCCGGCTGGAGCCCCGCGAGCGGCCCGCCGTGCTGCCGCTGTCGTACGCGCAGCAGCGGCAGTGGTTCCTCAACCGGTTCGAGGGGCCGTCCGCGACCTACAACATGCCGGTCGCGCTGCGCATCCGCGGCCCCCTGGACGCGGACGCGCTCCGCGCCGCGATCGGCGACCTGGTGGAGCGGCACGAGACGCTCCGCACCGTCCTGCCGGACGCCGGGGGAGTACCGCGCCAGGTCGTCCTGGACCCGGCCGCCGCCCGCCCCGAGCTGGAGGTCGCCGAGACCACCGCCGCCGAGCTCCCGGCCCGGCTCGCCATGGCCGCCGGGTACGCGTTCGACATCACCGCCGAGCCGCCGCTGCGCACCCACCTGTTCCGGATCGCCGAGGACGAGCACGTCGCGCTGCTCCTCCTGCACCACGTCGGCGGCGACGGCTGGTCGATGGCGCCGCTCGCCCGCGACCTGCTCACCGCCTACGCGGCCCGCACCGGCGGCACCGCGCCGGACTGGGCGCCGCTGCCCGTCCAGTACGCCGACTACACGCTCTGGCAGCGGGACCTGCTCGGCTCGGAGGACGACCCGGACAGCCTGATCTCGCGGCAGATCGCCTACTGGCGGGACGCCCTGGCGGGGCTGCCGGAGGAACTCCCGCTGCCGACCGACCGGCCTCGCCCGGCCGAGGCGTCCTACCGGGGCGGGACGGAGCGGTTCCGGCTCGGCGGCGACGTGCGAGACGCCCTCCTCGGCATCGCACGGGAGACCGGAGCGAGCCCGTTCATGGTCGCCCAGGCGGCGTTCGCCGCACTGCTGACGCGGCTCGGCGCGGGGACGGACGTGCCGATCGGCTCGCCGATCGCGGGGCGGACGGACGAGGCGCTGGACGACCTGGTCGGCATGTTCGTGAACATGCTCGTCTTCCGCACCGACACCTCCGGGGACCCGTCGTTCCGGGAGCTGATCGGGCGCGTCAAGGAGACCGACCTCGCCGCCTACGCGCACCAGGACGTCCCGTTCGAGCGGCTCGTCGAGGTGCTGAACCCGCCGCGCCACCTGGCCCGCCACCCGCTGTTCCAGGTCGGCCTGACGTTCCAGAACAACCCCGAGGCGCGGCTGGAGATGCCCGGCTTCACCGCCGAACCGGAGCCCCTCGCGGCCGGCGCGTCCCGGTTCGACCTGCTGATGGTCCTCACCGAGCGGGAGGACGGGTTCGACGGCGAGCTGGAGTACGCCCTCGACCTGTACGACCCGGCCACCGCGCGGCGGCTCGCCGAGCGGTTCGAGCGGTACCTGTCCGCGCTGCTCGCCGACCCGGACGCGCCCATCGGCCGCGCGGACGTCCTGGCGGCGGAGGAGCGGGCGGCGATCCTCGGCGAATGGGCCGGGGGCCGCGCCGCGGCCGCGGAGCGGGCGACGATCCCGGCGCTGTTCGAGGCGCGGGCGGCGGCGCGTCCGGATGCTCCGGCGGTCACGTTCGAGGGTGTGACATGGACGTACGGCGAGGTGAACGCGAAGGCGAACCGCCTGGCGCGCAAGCTGGCCGAGCGCGGTGTCGGTCCTGAGCAGTTCGTGGCGCTGGCGCTGCCGCGTTCGGCGGATCTCGTCGTGGCGATCCTGGCGGTCTTGAAGGCGGGCGCGGCGTACGTGCCGATCGACCCGGACTATCCGGAAGACCGCATCGCGTACATGGTCGATGACGCGCGCCCCGTCCTGGCCCTCCGCCCGGAAGATCTGGACGCCGACGGCTACGACGACGCCAACCTCGATGTGGCGGTCTCACCGGACCATCCGGCGTACGTCATCTACACGTCGGGTTCGACGGGCCGTCCGAAGGGCGTGGTGATCCCGCACCAGAACGTCGTGCGGTTGCTGCGTTCGACGGAGGGGTGGTTCGGGTTCGGCCCCGACGACGTGTGGACGCTGTTCCACTCGTACGCGTTCGACTTCTCGGTCTGGGAGCTGTGGGGTTCGCTGCTCTACGGCGGGCGTCTCGTCGTCGTGCCGTACCTGACGTCGCGTTCGCCGGAGGAGTTCCTGGCGCTGCTGGCCACCGAGAAGGTGACCGTCCTCAACCAGACGCCGTCGGCGTTCTACCAGCTGATGGCCGCCGACCGGGACAACCCGGGCACCGATCTGGCGCTCCGCTACATCGTGTTCGGCGGCGAGGCACTGGAACTGGGGCGCCTTGAGGACTGGTACTCGCGGCACCCCGAGGACGCGCCGACGCTGGTCAACATGTACGGCATCACCGAGACCACGGTGCACGTCTCGTACATCGCGCTCGACCGCGCCTACGCGGCGACCGCGCCCGGCAGCGTCATCGGGACCGGCATCCCCGACCTGCGCGTCTACGTCCTCGATGAGCGCCTCCAGCCCGTCCCGCCCGGCGTGGTCGGGGAGCTGTACGTGGCGGGCGCGGGCCTGGCGCGCGGTTACCTGCACCGGCCCGGCCTGTCGGCGGAGCGGTTCGTCGCCGACCCGTACGGGGCGCCCGGCACCCGCATGTACCGGACGGGCGACGTCGGGCGGTGGCTGGACGGCGGCCGCCTCGAATACCTCGGCCGCAGCGACCAGCAGGTGCAGCTGCGCGGCTTCCGGATCGAGCTGGGCGAGGTCGAGTCGGTCCTCGCCCGCCACGACGCCGTCTCCGACGTCGCCGTGGCCGTCCGCGACGAGCGCCTCGTCGCCTACGTCGCCGGCTCGGGCGTCGACCCGTCCGACCTGCGCCGCTTCGCGGGCCGGGAGCTGCCCGACTACATGCTCCCCGCCGTGGTCGTCGAGCTGGACGCCCTCCCGCTCACCGTCAACGGCAAGCTCGACCGGGCGGCGCTGCCCGCGCCCGACTTCGCGGCGAAGGTGTCGTCCCGCACCGCGCGCACTCCGGAGGAGGAGACACTTTCCCGGTTGTTCGCGGAGGTGCTGGGTCTGGAGCGGGTCGGGATCGACGACGGGTTCTTCGATCTGGGCGGTGACTCGATCATCGCGATCCAGCTCGTCTCGCGCGCCCGCCAGTCGGGCCTGGTGATCACGCCTCGCGACGTGTTCCAGCACCAGACCGTCGAGGAGCTGGCCGCCGTCGCGCGCCCCACGGGCGAAGGCGAGCAGGTCGAGGCCGAGGCCCCCGGCAGCGGCGTCGGCCCGGTCCCGATCACGCCGATCGTGGCGTGGCTGCGCGAGCGGGTCGGCGGCGACACCGCGCTGATCCGGCGCTTCCACCAGTCGGCGCTGCTGCGCACCCCGCCGGACCTCGGCGCCGAACGGCTGACCGCCGCGCTCCAGACCCTCCTGGACCACCACGACATGCTCCGCCTCCGCCTGGACGGCTGGCAGCCCGTCGTCCGACCGCCCGGCTCGTGCGACGCGGCCGCCCTGGTCACCCGGGTGGACGTCGCGGGGATGGACGCCGACAAGCTCCAGTCCGTCATCACCGAGCAGGCCACCGCCGCCCGCGACCGCCTCGACCCGGCCGCCGGGACGGTGGCGCAGCTCGTCTGGTTCGACGCGGGCCGGGAGCAGGGCCGGCTCCTCCTCGTCCTGCACCACCTGGTCGTGGACGGGGTGTCGTGGCGGATCCTGCTGCCCGACCTGGTCACCGCGTGGGCCGGGGGAGACCTCGACCCCGTCCCGACCTCGTTCCGCCGCTGGGCGCAGAAGCTCACCGCGGCCGAGCGGGACGAGGACGAGCTGGAGGACTGGCTCGACATCGTCGACGGCCCGCCGCAGAACATCGCGAAGCGGCCGCTCGACCCCCGCGCGGACACCGCGGCCCGCGCCCGCTCGGTCACCCTCGACCTGCCCGCCGACGTCACCGGGCCGCTGCTCACCGACGTCCCGGCGTCGGTCCACGGGCGCGTCAACGACGTGCTGCTCACCGGCCTCGCGCTCGCCGTCGCGCGGTGGCGCCGGCACCGGGGCGGGCGCGGCACCGGCGTCCTGGTCGACCTGGAGGGCCACGGCCGCGAGGACGTCGTCCCCGGCGCCGACGTCTCCCGCACCGCCGGCTGGTTCACCTCCATCCACCCCGTCCGGCTGGACGCGGGCAACGCGACCGGGACCGCCGCGCTCAAGGCGGTGAAGGAGCAGCTCCGGGCCGTCCCGGACGGCGGCATCGGGTACGGCCTGCTGCGCCACGGCGGCGGCGAGGCCGCCGAGGAGCTGGCCGCCGCCCCGCCCGCGCAGATCGCCTTCAACTACCTCGGCCGCGTCGACGCCGGGGACGAGGGCGGCGACTGGACGCTCGCCGCCGAGGAGCTGCCCGCCGGGGAGGACCCCGCGATGCCGCTCGCCCACGTCCTGGAGATCAACGCCGTCACCCGCGACCGGCCCGGCGGGCCGGTGCTGTCGGCGACGTGGACGTGGCCGGGCGGGCTGCTGGAGGCGGCCGACGTCCGGGAGCTGGCCGAGGGCTGGTTCGCCGCGCTGCGCGGCCTCGCCGAGGCCGCCGCCGGGGACGCGGCCGGCTTCACCCCGTCCGACCTGCTCGTCGACCTGGACCAGGCCGAGATCGACAAGCTGCAGACCGCGTGGAGGCAGAATCGTGAACAGGGGTGACCTCGAGGACATCCTGCCGCTGTCGCCGTTGCAGCAGGGTTTCTTCTTCCACGCCCTCTTCGACGCGGGCGACGCCGACGTCTACACGGCCCAGCTCGTCCTCGACCTGGAGGGGCCCCTGGACGCGGGCGCGCTGCGCACCGCCGCCGGGACGCTGCTGCGCCGGCACGCGAACCTGCGCGCCGCGTTCTGGCACGAGGACCTGTCGCGCCCCGTCCAGGTGATCCCGCGCACGGTCGAGCTGCCGTGGGAGGAGGTCACCGCGTCCGGCGCGGAGGCCGACGCCGTCGTGGCGCGGGAGCGCGCGCGGGGCTTCGACATGACCGCGCCGCCGCTGCTGCGGTTCGTGCTCGTCCGGATGGGCCCCGAACGGTCCCGGCTGATCCTGACGAACCACCACATCCTGCTGGACGGCTGGTCGACGCCGGTCCTCGCGACCGAGCTGTTCCTGCTCTACATGCAGGGCGGCCACGACACGGGGATGCCGCGCGTCACCCCGTACAAGAACTACCTGGCGTGGCTCGCGAAGCAGGACCGCGCCGCCGCCGAGGAGGCGTGGCGCCGCGCCCTCGCCGGGGTGGACGAGCCCAGCCTCGTCGCCCCGGAGGCCGCCGGGCGGGCGCCCGAGCCCCCGCGGCCGACCGCCACCGAACTCGACGAGCGGACGACCCGCCGCCTCACCCGCGCGGCGCGCCGCCACGGCGCCACGCTGAGCACCGTCCTGCAGGGCGCCTGGGGCCTCGTCCTGGGCCGCCTGCTCGGCCGGGACGACGTCGTGTTCGGCTCGACCGTGTCCGGCCGGCCGCCGGAGCTGCCCGGCGTCGAGCAGATGATCGGCCTGTTCATCAACACGCTGCCCGTCCGCGTCCGCTACCGGATGGACGAGCCGCTCGGCGCCCTCATGGAGCGCCTGCAGGACGAGCAGACCGAACTCCTCGCCCACCACCACCTCGGCCTCACCGACATCCAGCGCGCGGCGGGCCACGGCGGGGGCGCCCTGTTCGACACGATGACGGTGCTGGAGAACTACCCGTTCGACCCGTCCTCGATGGACGGCTCCCTCAACGGCGTCCGCATCACCGGGGTCGACTCCTACGACGCGACCCACTTCCCCCTGTCGTTCGTCGCCCTGCCCGGGGAGCGGCTGTCGCTGCGCCTGCACTACCGGCCCGACGTCTACGAGCAGGCGGCGGTGGAGGCGATCCTCGCCCGGATCCGCCGCGTCCTGGAGGCGTTCGCCGAGGACTCCGGCCGCCTGATCGGCGCCGTGGACCTCGCGGGGGAGGGCGTGCGGTCCCGGCTGGAGCGCTGGAACGACACGGCGGGCGACGTCCCGTCCGGCACCCTCCCGGCGCTGTTCGAGACGCGGGCCGCCCGCACGCCGTCCGACGTGGCGCTCGTCTGCGGCGACGCGCGGCTGACCTACGCGGAGCTGAACGAGCGCGCCAACCGGCTCGCCCACGAGCTGATCGCGCGGGGGATCGGGCCGGAGGACCGCGTCGCGCTCGTCCTGCCGCGCACGCCCGAGATCGTCGTGGCGATCCTCGGCGTGCTCAAGGCGGGCGCCGCGTACGTTCCGATCGACCCCGAGTACCCGTCCGACCGCATCGACCACATGCTGTCCGACGCCCGTCCCGCCCTCACCATCACCGCCGGGGGCTTCCCGGACACGAGCGGGCGGCCCGCGCACGACCCGTCCGACGCCGAGCGGGTCCGGGCGCTGCGCCGGGACAACGCCGCCTACGTCATCTACACGTCGGGGTCCACCGGGCGGCCCAAGGGCGTGACCGTCCCGCACCTGGGCGTGCTCAACTACTTCGAGGCGCACCGGGACGCGTTCATCGACCCGGCGGTGCGGGACGCCGGCGGGCGGCGGATGCGGTTCGCGCACCTGGCGTCGTTCTCGTTCGACACGTCCTGGATGGGCCTGCTCTGGATGATGTACGGCCACGAGCTGCACCTCATCGGCGACGAGACCCGCCGCGACGTCGAGGCGTTCGCCGACTATGTGGCGCGCGCGCAGATCGACCTGGTGAACACCACCCCGTCGCACTTCACCTCGCTCCGCGAAGCGGGGCTGCTGGACGCCGACGGGCGGCACGTGCCCTCGCATCTCCTCCTCGGCGGCGAGGCCGTCGGTGAGAACCTGTGGGCCGAACTCCGCGCGACCCCCGGCGTCACCGCCCGCAACTTCTACGGGCCCACCGAGTCGACCGTCGACACCATGAACCAGCTCGTCGCGCTCAGCGAGCACCCGTCGATCGGCGGCCCCTACCGCAACACCCGCGCCTACGTGCTGGACGCCGCGCTCCAGCCCGTCCCGGCGGGGCTGCCCGGCGAGCTGTACCTGGCGGGCGCCCAGCTCGCCCGCGGCTACCTCGGCCGTCCCGCGCTGACCGCCGAGCGGTTCGTCGCCGACCCGTTCGGCGCGCCCGGCGACCGCATGTACCGGACCGGCGACCTGGCCCGGTGGCGCCCGGACGGCACCGTCGAGTACCTCGGCCGCGCCGACGACCAGGTGAAGATCCGCGGGTTCCGGGTGGAGCCCGGCGAGATCGAGAACGTCATCGCCGGATGCGCGGGCGTCGTGCACGCGGCCGTCGTCGTCCGCGAGGACCGGCCCGGCGACAAGCGCCTCGCCGCCTACGTCGTGGGACCGGACGCCGACGCCGCCGCCGTCCGCCGGTACGCGGCCGAGCGGCTCCCCGGCCACATGGTCCCGGCCGTCACCGTCCTGGACGCGCTGCCGCTGACCGTGAACGGCAAGCTCGACCGCGCCGCGCTGCCCGCCCCGGGAACCGGTACCGGCACCGGCGGGAGCCGCGCCCCGCGGACGCCGCGCGAGGAGATCCTCTGCGGGCTGTTCGCCGAGGTCCTCGGCGTGCCGCGGGTCGGCGTGGACGACGGCTTCTTCGAGCTCGGCGGCGACTCGCTCACCGCGACCCGGCTGGCCGGCCGGATCCGCTCCGCGCTCGGCGCCGAACTGCCGGTCCGGGCGCTGTTCGAGGCGCCGACCCCGGCCGGCCTCGCCGAGCGCCTCGCCGCCGCCGGGAGCGGCGGCGTCCGGCCGCCGCTGGTGCGGGCCGAGCGTCCCGAGGTCGTGCCGCTGTCGTACGCGCAGCAGCGGCTCTGGTTCCTCAACCGGTTCGAGGGGCCGTCCGCGACGTTCAACCTGCCGGTCGCGCTGCGCCTCGACGGCGCGCTCGACGTGGACGCGCTCCGCGCCGCCCTCGCCGACGTGGTGGCCCGGCACGAGCCGCTCCGCACGATCTTCCCGGACGGGTCCGGGACGGCCCGGCAGCTCGTCCTCGAACCGGCCGCCGCGCGCCCCCGCCTCGACGTCACCGAGACCTCCGAGGCGGCGCTCCCGGCGGCGCTGGCCGCCGAGGCCGGGCGCGGCTTCGACCTGTCGGTGGAACCGCCGCTGCGCGCCCGGCTGTTCGCCCTCGGCGGCGACGCGCACGTCCTGATGCTCGTCCTGCACCACATCGCCTCGGACGGCTGGTCGATGGCGCCGCTCGCCCGCGACGTGATCCTCGCCTACGCCGCCCGCGCGGAGGGCCGGGAGCCGGACTGGGCGCCGCTGCCCGTCCAGTACGCCGACTACACGCTCTGGCAGCGCGAGCTGTTCGGCTCGGAGGAGGACCCGGACAGCCTGATCTCGCGGCAGATCGCCTACTGGCGGGACGCTCTGGCGGGGCTGCCGGAGGAACTCCCGCTGCCGTCCGACCGGCCGCGCCCGGCGGAGGCGTCCTACCGCGGCGGGACGCACGCCTTCGAGCTGGACGCCGACCTGCACGCCGCGCTCCTGGCCCTCGCCCGCGAGAACGGCGCGACCCTGTTCATGGTCATGCAGGCCGCCTACGCCGCGCTGCTGACGCGCCTCGGCGCGGGGACGGACGTGCCGATCGGCTCGCCGATCGCGGGCCGGACGGACGAGGCCCTGGACGACCTGGTCGGCATGTTCGTGAACATGCTCGTCCTGCGCACCGACACCTCCGGGGACCCGTCGTTCCGGGAGCTGATCGGGCGGGTCAAGGAGACCGACCTCGCCGCCTACGCGCACCAGGACCTGCCGTTCGAGCGGCTCGTCGAGGTGCTGAACCCGGCGCGGTCGATGGCGCGGCACCCGCTGTTCCAGGTCGCCCTGTCGTTCCAGAACAACCCCGAGGCGCGGCTGGAGATGGACGGGCTCACCGGCGGCCCCGAACCCCTCGTCTCGGGCGCCGCCAAGTACGACCTGTCCCTCTACCTGGAGGAGCGGCACGGCGACGGCGGCGCGCCCGGCGGCATCGACGCCGGGCTCGAATACGCCCTCGACCTCTTCGACCCCGCCACGGCCGTCTCCATCGCGGACCGCTTCGAGCGGCTCCTCCGCGAGCTGGTCGCCGACCCCGACGCGCCCGTCACCACCGCCGAGATCCTCGACCGGGGCGAGCGCCGCACGCTGCTGCGCCGCTGGGCCGGAGGCAAGGGCGGAGACGTGGAGCGGGCGACGATCCCGGCGCTGTTCGAGGCGCGGGCGGCGGCGCGTCCGGATGCTCCGGCGGTCACGTTCGAGGGTGTGACGTGGACGTACGGCGAGGTGAACGCGAGGGCGAACCGCCTGGCGCACCGGCTCGTCGAGCGGGGCGTCGGTCCTGAGCAGTTCGTGGCGCTGGCGCTGCCGCGCTCGGCCGATCTCGTCGTGGCGATCCTGGCGGTGCTGAAGGCGGGCGCGGCGTACGTGCCGATCGACCCGGACTACCCGGAAGACCGCATCGCCTACATGGTGGAGGACGCCCGCCCCGTCCTCACCCTCGGCCCGGACGACCTCGATGCCCCCGGACGACCGGAGACGAACCCCGGCGTCGCCATCGACCCCGACCACCCGGCGTACGTCATCTACACGTCGGGTTCGACGGGCCGTCCGAAGGGCGTGGTGATCCCGCACCAGAACGTCGTGCGGTTGCTGCGTTCGACGGAGGGGTGGTTCGGGTTCGGTCCCGACGACGTGTGGACGCTGTTCCACTCGTACGCGTTCGACTTCTCAGTCTGGGAGCTGTGGGGCTCGCTGCTCTATGGCGGGCGTCTCGTCGTCGTTCCCTACCTGACCTCGCGCTCGCCTGACGACTTCCTCCGCCTGCTGGCGGCGGAGCGAGTGACCGTCCTCAACCAGACGCCGTCGGCGTTCTACCAGCTGATGGCCGCCGACCGGGACAACCCCGCAACCGATCTGGCGCTCCGCTACATCGTGTTCGGCGGCGAGGCCCTCGACCTCGGCCGCCTTGAGGACTGGTACTCCCGGCACCCCGAGGACGCGCCGACGCTGGTCAACATGTACGGCATCACCGAGACCACGGTGCACGTCTCGTACATCGCGCTCGACCGCGTCCACGCCGCCACCGCACCCGGCAGCATCATCGGCACAGGCATCCCCGACCTGCGCGTCTACGTCCTCGACCACCGCCTCCAGCCCGTCCCGCCCGGCGTGGTCGGGGAGCTGTACGTGGCGGGCGCCGGCCTGGCGCGCGGCTACCTGAACCGGCCCGGCCTGTCGGCGGAGCGGTTCGTCGCCGACCCGTACGGGGCGCCCGGCACCCGCATGTACCGGACAGGCGACCTCGGCCGCTGGCGCCGCGACGGCGTCCTGGAGTACCTCGGCCGGGCAGACCAGCAGGTGCAGTTGCGCGGCTTCAGGATCGAGCTGGGCGAGGTCCAGGCCGTCCTGACCAAGCACGAAGCGGTCAAGGACGCGGCCGTGGTGGTCCGCGACGAGCGCCTCGTCGCCTACGTCGCCGGTGACGGCATCGACGCCGCCGACCTGCGCCGCTTCGCCGGCCGGGACCTCCCCGACTACATGGTCCCGGCGGCCGTCGTCGAGCTGGACGCCCTCCCGCTGACGTCGAACGGGAAACTCGACCGGGCGGCGCTGCCCGCGCCCGATTTCTCCGCGAAGGTGTCGTCCCGCACGCCGCGCACTCCGGAGGAGGAGACCCTCTCCCGGTTGTTCGCGGAGGTGCTCGGTCTGGAGCGGGTCGGGATCGACGACGGGTTCTTCGATCTGGGCGGTGACTCGATCATCGCGATCCAGCTCGTCTCGCGCGCCCGCCAGTCCGGCCTGGTCATCACGCCTCGCGACGTGTTCCAGCACCAGACCGTCGAGGAGCTGGCCGCCGTCGCGCGCCCCACGGGCGAAGGCGAGCAGGTCGAGGCCGAGGCGCCCGGCGCGGGCATCGGACGCGTCCCCGCGACCCCGATCATGCGCTGGTTCCAGGAGCTGAACGGGCCTGTCGACGGGTACAGCCAGCGGATGCTCCTCCAGGTCCCGCCGGGCCTCGGCGTGGACGAGCTGGCCAGGGCGCTCCAGACCCTCCTCGACCACCACGACATGCTCCGCCTCCGCGTGGACGGCACCGAGTTCGAGGTCGCCGAGCCCGGCGCGGTCGACGCCGCGCCGCTCGTCCGCCGCGTGGACGTGGCGGGCCTGGACACCGGGGCGCTCCGCGCCGTCCTCGCCGAGGAGGCCGAGGAGGCGCGCCGCCGCCTCGACCCGGCCGCCGGGACGATGGCGCAGCTCGTCTGGTTCGACGCGGGCCCCGCCGCCTCCGGACGCCTCCTGCTCACCCTCCACCACCTGGTCGTGGACGGGGTGTCGTGGCGGATCCTGCTGCCCGACCTGGTCACCGCGTGGGCCGGGGGAGACCTCGACCCCGTACCGACCTCGTTCCGCCGCTGGGCGCAGCGCCTCGCCGCCGAGGCGTCCGACCCCGCCCGCACCGCCGAGCTGCCGCTCTGGGAGGACGTCCTCGCCACCCCCGACCCGGTCCTCGGCACCCGACCGCTCGACCCGGCCGCCGACACGTTCGGGACGGCGCGGCACCTCACCCTCGGCCTGCCCGCCGACGTGACCGGGCCCCTGCTCACCGAGGTCCCCGCCGCGTTCCACGGGCGCGTCAACGACGTGCTGCTCACCGGCCTCGCCCTCGCCGTCGCCGAATGGCGGCGCGAGCGCGGCACCTGCGAGGAGACCGCCGTGCTCATCGACCTCGAAGGGCACGGGCGCGAGGAGGTCGTCCCCGGCGTCGACCTGTCCCGCACCGCCGGCTGGTTCACCTCCGTCTACCCGGTGCGCCTGGACGCCGGATGGGTCGAGCCCGCCGACGTCCGCGAGGGCGGCCAGGCCGTGGGCACCGCCCTCAAGCGGGTCAAGGAGCAGCTCCGCGAGATCCCCGACAACGGCATCGGGTTCGGGCTGCTCCGCCACCTCAACCCCGCGGCGGGCGAGCGGCTGCGCGGCGCGCACCCGCAGATCGCGTTCAACTACCTCGGGCGGACCGCCGTGCCCGAGGCCACCGACTGGGGCCCGGCCGGGCCCGCCGACAACGACGCCCTCGGCACCGGGCAGGACGCGGCGCTCGGCCTCGTCCACGCCATCGAGGTCAACGCGCACACCCGCGACCTGCCGGGCGGGCCCGAGCTGTCCGCGACGTGGACGTGGGCCGGGGACCTGTTCGACGCCGCCGCGGTCGAGGACCTCGCCGGCCGCTGGTACGCGGCCCTGCGCGGCCTCGTCGCGCACGTCGTCGACGGCGCCGCCGAGGGGCCCGTCGGCGGGTTCACCCCGTCCGACCTGTCCCTGGTCGACGTCAGCCAGGACGAGATCGACGAGCTCGCCGCCGAGCTCGACGGTGAATGGGAGCTGGATTGAGCAAGTCGCAGCTTGAGGACATCCTCCCGCTGTCCCCGTTGCAGCAGGGCCTGTTCTTCCACGCCCTGTACGACTCCGGCCACGACGTGTACACCGCGCAGATCGTGCTCGACCTGCGCGGCCCCCTCGACGCCGACGCGCTCAAGGCCGCCGCGCGGACCCTGCTGCGGCGGCACGCGAACCTGCGCGCCGGGTTCCGGCAGCGCAAGGAGGGGTCGCCGGTCCAGGTCGTCCACCGCGCGGTGCGGCTGCCCTGGCAGGACGAGGACCTGTCCGCCCTGGCCTTGCCCGACCGCGAGGCCAGGGCCCGCGAACTCGCCGGCGCCGAGCGCACCCGGCCGTTCGACATGGCGAAGCCGCCGCTGCTGCGGTTCATGCTCATCAAGATGGCGGACGACCTGCACCGCATGGTGTTCACCAACCACCACATCCTGCTGGACGGCTGGTCCACGCCCGTCCTGCAGACCGAGCTGTTCGCGCTGTACCTCGCCAAGGGCGACGACACCGGCATGCCGCGCGTCGCCCCCTACAAGAACTACCTGGCGTGGCTCGCCGCCCAGGACCGGGCCGCCGCCGAGGACGCCTGGCGCCGCTCCCTCCACGGCGTCGAGGAACCCACCCTCGTCGCGCCCGGCGCGCCCGAGCCCGCCCCTGGCGACGGCACTCCCGGGCGCATCCGGACCCGTCTCACCGAGGAGCTGACCAGCGCACTCAGCGCGCGCGCCCGCGCCGAAGGCGTCACCCTCAACACGGTCTTGCAGCTTGCCTGGGGCACGCTGCTCAGCACCCTCACCGGCTCCACCGATGTCGTGTTCGGCGCCGCCGTGTCCGGCCGCCCGCCCGAGCTGCCCGGCGTCGAGCAGATGATCGGCCTGTTCATCAACACGCTGCCGATCCGCGTCCGCGTGCGCCCCGCCGACACCGTCGCCGAGGCCCTCGCCCGCCTCCAGGACGAGCAGGCCGCGCTGATGCCGCACCACCACCTCGGCCTCGCCGACATCCAGCGGCTCACCGGCGCCGGGACGCTGTTCGACACGATGACCGTCCTGGAGAACTACCCGTTCGACCCCGACGCCGCCGGCGCCGACCTCGGCGGCCTCACCCTCCACGACGTGGACGGCTACGACGCCACCCACTACCCGCTGACGTTCGCCGCCGTCCCCGGCCGCGGCCTGTCGCTGCGCATCGACCACCGGCCCGACCTGTTCACCGCCGAGGACGCCGAGCGGCTGATGCGGCGCCTGCTGCGCGTCCTGGAGGCCGTCGCGCACCGGCCCGGCCTGCCCCTCGGCCGCCTCGGCGTCCTCGACGACGAGGAGCGCGCCGACCTCCTGGAGAACTGGCAGGGCCCCCGCACCGGCCGCGCGCCCGGCACCCTCACCGGCCGCTTCGCCGAGCAGTGCGCGCGGACCCCGGACGCCGCCGCCGTCCGCGCGGGCGGCGCGTCCCTCACCTACGCCGAGCTGGACGCCCGCGCGAACCGGCTCGCGAACCGGCTGATCGCGCTCGGCGTCCGCCGCGAGTCCCGCGTCGCGATGCTGCTCGAACGGTCCGCGGACGTCGCCGTCGCGTCCCTGGCGGTGCTCAAGGCGGGCGGCGCCTACGCGCCGCTGCACCCCGACCAGCCCGCCGACCGGATCGCGTGGGCGATCGGCGAGGTCGGCGCGCCCGTCCTGCTCGTCGACGGCGCGATGCGCGACCGCGCCGCCGCCCTCGGCACCGGCGCCCGGATCATCGCCGTGGACGACCCCGAGACCGCCGCCGCGCCCGCCGCCGACCCGGCCGTGCCGTGCCACCCGGACCAGCTCGCCTGCGTGTTCTTCACCTCCGGCTCCACCGGCCTGCCCAAGGGCGTCATGGTCGTGCACCGCGACGCCGTCGACCTCGCCACGGACGGCCGGCTCCGCGGCGGCGCCCACGAGCGCGTCCTCGTCCACTCCTCGCACGCCTTCGACGCCTCCACCTACGAGCTGTGGACGCCCCTGCTGAACGGCGGCACCGCCGTCTTCGCGCCGCCCGGCCCGCTGGACGGCGCCGCCCTCGAAGAGCTCATCGCCGGCGAGGACCTCACCGCCGCCTTCCTCACCACCACCCTGTTCAACCTCGTCGCCGAGGAGCGGCCGCACGCCTTCGCGCGGCTCCGCGAGGTGCTGACCGGCGGGGAGGCGGGGTCGCCCGCCGCGATGCGCAAGGTCCTCTCCGCCTGCCCGGACACCGAGGTCGTCCACATGTACGGGCCCACCGAGGCCACCACGTACGCGACCGCCGCGCCGCAGCGCGCGCCCCTCGCCGACCCCGCCGAGCGGACGCCCGTGCTCGGCCGCCCCTACGACGATATGCGCGTGTACGTGCTGGACCAGGGGCTGCGGCCCGTCCCGCCCGGCGTCGTCGGCGAGGCGTACATCGCCGGGTCCGGGGTGGCCCGCGGCTACCTGGGGCGGCCCGCGCTCACCGCCGAGCGGTTCGTGCCCGACCCGTTCGCCGCGCCCGGCGAGCGCATGTACCGCACCGGCGACCTCGTCCGGTGGCGGCCGGACGGGAACCTGGAGTACGTCGACCGCGCCGACTTCCAGGTCAAGATCCGCGGGTTCCGGATCGAGCTGGGCGAGGTGGAGGCGGCGATCGCCGCGCACCCCGACGTCGCCAACGTCGCCGTCGTCGCCCGCGAGGAGGCCCCCGGCCACAAGGCCCTCGTCGCCTACGTCATCGCGCCCGCGCTGCCGTCCGGCGACTCCCCGAACGCCGCCGGCGCCGTGCGGGCGGCCGACGCGCTCCGCGCGTTCGTCCGGGAGCGGCTGCCGGAGTACATGGTGCCCGCCGCGTTCGTCCTGATGGACACCTTCCCGGTCGGCCCGACCGGCAAGCTCGACCGGCGGGCGCTGCCCGCCCCCGACTACTCCGGCGCCGCCGCCGGGCGCGCGCCGCGCACCCCCGACGAGGAGCGGCTGTGCGCGGTCTTCGCCGAGGTGCTCGGCCTCGACCGGGTCGCGGCCGACGCCAGCTTCTTCGACCTCGGCGGCGACAGCATCGCCGCGCTGAAGCTCGTCACCCGCGCCCGCCAGGCCGGGGTCGAGCTGACGCCCCGCGACGTGTTCACCCACCAGACCGTCGAAGCGCTCGTCAGGGCGGGCGACCCCGGCGACCGCATCGGTTTCGAGGTGCTGCTGCCGATCCGGACGACCGGGTCGCGCCCGCCGGTGTTCTTCGTCCACCCCGCGGGCGGCCTCGCCTGGCCGTACCTGCAGTTCCAGCGGTACCTCGGCCCCGACCAGCCCGCCTACGGCCTCCAGGCGCGCGCGTTCACGCGGTCCGACCTGCCCGGCTCCGTCGCGGAGATGGCCGCGGACTATCTGGAGCAGATCCGCTCCGTGCGTCCCTCGGGGCCCTACCACCTGGTCGGCTGGTCCCTCGGCGGGCTCGTCGCCTACGAGATGGCCGTCCGGCTCCAGGCCGCCGGCGAGGACGTCGGACTGCTCGCGCTCATCGACTCCTACCACGGCCAGGACCTCGCGGGCGACCAGCGGGAGATCCTGCACGAACTGCTGCAGGGCATCGGCGTCGACGCGCGGGCGCTCGCGCCGGACGGCAACCCCGACATGAAGCAGATCATGGAGATCCTCGCCGAGCGCGACGACGCCCTCGCCACCCTCGGCGAGGACGACCTGGTCAACGTCTACCGCAACTACGAGAACGGCCTCAGCCAGGCCGAGGAGTACCGGCCGGGCCGGTTCCGCGGCGACCTCGTGTTCTTCACCGCGCTCCGGGGCCGCACCGCGGAATCGCCCACCGGGCGGTCCAACTGGGGCCCCCTCGTCGACGGGGAGATCGAGGACTACCCGGTCGACGTCGAGCACCACCTGCTCCTGGAACCGGAACCGGCCGCCGAGATGGGCGCCGTCCTGGCCGCCAAGCTCGACAAACTGCACAGCGGAACGCGGGAGCACTGAAAGGAAACCCCATGTCGAATCCCTTCGAGGACCCGGACGGCACCTACCTCGTGCTCGTCAACGGCGAGGGCCAGCACTCGCTGTGGCCGTCCTTCGCCGACGTCCCCGCCGGCTGGACCGTGGCCAAGGACGCCGACACCCGGCAGGCGTGCCTGGACTACATCACCGAGAACTGGACGGACATGCGGCCGAAGAGCCTGATCGAGGCCATGGGTGAGTGACCGGGCCGGAGGGCCGCCGCCGGACGGCGCGGAACTGCGGGTCGCCTCGGTCACCGAATGGACCATGGAGATGCGGGACGCGGCCGACCTGCGCCCCGCGCCGCTGCCCGGTGTCGAGATGA
This sequence comes from Actinomadura meyerae, assembly GCF_900188445.1. Classification (GTDB taxonomy): domain Bacteria; phylum Actinomycetota; class Actinomycetes; order Streptosporangiales; family Streptosporangiaceae; genus Spirillospora; species Spirillospora meyerae. Next base: position 36,144 of record NZ_FZOR01000004.1, read on the forward strand.
CGTTCACGCTGGCCGCGGTGCCGTCCGCGGACGTCAACCGCGCCCTGTACGCGGCGGTCGGCGCCCGCGTGTGCTGGACGGACCGCTTCCCGTGGTCCTACGAGCGGTGGCGCGACTGGGTGGAGCGGCCCGAGCTGTCCACGTGGATCGCGATGGCCGAGGGGACCATCGCGGGCTTCTTCGAGATCGAGGCGCAGCCGGACGGCGACACCGAGATCCACCTGGTCGGCCTCACCCCCGCGTTCGTCGGCCGCGGCTACGGCGGCTACCTCGTGGAGCAGTGCACCCGCCGCGCCTGGCAGCGCGGCGAGCTGTGGGCGCGGCACGCGGGCCCCGCCGCGCGGGTGTGGCTGCGCACCAGCAGCCTCGACCACCCGAACGCGATCGCGAACTACCGGCGCCGGGGCTTTAAGGTGGCGGCGGAGACCACCGCGCCCAAGCTCGTGCCGGATCCGCGGATCGCGCCGTGGCCGCTGCCGCACGACCCCCGGACGGCCACCCGGCGGCACGAGGAGGAGGAGTTGATCACGTGACCTGGTTCCGCTGCGCCGAGACGCGGCCGTGGGCGTCGATGCGGCTGTTCTGCCTGCCGCACGCCGGCGGGTCGGCGGTGTTCTACCGGCCGTGGGCCAAGGAGGTCAGCCCGGCCGTCGAGGTGCACGCCGTGCAGTACCCGGGCCGGGCCGACCGGATGGGGGACGCGCTCGTCACCGACGCGCACCAGCTCGCCCGCCTGATCGCGGGCGCGATGGCGCCGCTGATGGACCGGCCCGCCGCGCTGTTCGGGCACAGCATGGGCGCCGTGCTGGCCTACGAGGTGGCGCGGCTGCTCCAGGAGCGCGGCAGCGCGCCGGTGCACCTGTTCGCGTCCGGTGCGCGCCCGCCGGACGACCGCGGCGACGGCCGCCGCGTGTCCGGCCTCGACGACGACGGCGTGGTCGCCGAGATGGTCGAGCTGGGCGGCACCGACGCCGAGGCGCTGCAGGACCCGGAGCTCCGCGAGCTGGTGCTGCCGTACGTGCGCAACGACTTCGCGCTGATCGAGGACTACGCGCACCGGCCGGGGACGCGGCTCACGGTCCCGGTCACCGCGCTCGTCGGGGACTCCGACGCGCACGTCTCGCCGGAGCAGGCGCGGGGCTGGGCGCGGGCCACCGGCGGGCGCTTCGAGTTGAAGGTGCTGCCGGGCGGCCACTTCTACCTGGCCGACCAGCAGTCCGCCGTCATCGCCGAGGTGCTGCGGGCCCTGGAGGTGCCCGCGGGCTGAGGCCCGGACACTGCGGGCGGGACACGGCGGACCGGGCAGGTATGGCCGGGACACGGCGGACGGGCCGCCCCCACGGAGTCCGGGTGGGGACGGCCCGCCCTCTCACGGGAGCCGCGGGATCAGTAGACGCTCAGGCCGTAGCGGCTGAGCGGCTCGGTGACCGGCTGGAAGAAGGTCGTCCCGCCGACGGAGCAGTTGCCGCTGCCGCCGGAGGTCAGGCCGAGCGCGGTGGACCCGGAGAACAGGGAGCCGCCGCTGTCGCCGGGCTCGGCGCACACGGTGGTCCGGATGAGGCCGCTGACGCTGCCCTCCTGGTAGTTCACCGTCTGGTTGAGGGCGGTGACCCGCCCGCTGCGCAGGCCGGTGGTGCTGCCGCTGCGGTACACGGTCTGCCCCACCGCGGCGTTGCCGGCGCTGGTGATGTCGCGGGTGCCGGAGCCGTAGAGGCTGACGGTGCCCTGGGTGTCGGTCGGCGTCGAGGTGTACTGCACGACCCCGTAGTCGTTGCCCGGGAAGCTGCTGGCCACGGTGCGGCCCAGCGTCCGGCCCGAGCTGTCGGTCCAGGTCGTGCCGATGTTGGTGCAGTGCCCGGCGGTGACGAAGTAGTACGTGCTGCCGGACCGGACGTTGAAGCCCAGCGAGCAGCGCGCGCCGCCGGTGTAGATGGCCTCGCCGCCGCGGGTGAACTTCTGGAACTTCCCGGCGACCCGCTCGGTGCGGACGGCCGCGCCCTGCTTGGCGGCGGCGGCCTTCACCTTGGCGAGCTTCGCGCCCGTGACCGTGCTGTCGATGCTGAGGACGACCTGGTTGGACGCCGGCTCGACGGCCCAGGCGGTGCCCGGGACGGTCGCGTCGCGCTTGAGCGCCGCCATGACCTCGCCCAGGTCGGTGCCGCTGCGCGCCACGGTCTGCGGCACCGCGCCCGCGGCGCGGACGGACTGCGCGGCCTGCGCGGTCGTGACCGTGACGACCAGCTTGCCGCCCTTGACGTAGGAGCCGGCGGACTGGGCGCCGAGCTGGTGCGCGAGCGAGGCGGCCAGCGTGCCGGGCGCCGGGGGAGCGGCGGGCGCGGCGGGGCTGGCGGACGCGGCGGGAGCGGCCGCGAGGGTGGCGGCCACCATGCCGGCCGCGGCCGTGGTGACGGCGGCGGCGGTGACGCGCCTGTGACGGTTGTTCACTGTGCCTCCAGCGGGGGGTTTGGCGCACCCTTGTGGTGCGCCGGAGGTGTTGGACATGGTGTAAGACCGTCAAGGCGGACGAAAGACGCAGAAGGTGACTAATTACAACCGCGCGCGTTGTCACCCTGGTGGCGTGCGCGTGGTCAGTCGGGCAACGTCCGCACGCGTCCCCCGAAACCGAACGCGATTATGTTTCGGGACGGGCCGCCGCTCTGGGCCTCCCCGGCGCGGCGTTCCGCACGTACAGTCGGGATGACGGGGGATCGGGCCGACGACGCGGATCCCCCGCCCCCGGTTCCCCGGCACGGGAGTGCCCCATGGGTGTCGAGATCCGGGTGGAAGGGCTGCGCAAGTCGTTCGGCCGGCAGGTCATCTGGGAGGACGTGTCGTTCACGATCCCGGCGGGCGAGATCTCCGCGCTCCTCGGGCCGTCCGGCACCGGCAAGTCGGTGTTCCTGAAGAACCTCGTCGGGCTGCTGCGCCCCGACCGCGGCCACGTCTACGTCGGCGGCGGCGACGTGCCGCGGCTGCGCGAGCACGAGCTCTACGAGATGCGCCGCCAGTTCGGCGTGCTCTTCCAGGACGGCGCCCTGTTCGGCTCGATGAACATCTACGACAACATCGCCTTCCCGCTGCGCGAGCACACCAAGAAGGGCGAGTCGGAGATCCGCCGCATCGTGCTGGAGAAGATGGACATGGTGGGCCTCACCGGGTCGGAGGCCAAGCTGCCCGGCGAGATCTCCGGCGGCATGAAGAAGCGCGCCGGGCTCGCCCGCGCCCTCGTCCTCGACCCGCAGATCATCCTGGCGGACGAGCCGGACTCCGGCCTCGACCCCGTCCGCACCGCCTACCTCAACCAGCTGTTCGTCGACCTCAACGCCGAGCTCGGCGCCACCTTCCTCATCGTCACCCACGACATCGGCACCGCCCGCGTCCTGCCGGACAACCTCGGCCTGCTCTTCCGCCGCGGCCTGGTCATGTTCGGGCCGCGCGAGATGGTGCTGTCGAGCACGCACCCGGCGGTCCACCAGTTCTTCAACGCGCGCCGCGAGGGTCCCATCGGGATGGCGGAGGAGAAGGACGTCGCCGACGTCGCCGCCGAGCCGTACTCGCCGCCGATGCCGGCGCCGATCCAGCCGCAGCTCATGCCGAGCGACGGCCGGATGCGCCCCGCGATGCGGCGCCCCGGCGCGTGGCTGCGCGAGCACGGCATCACCCCGCCGCCGGGCTCGTTCATCGACGAGCAGGGCCGCGACTGGCTCAACGACTGGGACGCCCTGGTGGCCCAGCGCCAGTGGCACCGCTAGCGGGCCGCCGGGACCGGGTCAGCCGGAGAAGGTCCTGAGGACGACCGGGCCGAACAGCCCGGACGCGCGCTGGCCGGGGAAGACGAAGTGGGTGGGGCTCGTCTCGTCCAGGAGCGGGGCGAGGGTGCCGTAGACGGTGACCTCGACCTCGTTGCGTCCGGCGCGCAGCGCGGTGCCCAGGTCGAAGACGTACGGGGAGCAGATCCGCACGCCCGCCGCGCGCCCGTTCACCGTGACCTCGGCGGTGCCGCGGACCCGGCCGAGGTCGAGTTCGGCCGCGCCGGGCGGCGCCGGCAGGTCCAGGACGCGCCGGTGGCGGACGCCGCCGCTGTACCCGGCGAGGCCCGCGTCCTCCCAGTCGCCCAGCTCGATCGTGCCCGTCCCGGCGGTGAACGCGACCGGTCCGGCGAGCGCCGCGCCCTCGCGGTGCTCCGGGCGGGTCCGCAGCCGCAGTTCGGCGGTCCGGGCCGGCCGCGCGCCGCCCGGGAGTTCGAGGTCGAACCGCCCGGTGCCGCCGTGCGCGGCCGGGAGCGGGACGCCGTCGAGGAGGACGGCGGTGACCTCCGCCCGCGCGGTGAAGCGCATCCGCGTCGCGCCCGGCGGCACGGCGAAGCGCAGCCGCTCCGCCCTCGGCGCGGCGTCGGGGTCGGCGAAGCCCACGGGCAGGACGGTGCCGTCGGAGTCGTCGTCCTCCAGCCAGTGCGCGCCGGGCAGCGGGTGCGGGCGGCGCCGCAGGTGGAAGGCGGCGGGGTCGCCGGTCTGCGCCCGCCTGGGCACGACCGGCGCCGCGGCGCCGTCACGGGTCGCGGTCCATCCGGCGGTGCCGGACACGACCGGGCCGTCCACCAGGACCGCCGCCGCGCTCCCGCCCTCGGTGAGGACGAGGGTGAGGCGGGCGCCGGGCGCGTCCGGCAGGTCGTAGCGGGCGACGCGGGGCGCCGCCTGCTCGGCGTAGGGGTCGAAACCGCCCTGCCGGCCGATCTCCGCCCCGTCGAGCAGCACGCGGCACGGTGACGCCGACGCCACCTGGAGGACCGCCGGGCCGGTGCCGTCCGGCAATTCGGCGGCGAAGACGACCCGCGCGCCGGGACGCGCGGTCCCGCCCGCGGTGATCCACTCGGGCCGGGCGCAGCGCGCCGGGGCGGTCGCGACGGACAGGTGCCCGCGCAGCCGCACGTCCTCGTCGGGGACCAGCCGGACCTCCAGCAGGTGCTCGCCCGGCGGGAGCGGGTCGGCGGCCACCGCGAGGTAGCCGCGGTCGTCGATCGGGACCTCGGCTCCGCCGACCAGGAGCGTCTTGGCGGCGGCGAAGCCGAGCACGGGGAAGCCGCCCGGGGCGGGCACGGTCGCGCGGGTGCGCAGGACGATCTCCTGCCCGGCCGCCGCGTCGCCGAAGTCGAGGAACTCCTCGGGCACGTGCCCCTTCGGGCCGAGCACCGGCCGGTGGACGGCATCCTTGCGGATGCCGCGCGTGTCGGAGTAGACGGCGGGACGCCACTCGCCACCGGACGACCAGCGCGCGTGCGGGCCGAACGTCGCGTGTGCCGGAGCCCAGCCGGGGTCGTCGTCCGCCCGGTGCCAGAGCCGCCAGCGCTCCACGGGCGGCATCTCACCGGCGGGACGGGCGAAGTCGCCCCAGGTGTTGTCGAGCGTCGGCACCAGGTCCATGTCCCAGGTGCGGCCCAGGTCCTGCTCGGTCGCGGGACGGCGCGGGACGGCCGGCGCCGCCGGCGGCGCATCCTGCGGACGGGCCGTGCCCGGGAACACCAGCAGCGCGGCGGGCCCGTCGTCGAACGGCACGACGACCCGCGTGTCCGGGCCCGCCGAGGTCGCGGGCAGCTCCCGGGGCGGGCCGCCGAACGGGCTCACCAGGTACGCGGGGCCCGAGACGCCGCGCACCCGGACCGGCATGTCGCGGTGGTAGCGGCCCGGGTCGAAGTCGTAGGCGACGTCCAGCCAGCCGAGGTCGATGCCGCGCTCGTCGGGGCGGCCGACCGAGACGCGGGACGCCATCGACTCCGCCGCCGTCAGGAATACCACCGTCGCGCCGTCGACCTCGCGGACCAGGGCGGGGACCGGCGCCTCGACGCGCCGCGCGGGCTCCAGCACCGGGCCGAGCGCGCCGGCGTCCGGCACGGTCTCCAGCAGCGCGGCCAGCCGGGCGACGGCCTCGCCGGCCGCCGGGTCGCCGACCCCGTGCCGGGGCGGCGGGCCGACGGCCACCACCCGGCCGCCCGCCTCGATCAGCGCGACCAGCCGCCGGGCGGTCTCCCCTTCGAGGACGGTGCAGGCGGGGAGCAGGACCGTCCCGTAGGACTCGTCCGCGACGTTCAGCCGGCCGTCCGCGACGACGGCGCGCCGGACGGAGTCGTCGTCGATGACGTCGGCGTCCACGCGGAGCCGGTCGAGGGCGCCGGGCACCATCCGGAACCACGCCATGTCGCCGGTCAGCGCCCGGTACGTCTCCTGGGCGAGCGCGGCGGAGTCGTCGGCGCCGTCGAGCCGCGCGCCCGCCTGAGCGGTCGCGGTCGGGAACAGCACGGCCACGTCGCAGACGTGGCGGCCCAGCGACAGGGCCGCGCACAGCCGCGCGACCGCGTCGGCGAAGACCCGGTGGTGCCGCCAGTAGGGCTGCCGCCAGTCGGTCGAGGGCGGCGCCCACTCCCACCAGCCCGCCTTGGTCGAGTAGTAGACGGCGTGCGGGTTGTAGAGGGTCGCGCCCGCGCGCAGCCACGGCAGCAGCCAGTCGAAGGTCTCCTCCAGCGTCCCGCCCCACCCGCTGGAGTGGAACGCCTCGATCCACACCCGGTCCCGGCCGTAGAGGTGGGCCAGGGACGCGTGGATCCGGGCGTCGCCGTGGTGGTCGGAGCCGGGCGCGCCGAACCACCGGTGGGTGCGGGCGTAGTCGGCGTACAGCCGCACGCCGTCCACCGGGTGCCCGGCGCGGGCCGGGTCCTGCTGGTCGCAGCCGTGCAGCAGCCCGTGCCGCTCGTGCCACTCGGCCAGCGGCCGGAAGAACGCCTCCTCGGCCAGCTCCGCGCGGGTGAGGTGGTAGTCGCGGCGCACCTCGCCCGCCTCCGCGCCGCCGCCGTCCTTCCACAGCGCCGGCAGGTGCGGGGCCAGGTCGTAGCCGCGGCGCGCCGCGAACTCCGCCGCGAACCCCTCGGTCCAGGTCGGCAGCGCGGGCAGCTCGTCCTGGAAGGACCCGGCGATGACGCCGCCGAAGCGGTGCCCGAGCCGCCGCTCGAACTCCCCGTGGACGCGGTCGAGCAGCATCCCGCACGCCCGCGCCGACAGGTAGTCGAAGCCCCGGACGGACGTGGTGCCGTCCGGCTCCAGCCACCGCCCGGCGAACTCGGGCACCTCCCGCACCAGCCGCGCCTGGAGGTCGGCGCCGGAGAAGCCGAGCTGGTCGTAGAACCACAGCGACGTCCCGAGCCGGGCCGCGTCCTCGCACACCCCGTCGAGCAGCTCCCACCAGGCGTCGGTGAAGAACGCGGGCGCGTCGGCGTCCGAGCCGAACATCGGGCCGGACGGCGCCAGGTTGAGGATCACCAGGTTGTGCACGCCGCCCGCGGCGAAGCGCTCCAGCTGGTCGCGCAGCCGCCGCCGGTCGAGCCGCTCGCCGCTCCACCACCAGATGGGCGCGGGGGAGTACGCGCGGGGCGGCGCGTCCAGCACCGCCCGGAGCCGCTCGGGGATCACCGGGCTCATCCCTTCAGCCCGCTCGCGAAGCCCTTGATGACGTAGCGCTGCAGCACCAGGAACACCGCCAGGATCGGCAGCGAGGCCAGCACCAGGCCGGCGAACACGAGCCCGTTGTCCGAGACGTACTGGCCGACGAAGGAGAAGATCTTCACCGGCACCGTCTCGCGGGTCGAGCCGCCGAGGTACAGCAGCGGCGTGAAGAAGTCGTTCCAGATGAACACCGCGTTGAGGATCAGCACGGTGCCGGTGATCGGGCGCAGCAGCGGGAACACCACCCGGGTGAACGCCCGGACGTGGCCGGCGCCGTCGATCAGCGCGGCGTGCGCGTAGTCGGCCGGCAGCGCCCGGATGAACCCCGTGTAGAGGAAGATCGTGAAGGGCAGCTGGATCCCGGTGTAGAAGATGATCATCGCCGGGTAGGAGCCGAGCAGCCCGGCCCCGTCCACCAGCTTGAACAGCGGGATCATGCCGAGCTGGAACGGCAGCACGATGCCGAGCAGGAACAGCACGTACAGCCCGTACCCCAGCCGGGACGCCCGCCGCGACAGGAAGTAGGCGGCGAACGAGCCGATCGCGATCAGCGCCACCAGGCTCGCCACCGTGATCACCGTGCTGTTGAACAGCGCCGGGCCGAGCTCCGCGCGCGTCCAGGCCGCGGAGTAGTTGTCCAGCGCCGGGTCCGACGGCAGGGACAGCGGCGACTCGGCGACCGCCCGCTGGTCCTTGAGCGACAGCGTGACGAGGGCGTACACGGGGAACAGGAAGGCGACGGCGACCGCGATCATCACCAGTTCCAGCCCGAACGTCCGCAGCCCGTACCGCACGTTCACGCGCTCACCTCCCGGCCCCTCAGGTAGTGGATCTGCACCATCGACACGGCCGCGACGAACAGGGCCAGCACCAGCGCGATCGAGGTGCTGTAGCCGTAGTTGCCGAAGACGAACGCCTGCTTGTACAGGACGGTCGACAGCGTCTCGCTGGCGTGCCCGGGACCGCCGCTGGTGGCGGCGTAGACCTGGTCGAACAGCTTGAGGCCGCCGATCGTCGACAGCATCAGGTTGATCGTGACGGCGGGCGCGAGCATCGGCCACGTCACGTTGCGGAACCGCTGGAAGCGGCCCGCGCCGTCGATCATGGCGGCCTCGTGCAGCTCGGCGGGCACGCCCTCCAGCCCGGCCAGGAAGATCACCATGGAGTACCCGGCGAACTGCCAGATCACCATGCCCGCGACCGACCACAGCGCCAGCGACGGGTCGCCCAGCCAGTCCTGCCGCAGGGCGCCGAGCCCGACCGCGCCGAGGACGCCGTTGAGCCCCGCGCCGGGCGCCGGGTTGTAGATGTACTTCCACAGGAACGCCACCATCACCGGGCTGACCACGGCCGGGGCGAAGAACACCACGCGCAGCACGGTCCGCGACTTGATCCGCGCGTGCACGCCGAGCGCGAGCAGCAGCCCGATCCCGTTCTGGACGAACACGATCGCCACGGTCAGCAGCAGCGTGTTGACCAGGGAGCCGCGCGCGGCCTCGTCGCGGAACAGCCGCGTGAAGTTGTCCAGCCCGTTGAAGCCGCGCTCGCCGAGGCCGTTCCAGTCGGTGAAGGCGTACACGACGCCGCTGGCGCTCGGGTACAGCACCACCAGCGCGTACACGGCGAGGGCGGGCGCCGCGAACCACCACGGCGGGGACAGGAAGCGGGCGCCCCGCCGCCGGCGGCGGCCGGCCGTGCCGGGCGGCGCGGGCGGCTTCACCGGGGCGGGGCGAGTGGTCGACGTCACGGGTCAGTTCTTCCGGTAGGTCTCGTCCAGCTTCTTCAGCGCCGCGTCCACCGTCGTCTTGCCGCCCAGCAGCTCCTGGACCACCGCGAAGTGGGCGGGCTGGACCTCGGCGTTCGGCCACGCCTGGTCCATGAACGGCACGGCCTTGTTGCCGTCGATGAACGGCAGGAACGGCTCCAGCACCGGGTCGATCTTCGACGTGGAGTCGCGGCTGAGCGGCACGCACGCGACGGCCTCCGACCACCGGTTCATGTTCCGCTGCTCGCCGAGGAACTCGATGAACGCCTTGGCCTCGTCCACGTTCTTGCCGCGCGCGCTGACCCCGAGGCCGACGACGACGCCCGCCGGGATCCACACCTGGCCCGCGTCGTCGGCCCCGGGCACCGGGAACATGCCGAGGTCGGCGGCGTCGGCGGCGGACTTGCGGAAGTCGGGCAGCACGGCCGACACCTGGATCGCCATCGCGGCCTTGCCGGTGGCGACCATGGCGGTCTGCTGCTCGAACGTCGTGCCGTTGGGGTTGTCGTTGAAGTACCCGCGCTTCTGCAGCTCCAGGTACATCTCGAAGGCGTCCGCCCAGCCCGACCCGGCGAAGCTCGCCGACCCCGCCTTCATCTGCTCGTCGAACTGCGGGTTCTCGGCGTACACGGTCGACGGGACCAGCGCGTAGGTGATGAGCTGGGTGACCCACTGGGTCTGCGCGCCCAGCGCGATCGGCACCTTGCCCTTCTTCTTGATCTTCTCGCAGACGTCCAGGAACCCCGACCAGGTGGTGGGCGGCTCGACCCCGGCCTCCTGGAAGACCTTCTTGTTGTAGACGGCGCCGATGACGCTGGACCCGGCGGAGTAGATGTAGGTCTTGCCACCGTTCTGGAACGCCGGCTTCAGCCCGGCCGGGATCCGCTGCGTCCACGACTGGCCGCTCAGGTCGGCCAGCAGGCCCGCCTGGGAGATCTGCGCCATGCTCATCGCCGAGCCGTTGCCGGGGTACACCACGTGCACGTCGGGGGCGTTGCCCGCGCCGAGCTGGGTGCGCACCGAGGTCTGCACCTGGTCGGTGGGCGCGTAGGACGCGTTGAACTTGCTCTTGGTGTACTCCTTGATCAGCAGGTCGAGCGGCTTCTGCTGGTCGGCGACCCCGACCAGCCGCAGCGAGCCGCCGCCTCCGCCCGAACCGGACGTCCCGCCGCAGGCCGCCAGCGCGCCCATGGCGGCGACGCCGCCGGTCAGCCCCAGGAAGCCGCGGCGGCTGAGCCCCGTAGACGATGTCATGTGTCCTCCTCGAATCGCGGCCCTGCGCCGCGATGGATGTGCGCGGCCGGTGCCGCCGCGCGGAGCGCGGCCGCCGGATCCGCGGCGGTGAAGCGGTAGTCCCCCGAGGACACCCGGCAGCGGAGTGCTCCGGGCTCGGTGCCGAGGACCTCGACCCCGGCGGCCTCGGCCACCGGGACCCCGCCCTCGCGGACGCCGCCGGGATCGCCGGCGGGCACGTGCACGATCGCGGTGGCCCCCGGCGGCACGGCGACCTCCAGCCGCAGCTCGCCGTCCGCGCGCGCCCACGCGGTCCGGACGGTGCCGCGCACCGACTCGTAGGCGGCGCGCGCCCAGTCCAGCTCGCCGGGCCGGGGGCGGATCAGCAGCTCGCGGTAGCCGGCGGAGCCGGGTGCCTGGCCCAGCCCGGCGACGCCCTGGTAGAGCCATTCGCCGATGGAGCCGAGCGCGTAGTGGTTGAAGGAGTTCATCGCCGCGGCCTGGAAGCCGCGCTCCTCGGTGTAGCCGTCCCAGCGCTCCCAGATCGTGGTGGCGCCGTGCCGCAGCGGGTGCAGCCAGGACGGCGGGTCGGTCCGGCGCAGCAGCGCGTGCGCGAGGTCCGGCCGGCCGCACTCGTCCAGCACCGGGGCGAGCAGCCCCACGCCGAGGAACCCGGTGGTGATGCCGGGCCCCGCCGCCTCGACCAGCTCGGCCAGCCGGTGGGCGGCGGGCCTCACCAGGCCCTCCGGCAGCAGGCCGAACGCCAGCGCCAGCAGGTAGCCGGTCTGGGTGTCGCCCGCGACCCGGCCGTCCGGCGTGACGAAGTGCTCAGCGAACGCCGCGCGGACGTCGCGGGCGAGCGCGCCGTACCGCTCCTCGGCGTCGCGGCGGCCGAGGACCCCGGCCGCGCGGGCGGTGAGGCCGGCGCTGCGCGCGAAGTAGGCGGTGGCGACGACCTCGCGCGGCGTCGGCTCGGGGGCGAGCCAGTCGGCGAAGTGCGGGCCGACGCGGTGCCGCCACACCAGGTCCGGGTTGTGCCGGTGGACGTGGTCGACCCAGGCGCGCATCGCGTCGAGGTTGTCGGCGAGGAAGCGCTCGTCCCCGTACACGCGGTACAGGTGCCAGGGGACGATGACGCCGGCGTCGCCCCAGCCGGGCGCGCCCTCGTCGGCGACGCCCGCGAGCCGCGGCGCCACGTTCGGGAACGCCCCGCCGGGCGACTGCGCGCCGCGGACCTCCCGCAGCCAGCCGGCGAAGAAGGCCGCGACGTCGGCGTTGAGGCAGGCGGTCGGCAGGAACACCTGCGCGTCGGCGAGCCAGCCGAGCCGCTCGTCGCGCTGCGGGCAGTCGGTGGGGACGCTGACGAAGTTGGAGCGCTGCCCCCAGCGGATGGCCTGGTACAGGCGCTCGACGTCCGGGTCGGAGCAGGCGAACTCGCCCGCCCACGGGGTGTCGTTGTGCAGGACGACGCCGGTGATGTCGGCGGCGTCCAGTTCGGCGAGTCCGGTGACCTCTGCGTAGCGGAACCCGTGGTAGGTGAAGCGCGGCTCGAACACCGCCTCGGGGTCGTCCCCCGCGATGAGGACGTCGGTCGCGTCGGCGGTGCGCAGGTTGTCGGTGTAGAGGCCGCCGTCGTCGTCCAGGGCCTCGGCGTGCCGGATCACCACACGCGCGCCCGGGGTCAGGCCGCGGGCGTGGAGGCGGACGCGGCCGGCGAAGTTCTGGCCGAAGTCCACCAGGTGCCGGTCGGCGCCGGTGCGGGTGACGGCGCGCGCGGGCAGTTCCTCGACGGCGCGGACCGGCGGCGCCACCGCGGCGGTGAGCAGGCCGTGGTCGGTGCCGGTCACCTGCGCGGGCAGCCAACCGGTGCCACTGAACGCGGTGCCACTGGACGCGGTGCCGCCGGACGCGGGGCGGTCCCAGCCGGGGGTCTCGCGGCGCAGGTCGTGGCACTCGCCCTTCAGCAGGTCGGCGTACCGGACGGGGGAGCGGCGGGTGAGCCAGTCCCCGCCGGTGGCGACGACCTCGTGGGCGCCGTCGGCGTAGTCGAGGTGCAGCTCGGCCAGCAGCTCGGGGAAGTCCCCGTAGTGCGCGCCGAGGCGGCGCGGGTCGAAGCCGACGAAGCCGCTCCACCAGCCGTCCGCGAGCGTGCCGGCGAGGACGTTCTCGCCGGCGGTGACGAGCGCGGTCACGTCGTACACCTGGTAGTCGACGCGGTCGCGGTAGTCGGTCCAGCCCGGCGCGAGCTCGGCGTCGCCGGCGCGGCGGCCGTTCAGCCGCATCTCGTACAGGCCGCGGGCGGTGACGTAGAGGCGCGCGCGGACGGGCGCGGCGGCGGTGCGGAACGCGCGCCGCAGCCGGATCGCGGGCTGCAGGCCGTGGTCGGCGAGGGCCAGCTCGCCCTCCTCGGGCGCGTCCACCACGTCGAGGTCGCCGGTGTCGTGGGTGATCCAGGACGCCCGCCACTCCGCCGGGCCGAGCATCCCGGTCTCGAACCAGGAGGCCGCGGCGGCGGTCGCGCCGTCCGCGCCGGTGACGGCGACCTCCCAGCGGTAGCGGGTGCGCGGGCGCAGCGGCGCGCCCGCGTAGCGGACCGACACCGCGTCCGGGTCGGCGACCTCGCCGGTGTCCCACACCTGCTCCTCGCCCTCCGCGGGGCGGGCGGGGACGGTCCAGACCCGCACCCGGTACCGGGCCTGCGCGGCGCCGCGGCGGGACGAGGAGAGCCGCCACGCCAGCAGCGGCGCGGGGTCGCCGATGCCCAGCGGCTCGGCCAGGTGCGCGCAGCGAAGGCCGTGGGGCGCGAGTGCCGGGGTCGGGTCGCCGCTCATGCCTTCGCCTCCGTTCGTTTCGTTGTCATGCGGATTTAACACTTATTGATGTGAGATGGAGCGTAGAGATACCGGGATTGGGTGTCAAGATGTCAGGTAGATCACATTGCGGCACCCGCTGAGTTCCGGCGTCTGCCACGGTCAAACCGCTTGCGACAAGGGATGATCAGCTCAGTTGAGCCGCTCGCGCCTGCGGTAGATCCGGGTGCGATAACAACGTGAACGAGTGTTATAAGCCGGCGCGCCAGCGCTCGCGGGCGGTCTGCACCCGCGCGAGGTAGTCCCGGTACTCGGCCTCGTGGAACGCGGCCCGGCCCGGGTCCGGGTCGCGGACCGACGCGGGCCGCGTCCACGCCGCCGCGTCGAGCCCGTGGCCGCCCGCGAGCACCGCGCCGCGCGCCCCGGCCTCCTCCGCCGCGACCCGCAGCGGACGGCCGAGCACGTCGGCGAACAGCTCCAGCCAGCGCGCGCTGCGGGTGCCGCCGCCCGCGACCGACAGCGCGCCGCGCAGCCCGGCGGCCTCCAGGCAGTGCCGCGCCGCGTAGGCGATGCCCTCGCACGTCGCCCGCACCAGGTCGGCGGTGGTGGTCTCCAGGCTCACCCCGGTGATCTCCGCCCGCGCCGCCGGCTCGACGAACGGCGCGCGCTCCCCGGACGGGGAGAAGAACGGCAGCACCCGCACGCCGCGCGCCCCCGGCGGCGAGGCGGCCAGCAGGGCGTCCAGCTCGCGGTGGGACGCGCCCACCCGCGCCAGCACCCATTCCAGCGCCGCCGTGCCGACCATCGCGGGCATGCCGCGCAGCCACCGGTCCGGGCGGCCGGTGGCGAAGTGGAACCCGGTCGGCGCGCCGTCCAGGTCCGGTTCGTCCACCACGGCCAGGCAGGCCAGCGTCGTGCCGATGATGAGCAGCCCGTCGCCGGGCTCGGTCACCCCCGCCCCGAGCGCGCAGGCGGGCACGTCGAACGGGCCGGACGTGACCGGCGTACCGGTCGGCAGCGGGACCCCGTCGAGGGGGACGCCCCGCGGCAGCGGCGCGGCGACCGGAGCGAGCAGGCCCGCCCGGTGCGACAGCCCGCAGGCCGCGAGGGCGCCGGGATCGTAGTCGCGGGCGCGGGGGTCCAGGAACGGCACCGAGGCGTCGCTCGCGTCGGTGGCGCGCACCCCGGTGAACCGCTGGAAGACGACGTCCTTGCAGTAGGCCGCGGTGGCGGCGGAGTCGAGGGCGGCGGGCTCGTGCCGGTCCAGCCAGGCCAGCAGCGGGGCCGGGCAGCCGGGGAACAGCGCGTTGCCGGTGCGCGAGAACACCTCCGCCGCCACCCCGCTCGCCGTCCATTCGGTGACGATCGAGGCGGCGCGGCCGTCCATCCAGGAGATCGCGGGGCGGACCGGCCGGGCCCGCCCGTCCACCAGCCACACGCCGTCGCCCTGGCCGGTCACGCCGGCCGCCGCGGGCCGCCGCCGCGCGGTGAGCGCGCCGAGCACCTCGGCGGCCGCCGCGACGACCTCCTCGGTGTCCTGCTCGACCCGGGCGCCGCCGCCGCGCAGCGTGCGGGCCGGGCGCGACTCGACGGCGAGCGCGCGGCCGTCCTCGCCGAACGCCGCGGCCTTCACCACGGACGTGCCGACGTCGATCCCGACGAACATCCTCGACCTCCTCCTCTCCTCGCTCCTCCGCTCGCGGCGGGGGCCGCCCCGGGGCGGTGCGTCCCGGTCAGCCCGGGTTGAGGCAGTGCGCGAGCGGCTCGCCCCGGTGCAGCCGCCCCACCTCGGCGGCGACGATGCGGGCCGCCCGCTCGGCGACCGCGCGGGACGCGCCGCCGAGGTGCGGGGTCATCACGACGCCCGGCAGGCCGAACAGGCGCGACCCGGCGGGCGGCGGCTCGACGGCGAAGGTGTCGAGGCCGGCGCCCATGAGGTGGCCCGACTCCAGCGCGTCGCACAGCGCGTCCTCGTCCACCAGCGGGCCCCGGGCGCAGTTGACCAGCACCGAGCCGGGCGGCATCAGCGCCAGCTCGCGGGCGCCGATCATGCCGCGGTTCTCCGCGGTGAGCCGGGCGTGCAGGGAGACCACCCGGGACCGGCGGAGCAGTTCCTCCAGCCCGATGTCGCCGCCGCCCGGCAGGTACGGGTCGTAGACGCGGACGTCGGCGCCGAAGCCCGCCAGGATGCGGGCCACCCGGCCGCCGACGGCGCCGCCGCCGATCAGCCCGACGGGCGTCCCCTCCAGTTCGAGGCCGGTGGCCTCGTAGCTGTAGTAGCGCCCGCCCCATTCGCGGCGGCCCGCCAGCGCGGCGTGCGTCTCGGGGATGCGGCGCAGCACGGCGAGCATCAGCCCGACGGTGTACTCGGCGGTCGCGGTCGCGTTGCGGCCCGGCGCGTAGCAGACCCGCACGCCGCGCGCGGTGGCCGCCGCCAGGTCGACGTTGACGGGCCCGCCCCGCGCGACGGCGACGAGGCGCAGGCCGGGGGCGTTGTCGAGGACCTTCGCGGTGACGGGGGCCATCTGGGTGACGCAGGCGTCCATGCCCTCGAGCGCGCCGATCATGGTGTCCTCGTCGCCGGACGCCTCGTCCACCTCGGCCACCGGGCCGAACGGCACCTCCGGCCACGGCAGCTCCAGCCGGCGGACCTCGGCGGCTCGGCCGAGCTCGGCGTCCAGCGCGCCGGCCAGCAGGTCCGGCAGGACGAAGCGGTCTCCCGCGGCAAGAACTCTCATCGCGTCACTCTCATGGGGGGCGCTCCCGTCGGGGTCTCGGGTGTCCGGGGCGGGCCCGGGGCTGTCAGGTGGCGGCCACCTCGTAGGCGACCTTGTGCTCGTCCAGGTCGCGCAGGACCTCGGCGCTCGCGCCGTCGTCGACGATGACGCGCTCGAACGCCGACAGCGGCGCCACCCGGTGCAGCGCGACGCGGCCGAGCTTGGAGTGGTCGACGAGCAGGACGTTGCGCGCGGCGGCGTCGAGCATGGCCCGCTTGACCGACACGATGTGCTGCTCCTGGTGGTAGGCGAACCCGCCGGAGACCGCGGACGTCGACACGAAGCACAGGTCGACGTGCAGCGACGTCACGGCGTCCACGCACGGGACGCCGAGGAAGGAGTCGTGCAGCGGGTCGTACTCCCCGCCGAGCGCCATCAGCCGGATGCCGCGCTCGCGGGCGAGCAGGTTGGTGGTCTCCAGGAAGTTGGTGACGACCGTCAGCGGGGTGATGCCGCCGAGCCGGCGGGCCAGCGCCAGGGTGGTGGTGGAGTCGTCGAGCATCACCGCCATGCCGGGCTCGACCAGTTCGGCGGCCTTGGCGGCGATCGCGTCCTTGGCGGGCCGCATCGACTTCATGCGGTAGGCGACGTTGCTCTCGAACACCCCGGAGGGCTGCGCGGTGACGCCGCCCCGGTACTTGCGGACGATGCCCTGCCGCTCCAGGTCGTCGAGGTCGCGGTGGATCGTCATGAGGCTGACGCCGAACCGCTCGGCCAGGTCGCCGGCGGTGACCGAGCCCGCGGACAGCACATGGTCGGCGATGGCCCGACGGCGCGCGTCGGGGCCGCGCCGGCCGTTGATCTCCTTCGTCATGCCGCGATCCTCTCGCGGCGGCCCGCCGGGGACCGGCGATCCGCCGCCCGCATGGGCGATATCTCTGCTCGTGATCTTAACAATCACCAGCTCGGGCCGGATGAGCTTGCCGCACCGGAACCCGCCACGTCAACCCTGTCGCGACGCATCCGGACGCCCTTCAGAGTGATATCAAGCAGTTGTTACGCTGCTCTGGCGCTATAAGTTAACATCCCAGAACGATAAAAATAGGGGGAGTGCTGTGCGAAGTGGCCCGTCCGGACCGGTGTGGGTCGGCGTGGACGTCGGAACCCAGGGGGTGCGCGCGCTCGCCGTCACCGCCGAGGGGCGGGTGGCCGGCCGCGGGTCGGCCCCGCTCGCCGGGCGGCGCGACGGGGCGCGGCACGAGCAGCGGCCCGGCGACTGGTGGACCGCCGTCACCCAGGCCGTCCGGGCGGCGCTGCGCGACCGCGCCCGGGCGCGGGTGCGGGGCGTGGCGGTGTGCTCCACCTCCGGCACCGTGCTCCTCACCGACGCGGACGGGCGCCCGCTGACCGACGGCCTCATGTACGACGACGCGCGGGCGTCCGCGGAGGCCCGCGACGCGCAGGAGGCCGGGGCGGAGCTGTGGGAGCGGCTCGGGCACCGCGTCCAGCCGTCCTGGGCGCTGGCGAAGGTGCTCTGGCTGGCGCGCGACCGGCCCGGCGGCCTGGCCGGCGCCCGCCTCGCCCACCAGGCCGACCTGGTCACCGCCCGGCTGGTCGGGACGCCGGTGGCCACCGACTCCAGCCACGCCCTCAAGACCGGCTACGACCTGCTCGGCGAGCGGTGGCCGCGCGACCTGCACGAGCGGCTCGGGCTGCCCGCCGCCCTGTTCCCCGAGGTCGTCCGGCCCGGGACGGTCCTCGGCGAGGTCGGGGCGCGGGCCGCCGCCGAGACCGGGCTCGCGGCGGGCACGCCGGTGGTCGCGGGCATGACCGACGGCTGCGCCGCGCAGCTCGGCTCGGGCGCGCTGCGGGTCGGCCGGTGGAACTCGGTGCTCGGCACCACCCTGGTCCTCAAGGGCGTGTCGGACGCGCCCGTCCGCGACCCGGCCGGCGTGATGTACAGCCACCGGGCGCCGGACGGGGCCTGGCTGCCCGGCGGCGCGTCCAGCGTGGGCGGCGGCGTCCTCGCGGGCGTCGCGGACCTGCCCCGGCTGGACGCCCTCGCCGCGCGCCACGAGCCGTCGAGCGCGGTCGCCTACCCGCTGGTCTCGCAGGGCGAGCGGTTCCCGTTCCTCGCGCCGCAGGCCGCGGGCTTCATGCTCGGCACGCCCCGCGACGAGGGCGACCGGCACGCGGCGCTGCTCCAGGGCGTCGCCCTGGTCGAGCGGCTGGCGCTCGCCTACGTGCGCGGCCTCGGCGCCGCCGTCGAGGGACCGGTGACCTTCACCGGCGGCGCGGTGCGCAGCGACTACTGGAGCCGGCTGCGCGCGGACGTCCTCGGCCGCCCGGCCCGGATCCCCGAGCACGCCGACGCCGCGCTCGGCATGGCGGTCCTCGCCGCCTACGGCACCGAGCCGGGGCGCTCCCCGGCCGAGGTCGCCGAGTCGATGGTGCGGATCCGCACGGTCGTCGAGCCGCGCCCCGGCATGGCCGAGCGGTTCGCCGTCCCGTTCCGGCGGCTCGTGGACGAACTGGAGCGCCGCGGCTGGCTACCCTCCGAGTCGGCCGCCTACGCACGGGAGCACGGGTAGCGGGCATGGGGGAGAGCGGAGCATTGGGGGAGAAGGCCGTGAGCACCACCTTGTACCTCGTCCGGCACGGCGAGACCGAATGGCACGCGGAGAACCGGTACGCGGGCGTCAGCGACGTCGCGCTCACCGACACCGGCCGGGAGCAGGCCGAGCGGCTCGGCCGGTGGGCGGCCGGGGCCGGGGTGGACGTCGTGTGGGCGTCGCCGCTGCGCCGGGCGCGGGCGACGGCGGCCCCGGCGGCGGCCGCGCTCGGGCGGGCGCTCGCGATCGACGGCGACCTGGCCGAGGTCGACTTCGGCGCCGCCGAGGGCCGCACCCTCGCCGAGCTGGCGCCCGCCGAGGCGGCCGCCTTCCGCGCCGACCCGGTGCGCGGCGCGTTCCCGGGCGCCGAGGACCCGCGCAAGGCCGTGGAGCGCGGGACGGCGGTGCTGCGCCGCATCGCGTCCCGGCACTCCGGCGAGCGGGTCCTCGTCGTGACGCACAACACGCTGCTGCGGCTGACCCTGTGCGGGCTGCTCGGCATCGCGCCGTCCACCTACCGGACGGTGTTCCCGCAGGTCCGCAACTGCGCCGTCACCGAGCTGCGGGTGACCGGCGGCACCGCGGCCCTCATGTCCTACAACGTGCCCACCGGCTAGCGGTACCGGGTGGCGGACGGGAAGATGGTCCGGTGACGCTCCTTTTGACCCGTTCCGACCTCGAGGCGCTGCTCGACCCCGCCGCGTGCCTCGCCGCCCTGCGCCGCGGCTTCACCGCCGAGGCGGACGGGACGGCCGCCCACCGGACGATCGCGCGGCTGCCGGGCCAGGGCACCGCGACGGCGCTGCTGCCGGGCGTGGTCGACGGCATCCCCGCCTACACGGTGAAGGTCAACGCGAAGTTCCCCGGCAGCCGCCCCGCGCTGCGCGGCGTCGTCTGCCTGCACGACCTCGGCACGGGCGAGCTGCTGGCGCAGCTCGACTCGGCCACCGTGACCGCGTGGCGCACCGGCCTCGCCGCCGCGCTCGGCACCCACGCGCTGGCCCGCCCGGAGGCCGGGGCCGTCGCGGTCATCGGCGCGGGCGCGCAGGCCGAGCTGGTCATGCGCGGCCTGGGGGAGCTGCGGGAGGTGAGCGCCCTGACGGTGTGCGACCTGGACGCCGGCCGTGCCGCCGCCTTCGCCGAGCGGCACGGCGCCCGGCTCGGCGTCCCGGCGGGCGTGGCCGCCGACCCGCGCGACGCCGTCCGCGACGCCGGGATCGTCGTCATGGCGACCTGGGCGCGCCGCCCGATCCTGCACGCCGCCGACGTGGCGCGCGGCACCCACCTCACCTCGCTCGGCGCGGACGAGCCCGGCAAGGCCGAGCTGGGCGCCGACCTGCTGGAGGCCGCCCGGGTGGTCGTCGACGACGTCCCGCTCGCCGTCGAGATGGGCGTGCTCGCCGGAGCGGGCCTCGACGTCAAGCACGCCGCCGGGACGCTCCGCGACCTCCTGCGCGGGCAGGTGCCCGGCCGGGTGAGGAACGGCGAGGTCACCGTGTACGCGCCGGTCGGCCTGCCCTGGCAGGACCTCGCGCTGAGCTGGACGGCCTACCGCGCGGCCCGGGCCGCCGGCGCCGGCACGGAGTTCGACTTCCTCGCCTGACGGGGCGAGCACCCGCCACCGGAAGTTATTGAAACACGTTCTACTTTCTGCGTAGGCTGGGGCCGCAGTGACGCGACGGCCCGGAGGTGACGCCGGTGATCGGGGACAGGTTCCGCATCGACGGCCGGGCCGCGGTCGTCACCGGCGCGGGCCGCGGCATCGGCGCGGCCACCGCGCTCGCGCTCGCCCAGGCCGGCGCCGATGTGGCGATCTCCGCCCGCACCGAGGACCAGCTCCGCGAGGTCGCCGCCGGGATCGAGGCGGCGGGGCGCCGCGCGCTGGTCGTCCCGGCCGACCTGAGCGACCCCGAGACCGCCGCCGGCCTCGCCGGACGCGCCGCGGCGGAGTTCGGCCGCCTCGACATCGTGGTGAACAACATGGGCGGCGCCATGCCCGCGCCCTTCATGGACACCGAGCCCCGGCACCTGGAGAAGGCGTTCCGGTTCAACGTCGCCACCGCGCACGCGCTGACCCGCGCCGCCGTCCCGCACCTGCTGGAGTCGGAGGGCGGCAGCGTCGTCAACATCTCCTCCGCCGTCGGGCGGATCGCCGGCCGCGGCTACCTCGCCTACGGCAGCGCCAAGGCCGCGCTCGCCCACTACACCCGGCTCGCCGCGTTCGACCTGGCCCCGCGCGTCCGCGTCAACGCGATCGCCGTCGGCTCCGTCGCCACGTCCGCGCTCGACATCGTCATGACCGACGACGGGCTGCGCGCCGAGATGGAGCGCATGACCCCGCTGCGCCGCGTCGGCGACCCCGAGGACGTCGCCGCCGCCGTCGTCTACCTCGCCTCACCCGCCTCCGCCTACGTCACCGGCAGCCTGCTGCGCGTGGACGGCGGCATCGACGCCCCCAACCTCGACCTCCGCCTGGAGGACCTGTGACCCACCGCGTCGTCCTCCGGAGTGACCGGCGCCGGTCTCCGGCCGGCGCCGGCCCTAGAGGCCGGCCGTGTCGAGCAGCGGGACGAGCTGCTCCTCCTCCCGGTCGAGGTGCGCCTCCAGCGCGGCGGTGAGCCGCTCGACCTCGGCGAGGAGCGTCCCGGGGTCGCCGCCGTCGAGGGCGCGGCGCAGCTCCGCCAGGAGTCCCTTGATCGCCTCGTGCTCGCCGCCGAGCCGCGCCAGCACCGGCGCCAGCTCCGGGTGCCGCCGCGCCACCAGCGGGAAAAGCTGCTGATCCTCGCCCATGTGGTGGTTGCCGAGGCCCTCGCACAGCGTCAGGCAGTTGATCCGCAGCTGCGCCCCGACCCCGGCCGCTCCGGTGCCGGCGACCTCCCGGCGGATCAGCCGGAGCTCCCGCCGGAACGCGTCGTGCACCGCGACGAGCATCGCGCTCGGCGACGCCGGCCCTCCGGGCGGGCCGGCCACCGTCGCGACGAGGGCGACGACGGGCAGCGTCCGCCCCGACTTCGCCTCGTACTCCGCCCATCCGGGGTCGGCCTCGGCGGCCCGCGCGAACGCGGCGTCCCGCTCGGCGCCCTCCAGGACCACGGCGTCCGCCTCGTAGGTGAAGTCGCCGCTCTCGACCGTCACGCGCGGGTTCGCGACCAGGTTGCGGAACCACGCCGGGTGCCTCGGCGCGCCCCCGGCGGACGCGATGACGAGGACGCGCCCGTCCCCGTCCGGCAGGTAGCCGAGCGGTGTCGTGCGCCGCAGGCCCGTCCGGGCCCCGGTCGTGGTCAGCAGGAGCAGCCGCCCGTGCTCGAACATCCCGCCGACGCGGCCGCCGTTGGCGCGGAACTCCTCGATGACCTGACCATTGAAATCCATGTGTCTCCTGAACTGTTTCCGGGCATGGCGAATTCGCCATGGAAACGCCATGCGCCATGGCTGGAAGAATGGTGGATGAGGGCATGCCGGAAGCACGGGCATGCCCGTTGACGTCACGCTGCGCGCGTGCGAAAGAAGAAGGGGAGACGCGAAGAACGGAGGCGGGCCGCGTGCCCGCACCGGCCTCACTCGGAGGCCGGGAACCTCACTCGCTCGTGGCCCAAGGCCGACCCGGCAGTCACGGGCCGCACATTACCGCCACCGCCATTCCCGCGCAAGATCGCCCCAATTCGGGTGCGGAAGCGAAGCGGTCAGAGCCCTTCGCGGTGGGCGACGGCGGCGGCCTGGGTGCGGCTCGTGACGTCCAGCTTCGCGAGGATGTTGGAGACGTGCACGCTCGCCGTCTTCGGCGAGATGAACAGCTCCGCCGCGATCTCGCGGTTGTTGCGCCCCTCCGCGACGAGCTTCAGGACCTCGCGCTCGCGGGCGGTGAGGGCGGAGAGCGGCCCGCCCCCGCCGGGCCGGTCCCGCGCGGCGGGGCGGCCCGGGCCGAGCCGGGCGCGGGTGCCGAGGTCGCGCAGCGCCGCGAGCAGCGGCCGCGCCTCCAGGCGCTCGGCGGTCGCGACGGCCCTGCGCCACTCCTCGGCGGCGGCCTCGCGGTCGCCGTTCTCGGCCAGCGCCTCCGCCAGCCGCCAGCGGGAGCGCGCCACCTCGTAGACGAAGCCGCCGTCCGGGGCGCCGTAGGTGAACAGGTCGGCGGACTTCCGCCACAGGCCGGCGTCGTGGACGCCGTCCACGCGGCGCCGCTCGGCCTCGGCGCGGGCCACCCACGCCAGGCCCTCGAACCCGAGCCAGTGGCGGGGCTCTCCCTCTTCGGTGAACTCGGCGGCCCGCCGCGCCCGCCGCAGCAGGTCGTCGGCGGCCTCGGCCGACCGCCGGACGGCGTCGCCGTCGCCGGCGGCGCGGGCCCGCGCCGCCAGTTCGGCGTGGGCCCACAGGCCCGTCGCGGCGATGCGGATGAACGGCGCGCCGCCGCCGTACAGCGTGTCGGAGATGGCGTCGACATGGGCGAGGGCGTCCCGCGGTTCGCCCCGCCACAGGGCGTGCTCGGCGGCGAGGCCCCGCGCGATGTAGTTGGCCAGCTGGTCCTCGTGCCACAGCGGCGCGATCCAGGCCAGCCGCTCGTCGGCGACGGGCAGCCCCCGCGCGACCTCGACGAATAGCGCGTACGCCGAGACCTGCGCCTCGTGCGGCCGCACCACCTGGAGCGGGAACCCGGCCGCGATCCGGCCGGCCTCCGCCCAGTCCCCGGTCGTGTACCGGACGAGGTACCGCAGGGTCCGCAGGGCGCTGCCGTACATGCTCCATTCGACGCCGCCGTCCAGCGCGACCCGGACGCCCTCGTCGGTCGCCGCGGCGGCGCCCGCGAGGTCGCCGCGATCGAACACCGCGCGGGCGTACTGGAACCGGGCGCGCAGCGCCGCCTGCGGGCTGTCGCCGGCGGCGTCGGCGAGGTCGCGGGCCCGCGCGAACAGCTCGGCGACGCCGCTGTCGGCCTCGCGCGACTCCCGGTAGAGGCCGAGCGTGACCAGCAGGGCCGCCTCGGCGCCGAGCGAGCCGGCCTCGCGCGCGTACGCGGCGCCCTTCTCCGCCAGTTCCGGCATCTCGCCGTCCGGGTCGATGTAGAGCAGCGCGCGGGCGTAGGCGGACAGGGCCCAGGCGTGCTCGGTGCTCGGCGGGTGGGCGGGCAGCATCCGCACCGCCTCCCGCGCCATGCGCACCCCGTCCTCCAGCTCGTCGAGGTCGAGCATGTACCCGGCGAGGTGCTCGCGGATCACCGAGCCGAGGGCCCGGTCGTCGGGGCCCGTGGCGTCCAGGAGGCGGCGCAGCCGGTGCGCCGCGCGCCGCACCTCGCCGGCCCGCGCGGACGCCTGCGCCGCCGCCAGCGACAGCCGGACCCGGTCGGTGCCCGCGGCCTCCGCCGCCCCGGGGACGGCGTCCCACAGCTCCAGCGCCCGCTCGTAGTGCTCGAACGCCTCGGCGGGCGCGCCGAGCCGGTCGGCCTCCCGGCCCGCCCGGACGGACGCGGCGAACGCGGCGGGCAGGTCGTGCGCGGCGAGGCTGTGGTGGGCCAGCTCCGCCGCCGAGCCGCGCGTCCCGTCGGGGAGGCCGGCGAGCAGGCGGGCGAAATCGGCGTGCAGCCGGGTCCGCTCGCCCGGCAGCAGGTCGGCGTAGACGGCCTCGCGCAGCAGCGCGTGCCGGAAGGTGTAGCCCGTCCCGGACGGGAGGAGCAGCTGGTGCGACACGACCTCGCGCAGCGCCTCGCCGGCCTCCGCCTCGTCCAGCCCGGACACCCGCCGCACCAGCTCGTCGTCGATCCGCCGGCCGGCGACCGCCGCGACCCGCACGACCCGCCGCCCGCCCTCCGACAGCCGCTCCACCCGCGACAGCAGCAGGTCGGCGAGGCCGGACGGCAGCTCCGCCGAGGCGTCCCGCAGCTCCGGGCCGGCCGAGTACAGCTCGCCCGCGTAGAACGGGTTGCCCTCCGAGCGCCGGTGGACCCGCTCCACGACCTCCGCGGTCACCGGCGCCGACCCGCGCGACAGCTCCGCCAGGTACGCGGCGGTCTCGCCGGGGCCGAACGGCGGCACCTCGACGCCGGTCACGTTCGGCAGCCGCAGCAGCTCCGCCACCACCGGCCGCAGCGGGTGCCGCCGGTGCAGGTCGTCCGACCGGTAGGTGCCGACCAGGCAGACCCGCTCGTGCTGCAGGACGCGGCTGAGGAACGTCAGCAGGTGCCGGGTGGACCGGTCGGCCCAGTGCAGGTCCTCGAGGACGAGCAGCACGGGCCGCTCCCGCCCCAGCTCGCCGAGCAGCCCGAGCACCGCGCCGAACAGCCGCTGCTGGCCGAGCTCCGAGGCCGCGCCGGGGTCGCCGTCGCCGTCCGGCAGCAGGCTCTTCAGCACCGGCCGGGCGTCGAGCGCCGCGCGGACCTGCTCGGACTCCGGCGAGCCCGGCTGCGCGGCCGTCCACAGCGCGTCCGCGAGCGGCAGGTACGGCATGCTCTCGCCCAGCTCCGCGCACTGCCCGACGAGCACCGCGCGGTCCCCGGCGCGCGCGGCCCGGACCAGCGCGGACACCAGGTGCGTCTTGCCCACGCCCGCGTCGCCGCTGACCAGCACGACCCCGGCGCCGCCCGCGTCCGCGCGCTCCAGCGCGGCGGTCAGCTCCGCGAGCTCCGCCGCCCGGCCGATCAGCACCCCGCTCATACCGTCGAGTATCGCAGCGGACCGGACGTGCACGGGCCCCGGTTCCGGGGAGGGATACCGGGGCCCGCGTGACAGGGGGCTGGAGGGCGGTCAGCCGACCAGCGCCGGGGTCTTGCCGGTCTCGTGCTCGGTCTCGTCCTCGTCCACCGGCTCCGGCTCGGGCACGGGGAGCACCTTCAGGTAGGCGCGCAGCGTCTCGGCGGCGATCCGCTCCAGCGAGTAGCGGGAGCGGGCGCGGTCGGCGGCGGCGATCGAGTAGCCGTGCAGCGTCGTCTCCTCGGACAGCAGGTGCCGGACGGCGCGGCCGATCACGACCGGGCGCCCCGCCGGGACGTGCAGCCCGGTGATGTGGTCGAGGACCTCGTCGGCGTTCCCGCCGGCCGGGGTGGCGACGACGGGCACGCCGCACGCCATGGCCGCGAGCGGCACCGACGGGCACGGCTCGTGCGGCGCCAGGCAGAGCACCAGGCTCGCGGTCCGCAGCAGCTTCGGCAGGTTCTTGTGCGGCAGCCGGCCGAGGAAGATCACCCGGTCGGCGACGTGCAGCTCCTTGGCGAGCAGGCGCAGCCGGTGCACCCCCTGGTCGCTCTCCAGGTCCTCGCGCTGCGGCCCGCCGGCGACGGCGAGCTCGGCGTCCGGGACGTGCACGAGGGCGCGCAGCGCGGTGGCGACGTCCCCGGTCTCCAGGTCGTCGCACACCATCACCAGGCGCGGCCGGCCGCCGTGCGGCATGGCCGGGCCGACCTGGGAGAACAGGTCGCCGTCCACGCCGTAGGGGACGACCGAGACCGACGGGCGCGGCACGCCCATCCGCACGATCTGCCCGGCCTCCTCGGCGTGCCCGGCGAGGACGATGTCGGCGTCGCGCCCGATGGCCTTCTCCAGCCGGTCGCGGTGCGGGTGCACGCGGCGCCCGGCGCGGCGGTCGGACGCGGCCACCCCGTGGTAGCTCTGCGCGAACGGGATGCCGAGCTCGCGGGCGACGGCGCAGGCGGCGAGGCCGCCGATCCAGCCGTGCGCGTGCACGATGTCGGGGCGCCCGGCCCCGGACCAGCGGCGGCGCAGCCCGTCGGCGAAGTCGCGGAGGTGCGCGAGCAGCTCCTCGTCCGGCAGCGGGCGGGCCGGCCCGGCGTCGAGGTGGACGAGGGCGGCGCCCGGGGCGAGCCGGGTGCGGCCGCGGGCGGACGGGTCCTGCCGCCGCGCGTAGACCGTGACCTGGTTCGGCTCCCCGTCCGAGACGAGCGGGCGGGTGAGCGAACGAGCGAGATCCCGGACGTGGATGGACTGCTGGTGTTCGCCGTCGAGGTCGGAGGCGGACACCAGAGCGATGTTGAGCGTGCGATGCATGACGGATCCTCCGGGACAACACAGGGGAAGCACGGAGGTATCTGCGTCGTAGACACCTGCTCGGCCAGTTTCATTTCCACCGGCACTCACTGTCAAACCTGGCGAAACGGCACCCGGCCCGGTCCGACCCCATGAAACCACCACCGACCTGCGGCGATACTGGACCAGATGGCGGTGATACTGGACCAGATGAGTGACGAACCGATCTGGTATGTGGCCTACGGCTCGAACCTCTACCGGGAGAGGTTCCGCTGCTACCTCGCTGGCGGCCGGCCGCGCGGCGCCGCCCGCGGCTACGCCGGCTGCCGCGACCCGCGGCCCGCCCGCGCCGAGCAGTCGATCACGATCCCGGGCGGGATCTACTTCGCGCACACGTCCGTGACCTGGGGCGGCGGGATGGCCTTCTACGACCCCGCCCTGCCCGGACGCGCCGCCGCCCGCGCCTACCTGCTCACCCGCGCCCAGTTCTGCGACGTCCTGTCCCAGGAGATGCACGGCGACGCGGGCACCGACCACGACCTCACCGAGGTCCTGGCGACCGGGCGCCAGTGCCTCGGGCCCGGCCGCTACGAGACCGTCCTGAAGGTGGGCGAGCGGGCGGGCCGCCCCATGCTGACCTTCACCGCGCCCCACCCGGCGCCGCCGACCGCGCCGACCGCCGCGTACCTGGCCATGCTCGGCAACGGGCTGCGCGAGGCGCACGGCTGGCCCGCCGCCCGCGCCGCGTCCTACCTGGCCGGACGGCCCGGCGCCCGCGGCGCCTGGGCCCCCGGAGCCATCGCGGAGCTGCTCCGCCAGGTTCCCGGCGCGTAGCTCCCCGCGTGCAGGTTCCGGGCGTGCGTGTAGGTTCCGGGCATGAACGTCGGTGACATCGTTGACGATTTCGAGCTGCCCGACGAGATGGGCGAGCCCCGCACCCTGACCGGCCTGCTGGAGAAGGGCCCGGTGGTCCTGTTCTTCTATCCGGCCGCGATGACCCCCGGCTGCACCGCCGAGGCGTGCCACTTCCGCGACCTGGTCGCCGAACTCGCCGCGGCGGGCGGCCATCCGGTCGGCATCAGCGCCGACCCGGTCGGCAAGCAGAAGGAGTTCGCCGACCGGCACTCCCTCGGCTACCCGCTGCTGTCGGACCCGTCCGGCGAGGTCCGCGCCCGCTTCGGCGTCAAGCGCGGCGTGGCGCTGCTGCCCACCCGGCGCCGGACCTTCGTCATCGGGACCGACCGGCGCGTCCGCGCCGTGGTCAAGAGCGAGGTGCGGATGAACGTGCACGCCGACAAGGCCCTCGCCGCCCTCCGCGCCCTCTAGGGGCCGCGCCCTCCAAGGCCCGTAGCAGCGCCCGCTAGGCGGCCGGGTGCCGTGGGACGACCGGGAGGACGACGGCGGACGGACGGCCGGGGTCGTGGAAGATCTCCTGGTCGGCGGTGAGCATCTCGGTGGCGGTGCCGATGGGGGCGCCGGTGCCGGGGTTGCGGGCGACGCGCGGGTAGGCGCCGCTCGCGACCTGGACGCGGACGCGGTGGCCGCGGCGGAAGCGGTGCCCGGCGGGCCACAGCTCGACGGCGACCCGCCGCACCCCGTCGGCCCCGGCCTCCGGGGTGCCGGGGACGAGCCGCCGCATGCCCTCGCAGAGGTTGAGCGACACGCCGTCCGGGTCGACGTCGCAGAGCCGGACGACGAAGTCGGTGTGCTCCCGGTTCGAGCGGATGTGCAGGTCGGCGGTGACCGGGCCGATGATCTCCAGGTCGTCGTCCAGGACCTCGGAGGTGTAGGTGAGCACGTCGCGCCGGCGCTCCAGCCGCCGCTGGTCGGTGGACGGCCGGGTCTCGCCGAGCAGCGTGGGCCCGCCGAGGAACGGCGTCGGGTGGTTCGGGTCGTACCGGTAGGCGTCGGGCTCGGACTCGGGCGGGGCGGCGGTGGACAGCGCCCCGCCCGGCCGCAGGTGCCAGCGCTCCTCGCGCATGCCGGGGACGGGCCAGTCGGGGAACTCGCGCCACTCGTCCGCGCCGGTGATGTAGAGCCGGACGGGGTTCTCCCGCAGCCCGGACGGGTCGTCGAGGAGGTGGGCGCGGAACCAGGCGATGGAGTCGGCGACCGAGCCGCGCATCATCCGCTGGTCGGCGTGGAACCAGGGGCCGATCGTCAGGTAGGGGCGGCGGCCGGCGGCGCGCAGGGCCGCGTAGTCCTTCATCTGCCAGGGCAGGAAGATGTCGTACCAGCCGCCCGTCATATTCACCGGCGCCGTGACCTTCGACACGGTCGGGCTGAAGTCGCGCTTGTCCCAGAACGGGGTGTCGGGCCCGTTGACCAGGAGGTCCTGGAAGAAGCGCTGCTGGGCGCCGGTCGCGAGCCGGTCGAGCTCGGCGATCGGGCGCCCGGACAGGGTGGCGCGGCGGGCTCGGCGCGGCGACATGATGCCGGTGGTGATGCCGGACAGGGAGTTCTTCATCCGCGCGGTCAGGTCGACCCAGATCAGCGCCGACTCCAGCGCGAAGGTGCCGCCGACGTTGACCGCGTCGCGGAAGGTGGAGGCGGTGACCTGCATCGACAGGGCCTTCAGCTCGGGCCCGGCGTCGGCGGCGACGGCCCACTGCACGTAGCCGAGGTAGCTCGGGCCGTGCATGGCGAACGTCCCGCCGAACCAGGGCTGCGAGCGCAGCCACTCGATGGTGGCGAGGCCGTCCTCGCGCTCGTCGAGCGCCTCGAACACGCCGCCGGACCCGAAGCCGCCGCGGACGCTCTGCACCACCGCCTGGAAGCCGTGCGAGGCGAACGCCTGCCCGCACATCAGCCCGAACGGCCCGCGCCTGCCGTACGGGGACCGGACGAGCACGACGGGCGCCCCGTCGACGTCCACCGGGGCGTACCGGTCGGCCAGCAGCGTGACCCCGTCGGCGGCGGGGACGGCGAGGTCGCGCTCGACCGTCACCCGGTGGGGGCCGTTGCGCAGTCCCAGCGCCGTGACCCCCAGCCGGCGCATCATTCCCACCGCTACCACGCGATCGATCGTATCCGCCACATCGGCCGACCCCGCGGCCACATGTCCCCGCGATACGCCCCGGAGCCCGCCGCGCCTTCACTACGATCAAGACTCACAACTCGGCAAATCGGGATCTTACGGGCCGCATGCGGCCGGCGCGGCCGGCCCCGGCCCCGGTTGGGAGAGTTTCACACGTCATGGCTGACCTGGGCGATCTGAGCTGGACGCGCGTCATCGCCGCCGCCGTCGTGATGGCGGCGGCGCTGGCGATCGCCGTCCTCCTGCGGCTGCTGACCGGGCGGCTGACCCGGCGGGCGGGCGACACCCGGTGGGCCTGGGACGACCTCGCCGCCCGCCTGATCCGCGACCTGGCGATGCCGCTCGCGGTGCTGATCGGGCTGTGGACGGCGGCGAAGGTGCTGGAGCTGCCGCGCGGCACCCTGGACGTCATCGCCAGGATCCTCACCGCGGTGACGATCCTCGTGGTCTCGCTGGCGATGGCCCGGCTGATCGCCGCGTCGGTGACCTCGATCGCGATGGCCCGGCAGGGCGTCGCCGCGAACGTCACGATCTTCGCCAACATCACCCGGGTGATCGTGCTCGGCATCGGCGTGCTGGTGATGCTGCAGAGCATCGGGGTGTCGATCACGCCGCTGCTCGGCGCCCTGGGCGTCGGCGGTCTCGCGGTCGCGCTGGCCCTGCAGGACACGCTCGCCAACCTGTTCGCGGGCGTGCACGTCCTCGCGTCCAAGACGATCGAGCCCGGCGACTACATCAAGCTGGCCACCGGCCAGGAGGGCTACGTCGTCGACATCAACTGGCGCAACACCTCCATCCGGACGCTGTCGGACAACATCGAGGTCATCCCGAACCAGCGCTTCTCCGACACGATCCTCACCAACTACCACCGGCCCGCGCAGGACATGTCGGTCCTGGTGTACGCCAAGGTGCCCTACGAGGTCGACCTGGACGCGGTGGAGGAGATGCTGGTCAGGGTCGGCCACGAGGTCATGAACGACGTGCAGGGCGGCGTCGCCGACTCCAACGTCCTCGTGCGGTTCGACGACTTCAACGACTCCTCGGTGGGCTTCCACGTGATCCTGCGGTCCAGCGAGTTCGGCGACCAGTTCGCGATCAAGCACGAGTTCCTCAAGCGCCTGCACCGCACGCTCCGCGAGGAGGGCATCGCGCCGCCGTACTGGCACCACCGCGTGGTCGTGGACGAGCCGTCGTCCGCCCCCGCCGCGACCCGCGCCAACGGGATGGCGCGCTGACGCGTCAGGGCCGGACGATCGGCATCAGCACCTCGTCCACGACCGACGCCACGTAGGCGTCGGTGAGGGGCCCGCCGCCGATCAGGTTGTTGTAGACGATCACCGCCGGCCCGACGTTGGCGATCTGCCGGGTCGCCGCGCCGGGCCGGATCTCGCCGCGCTCGGCGGCCTCCACCAGCGCCTCGTAGAGCAGCTCCCGGACGGGCCGGGACAGCCGCTCGTGGACGACCTCGTGCACGAGCCCCTTGCCCGTGTCCGCGTCCTCCTTGAGGATCATGAACGCGGCGCCCCGGCAGGCGACCAGGGTGTCACGCGTGCAGGTCAGGATCGCGACCATGTCCTCGCGCACGCTGCCGGTGCGCGGCGCGGTCGGCGGCTCGGGCAGCACGTGCTTGAGCGCGTCGGTGATCAGCTCGTCCTTGGACTTCCACCGCCGGTACAGCGCGGCCTTGCCGGTGCGGGCGGCCGCCGCGACGCCCTCCATCGTCAGCCGCCGGTAGCCGGCCCGCTCCAGTTCGGCGAACACGGCGTCGTAGATCGCCGCTTCCAGGTCGGTGCCGCGGCGGCGGGTGGCAGGGGTCACGACCCGCTCCCCACAATAGTGAACGCAACCGTTCTCTTTTGCGCGCATCGGTGGTAGGTTCCCCACATAGTGTACGTCGCCGTTCCTTAATTCTCGGGAAGGACCGCTGTGACCGCGTCCAACGAGCGGACGGCCGCGCCCCCGGAGACCGCAACTCCGGGAAAGGCCGCCGCCTCCCATCATCGCCCAGGAGCCGTCCTCGCCGTGATCGCGGGCTGCCAGCTCATGATCGGCGTGGACAGCTCCGTCGTCACCATCGCGCTGCCGGAGGTGCAGCGCGGCCTCGGCCTGTCGACCGGGGGCCTCGCCTGGGTCCAGAACGCCTACATGCTCGCCTTCGGCGGCCTGCTGCTGCTCGGCGGCCGCGCCGGCGACGTGTTCGGCCGCCGCCGCGCGTTCACCGCCGGGATCGCGCTGTTCACCGCCGCGTCCCTGCTCGGCGGGCTGGCGGGCGCGGGCTGGTGGCTGATCGCCGCCCGCGCCGGCCAGGGCGTCGCCGCCGCCGTCGCCGCGCCGAGCGCGATGGCGCTGATCGCGCAGCACTTCAGCGGCCAGGCCCGGGTACGGGCGCTGAGCGTCTTCTCCGCCGTGACCGGAGCCGGCGCCGCGGTGGGCATGGTCGCGGGCGGGCTGCTGACCGAGGCCGGCTCCTGGCGGTGGGTGTTCTTCGTGAACGTCCCCGCCGGGCTCGTCCTGCTGCCGGCCGCGCTGCGCGTCCTCGGCGGGACCCGGCGCCGCCCCGGCCGCGCCGAATCCGGCCGCGCCGGCCATCCCGGTCTCGCCCGTCCCGGTCTCGCCCGTCCCGGTCTCGCCCGTCCCGGTCTCGCCCGTCCCGGTCTCGCCCGTCCCGGTCTCGGCCGTTTCGACCTGGGCGGGGCCGTCACGTCCACCGGCGGCCTCACCGCGCTCGTCTACGCGCTGATCCGGGCCGGGTCGGACGGGTGGGGCGACCGGCGCGCGCTCGCCGCGTTCGGCGCCGCCGCCGTGCTGCTGGCCGCCTTCGTGCTGACCGAGCGGCGCGCCCGCCGCCCGGTGATGCCGCTGTGGCTGCTGACCGGCCGCGACCGCGCCGCGTCCTACCTCGCCCAGCTCCTGCTGACCGCCGCGATGTTCGGCTCGTTCTTCTTCCTCACCCAGTACCTGCAGCAGGTCCTGCACTACGGCCCGCTGCGCGCCGGAGCGGCGTTCCTGCCGATGGTCGGCACGCAGTTCGCGGTCGTCCGGCTGGCGCCGCGGCTGATGGCGCGCGTCGGCGCCCGGCCGGTCGTCATCGCGGGCGCGCTGCTGATCGCCACCGGGCTGCTGTGGCTGTCCCGGCTGTCGCCCGGCGACGGCTACGCCGCCGGGGTGCTGGTGCCGTTCCTGCTGATGGGCGCGGGCGGCGGGATGTCGGTCATGCCGCTGAACGCGGTGATCCTCGCCAGCGTGGAGCCCGAGCACGCGGGGTCGGCGTCCGGCATCGCCCAGACGATGCTGTGGACGGGCGGCTCGCTGGGGTCGGCCGCCATGGTCACCGCCTACGGCGCGGCGTCCGGCCACGGCGTCGCGCAGGGCATGGACGCCGCGTTCGCCGCCGGCGGGCTGTTCGCCGCCGCGGCGCTCGCCGTGGCGGTGCTGGTGCTGCGCGTGCCTCCGGTGAGTCCCGGCCGGTGACTCCCGGCGCCGGTCACGCGGGCGGGGGAGCGACCTCGTCGAACCAGGCGAGGATCTCGGTGTCGCCGAACATCCGCGCCGTCTCGGCGGCCGACGGCGACCCCGCCCGCGGGTCGGCGCCCGCGTCCAGCAGG
Source organism: Actinomadura meyerae (assembly GCF_900188445.1). GTDB lineage: Bacteria > Actinomycetota > Actinomycetes > Streptosporangiales > Streptosporangiaceae > Spirillospora > Spirillospora meyerae. The sequence continues at coordinate 69,380 of NZ_FZOR01000004.1, forward strand.
GCCCGCACGACCGCCGTCTCCCGCTTGAACACCGCGCCCGCGAGGGGCCGCTGCCCGCGGTCGTTGGCGCGCTCGGGGTCGGCGCCGCGCGCGGCGAGGGCCCGGACCGTCTCCGCATGGCCGTGGTAGGCCGCGAGCATGAGGAGCGTGTCGCCCCGCTCGTTGCACAGGTTCACCGGCGTCCCCGCGTCCACGTAGCCGATGAGCCGCCCGGTGTCACCGGCCCGCGCCAGGTCGAACATCCGGTCGGCGAACCCGTCCGCCTCCGGGAATGCGTCGGCGAGGATGCTCTCCGCCGTGAGCAGCCCGCCGAGGCTGTTCTCGCCGTAGGAGAGCCGCTTCTCCAGCGAGACCAGCGCGCCGTCCTCGGGGAACGAGGCGAACCGCACCTCGTCCGCCAGCGACTGCATGATCAGCAGCCCGCGGCCGTGCTCGGCCGACAGGTCGGGCAGCGGGACGCGCCCGGCGTCGAACCCGGTGCCCGAATCGATCACCTTGATGGTGCAGCGGCGGTCCTGGATGGTGGCGCGCACCGTGTAGCGGGCGCCGTGGTCGGCGTGCTGGATGACGTTGCTGCACGCCTCGGTCAGCATCATCTCGATGTCGTCCCGGATGTGCTCCTCGACCCCGAGTGCGGCGAGCGCCGCGTCCAGGAGCCTCCGCGTGGCCGGGACGCTCGCGGCGTCCCGGGGAAGCAGGAGATCCAGGCTGATTTCCACATCAACTCCGTCCGTCCCCCTGGATCGTGCCCTTTCGGCCACGCTCAAACATCCGGGCGGGACGGCGCGGCGGTCACTTCTGCGCGGTGGGGCGGGGCGCGTACTCGTCCACGTACTCCTGGCCCGACAGCGCCTGGATCGCGTCCATGATCTCGTCGGTGACCTGCCGGGCGGCCTTGCCGCGCGGGACGCCCTCGTCCCGGCCCCGGAAGTCCATCGGCGGGCCGACGCGCAGCGCGATCCGGCCGGGCCGGGGGACGGCCCGCCCCAGCGGCTGCACCCGGTCGGTGCCGATGATCCCGACCGGGACGACGGGCGCGCCGGTCCGCATCGCCAGCCGCGCCACCCCCGTGCGGCCCCGGTAGAGCCGCCCGTCGGGGGAGCGGGTGCCCTCGGGGTGGATCGCGAACACCCCGCCGCGCGCCAGCACCGCCGCCGCCGTGTCGAGCGCGTCCAGCGCCGCCCGCCCGCCAGACCGGTCGACCGCGATCGCCCCGACGCCGCGGAAGAACGTCGCCGTGGCGCGCCCCTTCAGCCCCTGCCCGGTGAAGTACTCGTGCTTGCCGAGGAAGTGGACCCGGCGCGGCAGGATCAGCGGCACCGCGAACGAGTCGAGGAACGCCAGGTGGTTCGCCGCGATGATCACCGGGCCCGTGCGCGGGACGTGCCGCAGGCCGCTCACCCGGGGCAGGAACGCGACGCGCATGGCGGGTCCCATGACGACGTACTTCATCAGCGGATAGACGAGGCGCTCGGGGTCCATGTCGCAGAAGGCTATGGGCCGCGCGGCCCCCGCCGCCGGTGGGTCGCGATACAAACCGGGACCCCCGGATCTTGTAGGAAACCGCAATGGCGCGCCGGTCAGCCTTCGGCGGCCGACGCGTCCAGGGCCCGGATCAGCCGGCCGACGGCCGGGGCCGCCGGGCCGCTGCGCGCGGTCAGCTCCTCGATCCGCCGCCGGTGCCGCCGCCGGTCGGTCCGCGGCAGCACCGAGCCGAGCTCGCCCGCCGCCGCGAGCGCCACCGCCGCCGCGTCGTAGCTGTTCACGTGCGCGACCGGGCGCCCCCGCAGGGCCGACGAGGCGCCGCCCCACAGCTGCTTCACCACCCGAGGGTCCTTCACGGTGATCTCCTGGCGCGGGACGAGGCCGAGCACCCGGGTGCGGCGCACCCGGATCCAGCCGTCCCGCTCCAGCTCGTCCCGGACCGCCGCGACGATCGCCTTGGCGTCCGTGCGCACCCAGTGCCGCCAGGGCCGGGGCCGGGACGCCGCGATCTGCGCCGCCACCCCGTACGGGTCGTCCCCCGGCGTCCCCGGGACGGGGCGGCGCCGCTCCTCCTGCAGCCGCCCGTCCAGGTACAGCTCGGTCAGCGCGGCGCCGCGCAGCAGGTAGCCGAGCCGCACGCCGCCGCTGGTCATCTTCCGCTTCCGCAGGTCGTACGCCAGCAGGTACATCCGCGCCGGCAGCGTCTCCGGAACCTCGACCATGGCTAGTCCTCGCTCCCGCCGCCCGGCGGGTCGTCCTCGTCCTCGTCCCCGTGCCCGGGGCCGTCCCCGGGCGTGTCCCCCTCGGGGGGTTCCGGCCGCCTGCGCGGGCGGCCGGGCCCCCGCATCCGCTGCGCCGACCCCGGCATCCGGCCCGCGTCGGCGAGCGCCCGCCGCAGCAGGAACTCGATCTGCGCGTTGGTGCTGCGCAGCTCGTCCGCCGCCCAGCGGGCCAGCGCGTCGTGCACGGCCGGGTCGAGCCGCAGCAGGATCTTCTTCCGCTCCGCCACTGCTACGCGCGGTCACTGGTAGAGGCTGCCGGTGTTGACCACCGGCTGGGCGTCCCGGTCGGCGCACAGGACGACCAGCAGGTTGCTGACCATGGCCGCCTTGCGCTCCTCGTCCAGGTCCACCACGTTCTCCTCGTCCAGCCGGTCGAGCGCGAGCTGCACCATGCCGACCGCGCCCTCCACGATCCGCTGCCGCGCCGCCACGACCGCGCCCGCCTGCTGCCGGCGCAGCATCGCCTGCGCGATCTCCGGCGCGTACGCCAGCCGGGTGATCCGGGACTCGATGATGTCCACCCCGGCGGAGGCGACCCGCTGCGCGAGCTCCTCCGACAGCTGCGCGGTGATCTCGTCGGCGTTGTCGCGCAGCGAGGTGCGGTCGGCGGCGTCGTAGGGGAAGCTGCCCGCGATGTGCCGGACGGCCGCCTCGGTCTGGAACGCGACGAACTCCACGAAGTCGTCCACCTCGAACACCGCCCGCGCGGTATCGGCGACCTGCCACACCACCACGGCCGAGATCTCGATCGGGTTCCCGTCCAGGTCGTTGACCTTGGCGAGCCCGGTCTCGTGGTTGCGGATCCGGGTGGAGACCCGGCGCCGCTCGGTCAGCGGGTTCACCCACCGCAGCCCGTCGGTGCGGACCGTCCCGGAGTAGCGCCCGAGCAGTTGGAGCACCCGCGCCTCGCCCGGCGCGACGGGCGTCAGCCCGGCCGTGAGGACCAGCCCCGCGAGCACCAGCAGGCCGCCCACGGTGCCGCCGACGGCGATGGCGGCGGCACCGCCGGCCGCCACCCCGACGGCGATCGACGCGCCGCCCACGGCCATCCACAGCAGGGCGACGCCCAGCATCAGCCAGCCGCCGCGGTCGCGCGCCGGCCGCTCCTCGATCTTCGGCCTCGGCATCTCCACCTGCGTCACCACGTCCGCCATCCCGTCCTCCTGCATCCCGTCCTCCTGCATCCCGTCCACGTGCGTCCCGCCCGCGTGCGTTCCGCTTGCACGCATTCCGCCCGCTTACCGTTCGGTTATCACCAGCATAGCAAAGTGATATCACATTTCCAGTGGACGGGGCGGCGGGGCCGCCCCGCCCCGCTCAGGGGAGCGGGACGAGGTCGGGCTCCTCGGCGTCCTCGATGACCTTGGGGACGCCCCGCAGCGTCACCAGCGCGAACACGGCCACCGCGGCGGCGAAGCCCGCGCTGCACACCAGCGCGGCGTGCATGCCGTCCACGAACGCCTCGCGGGCCGCGGTGGCGACCTGCGCGCCGAGCGCGGACGGGAGGTGCGCGGCGGCCTGCAGGGCGGCGGCCAGCGAGTCCCGCGCGGCGGCCGCGGCGGGCGCCGGGACGCCGCCGGGCAGGTCAAGGACGTTGCGGTACACGGCGGTCAGCACGCTGCCGAGGACCGCCATGCCGAGCGCGCCGCCCAGCTCGGTCGCCGTCTCGGCGATCGCCGAGGCGGAGCCCGAGCGCTCCTTCGGCACCGAGGCGAGCACGGTGTCGGCGGTGACCGTCATCGCCAGGCCCATCCCGAGGCCGGCCAGCAGCATGGACGGGAGCATCAGCCAGTACGAGGTGTGCAGGCCGATCACCAGGTAGAGGGAGAACCCGACGGCCGACAGCAGCATGCCGGCGGCGACGACGCGGGCGCGGCCGAGCGCGCCGATCAGCGGCGGGGCGAGCAGGGCGCCGCCAATCATTGCCCCGGCCGCGCCGGGCAGCCCGGCCAGGCCCGCCTTCAGCGGCGACCAGCCGAGCGCGAGCTGGAAGAACAGCGAGAAGATCAGCGACTGGGCGACCAGGGTGAACATCGCGAACATGTTGGTGGCCACGGACCCGGCGAACGCGGCGCGGCGGAACAGCCGGACGTCGATCAGCGGGTGGGCCGTCCGGGTCTGCCGGACGAGGAACGCGGCCAGCGCCGCCACCCCGATCGCCAGCGCGACGTAGACGCGGGTCTCGTCCAGGCCGTGCGCGGCGGCCTCCTTGATCGCGTACACCGCGCCGAGCACGCCGGCGACCGACAGCGGCACGCTCACCAGGTCCAGCCGGCCCGGGGCGGGGTTGCGCGACTCCGGCAGCACGACCAGCCCGGCGACCAGCACCACGGCCATGATCGGCACGTTGATCATGAAGACCGAGCCCCACCAGAAGTGGTCGAGCAGCGCGCCCGCCACGACCGGGCCGAGGCCGACGGCGAGGCCCGCGACGCCGCTGAACGCGCCGACGACCGCCGTCCGCTCCTTCGGGTCGGGGAAGGCCCGGCGGATCAGCGACAGGCCGGACGGCATCAGCGTCGCCCCCGCGACGCCGAGCAGCGCGCGGGCCGCGATCAGCAGTTCGGCGCTCGGCGCGTAGGCGGTCACCGCGGACGCCGCGGCGAACAGCGCGGTGCCCATCAGCAGCAGCTTCTTGTGCCCGATCCGGTCGCCGACGCCGCCCATGGTGATCAGCAGGCCGGCGAGGGTGAAGCCGTAGGCGTCGGCGATCCACAGGATCTGGGTGGCCGAGGGGTCCAGGTCGGCGCTGAGGTGCGGGACGGCCTGGTTCAGCGCGGTCAGGTCGATGTTCGGCACGAGCGCCGCCAGCAGGCAGATCGCGAACGTGCCCCATTTGCGGGCCGAGGTGTTCATGCCCGCAACGGTCGCGGGCGGCGCTGACCGTTCCCGCACCGTCCGCTGACGGCGGGGTGCGCGGGCCGTCAGCGCTCACCGGTCGGGCCGTCAGCGCTCACCGGTCGGGCCGTCAGCGCCGCGCCCGGCGGGCCGTCAGCGCCCGTCCGGCGTCACGTCCGCCCGGCTCCCGCGCCCGCCGGGTCCGGGCCCGCCGGGTCCGCGCCCGCCGGGTCCGGGCCGGCGAGGATCGCGGCGGCCCGGTCGCGGGGGAGGGCGGCGGCCTCCGCGAAGGCGCGCTCGAAGGCGGTGTCGCCGATCAGGCCGCGGGCCGCGGCGGCGACGCGCTCGGCGTCGGGCCCGCCCGCGGTGTGGACGCCGCGCAGCGCCTCCGCCACGCCGAGCAGCAGGGCCGCGCGCTCCCCGTCCCCGTCCGCGGCGGCCGCCCCCGCCAGCCCGGCCGCCAGGGCCGTCCGGTAGACGAAGACGGGGTGGTCGAGCGACATGTCGAGGGCCTCGCGGAACAGCGCGCGGGCCCGCCCGGTGTCGCCCTCCTCGACCGCCAGCCAGCCCAGCCCGACGAGCGCCGCGCCCCGCGCCGCGGCGGCGATGAACCGCTCCGACGCGAGGCCGGTCAGGGCCTGCTCGTACAGCCGCCGCGCCTCGGCGAGGTCGCCGCGCAGCCGCGCCACCTCGCCGAGCCCGTGGTGGCCGGCGGCGACCTTGTCGGGCGCGCCGGCCCGGCGGGCGAGCTCGATGCCGCGCTCCAGGTCGGCCCGCGCGGCCTCCGGCGTCCCGTCCTCGATCAGCACCCGCGCCCGCTGGTAGAGCAGGTCGGCGGTGTCCTCCAGCGCGCCGAGCGGCGCGAGGATCCCCAGCGCCTCGTCCAGCATCGCGAGGGCGCGGTCATGGTCGCCGCGCCAGCCGGCCGCCTGCGCGAGGGTGTCGAGCACGTTGGCGATGCCCCACTGGTCGCCGCACTCCCGGAAGAGCCGCAGCGCCTCGCCGCACCGCTCCTCCATGGTGGCGACGTCCCCGTCGTGCTGGGCGACGAACCCGTCGCTCATCGCGACCAGCGCGCGCGTCCACGGGTCGTCCCCGATCTGCCGGGTGAACACCGCGTAGTCGGTGCGCTCGGGCCCGGCGGTCAGCGCCCACAGGACGATCACGACCGGATACCGCACCGCCCGGTCGATGCCTCGCAGCAGCACCGCGGCGCGGTCGAGCCACGCCACGGCCCGCTCGCCGGAGATCCCGCCGGCGACCGCGTTGGTGACGCAGAGGACGTACTCCTCCTCCATCCCCTCCGGCGGTTCGTCGCCGAGCGCGTCGAGCAGGCCGGCCGCCAGCGCCGCGCCCTCCACCCGGCCGCGCAGCCACCAGTACCAGGACAGGGACGCCACCGTCCGCAGCGCGAGCGCGGGGTCGGCGCGCACGCTCCACCGCAGCGCCGCGTGCAGGTTCGCGTGGTCGGCGGCGAGACGCTCCAGCCACTCGCGCTGCCCGGCCCCGCGCAGGTGCGGCTCGGCGCGCCGGGCCAGCTCCGCGAAGTACCCGGCGTGCGCGCGCTCGAACCGCTCCCTCTCGCCCGCCTCGGCGAGGCGCTCGGCGCAGAACGCCCGGACCGTGTCGAGCATCCGGTACCGCGACCCGTCGCTCTGCACCAGCGACTTGTCGGCCAGCTCGACCAGCAGCTCGTCGGCGTCGTCGAGGCCGCAGACCCCGGCCGCCGCCTCCAGCGTCATTCCGCCGGAGAACACCGTCAGCCGCCGGGCGAGGGCGCGCTCGGCCCCGTCGAGGAGGTCCCAGCTCCACTCGACGACCGCGCGCAGCGTCTGGTGGCGCGGCACCGCCGCCCGGTCCCCGCGCGACAGCAGCCGGAACCGGTCGTCCAGCCGCGTCGCGACCTCGGCGACCGGCAGGGACCGCAGCCGCGCCGCCGCCAGCTCGATCGCCAGCGGAAGCCCGTCCAGCGCCCGGCAGATCCGCAGGACGTCCGCGGCGTTGCCCCCGTCCACCGAGAACCCGGGACGGACCGCCTCGGCCCGGTCGAGGAACAGCCGCACCGCCGGGTAGTCCCGCACCGCCCCGGCCGGGGCGCCGTCCGGCGGCAGCTCCAGCGGCGGCACCGGCCGCAGCGCCTCGCCGGTGATCGCGAGCGCCTCCCGGCTCGTCGCCAGCACCCGCAACCGCGGGCACGCGCTCAGCAGCCGCCGCGCGATCGGCGCGACGGCGGCCACGACGTGCTCGCAGTTGTCCAGGATGAGCAGCACGCGCCGCCCCTCCAGGGCCGTGACGAGGCGCTCCAGCGCGTCCGGCTGCGGCTCGCCGGGGGCGGGCAGCATCCCGCCCTCGCGCAGCCCGAGCGCGCCGAGCAGTGCCTTCGGCACCTCGGCCGCGACGGCCGGCGCCAGGTCGACGAAGCGGACCTCGCCGCCCTCCCGCGCCGCCGCCTCGATCGCCAGCCGCGTCTTGCCCGCGCCGCCCGGCCCGAGCAGCGTGACGAGCCGCCCGTGCGCGAGCATCTTGCGGACGCGCCGCAGCTCCTCCTCGCGCCCGACGAAGCTGGTGAGCTGCGCGGGCAGGTTCGAGCGGACCGGCTCGGGGCCGGCGGCCCCGCCGCGCAGCACGGCGAGGTGCGCCTCGGCCAGCTCCTTCGACGGGTCGGCGCCCAGCTCCTCGGCGAGCGCGCGCCGCCCGTCCTCGAACACCGCGAGCGCCTCGGCCTGCCGCCCGCCCGCGTGCAGCGCCCTGATCAGCAGCGCCCGCGCCCGCTCGCGCAGCGGCTGCGCGGCCACCAGGTCGCGCAGTGCCGCGACCACCGCCTCGGCGTCGCCGCCCTCCAGCCGCGCCTCGGCGAGGCCCTCGACGGCCGACGCCCGCGCCTCCTCCAGCCGCGCCGCCTGCGCCGCGGCGAACGGCGCGTCCACGTCCGCCAGGGCCGGGCCGCGCCACAGCCCGAGCGCCTCCTCCAGCAGCGCGGCCCGCTCCCCGGCCGCCGCCGCGCGCCGCGCGTCGGCGGTGAGCCGCTCGAACCGGTGGACGTCGACGTCCTCGCGCTCGACGGCGATCCGGTACCCGGCGGCGAGCCCCTCGACCGGCGCCGCGTCGCCGAGCGCGCGGCGCAGCCGCGACACCTGCGACTGGAGCGCGTTCGCCGCGCCGCTCGGCGGATCCTCCCCGTAGAGGCCGTCGATGAGCCGCTCCGCCGGGACGGCGCGCCCGGCGTCCAGGAGCAGCATCGCGAGCAGCGCCCGGACCCGGGGCCCGCCGATCGGCACGGCATCCCCGCCCGTCCGGGCCCCGGCATCCCCGCCCGTCCGGACCCCGGCATCCCCGCCCGTCCGGACCCCGGCATCCCCGCCCGTCCGGGCCTCGACCGCTCCAAGGATGGCGAACTGCATGCCCGGATTCTCCCGCACTACCGTGGTACTCCCGACTCTGGAGGAACGCCATGACCGAGATCCAGATCGTCACCGACTTCCTCTCCGCGCTCGAGGACTTGGACGTCGACCGCGCCCTGTCGCACGCGGCGCCCGGCATGGTCTACCAGAACGTCCCGCTGCCGCCCGCCCGCGGCCTGCCCGCCGTCGAGAAGACGCTCCGCTCCATGACCCGCTACGGGACGGGGTTCGAGGCCCGCGTCCACAACATCGCCGCGAACGGCCCGGTGGTGCTCACCGAGCGCACCGACGTCCTGGAGTGCAAGGCGTGGCGCGCCGAGTTCTGGGTCTGCGGCACCTTCGAGGTGCACGACGGCCGCATCACCCTGTGGCGCGACTACTTCGACTGGACGACGTTCCTGGCCGCGTCCGCCAAGGGCCTCGGCGGCGTCCTGCGCTCCGCCCTCGGCGCCCGCCCGCGTCCGCGCCCCACGCCGCGCTGACGCGGTTCCGGGGGAGCGGCGGCCCGGGTCGCGCACCCTAGCGCAAACTTGCCAGCATTTCCTGTCACGGTTGCTACAAGCCCTGGTCCCGTACCGTTCGCCATCATCCTCGGCATGAGACGCGCATGGACGATCGGAGCGGTGGCGGCCCTCGTCGCCGGGCTGGCCGCCGCGCCCGCCCGCGCGGACGAGAGCCCCTGGCGGACGGCGGACGCGCCGTGGGGGCTGTGGCCCGAGAGCGGCCTGAACCAGGTGGCCGCGCTTGGGCCGGGGGACGTCTGGGCGGCCGGGTTCGAGGGCCTGGCCTGCATCGACTGGTCCATCCCCGGCTTCGGCGCGGGCTCGGTGTGCAGTTCCAACGCGGTCGTCCGCCACTGGAACGGCTCCCGGTGGGAGAACCGCAACCCGCCCGGCGCCTGGAACCTGGAGATCGGGGACGTCGACGCCTCCTCTCCCGGCAACGTCTGGATCGCCGGCCGCAACGGGAACGGCGGGTACGTCGCCCGCTGGGACGGATCCCGCTGGACGCAGATCACGCTGCCCGAGGCGTGCAGGCGCGCGGAGTACCTCCAGCTCGAAGCCGTGGACGACGGCGTCTGGGCCACCAACGGCTGCATCGCCCGCTGGAAGGACGGCGCGTGGACGACGTATGACAGCACCATCGGATTCGTCCACCAGACCTTCGCGGTGAGCGACACCGAGCTGTGGGCCGGCGGCAGCCGCCTCGGCCCCTACCGGCCCATCGTCGTCCGCTGGGACGGCAAGGAGTGGGTCGACGCGGATGTCCCGGAGGGTTACACCACCCTGCTGGTGGCCGGCCCCGGCCACGTCTGGGTGCAGGGCCCGGGCAAGAGCGAGCTGATGCACCGCACCGCCGCGGGCTGGACCGCCGCCCCCAAGCCTCCGTCCGCCTACCTCCCGTACCGCCTCGGTGAGGACGGCTCCCTCTGGACCGGGACGGACCCGAGCAAACCCGGAGCCGTCTTCTACCGCTTCGACGGCGCGCAGTGGCAGACGATCCCGATGCCCGCGCGGACCGGAACCGGCTCGCGCGAGCGGGGCGGCTTCGACTACACCGCCGTCCCCGGCACGGGCACCGGCATGATCGGCGCCGGGACGGCCCCCGGCGGCGGCCCCCTGATCATGACGAACCGGCCCGCTTCCTGACGTGCGCGGGGGTACTGCGCGCGCGGTAGCCGGGCTTTCGTCCGCGCGCAGGAGTCGCGCGCGGCGGTACCCGGCTAGCGTGCGCGTATGAGCACAGCCATGTCCGGCGTCTGGCGCCGGACCAGAGGGTGGGTGGGCGCGGCCGGGCTGGCCGCGGTGCTGCTGATCAGCGCGCTGGCCGAGGAGCCGCCCGGCACCGGCCTCGACGCGCTCGGGTACGCGCTGGTCGTGGTGAGCGGCCTGGTGCCGGCCGCCGGGCGCCGCGCCCCGATCGCCGTCTTGGCCGTCACCGGACTCTGCGCCGTGGGCTACAAGGCGGTCGGCTTCGACGTGCCCGCCGTCGCGTACCTGGTCGCCGTCTACACCGCCGTGCGCTCCGGGCACCGGCTCGTCACCCTCGCGGCGAGCGTCGCGCTGCTGCTCGCGCTGCCCGTCGCGGCCATGGCCTCCCCGGCGGACGGGCCGATGAGCGAGGCGTTCGCGCAGGCGCGGGGCGTCCTGGAACTGGCCTGGCTGATCGCCGCCGGCGCCGCGGGGGAGGCGCTGCGGCAGGCCGAGCTGCGGGCCGACGAGGCCGAGCGCACCCGCGAGGAGGCCGCCCGGCTGCGCGCCACCCAGGAGCGCCTGCACATCGCGCGGGAGCTGCACGACTCCCTCACCCACCAGATCTCGGTCATCAAGGTGCAGGCCGGCGTCGCCGTCCACCTGGCCCGCAAGAACGGCGAGGAGGTGCCGGAGGCCCTGCTCGCGATCCAGGACGCGGGCCGCGAGGCGACCCGCGAGCTGCGCGCCACCCTGGAGACGCTGCGGGGCGACGCCGAGCCCGCCGCGCACGGCCTCGACCGCGTCCCGGACCTGGTCGAGCGCGCGCGGACGACGGGCCTGCGGGCGACGCTGACGATCGAGGGCCGGCGGCACGAGGTGCCCGCCGCGGTCGACCGGACCGCCTACCGGATCGTCCAGGAGTCGCTCACCAACACCGTCCGGCACGCCTCCGCCGAGACCGCGGCGGTCCGGATCGACTACCGGCCCGGCACCCTCGCCGTCCGCGTCGACGACGACGGCAAGGCCCGGCCGGGCACGGCCCCGGTGCCGGGCGTCGGGCTGCTCGGGATGCGCGAGCGCGTCACCGCCCTCGGCGGCCGGCTCCGCGCCGAGCCGCGCGACGAGGGCGGCTTCAGCGTCCAGGCCGAGTTCCCCGTGGGACGGCCGTCGTGATCCGCGTCGTGCTGTGCGACGACCAGTCGCTGCTGCGCCGGGGCTTCCGCGCGCTGCTCGACGCCGAGGACGACATCGAGGTGGTCGCCGAGGCCGCCGACGGCGCGGAGGGCCTGGAGCAGATCGCCAGGCACCTGCCCGACATCGCCCTCGTCGACATCCAGATGCCCGTCATGGACGGCATCGAGACGACCCGCCGCATCGCCGCCGACCCGGCGCTGTCCGGCGTGCACGTCGTCATCCTGACCAACTACGGCCTCCACGAGTACGTCTTCAACGCGCTCCGCGCCGGGGCGGCGGGGTTCCTCGTCAAGGACATCGAGCCGGAGGACCTCCTGCACGCGGTGCGCGTCGCCGCGCGGGGCGACGCGCTGCTCGCGCCGTCCATCACCCGGATGCTGATCAGCCGCTACGTCGCCCGGCCGCTCGACGCGGACGCCGGCACCGGGCTGGCGGAGCTGACCAACCGCGAGCGGGAGGCCGTCGCCCTGGCCGCGCACGGCCTCAGCAACGACGAGATCGCCCGGAACATGGTGATCAGCCCGCTGACCGCCAAGACCCACATCAACCGGGCGATGACGAAGCTGGGCGCGCGCGACCGCGCCCAGCTCGTCGTCCTCGCCTACGAATCCGGCCTGGTGGCCCCCGGCGGGCGCTGAGGGCTCAGACCGGCACCTCCTCACCGGCCCGCTCGGTCGGCGCCGGCACCGCCGCGCGCCGGCCCGGCATCCACCAGTTCGCCTTGCCGCACAGCTCCATCACCGCCGGGACGAGCACCATCCGGACCACGGTGGCGTCGATGAGCACCGCGACCGCCATGCCCAGGCCGATCTGCTTGACCGACACGTCCGGGCCGAGCAGCGAGGTCGTGAACACCGCGACCATGATGGCGGCCGCCGCGGTGATGACCTTGGCGGTCCGGGCCAGCCCCCGCGTCACGGCCGTGCGGGTGTCGCCGCACCGCTCGTACTCCTCCCGGATCCGCGACACCAGGAAGACCTCGTAGTCCATGGACAGCCCGAACAGCAGCGGGAACATCATCATCGGCACCCACGTCGTGACCGGCATCTCGGTCGGGAACCCGATGACCGCGCCGAGCCACCCCCACTGCACCACCGCGACCAGCACGCCGTAGGCGGCACCGATCGACAGCAGGTTCAGCACGGCCGCCTGGAGGGCGATCGTGACCGACCGGACCAGCGCGACCAGCAGCACCAGCGACAGCGCGATGACGACGCCGATCATCAGCGGCAGCCGCGCGCCGACGTCGTCGGAGAAGTCGATCGCGCCCGCGTTCGGCCCGCCGAGGTAGACCCCGTCCGGCAGGACCTCTTCCCGCAGCTCGTGCACCAGGTCCGCCGTGGCCTCGTCCTGGTAGCCGGTCTTGGGGAAGGCGATGAAGGTGGCGGCCTTCCCGTCCCGGCTGACCTCCGGCGGCGTGACGTAGGCGATGCCCTCCCGCGCGCGGACGGCCCCGGCGACGGGACCCAGGTCCGCGTTCCCGGACGCGAAGACCAGCGGCGCACCGAAGCCCGGCCCGAACCCCTCGGTGAGGATCTCGTGCGCCGCGTAGCTGCTCCGGTCGTGCGGCTGGACGCTGGCGTCCGGCAGGCTCAGCCGCATCGACAGCGCCGGAGCCGCCAGCACCAGCAGCCCCGCGCCGGCCAGCACCGCGGCGGCCAGCGGCCTGCGCTGCACCGCGCCCGCCCACCGCTCGGCGAGCGGCCGCCGCTCCCGGACCTTGCGCACCGCGCCGATCCGGCGCCCGGTGAAGCCGAGGAACGCCGGCGTCAGCGTCACCGCCGCGGCCATCGTGACCAGCACGGTCACCGACGCCGCCACGGCCACGCCGGTCATCAGCCGCTGCCCCATGGCGGTCAGCCCCAGCAGCGCGATCACGACGGTCAGCCCGGCGAACAGCACCGCGTGCCCCGCCGTGGTGATGGCCTTGACCACGGCCCCCTCCGGCTCGGCGCCGTCCGCCAAAGCCTCCTTGTAGCGGGTCACGATGAACAGCGCGTAGTCGATGCCGATGCCGAGCCCGACGAGCGCCGCGACGAGCACCGTGAAGTCCGGCGACGGCACCAGGTGCCCCACCAGCTTCATCAGGGCGATGCCGCCGGTGATCGCCATCAGCGCGGTCACGATCGGCAGGCCCATCGCGACCAGCGACCCGAACGCGATGAACAGGATCACCGCCGCCGCCACCACTCCCACGCTCTCCGCGGGCCCCTGCGGCGGCGTCTCGGCCTTCTCCGCCATGTCCCCGGCCAGCCCGAGCGCCACACCGCCGCCGGACGCGTCCTTGACCGCGTCCACCAGCGGCTTCACGTCCGACTTCGCCGGGTCGACGTCCGTCAACGGGACGGTCGTCCGCGCGATCCGCCGGTCCTCGGTCACCAGGCTCGGGTCGTCGTAGGGCGACACGACCGGGCCGGTGACGGGCGATGCGTCCAGCTTCGCGACGACCTCCTCCACCGTCCTGCGCGCGGCCGGGTCGTCGATCCCCTTCTCCGCCTTGACCGCCAGCGTGAGCGTGTCGCCCTGCCGCTCGGGGAAGTGCTTCTCGATCAGCGCCTGCGCCTTGGCGGACCCGGAGTCCCCGCCGGAGAAGTCGTTGTCGGACTGCGCCCCGTACCCGAACCCGGCGACCGCCGTGGCGATCACCCCGGCCACCCACATCAGCAGCACCAGCCGGCGGCGCCGGTAGCAGAACCGGGCGAGCCTCGCCAGAGCCCCGCCCGGGGCGGAAGCCTCGATCGGCATCATCGTCTCCTTGAGTCATCGGACGTCCAGTCCAATGCTCGAGAGCGGACGCCTCCGCGTCGTCGTCCCAGAGCGGTCACTATGCGGCTCGCCGTACTGCGCCCGATGTACTCCCGTCGCGGTACGCGCAGGACCCGGACTCAGAAAAAGACCGCACATCCAGCCGTCTGCGGCGTCAGCGCAGGACGATGCGATCGGGAAGACCGTCGATCAAACCCTCCGTCTGAAGCTTCACCAGGTCCTCCGAGAAGGCGCGGGTGATGTCGGGCCCCCTGCGGTTCCAGCCGAAGAACCGGGCGGTGTGGGTGGTCAGTTCGGTCTCGGTCATGCCGGGGGATTCGCCGATGACGCCGAGCAGCGCCAGCCGCCGTTCCCGGGGCGGCACCTCGGCGACTCTGCGGAGGACGCCGTCACCGGGTTCGCGGGGAACGGTCTCGCGTCCTCGCAAGGTGATGGTCTCGCCGTCCTGTTCGACGGCCGGATCGTGCCTCAGCAGGTCACCGAGCGCCTTGTCGAGGTTGGCGCGGATGCGCGCGCCGAGCCGTTCGACGCCCCAGACCGTCGCCGCCCTCCGGTAGAGGACGTCGCGCTGGACGGGCGCCTCGACGTCGAGTACCTCGCGGAAGATGCGCTGGAGCAGGCCGCGCGACTCCGGGACGTGCATCTCGTAGTAGTAGAGGTGCCCCTCCACACGGGCTCGGCGGTAGCGGGCCGCCCAGCCGCGTTCCTGCTCCTCGGCGGCGGGTTCCATGGTGACCCGGGGTTGCTCCGCCTCCCACGGCGGCTCGGGGCCGCTCTCGGCCGTGCTCTGCCCATCGCCGGGCTCCGGCTTCTCCGTCATCAGGGCGATGGCCGATTCGACGGCTTCGCGCAGCCGTGCCTCGGCCTCGGGCCGGTTGCGGTACCAGTCGGTCCCCCAGATGCGGTACAGCTTCCACCCGAGGCCGCGCAGCACTTCCTCCCGCAGGCGGTCGCGGTCCCTCGCCGCCTTGGACGAGTGGTACATGGCGCCGTCGCACTCGATGCCCAGGGCGAACCGGCCCGGCAGGGCTGGGTGGCGCACCGCCATGTCGATCCGGTAGCCGCCGACGCCCACCTGCGGCTGGACGTCGTATCCCCAGTCCCTCAGCACGTCGAGCACCGACTCTTCGAACGGGCTCTCGGGCGCCGCGTCGTCGGCGAGCGGTCCCTGCTCCAGGACGGCGGGTCCGTGCTCGGCGTAGTCGAGGTAGCGCTTGAAATGGTCGAGGCTCCGGTTGGTGCCCTCGCGGATCTCGGAACCGGAGATCGAGGAGATGACCTCGACACGGCGGCGGGCGCGGGTCACGGCGACGTTGAGCCGCCGCCAGCCGTTCTCCCGGTTGAGGGGCCCGAACGCCATGGTGAGCCGCCCGTCCGGGCCGCGCCCGTATCCGACGGAGATGATGACGACGTCCCGCTCGTCGCCCTGGACGGTCTCCAGATTCTTGACGAAGAACCCGTTGAGGCGATCCTCGGCGAAGAATCGTTCGAGTTCGGGATGGCCGGCGCGGGCCCGTTCCACCGCGTCCTCGATGGCGTGCGCCTGGGCGTCCGACATCGCCACCACGCCGAGGCTCAGGTGGGGCCGGGTCCGGTAGTGGTGCAGGACGCGTTCGGCGACGGCGTCCGCCTCGATGGGGTTGCGGCGGCTGCGCCCGCGCTCGTAGACGCCAGGGACCTTGGTGAAGGTGACCCCGACGTCGTCACCGGACTCGAACGCCCCGGGGAAGGTCACCAGGCCGCCGCCGTAGAACCGGCGGTTGCTGAAGGCGATGAGCCCTTCGTGCCGGCTGCGGTAGTGCCAGGACAGCGGCAGGCTGCGGATGAGGCCGCTGCCCTTGCACATGTCGAGGAGCGAATCGAAGGAGTCGGGGACGTCCTCGTCGTACTCGTCGTCGCCCGAGTCGTCGCTCTGGGCGAAGAAGTCCGTCGGTGGCAGCTGCTTCTGGTCGCCGGCCACGATGAGCGAGTCGCCGCGGTAGACGCAGTTGACCGCGTCCTGGGGGAGCACCTGCGACGCCTCGTCGAAGATGACGACGTCGAAGCGGTATCCGGGCGGCAGGAACTGGCTGACCGTCAGCGGGCTCATCATGAAGCAGGGCTTCACCAGCGGGACGATGTCGGGCGTCCGGTCGAGCAGCGTCCGCACGGGCATGTGCCTGCTCTTCTTCTCCGCCTCCCGCTGGATGACGGCGGCCTGCCCGACGTTGGGCCGGGGGCGGCGCGCGTTGCATGCCTCGATCACCTGGGCGTGGGCGTTGGCGACCAGGGCCCGGTCCAGGTCGCGGAACAGCTCGACCAGCTTGTCGCGCTCGACGGCCCGGACGGGCGTGAGCCGCGAGTCGGCGGCCATGGTCTGCTCCGCCCACGCTTCGAGGACGGCCCGTTCGGTGGCCCGCGAGAAGACCGCGCCGTCCAGCCCCTTCTCGGCGGCCCTGACGATCAGCCCGTCGAGCCCGTGGCGGCGGAGGACTTCGCGGGCGTCGCGGAAGGAGCGCCACTCGTCGGGGCCGGACCGGTCCGCGGCGAACCGGTCGGTGAGTTCGGCGAAGGCCTCGGGGGTGCCGGTGAGCCCGGCCTGCAGGGCGGGGCGCCGCGAGGCGCCGAAGAGCTGGACGAAGTCCGTGGCTGCGGCGCGGAACGCGCTCCACGCCGTGCGCAGTTCTTCATCTGGACCCGACGAAAGGAGCGCGCGGGCCGCCCGCTCCGGCATGGGCTCGTCAGATGACCGCACGCCAGCGACCCAGTCGAGCGCAGCGCCGAGAGCCGTCGGGTCCGTGTCCAGTCCGGCGTAGAGAGGGCCGAGCAGCTGCTCGTCGCCGGCCCTGCGGGCCAGGAACGCCTCGCGTTCGGCGCGCACCGCCTCCACCCGGGCGGCTATGCGGCGCGCCTGGCCGAACGTGAGCGGTCCGGAGGCGGCGAGCACCGGCTGCACGGCGGCGATGAGATCCGCTCCCACCGCCAGCGGCCCGAGGTGGGCCGTGTACCAGGCCGCGGCGTCGGCGAGGGTCCCGGTGGCGAGTCGCGGCCGCCCGCCGGGCTGGGGCGCCGGGACGAGTGTCCGCCGCCACCGGTCGAGCCGTTCGCGGACCTGATCGGCGGCGGCATGGACACCGGCGTCGGGTCGGCCGTCGGCGCAGACCTGGCGGGCGAGGGCCGGTGGGACGGAAGAGCCGCCCGCGATGTGGGCGATCTCCTCAGCGCTGTTCAGCAGCCCGCGGATGCGTGGGAAGTCGGTGTGCTCGCCTTGCCAGTAGCGGCCGAGAACCGGGCCCTTCGAGGCGGCCGCGCTGTTCAGGGCCGCCGCGGCCTCGTACCAGGCGAGGGCTTGCGGCAGCCGTTCGGCTGCCTCCTTGCTCCACTCGCCGCGGACGGTCATCCCTGCCAGAAGCCGTTTGTCATCGCGGTGGGAAGCGGAGATCTTCGCGATGCCACGGGTCTCGATGAATCGTCGGACGATGGCGGGGAAGTCCGCGACGCCGAGGATGTTCTCGGTGAACACCCGGTCGGCCGCGGCTCTGGCCCGGACGAGGGCCGTGACGTGGTGCTCGAGTTCGGCGGCCGCGCCGGCCGCGGCGATTCTGCCGTCCCGGGTCAGCCAGGCCGCCTCCGGGCGGTCCTGCTGCCGCGCGAAGTCGGTGAGCCTGCACAACGCGAGTGCCTGATCGGTGGTGTCGGGGGTCGGCATGCCGTAGACGGCGGCGATGTCCGCCAGAGGCGCCTGGACGTCGCGGAGCATGAGCGCCGTTTCCTGGAACTGAGTGGCGAGTCCGCGAAGTCGCCCCTCCGTGAGGCCGGACAGATCGAGCCCCTCGACCGGCAGTTCGGCGAGCGCCGCCTCATCAACGGTCGGCGAGATCACGAGATCGGCCGGCAGGCGGTCCCAAGCGGCGCCGATCCCGTCGGCCGCGGCTCTGAACGAGGCACGGAGACCGGCGAGGCGGGTGGTGAAGTCGGCGACCTCGATCCGCAACGCCGCCAGGTCGGGCGCGGTGAGCCACGCCTCCGGGACGTCTGGGCGGTCGGCCGTCGCGTCGAGGAGGGCGAGCAGGCGTTCGGCGGCGCCCAGTTCCGCGAGCCCCAGCGGCTCGGTGAGTCCGGTGTGCGCGGCGAGGCGGCGCTGGAGCGTTTCGGCGCGCTCGCGCAGCAGCTCGAGTCGCGTTTGCGGGTGCCCGCCTCCGGTGAGGTCCCGCCACATGAACGCGGTGCCTTCGGCGACCGGCCGCCATGCGTCGCCCAGCCGTTCGGCGGCGGTGCGGATGTCCCGGAGCCCCTCGGCGGTCAGGCCGTCCGGAAGGGCGGTCGGCAGCGGCGGGACGTCGGCCAGCGCGCTCAGCCGCCCGATCACCTCGTGCAGGGTCAGTCCGAGCGGCGGCCGGGTCTCGTTCATCGCCGCCGCGTAGGCGGACAGCTCCCTGCGGGTGCGCAGAAGGCGCTGCCGGTCCTCATTCGCCCCGGCGCGGACGGCCTTGGGACGCCGCGCGAGGGCGTCTCCGAGTGTCCTGGCGACCTCCTTGCGGCTCGCGTGGTGGCTGTGCAGCGCCAGGACGAACGCGCCGAGGCCCACGGAGTCCAGGCGGTTGCGGACCACGTCCAGCGCGGCGGCCTTCTCACTGACGAACAGGACGCTGCGCCCCTGGTGCATGAGCGCCGCGATCATGTTGGCGATGGTCTGGCTCTTCCCGGTGCCCGGCGGGCCGTCCATGATGAACGACCGGCCGTCGAGCGCCGCCGCGACGCACTGGCGCTGCGACGAGTCGGCGTCCAGGACCAGCGGCGTCAGCTCGGGCGGCTGGAGCTCGTCGATCCTGTCGGCGTCGAGGGGGTCGAAGTACAGCGCGTCGTCGGGCAGCCGTGCGGCCTCACCGAGCCCGATGGCCTGTACAAGGGGGTGGGCCAGGATCTGGTCCTCGTGGTCCAGCAGGTCCCGGTACATCGCCTCCTTGTGGGAGCGGAACGTGGCGAGCACGACGTCCTCGGTGACCTCCCAGTCCCGGTGGCCCGCGACGGCGGCGCGGACGGCGGCGAGGGTGCCGGGCAGGTCCTTCATGCCGTCGGGGTCGGGCCAGTCGAGGCCCAGCTGCCCCATCTTGACGGCCAGTGCGGGGTTGGGGGCCGCGTCCTCGCTCTGTTCCGTGACCAGCCGGAACAAGCCCGGGCCGAGCCGGTCGAGCCGCACCGGGACGAGCAGCAACGGCGCCTGGTTGAAGCCCTCCGCGCCGGGCTCGCGCCATTTGAGGAACGCCACGCCGAGCTGGAGGGTCCACAGCCCGGTGTCGTTGAACATCTGGTTGGAGTCGCGGTAGAGCCTGCGGAGCGCGGAGTCGAGTGCGGGCTGCGTGCGCTTCTGGGTGACGATGCCGGTCGTGTCCGCCGGCGTGACGAGGCCCTCGTCCTCGGTGCCGTCCTCGGTGTTGTCCTCCGGCAGCGGGGCGAACCGCAGCCCGGCGTCGAGGCTGGTGATAAGCAGCCCGGCCTGCGGGGACCGGATGGCGAGTGTGGCCGTGCGGGTGTGCCGGAAGTTCAGCAGCCGGTTCCGCCCGGTGAGGTCGATCAGGTCGTTGCGCCACTTACCCAGCACGTTCCGCAACTGGGTGCGCGGCAGCTCGTCCATCACGGAGCCCCCCATGGTCGTCCTTCTCCCCTTCGGCGGGGCCCACCGGCGAGGTCTCTGCCGGGGACCGGAGCGATTCCGGCAGCGCGCTTCCCACGACCCCTGGTTCGGGTGGTAGGCGTGAGGCCCCCTCGCGAACAGTGTGACGCTCAGGCCCGCTGAGCGGTTGACCGCTGCCGGTCAGCACGGCTGGTCTTGTGAATCTAATCGACCATCAGACTATGTGTTGAGGGCCGATCACTTGTAGAGTGAGCGCCGGTAATGGCGGTCGTCTTGTGGAGGAGGTCCCCGTGAAGCAGGGCGCCGGCCTCGCTCGACGCTCCGCCGGCCTGGTTGACCGGAGACGCTGTCCGATTACGGTCAGTCGTGTCAGGCCCCGCGCCGGGGCAGGGCCGACATCGCCTCCTGACCAGGGATATCCCTCCTTGAACCCCCTCCGACCTGGGATGACGGCACAGCGCAAGCCGTGCCTCCCGGTTCAGTGGCGAGAAACCCGCTGGGGGACCCGCATCAATTCCGCGGCGCGGCCGCCCGAGAACGCTGCCCTCGCCTCGTGCGCCCGCCTATCCTGGCCACCCGGCCGGACGTCCGGCCGGATGCCCCCGGTCAGCGTCGTCCTGGGAAGGCGGATGCCGATGAAGCCGCTCGAACCGTCCGATCCACGGATGATCGGCGGCATCGAGGTGCACGGCAGGCTCGGCCAGGGCGGGATGGGCACCGTCTACTTCGGGGTGACGCCGGACGCCGAGCAGGTCGCCGTCAAGGTGATCCGCGACGGCCTGACGGGCGACGGCATCCGGGAGAGGTTCGACCGCGAGGTGCTCGCGCTGGGGATGGTGCAGGGCCCGCGCGTCGCGGGCCTGGTGGCGGCGTCCGAGCCGGGCGCCGAGCCCCCGTGGCTGGCGATGGAGTACGTGCGGGGCGCGACCCTCAAGGAGTACCTGGACGGCCGCCCCCTGCTCACGGCGGAGATGGGCGCGGTACTGGGCGTCCTGATGGCCGAGGCGCTCACCGAGATCCACGGGGCCCGCATCCTGCACCGCGACGTGAAGCCGGGCAACGTCCTGCTCGGCCCGGACGGGCCCAAGCTCATCGACTTCGGCCTCGTCGACCTGGCGGAGGCGGAGGACGGCCTAACCCAGACCGGCATGCGGCTCGGCACGCCCGTCTTCATGCCGCCCGAGCAGGTCGAGTCGGCGAAGGGCCTCACCCCGGCGGCCGATGTGTACTCGACGGGCGCCACGCTGCTCTACGCGCTGACCGGGCACTACCCCTACGCGCTGAAGGGCGGGCACGCCCTCTACAGCGCGATCATGAACCCCGAGCAGCGGCCGGACGTGTCGGGGCTGCCCGCGTCGCTGGCGCCGGCGATCGAGGCGATGCTGGAGCACGCCCCGGAGTCCCGGCCGACCCCGGCGGAGGCGTCCGCCGAGTTCTGCCGCGTGCTGGACGCCGCCGGCCTGTCGGTGAACGACGCCCGCGTCCATTTCGCGACGCTCACCTATATCGCGCGGCCCGACGACCCGCCGTCCGACATCGATCCGCCCCGGCGCCCCGCCCGCCCGCGGCATCGGGAGCACTCGGTGCCCCGCCCGGTCGTCGCCTCGCTCGCGGACCGGCTGGCCCTCGCCTACGCCCCCGGCCCCACACTCTGACCGGCGGCCCGCACCACCGCCCGTACGCCCTCTCGTGAACGACCCGTTAGGAGCCCGCCGAGTGACCTCCTCCGCAGAGACCGCGACCCCGTACGCGCCGGGCGCGCGCATCGAGGTCCGCGACGCGGAGTGGATGGTGCGCACCTGCACCCCCACACCCCGTGACGGCTACAAGATCACCGCCGTGGGGGTCTCGGAGTTCGTCCGGGACGAGGACGCGGTCTTCTTCACCGGGATCGACGACGTCGTCCAGCTCCGTCCCGAGGACACCCAGCTCGTCGCCGACACGTCCTCGGCGTTCGCGCGCAGCCGCCTCTACCTGGAGTCGGTGCTGCGCCGCACGCCGCTGCCGCAATCCGAGCGGGGCCTGGCGCTCGCCGACCGGTTCCTCCTCGACCCGCTCACCTACCAGCAGCGGCCGGCGGAACTCGCGCTCCAGGGGCTGCGGCCGCGCATCCTGCTCGCGGACGTCGTCGGCCTCGGCAAGACCCTGGAGATCGGACTGATCCTGGCGGAGCTGATCCGCCGGGGCCGCGGCGAGCGCATCCTGGTCGTGACGCCGCAGCAGGTCCTGGAGCAGTTCCAGCACGAGCTGTGGACGCGGTTCGCGATCCCGCTCGTGCGGCTCGACTCGGTCGGCATCGAGCGGATCCAGCGCGACATCCCGGCCGGTCGCAACCCGTTCCTGTACTACAAGCGCGTCATCATCTCCGTCGACACCCTCAAGAACCAGGGCCGGTACGGGCAGCACCTGGAGAACATGCACTGGGACGCCGTCGTGATCGACGAGTCCCACAACCTCATCAACGAGGGCAACCTCCGCAACAAGCTGGCCCGCCTCCTCGCCCGCCGCACCGACGCGCTGCTGCTGGCGAGCGCGACCCCGCACAACGGCGACGCCACGTCGTTCGCCGAGCTGATCGGGCTGCTCGACCCGGCAGCCATCGCGGACCCGAAGAAGTACTCGGCGTCCGACATCGACCACCTCTACATCCGCCGGACGAAGATCAGCGACGAGGTCCGCGACCGGATCCGCGGCCGGTGGCCCGACCGCGGCCCGTCCATCTCGCTGCGAACCCCGGCAACGCCCAAGGAAGAGGCGGTCTTCGCGGAGCTGGCCGAGGTCTGGCTGCCCGGCCCCGACCGCGACGGGGGCTCCGTGGTCGACACCGACCGCCGCCTGTTCCCCTACACCCTGGCCAAGGCGTTCCTGTCGTCGCACGTGGCGCTCGGCACGACCGTCGCCAAGCGGCTGAAGAACGCGACCGAGCCGCGCGAGATCGATGCGCTGAACAACCTGGCGTTCCTGGTCGACCAGATGGGCGACGGCGACTCCGCCAAGCTCAAGGCCCTCGTGGACGAGCTGAAGAGCATCGGCGTGAAGGCCAAGGGCACGATGCGGGCGGTCGTGTTCTCCGAGAGCATCCCGACCCTGGAGTGGCTCGCCCGGACGGTCCCCGCCGAACTCGGGCTCGCCGCCGACCAGGTGCGGATCATGCACGGCGGCTTCTCCGACCAGCGGCAGCAGGAGATCGTCGAGGAGTTCTCCCTATCCGACAGCAAGGTCCGGCTGCTGTTCACCGGGGACGTGGCGTCCGAGGGCGTGAACCTGCACCGCCAGTGCCACCACCTGATCCACTACGACCTGCCGTGGAGCCTGATCCGGATCGAGCAGCGCAACGGCCGCATCGACCGGTACGGGCAGCGGCACGAGCCGCAGTTCCGCGCGATCGTCCTGACCTCGGCGACCGAGGGCGCGCTGGACGACACGACCGTCGCCGAGAAGCTCCTCAAGCGGGAGGAGGAGGCGCACCGCAGCATCGGGACGGCGGAGGCCGTCACCCGCGAGTTCACGGCGAAGAAGGAGGAGGACCGGCTCATCAAGGACCTCCTCAAGGGCAAGTCGGTGGAGGAGTCCCTCGCGGAGGCGCCGCCGGTCGACTTCATGGCCGAGCTGTTCGGCGCCGTGGAGCAGGGCGAGGCGCGCGCGGAGGTGAAGCGCGCCCGCGTCCCGAAGCTGTTCGGGTCGACGGAGGAGTTCGTCCGGGAGGCGCTGCGCACCGTCTGCCCGGCCCTGCGCGTCGACGACGACGGCGGGCTGCTGGCGTTCGAGCCGCCCTCCGACCTCGTGCACCGGCTGTCCGCGCTGCCGGCGTCCTACCTGCGCACCCACAAGATCACCGAGCGGATGAAGGTCACCTTCGACCGGGACCTCGCGCAGCGCAAGCTGGACGAGGCCCGCCGCACCAAGACCATGTGGCCGGACATCGCGTACCTGTCCGACCTGCATCCGATGGTGGAGTGGCTGGTCGACAAGGTGCAGGTGCAGCTCGTCCGCAGGCAGGCGCCCGTCATCGCCGCGAAGGTGGACGAGCCGACGTTCCTCGTCCAGGGCATCTACTCCAACGCGCTCGGCCAGCCCACGGTGGTCGACTGGATGGCGGTCAGCGGCCTGCCCGGCGCACCGGTCGTCCGGGACATGACCGAGGTCCTCACCGAGGCCGGGGTCGGCCCCACGATGATCAACACGAACCGGGCGCCGGACTTCGAGCGCCTGACGCCCCTCATCGAGCCGGCGATCCAGGCCGCGCGCCGCCACCTGGACGAGCATCGCGACCGGCACGACGACGAGGTGGCGCGGCCGCTGCGGGAGTACGACGGGCAGCTCGAACTGTGGGAGCGGGAGAGCTTGAAGAGCCTGGACGGGACGTCGCACGGCGCGAGGAAGCGGAGCCAGGTGTTCGACACCGTCGCCGATCAGAAGCGGTTGCTGGAAAGTCTGGAGACGACGGGGGAGCCCTTGCTGCGCATCCTCGCCGTGCTTGAGGGGGACTCGTGACGTACGACTCGATCGTCAACCGCGGCGACTACTTCTCGGCCCACTACCTGGCCGAGGTTCTCCCCAAGGACCTGAAGAAGAAGGACGGGCTGCTCGCCCGCTGGGCCGACGCCGAGAAGGACGGGAAGCCGACCCCGCGCACCGGCCTGCGCGGCCTCAAGCGCAGCTACTTCAAGGACCGTCCGTTCTTCGCGGACGTCCTGGAGACCGTCCGCGAGGGCAAGGACGTCCCGAAGATCGAGGAGTGGAAGAAGGCCCTCCACGAGCTGCACGGCGACATCCTCCGCGCCCTGGGCTTCAACGCCGAGCCCCGCGTCCTTACGGTCGAGCGGTCGGACAAGCAGTACGAGGTCGCCGTCGCGCACGCCGAACCGGCCGACCGTCCGAGCGTCGTCGCGATCGAGTGTGGATGGGCTCCCGACGTCGACGCCGCCCTCGACATCACCGACGCCGGACGGCTCCTCACCCCCGTCGAACTCGACCACCCGCACATGCTCCGCACGGGGGACAAGCTGGCGTCGTGGCTGTTCGCCGCCGACGAGCCGCCCCGCTACGTGCTGATCCTCGCGGGCGGCGTGGTCGTCCTGGCGGACCGGATGACCTGGGGCGAGGGACGCTACCTCGCCGTCAGCCTGGACGTCGCGCTCGGCCGCAGCACCGCCGCGACCGCCGAGATCGAGACCATCGCCGCCCTGTTCAGCGCGGACTCGCTGCTCCCGCCCGAGGAGGGCGGGTCCGAGCCCCTCGCCGAACTGCTCTCCGGCTCCCGCCAGCACGCCGTCGGCGTGTCCAAGGAGCTTCGAGAAGGACTCCGCGAATCCGTCGAGATCATCGCCAACGAGGTCCTCGACCGGATGCGGGAACAAGGCGTCCGCCCCGAAGACGTCATGGAACCGGCGGCCTTCGCCAAGGAACTCGGCCGCGAAGCCCTCCGCTACCTGTACCGGATCCTGTTCCTGCTGTACGCCGAGGCCCGCCCGGAACTCGGCATCCTCCCCACCGACGACGAGGCGTACGTCAGGGGCTACAGCATGGCCCGCCTCGGCGACCTCATCGTCCGCGACCTGGTGTCGGAGGAGTCGCGCCGCAGCGTCCACCTCTACGAGTCACTCGACCTGCTGTTCCGCATGGTCAACGAGGGCCACAACCCGCGCGGCGCGGGCCGCACGCTCGACTCCGAGGGCGAAGGACTCCGCTTCGAACCCTTGAAGTCGGACCTGTTCGACCCCGACCGCACCCGCTTCATCGGCAAGGCCGCGATCGACCTGGACGAGGACGACCCCGACTCCACACCCATCGACACCCGCCTCCGCAACGAGGCTCTGTATAAAGTGCTGCGCCTCCTCATGCTCGCCAAGGGCAAGCGAAAGGAACGCGGCGGCTTCATCTCGTACGCGCAGCTCGGCATCAATCAGTTGGGTGCGGTGTACGAGGGGCTGATGTCGTACACGGGGTTCATCGCGAAGGAGGAGCTGTACGAGGTCGCCAAGAACGGTGACCCGAAGGACGGCTCCTGGATGATTCCCGCCTCCAAGGTCGACGACTACGAGGACGCCGTCTTCGTCCGCCGCGTGGACGAGAACGGCTTCAAGACCGACGAGCGCGTCCGCTACAAGCCCGGTGCGTTCGTCTACCGGCTCGCCGGCCGTGACCGCCAGACCAGTGCGTCCTACTACACGCCTGAGTCACTGACGCAGGTCACCGTGCAGCTCGCGCTTCGCGAACGCCTCGACCAGGACGGGACGGTCACCAAGGCTCGCGAGATCCTCGACTGGACGATCTGCGAGCCCGCCCTCGGGTCCGGCGCGTTCCTCAACGAGGCCATCAACCAGGTCGCCGCCGAGTACCTCAAGAGGCGCCAGGCCGAGAAGAACCAGAGCCTCGAACCCGACCGCTACGCGGAAGAACTCCAGAAGGTCAAGGCGTACATCGCCTTGCACAACTCGTATGGGGTGGACCTCAACGAGACGGCCGTCGAACTGGCCGAGGTCTCGCTGTGGCTGAACGTTATGCACCAGGGGCTTCAAGCACCGTGGTTCGGCCTCCACCTGCGCCGGGGCAACTCGCTCATCGGCGCGGGCCGCCGCCTGTACGAGCCGCAGCATCTGAAGAAGAGGGCGTGGCTCACCACCGCTCCGAAGGACCACCCGTTCCGCGATGGCCCGATCCCCGACGGCCACATCCACCACTTCCTGCTGCCCGCCCAGGGCTGGGGAGCGGTGGCGAGCGAGAAAGAGGCCAAGAACCTCGCGCCCGAGGACGCCAAGCGCCTCGCCGACTGGCGCAAGGGGATGCTCAAGGACCCGTCCACCAAGAAGAGGCAGGGACAGAAGCTCACCCAGGTTCAGCGCCTCCAGGGCCTCGCCCGCCGCGCGGAGTACCTGTGGGAGTTGGTCATCAAGCGGTTGGAGCTGTCGGAGAGGGACATCAGCCGCCGCATCCACGTCTGGGGAGCGGACGACCTCCGCGAGCCGGGGGAGGAGATCGTCTCCCGCGAGCGGATCCTTGAAGACCTGAAGTCCCCGGGCACGCCCTTCTGGCGGCTCAAAACGTTGATGGACGCGTGGTGCGCCCTGTGGTTCTGGCCCCTGGACAAGGCCTGCGTGTTGGACGGTTCGGACGGCATCTACGAGCGGTTGAAGGGCAATGTCCTCGACAGCATGCCCCCTGCAGCCGTCGAGGTTGAGGCACCGGACCCCGACCCGGCCGGGTTCCCGCAAAACTGGGAAGCGGCATCACTCTTCGGGGAAACTCCTGTTCAGATCCCGATCAACCAGCCGAAGCCGCGGCCCAAGTCACCCCGCAAGCCTGCTCGCGTCGAGCGCCGCTCAGTGATCCCGCTCGCCGACCTGGACGACTGGCTCGACTTCGCCGAGGCCCTCCTCGGCGCACATGACATCCCGGGAGACTCCCTCGGCGCCCACTTCGCCTCACTGGGGGAGCTGGGCGAGCATGAAGACCAGCTCCCTGCCTGGATGGGCATGGACAACGAATTCAAGCTCAACGAACGCTTCCCGTGGATGAGAACCGTCGAGGAGATCGCCAGTCAGCAAGGCTTCTTCCACTGGGAACTACAGTTCGCCCAGGTCTTCAACAGGGGCGGCTTTGACCTCCAAGTAGGTAATCCTCCGTGGGTTCGCCCTCGTTGGGTAGAGGCGCCCATATTGGCTGAACTGGAACCCTGGTTCATGCTGGCAGAAAAAGCGTCTACGAGTCTATCGCAGGAGCGGAAAAATGCTTGTCTTGCGGACGATGGCGCTCGCCCGTTCTATCTAGACGAACTTACCAAAGTCGCTGCAACGCTCGACTTCCTTGGAATGGAGGCGACATATCCGCTATTGGATGGCACCCAGCCGGATTACTATCGCGCGTTTATGATCCGCACATGGGCTAATCTGCGGAGAGGTGGCAGCGCTGGACTGATTCACCCTGACACACACTTCGGAGGCATTAAAGAGGGGAGGCTTCGAGCGGCCTCCTATCGACACCTCCGCATTCATGGAAGCTTTGTTAATGCTGCTAATTGGGCCTTTGATGCGGGTAGAACACTCGAATTTGGTGTTCACATTTATGGTGACAGTCGATCCATTGGGTTCTACCACCTAAGTCAACTGTATGCGGCGAACGTGCTGTCGGAATCGCTTGATCACGATGGCGCCGGCCCGAGTCCACGCCAGAAATTTCAGGGCACTTGGGATAGGCGTCCTCACCTAGACCGCGTAATCTGGGTGGATGCGGATCTTTTGGGTCGATGGAAAAAGTTGACTGGTGCGGCGAAGCTCCCTATAGAGGAGACGCACCTGCTCTACCCTATTACGGGTTCGGAAAACGAAGCGATCCAGGTGATCGCAAGTTACCGTTGCCGACTTGCTGACCTGTCACCTTCTATTAGCCGCGGTCATGATGAGGCTCGGGCGCGCACTGCCGGAGTCATTCGCCATTGGGTTGGGCGACCAGAATCGCTGGACGAACTTGTGTTGCAAGGATCGCATATCGGTATCGCCAATCCATTCTACAAAGAACCAAAGGAGTCGTTCAAGAATGGGAAGGATTGGCGCGCATGGGATCTGCTAGAATTGCCGGAACATGCTATCCCTCGGGCTGTGTATCGACGTGCCTGCGATACGGATAGGTATCTCGCCTTGCAGGATACTTGGAACGGTCGACGCTATGCCGAGTATTATCGAGTCGCTTGGCGGCGTATGATCGATCCGAAAAGCACTGAAAGGTCTCTTTTTTCCGCTCTAATCCCGCCAGGGCCTACCCATGTGCATGTGGTACATTCCCTGGCAATTCCAGGAAATGTCGTAGCTACTGCCTTGACTGCAGGTTTCTGGGCATCTTTGCCGATTGACTATATTCTACGCATAACAGGTCGGTCGGAGCTCCAATACGCTGAGGCTAACTCGATGCCTGCAGCTAACGCAGACCATCCACTCGCCTCAGCGTTGCTTCTGCGCACGCTTCGATTGAACTGCCTAACTTCGGCCTACCGACCACTATGGGAAGAGTTGTACGACCCGCGCTGGGCTGAAGAATCATGGGCTGTGGCGTGGCCGGGACTGCCCCGTCTGTCGGTCGCTGATAATGAATGGAGCACGGCCACCGCCCTTAGGACGGAACGCGCCCGAAGGGCTGCCTTGGTCGAAATTGATGCGCTAGTCGCTGTCTGGCTGGGTATATCCGCAGAACAACTGTCCGCAATATACCAGTCACGGTATCCAATTCTGGCTGACCGAGAGGCGAATATGTGGTTCGACGCGGCTGGTCGCAGGATAGCAGCTGATCCATACGCGTACGGGGCTGGGCAAATTGGAGATGCATATCAAAAGCTAATGGCCTTTATGGATGGATCCCAAGAGGTAAGCCTTCCCGAAGGTTATGAGGAGCCGTTTCACAAGGCGGATCGAGAGACTGAGTATCGGCAGGCACACGCTGCATTCTCGGAGCGGCTGGAGCGGGCAAAGCGTGAGGGGTGGACCCCCGACAAGGGACTTGTCGGGCATGATGCAGGTTCGTGAGCTTCGAAAGGCCAACGTGCGTACGAGAGTCGCTCGACGTTGATGGTGAAATGAGTCCTTCTAAGCCGTGCGTGATACGGTCGCTCCCAGCAGTCGAAGTAGTGCCGAAACTCCATGACGAGGTCAAATGATATCGCAGCAGGCGGTTGTCAAGCTCCAAGAACTGAGAAAAGAAGCTCAGGAACAAGGTGTCCAACTCAATCGATCAGGAACCTTTGCTTCCTGGAAAGGGCGAGTGCAGTCTGTTCTGACGAGGTCGCTTGGGGTTGACCACCATCTGGTCATCGCCTTTAGCGCGGTTAAATACACTCCGGGAATGTGGACTGAAGGCAGTACGCAAACCTATTTCGACAGGAGCTTTGAAATAGGTTTGCGAGAGGCTTGCGGGTTGATTGATGCGGCCATATTTGAACTTGAAGATGCTGGCACGAGTGACGAGGCGGTGGATGAAACAGCCTTTGATCCCGATCTTTGGGCTCACGTGCAAAGGCATGTGCAGAATGAGGATTGGCAGACGGTGGCTAGTCAGACTGCGATTTTTGTCGAAGACCGTGTTCGTCAATGGTGCGGCAACCCTATGAAACCAAATGGTCAATCGCTAGTCGGAAAGGGTCTTTTTGGCAAGGTGTTCGCTGACGACGCTCAATTCAGGCTGGGCAAAGAGTCCGGTGAATGGGAGGGGTGGCGGATGCTTGGAATGGGATTCGCACAAGCTCTAGGTAATGTTGATCGACACAATATCCAGAAGCGTGATGATGCCAAGCGCTACGCTTTTGGGGTGCTGGGTACTGGAAGCCTTATCCTCACCCAGTTAAGGCACCAGCACGGCGATGACTTGAGCATATAGGTGGCGGGTGAAGGCTGTGTTATCACAGTACTTCGGGCGAAGCGGGGTAGGACTGTGGCTGGGACACGCTTGCGTCTTCGCGGGCCAAAGCATCCTGCCGAAGTTCGATGCGGGACGACGTTGCAAGTCGACCTCGGCCCGGTCGCCCTTATGGTCCAGTTCGTAAGGACGACCGTCCGCAGGTTGGAGTGCAGGTCAGGGTTTGAGGCGGGCCCAAACCCACTTGCCGCCGGACGGGTCGGGGGTGTGGCCGCACTCGGTAGCGAGGGCGGTGACGATCGGGAGTCCCCGGCCGCCGTTGTCGTCCCAGTTCTCCTCGGAGACATCCAGCGTGTCGAGCGTCAGCTCGATCAGCGGATGCACTCGTGGAACGGTCGGGCTCGCGTCCCATACGGCGATGAGGACGCCGGCGGTGTCGCGGCTGCACTGGTAGCGGATCTCCTTGCCGGGCGTTGCCGCCACGGCGTTGGTGATCAATTCCGAGGCGATTAGGAATGCATCGTCCGATATGTGGACGTAGCCCCATTTGTCGAGTCTCGGTCGCGTCAGCGTGCGAGCCAGGCCCGGTGCAGCGTTCGACGCCAACATGGGAACCAGCAGGCAGTCCGGCGTTGTGATCATTTTCGCCCGGTCCTTCCTGGGGGAGTTCACGAATCGTCCCTCCAGGATCACCGTTTGTGGCTAAGGTGGGTTGTATACGTAAACTCTCTAAACAATGGGAGGTCCTCGGTGACCGCCGCTGATGAGATCGACCCCACGTCCTCCCTGCATGCTTGGATAGCCTACGACCTGCGGGTTTACCGAAAAAGGCATGGTATGACCGGTACCCAGGTCGGGCAGATCATCGGGTACGTTCGTTCTCATGTTTCGAACCTGGAAGCGGGCCGGGTCCAGCTAGAGATGAAGCAGGCTCGGCTGCTCGACGAGGCATGGGATACCGGCGGTCATTTCGAGCGTCTGGTTACATTTGCCCGCAAAGGGCATGATCCGAACTGGTTTTTGCAGCACGGCCAGTATGAGGCTGCGTCGAGCGTCATCCGGATCTACCAGGGGCAGATCATCCCGCCGCCCCTCCAGACCGTGGACTACATGCGTGCTCTCCTTGCGGAGAGCGATGCGGAGGACGTCGAACAGGCCGTCCGGTCCCGCATGGCGCGGCAAGACGCCATCCTGTCGCGGCCGTCCCCGCCCTATGTTTGGGTGTTGATAGACGAGGACGCCGTGACTTCCGAGATCGGTGGCCGGGACGTGATGTGTGGCCAGCTCGGGCACCTGCTTGAACTTGGGAAACTGCCCAACGTGTCGGTACGGCTGATCCTCAAGGCGGTTGGTGCGCACCTGGGGCTGGATGGTCCGTTCCGCCTCATCACCGTGAAGAACCGCCAGGTCGCCTACGTCGGTGCTCGGCGGGGCGGGCGGCTGATCGAGGACGCAGCGGAAGTACAGGAACTCGCCGTAGATTACGAACGAATCGGGTTCAAGGCCCTATCTGAGGACGCCTCCCGGACCCGTATCGCTGAGATCTTGGAGGTGGCGAGTGCAGACCAATTGGCGGAAGAGCTCCCGAAGCGGGGCGATTAACGATGAGGCGTGTGTCGAGGTGGCAGGAGTGATCAGTGGTGTCGCTATCCGGGATTCGAAGGATCCCGATGGTGGGCGGCTGACCGTGAGCAGCGACCGGTTCGGATACCTGCTCCAGCAGATCAAGGCGGGAGCACTCGACCGGACCTGATGAGAACGCGGGCCGGTCTTGGAGCGACTCGCTCGCTTCAAGACCGGCCAGCTCGGGCGGGGAGCGACGGATGGAGAGGGGCGCGGGATGAGGCCGGCGTTGGCGGCCGATGAGGTTCGGGGAATCTGACGCAGTAACTCACGACGACGTTGGCGCTGGCGGACAAGTACCGGATGGGCAGTCCGCCGCCCGCACGGCCTGGGCGACCTTCGTTAGGACGGGGACCGCCTCCCGCCGAACCCGCGACGGAACGCTCCGCGCTGTCCGACGGGTACGGGTGGTCAGGTCTCCGGCGGTCGGCGGTGCCAGACCACCGCCATGCCCGCCTTGGGCAGGATCCAGTCGTCCACGCTGACACTGATGACCCGCGTGCGGTCGAGCCCCGGGGCGTAGCTGATGGACGCGGGACGAGTCGCGCCGAAGTAGTCCAGGGCGCGGATCCGCTCGATGCCGGGGACGGCCACGCTGATCGAGTACGTGGCGCCGAACGTCGGCTTCGGAACCTCGAAACTCAGCAGGTTGCCGTTGGCGAGCACCTTGGCGCTGAACGAGTACTGGACCAGGATCTGCTGGCCGTCGTCGAAATCCTCGGTCGGGATGTGGCCGACGTACTCGCGTTCGATGTCGCTGCGGGCGAAGGAGACCGGCCGCCCGCCGAATGTGGCGTCGATGAAGGTGAACCCGGCGCTCCAGTCGTCGTCGAACTCCCCCGTCGAGGGGAGCCGCCAGACCGCGCCCATGTCCTGCGCCCTCAACGCCACGTCGTACTCGTCCTTCCATCTGGCGACACGGAAGGCGAAACGCGTCCTGCGCACGTTGGTCGTGTAGTAGGCGAACTGGAAGAAGACCTCGTAGTAGTCGTGCTCCCGGCCGCCGGAGCCGCCGGGCACGAGTTCTAGGATCTCGGCGCGGACGACCAGGCTCCGCCATATCTCTTCGGACTCGAACACCCCGGTACGGAGCTTGCGGGAGATGACCCGTCCCAGTTCGGGGTTCCCCGAGCGCAGCCGCGAGGCGGTCTCGATCACGTGGTCGAGTTCCTCGGGGGACAGGCGTAGGGTCTCCACGTTCTCGCTCGCCGCCATCGACTGGGCGACCGCCAGTTTCACGTCCTCCTGCTGCTCGTCCAGCACGGTGCGCACGTGCTCGACGAACCTGTCCTCGGCGATCTGGTTCAGCAGTACCTGGAACAGGGTCAGCGTGATCCCGACCTGGAAGATCGCCACACCGACATCGGTGATGCGCAGCTTGGTCCACAGGTCGTCCTGGCCACCGCCGATGACGAGATGGTCACCGCGGACCGCGACCTCGGTCGCGTTGTGGGGCGCGAGCAGGATGAGGAGTAACCCCACCGCCGTGGCGAGCAGCCCGAGCAGCAGGCCCCGGCTGCGATAGAGATCGCCCAGTGCGTTGACCAGGTTCCTGCGCACCGGATCCTCCCGGCGCTCCCGCACTTCGCTTTCGGCACTCATGGGCGGTTCGCCTTTCGTCGGCTCCGTCGGGACCCTCGTCAGTCCGCGAGCGGCAGGTAGCGGATGACCGCGACTCCGCTCGTACGCTCCAGCTCCAGGTACCGGCCGACGTTGGAGTATCCGATGCGCTCGCCGTCCTGGACGAACAGCGCGGACTTCGCGCCGAGCCGTTCCAGGACGGGCCGTCCGCAATCCGGGTCGACACCTGCGCGCCGGCACACCTCCACGGCCGTCAGGCCCGCCTCCGCGTTGATGGCCAGCAGGCACTCCAGCGGGGAGAAGACATGTGAGGGCGGGAAGCCCAGGGTGGTGAACTCCACCAGCCGGGTCGTCTCCTCATCCCAGTTCCCTCGCGGGAGGTCAAGGTCGCGATGGGTCCCCGTCACCACGTGCCTTTCGGCGTCGTGGACGGCCGCCCGCCCCCGCCCGACCAGCTCAACGAGCCCGTCGACGCCGAACTCCCGGTAGAGGAGAGCGGCCTGCCGCGTGTGGTCGAGGTACACCGACCAGAGCTTGTCGCGTTCGGCTCCGTGCCTGCCGTAGACGAGCAGATTGCGGATCACCGGCTCCGGCAGCACGGCGAGAGAGCCGTAACAGGTGCCGAGTATCTCCGCGATCCCCTCCTCGAGTCCCATCGCGAAGACCTCGGGGTCGGTCTGCCCCGTCACCGTGTGGACGACCTCGTGCGCGAAGAGGGCCTCGCTGTACAGCGGCCGCAACCGGTCTCGGCGGAAGTAGACGCCGGTGGGGATGCCGAAGTTCTCCTCGTCCTCCCGGTCCGGGGAGAAGGCCGACCAGGTGAACCTGTTGAACGGCTCGGGGAACTCGTCGACCACCCGGAGCGGCGCGTCCGTGACCGCGAGCCCGGCCGCCGTCAGCCGCCGCTGGATGAGCGGGCTCCGGTCGTCGAGGCGCCGGGTCACCGTCTCCCACCTGCCGATCTCCGACAGATCCACCGTGGCCAGCGACTCGAGGTCGCGGGCGGCCAGCTCTGCGACGGCCTCGGCGTCGGAGCGGATGACGGCGTCGCCGCGAAGCGACGCCGCCGCGGCCTTGACCCGGCGCTGGGCGGTGTCCGCGTCGGCGGACCCGGTCAGGTCCATGACCCGCCCCAGCAGGTCGACGAAGCGTTCGACGTTGGCGAAGCGGCACTGCCGCTGGTAGATGGCCCCGTAGAGGAAGTCGGAAACTGCCGGCATCGCTGCATCGCCTCCTGGCCCCTGGGCGCCGCAGGCGCCGTACGGAAAGTCAATTGCGCGTCTCGCGGGCGACTTGCCCGGTCAGGACCTTCGCCGGTCCTCACCAAGCAAGTCGCGCCCGCTCAGCCTCCACCGCTATTGCCCATGACCCACATGGCTTCTCCCTTCTTTCGTTCCTTCACGGCGGCCCGCGATGCGTCGCACACGTTCGGTGAGCTCCGCGCAGTCGCGACGCACTCCAGCGCCGATCCCCTCGGCCGATCGCGGGTCCTCCTCCGCCTGGACCGCTTCCAGGCAGGTGAACGCCGCGGTGACCAGGGCGCCCGCGATGTCGTCCAGGACCGCCTTCAAGGCGTGCGCGCGGGCGATGTCCTCGCCGCAAGGCGAGGTGGCCGCCTCGAAGAGTGCCTTCTGAGCTTCGAACTCGACGGACTC
The DNA here is from genome assembly GCF_900188445.1 of Actinomadura meyerae. GTDB lineage: Bacteria > Actinomycetota > Actinomycetes > Streptosporangiales > Streptosporangiaceae > Spirillospora > Spirillospora meyerae. The sequence goes on from NZ_FZOR01000004.1 coordinate 104,354, forward strand.
GAACGGACGGAGGACTTCCTGGAAGGCAGAATACAATACGGCGACGCCGGGATTCTCGAAATCGTAGTAGAGCCGGTAGCGATCCTCATGGAAGGCGACACCGCGTCGCTGGAAATACGTCGTCAGCGGAGCGCCGGGATACAGCTCCAGCCGATTGGCGATGCGCCGGTGCGTCCCGATCCGGTTTCGGGCCAGGAAGGCGAGGTTGGTTCGGATCCCATCGAGTTCCGAGAGGGGCTGGAACATGATGAAGCCGGTCGAGAAATCGATGTCGAGTGCCCGTAGCAGGCGAATCGCGCGCTCGGCCTCATCGTTGGTCGTCTTCTTGGCGAACAGTGCGATGTCGGTGTCGTTCGCCGACTCGACGCCGATGAGGACGTGCCGGATCCCGACCTCGCGCAGCGTTGACAGAACTCCGTCGTCCAGCTCGTTGATGCGGCATTCGATCGAAAACTTGATCTGGTGTTCCCGCCGCCGCAGCAGCTCGGCGAATTCGAAGGCCCGCTCGCGCCCCCGGCCGTCGCCGCCGAGGAAGTCGTCGTCCACGAAGCTGATCGTGTGCACCCCATGGCCGGTGACCAGATCGGACACCTCTTCCACGATGCTCGCGGCCGAGCGCGCGCCACCGCGGAAGTCTGTGATAGCGGTTGCCGTAGTTTCCCGACTGGCAGAAAGTGCAGTGTGCCGCGCAGCCCCGGCTCGTGCTCATGGTGGCGTGGCCGTCGCGATAGCCGCCGCGTTCCGTGCCCCGGTACGGGAACGGCAGGTCGTCCAGCACCCGGACCGGTGGCCGGATGCCGGCGGACGTGACGCGGTCGGCTTGCCTGTAACACAGTCCTTTCACCTCTGAGACCGGTCCGCCCGTGTCGATCGCCTGCCAGAGTTCACCCACGAGTTCGTCACCTTCGTGCATGCAGGCGGAGTCGATCTCCGGGCAGTCGTCCAATACTCTGCTCCAGAGAGACTCCAGCCCTTGACCGCCGACGATGATGTGCGCACCGGGGCTGACGGTGCGCAATTCCCTGGCGAGAGCCATGGCGTCCGGTATCTGCCTGGTGAACAGGACTCCCAGGCCGATCAGTGACGAGCGGGCGGCGGTCTCGCGCACATCCGCCGGGACGGGGGTGGGGCACTCTTCCCGGACCTCGACCTCCACCCGCGAGCGCGCGAGCGCGGCCGCGACCGACCTCAAGCCGAGACTCTCGGCCGCCAGGTAGGCGGTTGTGTCATAAGCCGGAGAAAGGAATAATGCCCTTGGTTCGGTCATTTCGCTTATCCATCTGCGGCCATTTGCAGGGCGTATCTTGTGATGGTCCAGGCGATGCTGCTGTGAACGTGATTATAGCCGTCGGCGGCCTGCTGTCTGTACCGGTCGAGTCTGGAGGGGTACATGTAACGGTGATAGAATGCTGTCCTTTGTCCTCGGTTATTTATGGATGCCCGAAATGGGGTCGGCTCCCTTTGCCGTCTCCTTCTGGTGGACCGTGCCGGCTCCTGGCCGAGCGGGCGGCCCGGGAGCGGGCGACCTCCTGCGGAAGGCGTGCCCTGAGTGACCGCTGACGGCCAAGCTGACCTGCCCGGACTGGGCGGAACCGTCATCGGCCGTCGATAACCTGTCGCGGGTGGACGAGGGGGCGATGTAGATGAGGCCGACGTTGGCGGCCGATGAGGTTCGGCGGAATGTGACGCAGTACCTCACGACGACGTTCGCGCTGGCGGACGAGCAGGTCCGCGACGGATTGAAAAGCTTCCTCAACCATCCAGAACAGGGCATTTTCCGTGGCCCCTACCTGCGCATCCGCACTCCCTTCCGCGTCGAGCCGGACGGGTGGCGGGGGCTGCTCCAGTGGGCGCCGGCCGGGTTCGTCCCGTACCGGCATCAGGCCGCCGCGTTCCGGCGCCTGACGACGTTCAACCACAGGCCCGAGCCAACGCTGATCACGACGGGGACCGGCTCCGGCAAGACCGAGTCGTTCCTTATCCCGGTGCTCGACCATTGCCGCAGGGCCCGCGCGCAGGGCAGGACGGGTGTGAAGGCCGTCCTCCTGTACCCGATGAACGCCCTCGCCACCGACCAGGCCCAGCGGCTCAACGACTACCTCCAGCAGCCCGGCCTGGGCGACGTCACCGCGGGCCTCTACATCGGTGACACCCCGGAGACCGGCTACCCCCGCGTCTACACGCAGCGTGCGGAGATCCGGCGGTCGCGGCCCGACATCCTCATCACCAACTACAAGATGCTCGACCTCCTCCTCCAGCGCGCCGACGACCTCCAGCTCTGGGAGGACGCCGACCTCGCCTACGTCGTCGTGGACGAGTTCCACACCTACGACGGCGCTCAGGGCACCGACGTGGCGATGCTGCTCCGCCGCCTCGCGTCCGCGCTCGGGCACAGCGAACCGGGCAGGCCGCTCGGCAGGATCTGCCCGGTCGCGACGAGCGCGACGCTGGGGGAGAGCGGGGACGGCGCCGAGATCCGGCGGGTCGCCGAGGCCGTGTTCGGCGCGCCGTTCGGCCCCGACTCGGTGATCGGGGAGGACCGGCAGAGCACCGAGGAGTTCATCGAAGAAGCCGGGATCGACTACACATTGCCGTTGCCCGACCCGCAGGAACTTGCGGCCATTCGCGACCCGCACGGCGACGACGGCGCCATGGGGCAGATCATGCAGGCCGTCACGGGGCGGGACTCGCTCACCCCGCAGGAACTCGGCAGCGTACTGCGGCAGCACATCCTCACCAGCGCCGTCCTGGAAGTCCTCGACGGGAAACCCCACACGCTCGGGGAGATCCTCGAACTCCTCCCGCGCAAGGGCGCCTACAGCTGGGGCACGGCGATACGGCTGTCCCCGGTGAACGCGGCGACGGCGCTCGCGCGGTTCGTCGCCCTGCTGTCCGAAGCGCGCGACCCGCAGGACCCGAACCGCCCGTTCCTGCACGTCGAAACGCACCTGTGGGTGCGGTCCGTGACGCGGCTGCTCCGCGCGGTCGGGCCCCGGCCCGGCTTCGCCTGGTACGGGGAGGCCCCGCCGCTCGACGCGGAGACCACCATCACCGGCGGCAGCCGAGAGATGCTGCCCGCCGTGTACTGCCGCCACTGCGGACGGTCCGGATGGGCGGCCATCTCCCCGGAACGCGACCCGCAGGACCTCGTCACCGATCCGGTGCGCGTCTACCGGTCCGGTATCTCCGAAAAGCGGCTCGTCCGGCCGCTGATCACCGCGACGCGGGGCGAGGTGGAGGCGCGGGCGGCGGGAGAGAAGAGCGGCCCCAACGTCCTCGTGCTCGCGGCGAACGGCCGGCACATCCGGCCGCTGGACCCGGAGAAAGACCTGGAGAACTCCGCAAAGGCCGACTTCCGCGACGTGTTCGTCCTCGCCGACATCGCCCACAACAAGGAGAGCAACCGGGACGCCGAGAACGACCGCTGCCCCGCCTGCGGCATGGAGCAGGGCACCCGGTTCCTCGGCTCCGGGCTGGCGGCGCTCGCGTCCGTCGCGGTGACGGAGCTGTTCACCGGCGGCCAGCTCCAGAAGCAGGAACGCAAGACCCTCCTGTTCAACGACTCGGTGCAGGACGCCGCGCACCGGGCCGGGTTCGTCGCCAACCGGTCGTTCGGGTTCTCCCTCCGCCTGCTGCTGGCGTCCCAGCTGGACGACGCCGAGGGGCCGAAACCGCTGCACGAGCTGATCGCCGACACCGTCAAGGAGGCCGGCGTCCCCGAATACCTGCCCTCGGTGGTGCCGCCCGACCTGCACGACCGCGACGACGTCGACGCGCTCCTCGCCGGCGAGACCGAAGGGTCCGCGCGCACCTGGACGCTGATCGGGGAGCGGCTCGCCTTCTCGTCCGTCCTGGAATTCGGGCTCCGCTCCCGGCAGGGCCGCACGCTCGAACTCACCCGCACCGTCGCCGCCGAAGTCGCCGTCGACGACATCGACCGCATCGCCGACCTCGCCCGCGACCTCCAGCTCGCCGGACCCGCCGCGCTCACCGGCCTCCCCGGCCACGACACCTACGTCGCCTACGTTCGCGGGCTCCTGGAACGCATGCGGATGCGCGGCGCCATCAAGCACCACTGGCTCGACGCCTGGATCGACGGCGCCGGAACCAAGCGGTACATGACCATCTGGGGCAAGCGCCCCGACGGGATGCCCGCGTTCCCGCGCGGCCTGTCCGCGCCGCGGTTCGTGCTCGGCGCGCCGAAGAACGGCAGCGAGTTCGACGGGATCGCCGGGCGGCAGAGCTGGTTCCAGGACTGGACGGCCCGCTGCCTCGGCATCGAGCACGGCGCCTCCGGCCACTACCTGTCCCGGCTGCTGGACGTCCTCACCGGCGAGGACGTCATCGCCCGCCGCACCGCCGGGGACGGGGCCACCCCCGTCTACGGGCTGCGGCCCGGGCACGTCCAGGTGCGCAAACTCGACGACGACCAGGTCGAGAACGCCGGCGTGTACTGCCCCGTCTGCAACTGGCAGCAGACCGTCCACCCCGACGGCCTGCGCGAATGGGTCGAGGCGCCCTGCCCCCGCTACCGCTGCACCGGACGCCTCGACACCGACACGCGCCGCAGCGACCTGTACGAGAACGACTACTACCGCGGCCTCTACCGCAGCGCCCGCCCGTTCAGCGTCATCACCGCCGAGCACACCGGCCAGCTCACCCGGCCGCAGCGCGAGGACGTCGAACGGAGATTCCGCGACGGCACCCGCTACAGCGACCCGAACGTCCTGGCGTGCACCCCGACGCTGGAACTCGGCATCGACATCGGCGACCTGTCCGCGGTCGTCCTCGCGTCGCTGCCGCGGTCCCCGGCCAACTACGTCCAGCGGGTGGGACGCGCCGGACGCAAGAGCGGCAACGCCTTCCTGCTCACGCTCATCGGGCGCAACCCCCGCGACCGCTACTACCTGACCGACCCCACCGACATGATCGCGGGCGACATCGTCCCGCCCGGCTGCCACCTGTCCGCCGTCGAGATCCTCCAGCGCCAGTACGTCGCGCACCTCGCCGACCTCGCCGCCCGCGAACGCTTCGACGGGCTGCCGCCCATGCCGCGGCTCGCGTCCGCGCTGTTCGGCGAGTCCGGCTGGCTGACCGCGTTCCAGGACGCCGTCCTGCCCGAAGGCGACGCCCTCGCCGACGAGTTCCTCGCCCTGTTCGCCCAGGGCGACCCCGAGACCGGCGTCACCGAGGAAGCCGCCCGGCGGCTCCGCGACTTCGCCGTCACCGGCCTCAAGGACAGCATCGCCACCGCCGGCCGGATCTGGGACGAGCGGCTCGCCGACCTGCGCGCCCGCCTCGACGTCATCGACGCCGCCATCGCCGCGATGATCGACTCCGACCGGCAGCAGCGCACCCGCCGCGGCGAGCTGCGCGCCGAACGCCGCGCCGTCCAGGCCCGCATCGGCGAGATCGGCCGCGGCGACGCCCACGGCACCCTCGTCGAACTCGGGCTGCTGCCCAACTACTCGCTCATCGACACCTCCACCGCGCTGGAGGCCACCCTCACCTGGGAGGAACGCGTCGGCGACGACGCGGACGAGGCGCCCGCCCCCGCCGACCGGCAGCGCCCCGACGGCGCGCGAAGCAACAGGACGCGCGGCGACCGGCGCTTCCACAGCGAACTCCGCGAATACGAGCGCTCCGCGTCCACCGCCCTCACCGAACTCGCCCCCGGCAACCACTTCTACATCCGCGGCTACCGCCACGAGATCACCGGCCTCGACATCGGCACCCCGCAGCGGCCCGCCTACCGGCAGTGGCGCGTCTGCCAGGAATGCGGCTACGTCCGCACCACCGCCGCCGCCGAGGACCACAGCCCCTGCCCCCGCTGCGGCAACGAGCGCATCGGCGACAGCAGCGGCCTGCACACCGTCCTCGTCCCCACCCGCGTCACCGCCCACGACCTCCGCGACGACGCGCGCATCCGCGACGACCACGACGACCGGCAGCGCCGCTACTACGAGACCGCCGTCGCCGTCGACATCCCCAGCGACGAGATCGAGCCCGGCGCCTGGCGGCACGCCCGGCGCGTCTTCGGCGTCGACTTCACCCGCCGCGCCGTCATCCGCCGCTTCAACCTCGGGTCGCTGCGCATGGACCGCCCCGCCGGCGACCCGTTCGCCGGAGAGCAGCGGCGGCTGAACCCGTTCCACGTCTGCCGGACGTGCGGCGGCGCCACCGCAGGCGGGCCGCCCGACCGCGACGGCGGCCCCACCGGGACCAGCTCCGGATACGACGCGTCCCCGAGCCACCACCGCCCCTGGTGCCCGCAGCGGCGCGGCGGCGACGTCGAGCACGAACCGCTGATCCTCGCGCACGAGCTGCGCACCGAGGCGCTGCGGATCCTCGTGCCCATCGCCACCACGATGATCCCCGAGCGGACCGTCACGTTCGAGGCGGCGCTGATGGCCGGGATCGCCCGCAAGTACGGCGGCGACCCGGCCCACCTCCGGATCGCCATCGCCACCATGCCCGACCAACTGCACCACAGCGGGCACAAGCGGCGCTTCCTCGTCCTGCACGACACGCTGCCCGGCGGTACCGGCTACCTGCACCGCATGTCCACCGAGGCGGGCTTCCGCGAAGTGCTGCACGAGGCGTACGAGGTCGTGTTCAACTGCCCCTGCGCCAACGAGCAGGGCAAGGCCGCCTGCCACCGCTGCCTCCTCCGCCACGTCCGCGGCGAGGACTTCGACAAGGCCGACCGCGGCCTCGCCGTCGAGATGCTCGCCGAGCTCCTGGAGGATTGGGAGACCGCGTCCGTCGCCAGCACCGACGACATCTCCCTCGTCAACCAGGTGGAGAGCGAACTGGAGGCCCGGTTCCTCGACGCCCTGATGCGGTGGGCGCGCAGGCCCGGCAGCGGCCGCGCTCTCAGCCCCGGCCCCCGGCTCAACGACCGCCGCACCGCCGACCTGCGCATCACCTCCGGCGACGACGTCGTCCACTGGCAGGTCATCCTGCAGAACACCATCAAGGAGACCCGGCCCGACGTCTACTTCAAACGGCTCGACGGCGCGCCCCTCGAAGTCGCCGTCTACCTCGACGGCTACAACTACCACGCCGCCCCGCACGCCGGCCGGCTCGCCGACGACGCCGCCAAACGCGCCCGGCTCCGCGCCCACGGCCGCGTCGTCTTCCAGATCACCTGGGACGACGTCGAACACTGGGAGAGCGGCCTGTTCCCCGAATCGCCCGCCTGGATCCCGTACCAGGGCATCGCGCAGGGACGCGCCCGGGAGGGCTACCTCAACGGCGGCGGCGACCCCGCCGAACTCGCCGACCTGATCTGGGCCAACCCGATCCAGACGCTGCTGGCCTTCCTGTCCGACCCCGACACCGGCCGCTGGCGGCGCCGCGCCGAAGCCGCCGTCACCGGCCTCGTCATGCCCGGCGCCGAGATGCGCCGCGCCGCGCCCGACGGGATCGGCGACCTGCTCACCGCCGCCGTCCGCGGCGACGACCTGCCCCAACCCCCGCCCGGCGACCTGATGCTCGCCCGCACCGCGGATGCCTCCGGCTGCCCCCTCACCGTCGTCGGCGACCTCCGCACCCGCGCCTGGACGGCCCTCGCCGTCATCGACGACCGGACCGACGCGATCACCGCCGACGAGGACGCCCACCGCCGCCGCTGGCACGCCTGGCTGTACTGGGGGAACCTCCTCCAGTTCCTGTCGTACGGGGAAGGCGACGGCGTCCAGCTCGCACGCACCGACCTCTCCGCATTCGACCCCGCCGCGCTCGCCGTCACCGGCGGCGCGGGCCTGCTGTCGGTGCTCAGCCTGCTGCCGCCCGACGCCGACGACCTGCCGCCCGGCAGCGTCCCCGAAAGCCCCCCGGAACCCGGGCGCACCACACCCGACACGCACCCGCCGCTGGCACCCCGGGCGGGCGCGGCCCCGGCGGGCGCGTCCGGGGCGAGCGAGGTGACGGTACCGGCGAGTACCGGGGGGTCCCCACCGGACGGCGGCTCCGCGCCGGACCCCGCCTGGGCCGAGGCGCTCGACCTGCTCGACCCCGACGAGCCTCGCCTCGCCGACCTGGCGCGCTGCCTGATGGCCCACGGCGTCCCAGCCCCCGAGGTCGGCTACGAACTGGGCGACCAGGCGTGGCAGGCCGAACTGGCCTGGCCGGACGCCAAGGTCGCCGTCGTCCTCGCGGGCAACGACGACGAGGCCACAGGCCGGTACCACGCCTACGCGAGGGCAGGCTGGGAGACCCGCGCGGCGGCCTGGTGGGACTGTGACGAACTGGCGGAACGAATCAAGGCGGCGAACCCATGACCACGCAGGGCGAGGCCACGCTGCGGCTGCTCGACAAGGCCGACAAGGAGATCCAGAAGCTGCCGCGCGTCGTCAAAGGCGCGATCTACGAATTCCAGCACGACTTCCGCAAGAACCCCGACGCGCGGGGCCTGCGGCTCAAGCGGCTCCAAGGCCACGACCGGCTCTACTCCGCCCGGATCAGCGCCGAATACCGGGCACTGCTCCTGCACGCCGGCAACCGCGACTACATCCTCGTCGCCGTCCGCCACCGCAAGGACGTCTACGACAACCTCGACCGCTACCAGTACAAGATCAACGACGTGACGGGCGGGATCGAGTTCGTCGACCTCGTCAGCATCGAGGAGAACGTCACCACGCCGCCGCGCGCCGTGCCCGCGGCGGAACCGGCCGCGCCCGCGGAGGCGCCGCCGCTGTTCGCCGAGTTCACCGACGACCAGCTCCTCCAGCTCGGCGTCGCCGCCTCCCTGCTCCCGCTGATCCGGAAGATCACCACGGAGGAGGAGCTGCTCGGCCTCACCGAGCTCGCCCCGGCGCTCACCGAGGAAGTGCTCCTCGAACTGTACTTCGGCAGGACGTTCGACGAGGTCCTCGACAAGATCACCGCACCGGTCCGGGCCGAGGACGACGTCGACACCGAGGACTACGCCACCGCCCTCAGCCGCCCCGCCACCCGCGTCACCACGTCCGACACCGAACTGCGGGCCGTCCTCGAAGACGACTTCGGCCGCTGGAAGGTCTTCCTCCACCCGAGCCAGCGCAAGCTCGTCGAACGCGCCTACAAGGGCTCCGCCCGAGTCAGCGGCGGCCCCGGCACCGGCAAGACCATCGTCGCGCTCCACCGCGTCAAGCACCTCGTCGACCGGCTCCCGCCCGGCGACGACAAACCCGTCCTGCTCACCACCTACAACAAGAACCTCGCCGCCGACCTGCGCAAACGCCTCCTCGAACTCGGCGGCCCCGAGACCGTGTCCCGGGTCGACATCGTCAACATCGACAAGCTCGCCGCCGACGTCGTCGCCCGCGCCGAACCCGGCGGCAAGCGCCGCTGGATCGACGACGCCAAAGCCGTCCAGGAATGGCGCGACCTGCTCCTCGAACTCGGCGAGACCCGCTGGGACCCCGAATTCCTGCACGCCGAATGGACCCACGTCATCCTCGGCATGGCCGGCAACTCCCGCACCGACTACTTCCGCACCCGCCGCCCCGGACGCGGACGCAGCATCGGCCGCGCCCAGCGCGCCGAGATCTGGCGGCTCGTCGAGAAGTTCCGGCTCCGCCTCGACGAGAAGAACCTGTGGACCTACCGGCAGGTCGCCGAACACGCCGCCCGCCTCGAACAGGCACGCGCCGAGAAGATGCGCCGGCACCGGGAGGGCGACCTCAACATCCACCGCGAGGACGCCTCCGTCGCCCGCCTGCGCCCCCGCTACACCCACATCGTCGTCGACGAGGCGCAGGACCTCGCCGCCGCGCACTGGAAGATGCTCCGCGCCATGGTCCCCGAGGGGCCCGACGACATCTTCCTCGTCGGCGACGTCCACCAGCGGCTCTACGACAACTACGTCTCGCTGAGCGTCCTCGGCATCAACATCCGCGGGCGCCGCTCCTCCCGGCTCACGCTCAGCTACCGCACCACCCACGAGATCCTCGGCTCCGCCGTCCGGCTCCTTGGCGAGGAGTCCTGGGACGACCTCGACGGCGAAACCGACGAACTCGGCGGCTACCGCTCCGTCCTGCGCGGCTCCCGTCCCGTCCTGCACGGCGCGGCGACCTGGGAGGACGAGCAGGACCACATCGCCGCCACGGTCAGCGAGCTGATCGACGGGCCCGCGCCGTCCATCGCGATCAGCGTCCCGGAACGCGCCATGGTCGCCGAGATGGAGGCCCGCCTCGCCCGCGCGGGCATCGCCGCCGCCTCCATCGGACCCGACGGGCCGCGCGTCGACGACGTCGTCCACATCGGCACCATGCACCGCTTCAAGGGCCTCGAATACCAGCACGTGATCGTCGCCGGGGTCTCCGAGGGGCTCGTCCCGCAGTCCTACCTGCGCAGATGGGAGCAGTCGGACCCGGCCCGGTACCGGCGGGAACTCCAGCGCGCCCGGTCCCTGCTGTTCGTCGCCGCCACCCGCGCCCGCGACACCCTCCACATCACCTGGCACGGCGCACCGAGCCCGTTCCTGGGGGACCGGTGAAGATCGGCGACCGCTACACGCGCGGCAGGCCCCTCGGCGTCGGCGGCATGGGGCAGATCTTCGAGGGCACCGACGACCGCCTCAACCGCCGGGTCGCCATCAAGGTCATCCGCCCCGGCCTGCCCGACCGCTCCGCCGCCCGCCGCCGCTTCTACCGCGAGGCCCGCATCCTCGCCCGCCTCCGCCACCCCGGCATCCCCGCCCTGTACGACTTCGGCGCCCACGACGACGATCTGTTCATCGTCATGGAGCTCGTCCCGGGCGCGGTAAGCCTCCGCGACCTCATCGCCGAACGCGGCGACGACCTCCTGCCCGTCCCTTGGGCCGCCCTCATCGGCGCCCAGTTCTGCGCCGCCCTGGCCGCCGCGACCGCCGCCGCCGTCGTGCACGCGCTGCTGCCGCACGTCCGCGACCTGCCCCCACTACCGGGCTACTACACCCCGGCCCCGGACGACCCGGCCCACCTCTACGCCAAGGCCCTGTCCACCCTCACCGGCTGACCCACGAAAGGCGACGGATGTCCGAAGGAAGGCTGCTGAGCGACGCGTCCATCGGTGCGATCGCGGACCTCGCCCGCTCGACGCCCGACGTCGAACGCGTCCTCGGCGACGCCGGCATCACACTGGAGGTGCTGCCGCCGGTCCGCGACCGGGGCGCGGTGATCGTCCCCAACGTCAGGCAGCGGCTGGTCAGGACACTCAAGGCACTCGACCTGGCGGACCGCTCCACGGTGAACTCGGTACTGGCCGCCGCGGCGAAACTCTCCGAGATCTACCAGAACGCGCCGAACGCCACTCCGGGGAGGCTCGCCCGGCTGCGCGACTGCCTCGCCGCCGACGGCTACCACGTCGACAAGGCGGGCGACCCCATGGCCGCGATCCGCTCACTGGCCGACACCGCCGGGCGGGTACTCGCGGACGCGTCCGCGATCCGTGCCGAACTCACCCGCCTGGAACGCAACCTCGGCGCCGACCCCAGCCAGGACATCGGGGCGGCCAAGCGCCTGATCGAGTCGACCGCGAAGATCATCATCGTGCGGACGGGGGGCACCGTCCCTCGTAACGCGAAGGTGCCCGACCTGATCGACAGGGCGTTGACGAGCGTGGACACCTGGTCGACCAGTAAACACCGGAACATCCAAGAGATCTTGGGCAGCCTGAAGCAGGCGGCGATCGGCGTCAACAGACTGCGCAACAATGCGGGCGACGGGCACGGCGGTGTGACCGCCGTGACGGGCATCGACGACCGGGACAGCCGTCTGGCCGTCCGGGTCGCCATCGCCTGGTGCGCCTACGTCCTGGACTGCTTCGGCGACCTCCCCGCTCACTCGTCCGCGGACTGAAGCCGCCCCGACTGCCGCATGTACTCCGACCTGAGAGCGGACAGGGGGCGCACCACGTCGTCGACCGGGGTGTGCCAGAATTCCCACCCGTTCGCCGTCGTCCCCAGGACGGCCGCCGCCGCGGCGGACGGGGACTCGTAGATCTCGCCCTCGATCTCGATGAAGCCCTCCGACGTCACCAGCGCCGTCGCGTTCTCACCGTCGACTCGGCGATCGACGAGCGTCGCGCCCACCTCGAGAACACCCCGCTCGACAAGGTCGGAGAGCTGCACCCCGTGAAAGGTCCGGCGAACCGGGATCCGCGCCTGCCCGTCGGGGGACGGATAGTCGGGGGAGTAGTCCGGGTCGCCGAGAAGCGTGAACGCGTCCCGGATCACTCGCGCCATTCCGGCCTGCCTCGCCGACAGGAAGTCCTGGTATCCCATCTCCTCCCAGCCGTCCGGCAGGGCGTGCAGATACCGCTGGCGAAGGAGCTCGTCCTCGGTGAGACCGGACGCCTCGACCTCTGCGGGCCAGAAACGCGCCGGGTCGTCCTCACCGGAGCCTCTCTTCCAGTCGACCAGGGTCATGTTCGCGATGCGGTTGCTCAGCTGCGCCCCGCCGATCTGACCGGCGCGCTGCAGATGCGCCCGCGGGAACAGGTGGTGCCGCCGGATGCCGTTCTTGCTGGTCTTCGCGGGGTCGAGGACCGTGCGCACGCTCGTCCGCGAGAGGAGCACCGGCGCGTCATGGATGTTGAGAGCGGCCAGGTAGGCGGACAGGCTCGGTGACTTCGACGCCGACGTCGCCAGCTCGTTCGGCAGCCCGATGTTCCAGAAGTCGTTGGTGAGGGTGGAGTCGATGACCCGGTCGAGGGCGGCGCAGAAGGCGTCCGCGTCCCCATCGGGGAGAGCGCCGAACATGGCGAAGTCCCGCTCGGCCCGCGTCTCGAACGTGCCCGAATAGCGGGCGGTCATGTGCGCCATGAAGAACCAGCGGGCGATCACCGACTCCAGCCGTCGCGCCGGCACGGCGAAACGGCTGTGGCCGAACAGCCAGATCGCATACGTGAACAGCACGGCGTTGTCGCTCGACACCATCTTCGCGCCGCGGAAACCCGCACGCTCCAGGCACTGCAAGAAGGCATGCCAGTTCCCGAGGTCGAGGACGTGGAACTGGGCCTCGGCCAGATTCGCGAACTGCTCGTCGCGGCTCATTCCCGGCCCGCTCTTGCCGCGGAGGAGCTGGTACACCTGCTTGAGGACCGCGCGCCGGAAGGCCAGCCCGACGCTGACGCGGAGGAGCTGGTCCGGCTGCGGCCGCAGATACCAGTTGAACGCCGTTTCGCCGTTGAAGGTCGGCTGCCTCGCACTCCGGCAGAACTCCTCCAGGTCGACGCGTCCCTTCTCCCAGAAGACGCTCATCAGCGTGAGGATGAAGTCGGCCTGGTTGAGCGTCACTCCCTCGCTGTTGATCCGGACGAAGATCTCGGCGACCTGCTCCTCGTCGATCGACCGGGAGAGCTCCACCACCTTGAAGGAGTAGTTCTTGAGATCGCGGCAGCGGTCCAGCGCCTCGGTGAGGTGGTCCTGCTCCTCCTGCGCAACCTCCCGGCGCGAGGACAGGCGTTCGATGAACTTCCGGACGATGCCGTGGAACCCGGGCTCGGTCCACAGGACGCTGATGTCGGGAATGAACTCGGGATCCTTCTCGATGGCCGCGTCGGTGACCTCGAATCTGCCGTCCGCCGGACGGAACGCGATGCGGATCCGGGTCCTGTCGTAGTTCTCGCGCAGGACGTCGATGCCCTTCATGACCGCGTAGAGGGAGGTGAGCCGCTGCTGACCGTCGACGATGAGGTTGCGCGGCACGGCGTCCCCGCTGCCTATCCGCCGCGCACCCGGCTCCGCGTCGGTCTCCCAGAACAACAGGAAACCGACGGGGAAGCCCTTGTACATCGAATCGAAGAGCGACCGCACCTTGGTCGCCTTCCACACGAAGGGGCGCTGAATGTCGGGAAGGGCGACGTCTCCGCGGTCGATGGCCTCGACGAGATGGGCGACAGAGTAGTCCGTGGTCCGGAACAGCATTGCAGTCACGATCACCTACGCGTTCGATTACCGGGATGAGTCAACCCTAGGCGCAGGGGATGCCCGCCGCCGTCGCTTTGCGGAAGGGGCATGCCCGGCCGCCGGAGCATCGTCACATAAGGCGTGAATCCATCATTTACCCACATAGAGCCAGCAACCGTGTCGTATCGGTCAATCGTCGTCTTACTCGGTCGGACACGGGTGGTTCGCTACCATCTGCGCGTGCCTGCTTCAGAGTCCACCCGTCGAAGGCTGTTCGAGCGTGGTGGCGGCCGGTGCGCGATGTGCCAGCGCTCCCTGGTGATCGAGGCCACGCCCGGCGGCGCCGACTACCACATCGCCGAAGCGGCGCACATCGTCGCGGAGAAGCCCGGCGGGCCCCGGGGCGCCGTCGATCGGCCCGCCGACATCGACGGCATCGACAACCTGGTGCTCCTCTGCCCGTCCGACCACCGCATGATCGACAAAGGGGACGGGCGGCGGGTGTGGTCGCGCCGCAAGCTCCTGCAACTCAAACGCGACCACGAGTCGTGGACGGCCGTGCTCGCCAGTCGGCCATCGACTCCCGCCGCCGGCCGTCACACGCGGAGCGGGCCGCCGGGCCCGGGTGATGTCATCGTCGTGGACGGCGAACCGTACCGGCTCTGCGCCGAGCGCGCCGTCCACCGAGATGTCGCCGACCACACGGAAGGCGCCTACGAGACGGCCGTGCACTCCGGCGGGTCGGGCACCTGGTGCCAGGGGCACGTGTACGGGGAGGGCGCGACTGAAGGACATGCCTGGCTGCGCAGGTCAGACGCCCCTCCGGGGACGGACGGCCTGCGGGCCGCACTCGCCGATGAGGCAGCGCTGCTCCTCGAACTGCCCCCTCACTCCGGCCTGCCGTCCTTGCTGGGCCTGGAGATGACACCGCAGACGATCAGCCTGGTCACGGCGATGCCGTCGCCCGTGACGCTCCGCGACCGTCTCACCCGCACCCGGCCGCTGCCCTCACATGACGAGCTGACCTTGCTGGCGGGCGCACTTCCACGCCTCGGCGACGCGCTCGGGGCACTGCACGACCGCGGCCTGTCCCACAGGGCACTGAGCCCCGGAACGATCCTGATGCCGGAACCGGGCACCGCCCTGCTCCGCGACCTCGGCCTCGCCGCGACCGCGCCGCGGGCGGGGGAGAAGGACGACCTCCACCACGCGCCTGAACAGGCAGCGGGCGCCACGCCGCCCGGACCGCCCGCCGATGTCCACCGCCTGGCGCGCATCCTCTACGAGCTGATCACCGGGCGCCCCGCGGGTCGCCGCGGACGCCACGTGGCGCCCTCGGTGCTCAACCCGGCCGTCCCCGCCAGGTGCGACGGCATGTTCCTCCGGGCGCTGGACGCTGACCCCGCGCGAAGGCCTCCCGTTCGAGCCTTCGTATCGAGCCTGCGGACGGCGATCGAGACCCCCGATGGGCGGCGCTCCTCCCCGGACCGCCGGTACTGACACCCCCGACGCACAACGGCCGAAACGGAGTGGCGTGGTGCCCGACCACCAAGTCGACCTGCCAAGCGCGATCCATCTCATCTCCTCGATGCGCTTCGTCGAGAAATTGGCGGAGCGGCGGGCCCGTTACCCGTTCCTCCCCGACGTGGAGGGCATCAGGAGTGATCTCAGCGAGATGGCGCACCGGGGACCGGTTCCGGCGCGGGTGAAGAGCGGGCAGGCTGACCGGAGCGCCTTCCTCGAGATCTACATCGACGGCCGGTACGTCCTGGCCCTCTACGCCAGGGAGCGCGGGAACGGATACTCGGTCAGCAACGCCTATCCCATGAACTTCGGGCACCACGACGACATCGTCCGCGGCGCGTTGCTCATCCAGGCCCCGGCATGGATCTACCACGACCGGATCCAGGAACTGCCGTTCGACGCCGACGCCCACTGGGACCTCCTGCAAGAGCGGTGGCGGCTGCTCAACCGGGGCGGTACCGCCCCGAGGACCGCCGAGCCCACGACGCCGAAAGCGCACGAGGAGTTCCTCGACGCCCTCGACGCCGTGATCGAGAGTGGCCGCCGCGTCGAACTGGCCGCCGCCCGCACCGAAGGCATGATCTCCTACCGGCGGGTGGAGGCGTCCGCCGCGCGCCGCAGGTCCGCCCGGAGCGTCCACGACTTCCTGCTCACCGGAAGCCACCGCCCGCTCGTCGGCACCCGCCTGCACGTTCGCGGCGCGCCGGACCTGCGCGGACGCGTCGACCTTTTACGCGGCACCCTGATGACCGTCCGCTTCGAACGCCCCGTGGACCTCGACGCGATCCCCCGGGTGGGCGCCTTCACCGAATCCCCCTCGACCATCCCGTTCGACCGGCAGGCGGAGGCGGTGCGCATGCTCCGCGACGGACACTCCGCGAACCCGCACCTGCTGGACGTCCTCGCCGCGCACCGGTTCCGGCCCTTCACCCCGTATGCGGCCGAGCCCGCCCGCGCCCTCGACGACAGCCAGCGATCGGCGTTCCGCAAGGCGCTCGCGGTGCCGGACGTCGGCCTGATCCTCGGGCCACCGGGCACCGGCAAGACCCGCACGATCACCGAGATCGCCCGTGCGAGCGCGGCGAGGGGTGAACGGGTTCTCGTCACCTCCTACACCAACCGCGCCGTCGACAACGTGCTGCAGGAGTTGCCCACCGACCTGGTGGTACTGCGCGTCGGCCGGGAGGACGGCGTCACGCCCGGCTGTGAGCATCTGACACTGGAGGAACAGGCAGCGACGCTGCAGGGAGAGATCCTCCGCCGGACCGAGACGGCCTTCCGCTCCTACGCATCCGCCGAAGCGGATCAGGGCGAGGCGGCCGGCTGGTTGCGGCAACTGGACGCCTCGATCCATGCGCTGCACGAGGCGGAGGTCGACCAGCAGGAGGTCTCCGCCGCACTTCGGAGACGGTCCGACGAGCTCACCGCGCCGATGGACGAGCGGGCGCGCGACCTGAGCGCCGCCGCCGAAGAGCATCGTCGCGAACTCGCCGACCATGGTGCGTGCCTGGCCGCACTGGCCGACCGGCGCGAGCGCGCCGAGGCGAGGGCTCGCTGGCCGCTCATCGGTCCCCTGCTGCGGGGACGGGCGAACCGTCTCGCCGACGAGCATCGGCGAGGGCAACTCCATCGCGAGCACCTCGAGGCCACGCTCGACAGCGTCCTCCAGGACCGGGCGGCCGCCATCGAGGAGGCCCGGCGCATCCGCGAATCCTCGCCCGAGTTGTCGAAACTCCGCAGTGCGCTGGACGACGCGACGACCGAGGCCCATCGGCGTGCCCTGGCGGCGGCAGCGGACGCCGAAGAACTCCGGGCGCTGATCTACGGCGTCCCCGTCCCCGACCAGCCGGGCCCCGGCCTGCCCGAGCTGGACACGTTCCTTGAACTGGCCGCACGGGCCCTGGCCGTCATGCGCCGCCGCCTGGGCCTGCTGGCCGAATGGCGCGGGCATCTCGGCAGTCGTACCGAGCAGCTCTACCCGGAACTGATTCGCTACGCCGACGTGATCGGCGCGACCTGCATCGGCGCCGCCACCACCACCGCGCTCAAAGGGCTCGACTTCGCCCTCGCCATCGTCGACGAGGCCGGGCAGATCAGCACTCCCAACGTGCTCGTCCCCCTCGTGCGGGCGCGCCGCGCCGTCCTGGTCGGCGACCACAACCAGCTACCGCCCTTCGTCGACGAGCAGGTGGAGCGTTGGGCGCGACACGATCCCCGTGCGCACGGCCTCGTCACCAAGAGCGCCTTCGAGCTGCTCTTCCCCGGCGTACCCGAAGGACACCGCGAGATCCTGCGCTACCAGCGCCGCATGCCACCGGTCGTCGCGCGGTTCGTCTCCCGGCAGTTCTACAACGGTTTCCTGGAGTCGGACGTCGATCGCCCGCATCGCGACGCGCTCTTCGACTCGCCACTGGTGTTCGTCGACACCGCGGGCCTTCCCCAGCGGCGACGCCACGAACGCCGTCCCCGCCCGGACGAGCGCTGGGCCGATACCGGCTACGCCAACGACGCCGAGGCCGAGGTCATCACCGACCTCGTCGGCCACTATGACGGGAGGGTCGCCGACTGGGCGGTGATCCTCCCCTACCAAGCCCAGGTCGGGCTGGTCACCGAGATGCTCGCCGGACGCATCGCCGACGAGGAGCGGGCGGCCGCCGGAGTCGGCACCGTCGACTCGTTCCAGGGCGGCGAACGCGACCTCATCGTCTTCGGATTCACCCGCAGCAACGCCAGGGGCGCCATCGGGTTCCTGGATGAGCTCCGCCGTGCCAACGTCGCGTTCTCCCGCCCCCGCAGGCTGCTGATCCTCGTGGGCGATTCCACGACCCTCATGCGCGCGGCCGACCCGGGTTTCCGGTCCATGGCCGAAGCGCTGCTCCGCCATGTCCACCACAACGGCGATTCGCGCGACGTCCGCGAGATCCGGCCGCTGATCGCACGACAGGAGGCATGATGAGGGATCCGCTCTACGACGCCGCCCGTGCCGTGGAGGACGCGGCCGCGATGCCCGGCACGACGCCCGTCCGCCTGCATCGGATCGCGCTGCCGCTGTTCGCCGTCGAGATCGACGCGCTCATCGAGGAACGCCAGCCGTACGACCTGCTCGACCGCTTCGTCGGCCGTGCCATCGCCGAGGCCGGGCTGCGGACCGTGCCGGAGATCGCGGCCTTCCTCGGGCTGGACGAGGCGATGGTGGAACGCGTCCTGCGCTTCCTCGGTGGCGTGGGACACGTCGCCGGCCTTCCCGACGGGAGCTACGCCCTCACCGACCTCGGCGCCCGGTCCGTCCGCGACGACACCCGCTACGTGCCCAAGCGCGACAGGCAGAAGCTCTACTTCGACGGAGTGCTCGGCGGCCCCCTCCCGGCCGCGTACTACGGGCGCAAGGTCGTCGTCTGGGACAGGGCGCAGGCCACCGAACAGAAGTGGCACCGCCTGATGAGCCACGCGTGCGCCTTCCGCGAGGACGCCTTGCAGCGCCTCGCGGAGCGCCCCGACCGGCGGGACTTCAACGTCCCGGACGAACTTCGCGAGGTCGCCTTCCGCGCCCTCGACCACGCGTACCTTCCCTGCTACGTGATCCGCACCCGGACCTCGGGCGGGCCGTCCCTGCTGGCGTACTCCGCCGTCTCCGACACCCACGACGAGCATCTGGGCCGCCTCTGCCTCGGTTGGCCCGCACTGACCGGCACCCTCGACGCGGGTGACTCCAGCGACGTCCGCGCCGAGTTCGGTGGCTGGCTCGCCGAGCGCGACATCGACCCGGCCCAGCTGCGATGGACCGACGCAGGGACCCTGCGTCTCACCCTTCCCGCCACCCGCTTCAGGGCTCATACTGCGGCGGACGGCCGCAAGGGAACCTTCCCCTTGGTCCGCCTCGGCTCCTATGTGACAGCCCGCAGCCACGTACTGCAACTGTGGTGCGATGACCCCCGCCTGCGCCGCGCGGCCATCCTTGAGCGTGCGCTAAACCGCGTCACCGCGTCTAGGAAGCTCGGTGCCGCCGAGGCCGAAGACTTCCTCGCCCGTCTCAGCGTCCAGTTGGAGACGTCCCCCGTCACGCTCGATGACCTTCGCCGTCACGCCTACCACAGCGGGGAGATTCCCTTGCCCTTCTGACCGGTGACCGGTGCGACCCGCTCGGGCGCGCTGATCAGTAGTCGGGGCGGCGGGCGGTGAAGGAGCCGACGGTGAACACTCCCGCGCCGCGGGCGGCGTCCAGTGCGCGTTTGCCCTCCTGGAAGCGCGCGCCGTCCGGGCCGTCGTAGGTGAGCCAGCGGGCGCGGTCCTCGGGCGGTGTGCTGCCCCAGCACTCGACGCCGGGGTACAGGTCCTCGGCGGTCAGGACCTCGAAGCCCGCGTCGCCGATCATCGTGCGGTAGGAGTCCACGGTGCCGTGCCAGGGGATGCAGATGGCCTCCTCGACGGGCTTCATCCACCGCGCTATCTCGTCGGGCGTCCGGTACGGGCCGAAGGGGCGCTGGAGCCAGTCCACGCCCAGCAGATGCCCGCCCGGCTTGAGGACGCGGTAGGCCGCGCGGAAGAAGGCGTCCTTGTCGGGCAGGTGGCAGACCGACTCGAACCAGGTGATGCAGTCGAAGGTGGCGTCGCCCCAGGCGTGAAGGGTCTTGTAGTCCTCGTCTCCGATGGTCTCGAACGTGACCGTGGCCTCCAGGGCGGCCTCGGACGCGAGGCGGCGGGCCTGCGCGGTGAGCCACTCGTTGTTGCAGACGCCGGTCCAGTGGGCGCCGGTGATACCGCCATGTACACCGTCGCGCCGCCGACGCCCGACCCGAAGTCGAGTGCGCGGTCTCCCGGGCGGAGTCCGGCGGCGGAGACGAGGTGGCGTTCCAAATCCTGGGCGGCCTGGGCGGGGCTGAGGCCCCTCCGGTGCGCGGCCACGTCACCGTGGTGCCAGGTGGTGCCCATCAACCGCAGGTACGCAGGCCCGGCCGAGTCGTAGTAGTTCCGCACCTGCTGCTCGGTACCGTTCATACTCTTCCTCCTCGGAGGCTTGCGGGGGCCATGTCGTGGGCCGGTTCGAGCCGGACGCGGAAGTGCCGGAGGATGGGGGCCTGCCCGGTGATGCGGTAGCCGGGCACACCGCCGGGGTCGTCGGCGATCCGTGCGAGGACGTCGCCGACATGGTCGAGGTGCCCGCGGGTGTAGACCCGGCGCGGCAGCGCGAGCCGGACCAGCTCGTACGGCGCGCTGATGACGGGTTCGCCGTGCTCGTCCTCCCGGCCCAGGTACAGCGAACCCAGTTCGGCCGAGCGGATCCCGCCCTCCAGGTACAGCTGGCAGGCCAGCGCCTGGCCGGGGAAGCGGTGTGCGGGGATGTGCGGGAGCAAGCGCCCGGCATTGAGGTAGATCGCGTGCAGCCCCGGCGGCTCGACGATGCCGACGCCCGCGGCGCGGGCGCGTCCGGCCAGGTGTGCGGCGGCCTGCTCGCGGGAGGCCAGGTGGCCGGGGTCGAGCGCCTCGGCCAGCCCGAGCGCCATCATGTCCAGGTCGCGGCCCGCCAGCCCGCCGTACGTGGGGAACCCTTCGGTGGCGATCAGCAGCAGCTCGCAGCGCTGGGCGAGCGCGCTGTCGCGCAACCCCAGGAATCCTCCGATGTGGACGATCCCATCCTTCTTGGCGCTCATCAGGCAGCCGTCGGCCAGCCGGAACGCCTCCTGTGCCACCTGACGGGGCGTCCTGCCGCGGTAGGCGGCCTCCCGGCGGGTGACCAGCCAGGCGTTCTCGGCGAACCGGGCCGCGTCCAGGAACAGCGGGACGCCGTGGCGGCGGCACACCGCGGCGGTCTCGGCGAGGTTGGCCATGGAGACCGGCTGGCCGCCGCATCCGTTGTTCGTGACCGTCATCAGCACCAGGACGACGCGGGACGCCTCCGGGCCTTCCAGGACGGCCCGCAGCGCCTCGATGTCGATGTTCCCCTTGAACGGCCCGGCGCCGTCCAGGTCCCGCGCCTGCGGGCAGGGGAGGTCGCGGGCCTCACCGCCGGCGAGTTCCACATTGGCGCGGGTCGTGTCGAAGTGGGTGTTGCTGAGGGTGAGTTTGCCCGGCCCCACCAGCGTGGAGAACAGGATGCGTTCGGCGGCCCGGCCCTGGTGCACCGGCAGGATGTGCGGATAGGACGTCAGCTCCTCGACGGCGTCGCGGAAGCGGTGGAACGACGCCGACCCGGCGTAGGACTCGTCGCTCGACATCGCCGCCGCGAGCTGCCCGGACGACAGGGCTCCGGTGCCCGAATCGGTGAGGAGGTCGATGGTGACCTCCTCGGCGCGCAGCTCGAACAGGTTGTAGTGAACCCGCCGCAGCGCCGCCTCGCGCTGCGGCCGTGTCGTGCGCGGCAGGGGCTCGACGGCCTTGATCCGGTACGGCTCCATCGGCCCGGTCACCGCCCGGCCATCATCGGGCCGGGCTCACCGCTGCCGGGTGCGCCGACGGTGCTCCGGCGGACGGAGCTCCGGCGGACGGGCTGGACCCTGTACGCCTCCGAGGAGAGGTACGCCGTCACGCGGGGCGGGCACCGGTCGGCCTGGGCCAGCGTCAGGTAGGAGATCAGCCCGACGCCGGCGTCCAGTGGACGGGATGTCAGGCCCGCCAGCGCCCTGTCGAGGGGCCGCTCGTCGATGCCGTACCGGCGCAGTGCGTCCGCCGCGCGGTCCCTGGCCTGGCGGTCGTCCTGCACGTAGTCGCGCACCGGGACGTGCACGGAGTAGCCGCTGGGCCGTCCGGTGCGTGCCCGCGTGAACGAGAAGCAGGAGATGAGGGGCCGCCGCCGCAGCCGCCGCTCGGCGGCGACGAGATCGATGAACTCCGCCACCCGCCCGGGGTGGCCTCCCGGCATGGCGCGGGAGACGGCGGCGGCCTCGGCGGGGGAGAAGTCCCGATGCCTCACATAGACCTTGACCCGGGGAGCGGGCCAGTCTCCCAGGTCCAGCGCGAAGAACAGGAAGTCTTCGGGACGGTCGGCGCATCGCCGCAGCCCGGCGAACGCGTCCCCGTACCCGAGGCGGGCGAGCGCCTCGGCGACGGCGTCGGCCGCGCGTCCCGGGCCGTCCGCCGCCGGGTTGAGATAGACCTTCGCGCGGGGACGTCCGGCCGGGAACTCCAGCGCCAGCCACAGCGCGAACGGCCCGTGCGGCGCGGCGGGGAAGAAGAGGTCGGAGAGCGCGTGCAGGCGGGCGCACGACAGGACGCCGCGCACGGCCAGCCGCTCGGCCGTCCGGAGCCCGACGCGGCCGCTGCGCGCCATGTCGTCGGTGCAGCCGGGCTCCAGCAGCACCCGGGGCACCGGGGCGGCGCCGGGTGTGAAGGCCAGGGAGAACTCCACCGGCGAGTGGTCGTCGGACACGAAGCTCCGCGCGGGCGGCGGATCCAGCAGCGACAGCCGCGCGAGCGGTTCCAGCGCGGTGCCCAGCAGGCTCCGGGCCGCGTCCCCTCCGGTTCCGGACGCCTCGCACAGCGCCGCCATCTGACGCTGCGCACGCTCGCCGAACCACGGGCCGGCGCCGCCCGGCGAACGATCACTGTCCCGGGGCACGGGACCTCCCAGATCAAGGACCGGGCCGCCGCCCGGTGCGGTGTCGCGTGTCACAGGGCGACGATGTCCGAGCGGGCCGTCACACCGGTCGCGGGGCGGTCGCCCGGCGGTCACGCCCCGGTCACCTCCCGCCGGGGCCCCCGCGGAACGGCGAGATCTCGTCCACCACGGCCAGCGCGAGGCCTACGCCGTCCTCGGCGCCGTCGCCGCGGTTCCACGCCTCCGCGTACGACTCCTCGGAGAGCGCGCCGCGGACCAGCTGCTCGGTCTCGGCGTGCGCGGCCTGGAACGGGGCGAGGCCGATCATCGCGACGCCCGTCGCCGTCCGCATCCGGTGCGCGGCGCCCAGCAGCAGGGCCGAGTGCCGGTGCCGCCCGATGGCGGCGGCCGTCCACGCCAGGGCCTCCACGTCCCACACCGGCCCCCACTCGTCCTCGACGGACCGCTGCCGGACGACGGCGTCCCGCAGGAGCGGCAGGGCCAGGACGGGCTTGCCGTGCCACAGCTCGGCGAGCCCCTCGGACCACACCGCCCAGGAGGCGAGCCACTCGGCCCGCGCGGCCTCGGCCTCCGCGCGGAACACCTCGCAGGCGCGGAAGGCGATGTCCCGGGTGCCGAGGAAGACGGCGGACATGGCCCAGAACATGGTGGCCATGAGGGCGTCGCCCGGCCGGTCCGCCGCCCGGAACCCCTCCCGGGCGCGGGCCAGCAGGTGGAGCGACCCCGGGTCGCCGTGGATCAGCAGGTCGTGCATGCCTTCGAGGTAGGCCGACTCGGGGGAGCGGGGGCCGACCGCGGCGCGGCACTCCGCCATCGCGCCCGGCACCGCCTCCCGGTCCCCCTGGACGAGCACCAGGAAGGCCCGCATCGCCGCCGCGGGCGCGCGCACGGCGGCGGGCGGCCGGTCGAACCGGGCCGACAACCGCTCCAGCCAGTGGCGGCCCTCGCCGATGGTGCCGCTGAAGAACCACGACCGCGCCCGGATGAGGTTGACCGCGATCTCCAGCCCGGTGCCGGCGTGCTCGGGGGCGCCGGCGCAGAACTCCAGGGCGGCGCGCAGGTCGGGCAGCTCCCGGCTCAGCCGCCGCAGCCAGGCGACCTCGTCCGGCCCGTGGCACCCGGTGGCGGCGCGGACCGCGAGATCGCGGTAGTGCCGGCTGTGCCGGACCCGCGTCTCGTCCTCGCCGCCCAGCTCCCGGAGGCGCCGCCACCCGTAGCCCCGGATGGTCTCCAGCATGCGGTAGCGGGTCCTGCCCCCGGTGTCGCCCGCCATCACGATCGACTTGTTGACCAGGCCCGCGAGCAGATCCATCACCTCATCGCGGGCGATGCCCCCGCCCGCGCAGACCGCCTCGGCCGCCTCCAGGTCGAACGCGCCCGCGAAGACCGACAGCCGTGCCCACAGCAGCCGCTCGCCGGGGGTGCAGAGCTCGTGGCTCCAGTCGACCACGCCGCCCAGGGTGTGCCGGTAGCGTCCGCCGGTCCGCGCGCGGGGCATCGACAGCAGCCGGAAACGGTCGTCCAGGCGCGCGAGGATCTCCTCCACGCCGATGCAGCCGAGCCGCACCGCCGCCAGCTCGATGGCGAGCGGGATGCCGTCCAGGCGGCGGCACAGCTGCACGGCCGCGTCCCGGTTGCCCGCGGTGACGGCGAAGCCCGGTACGGACGCGGCGGCCCGGTCGGCGAGGAGCCGGACGGCGTCCGCGCGGTCGCCGTTCCGGTGTGCGCCGCCTTCGGTGTGGTGTGCGCCCTCTTCATCCGGGACGGCGAGGCCCGGGACGGCGAGGCCCGGGACCACGAGGACGTACTCGCCCGGCACGCCGAGCCGCTCCCGGCTCGTCGCGAGGATCCGCAGGCCGGGGGCCGCCCGCAGCAGCCGCAGCGCCAGCGCGGCGACGGCCTGGACCAGGTGCTCGCAGTTGTCCAGGACGAGCAGCAGGCACCGGTCGCGCAGATGATCCGCGACCGCGTCGGCCGGGGCGCGCGCCGACTGGTCGCGCAGGCCGAGCGACTCGGCGACCGTCCGGTCGAGCTGCTCGGCATCGGTCCGCGGCGCGAGCACGGCCAGGTCGGCGAGCCACGTCCCGTCGGGGAAGGACGCGGCGGACTCGGCCGCGACCCGCAGCGCGAGGCGCGTCTTGCCCACCCCGCCGACCCCGGTCAGCGTGACGAGCCGGGCGCCGTCGAGCGTCCGGCGGGCCTCGGCGAGCAGGCGCTCCCGTCCGACGAAGCTGGTCGTCTCGGCCGGCAGGTTCCCCGGCCTCCGGGCCCGCGGCACGGTGCCGGGGCCGGGGCCGGGGCCGGGCGCCGGGCGCAGTTCGGGGGCCGCCGCGAGGATCCGGCGGTGCAGGTCCTGCAACTCCGCCCCCGGATCGATGCCCAGCTCGTCCGCGAGCAGCGCGGTCACCGTGCGGTAGCACTCCAGCGCCTCCGCCTGCCGGCCGCACTGGTAGAGCGCCCGCATGCGCTGCGCCCAGAAGCGCTCGCGCAGCGGATGCGTCCCGATGAGGTTGCGCAGCTCCGGGAGAACGTGGGCGGCGCGGCCCAGCGCCAGGTCGGCGTCGATGCTCAGCTCGACCGCGTCAAGGCGCTGCTCGGTCAGGGCGGGGACGACGTCCTGGAGCAGGTCGGGCGGCAGGTCCGACAGCGGCTCGCCCCGCCACAGCCCCAGCGCCTGCCGCAGTAGGGCCGCCGCACGGTCGGCCGCGCCGCCCGCCTCCAGTTCCGCGCGCCCCTGCCGGACGAGCGCGCCGAACCGGTGCAGGTCCAGGGCGTCCGGCTCGACCTCGGCCATGTAACCCCGGGGATGGGTCAGCACGATCCCGGCACCGCCCTCGCCGAGCGCCCGCCGCAGGCGCATGACGTAGTTCTGCAGGGTGTTCCTCACCCGCGCCGGCGGATCCTCGCCCCACAACCGGTCCGCCAGCGTGTCGACGGGCACGACGTGACCGGCGTCCACGAGCAGGGCGGCCAGCAGCAGCCGGAGCTTGGTCGCGCCGATCGGCAGGGGGACCCCGTCCCGCCTGACCTCCAGGGGCCCGAGCACCCCGAACTCGTGCCGCACCCGCATCAGGCAATGGTAAACGATGCGCCACGATGAAGTCACTGTAAGTAATCGAAGTCTTGGCGGTGTGAACGCCGTCAACGGGTGACTCGATGTGCGCTCGGCGAGCGACGGTGCCCGCCGCCGGCGACGACGTGAATCAGATCAACCGGCGTGGTAGGCACTAGGGTGATGCCGATCCTGAACGTCGGCTGAAAGGAGCGCCGGTGCCGAACGACGCGACGGTGACCGCGGCGGACATCGCCCGCCTGGCCGCGGTGGGACGCGCGGCCGTGAGCAACTGGCGCCGGCGGCACGACGACTTCCCCCAGCCCGTCGGCGGGACGGCGGTCAGCCCGACGTTCTCCCTCACCGAGGTGGAGGACTGGCTGCGCGGCCAGGGCAAGCTCGCCGACTCGCCCGTCCGCGAACGCGTCTGGCAGACCCTCCGCGCCGCCGCGTCCGACGGTACGGACCTCGCCGACGTCCTCACGTTCGCCGGCGCGTTCCTGCTCCATCTGCGCGCGCGTCCTGGCCGCTGGGCGGAGCTGTCATCCGCCCCGGACGAGGAGATCGCGCGCGTCCTGCCCGACGAGATCGCGCCCATGCTGCCCGAGGCCGTCCGCGCGCGCGCCGACCTGACACCGCCGTCGCCCGTCCCGCTCGTCCGCGCCCTCTCCCAGCTCGTGGACGAGCTGGGAGTCGTCGACACCTTCGAGTTCCTGCGCACCCGCTACCTGGAGCACCACAGCCGCCGCGTGTACGTGACACCGGAACCGGTCGTCCGGCTGATGCTCGAACTCGGCGGGCCCGCGCGCACCGTCCTCGACCCCTCCTGCGGGACGGGCACCTACCTGCAGGCCGCCCACACGCTGTTCAAGGACATCGAGCGGCTCCTCGGCCAGGAGATCGACGACACGACCGCGCGCATGTCCGCGATCCAGCTCGCGCTGCGCGGCGCGCCCGCCGAGGTCCGCCCCGGCGACTCCCTCCTCGCCGACGCCTTCCCCGGGCGGACGGTCGACCTCGTCGTCTCCAACCCGCCGTTCAACGACCGCGGCTGGGGCTACGAGCAGCTCACGGGCGACCCGCGCTGGGAGTACGGCCTGCCGCCGCGCATGGAATCGGAGCTCGCGTGGATCCAGCACGGCCTGGCCCACGTCGAGCCAGGGGGGCATGTCGTCATGCTCCTGCCGCCTGCGGTGGCGGTCCGCCGGTCCGGACGCCGCGTCCGCGCCGAACTGCTCCGCCGAGGGACGCTCCGGGCCGTCATCGGCCTGCCCCCGGGCGCGGTGCCCAACATGGCCGTCGCGTTGACCGTGTGGGTCCTCCGACGTCCGGCCCCTGGCGACACACCCGCCGACGACGTCCTGATGGTCGACACGTCCTCCGACCCCGGCGACTTCGAGCGAACGGCCCTGGACGCCTGGCGCCGCTACGCGAAGGGCAAGTCCCCCGGGCCGGACTCCAGCGCCGTCGTGCGCATCATCGACCTGCTGGACGACGAGGTCGACCTGACCCCCGCCCGCCACCTGCCGCAGCGCAGCGCCCCGACGGCGGAAGGCTCCTTCGTGGCCGCTCGCGAACGCCTGGAGAAGCAGGCCGCCGAACTACCGCGAGCCGTCGCGGAACTGTCGTCCCTGACGCAGGCTCGCGCGCGCGCCGACGTCCCCATGACCACCATCGGTGAGCTGGCCAAGGCAGGTGTGGTGGAGATACTCCGTCCTCCCGTCAAGGTGCGGATGGACGAAGGGGACGTGCCCGTCCTGACCCTGGACGACGTCGCCCAGGGGCAGGGGCCCACCGGTAAGGCCGCCGCGGACCCCGACCACGTCGAGGTGGCCCCCGGTGACGTCGTCGTCTCGCTGTCCGCACGCCACCCCGTGGCCCGCGTCATCGCCGAGGGCGGCCCGGTGCTCGGCCCCGGCCTCGCCCTCGTGCGCGCCGACCCGTCCCGCACCGACCCCGACTTCGTCGCCGGATGGCTGCTGCTCGGCGCGCAGGGCGCCCGGCTGCGCAGCTCGACGTCCTCCGCCCGCTTCGACGTCCGCCGCGCCCGCCTGCCCCGCCTCACCCTCGACGAGCAGGCCGAACTAGGCCGGGCGTTCCGCAGGCTCACCGACCTGGAGGCCGCACTCCGCGACACCCACCGCCTCGGCGCCGACGTCCTGCGCCTCGGCCTCGAAGGGCTCGGCGCGGGCACCCTCCGCCCGCCCGGCTGACGCCGCCGCGCCCGCGCCCCCGCCGCCGGTACGCTGCCTGGACGGGCGAGCGGAGGTGGGCGTTGCGGCGGGGCGAGCTCCTCGGGGAAGGCGAGCGGTACGAGCTCGATCAGGCGATCGGGCGCGGCGGGATGGGCGAGGTGTGGCGCGCCTACGACCGGTTCCTCGACCGGCGCCTCGCCGTCAAGTTCACCCGCGTCGCGGACGAGGCCCTCGTCGGCCGGTTCGAGCAGGAGGCCCGCAGCACCGCCTGGTTCGAGCACCCCGGCGTCCCCACCGTCTACGACTTCGGCAGCCACGACGGATGCTTCTACCTGGTCATGCAGTACGTCGAGGGCACGACGATCGCCCACGTCCTCGACGCCGAGGAGAGGCTCTCCGTCTCGTGGGCGTCGATGATAGCCGCCCAGGTGTGCGCGGTGCTGAACGTCGCGCACCGCCGTCCGCTCGTCCACCGCGACCTCAAGCCCAGCAACCTGATGCTGTGCCGGGACGGGTCGGTCAAAGTCCTTGATTTCGGTGCCGCGGTGGGGCTCGGCCCAGGCGACGTACGCCGCACCACCACCGGCCTTGGCGCCCCCTACACGCCGGGCTACACGTCCATGGAGCAGGTGTACGGCAGTCCGAGCCCGCAGAGCGACCTGTACTCCCTCGGCTGCGTCCTCTACGAGATGCTCACCGGCCGCCAGGTCTTCCCCGGCACCAACGCCTACGAGGTACTGCGCCGCCATGAGGACGAGGTCCCGACCTCACCGAGAGCACTCAACCCTGCCATCCCGCCCGCACTGGACGCCCTCGTCCTGCAACTGCTCGCCAAGCAGCCGGGGGACCGCCCGGCCGACGCCGACGACGTGTACCACCGTCTCCTGCAATTCGTGTCGTCCCTGGAGCCGCTGCCGGGGATCGTCGACACGATCCCGGCGCAGCACCTGTACGCGAAGGCCGTCAGCCGCATCCGCCTCACCGGCAGAAGCCGCGACGAGCCCCAAGCGTCCCCGGAACCCGTCGAACTCCCGACCTACGACGACGTCGCCCAAGCGCGCGCGGAAGCGGGCGACCTGGCCTCCGCGGGCCGCTACACGCAGGCGGCCGAACTCCTCTCCGGCCTGACCGAACCCGCCCGTCTCGCCCTCGGCGACGACGACCCCGAGTACATGGGCCTCTGCCTGGACCTCGCCGAAGCCCTCTTCCAAGGCGGCGACTACCGCCGCGCCGTCCACGCCTACCGCGCCGCCGCCGTCATCCTGTCCGAGGTGTACGGACCGGACGCCCCCGAAGTCCTCAACTGCCGCGAGCAGGAGGCCGTCAGCCAAGCCCACCTCGGCGCCACGGGCACCGCCCTCGCCCACCTGCGCGAACTCCTGGACGACCTCACACCCGGCAGCCCCTACGACCCCCTCACGCTCCGCCTCCGCGAACGCATAGCCCGCCTCGAACTGGCCGCGGGCCGCGCAGGCGAAGCACGCAAGGAACTCACCGAACTCCTGACCGACGTCACCGCCCTGTACGGCGACGACCACCCGCAGGCCGCCGGTCTACAGGCCCTCCTCTACGACCTCAGCCAGGCAGGAACGGGCTAGGCGACCCCGAGTACGACACGTACAGGTGGTCACGCGCGCGCGTGGACGCCACGAACAGCAGGCACCGCTCCTTCTGGACGTCCTGCGCATGCGCCTTCGGGTCCTCACCCTCCGGCGTGATGGCCTTCGCCGACGGCAGCGACTTCTCGTCCGCCCCGATGACGGCGATGCACCGGAACTCCAGCCCCTTCATCTTGTGCATCGACCCGACCTGCACACCCGGCGTCTTACTGGGCACCTGGTAGGCGGTGATGCCAGCCTCC
Source organism: Actinomadura meyerae (assembly GCF_900188445.1). Classification (GTDB taxonomy): domain Bacteria; phylum Actinomycetota; class Actinomycetes; order Streptosporangiales; family Streptosporangiaceae; genus Spirillospora; species Spirillospora meyerae. Next base: position 134,414 of record NZ_FZOR01000004.1, read on the forward strand.
TTCAGCCGCTTCGCCGCCTTGCGCGCCACCCACACGTAACGCGCCGCGACCCCGATCGCTCCCGCCTCCACATCGGCGTCCAGCCACGCCCGCACCTGCTCGACGAGCCCGTCCAGCTCGGCGTCCATGTCCGGATACGCCCTCACCACGGGCCGCCGCCCGTGCATCGGCGACCGGTACCCGTCCAGCGTGTCGGCCGAATCGTCCAGCCCCTGCGCCGGCGACCGCCCCAGCAGGGGCACCGACCACGCCAGGATCTCCTGCGTCGTCCGATAGTTGATCTTCAGCTTGGTGCTGCGGCCCCGCACGTTGATCCCGAGGCTCGCCAGCGACACGTGGCTGTCGTAGATGCGCTGATGCGGGTCACCGACGATGAACAGATCGTCCGGGCCCTCCTTGACGAGCCGCCGCAGCAGCCGCCACTGCGCCGTGTGGATGTCCTGCGCCTCGTCGATGACCACATGGTCGTACTCGGGGCCGTCCACCAGGTCGGCGGCCTCGTTGGCCAGCTGGTGGAACGTCGACTTGCCCTCCTCCGCCAGCCCGTCCACCACATGGCCGATCGCGCGCCACACCACGGCCCGCTGCGCCTTCCCCAGCGGGACCCCGCGCCCCGCCCGCGTGCACGCGAGGTACTCCTCCTCGCTCTCCAGCCCCTGCGCCAGGACGATCTGCTCCCACTCCCGCTCCAGGAACGTCGGCGAGAACGGCGTCCCCTCCGCCGCCTCCTCCCACAGCGGCTCCAGCACGTCCGCACTCGCGATACCGGGCTTGTGATGCCGTCCGACGATCGAATACGAAAGCGAATCGACGTTCTTCACGTGGATCCGCTCGCGCACCGCGGCGTCATCGACGAGCAGATCGAGCTGCTTCTCCAACGCCTCCGAAAGGTTCCGCGTGAACGTCGTCAGCAGGACGCGCCCGCCCTTGCCCGCGAGGAACTTCGCCCGGTGCAGCGCCGTCACCGTCTTGCCCGTCCCGGCGCCGCCCGTCACCTGAGCGGGCCCGCTGTAAGAGGGCCGCAGCGCCACCCGCCGCTGCACGGGATGCAGGAAAATGCGCCACGTGTCGAACGGATGCTCGAGAATGTCGCGCAGCTCCTCGGGCCCATTGACGAAAACGACCTGCCCCGGCGTCCGCCGCATGGCCGTCACCAGATCGTCCGGGTCCACCGCCGCGGGCTTCTCCTCCGCCGGCAGGTACTTCGCGACCTCCTCCCACGCCTGCTGGACGCTCATCCCCTGCGCCAGCGCCAGCAGCGCCATGTACTGCGGCTCCGGCAGCAGCTTCTCCAGCGCCAGCAGATGCGCGTCCTCCGTCAGCAGCCGGACGAGGGGAAGCACGTCCTTGTCCACCCCGAGCCGCAGCAGGTCCTTCTCGAACACGTGCCCCAGCAGCCGGAAGACCTTCCCCTCCGCGGCCTGCTCCAGCGCCGGCGACAACTCCTCCAGCGCGACCTGGTCCCGCACCTCCAGCACACCGATCGCCTGGTTCACCGAGAACTTCCTGCTCCGCGCCCACTCGATCGCGTCATCATGAGCCATCACGGCCAGCAGGCAGTAGACGTCGCCCTTGTCCGGAGCCAGCACCACGCCGCGCCAGAACTGGTCGATCCGGATCGTCCGGATCCGCGGATCCTTGGCATTGTTGAGCTTCTCCAGATGCAGCCCCGCATGCGTGTGCTCCGCGAACTTCCCGATGGCCGCGTCCACACCCTTGCGCACCTTCGGCTCGAGCTTCGCGTACTGCGGCATGAACGAGTTCGCAATGGCCAACTGGGCCACCCCTGCACCGCCCTTTCACCCCACCTGACCCCGCGTCAGGCCTGAACATCCTAGAAGCGCCCCGCCCCCGAAAAGATTGAACCGCGTACAACCCCTCGTCCGCCTCCGGACAACCACGGAACTTCCCGCCCACCGACCAATCGCGCCCCGATAGATCTCCGACCCCCACCACACCCCGAAGCCGATCAGCGCGCCCCTGACACCGACCGCGGCCCCTTGCCCAACGGCCACAACCAGCCCGCCACCGGCGCGAGCGCCTACGCAACCTCGTCCCGCCCGCCCGCACCCAGTGAACGGCGGTGGCCAGCGCGACGGACGGCCACCCCACCCGCCTGCGTCAGCCGTCCTGGACGGCCGAGGTGCGCGATCACGGTGACACCCGATCGCTGAACCGAGGAGTCGGCAGGAGTGCCTCGGCGGAAGGTGCGTGGATCAGCACCTTCCGCCGAGGCCGGGCAGACTGCTCAGTAGGCCCGGGGAGGCCGGGAATCCGCTCGTTCTGTCCGCCCACTGTGAATACGGTGGCGGAGACCCACACACTCTGGTTGCCGCTGTCGTCGTCGGTCTTGGCCCACCAGGTATTGGTGTTACCCCACTTGTCGGTGTGGCGCTTAAGCTCGCCAGCCAGTGTCCCGGGGGTTGCCAGTCGGGCTTCGAGCCGACTCGGCCAAGGCGACGAGTGTCGAAACCAGGTTAATGCCGGTTATTGCTGCTCGGCTGGCGCGTGCCGACGAGCGGCAAGCCATCGTTCGGTGTAGGCGGTCGCCTCTTCGATGAACTGCTCCAGCCCCGCCCGATCGAAGTCCGCTTCGCCGACGAGGTGCAGAAGGACGAAGACCTCGGCGTACAGGGCGGCCCGCACGTCCTCTGGCTCGCCGTTTTCCAGCGGCGGCGCACCGACGACGCGACGGATCATGTCTTCGGCCACGAGTGGGTTGATCAGCCTCGTGTCTTCGTGGGCCTTGATCCGCGCGTCCGCCACGAGCCTGACGATCTCGCCCACGGTGTACGTCGGTGAGAACCTGCGCCGCACCGCGACACAGAACGCCCCGTAGAGCAGCGCCATGTACCCGGCCGCCGTCTCGTCGTCCTTCTGAATGGCCTCTTGCAGAGGCACCCACGCCTCGGGGCCATTCGTGAGGAACAACCGCAGGGCGAGGATGTTCTCCTCTCTGAGATGGACAGCCGAGTGATCCATTACGTGAGCAACTCGTCGGCGAGTGAGCGAGCCTTCTCCAAGAACTCATCGAGTTCGACTGAGCTGTATCGCTCTTCGCCCACCAGGGCTGCGAGAAGCACGATCTGGTGGCCGAATCGCGTGTCCGGATCGGCATCGACCATGCTGCCTCTGCCGAGCAAGTCGAGTATCATGCTCTCGGCAATCCGTGGGTCTATCAGACGGGAAGATTCATCGTCTGTTTCGCGCACCTGGGCAACAAAGTCAATGACCTCAGAGTTCTCAGCGACCTTCCCATCGTTGATGAAGCGTCGCTCAGCTGCTTGAATGAAGGCTGCGGCGACCAATGCCGTGTAACTGACATTGGCCTCGTCTGGATCGAGTTGACCTATCAATCTAAGGTGCTCGTCGCGGTTGCCCGTCAACTGGGCGCGTAGCGCTGCAACGTGCTCGTCAGTTATCGGCATGCTCTCTCCTTCGTGTTTGTCGTGCAAGATTAATGATTGAGCGGACGACCTCGGTGACGACGATTGTCGCCCCCACTGCTCCGACCACGGCATCGCCGACCTTGACGCTCTGATCAGGTGGCCCTATGTGCTCCTTGTCGGCACGTGCACCACTTAGCTGACCCGTTGGTTGCACGCGCTCCAGGTTCTTCTGGGCTGTTTCGGAGTAGGTACTCGCCGCATCCTTTGCGTCGCTGGCAGTGTTCAGGAACCTGCGCAGGCTATCGCGACCAGGAGACGGGTTGTCGGGATCACTTTCCTGATAGTCGCGGGATGCGGGGTCGTCGTCGGGTTCGCGAAGTTCGCCGCGTCCGGTTTCACCGCCTTGTGCGCCCACGGGATCGAGGTCTTCGCGGGTCGGGAGTTCCACCGGGTCCGTCGTCTGGGTTTCGTTCCGAACCAGTTCGGCGCCCGGTCGGCCGCTCTGCTCTCGTCCATATCGAGGTTCGACCTGGACCTGGCCGCTGCTGTCGGTATAAACGTCAGAAAGTATGGGATTGGGATGGGCCTCCGGACTTGTCTCATTGACCTCGTTCGGGTTCTGCTGAGTGCCGTCGTCTTCGGCTTTCTTACCACGGCCGCCGGTGTCTTCGGTGTGAGGTTCCGGCGCCCCGTGATCCTCGGCGGTCTCTTCCGACGAGGATGATGTGCTGTCGGCGGTCTGCCGCTCGCCCGTCTCGCTGGCCGAGGGCTGGGACGGGGGCTGTTCGTTGCCCTCCTCCGCCTCAGGCGGAGACATCTGGTCCTCGGCTTCTCCGTCCTCCGCCGAGGGTTGCGCCTCGGTGTCTCCTGCCTGCGCGCCGGTGCCGTCGGCGGGCGCCTCGGTGCCTTGAGAGGACTGCTCTGCCTCTGATGGCGCCCGGCTCTCGGTGGATGCGACCGGCTCCTGCCGGGGGAGTGGCGGGTGCTCTTGGTCTTGCGGACGCGGAGTCTCGGGTGCCTGGCTCCGGGCCTGCTCGGGTGCGGGCCGATCCTGATCGCGAGGAGAGTCCTTGCCGGGCGTCGTGGTGTTGAGGGGCCCCGTTTCCTGCTCGCGTTCGTCATCTCGCCTGCCCTCGCCGTTCGCGGGCGCGTGCTCGTCCTTCCGCGCCTCGCTCGTGTCCCGGCCTGCGGTGGCGGCATCCGCCTTCTGGCTGTCGGCTTCGCTCTGCGGCGGGCTGGGCCGGTCCTCGCGGTCACCGGGCTCCGAGCCGGCGGTGCCGGCGTCCTGAGCTCTGTACTGCTCTTGGTCCTGCCGGGTGCGGGCGCGGCTCTCCAGACGGGACTGCTGGCCGGATTGCCCGGGGCGGTCGGCGGGCAAGGTGTACGCCTGCGTCGAGGGTGCAGGCTTGTCTGCGGGCTCGGTGCGGGTGTCGGTCTCATCTTCGGCTTGCGGACCGTCTCGCCTACCGAGAGAAGAACCGCCGGTCCGGGCACCGGGGTCACGCGAGCGGGGTTGGTCGGTACGCGGGCTGCCCTGCCCGGAGTCTGAGGTGTTCTGGGATCCCGTGCTCTCGGCCGCGCCACCGGTCTGCGATAAGCCTTGCTTGCCTTCGCGGGGTTCGGCAATGCTCTGGGCACCACCGGTGTCCTGGGGCGCATTCTGCTGCTGGTCCTGCTGGGTACGGGCGCGGCTTTCCAGACGGGACTGCTGGCCGGGTGATCCCGGATTGTCCGGCGGTGACGTGTAGTGCCGCTCTCCGGACGTGGGCCTGTCGGCGGTCTCGGTGCGGGTGCCGGTCCCGCCGTTGTCCTCCACGCCCACGCTGGCTGGCCCTTTCCACGAGAGGGCGCGAACCGGCGCGTCATGACGGCTCGCGGGTCGTGTCCCATGACGCGCGGGGCCGACGTCCAGGGCGCAACCGGACCCTATGTAACCGTGCGCGTGCGGACTTTGCACGTGCGGAAATCGGACGTGCACGTGCCGCACCTGCGTTTCGTTTTCAAAGCGGACGGCTGAACCTGCGGATCGTCCACGGGGGACGCCACATTCGAGAGAGGCGCGGAATCGGAGGAGAGTAATCAAACAATGCGTCACTCCGCCCGGTGCTAGTGATCAGGTAGGCCGGACCATTCCTGCCATATTGGATGAAGTGGGGCCCTCATGAGGTGATTGAGGGGACGAGCCGTGCCGAGCTGAGATGACGCGGCAACGGAGAGGACGTACGGGCGCCGCCGTCTTGCGGGGAGTGGGCCGCGTGACCGAGCCCGCGCTCGAACGCTCTAGGGAACGACCACGATCTTGCCGACACCTGAGCCGTGACGGAATTCCTCTTGGGCCGCATGGATGTCGCTCAGCCGGTATGTGGCGGCGATGCGCGGTCGAAGGGTGCCCGTTCGGGCCAGTTCCGCCAGTTCTGCGAAGTGTGCGCGGGTGTGCATCGAGGAGCCGATGAGGCTGAGGTTGTGCAGGTAGAGGCGCCGCAGGTCGAACGAGACAACGGGACCGGCGACGGCGCCGGCGATGACCCATCGGGCACCGTCGTGCAGTTCCGGAAGCACCCGCTCGAGCCAGGGGCCACCCGCCACGTCGGCGACGGCGTCCAGCCCGGCGGGCGCCGCCGCACGGAGCTCGGCCTGCAGTCGGGCCGGATCCACGTCGCGGGACACGGTGACCTCCGCGCCCGCGGCGCGCACCGCTTCGGCCTTGGCGCCGCTGGTCATGGCGAGGACCCGCGCGCCACGCGCGGCGGCGAGTTGGACGAGGGCGAATCCCACGCCACCGGAGGCGCCGGTGACGAACACCGTCTCGCCCTTGGTGAGGCGGGCGCGCTCCAGCATGCCCATGGCCGTGCCGTACGCCACGGGCAGTGCGGCCAGTTCCTCATCGGACAACGGTGAGTCGCTCATGTCGTGGAGCCGGACGGCGTCGACCGCCACATAATCGGCGAAGCCTCCGTTCGCTTCGCTGCCGAGCAGCCCTACCGGTACGGCGTCCTGGCCCTCATCGGCGTAGAACGCGGGATCGACCAGCACTCGACGCCCTATCCAGGTGGCGGAGACGTCGTCGGCGACCTCGGTGACCGTGCCCGCCATGTCCCCGCCCTGCACAAGAGGGAAGTCCAGCGGACCACGCCATCCGGCCTTCGCGTCCGGACGACCGGGGAGCCCGTACGCGCCCTCTCTGGTCCAGATGTCGGTGTTGTTCAGCGCTGCGGCAGCCACATGAACGAGCACCTGGCCCGGGCCGACCTGCGGGACGGGCCAGTCCTCCCGCACCTCCAGTGCGTCCGGCCCGCCGTGCCGACGCAGAACAGCGGCGGTCATCAATGCATCGTTGCCCATACGTCCATCCTGGTTCACCACCACTTCGGGACGGACTTCCCCGAGCGAACTTGCGTAATCCCACGTCAGGCTCGATAGGTCAGAGGCCAGGGCGGCCGTCGTTCGGTTCTGAGGCATGACTTGACCGGTGGCCTCTACGGGACCAACCGGACCTCGTGTTCGTAGCCGGGGTCGATGACGACTTCTCCCTCCGCCAGCACCTGACCGCCGTGCACTGGCCGCCATGCCGCGGTGATGCCCCTGGAGGCTTCCAGTGCCAGGAGCGAGGTGAAGACCGCACGTTCCCCTTCTGGCTGGTAGGCCAACGAACCGGCGAACTCTTCTCGCAATTGTGCGTTTGGGCAGCCGTCCCGCACCATGCGGAACAGTGAGATGTTGAAACTGTGGAGTGCGCGGACGGGGAGCAGCGGACCTCGCTTGTCGACGTACAACAGCACGTCTCCCGGAATGTCGGCGGCAAGTTTCTCAAGGGAGTTGCTCCGCCAGCCGCGAGAATCATCAGACTCGATGGAGTCCAGGCGGAACGAACCTGTCGTGCTCACTGCGAGCATTCGGTAGTCATCGAAGATCCAGATCACCGGTGTGCCGTCATTTCTCACCGGAATGGTGAGGTGGCCCGCGTCCAGGAGAGTCCGAGCGAGCTCGAGCCGACGGGCTCTCAGCGTGCCCATCTTGCGCATCCAGGCCTGGGCGCTCGTTGTGACGTCCCTGGTGCGGACGTCAACGGTGTTGTCCCGTTCGAATCCGGCGAGAACATCCGCCTTGCCTGGTGCTAGTTCATGCCGCACGCCACCGTCAGTGGGATATGGGTGGCGGTGGTCGAAGCCGGAATACCTGATATCGTCGGGGATCTCATCGGGAAATGCTTCGCAGAAGTAGGTCGCCCCATCATCGGTCGAGTCTCTCGGGTCGTCCTGCTTCCAGTCCGGATCCGGCAGCCACCTCAAGCGGGCACAGGAGTCGCATATGCTCCATGGTGGTATGGCTATATACACCGTTTCTCCTTGTAGTATTCGGCCGTGGATTGCCTGAGCGTGGCGTATTCGCCCATTTTTTAGTAGTGCTACTGTTCGGGGGGTGGGCATCTCTCGGCAAGGAGTTGATGTGAGGCCGCCGGTCTGTTGGATCTGCGGGGAGTCCCCTCGGGACGATTCGTGCTCGTCGTTCACGGCCGTCCGGTTCGGGAGCGAGGCGGAGGAAGAGGTTCGGCGCGAACCGGAACGGGCAGGCTGGGTCGGTCATCCACCGGAAGTTGAGTGGTTCTGCGCCGAGCACGCCCCGCTGGCCGAAGAGCATGCGCACCTTCATTGGCGCACGGCCTTGACGCGCTTGCAGGAGCACCAGAAGTAGGCATCCATGGTCGGTGTGACTGTCGGTCCGCCCTGAGGAACATCCTGTCACGCGCTCGGCGGGGCCGCTGCCCCGGTGCGTCCGGCGGGCATGGTGTTCCGGGCAGGTGACGAGACATGGGGCGGCACCGTCACCGGGGTTGCTGGTGACGGTGCCGCGTTGGTTGGTCGTGGACGGGGGTCAGAAGATGAAGCAGTCCGCGTACTCGGCCTGCCGGGCGGAGGTGGTGGTCGCGGCGAGGACGCGGGCGCCCGCGTTGCGCGTGACCTGTGCAGCCTCGGTCGAGTGCGGGGTGGTGCTCGTGCAGGAGACCGGTGAGCTGTGGCCCGACATCAGGTAGTCGCAGCGTCCGTTGCGGTTGTCGGGGAGGCTGAGGGCGTGCCCCAGTTCGTGGGCGGCGATCCTGGGCGGGTAGAAGCCGTCGTTGACCGCTTCACGTCCCATGTAGATGACGGCCCGGCCGAAGCCGTACATGTAGGTGCGCGGCCAGCCGTTGTCGGCGTACACCTTGACGGTGGCCTGCGACCCGGTCGCGGGGACGAGCCGGATCGCGGGCACTGCCGCGTTCCATGCGGCGGCGCCCTGGTCGACGGCCGCACGGAACTCCTGGGCGCCGCTGGCGTCGTAGTAGATCGTCCGGACGGCGAGCGGGGCCGCGGCGGACGCGGGAGCGGCGGAGAGTGCGGGCACCAGGAAGGCGAGCCCCAGGGTGACGGCCAGCGCCGCCATGAACTTTCGGAACATGCGGGAACTCCTGCGGGGTGTGGGCGGGGTCAGCCGCCGATGTGCTGGTTGATCCAGGACAGCCGACGGCCGCCGGTCCGCCGGAGTCGCCGTGGCGGGCGGAGTGGGCTTCGCGGGTGGCGCAGGAAATACAGAACCGCATACCCTGGTGCGGGCGGCGGTCGCTGCTGTCACATCTCCCGGAGGGTAGTTGAGTAAACCTACTCGCTCCAGCGGATGAACGGCTTCAGAAATTCAATGTTGATTTCGAGGAGCCTAGAATCCGGCGGACTTCCTCCGGGAGCGGGAGTTCGGCCGGTCAGGGAATCGGGGCGACGTCGATGACGACGTTGCCGATCTTCTTGCCCGTTTCGACGTACCGGTAGGCCTCGACGATCTGGTCCAGCGGGTACCGCCGGTCGATGACCGGCCTGAACTGTCCCGACTCCATCAGGCCCCGCAGATGCTCCACCATTTCCTTGTTCTGCGTGGGCGGGCCGAACTTCACTCTCTTCCCGCGGAACAGCGGTGTGACGAGTGCCAGGGGGATGTTCTGCCAGCCCGGCCCCAGGTCGGACGACATGTAGTATCCGCCGGGTTTCAGCAGCCGTCGGCAGCGGCCGAACGTGCTCTTGCCGACCGCGTCGAAGACCAGGTCGTACCGCTGTTCGTCCGCGGTGAAGTCCTGGGCCGTGTAGTCGATGACCCGATCGGGCCCGAGATCGCGCACCAGTCGCAGGTTCGCCGTGTCGCAGACCGCGGTCACCGTGACGTTCATGCTTTTCAGCAGTTGCACCGCGGCAGAGCCGATGGCGCCGGTCGCACCGTGGACGAGGACGTCCTGCCCGGCCGTGACCCGCGCCGTGCGGAGGGCGGAGAGCGCATAATGCGCCCCCTCGGTGCCGGCGGCGGCCTCCCGGAACTCCACGCCGGACGGCATTGTCGTGATCATGCCGTCCGCCGGGACGGACACGTACTCGGCGTGCGTCCCGAACGCGCCCTCGTTGTATCCGAAGACCCTGTCGCCGACGGCGAAGGACGTGACACCGCCGCCGACGGCCTCGACCACTCCGGCGAACTCGGTCCCCCAGATCTTCCGGCGCGGACGGGTGAGGCCGGTGAGCAACCGCATGAAGAAGGGGTATGCGGTCCGGTAGGCGCAGTCGGTCCGGTTCACCGTCGTCGCGCGCACCTTGACGAGGACATCGCCGTCTCCGACCTGAGGTTCGTCCACCTCGGCGATTTGGACGACTTCGGGCGGGCCGTACCTGGCATGAACCGCTGCCTTCACAAATGCACTCTAATCCAGCGGGCCACAATCTGTGAGCGGTATACGAGTTCAGGATGCCCGCGGTTTTCGCAGTGGTGGTTCGGCTCGCGCGGCCCCCTCGGGCGTCCTTGCGTCTCGTGGCCGGAGCATCGATCCTGGGGGCGTGGTGTTCGACCCCCTCACCTCGAATCCCGGGCTTTGGGCGACATTCCTGCAGGCCCTTCGGGATGCGGCCGGTGCCGCAAAGGCTGCGGAGACCACCGAGGCCGATGCGCCCGGCCACCATGTCTCGGACGCCTGCGGGGAAATGCGGACGCTGGTGCACCTGGCGGAGTCGCTCCCGGACGCCGACCCGAATCTCTTCCATCAGAGCGCGCTGGGGATAGGCGGGCACTACTGTTCTCTAGGGCATGGCGTCTGGTCGAGGGTCTTCCAAGGCTGCATGCTCTACGCCGACGTGGTCGGGGGCCGCCGGCCCTACTGGGAGTACGGGGTCGGTCAATGGCTCGGCCTTCAAGCGCCACGGGGCCCATGGGATCCAGGCCCACAGCCGCCCCCTCCGGTGCTCGAACCCGGTCCCCCTCAGGGGTACCCCCAACCTGGAGGCTGGGTCGGGAGTACCCCCGAAATACTGGATCACGCGCTGCACATCGGCACGTACGTCGGTGCGGCGGCCGCGGGCGGTGTGATCGGCAACCGGGTGGACGCCGGTGTGGTCGCCGCCGTGAAACGCGCCTTCCGCGCGATGCGCAGGCGGCTTCCCGGAGGGCGGCGTGCCGGGCCGTCCATGAGCCGGGACGAGGCCATCGAGTCCGCGAGCTCCGCGGTCTACGGCCACGGCTATCTCGGCGGCACGTGCGTCCCCGTGCGCGCCGATCGGGAAGCCGATTGCTGGATCGTCCACTGCCGCGCCGTGCGTCCGGGAACGGGGGAGGACCTCATACGGGTCCGGGTACCGTTCGCCGGCAGCGCGTCCCCCAGCATCCTGCTCGTGAACCGCGGGCCCGCGTAGCCGCCGGACCGGGCGACCTGCGGCCCGCATACGTGGTGCGCCGTGTGCGGAGACGGGGGAGAATTGGCGGGTTTCCTGTTATCTCTGGTGGTTTCGGAGGTCTCCAGAGGGACCGGCGGAGACTCTCTGGAGGACGAAGATGCGTACGGGCGCGGATGTGGACGTGCTGGTCCGGGCGGCGCAGGACGGGGACCCCGGCGCCCGCGAGCGGCTGGTCGCCGACCATCTGCCGCTGCTCTACAACGTGGTCGGCTGGGCGCTCGGCGGCCACGCCGACGTCGACGACGTCGTCCAGGAGTCGGTGCTGCGCGCCCTGGGCGGGCTGGGCGCGCTGCGGGAGCCGGAGCGCTTCCGGTCGTGGCTGGTCTCCATCGCCATGAACCAGGTGCGCCGCCGCTGGTCGGCGCAGCGCGCCGGGACGCCGATGGATCCGCTGGCCCTGGCACAGGTGGCGGGGGCCGAGGAGGACTTCGCCGGGCTGGCCGTCCTGCGGCTGGAGCTGTCGGAGCAGCGCCGCGAGATCGCCGAGGCGACCCGGTGGCTGGACGCGGGGGAGCGCGAGCTGCTCGGATTGTGGTGGCTGGAGGCGTCCGGGCACCTGACGCGGCGGGAACTGGCCGAGGGGCTCGGGCTGCCGGCGGCTCACGCGGCCGTGCGGGTGCAGCGGATGAAGAAGCAGCTCGCGACGTGCCGCGCCGTGGTGCGGGTGGTGAGCGGCCGGCGGTGCGGCGGGCTCGAACCCGTCCTCGCCGAGTGGGACGGGCGGCCGTCCCCGCTGTGGCGCAAGCGGATCGCCAAGCACATCCGCGGGTGCCGCGCCTGCTCCGCCCGCCAGCGGGACCTCGCCCCGCCCGAGGCGCTGCTGGCGGGCCTGGTCATGGTGCCGATGCCCGCCGACTCCCCGCTGCACGCGGCGTTGACCGGAGCGCAGTCCCTGCTGGACGCGGGCAACGCCGCCGCAGGCGTGGGCAACGCCGCCTCCGGCGCGGGCACGACCGCGTCCGGCGCGGGCCACGCTTCGGCGGGTGCGGGCGGCGCCTCGTCCGGAGCGGGCGCTTCCTCGGCGGGTGCGGCGAAGGCGTCCGCCGGTGCCGCGCGCTGGGCGGCGGGGGCGGCGGCCGCCGGTGTCGCCGCCGCGGTCGTCTACTGGTCGCTGCCGGGGCCGGACGAGCCCGCGCGTCCCGCGCCCGACGCCGCGGTCCCGGCGCCCGTCCAGCGGACGCCCACGCGCACCCCGCCGCCCACGCCCGAGGCGGCGCCGGACAAGGCCCGGGTCACGCCGCCGCGCACCGCCACGACCGTCGAGCAGCAGGTCGTGGCGCTCGTGAACGCCAGGCGGGCGGCCGCCGGCTGCCGGCCGCTGCGCGTCTCGCCGGCGCTGCACGGGGCGGCGCAGCGGCATTCGCAGGACATGGCGTCCCGCCGCGTGCTCGACCACCGCGGCTCCGGCGGCGACGGGCCGGGGGAGCGGATCACCGCCGCCGGATTCCGGTGGAGCACGTGGGCGGAGAACATCGCCCGGGGCCAGTCGGGGCCGCCCGCCGTCGTGGACGGCTGGATGGGCAGCCCCGGCCATCGGGCCAACATCCTCAACTGCGGGCTCACGATGGTCGGGGTCGGCGTCGTGCGGGGCTCCGGGGCCCCTGGTGGACGCAGGTGTTCGCGACGCCCCGATGATCAGCGGGCGGCGCCGAACACCTGCGTCCAGTACGGCCCGCCCGACTTCACCACGCCCACGCCGATCTCGCGGAAGCTGCAGTTCAGGATGTTCGCGCGGTGCCCGGAGCTGTTCATCCAGGCCTGCATGACGCTCGCCGCGGTCGGCTGCCCCTTGGCGATGTTCTCGCCGTAGGTGGACCAGCGGTACCCGGCGGCCGTGATCCGGTCGCCGGGGCTCTTGCCGTCGGGGTTGGTGTGGTCGAAGAAGCCGCGCCGGGCCATGTCGGCGGAGTGGCCCTGCGCCGCCGCGGTCAGCTTGCTGTTGGACGTCAGCGCCCGGCACCCGTTCTTGGCGCGCTCCTTGTTCACCAGCGAGATGACCTGCGCCGCGACGCCTCCGGCCGCCGGCGCGGACGGGGCCTTCGACCGGGCGGGCGAGGAACCGGCCGGACGCGACCGCGTCGCGCGCGGGGTCGGCGTGCGCGGCTTGACGGTCTTCTTCGGCTTCTGGGTGGACCGCTTGGGGCTGGGCGTCTCGCTCGGTGACGGCTCCGCGGTGTCGAGCGGGGCGATCGGGGAGGACGAGGGGGACACCGTGGTGTCGCTCGCGGCGGGCGAGGTGCCGGAGCCGCCGTCGAACGCGCCGCTCGCCACGCCGGCGATCCCGCCGATCACCAGCACTCCCGCCGCGCCCGCGGCCGTCCACGCCGCGGCGCGCCCGGACACCGTCCGCTGCTGCCGCCGCCTCGGGCCCGGCCCGCCGGGCCTGGGGGGAAGGGGGTTGCTCATGGCGTTGCCACGTCCTCTCTCGTCGGATGTCCGTAGATACGGTGCAGACCCCCGACAGGATGGGCGATAACAGAAAAATCGAAGACGATCGTGAAATGTAGCGGCTCGCCCCAAGATCATGTGCGCCAGCCCCGGAGCCGGGCGCGCCAGGACGGCGGAGCGAGCGCGGTCCGCGCCCCGCCCGCGAGGCTCCGCCCGCGAGGCTCAGCCGGCGAGGCCCGGTCGGCGAGAATTGGACGAGTCTTGCCCTCGCGCTGCGCTGCGCTGATGTGGATACCGCCCCAAATCGGGTGAACTGAAGTGCGATGCGGCGGACTTCGCAGACGAAGGCCATGCCATGACTGCCGAATCCAGCCGACCCGTGAAGCGGTACTTCCTCGCGGCCCTCGCCGCGCTGGCCATGGTGCTGCTTCTCGGCGGCCTCGCCTCCTGCGGCGGCGAGGCGCACCAGAAGGCGTCGCGACGCAGCGGGGCGCCCTCGCCACCCCAGTCGTCGTCTCCGGCGGAGCCACCGGACGAGGGAGAGTCGCCGTCCTCCGAGTCCCGGTCAAGCGGCCTGGATCCGCGCTTCCGCACGTGCGCGCAGGCGAACGCCGCCGGGTACGGCCCGTACGTCAAGGGCGCCGACCCCGAATACGACTGGTATCAGGACCGCGACCAGGACGGGATCGACTGCGAGTTCCCCGGCGGCGGCCCGTCGGGCCCGTCGCCCGCCTCGCCGCCGACCGAGGAGCCCTCCCTCTCGGAGGAGCCGTCCGCGCCGAGCGAGACTCCGTCGGACTCAGGGCCGAGTCCGGAGCCCCCGCCGAGTGAGGAGCCGTCCGAGCCGGCCTCGCCCGGCGATACGCCATCGACGCCGGAGTCGAGCGAGGAGTCCTCGGGCCCATCCAGCGGGGAGCCCTCATAGGCGAGTCGGCCTGCCACCTGCCCCGGGGGCGGGGATCAATCGCGTGATATCGGGAAGACTGATACCGACCTGGCGACGAGCGGCCCGCTTCCGGCCCGGTGCGGATCGGAACAACCGCGACATCTAAGGTCATATAGGAGGACGACGGACGGGGCTTCTTCCACCGGCGGTGGGGGAGCCCGCTTGATTCTGGGGCGGCAGCAGTGAAGGTCAAAGAGATCATGACGAGCCCGGTGATCACTGTGGAGCGGGATGCGGCCGTGCCCGACGTCGCGGCCCTGCTGCGCGCCCGCCGGATCAGCGCCGTGCCCGTCGTCGACGGGCACGGCGCCGTGGTCGGCCTGGTCAGCGAGTACGACCTGCTGGCCCGCGAGGGGCGGACCGCCGCCGACGTGATGACCACCGGCGTCATCAGCGTCACCGAGGACACCGACGTCGAGGAGGCCCGCCACCTGCTCCTCGAGCGGCGCATCCGCCGCGTCCCGGTGCTGTCGGGCCGCGAGCTCGTCGGCATCGTCGCCCGCTCGGACGTCATGGCGCTGCTGACCACCGAATGGGCGTGCGAGGTCTGCGGCGAGGTCGTCCGCGGCGAGTACGCGCCGCCCCGCTGCCCGAAGTGCCACGCCACCGCCGACCGGTTCGAGCTCCAGGAGCCGCTCCCGGGGGCCTGAGCGTCCGCCGCCGGCATGGGCGGAGCCGGGCGGTCCTAGGAGATGGTCCGCTTGGTCATGCCCTCGGTGTCCGGGTCGAGCCCCCAGGAGAAGACGACGCCCGGATAGATGCGGATGACGTCGTCGCCGCCCTGCGGTCCTTCGGTGACCGCGGGCTCGGCGCGTCCCCGGATCTCCACCCCGCGCACCTTCCAGGGCTGGACGGACGCCAGGTCGTCCACGACGAAGGCCACCTGGTCGTTGTCGCGCAGGTTCCGGTACTTGCGGCTCTTGGCGAGGTGCCAGCCGCGGATGTCGATGGTGCCGGTCTCGGCGTTGTAGGAGAACCCGACCGGGTTGTTCTGCGGGTCGCCCTTGGGGCCGACGGTGGCGAGGCGGCCGAGGCGCTGCGTCGACAGGTATTCGCGTTCGATGTCGGTGAGGCTCATGCCGTCCAGCCTGTGACCTCAAGCAGGCTTGAGGTCAAGCGACGCGATGACGTCGCGGAGCCGGGGCGACATCAGCTCCGGCAGCTCGTCCAGGGGGAACCAGCGCGCTTCGAGGATCTCCGCGGTGTCCAGCGCGAGCAGCCCGCCGACGACCCGCGCCTCGTAGTACGCCTCGACCCGGTGCCGGAAGCCGCTCGCCAGCCGCAGCGGAGGGCCGGCGACCTCCACCTCCAGCGCGGTCTCCTCCCGCACCTCGCGGACGACCCCGTCCTCCAGCCGCTCACCGGCGTTAACGTATCCGCCGGGCAGGCCCCACGCGCGGTAGGGGGGCCACAGCCGGTGCCGCAGCAGCAGGATCCTGCCCCGCTCGTCCCGGACGATCCCGCCCGCGTACACCAGGAACGTGTGGTGGCGGAACCGCGCGACGCGCCACTGCGCGCGGCCGCTGAGCCTCCGCCAGAGCGGTGCGGCCAGCGTTCCGAAACGCGCGCGCACACCGGACGGGATCTTCATTCCCGAGATGCTAGCCGCCGCCGAGATGCGGCACCGAGCGTCGTGTGGGCCTCGTCACATGGCGCCCGAGCGGGATCCCTCGCGCGCCCGCCGTTCGTCGGACATCACAAGGACGCGCCACGGGGAGGACGCAGTGACGACCATGATGGAACGCCCGGCTTCGCGGCAGGAGCAGGCCGACGGCACGCCCGCCCGCCGCGCGCCCGTCCGCCTGCTGCGCAAGATCGCGGTCGCCGCCGCCGGGACCGCCCTGATCGTCGCGGGCGTCGTCATGCTCGTCCTGCCGGGCCCGGGCGTGGTCGCCATCCTCGCCGGCCTCGGCCTGCTCGGCACCGAGTTCCCGACCGCCCGCCGCGTCAGCACCCGCCTGAACGGCTACGCGAAGACCGCCTGGCACAAGATCCGCGCGGCGGCGGGCCGCCCCAAGGCCTGACCGCCGCCCCGCCCGGCCCGCCCCGCCCTGCTCAAGGACGGCCCGGCGTCACGGCCGGTATCCGGCGCAGGTCGTGCGGTGAGCGGGCCGGGGGTGCGTGGGGGAGGCGCGCCCCTTCCGGTGTGCGCGGCGGCGGAGGCGCCGGAGAGCCCGAGCGGTGCATGCGTGAACTCGATCAACGCGCAGATTGCCGCCGATGGCGGGGATGGTGGGTGCGGTCGGGGGTTGCGGATGGGACAAAGTGGGATTTCTCGGCATGTGGCCGTTACTGGCCGTGGCGGGGCTGGCAACGGCTTCCCTGCTGGTCGGCGGGACGATGGCGGCAGCCGCGCGCCTCACATACCGTGAACCCAATCAACCTGATATTTGCGTTTTGATGATGCGTGGCTGAATTTCGCGTTACTTTGTCGCCCGGTGGCAGCACTCGGTGAGGGGCGGGCGACATGGGGCATGGATCTCGGTGCGAAGGGTGCCATGAGGGGGCCGCGCCCTTCGGGGCTCTGGGCGGACCGGCCGGCGACCTGGCCGCGCTCGAGGACGCGGCGCTGGCGGCGGTGTCGGCCGAGGATGTGCGGGAGGTCCTGCGGCTCGCGCCGCCCGAGCTGCAGCGGGCCGTCCTCGACGTCGTCCGCCTCGGCGGACGGAAGAAGATGCCCGCCGGGGCGCCCGAGCAGGTGCTCCGCACGATGCGCCACGGCGACCGGAGCCGCAGTGGCCGGCTGCGGGCCTACCTCGCCGGAGTCTTCACCCACGGCTTCGGCAACGCCGAAGAGCTCGGCCCGGACGACTGCGTCGAGCTGCTCGATGCGGACACGGCGGGGGCCGTCCTCGCCCGGGCTCCGAGGCTGCGGGCACTGCTGGCCTGGGACGCCCCGCTCCCGTTCGTGCGCTGGGCGCTGGTGCGCGTCGTCGCGGAGGACCGCCCGCTCGCGGTGGTGGCGCTCGGCCTCCTCGCGGCGGAACCGGCGGAGCGGATGCCCGGAGTGCGGGAGATGTGGGACGCGCTCCGGGAGAAGCATCCCGCACTGCCCGGACGGCCCGCCGACGTGGCGGCGCTGCGGGCGGTCGCGGCGGGCGAACTGGAGGCGGTGCCCGAGCCGGAGCGGCTCGCCGTGGAGCTGGACGAGCTGCGCGGGCGGTTCGCGAGCGCGGCCGGCGCGGCGGAGCGCATCGCGGAGCGGCTGCGGGAGGGGCGGCGGCCGGAGGACGGCGACGTGGCCGGAGTCCAGCTCGCCGCCGCCGGTTTCGACGGGCTCGCCGCGCGGATCCTCCCGGGGGAGCGGCCGGCCGGGATCGACGAGCTCGCGAGCGCGCTCCAGGCCGCGCTTGACGCGGGACGCGGGGACGACCGGGTGAGCGCCCTGCGGCGTATCGAGGGGCCCGACGCCGTGGCCGGACTGCTGGCGGAGATCCGGGAGGCGGCGGCCGGCGGCGACGACGGCGACGGGCTCGCGGTCTTCGCCGAGCTCCTCGAAGCCCGCACGGTCGACCAGTCCCGCGCCCCGGAGCTGGCGCAGCGGGCGCGGGCGGCGCTGCCAGACCGCTGGGTGGGGCTCGTCGACCACGCACTGATGGGGCAGCTCTCGATCGCACCCGCCGAGCCCGCCGCCCCGGCGCAGCCGCCCGCGCAGGCCGAGCCGCCCGCCGCAGAGCCGGCTTCGGCCGACCTGCCCGGCGAGCCCGAGGAGCCGAAGCCGCCGAGTGTCCCCGCGAACGTGCCAGCCCCCAGGCGAGCACCCGAGACCGTCCGGGCGGACGAGTCCGAGCTCGCGGGCCTCGACGCGTACCTGCAAGCGGTCGACCCGCCGCCGCAACCGTCCGGCACCCAGCCGCAACAGTCCGGCACGCGGGCCAGGCGTCGTCGCGAGCAGGTCGTGCCGCCGCCCGCCGAGCCGCAGGCACCGGCGCCGCCGGAGCCGGGGCTCGCCGAAGGTCTGGCCGAGGCGGAGGCCGCCGCGCTGCGCGACCGGCGGTTCGGGCTGGCGGCGTGGCTGCGGCGGGCGGCGGGGCGTCCGGACGCCGAGGTGAACGCGCGCCGGTGCGCGGCGCTCGCTCCGGAGATGGGGGTGTTCGCGGGGCCGCTGTCGGCGGAGTTCGCGGACGCGGCCCGGGTGCTGGACGCCAAGGCGCTGGCCGATGACCCGGCCGGGGCGGTGCTGGCGTGGGCGGCCTCGATCCGGGCGGGCCTGGTGTATCCGGAGGCGGCGCGGCTGGCGGAGTCGCTGAACGTCGTGGTGTCGGGGCAGGCGGTCCTGCGGGAGTGCGGTGAGGCGTTCGCGCAGGCGGCGCGGGCCGGGGTGTACCTGAGCCCTGGGATGGACGGCTGGATCCGCGGTGCCGCGAGGCTCGCGCAGGCGCGCGAGGACGCGGCAGCGGAGGCCGCGCGGCTGCTGGACGAGGCGCCGCGCCGCACCATCAAGCTGGCCCGTGCGACCGAGGTGTGGAAGGCGCTGCTGCTGGCGGACGGGGAGATCCGGCGACTGCTGCGGCTCGCGGCCGAGGACGACGCGGCGCGGGCGGACGAGGTGGCGGCCGAGGTGGTCCGGCTGCGCGGCGGCGCCGCGATCGAGCGCCTCATCGAGGACACCGACCGGCGCGTCAACGCCCCGAAGAAGGGCAAGCCGATCATCGCGGGGGCGCGGCGGAAGCTGCACGAGCGGATCGACGACGCGATCGGCGCCGCCGGTCGGTGGGCGGCGGCGGTCAAGGAGCACGAGGACGCCGCGTCCGGCGACCGCGACTGGCGGGCGGGCCCGCTGCGGCAGCTCCGCGACGCCGTGAGGGGGCGGCGCGAGGAGGCCGGCGCCGCGCTCGGCGCGCTGGCGGCCGGCGCGGGCGCGGAGGCCGCGGACGCCGCCCGCCACCTGCTCGACGGCGCGTTCGCCCTGCTGGACGGAGAACGGCAGCCCGAGTCCGAGCCGCCGGCCGCGCACGTCCTCAACCGGGACCTGCTGCCGGCCGCCGGCCTCGCCCTGGACCCGCGCACCCTGGAGCCCGTGGGCGAAATCGCCCTGGCCGACCTCGTCTCCGTCGCGCACGCCGGCCCGCCCGACTGGACGGAGGTGTTCCAGGCGCGGGCCGAGCGGCTCGACCACGCGGGCACCGAGACGGTCGTGTCCGTCCTGGAGTCGATCGACGCGCACGCTGCCGCGCCGCTCCGGGCCCGGCGGGACGAGCTGGTCCGCGAGGCCCGCGCGGCCCGTGACGAGCGTGTCGAGGGGCTGCGTGACCTGGTCGCGGTGTCCCGGCGGGACGGGCTGTTGAGCGAGGGGCAAGAGCGCGAGGCCGAGGAGGCGCTGCGGCTCCTCGGCGCATCCGGCCGCAACGACTTCGACCGGATCGGCCGTGAGCTGGACGAACTGCGCGCCCGGCTGGAGCGCTGGTGCGAGGCGAGCGTCCGAGCCGCGCGCGGCTTGCTCGCCGAGGCGCGGGAGAACGGCGACCTGCGCCCGGCGGACGTCCAGCGCATCGAAGGCCACATCGACGCCCGCGACCTGACGACCGCCCGCGAGTTCATCGCGCAGCTCAAGGCCGGCAAGCAGCTCCCCGAAACGGCGGACAACCCCGACTTCGGGCGCTTCTACCCCGCGTTCCCGGACGTGTTCCACCGGCACTCCCAGCAGACCGGGAAACGCGCCCGCAAGCAGGAGACCAGCGGATACATCGAGGAGTTGAAGGACGCGCTGATCGCCGGCCGCGAGGTCAACGAGCCGGAGCTGCGCGACCTGCTCGACGGCGCGAGCCTGGACATCCCGAAGTTGCGTGAGGCGTCCCGCCGGGTCGCGGGCGAGGGCCTGCGCAAGTGGATGAACCTGCGCGAGGGCCGCAGCAAGACGGCGGGGAACCTGCGGTCGCTGATCGACGCGATCTTGAAGATGGTCGGGCTGGAGGGGACGCAGGAGGAGTCCCGCCAGGGCCCGGACCGGATGTGGATCGTGCTGGACGGCGTCCGGCACGTGGGGTCGGTCGGCGGGGCGCTGCTGCCGGCGTTCGGGTCGCAGAAGAGCCCGTCGGGCGGGCGGCTGCGGCTGCTGCTGCACTGGGGGCGTCCCGCCCCGCAGCAGCTGATCGATCTGCTGAACGGGCAACCCGAGGGCGAGACGGTGCTGGTGCTGTACTTCGGCGTGCTGTCGGCCGACGACCGCGCGCAGCTCGGGCAGGCGGCCCGCAAGCGGCCCGCGCCGGTCGCCGGGGTGCTGGACGACGCCGCAATCGGGTATCTGGCGTGCCGGCCGCAGGACTGGTCGGTCGCGGTCGCGCTGATGGCGCCGTTCACCGCCACCGACCCCTACGCGCCGATCGGCGGCGTCCCGGAGGAGATGTTCTACGGCCGGTCGCAGCAGTTGCGGCAGGTGACCGACCGGCGCGGTCCCTCGTTCGTGTTCGGCGGGCGGCAGCTCGGCAAGTCGGCGCTGCTGCGCAAGGCCGAGCGCGACCTGGCCTCCGACCCGAACCGGACGGTGATCTTCGAGACGATCCAGACGGTCGGGAAGGTCCGCTCGATCTCGCTGTGGCCGATCCTGGGCGACAAGCTCGCCAAGGCCGGCGTGGTGCGGTCCGGGCTGACCGGCCGCGACCAGGTGATCGACGCGGTCCGCGGCTGGGCGGACGCCGACCGCAACCGGCAGCTGCTCATCCTGCTGGACGAGGCCGACGCCTTCCTCAACCGGGACGCCGAGCGGGGCCGCTTCGAGGACGTCACCGCGCTGCGCGCCCTGATGGAGGACACCGGCCGCCGCGTCAAGGTGGTGTGGGCGGGCCTGCACCAGACCGCGCGGTTCCACGGCCTGCCCAACCAGCCGCTCGCGCAGCTCGGCGAGCCGATCGCGATCGGCCCGCTGGACCCCCAGGACGCCTTCGACCTGCTGGTGCGTCCGCTGGCCACGCTCGGGTTCACCTTCCCCGAGACGCTCGCCGCGCGGATGATCGCCGAGGCCAACAACGCCCCGGCGCTGGTCCAGCTGTTCGCCGGCAAGCTCCTGGCCCTGCTGCGGGAGACCCCGCGGCAGTTGCCGTACACGATCACCGCCGAGGACGTGGCCGAGGTGTGGCGCGACCAGAACCTGGTCGAGGGGTTCCGGCAGCGGTTCGACTACACCCTCACCCTCGACAAGCGCTACAAGGTCATCGCCTACACCGTGGCGCTGCACGCCTTGGCCGGCGGCGCGGAGGAGGCCCTCACCGTCCGGGAACTGCGGGAGGAGTGCACCTACTGGTGGGAGCGCGGGTTCGGCGAGTGCAGCGGCGACGACTTCCGCAGCCTGCTCGCCGAGTGCGTCAACCTCGGCGTCCTGGGCGTGGACGAGGGCCGGTACCGGCTGCGCACCCCGCACGTGCTGCGGCTGCTCGGCGGCGTCCGCGAGATCGAGGGCGTGCTGGAGGGCGCTGCCGACTTCGACGGCCCGGACGAGTTCGACGCCCACTCCTACCGCATGCCCCACCTGGACGGCCCCGACCGCGCGCCGCTGAGCATCGGGCAGATCACCGGGCTGCTGCGCCCCGGGCGGCTCGTCCACGTGGTGGCCGGGTCGGCGGCGCTGCACGCCGAGCGGGTCACGGCGTCGCTGCTGGCGATGCCGTCCGACCGGCCCGACCTGGAGATCCGCGTCGTCCGGCCGGGCGAGGGCACCTTCGACAGCGCGGTGCTGCGCGCCCGCCGCCACCCCGGCCACGACGTCATCGTGGTCGACCTGCACGCGTCGCGCGACGGCGAGCAGTTCGAGCGGCGGTTCGCCGAAGCGCGGCACGCCGTCGCCGACCCCGCCGGCGAGGGGACCCTGTCGGTCGTGCTCGTCGCCGGCCCCGCCGCCGCCCCCGGCTGGCTGCGCTGCGCGGCCGACGACGACGTCGAACTGGTCCCGCTGCGCCGCTTCGACCCGCCCGCGATCCGGCAGTGGATGCTGGAGGACTCCCTCGGCTTCCCCGACGACGCCGGACAGCGCGAACTCCTTCGCCGCACCGGCGGCTGGCCCACACTCGTCGGCCGCGTCGTCACCGCCCTCGCCGGACGCGACCCCGACCAGGCACTCGACAACGTACTGCGGCAGGTCCGCGCCAAACCCGCCGCGTTCCTCGACGACACCGGCGTGCGCGCCGACCCCTGCCTGGCCGCCGCATGGCGCGTCCTGGTCGACGAAGACGACCGCGGATCCGCCGCCGACCTCACCACCCTCCTCACCCTCTACGGCGAGGAAGGCACCCTCGAACTCACCCCCGCCGCCCTCCACGAACACGGCTACACCGCGACCGCCGACCTGGTCGAGGCCCTGCGCGTGCTCGGCGCACTGGAACCGGTGGACGACGGCCTGGCCTGCGAACCCGTCCTCACCGACGCGACGAGGCGGGCGACGGCCGGATGACCGTGACCGATCCCGCCATCACCGACGACGCGCTCGAGACGGTGCTGCGCGCGGTGGCGCGGGCGGTGCTGGAGCGGCCGTCCGCCGCCCGGCTCCCGTCCGACCCCGCCGTGCTGGTGCGCGAGCGCACGCCGCTGCTACTGGAGGCGATCGAGCGGTTCCCCGCGCTGCGCCCCAGGGCCGCCGAGCACCTGGACGGCGCCGGAGACGAGGCGCGCGCGCTGGCCGCCGTCCTGCTGCATCCCGAGGACGGCGTCGTGCGTGCCGGGCTGGGCTGGATCAGGCGCCGCGACCGGGCCGCCGAGCGCGCGGCCCGGGACGCCGAGCGCGCCGCCCGCCGCGCCGACCGGCTCCGCGACCGCATCAAGACCGTCCAGGGCCGGCTGGAGTATGCGCGCCGCGACCTGGGCGAGGCGTCCGACCGGCTCGCGGACACCCGGGAGGCGCTGACCGAGCAGGCGGACCGGGCGGAGACCCTGGCCAGGGGCCTCGCGACCGAGCGGCACCGCTGGAGCGACCCGCGCGCCCTCGCCGCCGCCCTCCTCGCCGCCCTCGAACGACCCGCGGCCGAGGACGGCGGCACGGCGCCGGCGGAGCTCCTCGGGCACCTGCGCGAGCTGGTCGACCCGGCGCCGCCGCGGGTCGCCGTCACCGCGGAGCTCGGCCTGCGGGTCGTGCCGCTCGGCGGTGACGACCACATCGGCGGGTCCTGCCTGCTCGTCGAGGCGGGCGGGACGCGGATCCTCGTCGACGCCGGCCTGCGGCCCGGCGACCGCGCCGGACCGCCGCGCGACATCGGCCGCGCGCTCGACGGGCCGCTGGACGCGGTCATCGTCACGCACGCGCACAACGACCACTGCGGCTACGTCCCCGCCCTGGTCGCACGCCGCCCGGGGCTGCGGGTGCTGGCGACGCCGGAGACCGCGGCGCTGATGCCGGTGATGTGGGCCGACACCGCCAAGGTGCTCGCGGCGCATGAGCGCGGCCGGGCCCGGTGGGGCGGCGGCGGGGAGGTCCTGTACGGGCCGCCGGAGGTCGAGGCCGCGTCCCGGCGCCGCGAGGAGCTGCCGTTCGGGGTGCCGCGCCGGATCGGCGCGCTGACCGCCGAGCTGTTCCCGGCCGGACACATCCTGGGCGCGGCCGGCGTCGTGGTGCGCGCCGGGGACCGCCGCGTCGCCGTCACGGGCGACATCTCGGGCTTCCGGCAGGAGACGGTCGGCGGCTACGCCGTCCCCGAGTCCGCCCGGTCCGCCGACCTGCTCGTGCTGGAGTCGACGTGCTGCGCCGACGACCACGACGACCGGGACATGCGGGTGGACGAGCTGGTCCGCGCGGTCGCCGAGGTCCACGCGGGCGGCGGCCGGGTGCTGATCCCCGCGTTCGCGCTCGGCCGCGCCCAGGAGGTCGCGCTGATCCTGCGGCGGCACCTGCCGGAGGTGCCGGTGCGCGTGGACGGCATGGCCGCCGACCTGGCCGCCGTGTTCGAGTCCCTGGACCCGGCGCTGCGGGTGTTCGGGGGCGCCGCCGCGGTCGCGGACCGGCCCGCCGAACTGGAGACCTTCCGGACCGGGGCCGTCATCTCCACCTCGGGCATGCTGACCGGCGGGCCCGCCGTCCAGTGGGCGAGCCGGATCCTCCCGGAACCGGGCAGCGCCCTGTTCATCTCCGGCTACCAGGACGAGGAGTCGCCCGGCCGGGCGCTGCTGGACCTCGCGGAGAAGGGCGGCGTCTTCGCGCTGCCCGGCCGCGGCCGCGAGATCACCGTTCCGGTACGCGCCCGCGTCGGCGTGATCCGCCTTTCCGCGCACGCCGACCGCCGCGGCCTGCTCGCGGTCTCCGACGAGGTCGGGGCGCGGGAGGTCATGCTCGTCCACGGCGTTCCGGGACGGCAGCGCTCGTTCGCCGAAACCCTCCGCGTCCACGGCGGGCGCCCCGTCGCGACCGGCCCCTGGGAACCGGGCGGCGGGGCCGGGCGGAAGTGATTCCTGTGATCTCTGGGGCGGTCGGGATTCCCCGCGGAATTGTTGTCACCTGATGGGCCGCACCTCGTGAGAATTCCGGATGAATCGGGATTGCAATGGCGAATTCTGACAAACGATGTTGATCAGCCTTAGGGCTTGGCGGAATGGCGGCGCGGGTATAAGCCGAGCGGAATAATTCGATACGACGCTCCGGAGTGCAGATGCGTCTGACCCGCCCCTGTCTGGCCGCTCTCGGTGCGGTGACCCTCGCCGCCACATCACTGCTGTGGTCCGGTCCCGCCGCGGCGGCCGGGACCAACTACGTCGCGCTCGGGGACTCCTACTCGTCCGGCACGGGGGCCGGAAACTACGATCCGGCGAGCGGATCGTGCAACCGCAGCGCCAACGCCTACCCGAACCTGTGGGCGGCGGCGCACTCGACCAGCTCCTACAAGTTCGTGGCCTGCTCGGGGGCCACCACCGCGACCGTGGCGAGCGGGCAGCTCGGCGCGCTCAGCTCGTCGACGACGCTCATCAGCCTCACCGCCGGCGGCAACGACGCCGGGTTCGCCGACGTCATGCAGACCTGCGTCCTGCAGTCGACCACGACGTGCCAGAACCGGGTGGCGCAGGCCGAGACCTACATGCGCGGCACGCTGCCCGGCCGGCTCGACTCGCTGTACTCCCAGATCCGCGCCAAGTCGCCGTCCGCGCGGGTGGTCGTGCTCGGCTACCCGCGCCTCTACAAGATCGTCAGCGTGTGCGTGGGGCTGAGCAACGCCAAGCGCACCGCGCTCAACCAGGCCGCCGACACCCTCGACGGCGTCATCGCCCAGGCGGCGGGGCGCGCGGGGTTCACCTGGTCGGACGTCCGGGACGAGTTCTCCGGCCACGAGCTGTGCTCGGGCGACGACTGGCTCAACGCCGTGACGATCCCGCTGGAGTCGTCGTACCACCCGACCGCGCGCGGCCACCGGCTCGGCTACCTGCCCGCGCTGACCGGCTCCGCGAGCCTGGCCCTGCGGCGGCAGGGCTGACCCGCCTCCGCCTCCGCCTTCGCCTTCGCCTTCGCCTCCGGCCCCGGCCGCCCGCCCACCCCGGCGGCCGGGGCCGCCCGCTGTCAGAATGATGTTCTGATGTGACAGAATAATGTTCTGTGAGCGAGGCGGGGCGGGACAGGATCCTGCGGGCGGCGCTGGAGGCGTTCGGCCGCGACGGGGTCGCGGGCACGACGCTGAGCGCGCTGCGGGCGGCCAGCGGGGTCAGCGTCGGCAGCTTCTACCACCACTTCTCCGGCAAGGAGCAGGTGGCGGAGGCCCTGTTCGTCGATTGCGTCTCCCTGTACCAGGACGCGTTCCTCGCCGAACTGAAGGCCCATGACAGCGCGCGCGGGGCGGTGACCGGCGTGGTGGCGTTCCATGTGCGGTGGTGCAGGGAGAACGCCGCCAGGGCCCAGTTCATGTTCACCGAGCGTCCCGCGGCGAGCGAGGCGCTGGCCGAGCGCAACCGGGCGTTCTACCGGGAGGTCCGCGCGTGGTGGCGCGTCCAGGCGCGCCATGGCGCGCTGATCGATGTGGACAGCATGACCGCGTTCGTGCTGTGGCTCGGTCCCGCGCAGGAGTTGTGCCGGCTGTGGCTCAACGGGCAGAGCCCCGAGCCGGACGGCGAGCAGGTCGAGGTGCTGAGCGAGGCCGCATGGCGGTCGGTGGGGAGCGGCAATGGTGATTGACGCGTGGATGCAGCACGGGACCGTGCGGTTCCTGCGGCACGAGATGCTGGACTCGCTGTGGCGGTGGCTGGGCCGCAAGCCCCCGGCGGAGGAGGTGCCCGTCGCGGAGACCGTCGCCGCCATGGACGCCGGGGGAGTGGACGTCGGCCTCATCAGCGCCTGGTACGGGCCGGAGGGCGACCTGGTGAGCAACGAGGAGGTCGCCTCGTTCGTCCAGCAGGCCCCGGACCGGCTCATGGGCATCGCCTCGGTCGACCTGCGCAAGCCCATGGAGGCCGTGCGCGAGCTGAGGCGGTGCGTGCGCGACCTCGGTTTCAAGGGCCTGCGCGTGGTGCCGTGGCTGTGGGAGGCGCCGCCCACCGACCGCCGCTACTACCCCCTGTTCGCCGAGTGCGTGGAACTCGGCGTCCCGTTCTGCACGCAGGTCGGGCACACCGGGCCGCTGCGCCCGAGCGAGACGGGGCGGCCGATCCCCTACATCGACCAGGTGGCGCTCGACTTCCCCGAACTGGTCATCGTCGGCGGCCACATCGGCTACCCGTGGACGGAGGAGATGGTCGCGGTCTGCCGCAAGCACCCGAACGTCTACATCGACACGTCCGCGTACACGGTCCGCAGGTACCCGCCCGAGCTGGTCCGGTACATGGCCGAGGACCGCCACCACAAGGTCATGTTCGGCACCAACTACCCGATGCTGACCGTGGAGCGTGCGCTCCGGGGCCTGGACGACCTGGGCCTGGGGGAGGCGGCCCGGGAGGCGTTCCTTTCCGGCAACGCCGCACGCGTCTTCCGCATCCAGCCATCCGCAACTTAATGATCTACAACGTAAAGGTCACCGGCGGAGCGTCCGGCAGGCCAGCAGGCCCAGCGGGACCGGTGCCCAGAACGTGACCGTGCGGAACAGCAGGACGGCGTGCAGCGCCGGGCCGGTGTCGATGCCGAGCGCGGCCAGCGCGGCGACCAGCGCGGTCTCGGTGGAGCCGACGCCGCCGGGCAGCGGGACCGCCCCGCCCGCGGCGGCGCCCACCAGGTAGGCGGCGAGGAGCGGGAGGACGTCGCCCGGGCCCGCCGCCGTGCCGGGGACGGCGAGGACGCTGAGCGCGAACGCGGCCGCGAGGGCGCAGGTCGTCCCGGCGGACGCGGCCAGGGTGACCGCCAGGTCGCGCGGACGGCGGCACAGGCCGGCGAACCCCGCGGCGGCGCGTGCGAGGGCCGCCCGTCCCGCGGCGGCGGAGCGGGCGGCGAGGCGCGCCCACAGCACGGCGGCGGGCAGCAGGACGCCGCACGCGACGAGCAGCGGGACGAGCGGGACGAGCCCGGCGGCGCGGGCGGCGTGCTCGCCGAGCGCGTCCAGCACCCGGCCGTTCCCACCGGCGGCGAGGACGGCGCCGAGCAGCAGCAGGTCGGCGGGGACGCCCGCCGCCCGCTGGACGGCGACGGCGACCGCGGCATGGGGGAGCGGCAGCCCCCGGCAGACGAGGTAGCGGGTGTTGACGGCGGCGGCGCCGAGCCCGCCCGGCGTGATCCGGTTGGCGGCGGACGCGGTGAACTGCGCGAGCGTCGTCGCGACCAGGGGCAGCGGGCGGCCCGCGGCGCCGCGCAGCGCGACCGCGGAGCAGACGTAGTGCAGCAGGCACAGCGGGACGAGGGCGGGGAGGAACTGCCAGCGCGTGTGGGCGAGCGCGGCGGCCGCGGGGCGCAGCAGGCCGAGGGCGGCAGGGACCGCGGTGGCGAGGGCGGCCAGCAGGACCCCGGCGATCGTCCAGCGGGCCCGGTGGGCCCGCCGGAGGAGGCGGAGCGGCGCGGGGCCGGCGCGAGGGCCGGCGGGCGCCGCGGGTTCGGCCCCGGCGGCGATCGTGGTCACACCCCAGTGGTCGGTGGTGGCGATGGTGCGCGTGCGACCTGCTGATACCCCGTGGGGCGGACGCTATGGAACGTTCCGCCCGGCGGGCCGGGGAAGTCGCGTGCGCGGCGGGCGGCATCCGGCCGTGCTACGGCATTCTCCCCGGCGGCACGCCGGGTTTGGTCGTCGTCCGAGATTATCTTCACACTATGATTAGGGTCCGCTACGGGAAGTGACGTCCGATTGACCGGGGAGTGTGACGACCATGACCAGCGCTCACCAGCGGCTCGGTGAACGCATCCGGGTGTTCCGGGGCACGCGGGGCGGCCGCCGGACCGTGCCCGCGACGGCCCCCGGCGACCGCGCGATCGTCCTGACCTGCAGCGACTACCTCGCCCTCGCCGAGCATCCGGCGATCACCGCCGCCATGATCGCCAGCCTGCGGGCGGCGGACGGCGCCGCGCCCGCGCCCGGCCCCTGCCTGCCCGACGACCACCCGCAGCTCGTCCTCGGGGCCCGGTTCGCCCGGCACATGGGGGCGCGGGCGGGGGTGCTGTGCCCGTCCGGCTGGGCCGCCAACACCGGGCTGCTGCAGGTGGTCGCCGGGCCCGACGTCCCGGTCTACCTGGACGTCCTCGCGCACATGTCGCTGTGGGAGGGGGCGCGAGCGGCGGGCGCGGAGCTGGCGTACTTCCGCCACAACGACCTCGACCACCTGCGCCGCCGGATCGAGGTGGGCGGCTCGGGCGTGATCGCCGTGGACGCCGTCTACAGCACCGACGGCTCGGTGTGCCCGCTGCCCGGCCTGGTGGAGGTGGCCGAGGAGCACGACTGCCTGCTGGTGGTGGACGAGTCGCACTCGCTGGGCACGCACGGCGAGCGCGGCGAGGGCCTGGTCGCGGCGTCGGGGCTCACCGGCCGCGTCGACTTCCGCACGGCGAGCCTGGCGAAGGCGCTGCCGGGGCGCGCCGGGCTGATCGCGTGCGACCGTCCGGGCTTCGCCGACTACTTCGCGCACACCGCGCTTCCGGCGGTGTTCAGCTCGACGCTGCTGCCGCACGACGTGGCGGGCCTGGCGGCGGCTCTGAAGGTGGTGCGCCGGGAGGGCCGGCGGCGCGACCGGCTCCGCGCCGTGACTGTCCGGCTGCGCGCCGGCCTCGCGGCGCTCGGCTACACCCTGGTCGAGTCCGACTCGCAGATCATCGCGCTGGAGGCGGGGTCGGAGGCCGAGGCGACGCTGCTGCGGGACGCGCTGGTCCGCCGCGACATCTTCAGTGCGGCGCTGTTCCCGCCGCCGGCGTCGGTGGGGCGCACGCTGGTGCGGCTCTCCGCCCACGCCGGCCTGACGGACGGGGACGTCGGCCGCGTCCTGGCGGCGTGCGAGGAACTGCGCCCCCAGGTGGCGGCCGCGGTGTGACGGGCCGCGCGGTATGAGGGGGGCAGGCGCTGTGACGGGTCAGGCGGCGGGCCGGTACCGGTCCTCGCGGGTCTGGGCGCCGATGTAGCGGAGCATGCTGCGCAGGGCCCAGTGGTTGACGCCGCTCGGCAGCATCCGGTAGCCCTGCCGGTTGGCGAGGGCGAGCGCGGCGAACCGGGCCTGGTCGAGCGCGGACCAGGGGATGCCGAACCGCTCCCGGACGAGCGGCGGCAGGCAGCCGAAGGTGATGAGGCGCAGCGGGCGCTCGATGACCATGCGGCCCGCGCGGTCGAGGCGGGGCCCGCCGACGGGCAGGATCGTGATGGTCTCGGAGCCGTGCTTGGCGATCTCCAGGGCGCGGGCTGCGGCGGGCGTGAGTTCGAGCGTCCGGGCGCACATGTGCCAGAACTTGGACTGGAACGCGGCGTAGTCGGCGGGGACGGGCCGCATGCTGACGCCGTACCGCGAGTACCAGGTGACGGTCTCGGCGTACATCTGCTCGTGGTCCTCGGCGGTGAGCGTGCCGGGGTGGAAGGTCTCGGCGGCCTTGAAGATCTCCCAGGTGAAGGTGGCGTGCGCCCACCAGAACGTCTCGGGTTCGAGGGCGTGGTACCGGCGGGCGTGCTCGTCGGTCCCGCCGATGCCGCGGTGCAGGTCGCGGATGCCGCGGGCGCGGGTGACGCCGTCCGGCGCGAGGATCGTCGCCCAGATCTGCGGGACGGAGCGGTGGATCCGGTCGAACGGGGCGTCGAAGAACGCCGAGTGCTCGCCGACGCCGGCGCCGATGCCGGGATGCATGAGCTGCATGAGCCCGGCCGCGGCCCCGGGGAGCAGCGAGCGCAGGTCGGCGGCGTACCGCCACAGCAGCGTCCCGGGCACGAGCGGCGCGTGCGCGACCGTCCGGGGTGAGCGGGACGAGCGGGCCCGGGCGGCGGCGACGGGCGAGGACGAGGCGGGCATCGCACCTCCAGGCCGGTGATCGCGTACCCCGAGCATAACCATTGTGAGACAAGAATCAAGCTTTGTCGCACGTATCGCGCGAAGGCCCCGGTGGTCACCGGTGGGGAAACGCGGCGGGCGGGTGCGGAGAGGCTCTCCGCACCCGCCCGGCGGGTCGATCGGGTGGGGTCAGGCGCTGGCGGGCTTGTAGACGGCGACGGCGCAGGCGCTGCCGAGGCCGATGTTGTGCTGGAGGGCGACGCGGGCGCCCTCGACCTGGCGCTTGTCGGCCTGGCCGCGCAGCTGCCAGGTCAGCTCGGCGCACTGGGCGAGGCCGGTGGCGCCGAGGGGGTGGCCCTTGGAGATCAGGCCGCCGGAGGGGTTGACGACCCACTTGCCGCCGTAGGTGGTGGCCTGGTCGTCGATGAGCTTGTGGCCCTCGCCGACCTCGGCCATGCCGAGGGCCTCGTAGGTGATGAGCTCGTTGGCGCTGAAGCAGTCGTGGAGTTCGATGACGTCGACGTCGTCGATGGAAACCTGCGCCTCGTCCATCGCCTTGCGCGCCGCGAGCTGGGAGACGCCGAACCCGACGACCTGGATGGAGGAGTTGTCCTCGAAGCTCTGCGGGGTGTCGGTGGCGATGTGGTGCCCGGCGATCTCGACGGCCCGGTCCCACAGGTCGTTCTCGTCCAGGAACCGCTCGCTGACCACGAGCGCGGCGCCGGCCCCGTCGGAGGTGGGGGAGCACTGCAGCTTGGTCAGCGGGTCGAAGATCATCGTGGCGTTCTTGACGTCGTCGAGCGTGTACTCGGTCTGGAACTGCGCGTAGGGGTTGTTGACCGAGTGCTTGTGGTTCTTCCAGCCGATCCACGCGTAGTGGTCGGGGGTGGAGCCGTACTTCTCCATGTGCTCGCGGCCGGCGTTGCCGAACATCTGCGGCATGGGCGCCTTGTCCAGCTCCCACTCGCGGCCCGCGGTCATGGAGCGCAGGTGGTGGTCGATGATGGTGACCTTGGACTCGCCGACGCCGGCGCCGAGCGAGCCCTTCTTCATCTTCTCCATGCCGAGCGCGAGCGCGCAGTCGGCGAGTCCGCCGCGGACGGCCTGGCGGGCGAGGAACAGCGCGCTGGAACCGGTCGCGCAGGCGTTCATCACGGTCATGACGGGGATGCCGGTCATGCCGGTCTCGTAGAGGGCGCGCTGGCCCATCGACCCGTACATCGAGCCCGCGTAGGCCATCTCGATCTTGTCGTAGCCGACGCCGGCGTCCGCCAGGGCGTTGCCGACGGCCTCCTTGGCCATGTCGGGGTACTCCCAGTCGCGGGAGCCGGGCTTCTCGAACTTGGTCATGCCCACGCCGACGACGAAGGTGCGGTTGGCCATCGGGCTCGCCTCCTGTAACCGAATGCTGTTCGGTGACACGATAACCCGCCGCCGCCCCGGCCGCCGGGGCGCTCTCGTTGATCGAGACGAAACCGCCGGTCAGCCCGGCATCTCGGCGGCGAGCGCGGCGGCGAACGCGTCCACGTCCGCGGCGGTGGTGTCGAACGAGCACACCCAGCGGACCTCGCCGGTCGCCTCGTCCCAGGTGTAGAAGGGGAACCGCTCGCGCAGCCGCTCGGCGGCGTCCTTCGGGATGACCGCGAAGACGGTGTTCGCCTGCACCGGCTGCGTGATCTCCACGCCGGGGACGGCGCGGGCGGCGGCCGCCAGGCGGGCGGCCATCGCGTTGGCGTGCGCGGCGTTGCGCAGCCACAGGTCGCCCTCCAGCAGCGCGACGAGCTGCGCCGACACGTACCGCATCTTCGACGCCAGCTGCATGCTCGACTTGCGCAGGTAGTCGACCCCGCGCACGGCGTCCGGGTTCAGCACGACGATCGCCTCGCCGAGCAGCAGCCCGTTCTTGGTGCCGCCGAACGACAGCACGTCGACGCCCGCGTCGGTGGTGAGGGCGCGCAGCGGGACGCCGAGGGACGCGGCGGCGTTGGCGATCCGCGCGCCGTCCATGTGCACGGTCAGGCCGCGCTCGTGCGCCGCCGCCGCGACGGCCGCGGTCTCCTCGGCGGTGTAGACGGTGCCGAGCTCGGTGGACTGCGTGATCGACACGACGGCGGGCTGCCGCCGCTGCACGTTGCCGAACCCGGTCGCGTACCGCTCGACCTGCCCGGGGGTGAGCTTGCCGTCCGGGGCGGGGACGGTGACCAGCTTCAGCCCGGCGATCTTCTCGGCGGCGCCGCACTCGTCGGTGTTGATGTGCGCCGACTCCGGGCACACGACCGAGCTCCACCGCTCCGACATCGCCTGCAGCGACACCACGTTCGCGCCCGTCCCGTTGAACACCGGGTACACCTCGGCGCGGTCGCCGAAGTGCCGCCGGACGATCTCGCGGAGCCGGCCGGTGACCGCGTCGTCGCCGTAGGCGGGCTGGTGCCCGGCGTTGACCTCGGCGAAGGCGGCGAGGACGTCGGGGTGGACGCTCGCCTGGTTGTCGCTGGCGAAGCCGCGCGCGGCGGGCGGGTTCTCGGGCGGGTGAGTCATGCGCCCATTCTCCCGGACGCCGGCGCCGCCCCGGATCGCCGGGCGGTGCGTCGGGCGAGGCTAGGCGGGGCGGTCGGTGATGTTCTGCACCGGCGCGGGCGCGGAGTCGGCCGGCTCGGCGGCGCGCAGCGCCATGCGGGCGCGCATGGCGTCGAGGTCGTCGCCGAACCTGGCCACGGTGGACTGGAGGTCGCGCCAGAGCCCGGTGCGCTGCTCCAGCTGGGCGACCTTGGTGCGCAGGTCGCCGAGGCGCCGCTCGGCGGTCTCCAGCCGGGCGCCGTGGCCGGCGGTGTCGCGGCCGGTGCGGATCAGGCTGGTGGCGACGGCGGCCAGGTCGCGCTCGGTGTCGTCCATCCGCTCGTCGATGCGCGGCAGCAGCCGGTCGTTGAGCTGCCCGACCAGGGAGTCGAGCTCGGTGCGGACGGTGCGCAGCTCGGCGTCCTGGTCGCGGACGGCCTGCTCCAGCAGCGCGATGCGCTCGACGAGGGAGGGGAGCATCCGGCCCAGCTCCGCCGACCGCTCCAGATCTCGTCCCACCTTCGCGACCAGGCCGACGCCGTCGCGAAGCCGGCGCTCCGCCTCGGCGGCGGCGCGGCGGACGAGACCCGGGATCACGGTCATGGCGCTCCCTCCAGGGGCCGGTCGGGTGGATTCTCCTTAGACTTTAGGCGAACCGGGCGTGAACATTCCGTGAAGCGAGATGTTTATTTCGGCGTCCGCGCGCGCCTGCGGCCGGACGGCGGGCGGCGCGTGCGCGGCGCCGCGGGCGGCGGCACGGCGCAGGTGCAGAGGCCCTGGCGGACGATGAGCCAGGCGCGTTCGGCGGTGTAGTCCGTGCGGCTGAGCGCCGGGCGGACGCGGTGGCAGGTCAGGCAGAGCATGTGCGGTCGATCCTCCCCGTAGTGCCGGGAGCCTCCCGCGCCCGGTGGGTCGTGCCGGCCCGCCGCCCCGCGCGCATTCCCCCCGGATGCGCGGACGGGACGGCGGGCTCCCACAGGATGGCCCTTCGTCTCCCGGCCGCCGCAACGCTAGGTGGCCTCACGTTGCATGCACGTTGCGACCGGACGCTCACGGAACGTGTCCCCATCCGGCCGTGCGGGATCCGTGGAATCGGTTGCGCGGAACCCCGCGGTGGGCGGATCCTCAGACGAGCCGAGGTTCTCTCCGGGGGAAAGGACCCGCTGTGATGCGCGATCCGGTGGCCGTCCGCCCGCCCATCGCCGAATCCTGGCGGCGCTCCCGGGACGCCGGCGTCGACATCGGCGTGGAGGCGGCGCCGCTGGTGTACGAGCGGGGCGCCCTCGCCGACGCCCGCGACGTCCACCCCCTGCAGCCGCACCTGCCGATGCTGGAGGCGCTGCTGCGGCGGGTCGCGGACGAGACCGAGCACCTGATGGTGATCACCGACGCGGACGGGCACGTGCTGTGGACGCAGGGCCCGCCGGCCGCGCGCCGGGCCGCCGACGCGATCGGGCTGACCGAGGGGTTCCGCTGGGCGGAGGACGCGGTCGGCACCAACGGGATCGGCACCGCGATCGCCACCGGGCGGCCGGAGTACGTCTACGCATCCGAGCACCTCGCGCACGTGCTGCACCGCTGGTCGTGCGCGGGCGCGCCGATCGTCGACCCCGACTCGGCGCGGGTGGTCGGGTGCATCGACGTCAGCGCGACGGTGGCGGCGCTGCATCCGGCGACGGTCGCGCTCGTGGCCGCCGCGGCGCGGCTGGCGGAGTCGCGGCTGGAGAACGAGATGCTGGTGCGCGACGAGCGGCTGCGCGAGCGGCTGCTGCCGCACCTGCGCGGGCTCGGCCCGGCGGGGCTGCTGGTCACCGCCACCGGCCGGGTGCTGGCGGCGGGCGCGGCCGGGCTGCGCGGGCTGCGGCTGGCCCCGCCCGAGCCCGGCGGGACGGTCCCGCTGCCGGACGGCCGCGTCGCGGTGGCCGAGCCGCTCGGCGAGGCGTTCCTGCTGCGGTCCGCCGACCGGGTCGGCGCGCGGGTGGTCCCCGAACGCGGCGCGCCGGCGGCGGTCCGGCCCGCCGCCGGCGACGGCCCGCTGCTGACGCTGTCGCTGCTGGGCGACGGCCAGCCGCACGCGCTGCTGGACGGGCGCCGCTTCGACCTGACGCTGCGGCACGCCGAGATCCTCGCGCTGCTGGCGCTGCATCCGCGCGGGCTGAGCGGCGACCGGCTCTCGCTGTACCTGTACGGCGACGACGGCAGCCCGGCGACGGTGCGGCCGGAGATCCACCGGCTCCGCCAGCAGTTCGGCGACATCGTCCGGGCCCGCCCGTACCGGCTCGGCTGCGCGGTCGAGGCCGACTTCCTCACGGTCCGGCGGCTGCTGGACGACGGCGACGCCGGCGCCGTGGTGCGGGTGTACGGCGGCGAGCTGCTGCCGCGCTCGGACGCGCCGGCGATCCGCGCGGAGCGCGACGAGCTGGCGGTGCGGGTGCGGCGGCAGGTGCTGGACCGCGGCGGCGCCGAGACCCTGTGGGCCTACGCGCAGACCGAGCCGGGCCGCGCCGATCTGGAGGCGCTGGAGCGGCTGCGCGCCGTGCTTCCCGCGGGCGACCCGCGGCGCGCGGCGGTCGCCTCGCGCAGCGACCGGCTGCTCAGCGGCGAGCTGTAGAGGGCGGCGCGGCGGCGGCCGGGGGCGGGCCGCCGAGGCCGGCCAGGTGCGCGCAGTCGTTGTAGCAGACGGCCCGCAGGTCCGAGCCGTCGCCGCGCCAGCGGGTGACCGAGGCGTTGGCGACCGGCTCCTTCTCGATCCGCATGATCTCCCGCTCGGTGAGGTCCTCCACCAGGTAGCGGGTCATGACGATGATCGCGTCGTGGGTGACGACGAGGACCCGGCCGCCGGCGGCGTCGGCCTCCAGGTCGCGGTAGAAGCTGCGCAGCCGCAGCGCGAGGTCGGCCCACGACTCCCCGCCGGGCGGGCGGTAGTAGAACTTGCCGAGCTGCTCCAGCCGGGCGGCCTCGGCGGGGAACCGGCGCCGGACGCCGAGGGCGGTGAGGCCCTGCAGGGCGCCCTGCTCGCGGTCGCGGAGCCGCTCGTCGATCCGCAGCCGGGGCCCGCCGGGGGCCTGCGGGGCGGCGTAGGGGGTCTGCGCGAGGGCGATCTCGGCGGTGTCGACGGTGCGCAGGTAGGGGGAGGCGTAGACGTGCGTCGGGCGCTCGTCCTCGGGGAGCGCGGCGAGCCAGCGGCCGAGCGTCGCGGCCTGCGCGCGGCCGGTGTCGGACAGGGGGATGTCGGCGTCGCGCTCGGTGATGCCGGCCTCCTCGGCGTCGGTGCCGAGGACGGCCTGGTAGGCGAGGTTGCCGGTGCTCTCACCGTGCCGGGTCAGGTTCAGCCACTGCAGCGCTCTCACGCCCGCCATGCTGCCATGCCCGGACGGGAGGCGGGTCCCGGTGCGCCGCACCCGCCCGCCCGTTCCGTGCGCCCCGCCCGTTCCGTCCGCGGCGGTGCCGTTCCGTCCGCGGCGGTGCGGTCTGCTCTACAACCGGTAGTACTCTCGTGCCGTGACCGACGTCCTGGGCACGGTGATCATCGTGGTGGCGCTGCTGACCGCCGGCTACGCGCTGGTGTCGGCGCTGCGCAACCGCGCGATGGACCTCGGGCACCTCGTCGCGCTCGGCGCCCTGGAGGCGCTGCTGGTCGCGCAGGCGGTCGTCGCGTTCGTGAAGCTGTCGGGCGGCGGGGGGCCGGACGGCACCGCCACCTTCGTCGGCTACCTGCTGGGCTCGCTGCTGATCCCGGCCGCGGGCGCCGGGTGGGGGCTGCTGGAGCGCACCCGGTGGGGCTCCGGCGTGATCGTCGTCGCCGGGGTGGCCGTGGCCGTCATGGTCGTGCGGATGAACCAGTTGTGGAGCGGTACCGGTGCCTGAGCCCGAGGGGACGCGCCCCGAGCGCACCGACCCCGCCGCGCGGACCGAGCCCGCCGGGCCCGCCGAGGCGACCGGGCCCGAGCGCGCCGGGCCCGCCGATGGCGAGGCCGCCGTCCGGCCCGGGACCCGTGCGGGCGGCGGCGCCCGCGCCGGCGCCCCCGCCCGCACGGGTGGCGGGGCCCGGCCCGGGACCGCGGGCGGGCCGGGACGGCTGCTGGTCGCCGTCTACGCGGTCTTCGCGCTCGCGGCCGGTGCGCGCGCGGCGGTGCAGATCGCCACCAGGTTCTCCGAGGCGCCACTGGCCTACGCGCTGTCGGCGTTCGCCGCGGCCGTCTACGTCCTGGCGACGGTGGCGCTGGCCCGCGGTGGCCGCACCTCGTTCCGGGTCGCCGTCGCGGCCTGCTCGACCGAGCTGGCGGGGGTGCTGGTCGTGGGCACGCTGAGCCTCGCCGACTCCGCCGCGTTCCCCGACGAGACCGTCTGGTCCGTGTACGGGCGCGGCTACGGCTTCGTCCCGCTGGTGCTGCCGGTCGTCGGCCTGTGGTGGCTGCGCCGCACCGCCCGCGCGAGTGGCGGAACCCGCGCGGACGGTGGGCGCCCTGTGGGCGGCGGCGTGTGAGCCCTCCGGCCACAGGTGTCGGGTGGTCATCGCTGCCCCTTCCGGCGGCCGTCCGCTCCTAGGCCGCGGCCGACAGCGACCGGCCGCCGATCGGGAGTGCCTGCACGGCGGCCCGCATGAGCGACTCGACCTCCTCGGACGACAGGTCGGCGGTGGGGTTGCGGAGCATCCAGCGGACCAGCTTCAGCGGCGGCGCGAACACGATGCCGTCGGCGGCGAACGGGGTGCGGACGAGGTCGCCGCCGTGCACCGCGAGCACGGGCGTCACCTTCACCGGGAACTCGGCGACGCGGGAGATCGCCAGGGCGGCGGCCTCGGCCCGCGCGGTCAGCGCGCCGACCAGCTTGGACTGGGTGCGGCCGTCGATGAACAGCCTGCCGCCGTGGTGGGAGATCTCCGCGTCGGGGTGCCACGCCTCGTTGTGGACGAGCCAGAGCCCGCCCGGCCCGATCACGAGCTGGTCGGCGGAGCCGTGGCCGGGGACGGTCCGCGCGTGCAGCACCCGGTGGCCGCGCCGCTCCAGCGTGTGGTGCAGCACCCGGTTCATGCGCTCGTCGCCGCGCAGCCCGAGCCGCCATACCCGGGACGAGTGGTACACGCGCCAATGGACGAACACGTCCGCGGACGCCACCGCGACGGCCATGATGATTCCGAAAAGAGCGTTGACGAGCAGTCCGCACAGTATGAGCGTCGCCGCGGCCAGAAATGCGCGGGTCCGCAATCTCCCTTTTCGGCCGCGCTGCCAGAGCTCCTCGTACACCGCCTGCGGCGAGCCGCCGGTGAACGCCGGCCTGTCCCTGAGGTAGATGGAGCTGCCGAACATGCCGAACCTCCCAGCACCTGCGATGACGCCATCATTATGGGGACGCCGATGCGATTTGCGCCACAGTTCGCGAGGTGACTTATATCAAACTGCGAAGTCAGTTCCGGGGCTTGAGGTCATTGCTCACCTGCTCTTTCGGCAGGGTTGGGAGGTTGGGTTGGGGGAAGAATCCCTAACGTCCCGGAGAATGCAATGAAAGGCTCGATGCAAGTATCACCGCAACGAACAGGGCCTTTTTCGGTGCAATGGATTTCCGCCGCGGCGGGCGGGCGCGGCAGACTGGGGCGATGCAGCTGAGCGCCGCCGAGAGCCTGCCCGTCCACCGCGCCGTCCCCGCGCTGCGCGCGGCGCTGGAGGGGCACGGCGCCGCGGTGCTGTCGGCGCCGCCGGGCACGGGCAAGACGACCCTGGTGCCGCTCGCCCTCGCCGGGCTCGCGCTCGGCGGGCCGCCGGCGGCCGGGAAGGTCCTGGTCCTGGAGCCGCGCCGGCTCGCCGCCCGCGCCGCCGCCCGCCGGATGGCGTGGCTCCTCGGCGAGCGCCCCGGCGGCTCGGTCGGCGTCACCGTGCGCGGGGAGCACCGCCCCGGCACCCGGGTGGACGTCGTCACGACGGGCGTGGTCCTGCAGCGCCTCCAGTCCGACCCCGAGCTGGACGGCGTCGGCACCGTGATCCTGGACGAGTGCCACGAGCGGCACCTGGACGCCGACACCGCGCTGGCGTTCCTGCTGGACGTCCGCGCCGCGCTGCGCCCCGACCTGCGGCTGGTCGCGGCGTCCGCGACGGCCGACACCGGCCCGTGGGCACGGCTCCTCGGCGGCGCGCCCGTCGTGGAGACCGAGGCCGCGCTGCACCCGGTGCAGACCGTGTGGGCGCCGCCGGAACGGCCCGTCCCGCCGCCGCACGGCCTGCGCGTCGACCCGGCGCTGCTCGCGCACGTCGCCGCGACCGTCCGCCGCGCCCTGGCCGAGCGGGACGGCGACGTGCTGTGCTTCCTGCCCGGCGTCGGGGAGATCGCCCGCGTCGCCGGGATGCTCGGCGGCGTCGAGGCCGACGTCCTGCAGATCCACGGGCAGGCGCGCCGCGCCGCGCAGGACGCCGTGCTCGCGCCCGCGCCGGGCCGCCGGGTCGTGCTCGCGACGTCGGTGGCCGAATCCAGCCTCACGGTGCCGGGCGTCCGCGTCGTGGTCGACTCCGGCCTGGCCCGCGAGCCCCGCACCGACCACGCCCGCGGGCTCGGGTCGCTCACCACCGTCCGCGCGTCCCGCGCCACCGCCGAGCAGCGCGCCGGCCGCGCCGGCCGAGAGGGCCCCGGGACGGTGTACCGGTGCTGGACGCAGGCCGAACACGACCGGCTCCCGGCCCGCCCCCGCCCGGAGATCGAGCTGGCCGACCTCACCGGTTTCGCGCTCCAGGCCGCCTGCTGGGGCGACCCCGGCGCGGCCGGGCTGGCGCTGCCCGACCCGCCGCCGCCCGCCGCGATGGACGCCGCCCGCGAGGCCCTGCACGCCCTCGGCGCCGTCGCCGGCGGCAAGGTCACCGACCGCGGCCGCCGCCTGGCCCGGATCGGCCTGCACCCCCGGCTGGCGCGCGCGCTGGTCGACGGCGCCGCCGCGGTGGGCGGCCGCGCCGCGGCCGAGGTCGTCGCGCTGCTGTCGGAGCCCCCGCCGCGCGCGGCCGGCGACGACCTGACCGCCGCGTGGCGCGCGCTGCGCCGCCGGGGCCGGCCCGCCGACGCCCACGCCGCCCGCTGGCGCGACGAGGCCGAACGGCTGCGCAGGTCGCTCGGCGACGCCCCGCCAGGCGGCCCCGGGAGCGCGCCGGCGGACGACCGCGTCGCCGGGACGGTGGTGGCGCTGGCGTTCCCCGAGCGGGTGGCGCGGGCGCGGGGCGGCGGCTACCTGATGGCGTCCGGGACGGGCGCGGCGCTCGCCGACGGGTCCGCGCTGGCCGGGGCCCGGCCGGAGTGGCTGGCGGTCGCGGCGGCCGACCGCCCGGCCGGGTCGGCGTCGGCGCGGGTGCGGCAGGCCGTGGTGATCGGCGAGGACGTGGCGCGGTCGGCGGCGGCGCCGCTGCTGGAGACGGCCGAGGAGGTCGCCTGGCGGAACGGGGACGTGGCGGCGCGGCGCGTCGAGCGGCTCGGCGCGATCGAGCTGTCCGCGCGGCCGCTGCGCGACCCCGATCCCGGCCTGGTCCGGGCCGCGCTGCTGGACGGCCTGCGCGCCGAGGGGCTCGGGCTGCTGACCTGGACGCCGGGCGCGGTGGCGCTGCGCGAGCGGCTGGCGTTCCTGCGCGGCGCGCTCGGGGAGCCGTGGCCGGCGGTCGACGACGCGGCGCTGCTGGAGCGCGTCCCCGAGTGGCTCGCGGGGGCGCGGCGCCGCAGCGACCTGGCGCGCGTCGACGTCGCGGGCGTGCTGCGCGGCCTGCTGCCCTGGGACCTGGCCAAGCGGCTGGACGAGTACGCCCCCGAACGGGTCGAGGTGCCGTCCGGGTCGCGGATCCGGGTCGACTACTCGGGGGAGCGGCCCGTGCTGGCGGTGAAGCTGCAGGAGCTGTTCGGCTGGGACGCCGCTCCGGCGCTCGCGGGCGGCCGGGTCCCGCTGGTGGTGCACCTGCTGTCCCCGGCGGGCCGGCCGGCCGCCGTCACCGCCGACCTGGCGTCGTTCTGGCGGGAGGGCTACCGGGCGGTGCGGGCCGAGCTGCGGGGCCGCTACCCCCGGCACCCCTGGCCCGAGGACCCGTCCACCGCCGTCCCGACGAAGCGGACGAAGCGGGCTAGCGGGAGCTGATCAGGACCTCGATGCCGTCCAGCACGCGGGCGAGGCCGAACTCGAACGCGCGGCTCGGCGCGGCGGGGGCGCTGTACTCCTGCCCGGCGGCGGTCCCGACCCGCGTCCCGAGCGGGTAGTCGGCCTCGTCCACGAGCGTGTCGAGCACGGGGGCGACCGACTCCCACCACTGCTCGTCGCTCATGCCGGTGCGCCGCTCGGCCTCGGCGGCGCTGACCGAGGCGCGGGCGGCGCTCTCGGCGAACCCGGTGACGAGCGCGACCACCGAGTCCATCTCCAGGTCGGTGAGGCCGAGGCCGTCCACGGCGCGCAGCTCGTACTCGTACTTGCCGAGCGTGTTCGGGCCCATGGGCGGGCGCGCCATCGTGATCTGCAGCAGCCACGGGTGCCGGTGGAACAGGGCCCAGTTGTCGCGGGCGATGTGCTCCAGCCGGGCGCGCCACGAAGGGGCGGCGGGCGGGGTCAGCTCGCCGAAGGCGCGGTCGACCATGACGTCGATCAGCTCGGCCTTGCCGGGGACGTAGGTGTAGATCGACATGGGCGAGACGCCCAGCTCGTCGGCGATGCGGCGCATGGACACCGCGTCCAGGCCCTCGGCGTCGGCCAGCGCGATCGCGGTGCGGACGATCTCCTCGGCGGTCAGCCGCGGCTTCGGCCCGCGCCTGGGCGGCGGCTGGAGGCCCCACAGCAGCTCCAGGCTGCGCTTCGGGTCGCCGCTCCCGCTGTACTCGGTCACCCGCCGATCCTCTCAGGGATGAAACTCTGTACGACGTACGTTATATTGCTCGCGATGGTAAATCCGTACGACGTACATAGTTTTGGAGGGCGCATGGCCGGACCACGGCTCGCGGTCGCCGCCGAAGGGCTGCGCAAGCGCTACGGCGACCGGGAGGCCCTCGTCGGGCTCGACCTGCGGGTGCCCGCCGGCACCGTGCACGGGCTGCTCGGCCCGAACGGCGCCGGCAAGACCACCGCCGTCCGCGTCCTGACGACGCTGGCCAGGCCGGACGGCGGTACCGCCCGGGTCGCCGGGCACGACGTCGTCCGCGACGCGGGGCGGGTGCGGCGCGGCATCGGGCTGGTCGGGCAGCACGCGGCGGTCGACGAGATCCTCGGCGGGCGGGAGAACCTCGTCATGTTCGGCCGCCTCTACCACCTGGGCGCCCGGCGGGCGCGGCAGCGGGCCGACGAGCTGCTGGAGCGCTTCGGGCTGACCGAGGCCGCCGGCAGGCCCGCGGGGCAGTACTCCGGCGGCATGCGGCGCCGCCTCGACCTGGCGGCGTCCATGATCCTCGCGCCGCCGGTGCTGTTCCTGGACGAGCCGACCACCGGCCTGGACCCGCGCGGCCGGAACGAGGTCTGGGAGGCCGTGCGCGCCCTGGTCGACGGCGGCACGACCGTCCTGCTCACCACCCAGTACCTGGAGGAGGCCGACCGGCTGGCGGACGGCGTCTCGGTGATCGACCGCGGCCGCGTCATCGCCGAGGGGACCCCCGACGAGCTGAAGAAGCGGCTCGGCGGCGACCGGATCGAGGTCGTCCTGGACGACCCGGCCGCGCTCGGCGCCGCCGCCGGGATCATCGGCCGGATCGCGGACGGGGAGGTCGACGTGGACGCCGAGGCCCTGCGCATCGGCGCCCCGGTGTCCGGCCGGGCCGCCGCGCTGACCGAGGCGGTCCGCGCCCTGGACGGCGCCGGAGTCGCGGCCGCCGACATCGGGCTGCGCCGCCCGACCCTGGACGAGGTGTTCCTGCACCTCACCGGCGAGAAGAAGACCGGCGAGAAGAAGACCGGCGAGAAGGAGGAGGTGCGCTCATGAGCGTCCAGGCCATGCGGTGGGCGGTCGCCGACGGGTGGACGCTGACCGGCCGCGCACTCGCCCACTGGCGGCGGCAGCCCGGCCAGATCGCCATGGGGCTGCTGTTCCCCGTGATGGTCGTGCTGATGATGGGCTACCTGTTCGGCGGCCAGATGGACGTCCCCGGCGGCGGCAGCTACCGCGCGTTCATCGTCCCCGGCATGTTCGCCCTGACCATGGCGTTCGGCGTCGAGGAGACGTTCGTGCGGGTCGCCGGCGACGCGGCCAAGGGGGTGACCGACCGGTTCCGCGCCATGCCGATGTCGCCGTCCGCCGCCGTGGTCGGCCGCGCCACCGCCGACATGATCCACTCGGTGGCGGCGCTGGCCGTGATGGCGGCGTGCGGCGTGCTGATCGGCTGGCGCGTCGAGGACGGCGCCGTCGCCGCCCTCGCCGGGTTCGG
Source organism: Actinomadura meyerae (assembly GCF_900188445.1). Taxonomy (GTDB): domain Bacteria; phylum Actinomycetota; class Actinomycetes; order Streptosporangiales; family Streptosporangiaceae; genus Spirillospora; species Spirillospora meyerae. The sequence continues at coordinate 178,060 of NZ_FZOR01000004.1, forward strand.
GCTGCTGCTGCTCCTGCGGTTCTCGCTGATCTGGCTCGGCGTCTACCTCGGCCTGTCCGCCAAGGGGCCGGAGTCGGTGGCGGCCGTGCAGATCCTGGTGTGGCCCATCGGGTTCCTGTCCAGCGCGCTCGTCGCGCCGGACACCATGCCCGGCTGGCTCGGCGCCATCGCCGAGTGGAATCCGATGTCGGCGACCGTCACCGCCTGCCGGGAGCTGTTCGGCTCACCCGTCACCGGCGACTCGTGGGCGGCGCGGCACAGCCTGCTCATGGCGCTGGTGTGGCCGCTGGTGATCGCGGCGGTGTTCGCCCCGCTGTCGGTGCGCCGCTACCGCTCCATGGGCCGCTAGGGCAGCACCGACACCCGGTGCCGCGCCAGCGGAAGCGCCGGATAGCACTCCTCGGGAAAGCGCTCCGTGCTGCGTGCCGTGCCGGGGGACGACCCCCCAACCGCGATGTCCAACGCAGCGCGGAGCCGCTTACCGGCCTCAGCGGCCTCGTAAGGCTGGACGACGCACAGTTCGGCCTGCATCGCCTGCCGCGCCGCGCCCATCAGCGCCGGGACGTCCCCGACGATCACGACCTCGGTGGGCGCGCCGCCGTAGGACAGCCGGACGGCCACGGCGTGCATCCCGGCGGTGCCGGCGCCCTCGTAGCGGAACTCGCAGACCAGGCGGTCGCCGTCCAGCGGCCCCTCCTGGATCAGCCACGCCTGGCCCGGCACCACCGCGCCCAGCGACTTCTCCCAGGGCGCGGCCGGGACGGCGCCGAGCGCGCCCGCCGCGCGGCCCGCCGCCCTGCGCCCCTCCGCCGGCCCGATCGCGGCGATCGCGGCCAGGAACGCCCGCGCGCCCGGCGTCGCCGCCGCCCGCAGGCAGCCGATCAGGTCGCCGAGCGCGGCCAGCCGCCCCTGCGCGTGCGGGGCCGCGGCCTCCAGCGCGCCGAGCTGCGCCGACGCCCACACCTCCGCCTGCAGCGGGCCGGGCAGCGCCGGCAGGGCGTCCGCCTCCCGGACGTAGGCCGCGTACACGTCGCGGAGCCCCGGCAGCATCAGCTCGGGGCCTGTCGAAGACCGGCTCGCACTCACCCCGCCAGCCTATGAGACGCGGGGGAGCGGCCCGTCCCCGCCGCCCTCCGGCCGCCGCGGCCCTACGCGGGGAGGGTCAGCAGCGTGCGCCCGCCGCCGATCGTGCGGACCTCGAACCGGCTGATCTCCTCGGGCCGCAGCGCCGTGCCGCCCTGGAGCGCCAGCCGCGGCTGGGGCGACCCGGGCAGCCCGTAGCCCTTGTCGGGGACCGACCAGCCGACGACCGTGTGCCTCTCGCCGCGCCGGTCCACCGCGACCAGTTCGCATTCCAGCGGGCCGCGGACCTTGGAGAGCTCCATCGCGATCCGGCTGCCCCACGCCTTCTGCTGCATGGCGACCGTCCCGGTGACGCCCGTGCCCGCGTCGCTGGCCGACACCTTGTGCCCGTCGCGCAGCAGAGCGGCCGTCCCGTCGTCCTGCGGCGCAGCGGCCGGTTCGCGGTCGGCGCCGAGCGTGAACCCGGTACCGAGCGCCCCGCCGAGCAGCACCACCCCGGCGGCGGCCGCCGCCAGCGCGCGCGCCGCCCGGTGCCTGCGCTGCCGCGCGTTCCGGTGCCGCAGCAGGTCGGCCACCACCGCGGGCTCCGGCGGGACGGGCGGCGCGCCCGGCGGCTCGGCGATCGGGCCGATGCCGTCCAGCGTCCGCGCGACCCCGCGCAGCGTCCCGAGCTCCTCGTGGCACGACGCGCAGGACGCCAGGTGCGCCTCGAACGCGCGGCGGTCCGGCTCCTCCAGCAGGCCGAGGGCGTAGGCGCCGACGTCGATGTGCAGCATGTCCGCGGTCAAGGCGTCACGCCCCTCTCCTCCAGTGCGACGCGAAGCGCCCTGAGCGCGTAGTAGACCCGGGACTTCACCGTGCCCACGGGGATGCCGAGATGCTTGGCGGCCTCGTTGACCGACCGGTCCCGGAAGAAGGTCTCGTTGAGGACCTCGCGGTGGGCGGGGGACAGCGCGAGGAGGGCCTCGGACACGACGACGGAGCGCAGCAGATCCTCCAACCCGTCGGGCACGCGCATGTTCTCCAGCGGGCCCTCGCCCGCCTCCTGCGGCCGTGCGTTCTTGCGGCGCTGGTCGTCGATGACGATCCGGCGTGCGACGGTCGCCAGCCACGGCAGCAGCGAGGCCGCGTTCTCGTCGAGCTGGTGCGCGCTGCGCCACGCGCGGATCATGGTCTCCTGCACGACGTCCTCGGCCCAGTGCCGGTCGCCGCCGGTCAGGCGCAGCACGAACGACAGCAGCGGGCGCCCGTAGACGCGGTACAGCTCGGTCACGATCACCTGGTCGTCCACGCCGCCGGCGGGCTGCGGGCCGCGGAACCAGCTCCAGGGTCCGGGCGGGCGTTCGCGGGTGGCCGAGGCGGCCGGCGATCTGTGGGCCATCGGGGTCTCCGGACGGGTGCGGGGGCGGACGGCGCGGTGACCATGCGTCGGGTGTCACGTCGGGAGGCAGTACGCGACCCCGGCGCCGCCCGGTTCAACCTGGGTCCGGTTCGCCCCGGATTTTCCGGGACGTCCCTTACTTGTTCGCGAGGTTCTCCTTACCTTTTGGGGCCGACGATCACCGTGGTGCGTCCAAGCGGGCGTACGGGACGGCGACATGATCCGGCCGCCGGACGGGGGCAACGCTCACTCCACATTTGGAGCGAATGCGGGCATCGGGCCCATTTGCCCACACGAGACCGAGGGGCGGGATCGGCACAGTGGAAGGAAACGGGGACGCACAGCTCAGCTACCGCCTGCTGGTGGCGGTGGACATCCAGGGATACAGCCGGCGCGACGCGCGCGAGCAGCTGCGCGCGCAGCGCGAGCTGTCGGACGCGCTCGACCGCGCCGCGCGCGGCGTCGGCCTCGACCGCGCCCGCTGGCACAAGCAGGTCGGCGGGGACGGCGAGCTCGCCGTGCTGCCGGAGGGGACCGACCCCGCGCCGGTGGCCGGCGACTTCGTCATCCTGCTGGACGAGGCGCTGCGCGAGGCCAACGACGGCGACGCCGCGGGCCGGTTCCGGCTGCGGGTGCGGCTGGCCCTGCACCACGGCACGCTGACCGCCGGGCCGTTCGGGCCCGCCGGCGACGCGCCCATCACCGTCCAGCGGCTGCTGGACGCGACGCCGCTGCGCCGGCTGCTGTCCGGCGACACCGGCCGCGACCTGGCCTACGTCGTGTCGGACTCGCTGTTCGAGGACGTCGTCCGCACCGGGTTCTGCGCGCTGCCGCCGCACGAGTTCCAGGCGGTCAAGGTGGCGGCGAAGGGCGCGACGTTCCGCGGCCACATCCACACCGGCCGCGCCGCCGGCCGGGCCGCCGGCGACGCGGGCGCGCGGGGCGGGCCGGCCTCCCGGCCCGCCCCCGGCGCGCCCGGCGACGCCCGCATCCTGACGCTGCCCCAACTCGCCGCCAGGTGATCAGGGGAGTGGGGAAGGGAACGGGGCGGCCGGGGGTTGACCCCGGAAACGGATCACATCCAGGAGGCGGACGATGGCGGACGAAGCGGCGCTGGTGAAACTGCTCAAGGGACGCGACCTCGGCGTGCTGGCCACGCTGAAGCGCGACGGGCGGCCGCAGCTGTCCAATGTCAACTACCACTTCGACGAGGCCCGCCGGCTCGTCCGCGTGTCGGTCACCGCCGACCGCGCCAAGGCCCGCAACCTGGCCCGCGACCCGCGCGCCAGCCTGCACGTCAGCGCCCCCGACGGCTGGTCCTGGGCCGTCGCCGAGGGCACCGCCGAGCTGTCCGCCGTCGCCGCCGACCGGCACGACGCGGCGGTCGAGGAGCTCATCGAGGTGTACCGCGCCATCCGCGGGGAGGAGCACCCCGACTGGGACGACTACCGGCGCGCCATGGTCGAGGACGGCCGGCTCGTCGTCCGCCTCCACGTCGAACGGCTGTACGGGCAGGCCTGACTCCGGGGCCCGGCCGGCCGAGCCCGGCCGGTCGGGCCTGACCGGTCGGGGACAGGGCCCGGGAGCACGACGGGGACGGCCTTGTGCGGCCGGAGCGCGGGTGGCTACGGTGCGGGGATGATCCAGGCCACCGCCACCACCAGCGCCGCGCCCGAAGAGGTGTTCCGGCACCTGGCCGTCCCCGAGGCGTGGGGCGCCTGGGGGAGGTTCCCCACCCCCGCCAAGCAGACGCGCAAGGGCGACACCACCACCTACGGCGTCGGGGCGGTCAAGAAGATCTGGCCCGTCAGCGAGCAGACCGTCGCCTACGAGCCGTACTCGCACTTCGCCTACGTCGCGCTGTCCGGGCTTCCGGTCCGCCGGTACCGCTCCGACATCCACCTGGAGGCCCGCGACGGCGGCACCGCCATCCGCTGGGAGGCGGTGTTCGAGCCGCTCATCCCCGGTACCGGCGCGCTGATCGCGCCGGCGCTGCGGCTGATGCTGAAGACGTTCACCCGCCGGCTGCCCGCGCACCTGGAGCACTGCCCGGACGGCTGCCCCGCCCGCCGCGCCGCCATCTGACCGGGCGGCGGTCCCGCCGCGCCGCGAGCCGGGCCCGGACCGCGACGTGAAGGGCCGGAGACCGCGCGACCCCCCGCGCGGCCTCCGGCGAAAAAGGTGCAGGCCGAGAGCACCCCGCAGTTCCCTCGGCCTGCACGAACCTGGCCCCCCTGACGGATCCGGTCAGACCGGATCCGGGCCGTACACCTCCCACAGCTCCCCGGCGAAGAACCGGCCGAAGTCGAGGAGCTTGCCCGGCCCGTCCGGGCCGGCCGTGCGGAACGTCGTGAGCTGCCGCGCGAAGTCCGTCAGCCGGATGTGCAGCACCCCCGCCGCGACGACCTCCGCGCCGTCCTCCGCGTCCGCCTCGACATGGCCGTCCAGCAGCCGCACGTAGAGCGTGGAGGTGTCCGGCCAGATCCGCGTCGGCGGCCCGTGCAGCACGTCCTTGTACCCGCTCAGCGTGCGCGGCCGGTCCTCCCCGTCGGTGTAGAACAGCCGGTACTTCATCAGCCGCCGGTCGCTCGGGCCGTCGGCGACGAACAGGTTGAACGTGCCCCGCTCGACCGGGCAGCGGCCCCCGTGCCCGTCGGCGTCGACCCACCCCTCGGCCTTCGCCTCGTGCTCGGGGTCGGCGAGGAACAGGTCGGTGTCCGCGGCCGTGATCGTCAGCCGGAACGACAGGGGGCGGCGCCCCTCCGCCCGCTCGCCGGTCCGCGGATCGGTCTCCCCGTAGGTGACGAACCCCTTCATCTCCTCGGTGAACGACAGCGACGTACGGCCCGCGACCGCGGCGGACGGTCCCCGTGACCCGCCGCGGTCCCCCGAGACCGGGCCGTACGCCGAGCCGTTCCCCGCCCCGTCCAGCGGGCCGGCTCCCCCGGCCGGCCCGGCCCCCGTGGCAGACGGGACGGTGGCGGCCGGAGCCGCCGCACGCCGTTGTGCGGTCACCCCGTCCAGCAGCCGCGTCGCCAGCCGGTCGGCGTGCGCGGCGATCGTGAGCGAGGGGTTCGGGCCCACCGGTCCCGGCATCGCCGCCCCGTCGGCGATGTAGAGGCCCGGGAACCCGAACACCTCGCCGAAGGCGTCGCAGACGCCTTCGCCCGGGTGGCTCCCCATCGGGGCGCCGCCCAGCGGATGGACGGTGACGATGCGCTTGCGGAACCACATCGGGTTGTCGGCGTAGTCGGCGCCGAGCACGTCCGCGATCCCCTGCATCGTCTTGCGGACGCGGTGGAACAGCGCCTCGCTGGTCTCGGCCGTCCAGTCGGCCGCCAGCCGGCCGCCCCTGAGGTGCAGCCGCCCGTCCGCGGTGTCGCGGCCCATGCCGAGCAGCGGCAGCGAGCTGACCGTCAGGGCGCCGTCGCCGATCAGGTCGGACAGCTCCTTGGACAGGTTCGTGTCGGGCGCGTCCTTGAAGAACTCGGTGAACCGGTTCCACAGGAACTTCACGGCACGCTCGAAGTCGTTGCCGAGGTCGAGGCTGTCGACGATCCAGTCGGTGAACCCGGGGTAGCCGCCGTCCTCGATGTAGGCGCCGCGGCCCGCGCCGGGCACGCCGTCCAGCTCGTCCGGCAGCCGGATCGCGGTGGTGATCACCGGGCCGCGGCTGGCGTTCAGCGGCCGGACCCGGTTGCGGTCCCTCGCGCGCAGCAGGAACGTCAGCAGGTCGCCGTTGCCGCTGAACCGGGTGCCGAGCGCGTCCGACAGGCCCGGGAAGGCGTCCCGCGACTTCAGCAGCAGGAACGTCGTGCCGTAGGTGCCCGCGCCGAGGATCAGCCGGTCGCAGGTGATCGTCCGGACGGGCGGGCGGCTCTTGCGCGCCGACAGGTCGGCGTGGTGGACGTAGTCGACCTCGTACCCGCCGCCGTCGCGCGGCCGGATCGCCTTCACCTCGCGGGAGGTGCGGATGTCGGCGCCGTGGTGCGCCGCCGCCGACAGGTAGGTGTGGTCGAGGCTGTTCTTGGCGCCCTCGTTGCAGCCGATGTCGCACTCGCCGCACAGCTTGCACGTGCGCCGCCCGGCGCCGTGGATGTTGCCGTAGCCGGCGTCGGCGATCGGCAGGCTCAGGCCGGGCGTGCCGCCGGGCCGGGACGCGAAGCTCACCGCGAGCGGCGGCAGCGTGATCTGCAGGCCCAGCTCGGCCGCCGCGTCCTGCATCGCGTGCGTCTTCGGGGTGTCGTCGAACGGGACCTGCTCCAGCGGGTACGGCGTCGCGCCGAGCATCTCCTCGACCGCGTCGTAGTGCGGGTCGAGGTCGGCGCGGGTGACCGGCCACGGGTGGTGGCCGCCGCCGGGCAGGTCGGTGACGAACCAGCGCTCGTCCTTGCGCAGCAGCACGTTCGCGTAGATCAGCGACCCGCCGCCGAGCCCGGACGACACCACCGAGTCGCAGCCCTTGAAGCTCCAGACGTCGAACATGCCGTACAGGCCCTCGTCCGGGTCCCAGAACGCGCGGCCCATCTCGGCGGGCGTGCGGGGGAAGCTCCCCGGCGGGTACGGCTGCCCGCGCTCCAGCAGGACGACCGACTGCCCGGCCTCCGCCAGCCGGTACGCCGCGACGGACCCCCCGAACCCGGACCCGACCACGACCGCGTCGGCGTGCTCCACCTCGCCCATTTCAGCGCTGCCGCTTCTGGGGGACGACCCCCAGACCCCCGAACCGGGGGCTGAGCGATGACCTCCGCTCCGCTGGCGCTCCGCTCCGCTCATCGCTCAGCCCGCTTTCCGCTTCAGGAAGTCCACGACCTGCGGGAACACCTCGGTGTCCGAGGCGGCGCCCATGAACGGGTCCTGGTGGCCGTAGCCGGGCAGGACGGCCAGTTCGTGCAGGCCGGGCGTGATCTTCTCGAGCGTCCGGTGGCAGACGATGTTGGAGTCGGTGAACACGTGGTTGCGGTCTCCGGTGAGGAACAGGATCGGCGTCGTGACCGTGTCGGCGCGCGACAGGTAGTCGTCCGGCAGGGCGGCGAGGCGCGGGTCGCGCGGGCGGTGCTTGATCGCCCGGCCGGCCTTCACCATCGCGTGCAGGTGCCGGTAGTAGTTGACGTTGCAGGCCCCGAACAGGTCGGGGAGCCGGCCGTGCGTGACCGGCGACATCTTCTCGTGCGTGTAGATCGGCTTGCCGCCGCCCCACATGAAGCTGAGCATGTGGCAGGCCGGCTCGTCGCAGTCGCGGTGGAAGGGCGCGACGGCCTTGGCGAGCATCCAGCCGCGCGTGAGCACTGGAGCGTGCCCGTACCTGGGGTCCAGGTGGGAGGGCCCGAGCACGTACTCCATCAGGGCCGGGCCGTAGCCGAGCTTGACCTTCGACCACCACGGGGTGCGCGGCGTGAGCGAGACGCTGTTGCAGACCAGGCTCGTGACGCCGGTGACGGTGCCGGCGAACAGCGCCATCGAGAACGAGATCGCGCCCACGCAGTGGGAGATCACGTGGACCCGGCGGTTCCCGACGTGCCGTCGCAGCTCGGCGAGCGCCGCGGGATGGTCCTCGAGCGCGATGACGTCGAGGTTGTGGCGCGCGGTCTCGGAGTTGTAGGGGAACCGGCCGCTGATGCGGAAGTCCAGCGCCCACACGTCGCCGAACCCGGCGTCGTGGAGGTGGTTCACCAGGTTGGTGTGCTCCGGCATGATGTACATGTCGCTGGAGGTCGTCAGCCCGTGCACCAGCAGGACGACGTCGTCGCAGTCGTCCCGGCGGAACCGGGTCAGGTTCAGGCCGAGGCCGTCGCCCGTCGCGAAGGGATGCACGGACACCTCGGCGTCGGCGACGCCCGCGAGCGTGAAGCGCGCGATCCGCTGCTCGTCCATGGTGCTCTCCTCCGCTTTCTGACGCCCCAACCCTGCCAAACGCGGATATCGGCGCGGCATCGTGGAGAACCCGTACTTACGGGTGCGTGCCGACCCGCTGGACCTACGGGGCGTACGTGAACTAAGAGTCCGATTTACTCAGAACGGTTCATAGCGGTCGCGACACCGACCCGCGAGGAGACGCCGATCTTGGCGAAGACGCGGGACAGGTGGGTCTCCACCGTCCGGACGCTCAGGTAGAGCCGCTCGGCGATCTGCTGGTTGCTGAGGCCCTCGGCGACCAGCAGCGCGATCTCGTGCTCGCGCGGGGACAGCCCGAACGGCAGGTCCCGGCGGCCCTTGCCGCCCTTGGCGGGCGTCCCGCCGCCGGGCACCCGGACGCCGAGCCGGCGCTGCTCGCGGGCGACCTGCGCCTGCAGCCCCTTCATCCCGCACGACTCGAAGACCTCCGCGGCGGCGCGCAGCCGGTCGCGGGCCCGGGTGCGGTCGCCCGCGGCGGCGTGCGCGAGCCCGGCGGCCAGCTCGGCGCGGCCCGCCTCCGGCCGCCGCCCGGCCTTGTGCAGCAGGTCGGCGGCCTCCGCGGCCAGCGCGGCGGACGCGGCCGGGTCGGCCGCGCGCAGCGCGTGCGCGCGGGTCAGCCGGGCCAGCCCGGCGTCGCCGGTCAGCAGCGGGTCGGTGATCGCCTCGGCGATGCCCGCCCAGTTCGCGGCGTCGGCGGCGTCGGCCTGCGCGGCGCGGACGGACGCCAGCGCCTCCGCGCAGATCAGCAGGGTGCTGAAGTCCAGGCCGAAGGTGCCGTCCCCGCACGCGGTGATCAGCGCGGTGGCGCCCTCCTCCAGCCGGCCCTCGTTGATGACGGCGAGGGCGCGGGCGACGTGCGCCATGCGCGTCCACCACTCGCCCGAGCCGGTGTCGTTGGCGACGGCCTCGTCCCCGGCCCGCAGCGCCCGCTCGTGGTCGCCCATCAGCGACGCGGTCAGGCACTGCTGGATCAGGCCGTAGGCCAGCACCTCCTGCGAGCGCAGGTCGCGGCCGACCGCGGCGGCCTCGTCGGCGACGGCGGCGGCCTCCTCCAGCCGGCCCAGCTGGGTCAGCACCCGCGACTGCCCGGCCAGCATGTAGCCGAGCACGAACGTCTGCCCGGTCGTGCGGGTGATCGACACCAGCCGCTCGGCGTGCCGCAGCGCCTCGTCGTACATGCCGAGGAACGACTCGGCGAACACCAGCCAGGCGAAGCAGTCCAGGCAGTCGGCGAACTCGGTGTCGGACGCGGCGGAGAACAGCTGGTCGGCGGCCCGCGCGTACGCCATCGCCTCCGCGATCTCGCCGCGCCCGTAGGCGACCATCGGGCGCATCGCCGCGACCGCCGCCGTGAGGCCGGGACCCCACCCCGGGGCGGTGCTGGGAATGGTCTCCAGGATGGCGTGCGAGCCGCGGGTGTCGATGCGCTGGATGCGGTCGGCGACGAGCCGGATGCGCAGCAGCACCGCCTCGGGGGTCTGCCGGTCGGTGATGCGGCGCAGCTCGTCCAGCACCAGGGCGCGGGCCTCGTGGATGCGGCCGAGCTGCCGCTCCATGATCGCGCACATGTGGACGGTGCGGGCGCGGCGGACGGTGTCGTCCGGCGGCAGCAGCCCGAGCAGGGTGCGCGCGGCCTCGCGGCCCTCCTCGGCGTGGCCGCTGAACGCCTGCACCTGGGCGAGCTCGACGAGCAGCTCGACCCGGTCGGGGTAGGTCTCGTCGGCGGTGCCGGGCATCAGGTCGAGCGCGGCCTGCAGCCAGTACGCGGCGGTGGCGGGCGCCTGCCGCGCGACGGCGCGGGCGGCCTCGACCAGCGTCCAGATCGCCTCGGCGTCGCCGAACCGCGCCGACCGCACCACGTGGTGCGCGCGCACCGCGGCGGGGGCGCCGAGCTCGGCCAGCCGCTCCGACACCCGCGAGTGCGCCGCGATCCGCCAGCCCGCGGCCGTCGAGGCGTAGGCGACGTGCCGGACCAGGGGGTGGCGGAACCGGAAGCGGCCGCCCGGCGCGGGCCGCACCACGTCGTGGCCGGTCAGCACGTCCAGGGCGGTGAGCGCGGCGTGCTGCTCCATCTCCGCGGCGACCGCCGCGAGCGCGGGCTCGAACACATCGGCGGCGACGGCGGCGCCGCGCGCCATCCGCAGCGCCTGCGGCGGCAGCGCGCTCAGCTCCACCTGCAGCGCCGCCCGCACCGCGGGCGGCACCTCGGTCAGGTTCGCGACGCCCTTCTCCCAGTCGCGGTCGAGGCCGCCGCCGGCCGCGGGAACGGTCCCGTCGGCCATCTTGGCCAGGGCCTCCAGGTAGAACGGGTTGCCGCCGCTGGCCTTGAACAGCGCCTCGCACCGGGCGCGGCCGACATCGGGGCCCAGGAACTCGCGGACCTCGCTCTGGGTGAGCGGCGTGGCCGTGACCCGCCTGCCGTGCGGGCCCGCCGCGTCCACCAGCGCCGCCAGCCGCGGCGACGCCTGCGCGGGCCGGTAGGCGACCGCGACCAGCACCCGGGCGCGCGGCGGATGCCGGACCAGGTGGTCGAGCAGCTCGATCGTCGCGTCGTCGGCCCAGTGCAGGTCGTCGAGGATCAGCACCAGCCCGGAGGGTTCGGCCAGCGCCTCCAGCAGGTGCCGGACCGTGCGGTGCAGCTGGTACCGCGCGACCTGCGACTCGGGCGAGGCGGCGGGCGGGGCTCCGGACAGGTCAGCCAGCGCGGGGAACACGGTGCCGAGCAGCCGCAGCGCGCCCGGCGGCAGGTCGAGGGAGTGCTCCTCCAGGCGGTCGTCGAGCGCGTCGACCACGGCGCCGAACGGCATCTCCTGCTCGAACTCGGCCGCGCGGCCCGCCACGAACGGCAGCTTGCGCGCGATCGCCCCGTCGGCCAGCTCGTTCAGCAGCCGGGTCTTGCCCGCCCCCGGCTCGCCCACCAGCGCGACGAACCCGTAGCCGCCCTCGGCGGCGTCGAGCGCGCGGTCGATCTCCCGCAGCGCGTCCCGTCGCCCCACGAGCGGAGCGTTGCCGGAGCCCCCGGCGTCGCGGGCCGCACGACCCTCCATGTCCACACCCCAACAGCGACAGGCGGCCGATACGCCGTGACGATGCTTCTTCGTTGCGGTCCTGAGAATTGGCGGGATTCACCCTATCGGGTAAAACGTCAATAAGGCGGGACAAACACACGCCCGCCTGCGCTCCACCCGGCTCGGGCCGGCCACCTCCGTGACCGTATGTACATAGCTATGAACGTCCCTCGCGCGCCCCATGTCAACCTGGGGGAGCCAAACCGTCCCGTGACCGTGACATCGGGGCGCGCGGGTCAGGACTCCAGGCCGAGGCGGGTGGCGGCCTCCCGCCAGCGGTCCTCGTCGCCGGACGGTTCGTAGCGGCGCAGGTCCTGCGTGGCGGCGACCAGCGCGCGCGCCTCGGCCAGCCCGCCGACCACTCCCCGTGCACGGGCCTGGGCCAGGACGTTGCCGAGGGCGGTCGCCTCGACCGGCCCGGCCACCACCGGCAGGCCGCTGGCATCGGCGGTCAGCCGGCACAGCAGCTCGTTGCGGCTGCCGCCGCCGACCAGGTGCACGACCTCGATCTCGCGCCCCGACAGCCGGGCCGCCGCGCGCAGGGTGGCGCGGTGCGCGAGGGCGAGGCTGTCCATGACGCAGCGGACGGTCTCCGCGCGCGTGGCGGGCGCGGGGAACCCGCGGCGCCGGCAGTGCTCCGCGATGCGGGCGGGCATGTCGCCGGGCGGCAGGAACTCCGGGTCGTCGGGGTCGATGAGGGAGCGCAGCCCCGGCAGCCGCGCCGCCTCGGCGAGCAGGGCGGGCAGGTCCGGGTTCCCCCAGGTCCGCAGCGACTCCTGGAGCAGCCACAGGCCCATCACGTTGCGCAGGTAGCGGACGGTCCCGTCGACGCCGCCCTCGTTGGTGAAGTTGGCGGCGCGGCTCTCCGCGGTCAGCACGGGCGCGTCCAGCTCGACGCCGACCAGGGACCAGGTGCCGCAGGAGATGTAGCCGAACCGCTCGGTGGCGGCGGGCACGGCGGCGACCGCGGAGGCGGTGTCGTGCGACCCGACCGCGGTGACCCGGAGGCCGGCGTGGCCGGTCTCGGCCACCACGTCCGGGCGGAGCGTCCCGATGGGCGCGCCCGGCTCGCGCAGCGGCGGCAGGATCTTCGCGGGCAGGTCGAGCCGGTCCAGCAGGTCCTGCGACCAGGTGCCGCCGCGGACGTCCAGCAGCCCCGTCGTCGAGGCGTTGGTGCGCTCGGCGCCGATCTCGCCCGTCAGCCAGTAGGCCAGCAGGTCTGGGACGAGCAGCAGCGTCGCCGCCCGGGACAGGTCGTCGGCCGCGAGCTGGTAGATCGTGTTGAACGGCAGGAACTGGAGCCCAGACGTCCGGTACAGCAGGTCGTCGCCCAGGTCGGCGCGGACCCGCTCCATCACGCCGTCGGTGCGGGCGTCGCGGTAGTGGACGGGGTTGCCGAGCAGCCGCCCCTCCGCGTCGAGCAGGCCGTAGTCGACCGCCCACGAGTCGATGCCGACCGACGCCAGCCCGTCCGGCGCGTCGCGCAGCCCGTCCAGGACGTTGCCGTACAGGCCGAGGATGTCCCAGTACAGGGTGCCGGCGGCGCGGACCGGCCGGTTCGGGAACCGGCGGACCTCCGCCAGGTCCAGGACGCCGGGCCCGACGCGCCCGGCCATCACCCGGCCGCTCGACGCGCCCAGGTCGACGGCCGCGAAAGTCGCTTCGCTCATCGTTCGCTCATCGGATGATCAGTACCTCCAGCGTGCGGGGCCCGTGCACGCCCTCCACCCGGGACAGCTCGATGTCGCTCGTCGCCGACGGCCCCGACACGAACGTCAGCGGGCGGGACGGGTCGAGCCGTTCGAGCGCCTCCGGGACGTCCGGGGCGACCTGCTCGGCGCGGACGACGATCAGGTGGTAGTCGGGCACGAGCGACAGCGCGCGCGGCCCCTGCGCCGCGCCGTGGTCCAGGACGATCGTGCCGGTCTCGGCGATCGCGGCGGCGCAGCCGGTGACCGCGCCCGCGAGCCCGTCCAGGGACGCGGTGGAGAAGTCGCGGACGAGCGGCGCCGCCACCGCGGACGTCCACTCCGCGGGCAGGTCGGCGGGGGCGCCGTAGGAGCCCGGCCGGGCCGCCAGCCGCTCGGCGACCGCCGCGGCGGCCCCGTCGGCGGGGACCCGCAGCACCGTCGCGCGGTAGTCGGCGACCCGCTCGGCGAACAGGTCGAGGACGCCGTCCTCGTGGTGGCGGCGCAGGTAGCCGCGGTCGATCCGGGCGTAGGAGGCCGCGACCTCGGCGGCCGGGCGGGTGGGCGCGACCCGCTCGATGCGGCGCAGGATCTCCTCGCGCGCGTTCACGCGTCCCCCTCCTCGCGGCCGCCGCCGGTCCGGGCCCACCAGGCGCGGAACGACTCCGGCGGCGGCGCGGGCGCGTCCCGCGTCTCGGTCCAGGCGCCCAGCGGCCCCGGCAGCCGCCGGATCCGGCCGCCGCGCGCCACGATCCGGCGGCTCGCCGACGCGGCGCGCTGCGCGAGCCCGAGCCGGGTGGGGGAGCGCAGCGTCCACCCGGCCGCCGTCATCGCCACCCGCTCCAGCGGATGGCGCGGCCCCTTCTCCACGGCGCGGGCCCGCAGGTGCACCAGCACCTCCGGGATGTCGATCGCGACCGGGCACGCCTCGAAGCACGCCCCGCACAGCGACGACGCGTACGGCAGGGACGCGTCCACCTCCGAGCCGATGCCCCGGATCTGCGGGGACAGGATCGCGCCGATCGGCCCCGGATACGGCGACCCGTAGGCGTGGCCGCCCGCGCGCTGGTAGACCGGGCACACGTTCAGGCACGCGGAGCAGCGGATGCAGCGCAGCGCCTGCCGGCCCACCTCGTCGGCGAGGGTGTCGGTCCGGCCGTTGTCCAGCAGGACGAGGTGGAAGTCGCGCGGGCCGTCGCCGGGGGCCGTGCCCGTCCAGGTGGAGGTGTAGGGGTTCATCCGCTCGGCGGTGGACGAGCGCGGCAGCAGCTGCAGGAAGACCTCCAGGTCCCGCCAGCTCGGCACGATCTTCTCCACGCCCATCACCGAGATCAGCGTCTCGGGGAGCGTCAGGCACATCCGCCCGTTGCCCTCCGACTCCAGCACGACGAGGGTGCCGGTGTCGGCGACGGCGAAGTTCACGCCCGACACCCCGACCTTCGCCGACAGGAACTTGGCGCGCAGGTGCCGCCGCGCCGCCTCGGCGAGCGCGGCGGGGGAGTCGGTCAGGTCCGCGGGGGCGTCCTCCATCGCGCGCAGGAAGATGTCGCGGATGTCGGAGCGGTTGCGGTGGATGGCCGGGACGAGGATGTGCGACGGCCGGTCGTCGCCGAGCTGCACGATCAGCTCGGCGAGGTCGGTCTCGTAGGCGGTGATGCCCTCCTCGGCGAGGAACTCGTTGAGGCCGATCTCCTGCGTCGCCATCGACTTGACCTTGACGACCTCGGTCTCGCCGGTCGCCTTCACCAGGTCGGCGACGATCCGGTTGGCCTCGGCGGCGTCGCGCGCCCAGTGCACGGTGCCGCCGGCCGCGGTGACCTTCTCCTCCAGCAGCGGCAGGTAGTGGCCGAGGTTCTCCAGGACGTGGTCCTTGATCTGCTTGCCGGCCTCGCGGAGCGCCTCCCAGTCGGCCAGCTCCGCGACGGCGCCGGCGCGCCGCCCCCGGATCGTGGTGGTGGCGTGCGCGAGGTTGCCGCGCAGCCGCGCGTCGGCCACCGCCTTCCGGGCGGCGTCCGGGAACGACGGCATCCCGATGTAGGTGGGCATGGCGGGGGAGGTCATGACGGGTCCTCCTCGGTGGACGCGAGGATCTCGGCGAGGTGCACCGTCCGCACCCCGGCGCGGGTGCGGGTGAGCGCGCCGCCGATGTGCATCAGGCAGGAGTTGTCGGCCGCGCACAGCGCCTCGGCCCGCGTCTCCCGCACGGCGGTGACCTTGTCGGCGCACATCGCCGCGGACACCTCGGCGTTCTTCAGCGCGAACGTCCCGCCGAAGCCGCAGCACTCGGCGGCGTCCGGCAGGTCGACCAGGTCGATGCCGCGCACCTCGCGCAGGAGCCGCAGCGGGCGGTCGCCGACGCGCAGCATCCGCAGGGAGTGGCACGTCGGGTGGTAGGTGACGCGGTGCGGGAAGTAGGCGCCGACGTCGGTCACGCCGAGGACGTCCACCAGGAACTCCGACAGCTCGTACACCCGGGACGCGACGCCGGCCGCGCGGGGCGCGAGCCTCGGATGCCAGTCGCGGATCATCGCGCCGCAGGACGCCGACGGCGTCACGACGGCGTCGTAGGGGTCGAAGGTCTCGGCGAACCCCTTCACCAGGTGCTGCGCCTGCCGCCGGTACCCGGTGTTGAGGTGCATCTGCCCGCAGCACGTCTGCGACTCGGGGAACTCGACGTCGTGGCCGAGGCGCCGCAGCAGCCGCACCATCGCCTTGCCGGTCCCCGGGTACATGGTGTCGTTGACGCAGGTGAGGAAGAGCGCGACTTTCATGCTTGCCTCCCGTGGGGGGCGACCCCCCACATCCCCCGGTTCGCTCCGCTCATCGAGAGCCTCCGGCGGCCGAACGGCTGGACTCGCGGACGACCAGCTCGGGCTGGAACATGACCTGCTGGTGGGCGTGGCCGCCCGATTCGTCGCACTCCTCCAGCAGCAGCTCGGTCGCGATGCGGCCGAGCTGGTAGGTGGGCTGCCGCACCGAGCTGAGCGGGACGGCGGCCGCGGCCGAGAACTCGATGTCGTCGTACCCGATCAGCGCGACGTCACCCGGCACCTTGATCCCCGCCTGCAGCAGCACCCGCAGCACGCCGAGGGCGAGCAGGTCGTTGGCGCAGAAGATCGCGTCGGGCAGCGGCGCGCCCGCCTCCAGCAGCCGCCGCGCCGCCTCCTGCCCGCCGCGCGCGTTCATCGCGCCGACCGCGACCTCGCGCAGCGCGTCGCGGCCGAGCCCGGCGGTGCGCAGCGCCCGCAGCGCCCCCTTGCGGCGGTCGGCGCACTGGCGCAGCACCGTCGGCCCGGTGACGAACGCCAGCGTGCGGGCGCCGGCCTCCAGCAGCTCGCCGGCCGCCAGCTCGCCGCCCGCGACGTCGTCGACGGCGACCGAGCACTGGTTGGCGCGGGGGGTCGGGTGGTCGAGCAGCACCACCGGGACGCCGCGGTCGCGCAGCCGGCCGGCGGTCTCGCCGTCGGCGCCGACCGGGGTCAGCAGCACGCCGCGGACCCGCTGCTCGGCGAACACCCGCAGGTTGCGCTGCTCCCGCTCGTCCGACTCGCCCGACGAGGACAGGATGACCGCGTAGCCGCGCTCGCTGGCGGCCTCCTCCACGCCGCGCGCCACGTCGGTGAAGAACGGGTTGGCGAGGTCGAGGACCATCAGCCCGATCGTGCTGCTGTGGCCGGCGCGCAGCGTGGACGCCGAGCCGTTGCGGACGAAGCCCAGCTCGCGGATCGCCTGCTCGACCCGCGCGCGGGTCGCCGCGGCCACCCGCTCGGGCCGGTTGAGCACATTGGACACGGTGCCGGGGGAGACCCCGGCGTGTGCCGCGACCTGCTTGATGCCGACCGTCCTGCTCGGCTCAGGACGGCCGGTGTCGTCTGTGCTCAATCCGTGTGCCCCCGGTCCGTCCGCCGCCTGTGTCGCCGCTCACTCTGGGTCATGTCATTAAAACGTGTCAACCCCGGATCCGGCCCGGCGGCCGGTCAAACCCGGGTGGCCGGGTCCGGCCGGGGGCGACTTCGAAAATCGCGAGGCGCCTTGCTCGGCAAGGGTTTTCGCACCATCTGGCGGGGTCGGCGGACGGATCCCCTCTTGACGGGTGTCCCGGCTCACATCTAGCGTCCTGCGCAACATCCCGTTAAAACGTTTTTCATCTTCCGGAAACCGACGTCCCCCGCGAGGAGGGCCGACATGAGTGCACCCGGCCGGTCGGCACCGCCGACATTGGCCCTGGTCAACGTCAGCAAATCGTTCGGCGCCGTGCGCGCCCTGCAGGGCGTGACGCTGGAGCTGCACGCGGGCGAGGTGCACGCGCTCGCCGGCGAGAACGGCGCCGGCAAGTCCACGGTCGTAAAAACGTTCGCAGGGGTGCACCGCCCCGACGCGGGCGAGGTGCGGGTGGACGGCAGGGCGGTGGCCTTCAACGGCCCGGCCGACGCGCAGGCCGCGGGGGTCGCCGTCATCTACCAGGAGCCCACGCTGTTCCCCGACCTGTCGGTCGCCGAGAACATCTTCATGGGCCGCCAGCCGCGCGCCGCGCTCGGCCGCATCGACCGGCGCACCATGCACGCGCGGGCGGCGAAGCTGTTCGAGCGGCTCGGCGTCGCGCTGGACCCGCAGCAGCCCGCCCGCGGCCTGTCGATCGCCGACCAGCAGGTCGTCGAGATCGCCAAGGCCATCTCCCGGGACGCGCGCGTGCTCATCATGGACGAGCCCACCGCCGCGCTCACCGGCCAGGAGGTCGCCCGCCTGTTCGCGGTGACCCGCACGCTGCGCGAGCAGGGCTGCGCGGTGCTGTTCATCTCGCACCGCCTGGAGGAGATCTTCGAGCTGTGCCAGCGCGTCACCACGCTGCGCGACGGCACCTACGTCGGCACCGACATGGTCGCCGACCTCACCCCCGACGACCTCGTCCGCCGGATGGTCGGCCGCGACCTCGACGCGCTCTACCCCAAGCAGGACGTGACGCCCGGCGAGGTCGCGCTGACCGTGCGCCGGCTCACCCGCGAGGGCGCCTTCACCGACGTCTCCTTCGAGGTCCGCCGCGGCGAGATCGTCGCGCTGGCCGGGCTGGTCGGCGCCGGCCGCAGCGAGGTCGCCCGCGCGATCTTCGGGGTGGACCGCTGGGACGCCGGCGCCGTCGAGGTCGAGGGCCGCGCGCTGCCGCCGGGCAGCCCCACCGCGGCGATGTCGGCGGGGCTGGCGCTGGTCCCCGAGGACCGCCGCCAGCAGGGCCTCGTCATGGACATGTCCATCGAGCGGAACATGGGCCTCACCCAGCTGAAGGCGCTGCGCCGCGCCACCGGGCGCGGCGGGCTCATCTCCCGCTCGGTCGAGCGGGACCGGGCCGCCGACTGGGCGCTGCGGCTCCAGCTCAAGTACTCCCGCCTCAGCGACGCCGTCGGCGTCCTGTCCGGCGGCAACCAGCAGAAGGTCGTGCTCGCCAAGTGGCTGGCCACCGAGCCCGCCGTGCTGATCGTGGACGAGCCGACCCGCGGCATCGACGTCGGCACCAAGGCCGAGGTGCACCGGCTGCTGTCGGAGCTGGCCGCGCAGGACCTCGCGGTGCTGATGATCTCCTCCGACCTGCCGGAGGTGCTCGGCATGGCCGACCGGATCCTCGTCATGCACGAGGGCCGGCTCACCGCCGAGATCGCCCGCGCGGACGCGACCGAGGAGAACGTGATGGCCGCCGCGACCGGCCGCGCGGGGACCGGGAGGGCGGCGTGATGACCGCAGCGAAGCAAGGATCTTCGGGCCGCCGCCCCGGGGGTCTGGGGGTCGCCCCCCGGAAGGGCAGGGCCTGATGACGGTACTCACTGAGAGCCCGGCGCGGCCGGGCGGGGCGGGCGGCTCCGCCGGCGGCGGGCGGCGCCTGGTCGAGCTGGTGCTGCGCGCCCGCGAGATGAGCATCCTCGGCGCCCTGGTCGTGCTCGTCGTCGCGACGACGATCGCGAACCCGCGGTTCCTGTCCGGGCAGGGCGTCAAGGACATCTTCCTCAACGCCTCCATCCTGGTGCTGCTCGCCGTCGGGCAGACCCTCGTGGTCGTCACCCGCAACATCGACCTGTCGGTCGGGTCCGTCGTCGGGCTCGTCGCGTTTAGCGCCGGCAAGTTCGCCGCCGGGGGAGACCGCAACGTCGTCCTCGTGCTGGTGTTCGGCGTCGCGATCGGGCTGGTCTGCGGGCTGGTCAACGGGCTGCTCGTCAGCTTCCTGAGGGTCCCGTCCCTCGTGGTCACCCTCGGCACCCTGTACGTGATCCAGGGGCTGGACTACCGCATCGCCCACGGCGAGCAGATCGGCGCCGCCGACCTGCCGTCGTCGGTGCTGAAGCTCGGCAACGACGGCATCCTCGGCGTCCCCTACCTGCCGGTCATCACTGTCCTGGTGATGCTGGCGGCCGGGTACTACCTGCGCTCCTACTCCTCGGGACGCGAGTTCTACGCGATCGGGTCCAGCCCGGAGGCCGCGCGCCTCGCGGGCGTGCGGATCCGCCGCCGCGTCCTCACGGCCTACCTGGTCAGCGGCGCGCTCGCCGGGCTGGCCGGGGTGCTCTGGCTGGCCCGTTTCGGCACCGTCGTCGCGGACGCCGCGCACGGCTGGGAGCTGAAGGTCGTCGCGGCCGTCGTCGTCGGCGGCGTCGCCATCACCGGCGGCGTCGGCACCGTGTGGGGCGCGGCCCTCGGCGGGCTGCTGCTCACCACCATCGGCAGCGTGCTGGTGGTGCTCAAGGTCAACTCGTTCTGGCAGGACGCGATCACCGGTGTCCTGCTGCTGCTGGCCATCAGCGTCGACCGGCTGCTCGCGCTGCGCGTCACCCGCGCGCTGAAACAGCGGTCGCTGGAATCGTCCGCGCACCGCGACGTCGCCGCACCGGCGGAGGCCGCACCCGCGGAGGGCGCACCGGCGGAGGGCGCCCCGGTGGAGAAGGGGGGACGGTCATGAGCCGCCTCGGAGGGCTGGTGCGGTGGGAGACCGCCGTCACCGCCCTGCTGGTCCTGGTGTTCGCGAGCGGCGCCGGGTTCTCGCCCGACTTCGCCAACAACGACAACTTGTCGTTCGCGCTGGACGACCTGTCGGAGATCGCGCTGATCGCGCTGCCGATGACGCTGCTGGTCGTGTGCGGGCAGGTGGACCTGTCGGTCGCCTCGATCCTCGGCCTGTGCAGCGCCCTCACCGGCAAGATGTGGGACGGCGGCATGGCCATCGAGACGATCATCCCGATCGTGCTCGCGGTCGGCCTGGTCTGCGGCCTGGTCAACGGGCTGCTCGTGACGAAGCTCGGGCTGCCGTCGCTCGCCGTGACGATCGGCACGATGACCCTCTACCGGGGCCTCGCGTACGTGACGCTCGGCACCGGCGCCATCTCCGAGTTCCCGACCGCCTACACCGACCTCGCGACGTCCTCGATCCCGGGCACGCCGATCCCGTACCCGATCGCGCTGTTCGCCGTGCTCGCCGTCGCCACCGGCGTCGTCCTGCACGCCACCGGCGTCGGGCGGTCGCTGTTCGCGATCGGCGCGCAGGAGGACGCCGCCTACTTCGCCGGCATCCGCGTCAAGCGCATCAAGCTGCTGCTGTTCGTGGTGTCCGGGCTGGTCGCCGGGTTCGCCGGCATCGTCTACACGCTCCGCTACGGCAGCGCCCGCGCCGACAACGGGCTCGGCCTGGAGCTCACCGTCATCGCGGCGGTGCTGCTCGGCGGCATCGACTTCGACGGCGGCAAGGGCACCCTCGGCGGCGTCATCGCGGCCGTGCTGCTCATCGGCCTGCTCCGCAACCTGCTGATGCTCAACGACGTCCCCACCGAGGTCCAGTCGATCGTCACCGGGCTGCTGCTCATCATCAGCGTCCTCACGCCGCGGCTGATCGCCGTGGTCCGCGAGGCCCAAGGCAGGCGGCGAGGCGCGCGACCCGCGGCTCCCGCCGCCACTCCCTGAACCCCTATGAGACACGTCCCCCCGCCGCGTCCCACTGCACCCCGAAAGGCATCGTGATGACCATTCGTCTGCGCGCCCCGCGCCGGCTGGCGGCCGTCGCCACGGCGAGCGTCCTGGCCCTCAGCATGGCCGCCTGCGGCGGCACCACCAAGGACGACGCCGACTCCGGCGACGCCAAGGCGGCCGGCGGCAACGCCACGGCCAACCCGAACGCGCCGCTGAAGAAGGGGCTGAAGCTGGCGTTCCTGCCCAAGCAGGTCAACAACCCCTACGAGACGATCGTCGACAACGCCGGCATCGAGGCGGCCAAGGAGTTCGGCGGGCAGGCCAAGGAGGTCGGCCCGTCCGACGCGTCCGCGTCCTCCCAGGTCTCCTACATCAACACGCTCGTCCAGCAGCGCCACGACGCGATCCTGATCGCCGCCAACGACGAGAACGCGGTGTGCGGCCCGCTCAAGCAGGCGATGGCCAAGAACATCAAGATCGTCGCCTACGACTCCGACACCAACCCCGAGTGCCGGGACGTCTTCATCAACCAGGCGAGCTCGGAGGAGATCGGCCGCAGCGAGGTCAAGCTGCTCGCCGAGCAGATCGGCCACGAGGGCGAGATCGCGATCCTGTCGGCGACGGCGAACGCCACGAACCAGAACACCTGGATCAAGTTCATGCAGGACGAGCTGAAGAAGCCCGAGTACGCCAAGATGAAGCTCGTCAAGATCGCCTACGGTGACGACGACGACCAGAAGTCCTTCCAGCAGACCCAGGGCCTGCTGCAGGCGTACCCGAACCTCAAGGGCATCATCTCGCCGACCACGGTCGGCATCGCCGCCGCGGCCCGGTACATCTCCGGCTCCAAGTACAAGGGCAAGGTCGCGCTGACCGGCCTTGGCACCCCCGACCAGATGCGCAAGTTCGTCAAGGACGGCACGGTCAAGGAGTTCGAGCTCTGGGACCCCAAGAACCTCGGCTACCTGTCCTCCTACGCGGCGGCGGCGCTGGCTTCCGGCCAGATCACCGGCGCGCAGGGTGAGAAGTTCACGGCCGGCAAGCTCGGCGAGCGCGAGATCGGCGCCAACGGCGAGGTGATCCTCGGCCCGCCCACGGTGTTCGACGCCAAGAACATCGACCAGTACCACTTCTGATCGGTACGTGACGGAACGCATGAAGCGCGTCTGCTTCCTGCTGAAGGTCAGGCAGGACCGCCTGGAGGAGTACAAGGTGCGCCACCAGGCGGTCTGGCCCGACATGCTCAACGCCCTGCGCGAAACCGGCTGGCACAACTACTCGCTGTTCCTGCGGGAGGACGGCCTCCTCGTCGGCTACCTGGAGACCGACGACTTCGAGGCCGCCCAGGAGGCGATGGCCCGCACCGAGGTCAACGCCCGGTGGCAGGCGGAGATGGCGCAGTACTTCGAGGACCTCGACGGCCGCCCCGACGAGGGGATGCGGCCGCTGACCGAGGTCTTCCATCTGGATTGAGAGGTTACTCGTGACAGACACCCGCGCGGTGAAGGACGCCCTGCGCCGCCAGCAGATCGAGACTCCCTCGTGGGCGTACGGGAACTCGGGGACCCGGTTCAAGGTCTTCGCCCAGCAGGGCGTGCCGCGCACCCCCCAGGAGAAGATCGACGACGCCGCGCAGGTGCACCGGTTCACCGGCGTCGCGCCCAGCGTGGCCGTCCACATCCCCTGGGACCGGGTGGACGACTACGCCGCGCTGGCCGCGCACGCCGAGGAGCGGGGCGTGCGGATCGGCGCGGTGAACACCAACGTGTTCCAGGACGACGACTACATGCTCGGCAGCGTCACCAACCCCGACCCGGCCATCCGCCGCAAGGCGCTCGACCACCTGCTCGAGGCGGTCGACATCATGGACCAGACCGGGTCGCGCGACCTGAAGCTGTGGTTCTCCGACGGCACCAACTACCCGGGGCAGGACGACATCCGCGCCCGCCAGGACCGGATGGCCGAGGCGCTGGCCGCCGTGTACGAGCGGCTCGGCGACGACCAGCGGTTCCTGCTGGAGTACAAGCTGTTCGAGCCCGCGTTCTACATGACCGACCTGCCGGACTGGGGCGCCTCCTACGCGCACTGCGTGAAGCTCGGCCCCAAGGCGCAGGTCGTGGTGGACACCGGGCACCACGCGCCCGGCACCAACATCGAGTTCATCGTGGCGTTCCTGCTGCGCGAGGGGAAGCTCGGCGGGTTCGACTTCAACTCGCGCTTCTACGCCGACGACGACCTGATGGTGGGCGCCGCCGACCCGTTCCAGCTGTTCCGGATCATGTACGAGGTGGTCCGCGGCGGCGGCTACGACGCCGAGACGGGCGTGGCGTTCATGCTCGACCAGTGCCACAACATCGAGCCGAAGATCCAGGGCCAGATCCGCTCGGTGATGAACGTCCAGGAGGCCACCGCGAAGGCGCTGCTGGTGGACGCCGACGCGCTGCGCGCCGCGCAGGAGTCCGGCGACGTCCTCCAGGCGAACGCGGTGTTCATGGACGCCTACAACACCGACGTCCGGCCGCTGCTCGCCGAGCTGCGCGAGGAGATGGGCCTGCACCCGGACCCGGTCGCCGCCTACAAGGCGTCCGGCTACTACGAGCGCGTCGTCGCCGAGCGCAAGGGCGGCCAGGCCGCCGGCTGGGGCGCCTGACAGGTGAAGGAGACCACACCGATGACTTCCACCCCGCCCGAGGTGGAGCAGCTGCTGGACCGCGCCAACACCCTCGGCTCGGACCCCCGCAACACCAACTACGCGGGCGGCAACGCGTCCGCGAAGGGCACGGTCACCGACCCGGTGACGGCCCGCGACGTCGAGCTGATGTGGGTGAAGGGCTCCGGCGGCGACCTCGGCACCCTCACCGAGAAGGGCCTGGCCGTGCTCCGGCTGGACCGGATGCGCGCCCTCGTGGACGTCTACCCGGGCGTCGAGCGCGAGGACGAGATGGTCGCCGCGTTCGACTTCTGCCTGCACGGCAAGGGCGGCGCGGCGCCGTCCATCGACACCGCCATGCACGGCCTCGTGGAGGCCGCGCACGTCGACCACCTGCACCCCGACTCCGGCATCGCGATCGCGACCGCCGCCGACGGCGAGGAGCTGACCCGCCGCATCTTCGGCGACCGGGTGGCGTGGGTGCCGTGGCGGCGCCCCGGCTTCCAGCTCGGCCTCGACATCGCCGAGATCAAGCGCGCCAACCCGGGGGCCATCGGGGTGATCCTCGGCGGGCACGGCATCACCGCCTGGGGCGACACGAGCGAGGAGTGCAAGGCCAACTCGCTCGACATCATCCGCACCGCCGAGGCGTACATCGCCGAGCACGGCAAGGCCGACCCGTTCGGCGAGGTGGTCCACCCGACGCTGCCGGAGGAGGAGCGGCACGCCCGCGCCGCCGCGCTGTTCCCGCTGCTGCGGGGCCTGGCGTCCACGGACCGGCCGCAGGTCGGGCACTTCAC
Source organism: Actinomadura meyerae (assembly GCF_900188445.1). Classification (GTDB taxonomy): domain Bacteria; phylum Actinomycetota; class Actinomycetes; order Streptosporangiales; family Streptosporangiaceae; genus Spirillospora; species Spirillospora meyerae. The sequence goes on from NZ_FZOR01000004.1 coordinate 202,566, forward strand.
CGACAGCGAGGCCGTCCTCGACTTCGTCTCCCGGGCCGAGCACCCGCGGCTCGCCGCGCTCGGCACGTCCTGCCCGGACCACTTCCTGCGCACCAAGGTCGCGCCGATGGTCCTGGACCTGCCGCCGGACGCCCCCCTCGACGAGGCCAAGGCCCGGCTGAGGGAGCTCCACGCCGCCTACCGCGAGGAGTACGCGGCCTACTACGCGCGGCACGCCACCGCCGACTCGCCGCCGATGCGCGGCGCGGACCCGGCGATCGTGCTGGTGCCCGGCGTCGGGATGTTCTCCTTCGGCGCCAACAAGCAGACCGCGCGGGTCGCCGGCGAGTTCTACGTCAACGCGATCAACGTGATGCGGGGCGCGGAGGCGCTGTCGTCGTACGCGCCGATCGACGAGGCGGAGAAGTTCCGCATCGAGTACTGGGAGCTGGAGGAGGCCAAGCTCCGCCGGATGCCGAAGCCGAAGCCGCTCGCCACCCGCGTCGCGGTGGTCACCGGCGGCGGCTCGGGCATCGGCGCCGCCACCGCCCGCCGCCTGGCCGACGAGGGCGCCTGCGTCGTGGTCGCCGACCGGGACCTCGCCGCCGCCGAGAAGGTCGCGGCGGAGATCGGCGCCGGCGCCCTGCGCGCGCCGGACGCCGCCGTCGCGGCGGGCGTCGACGTCACCTCCGAGGACGAGATCGCCGCCGCCGTCCGCACCGCGGTCCTGGCGTTCGGCGGGGTGGACCTCGTCGTCAACAACGCCGGCCTGTCGATCTCCAAGCCGCTGCTGGAGACGTCCGCCGCCGACTGGGACCTGCAGCACGACGTCATGGCGCGCGGCTCGTTCCTGATGTCCCGCGAGACCGCCCGCGTGATGGTCGAGCAGGGCATGGGCGGCGACATCGTCTACATCGCGTCCAAGAACGGCGTGTTCGCGGGGCCGAACAACATCGCCTACGGCGCCACCAAGGCCGACCAGGCGCACCAGGTGCGGCTGCTGGCCGCCGAGCTCGGCGAGCACGGAATCCGCGTCAACGGCGTCAACCCCGACGGGGTGGTGCGCGGCTCCGGCATCTTCGCGGGCGGCTGGGGCGCCAAGCGCGCCGCCGTCTACGGCGTGGAGGAGGAGAAGCTCGGCGAGTTCTACGCCCAGCGGACGCTGCTGAAGCGCGAGGTGCTGCCCGAGCACGTCGCCGCCGCCGTCTTCGCCCTCACCGGCGGGGACCTGACCCACACCACCGGACTGCACATCCCCGTGGACGCCGGCGTCGCCGCGGCCTTCCTGCGCTGACCGCCGGCCGAGAGGGCCGGCCGATGGCCCGGACCGCGCGCCGCGGTGCTGACACCGCCGCGGCGCGTTCCACCCGTCCGGGCCACCGGCCGTCCCGTCGGGCCCGCTCCATCAAGAGGAACCCGGAAGGACCATGATGTCACCAGCCAAGACGTCCGCGCGATCCCCTCTCGCCCCTCTGGCCTTCATCACGTCCCTCAGCCTGGGCGCCGCCGCGCTCGTCGCGGTCCCGTCCGGCGCCGCGGCCGCGGCGCCCGGCGACCCGCTGGGGCTGCCGTCGCTGTCCGGCGCGCAGCGCTACGTCCTCGCCCCCTCCGGCCGCACGGTCCGCCCGGTGAAGGCCGCCGAATCGTACGGTCTGAACGCCGACCACGTGACGGCCGCGTCCGAGAAGTCGGAGAAGGAGGGCCACGACCTGGACGCCGGGTCGTCCACGACCGCCAAGGCGGACGGCGTCATGACCCGCCAGACGGGCGGCGAGGCGGGGGCGAGCTTCGGCTACCGCATGCGGGTCGCTCCCGGGCACGGCCCCGTCACCCTCCGGGTGGAGGAGGCGGGGAGCGCCACCGCCCACTACGAGGTGCTGGTGAACGGCGAGGTCGTCCACGAGCGCAAGCCCGACCCGGCGCAGGCGGGCGTGTGGAGCGGCGACAAGGCCGGGCTCGTCCACTACGACGTCGCCGTCCCGGCGCGGCTCGTCCGCTCCGCCGACGACATCAGGGTCACCTTCCGCAACACCGCCGACCCCGGGCCGGGTGCCCGCATCCACGCCGTCTGGACGATGCACCGCGCCGGACGCGCACCGGAGGCGCCTTACGGCGGAACGGTCCAGAACCCGTCCGGCGCGTTCGGGCACGGCGGCACCACGCTCACGTCCAACGAGTACGGCCGCCCCTACGTCATATACGACTTCGGCAAGGAGGTCGGCGGGCAGATCCAGGTCACGGCCGACGTCCGCAAGGGGACACCCAGGCTCGGCCTGGCGTTCAGCGAGAGCGCGCAGTACCTCACCACCGCCTCCGACTACAGCCAGGACCCGGTCGGCCTTGCCACCGAGACCCACTACCTCGACACCAAGGCCGGACGCTCCGCGATGACCGACCCGGTGATCCGGGGCGGGTTCCGCTACCTCATGGTGTTCCTGGACGGCCCCGGCGAGGTGAAGCTGTCCGACCTGCGCCTGAAGTTCACCGCCGACCCCGCCAACCCCGACCTGGACGGCTACAAGGGCGCGTTCCTGTCCAGCGACGACACCCTGAACCGGCTCTGGTACGCGGGCGCCTACACGGTGCAGATGGCGACGATCGACCCGAAGACCGGGCGCCCCTACCCCGGGCAGGAGGGGCCGGTCCGCAACGACGCGATCGTCGGCGAGGGCGACAGCGTCATCAGCGACGGCGCCAAGCGCGACCGGATGATCTGGGGCGGTGACAACGCCGTCGCGGACGCGGTGTCCTACCTGACCACCGGGCAGTCGGCGCCGTCCGCCAACGCCGTCGCCTTCATGGCCAAGGGGCAGGCGGCCAACGGCCAGATCCCCGGCCTCTACCTGACCGACGCGCTCGGCTACAACATGAACTGGGGCGAGTACGCGGCCTGGTGGGTCGACAACTACTGGACGCACTACCTCTACACCGGCGAACGCGACTTCCTCGACAAGTGGTACGGCGCGATGAAGCGGAACGTCGCGTGGCTGGAGTCGAACGCCGGCGACGACGGCCTGCTCACCATGAAGGCCGCGGGCGGGACCTGGGGCTACGGCAACGAGGACGGCGGCACCTACGTCTCGTCCCTGTACGTCAAGGTGCTCGGCCAGGCGGCGCAGGCCGCCGAGGTCAAGGGAGAGCCCGAACTCGCGAAGACCTACCGCGAGCACGCCGCCCGCACCGCCAAGGCGATCAACGACCACCTGTGGGACCCGGCCGCGGGCGCCTACAAGGTCAGCAGGTCCGACGGGAACCACCCGCAGGACGGCAACGCCATGGCGGTCGTCGCGGGCGTCGCCACCGGCGACCGCGCCGAGGCGGTGCTGAAGTTCTTCGGCGACGACCTCGCCGGCCCGCACGGCGACCTGACCGTCGACAAGCCCGGCGGCGTCGTCCCGCAGTACATCAGCCCGTTCGTGTCCGCGCAGTCGCTGCTCGCGCACTCCGCCGGGCAGGACATGACCGGCGCGATGTCGCTGCTGCGCCGGACCTGGTACCCGATGCTCGGCAAGGACCAGCCCGGCACGCTCTGGGAGAACGTCAGCCCGTCGGGCGCGCCGCAGCTCGGCTCCTACACGAGCCTGTCGCACGGGTGGGCCGCCGCGCCGACCTCGTTCCTGACCACCCGGGTCCTCGGCGTCGCCCCGACGTCGGGCGGGTTCGGGACCTTCACCGTGCTGCCGCACCCGGTGGACGGCCTGCGCTGGGCCGAGGGACGCGTCCCGACGCCGCGCGGCGATATCACCGCCGCGTGGAAGCGGCAGGGCGGGACGTTCACGCTCCGCGTCGCCGCGCCCGCCGGCTCCACCGCCACCGCCGGGGTCCCCGCGCGGGACGCCGCCGAGGTCCGCGTGGACGGGACCGTCGTCTGGCGCGAGGGCCGCGCCGTGAAGCCGGGCGTCACCGTCCGCGACGGCCTCGTGCAGGTCCCCGGACTGACCGGCACCTCCATCCTGACCGCCTCCCGCTGACCTGGAGTGATGATGGTTCCCCCCACCACCGTCCGCCGTTCCCTCGTCCGCGCCGCCGTGGCCGCCGCCCTCACGATCACCAGCACCGCCTCGCTCGCGCTCCCCGCCACCGCCGCCCCCCACCCGAAGGGCCCTTGGGAGGACGGCTCCTACACCCCGCGCCCCGGCCAGTGGCGGCCCTACGTCCTCGCCCCGTCCAGCCGTGACGTCAAGCCCGTCAAGGTCTACAAGGCCGACCCGCGGCAGGGCCGCATCGACGGCTCCCCGGAGGGCGCGCTGAAGAAGGGCGGGGCGTCGGTCCGGCTCACCGGCGCCGAGGACCGGGCCGGTTCCCCGCTGCTGATCGTCGACTTCGGCAAGGAGGTCGCCGGGCACCTGAAGGTGCGCGTGAAGGGCGCGTCGGGGAATCCGAAGCTGCGCGCCTGCTTCTCCGAGTCGGTGCAGTACATGGCTCTGGAGCCCGGCGCCAACGACGGCCAGGGCAAGATCGCGCCCGGCTGCGACACCGCCAACATCTGGAACGGCTTCCCCGGCCAGCCCTACACCGAGGACACCGACAGCCACGCCCTCCCGCTGGACGGCGTCCGGCTGCCCGGTACCGTCCGCGACGGGGAGCTGCGCGGCGGGTTCCGCTACGCGACCCTCTTCCTGGACGGCCCCGGCACCGTCGACGTCGACGCCGTCTCGCTGGACTTCACCGCCGCGCCCGACCAGCGCGACCTGGACGGCTACCGGGGCCACTTCCTCTCCAGCGACGACCTGCTCAACAAGATCTGGTACGCGGGCGCCTACACCGTGCAGATCAACACCGGCGCGTCCGACACGGCCAAGAAGTGGCCGTACGAGCCCGGCGAGGGCGACCACGCCGACGCCCCCGTCCCGCACGCCGACCCGAACACCTCCGTCATCTACGACGGCGGCAAGCGCGACCGCATCGTCTGGCAGGGCGACCTCGCCGTCCAGGCGCCCGTCGCCTACGTCAGCACCTACGACATGGGGGCCGTCGACAACTCGCTGTCGTCGCTCGCCGCGCAGCAGCTCCCGGACGGCTACATGCCCGGCGCGAGCCTGGTCGGCCAGCACAACCAGAACGAGCTGCGCACCTACGGCGAGTACGTGACCTGGTTCGTGTCCAACATGTACGACCACTGGTGGTACACCGGGGACCGCGCCTACCTCGACAAGTGGTGGCCGCAGCTCACCAGGGCGACCGCCTGGCTGGAGTCGGTGCGCGCCGGGGACGGCAAGGGCCTGATCGCGTTCCAGGAGTCCGGCTCGTGCGGCCACTACGGCTACTCCGACTGCGGCCACGAGACCTACGTCAACGCCCTCTACGCCCGCAACCTGGACCAGATGGCGGCGATGGCGAAGGCGCGCGGCGACGCGTCCGCCGCCCGGACCTACGCGGACCGGTCCGCCGAGGTGAAGAAGGCCGTCAACGAGCAGCTCTGGGACGAGGAGGCCGGCGCCTACCGGCTGTCCCGCGAGATCCCCGGCGCCTACCCGCAGGACGGCAACGTCGCCGCCGTCCTCACCGGCATCGCCGGCGGCGAGCGCGCCGGGCGGGCGCTGGCCTACCTGCGCGCCAACAACTGGACCGGCATCGGATCGCTGACGGTCTCCCAGTCCACCCCGAACGCGAGCCTGCCGCCGTTCTACGCGCCGCTGCCGAGCGGGTTCGAGGCCGACGCGCGCCTGGAGATCGGCGACGCGGCCGGTCTGGAGCTGATCCGCAACTTCTGGGGCCACCAGCTCCGGCAGGACCCGGGCTCCACGTTCTGGGAGCACATGCAGCCGGACGGCACGCCGAACCTGAAGCAGTTCTCCAGCCTCGCGCACGGCTGGGCGGCGCAGCCGACCGTCACGCTCAGCACCAGGGTCCTCGGCGTGCGGCCCGCCGCGCCGGGGTACGCCTCCTGGGCCGTGGTGCCGTTCACCGGAGACCTGGCCTGGGCCGAGGGCACCGTGCCCACCCCGCACGGCGACATCGCGGCCTCTTGGCGCAGGAGCGGCCACGGCTTCCAGCTGAAGGTCACCGCGCCGCGCGGCACCCGCGGCCGCCTGGCCGTCCCGGTCGACGCGTCCACCCGCAGGGTCACCCTCGACGGGCGGACGGTCTGGACCGCGGGCAAGGCCACCGCACGCGGCGTGTCCAGCGACGGCAGGTACGTCTACGTGGACGGGGCGCCCGCCGGGCGCCACACCCTCACGGCCAGCTAGCCCGAAAAGAGGAGAGGAATGGCAGACAACACAGCGCCGCCGCCCGTCAAGGTCGGCCTCGTCGCCGGGGGGCTCGGCGCCTACTGGCCGCAGTTCCCCGACCTGCTGCCGCAGCTGAAGCGGTCCGCCGAGCGCGTCTCGGAGCGGATGCGCGGGCTCGGCGCGGAGGTCGTCGACGTCGGCTTCATCTCCGACGCGCAGGAGGGCGCGGCGGCGGCCGAGCGGCTCCGCGCGGCCGGCTGCGACATCATCGTCGGCTTCCTCACCACCTACATGACCGCGTCGATGCTGGTCCCGGTCGCGCAGCGGGCGGACGCGCCGGTGCTGCTGATCAACCTGCAGCCGACCGAGTCGATGGACCACGCGACGTTCGACACCGGGCAGTGGCTCGCCTACTGCGGCGCCTGCCCGCTGCCGGAGATGGCCAACGCGTTCGAGCGCTGCGGCGTCCCGTTTCGGTCGGTGTCGGGGTACCTGGAGGACGAGCGGGCCTGGGCGAAGATCGGCCGCTGGGTGCGGGCCGCCGGGGTCCGCGCGGCGCTGCGCCGCGGCCGGCACGGCCTGATGGGCCACCTGTACCCGGGGATGCTGGACGTGTCCACCGACCTCACGCTCGTCAGCGCCAACCTCGGCGGGCACGTCGAGGTGCTGGAGTTCGACGACCTGCGGGTGCGGGTGGAGAAGGTCACCGACGCCGAGACCGCCGCGAAGAAGGCCGAGGCGGAGAAGATCTTCGAGCTGGACGCGTCCGTCAACGACGACGACCTGACCTGGGCGGCCCGCGTCGCGGTCGGGCTCGACCGGCTCACCGCCGACTTCGAGCTGGACAGCCTCGCCTACTACCACCGGGGCCTGGACGGCGAGATCCACGAGCGGCTCGGCGCCGGGATGATCCTCGGCGCGTCGCTGCTCACCGCGCGCGGCGTCCCGGCGGCGGGGGAGTACGAGCTGCGCACGTCCCTGGCCATGCTGATCGCCGACCGGCTCGGCGCGGGCGGCTCGTTCACCGAGCTGCAGGCGCTGGACTTCCACCGCGGCCACGTCGAGATGGGCCACGACGGCCCCGCCCACCTGGCGATCAGCGCCCGCCGCCCGCTGCTGCGCGGCCTCGGCGTCTACCACGGCAAGCGCGGCTACGGCGTGTCCGTCGAGTTCGACGTCAAGCACGGGCCCGTCACGGCGTTCGGCGTCATCCAGCGCCGCGACGGCCGGTTCGCGTTCGTCGCGTCCGAGGGCGAGACCGTGGACGGGCCGCTGCTGCAGATCGGCAACACCACCTCCCGCGTCGACTTCGGCTGCGACCCCGGCGAGTGGACCGACGCGTGGTCCGCCACCGGCATCTCCCACCACTGGGCCCTCGGCACCGGCCACATGACCGCCGACCTGAAGGCCCTGGCCGACCTCCTGGAGATCGAGTTCATCGAGGTGAGGCCCTGACCCTCACCGCACCGGATCGGGGGATCCACAACAAGAGGTGACGGCGAACGGCGCCCGTGCCCCTCCGGGCCGCGGGCTCTGTTCGGCGCGCCCGAAAACCGGAGGCAAGCCCCATGCGGCGAACATCCAGAGCGCTGCGTCCCACATCCCCACTCCTCATCCTCCCGACCTCCCTCCTCCTCGTCCTCGCCGCCGGCGCGGTCCCGGCCGCCGCCGCACCGGCCGCCGCACCGGGCGGCGCCGCCTCCGCCCGCGCGGACGCGTCCGGCCTGCGGGCCACCGGCCTGCGGACCGGCGCGCTCGACGACCCGATCGGCATCGGCGACGTCACCCCGACGCTGAGCTGGCGCCTGGACGCCTCCGGGCGCGGCGCCGCGCAGACCGCCTACCAGGTGGTCGCGGCGACGTCCCGGGACCGGCTCGGCCGCGCGGACCTGTGGGACTCCGGCAAGGTCTCCTCCGCCGCCCCGAACGCCGTCTACCGCGGCGAGGCCCTCACGTCCCGCCGCGAGGTGTGGTGGCGGGTCAGGGTCTGGGACGGCTCCGGGCACGCCTCCCCGTGGAGCGGCCCGGCCCGTTTCGAGACGGGCCTGCTGGCCGAGGACGACTGGTCGGCCAAGTGGATCGGCGACGAGCGGTGGCTGAACCGAGCGCCGACCCCGGTCACCGTCGCCCTGCCCGCCGGGACGAAGGCCCGGTACCTGCGGCTGGACGTGACGAAGCTCGGCCTGCCGATCAAGGAGGGCGGGTCGCTGCTGTCCCGGCTCCAGCTCGCCGAGATCGAGGCGCTCGACCCGTCCGGGGCGAACGTCGCGAAGGGCGCGGCGGTCACCGCGTCCGAGGTCCGCGAGTACCCCGGCAAGTGGATGCCGGAGTTCGTCACCGACGGGGCGGTCACCACCCAGAAGGCGCCGTTCGGGTACACGAGCCCCGCCTACGGCACGCAGGACCCGGGGCACCACATCTGGCTGCAGCTCGACCTGGGCGCGGCGAAGGACGTCTCGTCCGTGAAGCTGTATCCCCGGACGGACGTCATGACCGACGACGGGAAGACGCCCAACTTCCCCGTCGACTACACGGTCCAGACGGCCGGCGCGGCGGACGGGCCGTTCACCGTCGCCAAGACCGTCGAGGGCCAGGAGCCGCCGCCCGCCTACCAGACCGACCTGCCCAGGCTGCCGCTGCTCGCCCGGCAGTTCTCGCTGGGGAAGAAGGCGCGGTCGGCCCGGCTCTACATCACCGCGCTCGGCGTCTACGACGCGACGATCAACGGGCGCCCGGTGAGCGACGCCGTGCTCGAACCGCCGAACACCGACTACCGCAAGCGCGTCGAGTACGCGGCCTACGACGTCACGAAGCTGCTGCGGCGCGGCGGCAACGCCATCGGCGTCCGGCTCGGCAACGGGACCTACAACGTCACCGCGACGAGCGACCGGTACACCAAGTACACCGGCGCGCAGGGCGCGCCGAAGCTGCTCGCCCAGCTCGAGGTCACCCTCGACGACGGGACGACGCAGCGGATCGCGACCGACTCGTCCTGGCGGACCGACCTCGGGCCGACCACGTTCACGCACTGGTACGGCGGCGAGGACGAGGACGCCCGCCTCGCGCAAGAGGGCTGGGACGAGCCGTCCGCGGACCTCGGCTCCTGGCGCGCCGCCGCGGAGGCGCCCGACCCGGGCATCGCGCTGACGTCCCGAACGTCACCGGCCATCGTGCCGGTCGGCCGCCGCGAGACCGTCGAGGTGACGCAGCCGAAGAAGGGCACCTACGTCTTCGACCTGGGCGAGAACATCGCCGGATGGCCGGAGATCCGCGTCCGCGGGGCGCGCGGCACGAAGCTGACGCTCAAGCCGGGGGAGCGGCTCGGCTCGGACGGCCTCGTCGAGCAGGGCACGATGATCGCCGGCGGCGCGCAGGAGCCGCCGATCGAGGACCACTACACCCTCGCCGGGACGGGCACCGAGACCTGGCATCCCCGGTTCGTCTACCACGGCTTCCGCTATCTCCAGGTGACCGGCCTGCCGTCGAAGCCGGCCAAGGGCGCCGCCTCCGCGGTCGTACTGCGCGCGGGCAACGCCTCCGCCGGGTCGTTCGAGAGCTCCGACCTGCTGCTCAACGGCATCCACCGGATCATCGACCGGTCGATCCAGGGCAACATGTTCAGCATCCTCACCGACTGCCCGGACCGGGAGAAGCTCGGCTGGCTGGAGGAGACCCAGCTCGTCCAGGGGTCGATCACCCGCAACTACGACGTCGCCGCCTACTACCCGGCACTGCTGCGGAACATGGCCGAGGCGCAGACGGCCGACGGGCTCGTCCCCGACATCGCGCCCGAGTACGTCCAGTTCTCCGGTGGCGTCCGCGACGACCCCAACTGGGGCAGCGCCATCATCATGGCCGCCTGGCAGCACTACCGGACCTACGGCGACACCGGCCCGCTGCGCGAGTTCTACCCGAACATGCAGCGCTACCTGGACTACCTGACGTCCAAGGCGGACGGGAACCTGCTCGACTACGGCCTCGGCGACTGGGCCGCCGTCGACCAGACCACCCCGCGCGGGATCGCCGCGACCTACGGCTACCAGCGCAGCGCCGCCACGCTCGCCCGCATCGCGAAGCTCCTCGGCAAGGGCGACGATGCCGCCCGCTACGACAAGCTGGCGGGCGACATCGCCGCGGCCTTCAACGCCAAGTACCTGGACGAGTCGAAGCACACCTACGGCTCGGGCAGCCAGGCCGGGGACGCGTTCGCCCTTGACCTCGGGATCGTCCCGGACGACCAGAAGCAGGCCGTCCTGGACCACCTCGTCGCCTCCGTCAAGGCGGGCGGCCACCACCTGACCGTCGGCGAGATCGCGCTCCCGGCGGTGTTCCGGACGCTGTCGGCGGCGGGCCGCGACGACGTCATCCTCGCCGTCGCGCAGCAGGTCACCAGCCCCAGCTACGGCTACCAGGTCGTGCACGGCGCGACCTCGCTCACCGAGTACTGGGACGGCCCGACCGGGTACGGCTCGCAGAACCACTTCATGCTCGGCGCGATCGACGAGTGGTTCGGCGCCGGGCTCGCCGGGATCCGGCAGGCCGGCGAGTCGGTCGCCTTCGGCGACCTCGTCATCAGGCCCGCCGTCGTCGGAGACCTGACCCGCGCCGCGTCGACCTACGAGACGCCGCGCGGCAAGGTGTCCAGCGCGTGGCGCCGCTCCGGGCACGACCTGCGGCTGGACGTCACCGTCCCGCCCGGTGACCCGGCGCGCGTCGAGGTGCCGCTGCTCGGGGCGTCCGGCGCGAAGGCCCCGGCCGGGGCCAAGCCGCTCGGCGTCCAGGACGGCCGGGCCGTGTACGAGGTCGGGTCGGGCTCCTGGACGTTCACCGTCCGCACGGCCGACGCCGTGCGGCAGGACCGGACGCAGCTCGCGATCGAGCCGCCGTTCGGCGCGGACATCCCGGTGATCGACGGCAAGCCCACGCAGGCCCGGTTCCGTGTCACGAACCTGGAGCGGCACGCCGTCACCGTCCCGGTGAAGGCCGCCGCCTCGGACGGCTTCACCGCCACCGCCGGCGGGCGGGTCGCGATCCCGGCGGGCGGTTCCGTCGAGGTCCCGGTCACGCTGGAGAACACCGGCTCCGGGAAGGACGGGACCGTCACGGTCACCGTCGACGACGAGAGCGTCCGGGCACCGCTGCACGTCACGTCCAACGTCGTCCGCACCGCCGCGATGTCGGCGTCGAGCACGCACAGCGGCTCGTCGCCCGCCTGGACCAACGACGGAGGCACCGACTCCGGCGTCTGGCTGAACGGCACAGGCGGCTGGAACGACGACACCGCCGGGGCGTTCCCCGACACCCTCACCGCCACCTGGGACGAGCCGCAGCGCATCGGCCGGGTGAAGGTCTTCACGCTGGACTCGCCGAAGTACCCGGCCGCCAGGACCGGCCTGCGCGACTTCGACGTCCAGGCCCGGGTGGACGGCTCATGGACGACGGTCGCGACCGTCGCCGGCAGCACCGCCGGGACGGTCGAGAAGACCTTCGCGCCCGTCTCCGCGACCGCGCTCCGCCTCGTCGTGCACGACTCCAACGATCACAGCTACAGCCGAGTCATCGAGCTGGAGGGCTACGCCTCATGATCCGTTCCAAGACCCGGCTGCTCGCCGCGCCGGCGGCCGCGCTGATGGCGCTGTCGGGGCTCGCGGCCGTCGACGCGGCCGCGGACGCGCCGTCGTACGGCCCGGCCGTACCGGTGCTGACCCGCGGCACCTTCGCGGACCCCCCGGCGTCCGTGCGGCCCAAGTACCGCTGGTGGCAGCCGCTCGCCTACACCGATGACAAGGAGCTCGGCCGCGAGCTCGACCAGATCAAGAAGGCGGGCGGCGGCGGAGCCGAGGTCGCCCCGTTCAGCGTGGAGGGCGCCGGCAACAACACGCCGGAGTTCCTGAAGACCTACGGCTGGGGCACCCCGCTGTGGGCGGAGAAGACCCGGACGATGCTGGCGCAGGCCAAGTCCAAGGGGCTCGGCCTGGACTTCACCATCGGCCCCCGCTGGCCCGCGATCGTCCCCAACGTCGCCGACGTCAACCACCCGAGCGCCCAGCAGCAGATCGTCTTCTCCCACGAGTTCCACAAGGGCGGCACCAGCAGGTCCGGCGCGCTGCCGACGAACTTCGACACCGCGCCGCCCGCCGGGGCGAAGCGGACGCTCATCGCCGCGCTCGTCGCCAAGTGCGAGGACGCGGGCTGCGCGTCCGCCGGCGCGCCGCGGCTGCTGGACCGCGCGAGCGTCACCGACGTCACCTCGAAGGTGGACGCGCAGGGCGCGCTCACCGTCGACTTCCCCGGTGACGACAAGAGCACGTACGCGCTGATCGCGTTCTACCAGACGCCCAGCGGGCAGTCCCTGTCCGGCTACACCGCGACCGGCACCAATTACGCCCTCGACCCGTTCAGCAAGGCCGGGGCGAAGGCGACCACCGACTTCTACGACGAGCACATCCTCACCCCCGACGTGCGGAAGCTCCTCGCGCAGATGGGCGAGAGCGACCTGTTCGAGGACTCGCTCGAAGTCGGCAAGACGCAGAAGTGGACGTCCGAGATGGTCGCCCAGTGGACCAAGCTGCGCGGCTACTCCCCGGTCGAGGTGCTGCCCGCCCTCGCCGGCGCCGGCGACCAGGGCATCACCGAGCGGCCGTTCTTCGACTTCGGCGGCGGCGTCGGTACCCGCGTCCGGACCGACTACCGGCAGACCCTCAGCGACCTGTACATCCGCAACCGGCTCGACGTCCTGCGCGAGTGGGGCCACCGGCACCACATCAGCACCCGCATCCAGCCCTACGGCATCCCCGTCGACGTCTCGGAGGCCGCGTCGCACATCGACGTGCCCGAGGGCGAGTCGCTGGCGTTCGGGCAGTCGGTCGGCGCCTACAGCAACGTGCAGGACTACCGCGTCGTCGCCACGGGCGCGCACATGTCCGGGCAGCCGGTGGTGTCCGACGAGTGCTGCGCGTTCTCCGGCTCGGTGTGGGGCTCCACGGCCGGCGCCGGGACGGACGCCTCGAACCTGCAGGCGGTCTACCGGGGCTTCGCCGGCGGTGTGAACCAGGTCGTCTGGCACGGCCTGCCCTACCTGAGCAGGGGACCCGAAGGCGCCGGGCCGCAGTCGGCCTGGCCCGGCATGACCTACGGCGGCAACACCTCCTACTCGGAGGCGTGGGGCGACAAGGGCGGCCCCAACTGGGCCGACTACCGCGCGGTCAACGACAACCTGGCCCGGATGCAGCTCGTCCTGCGGCAGGGCAAGCCCCGCTTCGACCTCGCCGTGTACTGGCAGGACTTCGGCATGAACGGCACCGGCACCACCGGGAGCGGCGCCAACAAGCTGATCCAGAGCTCCTCGGCGCTGGCGTCGGCCGGCTACACCTACGAGTACCTCAGCCCGGCGCACCTGCGGCGCAAGGACGCCACCTACTCCCACGGCGCCCTGTTCGGCGACGGCTCCGCCTACCGGGCGGTCCTGCTGAACGACCAGAAGACGATGCCGGTCGACGCCGCCGAGAAGCTGCTGCGGCTGGCACGCCAGGGCCTGCCCGTCGTGATCGCCGGGGACGTTCCGAGCACGGTGCCCGGCGCGGCCGACCCGGCGCGCGAGGACGCGCGGCTGAAGTCGGTGGTCTCCGAGCTCCTCCGGCAGCGCGGCGTGGTGCGAGTGGCGAGCGAGGCGGACGCGCCGAAGGCGCTGCGGAACCTCCAGGTCACTCCGGCCGCCACCCCGCAGGACGGCTCGGGTGCGCTCCTCGACGTGCGCCGCCAGGACGGCTCCACCAACTACTACTACCTCTACAACCAGACGAACACCGCGACCGCGCAGAAGGTCACCCTGACCGGCGACGGCGTCCCCTACCGGCTCGACACCTGGACCGGCGAGATCACCCCGATCACGGACTACGAGGCCGGGCACGGCACCGTCACCGTCCCCGTCCGGGTGGCCGGTAACGACGCCACCGTCATCGCGGTCACGCCGCGCCGCGACGCCACCTTCCCCGGCCGTCCGGGACGCCCGGGGAACCGGCCCGAGCACGGCAAGGACGTCCCGCAGCCGGTGCGGCTCGGCGAGTGGTCGCTGTCGGTGGACTCGTGGGGACCGGGAGCCTCCGGCCTGCCCGGTGACACCGCGCACAAGGCCCTCGGCCCGGTCACGGTCAAGGCCGGGGCGGACGGCGCGCTGCCGGCCTGGTCGGCGATCACCCCGGCCAACGGCCACCCGGTGGACCTCAAGGACGTCTCCGGCGTCGGCACCTACACCGCGCACGTCACCCTCGACGACGACTGGAAGGGCATCGACGCGGCCGAACTCGACCTCGGGACACCGGTCGACACCGTCCGCGTGAACGTCAACGGGCACGACCTGCCCGCGCTGAACCAGGCGGACCTGCGGCACGTCCAGGTGGGCCGCCACCTGCGGCCGGGGAACAACACGATCACCGTGCGGGTCGCGTCCACGCTGCTCAACGCGGTCCGCGTCGCGCCCGGCACCGGGGCCTCGTCGCGGGCGCCGATGGACTACGGGCTGTTCGGCCCCGTCACCCTCACCGCGGCGGGCGGCGACCGGCCGGTGCTGACCGCCGAGGCCCTGGAGCCGGAGCTGCCGCTGGCCGACGGCGGCTACAACCGCGCGAACGTGCTGGTCACCAACGCCTCCGGGCGCGCGGCGGACGTCACGGTCACCGCGTCCTCCGCGGAAGGGATCACGGCGAAGCCGGAGCACGGCCGCGTCAAGGTGCCCGCCCGCGGCTCCGTGACGGTGCCCGTCGAGCTGCGCGACAAGGGCGTGGCGTCCGGCACGAGCGCCCTGAAGGTGACCGTGCGCAGCGACGCCGGACCGTCCGCCGCCACGGCCGTCACGCTGCGGCATTCCGGCGACCTCGCCCTCAACCCGGGCGGCGCGCCCTTCCCGCGGGTGGTCGCCACGGCGAGCCAGGACCGCTATCCGGCCAAGCTCGCGGTGGACGGCTCGCCCGACACCTTCTGGGTCTCGTGGGGACGCGCCGCGGGCCAGGGCCCCACGCCCGCTGAGCCGGCGTACTTCGGGATCGACTTCGGCGCCCCCGTCCGGTTCGGCTCGGTCGTCGTGGGCGGGCGCTCCAACTACGGCGCGCGCGACTACGCCGTCCAGGTGTCCTCGGACGGCCGGACCTGGCGCACCGTGGCCACCGCCACCGACACGCCGAAGGAGGGCGGGACGACGACCTTCCCCGAGGTCACCGCCCGGCACGTGCGCATCGCCGTCAGCAGGAGCTGGGACGGCATCGGCGCGAACGTCCAGATGAGCGGGTTCTCCGTCCGGCCCACCGCCTCACCTTCCGTTCCGACCACCGCTGGGAGCCCGCGATGAACGAGTTGTCCAGAAGAAGGTTCGTGCAGGCCGGCGGCATCGCCGCGGCGGCGGTCACGGCGGGCGGCGCGGTCGCCGCGCCCGCGGCCGCGGCCCCCGCACCGCCGGGGAAGGGCGAGCCGCTGCGGCCCGCCGACCTCCAGGTCGGCCACCTGCCGTCACCGCTCGGGATCGACGCCGAGAAGCCGACGCTGAGCTGGCGGTTCGCCGCCGGGCCGCGCAACGCCGTGCAGACGGCCTACCAGGTGCGGGTCGCCACCTCGGACGCGCGCCTCGCCCGCCCGGACCTGTGGGACTCCGGCAAGGTCGCCGGCGCCGCCGTGTCCGCCGTCTACGCCGGACGGCCGCTGAAGTCCCGCGAGCGGGCGTCGTGGCAGGTCCGGGTGTGGGACGGGCACGGCCGCGCCTCGGCGTGGAGCAAGCCGTCCCACTTCGAGATGGGCCTGCTCGCCGCGGCGGACTGGACGGCCCAGTGGATCGGGAACCCGGCGTGGTCCACCGATCCCGAGCCGTCGCCCGCGGCGGTCACGTTCGAGGCCAGGTCCGCCCGCTACGTCCGGCTGGACGTGACGCGGCTCGGCCTGCCGATCAAGGAGGGCTGGCCGTACAAGGTGTCGCGGCTCCAGCTCGCCGAGATCCAGGTGCTGGACGGCGCGTCCGGCGCCAACGTCGCGCTGCACGCGGCCGTGACCGCCTCCGAGAGCTACACGGTCGGCGGCCAGTGGGAGCCGAAGGCCGTCACGGACGGCTCCCTCACCAGCGACGCCGCACCCTTCGGCTACACCAGCATGGAGCGGCAGGATCAGGACCTCGCCGAGCCCATCTGGATCCAGATCGACCTCGGTGAGGAGAAGCGGTTCGACCGCGTCCTGCTCTACCCGCGCACGGACGTGACCACCGACGACGGGAAGACGGCCAACTTCCCGGAGGACTTCACCGTCCGGACGTCCGCCGACGGCAAGGCGTTCGACACCGCCGCCACGGTCGAGGGCCAGGAGGCGCCTCCGCCGCTGCACCGGCAGCCTGAAGCGCTGCCCGTCTTCACGCGCGAGTTCGAGCTCGGCAAGCGCGTCCGCGCGGCACGCCTCTACGCGACGGCCCTCGGCGTCCTGGACGTCACGGTGAACGGGCGCCCCGTCAGCGACGCCGTCCTCGAACCGCCGTACAGCGCGTACAAGGAGCGGATCGTCTACTCCACCTACGACGTGACCGGGCTGCTCCGCCGCGGCGGCAACCGCGTGCAGGTGGAGCTGGGCACCGGCATGGCGCACGTCCCGCCCACCCCCGGCCGCTACGAGAAGCTCACCCGGTCGGACGGCAAGCCGACGTTCCTCGGCCAGCTGGAGATCACCTACACCGACGGGTCGCGCGAGGTCATCGCGTCCGACACCTCCTGGCGCACCGCCCTCGGCGCCACCACCTTCACCAACTGGTACGGCGGCGAGGATCACGACGCGCGCCGCACCCCGCGGGACTGGGCGGACGCGGTGCGGGTCGCCGCGCCCACCGCCCGGCTCGCCGCCCGCACCGCCCCGCCGATCGTCCCGGTGGGCACCTTCCGCACCAAGAAGATCACGCAGCCGAAGGACGGCGTGTACGTCATCGACCTCGGTACGAACTTCGCGGGCTGGCCGAAGCTGCGCGTCAGCGGACCGGCCGGGACGAAGGTCACGATGCGTCCGGGCGAGCTGCTCAACGAGGACGGGACCGTCAGCCAGCACACCACCGGCTCGCCCATCTGGGACGCCTACACCCTGTCGGGTGAGGGCACCGAGACGTGGCACCCGCGGTTCGTCTACCACGGCTTCCGCTACCTGCAGCTCGAAGGGCTGCCGTCCGCGCCGGACGAGGACACGGTCACCGGGATCGTGCTGCGGGCGGGCAACGCGAACGCGGGCTCGTTCACCAGCTCGCACGGCCTCCTCAACGACATCCACCGGATCATCGACCGGGCCGTGCAGAGCAACATGTACTCCGTCCTCACCGACTGCCCGCACCGGGAGAAGCTCGGCTGGCTGGAGCAGGCCAACCTGGTGTTCCCCGCCGTCGCCCGCAACTACGACGTCGCCGCCTACTACGGCGCGATCGTCCGCGACATCGCCGAGGCGCAGACGGCGGACGGCCTCGTCCCCGACATCGCGCCCGAGTTCACGGTGTTCTCCGGCGGGTTCAGGGACGACCCCAACTGGGGCAACGTCATCGTCTTCGCGCCCTGGCAGATGTACCGCGCCTACGGCGACACGGCCACGCTCCGCACCTACTACCCGAACATGGTGCGGTACGTCGACTACCTGTCCGGCAAGGCGGACGGGCACCTCCTCGACTACGGCCTGGGCGACTGGATCACCTTCGACAACAGCACGCCCACCGGCGTGACCGCCACGTTCGGCTACCACCGCGCCGTGACCGCCCTTGCCCGCATCGCGAGGGTCATCGGCAAGGACGACGACGCGGCGAAGTACGAGGCCCTGGCCGGGCAGATCGGCGACGCGTTCAACGCCAAGTACCTGACGGGCGACACCTACGGCTCCGGCAGCCAGGCGTGCGACGCGCTCGCCCTGGACATGGGCGTCGTCCCCGACGACAAGAAGGACGCCGTACTCGCCCACCTAGTGAAGAGCATCGAGGCGAAGGGCTACCACCTCACCGTCGGCGAGATCGCGCTGCCGTCGGTCTTCCACGTCCTGTCGGCGGCCGGACGCGACGACGTCATCCACGCGTTCGCGACGCAGACCGGCAACCCGAGCTACGGCTACCAGGTCGTGCACGGCGCCACCTCGCTGACCGAGAACTGGGACGGGCCCACCTCCGGGAACTCGCAGAACCACTTCATGCTCGGCGCCATCGACGAGTGGTTCCACGC
This sequence comes from Actinomadura meyerae, assembly GCF_900188445.1. GTDB lineage: Bacteria > Actinomycetota > Actinomycetes > Streptosporangiales > Streptosporangiaceae > Spirillospora > Spirillospora meyerae. The sequence continues at coordinate 220,924 of NZ_FZOR01000004.1, forward strand.
GGGGCTCGCGGGCCTCGGCCAGACGGACGACTCGATCGCCTTCGAGACGCTGCTCGTCCGCCCGTCCGTCGTCGGCGACGTCACGAGCGCCGCCGCCACCTACGAGACGCCGCGCGGGCACGCCGCGGCGTCCTGGCGGCGCACCGGCAGGAAGCTCCGCCTGGACGTCACCGTCCCGCCCACGACCAAGGCGCGGGTGGAGTTCCCGGTGGCCGGCGGCGCCGGACGGCCGGAGGCGCCCCCGGACGCCCGCTGGATCGGCGCGGAGAACGGCCGCGCCGTCTTCGAGATCGGCTCCGGCGACTGGACCTTCGAAGGGCGGACCTCATGAGCGGGATGAGCAGGCGCCGGTTCCTCGAAGCGGCGGCGGCCGGGGCGGCGGGCGCGGTCGTCCTCGGCCCGGCCGGCACGGCCGCGGCGCGGGCCGCCGCGGGACCGCCCGCGGGAGGGCCGCCCGCGCCGCGCACGCCGTCCGGGCTGCTGACCGCCCTGCTGCCGGACGGGCTCGGCGTCGCGGCCGAGAAGCCACGGCTGAGCTGGCAGGTCGCCGACCTCGGGCCGGGCACGCGGCAGACCCACTACCGGGTCCAGTTCGCGACGACCCCCGAGCGGCTGGAGCGCGGCCCGTACGTGTGGGACAGCGGACAGGTCGCGTCCGAAGCGTCCGTGGCCGTGCCTTACGGCGGCCCGGCCCTGGCGCCGGGGACGGCGTACTGGTGGCGCGTCCGCACGTTCGACGGCCCCAAGGCGTCCCGCTGGTCCGAGCCCGCGCTGCTGGCCACGGGCCTGGACGAGTGGGCGGCCGACCCCATCTGGGTACCGGCCGCGCAGGCGCCCGGCGACGGCGTCCTCACCGCCCGGGTCCAGATCACCTCCGTCGCGGCGAGCCTGTGGTTCCGGGCGTCCGGGGCGAGCGCCAACTACCTGTGGCAGCTCCGCGCCGGAACGCCGGGCGTGCTCAAGAAGCACGTGTGCGTCGACGGCTCCTACCAGGTGCTGGAGGAGAAGCGGCTCGCCGTCCCCATCGAGACCGGCCGCTGGTACGAGGTGGCCGTCGAGATGTCGGGCGCCACGTTCCGGACGTCCATCGACGGCACCGAGGTCGACACCACCGCCGACGCGACGTACCGGACGGGCACCGTCGGGATGCGCAACGGCTCCACCGAGGCGAACGTGTGGGACCGCATCACGTTCACGGGCCCCGACGGCAAGGCGGTCTTCGACGAGGACTTCACCGAAGGCCGTGGCACGTTCGGCGCCGGGACCGTCGCCGGCGGCGCGCTGACCCTCGCCAAGGGCCAGTCGACGCTGTCCTCGGCGGGCTCGCCCGACGACGACTGGGCGCTGCTCCGCACCGAGGTCACCCCGAAGGCCGGGCGGATCGCCGCCGCCGTGCTGCACGTCGCCGCCCAGTCGCCCACGCCGATCCGCCAGTACCCGGCGAAGGTGTGGGTGAACGGCGAGGTCGCGGGCTTCGCGTCCATGCCGAGCGGCGCCGGCGCGCCGCGCTACCACTCGTTCGACGTGACGCGGCTGCTGCGGCCGGGGCGGCGCAACGCGCTCGCCGCGCTCGCCTTCACCACCCAGGACAAGCGGTTCCAGGCGCAGCTCGTCGTCACCTACGCCGACGGGACGACGTCCGTGCACGGCAGCGGCGGCGGCTGGAAGGCGCGCCGCCAGGCGGGACTGCTGCCCGACGCCGGGACGATCGGCACCGGCTACTACATCGGCCGCCAGGAGTACTGGGACATGCGGCGGGAGCCGGCCGGCTGGACGAGCCCCGGCTTCGACGACTCCGGCTGGGCACCCGCGCTGGTCAGGCCCGCCATCGACGGTTTGGAACCCGCGCTGGTCGAACCCGTCGGGCTGCACGACGTCCGGCCCGCGTCCGTGCGCCGGACCGCGCCGGGCACCTGGCTGGTCGACCTCGGCCGGGAGATCGCCGGCGGCCTGCGGCTGTCGGTGCGCGGCAGGGCCGGGCAGACCGTCGAGGTGCGGCTCGGCGAGGAGCTGAACGCCGACGGGACGGTCCGGTACGCGCTCCGCGCCGGCGTCACCTACCAGGAGACCTGGACCCTCCGCGACGGCCACCAGACCATCGAGCACTGGGGCTACCGGGGCTTCCGCTACGCGCAGCTCATCTGCGACGACGACCTCGACCTCAGCGGAGCCGTCACGGGGCGCGCCTGGCGCGCGCCCTGGCGCGACGACGACGCCGCGTTCTCCAGCTCCAGCCGCGACCTCGACCGCGTGTACGAGATGTGCCGCTACTCGATCCAGGCGACGCGCGGCGACCTCTACGTCGACACCCCGACCCGCGAACGCGGGCCCTACGAGGGCGACGCGCTCATCAACCAGGCGTCCGAGTACGCGGTGCAGCGGTCGTTCGCGCTGGCCCGCGCGTCCGACGCCTACCTGGCGCGCAACCACACCTGGCCGACCGAGTACAGGCTGATGAACGTGATGTCGGCCTGGGAGGACTACCTCCACACCGGCGACCCCGAGCAGCTCGCCGCCGACTACGCCCTCCTGGCGTCCAAGCACCTGACGGCCTACCTCGGCGCGGACGGGCTCGTCCACAAGGACCCCGGGTCGTCCAGCAACGACCTCGGCGACCTGGTCGACTGGCCGGCCTCCAACCGGGACGGGTACGTGTTCACCGAGGTCAACACCGTCGTGAACGCGTGCCAGTACGCCGCGTTCGCCGCCATGGCGAAGATCGCCACGGTGCTCGGCAAGGCCGCCGACGCGAAGACGTGGCAGGGGCGCGCCGACACGCTGGCCGCCGCGATGCGCGAGAAGCTCCTCGACGCGTCCGCCGGGCGCTTCGCCGACGGCGCCGGCACCGCCCACAGCGCGCAGCACGCCACCGCCTTCCCCGTCGCGCTCGGCGTCGCGGGACCCGGCACCGTGCCGGACGCCGTCGTCCGCGCACTGGGGAAGACCCTGGCGGACGGCGGCATGAAGGTCAGCGTCTACGGCGCCCAGTTCCTGCTGGACGCCCTGTTCGCCACCGGGCGGGCCGAGGCGGCGATCGGCCTCATGACCGCCAAGGGCCTCAGCTCCTGGCTGCACATGATGGACGACCTCGGCGCCACCATCGTCGCCGAGGCGTGGGACCCGTCCCTGAAGTCCAACATGACGTTCTCGCACGCCTGGGGCTCGGCGCCGGCGAACGCGATCCCGCGCCACGTCCTCGGCGTGCGGATCACCGCGCCGGGCGCCGCCGAGATCGAAGTCCGGCCCCGTCCCGGCGGCCTGACCCGGATCTCCGGGCGCGTCCCCACCATCCGCGGCCCCGTCTCGGTCGCGCTCGACCGGGAGAAGCGGTACCGCCTCGACGTGGACGTGCCGCCCAACACCGCCGCCCGCGTCGTCGTCGAGCTCGGCGACGGCGACCCGCGCGACTACCACGTCACCGGACCCCACGCCCGCGCCCCCCGCACCGAGGGCCGCGACGCCACCGGCCGGCTCCTCACCATCGGCCCGGTCGGCTCCGGCCGCACGACACTCATCAGGAGGAAGTAAGTGAACGACCGCAACGGACAGGGGATCACACGCCGGCGCGCGCTGCAGCTCGGCACCGCCGCCGCCGTCGCGGCGGGCGCGGCCCCTGTCCTCGGGGGCGCCCCGGCCGCCGCGGCGGCACCGGCGCCAGGGCCGGCGCAGGGGCCGGGCGCCGGCGGGTTCGCCCGGCCCGGCGCCGCGGTGCGGCCGCGGTTCCGCTGGTGGTGGCCGGACGGGCTGGTCGACCCCGCCGAGATCCGGCGCGAGGTCGACCAGATCGCCGCCGCCGGGTTCGGCGGCGCCGAGATCGTCGCCGTGCACCACAGCATCCGCGACAAGTCCGTGCTGGACCCGGCGGGCCACGGCTGGGGCACCCCGGCCTGGAACGCCGGCGTGGAAGCCGCCCTCGACCAGGCGGCCAGGCGGGGCATCACGGTCGACCTCACGATCGGCCCGGCCTGGCCCGCCGCCGTCCCGACGATCACGCCGGACGACGAGGCCGCCGTGCAGGAGCTCGCCTACGGGACGGCCGCCGTCGCGGGCGGCGCCACCCACGACGGCCCGCTCCCCGAACCGGTGGCCGAGCCGGAGGACGGCGTGACCAAGCGGCACCTCGTCGCCGTCCACGCCGTCCGGGTCGACCCGGCGAACGAGACCCGCAAGGAGACCGGCCTCGACCCGGCGTCCTTCACCGACCTGACCGGGCGGGCCGCGGGGGAGCGGATCACCTGGACGGCCCCGGACGGCGGCGACTGGCTGCTGTTCGCCTACTGGCGGCGCGGCAGCGGGCAGCGCCCCGAGTCCGGCCCGCACTCGGCGCCGGACGCCTGCGTCGTCGACCACTTCAGCCGGGCCGGCACCCGCGCCGTCACCGCGTTCTGGGAGGCGCGGCTGCTCACCAAGGACATCCGCAAGCTGATCAAGCGGGCGGGCGGGACGCTGTTCGAGGACTCGATCGAGCTGGAGACCAAGGCGCTCAACTGGACGCCGGACCTGTCCGCCGAGTTCCGGCGGCGGCGCGGCTACGACCTCATGCCGTACCTGCCGGTGGTCGTCCGCCTCAAGGAGAACACCATGTTCGCCTACGACGCGGAGACCACGTCCCGCGTCCGGCACGACTTCTGGCTGACCGTCTCCGACCTGTTCAACGAGTACCACTTCGAGGCGCTCGCCAAGTGGGCGCACTCGATCGGCCTGGAGTACCGGGCGCAGCCGTACGGGCTGGAGACCGACGCGATCCGCACCGCCGCGATCCTGGACGTCCCCGAAGGCGAGTCGCTCGGGTTCAAGAACCTGGACGACTACCGGGCCCTCGCCGGCGGCCGGGACATGGGCGGACGGAAGATCCTCTCCTGCGAAGCGGGGGCCTACCAGGGCGGCGCCTACAACACCACCTGGGACAAGCTCCTGCGCACCATGGGCGGCGCCTACGCGGCCGGGCTCAACCAGACCGTCCTGCACGGCTTCTCCTACGCGACCGCGCCCGGCGCGGCCTGGCCCGGGTTCGCCGGGTTCACCCCCTACAACGGCGGCATCGGGTTCTCCGAGTCGTGGGGGCCGCGCCAGCCGACGTGGCGGCACGTCCCCGACATCGCCGGGTACCTGGCGCGCATCCACCAGACCATGCAGGCGGGCAAGAGCCGTGTCGACGTCGCCGTGTTCCGGCAGAAGGGCTACACCAAGACCGGCATCGGGGCCGGATGGTTCACCAAGGACGGCGTCCCGCTGGGCTGGACGCACCAGCTCATCAGCGCGCCGCTGCTCGACCTGCCGTCCGCGACCGTGTCCGGCGGGCGGCTCGCCCCCGGCGGCCCCGCCTACAAGGTGCTGTTCGTCGAGGGCGACCGGTTCTCCGGCAAGGAGTGCACGCTGCCGCTCGCCACGGCCCGCACCATGCTGAAGCTGACGAAGGCCGGCCTCCCGCTGGTCTTCCTCGGCGACTGGTCCGCGCCCAGCGTGCCCGGCCTCGCGCGGGACGGCGAGAACGAGGAGCTGCGCGCCGTCGTCAAGGAGCTGCTCGCGCAGCCGCGCGTCCGCAACGCCGCCGAGGAGGCGGACGTCCCCGCGGCGCTGGAGGACCTCGGCCTGCGGCCCACCGTCAGCTACGCGCAGGCGTCCACGCTCCTCACCGCGCACCGGCAGGACGGCCGCACCGACTACTTCTACCTGTGCAACGGCAAGCACGCCGAGACGGTGAAGCCGCCGGTGGAGGCGATCGACCACGAGGTCACCTTCACCCGCTCCGACCCCAAGGCCGTCCCGCACCGGCTGAACCTGTGGACGGGCGAGACCGAGCGGATCGCGGTCTACCGCGAGGACGGCGACAAGGTCACGATCCGGGTGGCGCTCCAGCCCTCCGAGGCCACCGTGATCATGCTGGCGCGCGGCGGGCACGCCCCGTCCGCCACGGTGTCCGAGGCGGAGCTGCGGGTCGACGGGCAGCGCCTGGTCGCCCGCGCCACCACCGCCGGCACCTACGCCACGACCCTGCCCGGGGGCCGCACGGTCCGGACGGCGATCGGCGCGGTGCCCGCGCCGGTGGCCCTCACGTCCTGGCAGCTCCGGGTCGAGGACATGACCCCGGACGGCGTGCGGCGCCACGACCTCTCGCTCGACGAGCTGAAGCCGTGGCCGGAGATCCCCGAACTCGCGGACGTCTCCGGCATCGGCACCTACACCACCACGGTGACCTGGAAGGGCGGGAGCGGGGCGCTGCTGGACCTCGGCGAGGTCTTCGACACCTGCCGGGTCACGGTCAACGGGCACCGGCTCCCGCCGGTGTCCGTGCTCGTCCCGGTCGTGGACGTGGGCCCCCACCTGCGGCGCGGCGCCAACACGATCGAGGTGGAGGTCGCGACGACGCTGAACAACCGGCTCCGCGTCTCAGACCCCGGCGTGTACGGCGGCGCGTCCCGGCAGGACTACGGGCTGATCGGCCCGGTCCGCCTCGTCCCCTACGGGGAGGCGGAGGTCCGCACCCGCTGACCGCTCAGCGAGCGGACCCGACCTGAAAGGAGTGCGGGAGGGCGTTGGCCCGCCCTCCCGCACGTACGAACCCCTCATCCCCGTCCCGTCAAGACCGGAATCGCGAGGAATCCATGCACACCAGCGTATCCAGGCGCACCGCGGCCTCCAGAGGGCGCCGCGGCGCCGCCGCCGTCGCGCTCGGGCTGTCCGCCCTGATGGCGACCCAGGCGGCGCCGCTGGGCACCGCCTACGCCAAGCCGGGGCCCGACGCCGCCCCGTGGGAGCGGTACAACCTCTCCCCGTCCTCCCGGACCCTCCACCCCGCGTCCGTCTACCGGACGACCGGCGGTGTGCAGGACGCGGCCGCCGTGCTGAAGGGCGGCACGACCACGCTCAGCGGCGCCGGGGCGTCCGTCACGTTCGACTTCGGCAAGGAGGTCGGCGGCCTCACCACGCTGCGCTTCGCCGGATCCGATGGCCCGCAGAAGGTCGGCGTCGCGTTCGCCGAGTCGTCCACCTACGTCGACACCACCAGCGACGCCTCCACCGGCGGCCCCCGCAGCCGGGACGGTGCCCTGTCCGTGGACGTCGACGGCGCGACCGCCTACACCACGCCTCCGGAGCTGCTGCGCGGCGGCTTCCGCTACCTGACGGTCTTCCTGGAGTCGGCCGGGCGGGTCGACCTGGACGCGGTGTCCCTGCACTTCACCGCCGCGCCCAAGATGAAGGACCCGTCCCGCTACGCCAACTACTTCCATTCGAGCGACGACCTGCTCAACCGCATCTGGTACGCGGGCGCCTACACCGTCCAGCTCAACACCATCTCCCCGAAGAGCGGCCGGGTCTGGGAGGCGCCGGCGGCGCTGTGGGACAACACCGGCGACATCGGCGTGGGCGACACGATCCTGGTGGACGGCGCCAAGCGCGACCGGACGGTCTGGCCCGGCGACCTCGGCATCGAGATCCCGGCGGCCTATGCCGCGTTCGCCGACACCGAGTCCGCCCGCAACGCGCTCACCACCGTCTACCAGCACCAGCGCGACACCGGCGAGCTGCCGTACGCGGGGCCCGAGCTGGACAAGTACGGCTCGGACACCTACCACCTGTGGACCCTCGCGGCGAGCTGGGACTACTACCAGTACACGGGGGACACGCGCTGGCTGTCGGGCGTCTGGGACCGGTACAAGAAGGGCGTCGACTTCATCACGGGGAAGATGGACGACAAGGGCCTGGTGTCCATCACCGGCACGTCCGACTCCGTCCGGATCCTGGCCAAGGGCGAGAACCTCAGCGCCAACGTGCTGATGTGGCGCGTCCTCGACACCGGCTCGCACCTCGCCAAGGCGCAGGGCGACAACGCCCTCGCCGCGTCCTACGCGGAGCGGGCGGCGGCGCTGCGCACCGCCATCGACGCGAACTTCTGGGACGACGACGCGGGCGCGTACAAGTTCTACCCGGACTCGCCGATCCACCCGCAGGCGGGCAACTCCCTCGCGGTCTGGTACGGCCTCGCCGACCAGGGCAAGGCGCGCCGGATCAGCGCGTCCCTCAAGGGCAACTGGAACGAGATCGCCGCGACCGCGCCCGAGAACAAGGGCAATCCGGGCGTCTTCTCCGGCTCGATGGAGGTCAACGCCCACTTCGCCGCCGGAGGCCGGGCCGCCGACCAGGCCGGAGTGGACATCATCCGGCGCCAGTGGGGCTACATGCTCGACCACCCAGAGGGCACGCGCAGCACCTTCTGGGAGTCGTTCCGCAACCCCGAGGACGGGTGCGCCTTCTGCAGCTCCTACGTGAGCCTCGCGCACGCCTGGGCGACCGGCCCGACCCCGGCGCTCACGTTCTCCGTCCTCGGGCTGAACCCCACCGGGACGGGCGGGCGCTCGTTCGACTTCGTCCCGCACCCCGCCGACCTCACGTTCGCGGAGGGCCGGATCACCACGCCCTCCGGCGCGGTCACCGCGTCCTGGAAGGTCTCCGGCGGCTCCTACACCGCGCACCTGAAGGCCCCGGGCCGGGCCGTGGGACGTGCGGGCGTGCCCACCTTCGGTGCCCGCGTCAAGGTGCACGTGGACGGCCGCCTCGTCTGGGACGGCAGCAGGGCCCGGGCGAAGGGCGTCCGCTCGGACGGCGAGTACGTCTACATCGAGGGCCTGCGCGGCTCCCACACGCTGCGGAGCGATCGGGCATGACGGCCTCCTCCACCCGCCCCGTTCTCCATGGGGGGCGGGTAGAGGGGCTCGACCCGGCCGGCTTGCCCATGGTCAGGGAAATTGATAGTCAGAACCTGTGACGACTACGCCAGAGAGCACCGGCCCCGAGGCTGCCGACCTGGGCATGCTGGCGGGCCGGCTCATGCGGGCCCTGCAGGACGAGCTGTTCCAGCGGCTGGCCGAGCAGGGCCATCCGGACGTCCGGCCGCGGCACGGCACCGTCCTCGCCTTCCTCGGCCCCGAGGGGCTCCGCGCGACCGAGCTGTCGGCCCGGTCCGGCCAGCACAAGCAGATCATCGGCACGATCGTGGACGAGCTGGCCGCGCTCGGCTACGTCCGCCGCGAACCCGACCCCGACGACCGGCGCGCCAAGCGGATCGTCCCGACCGAGCGGGGACTGGACGAGATCGCCAAGGCCCGCGCCATCCTCGCCGGCATCGAGGACCGGCACCGCCGCGCCCTCGGGGACGCCGCCTTCACCGCCTTCAAGGACGCCTTCCAGCGCGTCACCCGCGACCAGGGCCACTGGCGCGAGCACGGCGCGTGATGTTCGGCCGCCGGTCTGGCGGGCACCATCGCACGGCACACACCATGGGCGAGGGGGGACGGTCACCGTGACGGTACCGAAGGTCGACCTCATCGACGGGGCCGCGATGCCGCAGCTCGGCTTCGGCGTGTTCCAGGTCGGCGACGACGAGGCCGAACGCGCGGTCGCGACGGCGCTGGAGCACGGCTACCGCAGCATCGACACGGCGAGCGCGTACCGGAACGAGGAGGGCGTCGGGCGCGCCCTGCGCGCCTCGGGCCTGCCCCGCGACGAGCTGTTCGTCACCACGAAGCTGTGGAACAGCGAGCAGGGCCACGACAACGCGCTGCGCGCCTGCGAGGCGAGCCTGTCCCGGCTGGGCCTCGACCGCATCGACCTGTACCTGATCCACTGGCCCATGCCGGGCCGCGGGCTCTACCTGGAGACGTGGCGGGCGCTGGAGAAGCTGAAGTCGGACGGGCGGGTCCGCTCGATCGGCGTCTCCAACTTCACCGTGGACACGCTGCGGCACCTCCTCGAGGAGACCGACGTGGTCCCGGTGGTCAACCAGATCGAGCTGCACCCCTACTTCCAGCAGGACGGGCTGCGCGCGTTCCACCGCGACCACGGCATCCACACCGAGGCGTGGGCGCCGCTCGGGCAGGGACACGGCCTGCTGGACGACCCGGCCCTCGCCCGGATCGCCGAGGCCCACGGCCGCACCCCGGCGCAGGTCGTCCTCCGCTGGCACCTGGACATCGGCAACATCGTTATCCCGAAGTCGGTGACGCCGTCCAGGATCGCCGAGAACATCGACGTGTTCGGTTTCCAGCTCACTCCGGACGACCTGCGGACGATCGGGGAGATGGACAAGGGCATCCGCGTCGGCCCCGACCCCGCCGTCTTCGAGTCGGACTAGCAGCCGTGTCGGACTGACAGAGCGAGCCGGACCGGTAGGGCAGGTCCGGCGGGTCAGCCGCGCAGCTCGCCCGTGCCGACCAGGCCGGCGAAGCGCTCGCCCTCCGGGTCGGTGTCGCCGAGCCACTCGCGGGGGCCGGTGAGGCCCGGCGGCAGCAGCGCGAACCCGTCGAAGAACCGCCGGATCTCGGCGCTCGGGCGGGCGCCGAGCCGCGCGCTGGCCCCCTCGTACACCTGCTCGGCCTGCGCCATCCGCTCCGGGAATGCGTCGCTCGCCAGGTGCGACAGGATCAGCCGGCTGCCGGGCGCCAGCGCGTCCCGGTAGCGGGCGACCAGCGCGTGCGGGTCGTCCTCGTCGGCCACGAAGTGCAGTACCGACACCAGCAGCAGCGCGACCGGCTCGGACGGGTCGAGCAGGTCGCGGACGGCGGGATGGCCGAGCACCTCGTCCGGGCGGCGCAGGTCCGCCTCGGCGAAGCCCACGTTCGACGTCCCGGCGAGGAGCGCCCGGCCGTGCGCGCAGACCACCGGGTCGTAGTCGACGTAGACGGTCCGCGCGTCCGGGACGGCGGCCGCCGCGGCCTCGTGCACGTTCTCCCGCGTCGGCAGCCCCGACCCGAGATCGAGGAACTGGCGGACGCCCGCCTCCGCCGCGGCCCGCACCGCGCCGCGCAGGAAGGCCCGGTTGAGGCGGACGCCGCGCACCACCCGGCCCTCCGAGATGTCCACGACGCGCTGGGCGGCCTCCCGGTCGGCGGCGAAGTTGTCCTTGCCGCCGAGCCAGTAGTCGTACATCCGCGCCACGTTGGGGGAGCCGGTGTCCAGGCCGGCGGCGGTCCCGTCCGAGAAGTCGGTCACCGGGTCATGATCGTCCCATCGGGGACCGGGCGGCAACACGAACCCCGAACCCCGCTTGCGTCACGGAACGTCACCGAGCGTAACGTTCCGTGCATGGGGGACGATCGGGGGAGCTGGACGGGTCCCGGCGGGCTGCGCGTCACGGCGGTGCCGCTGACGGGCGCGCACCGGGTGCTGGCGGAGTACGCGGGCGTGCGCGGGGACAGCGCGTTCCTGGTGACGCGCGACGGGGCGCTGGTCGGTCGCGGCTACTACCCGTCGGTCGACGAGCTCGCCGAGGTGGTCGACCTGGCCGAGCTGCGCCCCCGGTGACCGCGGGTTGCGCGGGGCGCCGCCGCGCGTGTAGGGCATTGTCCCGTGGATGAGCGCTGGGACGTCGTCGTCGTCGGATCGGTCAACGCGGACCTGGTGGTCGGCGTCGACCGGCGGCCCGCGCCGGGGGAGACCGTCCTCGGCTCCGACCTCGCCGTCCATCCGGGCGGCAAGGGCGCCAACCAGGCGGTGGCGGCGGCTCGGCTCGGCGGACGGGCCGCGCTCGTCGGGCGGGTCGGCGACGACGGGCACGGCGCGCTGCTGCGCGAGGCGCTCGCCGCGGACGGCGTCGGCCTGGACCACCTCGCGACGACGCCCGGGGTGCCGACCGGCGTCGCGCTGATCACCGTCGGGCCGGACGGCGACAACAGCATCATCGTCTCGCCCGGCGCCAACGCCCGGCTGGGCCCGGACGACGTCGCCGCCGCCCGCGGCCTGATCGCCGCGGCGTCCGTCGTGTCGTTCCAGCTGGAGGTGCCGCCGCCCGCCGTGGCGGCCGCCGCCCGCGTCGCCGCCGGCGCCGGCGGGCGCGTCGTGCTCAACCTGTCGCCGCCCGCGCCCGTCCCCGCCGAGCTGCTCGCCCGGTGCGACCCGCTCGTCGTCAACGAGCACGAGGCCGCGTTCCTCCTCGGCGGTGAGCGCGGCGACCCCCGGGACACCGCCGCGGCGCTCGCCCGGTCCGGCCCGCGCTCGGCCGTCGTGACGCTCGGCGCGGACGGCGCCGTGGTCGCCGGCGGCGACCGCGTCACCGCGATCCCGGCGCCGCGAGCCGACGCCGTCGACACCACCGGTGCCGGCGACGCCTTCACCGCCGCGCTCTGCCTGCGCCTCGCGCGCGGCGACACGCTGGAGGACGCCGCGCGGTACGCGGTCCGCGCGGGCGCCGCCGCCGTCCGCCGCCGCGGCGCCCAGAGCTCCTTCCCGACCCCGACGGAGCTGCCCGCGCCCTAGCCGGGCGTGCTCAGCGGCCGGTGCGGGCCCGCACCCGGTACAGCTCGTCGGCTACGTCGTGGACGTCGGCGCCGAGGTCGAAGGCGCTGAGCAGGTGCAGGTCGTCGCCGGTCTCGATCTCCAGCATCCGGGTGCGCAGCGACAGCCGGCGCCGCTCGTCGACCCGGATCGCGGTGACCTCGTCCCACCGGAGGCGGCGGTGCCCGGCGTAGCCCGCCACGACGGTGAGGCCGTCCTCGTCGGCGGCGAGCCGGACCGGCGCGACCAGGTCGCGCAGCGCGAGCGCGTTCAGCCCGATCGCCGCGGCCGCCGCGAGGAACAGGAACTGCGGGTCGTGGCTGTAGAGGACGATGAGCGCCGTGACGGCCGCCGCCGCGGCGCACTTCACCGTCACGTGACCGGGAGGTACCCGCCAGCTGCGCCGAGATCCCGCTTCCATGCCCGCCACCGTAGCCGCTCCCGGCCCCGGACCGGCCGGGGCGCGTCCGGTAGCGTCGCAGGCATGCGACTCGGCGTGCTGGACGTGGGCTCGAACACCGTGCACCTGCTGGTGGTCGACGCCCACCGGGGGGCGCGGCCCCTGCCCGCGTACTCCCACAAGGCCGAACTGCGGCTCGCCGCCCACCTGGACGAGGCGGACCGCCTGTCGGAGGAGGGCGAGGCGCTGCTGCGCGACTTCGTCGACGAGGCGCTGCGCGTCGCCGAGGACAAGGGCGTCGAGGACCTGGTCGCCTTCGCCACCTCCGCCGTCCGCGACGCCGCCAACGGCGAGGAGGTGCTGGCCCGCGTCCGGGCCGGCCGGGAGATCGACATCCGCGCGCTGTCCGGCGAGGAGGAGGCGCGGCTGACGTTCCTCGCCGTCCGGCGCTGGTTCGGCTGGTCGTCCGGGCGGCTGCTGGTGGTCGACATCGGCGGCGGCTCGCTGGAGATCGCCTCCGGCATCGACGAGGAGCCGGACGTGGCGATCTCGCTGCCGCTCGGCGCGGGCCGGCTCACCCGGGACCGGTTCACCGCCGATCCGCCGCCCGCCGAGGAGATCCGCGAGCTGCGCCGGCACGTGCGGGCGGAGATCGCCCGGCGGGTCGGCGACGTCGCCCGCTACGGGCCCGCCGACCACGCGGTGGCCACGTCCAAGACGTTCAAGCAGCTCGCCCGGATCGCCGGGGCCGCGCCGTCCGCCGAGGGGCCCTACCAGCGCCGCGCCCTGTCCGACGCCGACGTGACCGACTGGGCGGAGAAGCTCGCGCCGATGCCGGCCGCCGAGCGCGCCGAGCTGCCCGGCGTGTCGGAGAGCCGCGCCGAGCAGCTGCTCGCGGGCGCCATCGTCGCCGACGCCGCGATGGACCTGTTCGGCCTGGCCGAGCTGGAGATCTGCCCGTGGGCGCTGCGCGAGGGCGTGATCCTGCGCCGGCTCGACATGATCACCGGCTGACCGGGGCCGCTACCAGTTCGGATGGCCGAGGACCCGGCCCGCGGGGGTGAGGACGCGGTCGCCGGTCCCGTCCGCGCGGACCGCGTGGATCACCGGGTCGGTGACGACGCCGCGCACGTAGCAGAGCCAGCTCCCGTCGCGCGACCACACCGGGTCCATGTCGCGCACGGTCCCGGACGTCAGCGCGTGCGCGCCCGACCCGTCGGCGTTCATCACCCAGATGTCGCTCTGCAGCACCGGCCCCCGCACGTAGGCGATCTTGGAGCCGTCCGGGGACCACTCGGGGTCCACGGCGCGCACCCCGTCCGCGGTCAGCCGCGTCCAGCGGCCGCCGGGACGGCCGGCGTCCAGGCTGTAGACCTGCTCGGCGCCGCCGTCGCGCCTGCTCCAGAACACGATCCGGTTCGTGGACGACCACATCGGGTCGTCCTTGGCCGAGTCGTCGCGGGTCAGCTGGCTGACCGCGCCGCCCCGCAGCGCGACCGCGAAGATCTGCCGGACGCCGTCCCGCTCGGCCATGTAGGCGAGGCGGGTGCCGTCGGGCGACCACGTCACCCGGGTGCCGCGCGCGATGGTGGCCACCCGGCGGGCACCGGACCCGTCGGCGTTCATCACCCACGCCTCGCCGCCGCGGGCGTCCATCCTCGTGAACGCCACCTGCTTCCCGTCCGGTGACCGCTCGGGCAGGAGCTCGCAGGCCGGACTCTGGACGAGCGTCCGCACCGACCCGTCGCCGGGCGTGAAGAGCCCGATGTCGCCGTGGCACGTCTTCGGCCAGCCGGGCGCGGTGTCGATGCGCACCAGCATCTGGCCTTTCGGGAAGGCCGCCGCCTCCGGGGCGCCGTCCGTGCCGCCGGACGGCCGGGTCAGGTAGTAGACGCCCGCCACCGCCGCGGCGAGCACGACGCCCGCCGTGGCGGAGGCGATGAGCACGGGCCGCCTGGAGCGCCCGCGGCCGCCGCCCGGCGCCGCGGTCGTGGGCAGTACCGGCGGCGGCACCTCGTACTCTCGCGCGGTGCGCGGCTCCGGAGCGGGCCCCTCCGGAGCGGGCCCCTCCGGGACCGGGCGTTCCGGGACGGGCTGCTCCTGAGCCGGCTGCGGCTGGGACTGCTCCGGGACGGGCTGCCGCGGCACGGGCGGTGGTGCCGGGGGCCCCGGGGCGGGAGCCGGTGCCGGGGAAGGAGCCGGTGCCGGGGAAGGAGCCGGCGCCGGGGGCGTCCACGACTCGCCCAGTTCGGTCGTCACCGCGGCCTCGCCGGCGCCGCCGACCAGCGCGAGCAGCAGGTCGCGGGCCGTCGGCCGGGCGGCCGGGTCCTTGCGCAGCGCGGCCCGGACGAGCCCGGCGAGCGGCGGCGGCAGGTCGCCGACCTCGGGGTCGGCGTGCACGGCGCGGGCCGCGAGGAGCTGGAACGAGCCCTGCCCGAACGGGTTGCGGCCGCTCGCCGCGTAGGCGACGAGGCAGCCCCACGCGAACACGTCCACCGCCGGGGTGACCTGCTGCGTCGTGATCTGCTCGGGCGCGATCCAGCCGGGCGTGCCGACGACCTGCCCGGTGCGGGTGTGCGCGGAGGCCATGTCCAGCGCGCGGGCGATGCCGAAGTCGATCACGCGGGGGCCGGAGATGGACAGCAGCACGTTGCTCGGCTTCAGGTCGCGGTGCACCAGCCCCGCGCTGTGGATCGCGACGAGCGCGGCGGCGACGCCGACCGCGACGCCGTGCAGCATCCCCGGCGACAGCGCGCCCTTGGCGGTGACGTGCTCCAGCAGCGACGGCCCGTCGATGTACTCGGTGACCAGGTAGGCGAGGCCGAGGTCCTCGCCGTGTTCGAGGACCTGGGCGGTGCAGAACGAGGCGACCCGCTGGGCGTTGGCGGCCTCGTCGTGGAAGCGGGCGAGGAACGTCCGGTCGCCGGCCAGCTCCGCGCGCACCACCTTGACCGCGACGGCGCGGCCCGCCTCGTCGCGGCCGAGGTACACGGCGCCCATCCCGCCCTCGCCGATCTTGGCCTCGATGCGGTACCGGCCGATCCGGGTGGGGTCGTCCGGCCGCAGCTCGCGCAGGGAGGGCGCCGTCGGCCCGTCCATGTCGATCACCTTTTCCCCGCGAGCCGCGTCTTGGCGGCCGCCCCACGGCGGCACGCGGCCCCGACGCTTCCTTACGATGACAGAGCACGGCCCCAGGTTCTAGCGTCCGCCGACCGCCGCGGCTCAGTGGAAGTTCCGCGCCTTGACCCGGCCCGGCACCGGCAGCCGCCGCAGCCGCGTCGCGCGGACGTTCACGACCCCGTCGGCGCGCTCCAGCCGCCCGCCGACCAGCAGCGCCTGCGCGTCGACCGCGAGGCCCCGGTACCGCTCGAACACCGGCGGCGGGCACACCACGTTGATGATGCCGGTCTCGTCCTCCAGCGTCATGAACACGATGCCGCCCGCGGTCGGCGGGCGCTGCCGGTGCGTGACGAGCCCGGCCACGACGACGTTGGTCTCGCCGGGCGTCCCCGCCAGCCGCGCCGCCGGGAGCGCGCCGAGCTCGTCCAGGGCCTCGCGGACGTGCGCGACGGGGTGGACGCGGGACACCCCGGTCGCCCACAGGTCGGCGAGGGTCTCCTCGATCGGCGTCATCGCGGGCAGCGCGGGCGCCGCCGCGCCCGGCGTCACGCCCTCCAGCTGCCCGGGTCCGGATCCGGCCAGCGCCCCCGCGGCCCACAGCGCCTCCCGCCGCGACAGGCCGAGCCCGTCGAACGCGCCCGCGGTGGCGAGCGCCTCCAGCGCCCCGGCCGACAGCGGCACCCGCCGGGCGAGGTCCTCCATGCTCGCGTAGGGGCGTCCGGCCGCGATGGCCTCCGCCGCGTCCTCGCCCAGGTTCCGGACCCCGGACAGGCCGAGCCGGATCGCCGGCTGCGGCTCGCTCGGCGCGTGCGGGTGATCGGACTCGACCTCGACGGGCTCCTCCAGCGTCGGGTGCACGGCGCTGGCGTTGACGTCGACGCCCCGGACCACGACCCCGTGGTGCCTGGCGTCGGCGATGAGGCTCTGCGGGCTGTAGAACCCCATCGGCTGGTTGCGCACCAGCGCGGCGGTGAACGCCGCCGGGTGGTGCCGCTTCAGCCAGGCGCTCGCGTACACCAGGTGCGCGAAGCTCTGCGCGTGCGACTCGGGGAACCCGAACCCGGTGAAGCCGAGGATCTTCTCGTAGACGCTCTCGGCGATCTCGGCCGGGATGCCGCGCTCGGCCATCCCGTCCAGGAGCCGGCGCCGCAGCCGCTCCACGCGCTCGGGGGCGCGCTTGGCGCCCATCGCCTGCCGGAGCTGGTCGGACTCGGCCGGGGTGAACCCGGCGCAGTCGACGGCGAG
This sequence comes from Actinomadura meyerae, assembly GCF_900188445.1. Taxonomy (GTDB): domain Bacteria; phylum Actinomycetota; class Actinomycetes; order Streptosporangiales; family Streptosporangiaceae; genus Spirillospora; species Spirillospora meyerae. The sequence continues at coordinate 237,959 of NZ_FZOR01000004.1, forward strand.
CTGCATCATCTGCTCCTGGAACAGCGGCACGCCGAGCGTCCGGCCGAGGGCCGGCTCCATCAGCGGGTGTGGGCACTCGGCGGGCTCCAGCCCCTTGCGGCGCCGCAGGTACGGGTGGACGGACCCGCCCTGGATCGGCCCCGGCCGGATGAGCGCGACCTCCACGACCAGGTCGTAGAACTTCCGGGGCCGCAGGCGCGGCAGCGTCGCCATCTGCGCCCGCGACTCCACCTGGAACACCCCGACCGTGTCGGCGTCGCACAGCATGTCGTAGACGAGGGGGTCCTCCGGCGGGACGGACTGGAGGTCGTAGCGGCGCCCGTGGTGCTCGGCCACCAGGTCGAAGCAGTCGTGCAGCGCGGCGAGCATCCCGAGGCCGAGCAGGTCGAACTTGACCAGTCCGGCCGCCGCGCAGTCGTCCTTGTCCCACTGCAGGACGCTGCGGCCCTCCATCGCCGCCCACTCGATGGGGCAGATCTCCCCGACCGGCCGGTCCGCGATGACCATGCCGCCGGAGTGGATGCCGAGGTGGCGAGGGAGCGCCAGCATCCGGCCCGCCAGCTCCATGACCGGCGCCGGGACGTCGTTCTCGGAGCCCACCGGGTCGCGCGGGTCGATGCCCTTGGACCACGCGTCCTGCTGGCCGGGGGAGTGGCCGAGCGCGCGCGCCGCGTCCCGCACGGCCATGCGCGGCCGGTAGCTGATGACGTTCGCGACCTGGGCGGTGCATTCGCGGCCGTACTTGCCGTAGACGTACTGGATGGCCTCCTCGCGGCGGCGGTGCTCGATGTCCAGGTCGATGTCGGGCGGGCCGCCGCGCCCGGGGGACAGGAACCGCTCGAACAGCAGGCCGTGCCGGACGGCGTCCACGCCGGTGATGCCGAGCGCGTAGCAGACCGCGGAGTTCGCGGCCGATCCGCGCCCCTGGCACAGGATGCCCCTGCTCCGGCAGAACTCCACGATGTCGTGCACGATCAGGAAGTAACCGGGGAAGCCGAGCTGCTCGATGACGTCCAGCTCCTTGGCGATCTGCGCGTAGGCGCCCGGCTGCCGCTCCCGCTCGGGCGGCCCGTACCGCCGCTGGGCGCCCTCCGCCACCAGGTGCCGCAGCCAGCTCGCCTCGGTGTGCCCGTCCGGGACGGGCCAGTCGGGCAGCCGGGGCGCCATCACCTCGAAGCCGAACCGGCACTCGCGGGCGAGCGCGACCGTCCGCTCCCGCACGCCGGGGAACCGCGCGAGCCGCCGTGCCATCTCCGCGCCGGACCGCAAATGCGCGGTGCCCGCCGCGGGCAGCCACCCGGCCATGTCGTCCAGGCTGCGGCGGGCCCGGACGGCGGCGAGCGCCTGCGCGAGCCGGGCGTCCGCCCCCGGTGCGGCGAAGTGCACGTTGTTGGACGCGACGACGTCCACGCCGACGCGGCCCGCCAGCGCGAGCAGCGCGTCGTTGCGGAGGTCGTCGTCGGGCTGGTCGTGGTCGATCAGCTCGACGAACACGTTCTCGCGGCCGAACATGCCGGTGAGGTTCCGCAGCTCCCGCTCCGCCGCGCCGGGGCCGCCCGCCTCCAGCGCCGCCGGGACCGGCCCCTTGCGGCACCCGGTCAGCACCGCCCAGTGGCCGTCGTGCGCGCCCGCGAGGGCGTCCAGGTCGTACACGGGACGGCCCTTGCGGCCGCCCGCGAGCTGCGCCGACGTGATCGCCGAGCAGAGCCGCGCGTACCCCTCGGCGCCGCGCGCGAGGACGAGGAGGTGCCGGCCGGCCGGGTCGGGCTCGCCGGTCCGCGGCCCCGGCAGGCCGAGGCTCAGTTCCGCGCCGTACACCGTGCCGATCCCCGCGTCCTGCGCGGCCTGCGCGAACTGGACGGCCCCGTACATGCCGTCGTGGTCGGTGACCGCCATCGCCTCCACGCCGAGCCGCGCCGCCTCCGCGACGAGCGAGGCGGGGTCGCTGGCGCCGTCCAGGAAGCTGAACGACGAGTGCACGTGCAGTTCCGCCCACGGCACCTCCGCCTCGGCGCGCCGCGGGACCTCGGGAGCCGGCGCCGGTTCCCCGGCCGGACGCTCCGCCGCGCCGGGACGCCAGGACAGGCGCTCCTCGAACTCCCTCCAGGGGATCGCCGGGTTGTGCCAGCCGGTCATGTGCACCGCCGGGTACTGGACGCCCTAGTCATAGACGGCCTCGATGTGCCATCGCCCGCCCTCGACCGCCAGCAGGTACGCGGCGCCGTCGTCGGTGGTGACCTGGAACCTGGCGCGGCGGCGGGCGGCGGCCGGGTCCCACCAGTGCTCGTCGGCCGGCCACGGGCCCGTCCAGCCGGTCACGGCGGAGCGGCGCCCCCGGAACACCAGTGCCGCCGGAGGCGCGGAGACCTCGCACCGCGCCGACACCACCACCGGGCCGCCGGACGCGTCGAGCAGCTCGACCGCCGGCGGCGCGGCGGGCACGACCGCGGGCGCGGGGCCGGTGACGCGGCCCGGCCACGGGCCGTCAGGCCGGCCCTCCGGGGGCAGGTCGCCGACCGGGACCCGCACGACCCGCTCGCCCGGCCCCCGGCCGCCCGCGAGCACCGGCCGGGTGATCCCCCGGTGGCCGAGCAGCGCCTGGACGCGGTCGGCGGCCCGCGCGATCCGCTCGGTGACGGCCGCCCGGCCCCACAGCGACTCCTGGCGGCCCTCGTCCGGGACGAGCTGGTCGGGCGCCAGCTCCACCCATGCCACGCCGCCCCACACGGCGTCGGCCGAGGCGCCCTGCCAGGCCGAGAGCTGCCACCGCACCCGCTCGGCCACGGCCAGCGCCGACAGCCCCTCGTGCCGCCACAGCCGCCGCTGCACGTTCCCGTCGGCGAACCCGACCGCGACCTCCAGCCGGACGCACGCCAGCCCGGCCGCCGCGAGCCCGGCGTGCAGGTCGCCCGCGAGCCGCTTGGCCGCGAACACCACCTGCTCCGCGCGCTCGGCGGGCGGGTCGAAGCCCGCCCGGACCGACAGGTCGGCCGCCGCGCGGACCGGTGCCACCGGGCGCGGTTCCTCGCCGCGCGCCAGCCGGTGCGCGAGCGCCCCGTCCGCCCCGAACCGGCCCGCGACGTGCCCGGACGGCAGCGCCGCGAAGTCGCCGAGCGTCCGGACGCCGAGCCGGCGCAGCAAGTCGGCCAGCTCGGGCCGGTCGAGCACCGACAGCGGGTACGGGGCGAGGAACGCCGCCGCGCCGCCCTCCGGGACCACGACGCCGCCCTCCCCGGCGCGCGCCGCCAACTCCGCCGCGAACAGCCCGTCCGCGACACCGGACCCGCAGTCGTGTCCGGCCTCGACGACCGCGTCCTGCACGAGGACGCGCAGCGCCTCCTCGCCGCCGTAGAACCGCGCCGGGCCCCGGGCCGCGATCGCGCACAGCCCGGGGCGCACCACCTCCACGCGCGGCGCCAGCTCCGCGACCGCCGCCACGACCTCCTCGAACCGCCGTCCCTCGGCGTCGGTGTCGCGGTCGCGGACGACCAGGTCGGGGCAGCGGCGCTGCGCGTCCCGGAGCCGCTGCCCGCGCCGCACCCCCTCGGCGCGCGCCGCCGCCGAGCACGCGGCCACGCGCCCCTGGACCACGACCGCCCCCGCGGTGGCCGCGTCGATCCCGACCGCGGTGAGCGGCCAGTCGGGGCACCACACCACCAGCACCCGGGTCACGCGGCCCCCTCTCCGGGGCCGGGCGCCGACGCGCTCGCGCGCACGGGCTCCCGCGCGTCGCGGCGGGCCGCCGCCAGCGGCGGGCGCGGTGCCGCCGGCCGCGCCGTGTGGACGGGCGCGCCCGCCGCGACGGCGCCGGGGACGAGTTCGAGCGGCGGCCGGGCGGTCTCGTCCGGCGCCACCGTGCCGTCGGCGGCGGGGAGCCAGAGGCGGGCGCTGCGGCCGGCGCCCGGCGCGTCGCGTCCCTCGGCGGTCACCCGGACGCGGCGGCCCGCCAGCCGGCCGTGGCCGTCGCCGAGCCCCTCCCAGACCGCCTCGTCCAGCCGGAGGCGGAGCCGGACGCCCGCCCACTCGCCGGCGAACGGGCCGGTCAGCGCCAGCACGCAGCCGTGCTTGCGGGCCAGCGCCGACAGCCGCCGCACGGCGGCGGCGCCCGGCCGCTCGGGCGGGCGCAGCAGCACCAGGTCGACGGCCTCGGCCAGCGCCGCGACCACGTCGGGCCACCGCTCGCCCGGGTCGTCGGCGAGCAGCAGCCGCTCGGGTGCGGCGCCCATCCCGGCGGCGGCGAGGACGCCGAAGTCGGGGACGCCGACGACGCCGCACCAGCCGCCGGCGCCGTCCGCACCGCCGTGCCGGGAGACGCCCGCGACGAGCGCGAGGCCGAGCGAGGCGGATCCGGACCCGCCGAGCCCGACGACCGAGCCGGGCCGCAGGCCCCCGCCCGGCAGCACCGGCCGCAGCGCGGGCAGCACGGGCACCGTCGCGCCGCCGTCCCAGGAGGGGCTGTGCCCGGCGGAACCGGGCGCCGCGTCCAGAAGCGCCGACAGGTCCCGCAGTGCGGCCTCCGCCACCGTCGCCCTCCTCTCCGAGTCCCCCCGCACAATTTCGAACACAGGTTCGACTTCTGTCAAGTTGTCGCAGGTCACGCGGTGGAGTAGCGGAGGGTGGAAAGCCCGGTGGCGTCGGGGTTCACGGTATTTTGCAGGCATTATGAGCGGCATGACGAACGACGTGCGAACCCTGGAGTGGACGGGCGACGGGCTGTGCCTGCTGGACCAGACGCTCCTGCCCGGGCGGGTCGAGTACGTCGTGGCCCGCGACGTCGCGACGCTGGTGGACGCGATCCGCCGGCTGGTCGTGCGCGGCGCGCCCGCGCTGGGCGTCGCGGGCGCGTTCGGCGTCGCCGTCGCCGTCCGCCAGGCCGCCCGCGAGGGATGGGACGAGGCCGCCCGCGACGCCGCGATCGCCGAGGTCCGGGAGGCCCGCCCGACGGCGGTCAACCTGGCGGCGGGCGTCGACCGCGTCCTGCCGTTCGTCGCCAAGGGCGCCGACGCGGTGGTGGACGAGGCCCAGGCGCTGCTCGACGAGGACGTGCGCGGCAACCGCGCGATCGGCGCGTTCGGCGCCGACTGGATCCTGCGCCGCGTGGGCGACCGGCCCCTGCGCGTCCTGACGCACTGCAACGCGGGAGCGCTGGCCACCGCGGGGTGGGGGACGGCGCTCGGCGTGATCCGGAACCTGCACGAGCGCGGCCGGGTGGAGCTCGTCTACGCCGACGAGACCCGCCCGCTGCTCCAGGGCGCGCGGCTCACCGCGTGGGAGCTCGCCCAGGCCGGCATCCCCTGCGCCGTCCAGGCGGACGGGGCCGCGCCGAGCACGATCCTGCGCGGCCTGGTCGACGTCGCCGTCATCGGCGCCGACCGGATCGCGGCCAACGGCGACACCGCCAACAAGATCGGCTCGGTGGGGGTGGCGCTGGCCTGCGCGGCGGCGGGGATCCCGCTCGTCGTCGCCGCGCCGTGGAGCACCGTCGACCCGGCCCTGCCGGACGGCGCCGGGATCCCGATCGAGGAGCGCGCGGCCGAGGAGGTGCTGGCCTGGGGCGGCGCCCGCACCGCCCCCGAGGGCGTGGACGCCTTCAACCCCGCGTTCGACGTCACTCCCGCCCGCCTGGTGACCGCGCTGGTCACCGAGACGGGCGTCCTGGAGGTGTCGGCGGGGGAGACCCCCGGCCGGGCGCGGGCCTGATCGCCCGTCCCGATCGCCCGTCCGGGTGGACCGGAGACCCGGCGCACCTGGCGGATCCGGCCATCCCGCCGTCCGGATCGTCCATCATGGTGAGCGTGCCGACCTCCCCCAGCCCCGACCCCGGCGCCGCGCCGCGTCCGGCGCAGCTCGACGCGGTCCTGGAACGGATCACCTACGCCAACGAGGACACCGGGTACACCGTCGCGCGCGTCGCGACGGCCAAGAGCGGAAGCGACCTGCTCACCGTGGTCGGCGCGCTGCTCGGCGCGCAGGTGGGGGAGAGCCTGCGGCTGACCGGCCGGTGGCGCTCGCACCCCAAGTACGGCAGGCAGTTCGAGGTCGACTCGTACACGACCGTGCTGCCCGCGACGATCCAGGGCATCCGCCGCTACCTCGGCTCCGGCATGATCAAGGGGATCGGGCCGGTGATGGCCGACCGGATGGTCGAGCACTTCGGCACCGACATCCTCCGCGTCATCGAGGAGGAGCCGGAGCGGCTCGTCGAGGTCCGCGGGCTCGGCCCGAAGCGCAGCAAGCGGATCGGGGACGCGTGGGAGGAGCAGAAGGCCATCAAGGAGGTGATGGTCTTCCTGCAGGGCGTCGGCGTCTCGACCTCGCTCGCCGTCCGCATCTACAAGCAGTACGGCGACCGGTCGATCGACACCGTCCGCGCGCGGCCGTACCAGCTCGCCTCCGACGTGTGGGGCATCGGGTTCAAGACGGCCGACACGATCGCGCAGGCCGTCGGCATCCCGCACGACAGCCCCGAGCGGATCAAGGCCGGGCTCCAGTACACGCTCTCGGAGGCCGCCGACGACGGGCACTGCTTCCTGCCCGAGCCGAACCTCGTCACCGCGGCGGAGAAGATCCTCGGCGTGCCGAAGGAGCTGATCGTCCCGGCGCTGGACGAGCTGGCCCGCGACGAGGGCGTCGTCCGGGAGCAGATCCCGGGCGAGGGCGAGGACGCCGCCGTCATCCCCGCCGTCTACCTCGTGCCGTTCCACCGCGCCGAACGCTCGCTCGCCCGCGGCCTCCTCGACCTGCTGGACGCCCCCACCGACCGGCTCAAGGCGTTCGCCGACGTCGACTGGGACAGGGCGCTGCCGTGGCTGAAGAAGCGCACCGGCCAGGCGCTCGCCGCCGAGCAGGAGGAGGCGGTCAAGCTCGCGCTGACGTCCAAGGTGTCGGTGCTGACCGGCGGGCCCGGCTGCGGCAAGAGCTTCACCGTCCGCTCGGTGGTGGAGCTGGCCGCCGCCAAGAAGGCCAAGATCGTCCTGGTCGCGCCGACCGGGCGGGCCGCCAAGCGGCTCGCCGAGCTGACCGGGCACGAGGCCGCGACCGTGCACCGGCTGCTCCAGCTCCAGCCGGGCGGCGACCCCAAGTACGACCAGGACGAGCCGCTCGACGCCGACCTCGTGGTGGTCGACGAGAGCTCCATGGTCGACCTGGTCCTCGCGAACAAGCTGGTGAAGGCGATCCCGCGCGGCGCGCACCTGCTGCTCGTCGGGGACGTCGACCAGCTCCCGTCCGTCGGCGCGGGCGAGGTCCTCGCCGACCTGCTCGGCGCCGAGGTGATCCCGCGCGTCCGGCTCACGAAGATCTTCCGGCAGGCGCAGGAGTCCGGCATCGTCGTCAACGCGCACCGCGTCAACGCCGGCGACCACCCGCACACCCGCGGCTACCCCGACTTCTTCCTGTTCCCCTGCGAGGAGCAGGAGGAGGCCGCCGCGCTGACCGTGGACGTCGTCGCCAACCGCATCCCGCGCAGGTTCGGGCTCGACCCGCGCCGCGACGTCCAGGTGCTGGCGCCGATGCACCGGGGCGCGGCCGGCGCGGGCGGGCTGAACGCGCTGCTGCAGGAGGCGCTGACCCCGCACGACGACGCCCGCCCCGAACGCCGCTACGGCGGCCGCGTCTTCCGCGTCGGCGACAAGGTCACCCAGCTCCGCAACAACTACGACAAGGGCGAGGCGGGCGTCTTCAACGGCACCGTCGGCGTCGTCACGAAGGTCGACCCGGAGGAGCAGTCGCTCACCGTCCTCACCGACGAGGACGAGAGCATCGGCTACGCCTTCGACGAGCTGGACGAACTGGCCCACGCCTACGCGATCACGATCCACCGCTCGCAGGGCAGCGAGTACCCGGCCGTCGTCATCCCGCTCACCACCGGCGCGTGGATGATGCTGCGCCGCAACCTGCTCTACACCGGCATCACCCGCGCGAAGAAGCTGGTCGTGCTGGTCGGGTCGCGGCGGGCGCTCGCCGCCGCCGTCCGCACCGCCGGCGCGGGCCGCCGCCACACGGCCCTCGCGCACCGGCTGTCCCAGCGGTAGGGCCCCGAAGGCAGGCGGGGCTCAGCGGTAGCGGGCCAGCTCCCACGGGTCGTGCGCGCAGAACACCTCGACGTCGCCGCCGCGCGCGAGCTCCCGCAGCCGCGCGACGTTCGCGAGCCGCAGTTCACGGTCCACCTCGCCGCCCGCCTGGACGAGCTCCATCAGCGGGTGCGTCACCGGCTCGGGGCGGTCGACCTCGCCGTGGTACATGTACGCGTCCCCGGCGTGCAGGAGCCAGCGGTCCCCGTCGCGAACCGCGACCCCCGCGTGCCCCGGCGTGTGCCCGCCGATCGGGACGAGCAGGATCTCCTCGGCCACACCCTCCAGGGCCCGGACGCCTTCGAACCCGTGCCAGGTCTCGCCACCGCCGTCCGGGTAGACCACCCAGCGCGGGCCGTGGGCGAGCTGCGCGGGGGTCTTGCCGCCGTCCTCCCGCTCAGCCGCGAAGACGTGCACCGCGGCGTCCGGGAAGTCGCTCAGCCCGCCCGCGTGGTCGCGGTGCAGGTGCGTCGGGACGATGTGCCGGACGTCGGCGGGGGAGTACCCGAGCGCCTCGACCTGCCGGACGGCGGTCGCGGCCGGGTCCAGGGTCGGCCCGGCCATCTCCACCCAGTCGTCGAGCAGCCGCTCGGACGGGCGCTCGATGTCGCCGAGGCCGATCCCGGCGTCCACGAGGAGCAGCCCGGACGAATCCGTCTCGACCAGCAGGACGTGGCCGGTGGCCCGCGCCGGCCGCAGCGGGCTCTCCGGGCCGTCGGCGGGTTCGATCTCCCGCATGGGGGCGCAGTCGAGGTGGTGGACGCGCATATGACTCCTCACAGATGGTCGGCGAGCTGGTGGGTGACCTGGTGGATGACGGCCACGTCCCGCTGGACGCGGGCGAGCATGACGGCGCCCTGCAGGGACGACAGGACCAGCGCGGCCAGCGGCCCGACGCGCTCCTCGGGCACGCCCCAGCCGCGCAGCGCGGCGCGGAGGCCGTCCAGCCACTCCGCGTAGGCGGCGTCGCAGGCGGCGCGGAGGGCCTCGCTCGCGCCCGCCGTCTCCAGGGCCACGGTCGCGATGGGGCAGCCCTTGGCGAAGTCCGACTCCAGGAGGCTCCGGGCGAAGTGCTCGCCGAGGGCAGTGAGCCCGGCCCGCCCGTCCGGCGCGGCGAGCACGGCCCCGGCGAGCGCCTCGGCGACCGTCCGGCCGGCCAGCGCCACCGACTCGGCCGCGAGCTGCTCCTTGCCCTCGGGGAAGTGGAAGTACAGCGAGCCCTTCGGCGCGCCGCTCTCCGCGAGCACCTGGTTCACCCCGGTGCCGTGGTAACCCTGCCGCTGGAACAGGTCCGCGGCCGTCCGCAGGACCCGCTCTCTCGTCTCTCCGCGCGGTGCCATGCCCACAGACTAGACAGACCGGTCTACAAATTCCAAGCCATGATCCATGGCTATCGAAATGTTTCGGCAGGAAAGGCCCATGTCATCGGCACTGATAAGAGCTGAGAATGAAAGATGCCAGCGAAAAGAGTTTTCGATCTATTGACACCTTTCGAGGGCGTTCCCACAATGAGGTTCCCCCGCCCCCTGGAGGAACACGGAATGACTCAGCACGCTCCCCCGCCCGGCGCGTCCGGGCCGAGCCCCTTAGGCGCCCGCCGCCCGCTGCTCCTCGCCGCCGTCCTGACGCTGGCGGCGGCCTTGCTGGTAGGCCTGCCGGCCGCCGCCGGCCTCGCGGCCCAGCGCGCCCGCGCCGCCGCGACGCCCGCCGCGGCCGACTGCAGCGCGGGCTACGTCGGCCTCACCTACGACGACGGGCCCTCCGGATTCACGTCGGCTCTGCTGACCACCCTGCAGCAGAACGGCGTCCGCGCCACCCTGTTCAACATCGGGCAGAACGCCCAGAACAACCCGTCGCTGGTCAGCGCGGAGAAGAACGCCGGCATGTGGATCGCCAACCACAGCTGGACGCATCCCCACCTCACCCAGATGTCCCAGTCGCAGATGCTCTCGGAGCTCCAGCGGACGCAGCAGGTGATCCAGCAGCAGACCGGCACCGCGCCCCGGCTGTTCCGGCCTCCCTACGGGGAGACGAACTCCACGTTGCGGGCGGTCGAGCAGCAGCTCGGCCTGACCGAGGTCATCTGGGACGTCGACTCGCAGGACTGGAACGGCGCGTCCACCGCCCAGATCGTGCAGCGCGCGAGCCAGCTCCAGAACGGCCAGGTCATCCTCATGCACGACGGGTACAGCACGACGATCCAGGCCATTCCGCAGATCGTCGCGAACCTGAAGAGCCGCAACCTGTGCCCCGGCATCATCTCGCCGTCCACCGGCCGGGCCGTCGCGCCCGACGGCGGCGGAGGCACCCCTCCGCCCGGCGAAGGCGGCGGCACCTGCACCGCACAGATCTCTCAGGGGCAGGTGTGGGGCGACCGGTTCAACCTCTCGGTCACCGTCTCCGGGGCGAGCGACTGGATCGCGACCGTGACCGTGCACAGCCCGCAGCGGATCATCGCGACCTGGAACGGCTCGCCGACCTGGGACGCGAGCGGGAACGTCATGACCATGCGGCCGAACGGCAGCGGTGACACCTTCGGCTTCACCGTCCAGCACAACGGCAACTGGACCTGGCCCGACGTCTCCTGCCGGACCGGCTGAACCGGCCCCGCCGCGTGCGCCTTCCCGCGGACCCCGCCCCAGGCCGCGGGAAGGCGCTCCGCCGTCAGCCGCCTTCGGGAGGCGGGGGCGCGGTGCTCTTGCGGACCACGAGGCTGGTGGACAGCTCCAGCCGCGTCGCGACCGCCTCCCCGTTGCGGATGCCGAGGATGATCTGCGCGGCCGACTCGGCCATCTGCCGCAGCGGCTGGTGCACGGTCGTGAGCGCGGGGCTGGCCCAGGGCGCCACCGCGACGTCGTCGTACCCGACCACCGACAGGTCGTCCGGGACGCGCAGCCCGTGCACCCGTGCCGCCTCCAGCACCCCGAGCGCCTGCAGGTCGCTCCCGGCGAAGATCGCGGTCGGCCGGTCGGGGCGGCCGAGCAGCTCCATCGCCCGCTCGAAGCCGCCGTCCACGTGGAAGTCGCCGTAGGACACATACGACGGATCGACGTCCAGGCCGGCCATGCTCATCGCGGAGCGGAAGCCGTCGAGCCGCGCGACGGAGCACAGCATGTCCGCCGGGCCGGTGATGATCGCGATGCGCCGGTGCCCCTGGTCGATGAGGTGCCGGGTCGCCGCGAGGCCGCCGGACCAGTTGGCCGAGCCCACCGACGGGACGTCGGGCTCGGGGTCCCCGGCGGGGTCGATGATGACGAACGGGATCGAGCGGGACCGCAGCCGCTTCTTGTACTCCGGCGGCATGCTGGAGAACAGCAGCACGACGCCGAGCGGGCGGCGGCGCAGCACGCCGCTGATCCACTCGGGGCCGGGGGAGTGCCGGGTGCCGCTCTCGGTCAGCACCAGGCTCGCGCCGTTGGCCTTGGCGACGCTCTCCACCCCCCGGATCAGCTCCATGGTCCAGAGGCTCTCGATCTCGTGGAGGACGATCTCGATGAGCGGCGCGTCCGGGCCCGACCGGGAGCCGCGCCGGTAGCCGTGGTGCTCCAGGAGGCGCTCCACGCGGAGGCGGGTCTTGCGGGCGACGTCCTCGCGGCCGTTCAGCACCTTCGAAACTGTCGAAATGGACACTCCGGCCTGATCCGCCACCTGGGCCAGGGTCACCCGGCCGGGTTCGTCCTCCTGCTGCATTCTGGAAGCATAAGGATCTCGGCGGCGACTCCGAAACCCGGTAGGCGCGCGGAGACGCGGATCACTCCCGCGCGTAGCGCTCGACGGCCGCGAGCAGCAGCTCCTCCGCGAGGTCGTAGACGCGGTCGACGTCCTCGGGAGTGCCGGTGAACCGCCCGCCGGCCTCGGACGCGGCGAGCCCGAGCCCGATGGTGTCCAGCAGCCGCTGCAGCGGCGGGACGATGTCCTCCGGAACCCCGGCGCTCCGCAGGATCGCCTGCACCGCGTGGCGCGCCCGCCGCGCCTCCTCGGTGACGGTCGGCCGCGTGAACAGCAGCAGGAACACCGCCGGGTGGCGCCGGGCGACCTCCCGCACCCCGGCGCCGATCGCGCGCAGCCGGTCCTGCCAGGGCAGCGCGGGGTCGTCGTCGGGCAGTTCCCGGATGAGGCGCTCGACCAGGCCGTCCAGCAGGCCCTGCTTGTCGCCGACGTACCGGTAGAGCGCCATCGGCGTCACGCCGAGCCGGTCGGCGACGCCGCGCATGCTCACCGCGTCGAGGCCGCGCTCCTCGGCGAGGTCGAGGGTCGCGTCCAGCACCTCCTCGCGGGTGAGCCCGCGGGTTCCGCGACCGCGCTGCGCCGGGGTCTTCATGGACGCCAGTCTAGTGGTTAATATACGGCGTATATCTACACCGTATATTTCCGGGAGGCCGGAGCCATGCCCCCTCGCCGCCGTCCCGCCTGGACCCTCGCGGTCGCCTCGGCCGCCGGGTACCTGCTCGTCCTCGACCTCGTCGGGGTGAACATCGCGCTCCCCGACATGCGGCGCGGCCTCGGCGCGGGCCTGGCGGAGGTGCAGTGGGCCGTCGACGCCTACGCGCTCGCCCTCGCCGGGCTGCTGCTCACCGCGGGCGCGCTCGCCGACCGGCTGGGCCGCCGCCGCATGCTGCTCGGCGGGCTCGCCGCCTTCACGGGCGCGTCCCTGGCCTGCGGCCTCGCGCCGTCGGCGCCCGTGCTGGACGTGTTCCGCGCCGTCCAGGGGTGCGGCGCGGCCGTCCTCTACGGGACGGCGTCGCCGCTGCTCGCGGCGGCGTACCCGGCGGGACGGTCCCGCAACCGGGCGCTCGGGGTGTACGCCGCCGCGTCCGGCGCCGCCATCGCCACCGGCCCGCTGGTCGGCGGCGCGCTCACCGGGCTGCTCGGCTGGCGGGCGATCTTCTTCCTCAACGTGCCGGTCGGCCTCGCCGCGCTCGCCGTCGCCGCCGCGGCCGTGCCGGAGTCGCGGGACCCGCGGCCGCGCCCGCTCGACCCGGCCGCCGCCCTGCTCCTGACGGCGGGGCTCGCGGGGCCGCTGTGGGCGCTCATCGAGATCCCCCGGCTGGGGTGGGCGGCGCCGGGCGTCCTGCTCCCGGCGCTGGCGGGCGCCTCCGCGATCGCCTGGCTGGTGCGCCGCCGCGTCCCCGAACCCATGCTCGACCTGTCGCTGCTGCGGGGCCGACTGTACGCGGCGAACGCGTCCGCCGCGCTGTTCTCGCACGCCGCCGGCGCCGGGTCGCTGGCGTACTTCTCCCTCTACGTGCAGGGGCCGATGGGCACCCCGCCTGCGCAGGCCGGCCTCTGGTTCCTCACCTACAGCGCCCCGGCGCTGGCGGCGCCGCTGCTCCTCGCGCGGGTCGCGCACCGCGCGCCGCCCGCCGCGCTCGTGGCGGCCGGGCCGCTGCTGACCGTGCTGTCCACGCTGCTGCTCGCCGCGACGTACCGGACGGGCTCCTGGCCCGCGATGGTGCCGGGGTTCGCCCTCGGCGGGCTCGCGGCGATCGGCAACCTCGTGTCCAGCCAGGTCGCCCTGGAGGCGGCCCCGGCCGAGCGCGCGGGCGTCGCCGCCGGGATCACCAACACCGCCAAGCAGCTGGGCATCGCGGTGGGCGTCGCCGTCCTCGGCGTCCCCTACGGCCTCACCGGAGTCGGCGGGATGCTCCTCACCGCCGCGGCCCTGGCCCTGGCCGGTGCGCTACCCGCGCTCTGCCTCTGCGGCGGGCGCTACTCGAGCTTCAGGCGGTCGAGGCGCAGTCCGGTGAAGGCGCCGGCGGTCACCCCGCGCACCCGCTCCGACCAGACCAGGTGATCGTGCGCGGACCACAGCGGCATCGCGGGCATGTCCCGCAGCATCGCGCTCTCGGCGAGGCGCGCGGGGATCACCCCGTCGCCGGGCGTCGCGGCCTTCTCGGCGTCGGCGACCAGACCGGTCGCGTACGCGTCGTCGAACCCGGTCCCGGCTTCGAGCAGCGGGGTGAGCGCCGCGACGGGCGCGGGGTAGGCGGCCGTGGTGTGAACGACGAACGGCCCGTCCACCACGCGGTCGGCCAGTGCCTTCCGCAGTCCGGTGACCGGTCGGGGCCGCGCATCGAGCTTCAGTTCCCCGCGGAGCTGCTCGGCGACCGCCTTCACCCACGCGTCGTCGCCCCGGCCCGCCTCGTACCAGAGGTTCAACGGCCCGGTCAGCCCGCCCGCGTCGGACAGCGCGGCCACGGCCGCCTTCGAGTCGTGCACGCACAGCCGGCACTGCCCCTCGCGGTGGCCGAAGCGGATGCCCGGCGCCACGAGCGAGTCGGCGGGGGAGTACTGGTGGCCGAGCGCCCCCTCGGTCACCGCGGACCGGTCGATCGCCATCGACAGCGCCGACCGGACGGTCGGGGACGCCAGCCGATCCACCCATGCCGGGAACGCCAGATACGTCACGTCCCGGCCGGGGACGGCGCGGTGCCGGTCCCCGAAGTCGGCCTCCATCGACTCGTGCCGACCGGGCGGAACCCGCGTCGCGACGTCCAGCTCGCCCTTGGCCGCGGCGCTGTACTGCGCCTTCGCGTCCGGCATCACCTTGACGGCCACCGAGCGGCCCTTGCCCGACCTCGGGCGCAGGACGATCTCCCGGGCGCTCCGCGACGCCACCTCGAACGGGCCGTTCCCGACCGGTCTCCGCGCGTAGGACGACCAGTCCCGCGAGGTGAGGACGCCGTCCGGGAGCGGGAAGAACGCCGGGTCGCCGAGCAGGGCGGGGAACCCGCCCAGCGGGCGGTCGAGCGTCACCTCGAAGGTCAGGTCGTCCTTCACCTTGAGCCCGGCCATGCCCGGCGCGCCCTGCCGGGCGCCCTTGACGCGGGCGACGCCGGTGAACAGGTGCGCTCCCGCCCAGCCCTCGCGCACGGTGGCCGTCCAGGCGCCGGTGAACGAGGTGGAGGTGACGGGGGAGCCGTCCTGGAACGTCGCGCCGGGCCGCAACCGGACCGTCCACACCCGCCGGTCCGGGCTGGTGACCGACGCGGCGGCGGCGTTCACGGTCGCGCCGGTCGCCGGGTCGTGGGAGACCAGGCCGGTCCACACCGCGTTGGCGATCACGCGCCCGGCCTGGTCGCGGACGTCGCCGGGCAGCAGCGCCGCCGGGGCGGCCGCGCCCACCGTGATCCGCGGATCGGCGGGCTCGCTCCAGGCCCGCAGGGCCGCGACGGGCGCCAGCAGCACCACCACCGCCCCGGTGACCAGGGCCGCGGTGCGCGTGGAACTCTTCATGCCTCTCCTGGGAGCCGGAGGCGGCCGACGCCGCGAGCGTAGAGCAGCCGGTCAGGTCCCACCAGTCCTTACGGTGCTGAGTCCATTTCGTGACCGCCGCCCTGTTGATCAAGTATGCGGCCGGGGTCACACTGGCGCTTGCGATGATCCTCTTCCGTGGAGGCGCGATGCTCCCCCGCACATCCATCCCCGCCGGACGCCTGATCCAGGGCGGCGTGGCGGTCGCGGCGTCCGTGGCGCTGCTGGCCGGCAGCGCCTGGGCGTGCCCGCCCGAACCGGAGAACCAGACGAAACAGGCCGCGGACCAGGCCGCCGGGACCGAGGGCACCGGCGGGCACGCCGGGCACGCCCACCGGGCGGACGCCGCGGCGACCGCGAAGTCCGAGGCGGTCAAGGGCGTGCGGCGCGTCGGCGGCGTGACCGACGCCAAGGGCGCCATCTCCCTGATGTTCCTGGACTACGGCCACGGCCGGCACAAGCGCACGATCATGTACGTGACCGGCGACTTCGGGCTGAAGGCCTACGACATCACCGCCGACCCCAAGGTCCCCAGACTGGTCGGGCAGCTGAACATGCCCGGCATGTGGGAGACCGAGGACACCGACGTCGACCCCAAGCGCAAGATCATCTACCTGTCCCGGGACCCGCGCGCCTTCGGCGGCAGCACCGCGACGGGCGAGTCGGGCATCTACGTCGTGGACGCGTCCAAGCCGGAGAGCCTGCGCCAGATCACCTACGTGAAGGTCCCGGCCGGACACACCACGACCTGCGTGAACGACTGCAAGTACCTGTGGACGGGCGGACCCGCCAAGGCCGACTGGATGCCCGCCGACTGGGGCGGCCGGCCGGTCTGGGTGACCGACGTCCGGAACCCGGCCAAGCCGAAGGTCCACAGGGACCCGATCGACACCGGCCGCAACGACGGCAAGACCGACTACACCCACGACATCCAGGTCGACTCCGACGGGGTCGCGTGGGCGTCCGGGCGCGGCGGCGTGCGCGGCTACTACACGACCGGCCGCCACTACGACCCGGTCGCGAAGAAGTGGCGGAAGGCCACCGCCGTCGACCCCGTCCCGTACGCGGGCGGCGGCCTCGACGAGGCGACGACCAACTCCACCTTCATGCACAACAGCTACCGGGCGGTCGGCGGGACGCGGAACCAGGCCGCGGACCCGCGCAGGTGGGGCGACGGCAAGCTGCTGTACGTCACCGAGGAGACGTTCAACGACGGCTGCGCCAACGACGGCCTGCTCGTCATCGCGTCGCTGGAGGGCTCCTACGGCGGTGAGGGCTGGCGGTCCACGCCGGAGAACAAGTTCCGCCTGCACACGGTCGGGACGTGGGGCGTCGCCGGCAAGGAGGGCAGCGACCCGAACAGCACCGACTGCTCCGCGCACTACTTCGACGTCCGCGACGGCGTGATCGTCCAGTCGTTCTACTCGCAGGGCACGCGGTTCCTGGACGTCCGCGACCCGACGAACCCGCGGCAGCTCGCCTACTACCGGCCGGCGGACGCCGCGTCTTGGCAGCCCTACTGGCACGGCAAGTACGTCTACGTCGCCGACAACACGCGCGGCGTCGACGTCCTGGAGCCGACCTTCCGCTGACACCGGCGGCACAGAGAGGCCCGCCCCGTCCGAGGGGCGGGCCTCTCCGTTTCAGCGCGGCCGTTTCAGCGCGGCCGTTTCAGCGCGGCCGTTTCAGCGCCGGTCACCGTTCGAGCGACGGTCGTCCGGACGGTGGTCGTCGGAGCGCCGGTCGCCGTTCGAGCGCCGGTCGCCGGGGTGGCGGGCGGTGCGCTCGGCGGCCTGGACGGCCGACCCGGCGGCCCGGCGCAGCTGGTGCCCGGCCTGCTGGACGACCTGGACCGGGCGCTCCGGCAGGTGCCGGGCCGCGCCGCGGTGCCGCCGCCAGTGCTCGCGGGCGCGGGCCCGGTGCTCGACCCGCAGGTTCTCGATGAGCCGGTCGACGTCCATGGACACCTCCCCGTACAGCGGCCACAGGTCCCCGGCCGCGGCCCGGCCGTGCAGCTCCCGGCGGAGCCGGGCGCGGCGCTCGCGGGCCACGTCCACCCGCACCTCCAGATCCTGCTCGGCGTGGAACGGGCGGGCGTCCCGGGCGAGGTCGGAGCGGGCGAGGCGGCCGTAGGCGGCGATGCTCGCGGCGATCCCGGCGAGGGCGTCACCGAGCTCGCGGCGCAGCTTCGGGTCGGTCATCAGCCGGCCGCGCTCGCCGAACCGCTCGTCGTCGGCGAGCGACCGGGTCAGGCCGCGCAGCGAGAGCATGCAGTGCTCCATGGTCTCCATCGCGTTGCGCAGCGCGACGCCGGCGTCCACGATCCGGCGCGCGCGGGGGTTGAGCCGGACGCTCTCCTCGGCGGCGACGAGGTCCCGGTCGGTCTGGCCGATCTCGCGGGCGAGCCGCTCGGCTTCCTCCTGCCAGCGCGCGGCCTCGCCCGGGGTGCGCTCGCCGCGCAGCCCTTCGGCGATCTCCTCGATGAGCGTCCGCAGCTTCTCGGCGATGTCCTGGACGGCCTCCTCCGCGGGCCGGACCCGCACCGAGGGGAACAGCAGCGTCGCGGCCAGGCCGGTGGCGGCGCCGATCAGCGTCTCCAGTACCCGCTCGGCCGCGCCG
The DNA here is from genome assembly GCF_900188445.1 of Actinomadura meyerae. Taxonomy (GTDB): domain Bacteria; phylum Actinomycetota; class Actinomycetes; order Streptosporangiales; family Streptosporangiaceae; genus Spirillospora; species Spirillospora meyerae. The sequence goes on from NZ_FZOR01000004.1 coordinate 255,904, forward strand.
GCCTCGCTGGCCGCCCCCAGCGCGAAGATCAGCATCGCGGAGATCGGCACCTCCAGGACGTGCTCGCCCAGCCGCAGGACGTGCCCGATGACCAGCGCGGCGAGGATGGTGAGGCCGAGCGTCCACCAGGAGAACCCGACGGTGACCGAGGCCATCACCGCGACGAGCACCCCGGAGGTGACCGCGGCGACCCGCAGGATGCTCGCCCTGATCGTCCCGACGACGGAGAACTGCACGACGAGCAGCGCGGTCAGCGGGGACAGCAGCGGCTGCGGCCCGCCTCGCGGCAGCAGGGCCGTCGCCAGCACGAACGCCAGCACGGCCGTGAGCGTCAGCCGGGCGATCTTGTAGACGGTGGACTGCACCTCCGTGGTCACGCGGAGCGGCGGGCGGCGGCCGCGGCGGCCGCCGCCGGACGCGCGGCCGCCCGCGCGGGAGCGGCGGCGCAGGAACGGAAGCGACATGCGTGGAGTCCTTCCCGCGCCCCGGCAATATTGCGGCAAAGCCGCGGAATGCGGGTCAGATCACGTCCGCCGGCGGGCGCGGAACGCGGCGACGTTCGTCCGGTTCGCGCACGCCTCCGAGCAGAACCGGCGCCGCCCGGCCCGGGAGGTGTCGGCGTACACCCGGTCGCAGCCCCCGGCGGCGCAGACCCCGGTGCGGCCGAGCCCGTGCTCGACGATCAGCTCGGCGAGGTTCATCAGCGTGGTCGCCCGGAACCGGTGGGGGAGCCGGGACGAGGGCGGCGCGTAGTGCATGTGCAGGCCGTGCGGCTCGTGGTCGGACAGGTGCGGATGCATCGGGACCTCCAGCATCAGCCGGTTGAGCAGCGCCATCGCGTCCTCCAGCCGCTCGGCCTCGAAGAACGGCCGCAGGATGCGGCCCCAGGCGCGGAAGTCCTCGGCGTCGGCGTCCTCGAACTCCTGCCAGAAGAACTCGTTCTCGCGCAGGATGCGGCGCAGCGCGTCCGCCGAGGCGTCCCCGCCGGCACTGGTCACGGCGTTGACCAGCGCGGCGGCCGCCGATACCCCGTGGCTCTTGTAGCCCGTGATGCGCATTACCCCTGCCTCCGGTCCACCCCGACACCTGTAAATGATATCTTGAATACAACCCTTACAGACGTCCCTGGGGATGCGCCGTGGAATGCCCGCGCTGTGGCTGGCCCGAGTCCGATGTGTACGAGGTGCTGTCGCGGCACCTGACCTCCGAGGGCGTGGTGACCTACACCCGCTGCGCGTGCGGCAGGCTCCAGATGCGCGTGCAGCGCTTCGAGGCGGGCGCCGTCGTGGCCGCCGGGCGGCGCGACGCCGCCGCACCCGACCGCCCCTGACCCGACCGCCGCCGACCCGACCCGACGCGCCGATCGCACCGCGGCCCCCTCAGTGGCGCCAGCGGGTGGCGGCCGCGATCTCCTCCGGGGTCGCGCCGTCCAGCAGCTCGATCTCCCCGCGCCGCACGGTCGCGACCGTGTCGACGACCGCCTCGCCGAGCGCGTCCCGCAGCGCGGCGTCCGCCTCGAACGCGGCGACCGCCGCGGCGAGCGAGGCCGGCAGCGGCACGATGCCCCGGGCCGCGCGCTCGCTCTCCGGCAGGCCCGCCGGGTCGGTCCCGACCGGTTCCGGCAGCCGCCGGTCGGCGCCGAGGCCGTCCCGGCCCGCCGCGAGCAGCGCCGCCATCAGCAGGTACGGGTTCGCGGCGGCGTCCACGCACTTGACCTCCAGGTTCGCCGCGGCCGCCCGCTCGCCGTCGGCGCCGGTGACGAACCGCAGCGCCGCCTCCCGGTTCTCCAGCCCCCAGCACGCGAACGCGCCCGCCCAGTGCGACGGGATCAGCCGCAGGTAGCTCGCCACCGTCGGCGCGCCGATCGCGAGCAGCGCCGGGAGCCGGTGCAGGATCCCCGCCGCGAACGACTCCCCGGCGCCCGTCATCCCGTACGGGCCGGAGCCGCCCGCCATCGCGTTCGCGGGCTCGCCGGCCCCGTCCCGCCGCCACAGGCTGAGGTGGACGTGGCAGCCGCTGCCGACCGAGTCGGCGTCGACCTTCGGGGAGAACGACGCGGCCAGGCCGTGCTCCACCGTGACGGCCCGGATCGTCTCCCGGACGAGCACGGCGGTGTCGGCCGCGCCGAGCGGGTCCTCCGGCATCACCGACACCTCGTACTGCCCGCCCGCGTACTCGGGGTGGAGCTGCACGACGGAGACGCCGGTCTCCTTCAGCGCGTGCAGGACGTCCCGCAGGTACCCGGCCAGCTCGGTGACCCGCGCCATGCCGTAGGCGGGGCCCGCCGAGGCGGGGACGAAGGCGTGCCCCCCGCCCTTCGACACGGCCCATTCGATCTCGAACGCCGCCCTGACCGACCAGCCCCGCGCGGCGAGCCGGTCGGTCTCGCGGCGCAGCAGGGCCCGCGCGTCCAGCGGGTGCGGGGTGCCGTCCTGGGCGTACCGGAGCGCGGGGGCGTGCGCCCAGCCGGGCAGCGCCGCCATCGGCACGAGCCGCTCCAGGACGGGGTGCAGCCGCAGGTCGCCGGCGGGCCCGCCGATGTACCGGCCGGAGACGATCGAGTCGTCCAGCAGGAACACGTCGAAGACCGGCGACATCCCGACGCCCCACGCGGCGGCCTGCTCCAGCCGGTCCACCGGGACGGTCTTGGCGCGGGTGATGCCGGCGACGTCCACCCAGGTCAGCGCGACCGCCGCGATGCCCTGCCCGGACAGGCGGCGGGCGGCCTCGGCGGCCCGCCCGCCGAGCCGCGCCCGTTCCCGCCCGTCGAGCGCGTAGGCGCCTGGGCGCGGTTCGCCGGACGCGGTCTCGGAGGTCTGTTCCACGGTGCTGGCTCCCGGTCGGAGTGGCGGCGGAGGAGGCGGGCACGGCCAGTAACGGCCCGTAAGGGCATCGTAGGGAGAACGACGGCCTGTTTCAGGGAGGCGTGCGCGTGCTGGAGTACCTGGAGTCGCTGCCGCTGGTGGACCACCACTGCCACGGCGTCCTCGGCCGCGACCTCGACCGGACGGAGTTCGAGGAGTCGCTCACCGAGGCGGAGACGTCCGGCCCGCCCGGCGTGAGCATGTTCGACACGCAGGTGGGGTTCGCGCTGCGGCGCTGGTGCCCGCCCGTCCTGGACCTGGACCCGCACGCCGAGCCGGGCGAGTACCTCGCCCGCCGGGCCGAGCTGGGCGCCGCCGAGGTCAACCGGCGGTTCCTCGCCGCGGCCGGCCTGGACGCGCTGTACGTCGACACCGGCTACAGCCCGGAGGCGATCCTCGACCCGCCGGAGCTCGGCCGGCTCGCCGGGGCGCCCGCGCACGAGATCGTCCGGCTGGAGGCCATCGCGGAGGGGGTCGCGGCGGACGGGGTGGAGGCCGCGCGCTTCGCCGACGAGGTGCGGGCCCGGCTCGACGACCGCATCGACGCCGGCGGCGCCGCCGGCGCGAAGTCGATCGCCGCCTACCGGGCCGGGCTGGAGCTGGCGGGGGAGCGGCCGCCGGACGCGGAGGCGGCGCGGGCGGCCGGGCGGCTGATGCGCGCGGCGGAGGAGTCCGGGACGGCGCCGCGCGTGTGCGACGAGGTCCTGCACCGGTTCCTCGTCTGGTGCGCGGTCGACGCCGGGCTGCCCGTCCAGTTCCATGTCGGGTACGGGGACGCGGACGCCGACCTGCGCCGCGGCGACCCGCTGCTGCTGACCGGGCTGCTGCGCGCCATGGACCCCGTCCCCGCGATGCTGCTGCACAACTACCCGTTCCACCGGCACGCCGGGTACCTCGCCCAGGTGCTCCCGAACGTGTACGTCGACGCGGGGCTCGCGACCAACGGCCTCGGGCACCGCTCGCCGGCGCTGATCGCCGAGCTGCTGGAGCTGGCGCCGTTCGGGAAGGTGCTGTACTCCTCGGACGCCTACGGGCTCGCCGAGCTGTACCACCTGGGCGCGCTGCTGTTCCGGCGCGGCCTCGCCGGGTTCCTCGCGGGCGGGGTGGAGGACGGCGCGTGGACGGCCGCGGACGCCGAGCGCGTCGCGGGGCTCGTCGCGTCGGGCAACGCCCGCCGCGTCTATGGTCGGTGAGGAACGCGATCTTCTGGGAGGAACCGGTATGGCCGCACGTGACCGCCTGCTCGTGATCGGGGGCGACGCCGCCGGGATGAGCGCCGCGTCCCAGGCCCGCCGGCGGCGCGGCCCGGACGAGCTGGAGATCGTCGCCGTCGAGCGGGGGCACCACGCGTCCTACTCGGCGTGCGGGATCCCGTACTTCGTCGGCGGCGTGGTCGGCGACCTGGACGCGCTCATCGCCCGCACCCCGGCGGAGTTCGCCGACCGCGGCATCGACCTGCGGATCCGCACCGAGGCGGTCGAGATCGACCTGGACGGCGGCCGGGTCAGGCTCCGCGAGGCCGACCGCGGCGGCGAGCGCTGGGAGCACTACGACGACCTGGTCATCGCCACGGGGGCCGCGCCCATCCGGCCGCCGCTGCCGGGCGTGGACGCGGAGGGCGTGCACGGCGTCCAGATCCTCGACGACGGGGTGGCGATCGTCCGCGCCCTCGAAGAGCGCGAGGCCCGCCGCGCCGTCGTGGTCGGCGGCGGCTACGTCGGCCTGGAGATGGCCGAGGCGATGGTGATGCGCGGCCTGGAGGTGTCCCTGGTGGACGCCTCGGAGCAGCCGATGCGGACGCTCGACCCGGACATGGGGGCGACCGTCGCGGACGCGATGCGCGGCCTCGGCGTGCGGCTGTACCTGGGCGAGCCGGTCGAGGGCTTCGACACCGGCCCGGACGGGCACGTCACCGCCGTGCGGACCGGGAGCCGCACGCTCCCGGCGGACCTGGTCGTCCTCGGCCTCGGCGTGCGGCCGGAGACGCGGCTCGCGCGGGCGGCGGGGATCGAGACCGGCCCGACCGGCGGCATCGTCACCGACCGGCGGATGCGGACCCGGACCGAGCGGGTGTGGGCGGCGGGCGACTGCGTCGAGAGCCGCCACCTGGTGTCCGGCGGCCCGGCCGCGATCCCGCTCGGCACGCACGCCAACAAGCAGGGGCGGGTGGCCGGCATCAACCTCGGCGGCGGCTACGCCACCTTCCCCGGGGTCCTCGGCACCGCCGTGTCCAAGATCTGCGACTGGGAGGTGGCGCGGACCGGGCTGAACGAGCGGGAGGCGGCCGCCGCCGGGTTCGCGGCGGTGACCGCGGCCGTCGACTCGACCACCCGCGCCGGCTACCACCCGGGCGCCACCGAGATGAAGACGAAGCTGATCGCCGAGCGCCGCTCCGGACGGCTGCTCGGCGCGCAGATCGTCGGCCGGGAGAACGCCGCCAAGCGCATCGACGGCCTCGCCATCGCGCTGTGGAACCGGATGACGGTCGAGGAGATGACCGGGCTCGACCTCGGCTACGCGCCGCCGTTCGCGCCCGTCTGGGACCCGGTGCTGGTCGCCGCCCGCAAGGCCGCCGAGGCCGTGGAGGCCGACATGCGCGCCGGTTCTTGATCGATTCACCGGCCCCTTTGTCGGTGATCTCCCTTACCGTGTGGCGGCATGGACATGACGGGGCCGGAAACGACGGCCGCTGACGACACCGTGGGGAACGATCGCGCGGGGGAGGGCGAGAGCGCGTGGGAGGTGCCGGCCGCGTGGCGGGCACTGATCCATCCGCGCCGCGACCGGTCCGCGCGCCCGGCGGTCCGGACCGACGCCGACGCGCCGCACCGGATGCGGGCACTGCTGGACGGCGTGCGCGGCCGCGTCGAGGAGGTGCTGGCCCTGCCCGGCACGACGCCCGCGCCGGCCGAGCACGCCCGCGCCTACCTCGGCGGCGCGCCCGACCCGCTCGGCGCGGCGGTGGTCGCCGACGTCGCCGTCGCCGTGGGCGGGCTGGCCCAGATCGGCGGCGAGCCTCCGTTCCTCGACGCGTGGGCCGCCGAGCACGGCCTGCCGTTCGCGGCCTGCGCCTACGCGGAGGAGCCGACGATCAGGGTCGACTACCTCCAGGCCGGACGGCAGCGGACGTGGAAGGGCGTCCGAGAGTGGGATCCCATCGACGCCATCGGGGGCTGGTGGACGAACGAGAAGGAGGCCCGTCACCTGCGCGCGCTGCTCGCCACCGCCGCCGACGACGTCTACGCCGAGGCGGTCGAGCGGCTGGCGTCCCACCGGCGGACGCCCCCGCAGCGGCTCGTCGCCTCCTACCTGGCGCCGACCCGGCGGGACTGGGTGGACGAGCTGTGCGCCGACCCCGAGATCGAGGCCATGCCCCCCGAGGCCGAGCCGCGCTGGATGCTGTTCTGCTCACTCGGCGACCCGGGCCAGGTCGACGCCGGCCGCTTCCCTCTCGGCTACCGCGACCGTGCGCAGAGCGTCCTCGCGACCCTCGTCGAGGGCGTCGGGCCCGCGGGTGCGGCGCCGCTGATCGCCGGGGCGCTCGACGGGCGGTACCTCTCGGCCGATGCCAAGCGGACCATCCTGCGGGTCCTCGCCGCGCTGCCCGCCGATGGGGCGTTCCAGGCGCTCATCGACCGGATCGGCGACCGCCTCGTCCCGCCCGTCCTGCAGACCGCCGCCCAGTCCTTCCCCGCGCGCGCGTTGCGGCTGCTGGCCGCGTCGGCCGCCGAGCCGGGGGTCGAGCCGGTCCTGCGGCGGCTCGTCCTCACCCATCCCGAGCTGCTGGAGGAGATGCTGCCGGGGTTGCCGGAGGAGTCCCGAGCGGTGATCGAGCAACTCCGCGGCACCGGCTCCCGCGTCCCGGAGGCTCCGCCGGAGGCGCTGCCTCCGCTGCTCACCGCCCCGCCGTGGACCCGGCCCCGGTCGAAGTCCAAGCCCGCCGTCGTCAAGGACGTGCCCGCGCCCGGCATCCGCTCGATCGCCTGGGAGCCGGGGGAGCGCGATGCCTGGCGGTCCGGCGGGCGGCGGACCGACCGGAGGTACTGGGAGGCCGAGGCCGAGAAGTTCCGCACGCAGCAACTGGCGCCCTATCAGCAGATCGCGCTCTTCGTGGAGGCGCCCGAGGAACTGGTGCGCCCGCTGCTCGCCGGCTGGAAGCCGCAGGTGTCGTGGGGGATGGAGAGGGTCGGCCCCGCCATCGCGGCCCGGTTCGAGCTCGACGCGCTCGGGGTCGTCACCGAGCTGGCGCGGCTGGATCCCACGAACTGCGGCCGGGTCCTGCTGCCCTACCTGAGCGACGAGGTCGCGCTGCTCATGGCCGACTGGCTGGCCCGTCTCAAGCAGGCGGGGAAGACGGCGCGCGCCTGGTTCGGCCGGCACGGTCTCGCCGCCGTCCCGGCCCTGCTGCCGGACGCGCTCGGCAAGGCCGGCGCGGCCCGCCGCGCCGCCGAGAACGCGCTGCGCCTCATCGCCGAGCGGCACGGGGCCGAGGCCGTCGCGGCGGCGGCCCGCGCCCACGACGAGCGGGCCGCCGCGCCGGTCGAGGCGCTGCTGTCCGCCGACCAGCTCGACGTCCTGCCCGCGAAGATCCCGGCCACCGCGGGCTGGGCCGACGCGCGCCTGCTCCCGCAGCTCCTGCTCCGCGACCGCGCGCACGCCCTCCCGGCCGCCGCCGCGCAGCACGTGGTCACGATCCTCGCGATGTCCAAGCCCGGCGAGGAGTACGCGGGGACGGGCGTCGTCCGCGAGCTGTGCGACCCCGGCTCGCTCGCCCGGTTCGGCTGGGCGCTGTTCCGCGCGTGGGAGGAGCAGGGCGCGCCGTCCAAGGAGGGGTGGGCGCTGACGCAGCTCGGCCTGACCGGCGACGACGGCACGGTCCGCGACCTGACCCCGCTGATCCGGGCCTGGCCCGGCGCCGGCGGCCACGCCAAGGCCGTCACCGGCCTCGACGTGCTCGCCGCCATCGGCACCGACGTCGCTCTCATGCACCTGCACGGCATCGCGCAGCGCGTGAAGTTCAAGGGGCTGAAGGGCAGGGCGCAGGAGAAGATCGAGGAGGTCGCCGCCGGGCTCGGCCTGACGTCCGAGCAGCTCGCCGACCGCCTCGTCCCCGACTTCGGGCTGGACGCCGACGGCGGCATGGTGCTCGACTACGGGCCGCGCCGCTTCAGGGTCGGTTTCGACGAGCAGCTCAAGCCGTTCGTGATGGACGAGGACGGCAAGCGCCGCAAGGCCCTCCCCAAACCGGGCGCCAAGGACGATCCCGAGCTCGCGCCCGCCGCCTACAAGGCGTTCGCCGGCCTCAAGAAGGACGTGCGGACCGCCGCCGCCGACCAGATCCGCCGCCTGGAGGCGTGCATGGTGGCGCGCCGCCGCTGGCCGGCGGGCGAGTTCACCGAGCTGCTGGCCGGGCATCCGCTCGTCCGGCACATCGTCCGGCGCCTGGTCTGGCTCGCCATCGATGGTGAGACCGACGGTGAGAGCGACGGCGAGCCCGGCGGCGGCAAGGTGACCGCGTTCCGCGTCGCCGAGGACGGCACGTTCGCCGACGTGGACGACGACGTCCTCACCATCCCCGACTCGGCGGCCGTCGGCATCGCGCATCCCATCGACCTCGGTTCCGCCGTCGGCGACTGGGCGGGCGTCTTCGCCGACTACGAGATCCTGCAGCCGTTCCCGCAGCTCGGCCGGCCCGTCCACCGCCTGACCGGCGAGCAGCGCGCGTCCGGCCGGCTGGCCGAGCTCGAGGGGCGGACGGTTCCGTTCGGCAAGCTCCTCGGGCTCACGTCGCGCGGCTGGCGGCGCGGCGAGCCGATGGACGCCGGGGTCGAGTGCTGGATCTCCCGGAGCCTGCCCGGCGGCCGGTACCTCGTGATCTCCCTCGACCCCGGCATCCCGGTGGGGATCCCCAGCGACTTCTCCGACCAGACGCTGGAGAAGGTCGGCCTGGCCTCGCGTCCCGACCAGTTCTGGATGGGCCGCGGGGAGCCGACCGGGACGTTCGCCGACCTCGACCCGGTGACCGCGTCGGAGATCCTCGCCGACCTCGCGACCCTGACCTGAGGGCGACCCCGACCTGAGGAAGGCCCCGACCTGAGGAAGACCACGAGTTGAGAGAGAGCAGCATGGAAGTGCCGAAGGCGCTGCTGGAACCGCCGTGGGCGCGCAAGCCCGCCGCGCCCCGGTCCGGCGGCGAGCCGGTCCTCGTACCGGGCCTCGAAGCGCCGGGCGGCCGCGAGCTCCGCTGGGCTCCGGGTGAGCGCGAGGAATGGGCCGCGGGACGGGTCTACGAATCCTGGCCGGACGACGGATGGGACGAGGCCGCCGCGGAGTTCCGGGACGGCCGGATGAGCTACGAGCCCACCCGCGCCGGGTTTCTCGCGCGGGCGCCCGAGCACCTCGCCCGTCCGCTGCTGGCCGGGTGGCAGCCGAAGGTGACGTGGGACTTCGCCCACTCGCTGCGGCCGATCGTCGCCCGCTTCGAGACCGATGCCTGGGACGTGGCGTTCCGGCTCGCCAAGCAGAACCCGCACGGGACGGGCCCGGTGCTGATGCCGTTCCTGTCCGCCGACGTCGCCCGGCTGGTGGCGGACTGGCTGTACCGGCTCAAGTCGGCGCAGCGCCTCGCCGCGGCCTGGTTCGACCGGCACGGCCTCGCGGCCGTCCCGTACCTGGTGCCGGACGCGCTCGGCAAGCGCGTCGGCCCCCGCCGCAACGCGGTCAAGGCGCTGCTGACCATCGAGGGCGACGTCGCCGGGGCCGCCCGCGTCCACGGGGACGAGGCCGCCGCCGCGGTCGCCGCCCTGCTCGCCGAAGCTCCGGCCTCGGCCGCGCCCGCCCAGCCCCCGTACAAGCCGCCGCCCCTCCCCGCGTGGCTGGACGTGGGCGCGCTGCCCCCGCCGAAGCTGAAGGGCGGCGGGGAACTGCCGCCCGAGGCGATCCGGACGCTGCTGCTCGCGCTGACGGTGCCGGACGGCCGCGGCATCGACGTCGCCTCGATCGTGGACGCCGCCGCCGGCGCGTGCGAGCCGGAGTCGCTCACCGCGCTGTCGTGGGCGCTGTTCGAGGCGTGGGAGGCGGCGCGCCTCCCCGGCCGCAGCGGGTTCGTGCTGTCCATGCTCGGACGGTTCGGCGACGACGAGACCGCGCGCCGCCTCACCCCGCACATCAAGAGCTGGCCCGGCATGCCCGGCGGGCACGGCCGCGCCGTGCACGGGCTCGGCGTCCTCGTCCAGATCGGCGGCGACACCGCCCTCGCGCAGCTCGACGGCATCGCGCGGAAGGCGAAGTACAAGGGGCTGAAGGCCGAGGCGGCCCGCAGGCTGGCGTTCGCGGCGAAGCGCCGCGGCCTCACCACCGAGCAGCTCGCCGACCGCCTCGTCCCGGACTTCGGCCTGGACTCCGCCGGCGCGCTCGTCCTCGACTACGGTCCGCGCCGGTTCACCGTCGGCTTCGACGAGCAGCTCAAGCCGACCGTCGCGGACGAGAGCGGCAAGGCCCGCACGTCGCTCCCCAAGCCGGGCGCGAAGGACGACCCCGAGCTGGCGCCCGCCGCCCACCGGCGGTTCGCGGAGCTGAAGAAGGAACTGCGCGCCGTGGCGTCCGTGCAGGTCGCCCGGCTGGAGTCGGCCATGGTCACGGGCCGGGAGTGGACCGCCGCCGAGTTCGCCGACTTCGTCGTCGGCCATCCGCTGATGAGACATCTCGCGCGGCGCCTGGTCTGGCTGAGCGGCGACCGGTCCTTCCGCGTCGCCGAGGACCTGACGTTCGCCGGCGTGGACGACGAAGCGGTGAAGCCCCCCGAGGCGGCGGTACGGGTCGCCCACCCGCTGCACCTCGGCGCAACCGTGGACGCGTGGGTCGAGGTGTTCGCCGACTACGAGATCCTGCAGCCGTTCCCGCAGCTCGGGCGGCCCGTCCACACCCTCGCCGGGGGCGAGGGCGCGAACGGCAGGCTGGCCCGCTTCGAGGGCCTGACCGTCCCGACAGGGAGGCTCCTCGGCCTCACCCGGTCGGGCTGGAGGCGGGGCGCGCCGCAGGACAACGGGATCGAGCGCTGGATGTCCTGGACGCTCGCCCCGGGCGCGACCGTCGTGCTCGACCTGAACCCCGGGATCGCCGTCGGGTACACCGACCTGCATCCCGAGCAGACGATCGAGCACGTCTGGATCGGCACGTCGGCGGGCGACTACGCGCCGTCCCTCGTCGTCGAGAACGGCTTCGCGGACCTCGACCCGGTCCTCGTCTCCGAACTCCTCGCCGACCTGACGTCCCTGAGCCCCTAGACCCCGATCGTCCGGACCCGACCGGCTAGACGAAGCGGCTGCTCGGCACCGGGCCGGGGGAGTGCACCGCGTCCCTCGGCCCGGTCCGCCAGTGATCGCGCACGCGGCTCACCATCCCCGCGAGCACCTCGTCGGGGTCCGGCGGCGCGCCCTCGTCCTCGGCCGCCTCGGGCGCCGCCCGGACGATCTCGGCGGCCAGCTCCTCCACGGGGCGGTCGTCCGGCGGCACGGTCTCCGTCCCGCCCTCGGGCGCCATCCGCAGCCGCTCGCCCCACGGCGACTTCACGACCTGGTGCAGGAACCCGGTCACGTCGGCGCTCGCCACCGGCGGGTCGGTCCAGCAGGACGCGTGCTCGAACAGCACCTGGCCCTCGGCCCGCTCCCACAGGCCCCGGGCACGGGCCTCGTCCAGCTCGGTCTCGTTCAGGTCGTAGGCGACGACGAGCACATCGGGGCGGCCGGGCGCGAACGGCTCGGCGGTCAGCCCGAACAGCCGCGCCGCCGCCAGCCCGAGGATCGTGCTCGACCGGTCGGGGAGCAGCCCGACCGACGCCGGCCGCAGCCCGGCGGCGTCCAGGACGAGGCGCAGCCGGTCGAGGCTCCGCCGGCACATCCCGAAATCATCGGACATGTAGGCGAACCGCCCTGTCATGCCGTCCTCGAACCCGTACGGCGAGATCGTGGCGAGGAAGCCCCCGGTGAGCGCGAAGTGCCAGCCGCGCAGGTCCCGCGCGTCCAGCGGGGAGACGGCCCGCACCGCCCCGGCCCGCGCGATCATCCGGGCGAGCCGGTCGCGGGCGGGCAGCCACCGCTCGTCCTCGGGTGCCGGGAGCTCCGCCGCCTCCCGTTCCGCCCGCTCGGCGTCCCCGGAGAACAGCGCGTTGTAGGCGAGCAGGTACCGCGCGGGCCACGGATCGAGCGCGCCGGCCCGCGGTTCGAGGACGGCGACCGCCTCGGCGTGCCGGTTCTCCCGCTCCAGCGCGGAGACGAACTCCATGACGAGCACGGGCTCGTCCGGCATCAGTTCCACTGCCCGCCGCAGCGCGGGGATGGCGAGGAACGGGATGCCGCGCTCGATGCACGCGTAGCCGAAGTCGTAGAGCTGCTGCGGTCCCTGCTCGCGGGCCATCGCCTTCGCCGCGTCCCGCATGTCGTCGAATCCGGACAGCTCGGCCGCGCCCTCCATGAGCCGCGCGATCTCGCGCAGTTCCATGCCGTCGGCGTTGAACCGCAGATGCCGGATCAGCCCGGCGATGTCGCCGCTTTCCAGAAGTGCCCGCGCGTCGCTCATGGCGGGACACGCTACAGCGGCGGGCCCCGCTCGTTCACACCGTTTTCTCCAGGGCTTGCAGAACGTCCGCCACGAGATCCCCGGTGTTCTCGACGCCGACCGAGAAACGGATGAAACCTGGCTCCACGGCGTCGCCGCCCCAGCGGCCCCGCCGTTCCGCGGAACTGTGCACGCTGCCGAAACTCGTGGCCTGCATGACGAGCCGCAACGCGCCGAGGAACCGCTCGGCCTCGGCCTCGCCCGGCAGCGTGAACGACACCACGCAGCCGAACCGGCGCATCTGCCGGGCCCCTATCTCGTGCGACGGGTCGTCCGGCAGCCCCGGATACCTGAGCCCGGAGACCCGTCCCCGCAGCGCCTCGGCCAGCGCCATCGCGTTGGCGGCCTGCCGCTCCAGCCGCAGTTCCAGCGTGGCGAGCGACCGATGCGCCAACCATGCCTCCATCGGACCGGGAACGGCGCCCACCGTCTTACGCCAGAACCGCACCTCGTCGGCCAGCCGCGGATCCCGGGTCGCGACGTGCCCGAGAAGCAGGTCCCCGTGCCCGCTCAACGCCTTGGTATCGCTCGCGACGGAGAAATCGGCGCCCAGATCCAGGGGCCGCTGCCCCAGGGGAGTGGCAAGGGTGTTGTCCACCGCCACCAGGGCGCCCGCGGCATGCGCGGCCTCGGCGATCCGCGCGATATCGCACACGTCAAGGCGCGGATTGGACGGCGTTTCCAGCCACACCAGGCGCGCCCCGTCCACGAGGGCGAGCTGCGCGTCCCCGCCGGTGGGCGCCATTCGCACTTCCGCCCCGTAGGACTCCAGCCGCTCTTTCAGCTGCCGCGTCGCCATGTAGCAGTCGTCGGGCAGGACGACCACATCGCCCGCCCGCACCTGCGACAGGACGACGGCCGCGACGGCCGCCATTCCCGACGAGAACGAAACGACCTCGGCGCCGCCTTCGAGTTCGCCGATCGCCCGTTCCAGCAGCGTCCACGTCGGATTGGAATCGCGCCCGTAGGCGTAGGGCCCGCTCGGCTCGCCGGCCAGATGGTAATGCGCCGCGAAGACCGGCCCCGGCAGCCCCGGCGCGAAATTCTCCGCCTCCGGCCGCCCGGCCCCCACCGCCAGCGTCCCGTCCCCGATCGTCACTCGCCCCTCCCGGAAGATCTCTGTCGCGCCCGCCCCGCGGATCACGCTACGCCGTGCCACCCGCACGCCCCGGCGGCGGCCCCACGCCGGCGGGCGGGGACCCGTCAGGCGTCGCGGAGGGAGTCGGCGATGCTCCGGGCGACCTCGGACTCCTCGATGCGGCCGAGGGCTTCGAGGGCGACCGACTTGTTGTAGTGGTCGTTCCAGGAGTCGGGGCCGTTGTCGATGGCGTAGTCGATGACGGGCAGGGCCTCCTCGTAGCGGCCGAGCTTGACCAGGGCCGCGCCCTTCACGCTGTGGGCGCTCGCCAGGTGGTACTGGCCGGCGCCGACGGCGGTACCGGAGGTGAGGAGGGCGATCGCCTGGTCGATGGCCGCGAGCGCCTCGGCGTCGCGGCCGGAGTCCATGAGGAGGACCGCCCGGTTGACCTGCGGCGCGGGGTAGCGGGGCTGGACGGCGATGGTCTCCTCGTATGCGGCGAGCGCCTCCGCCACGCGCTCCATCATGGACAGCGCGCGGGCCTTCTCGAAGCGGGACGGCACGTCGGACGGGTTGAGCCGGATCGCCTCGTCGAAGGCGGCGAGCGCCTCGGCGGGGCGGCCGGAGTCGAGGAGGGCGACGCCGCGCCAGTGGTGGGCGGTGGCGTACCCGGGGCGGAGCCGGACGGCCTCGTCCAGCTCCCGCAGCGCGTCCGCGAACCGGCCGGACTCGATCGCGCTGACCGCCCGGTCGTGGTGCTCGACCTCGGCGGGCCGGGGGCGGCCGCTGAGCTGCTCCAGCCTGCGGCCCGGGACGAGCTTCCCGCCGCAGTGGGCGCAGCGGGGCGCGCGGAACACCGAGCCCGGGGCGTGGCAGCGGTCGCAGAAGTTCTTCCCGCAGTCGCCGCAGATCATGAACTCGATCGCGAAGCCCTCGGGGTCGTTGCGGGCGACCGGGTTGCCGCCCGGCACCTTGGACACCGAGATGAGGCGCGTGCAGGCCCAGCCGGAGCAGCTGAGGATCATGGGGGTGCCTTTCCGTTCTCGAACGTGTGGTCCCAGTCGAGTTCCCAGGCCCGCATCACGTGGTCCCGGTCGCGGGACACCGCGAGGTGGGCGTCGGCGCTGAGGCCGACCCAGGTGACGGCGGCCGTGTGGGCCTTGAGGGTGTGCAGGCAGCGTCCAGACGGGACGTCCCAGACGCGCAGGTTCCCGTCGGGGCCGCCGGAGACCGCGAACCGGTCGCCGGTGCTCCACGCCAGGCAGGTGACGGGCTCCCGCGGGTGGTGCAGGAGGCGTTCGGCGCGCAGGTCCCAGACGCGCAGGGCGCCGCCGGGGCCGACGGTGGCGGCGAGGTCGCCGGAGGCGTCCACGTGGATGGACGCGAGTTCCTCCGACGTGCCCCGGACGTAGCCGGTGCCCTCGCCGGTCGTCCCGTCCGAGATCCAGAGGGTGCCCACCGTGTGTCCGCACGTCACGACCGTGCGGCCGTCGGCGCTCATCGCGGCCGGCGACTGGCCCGGCAGGACACGGGACTGCCGCTCTCGCAGCCGCCAGAGCGTCACCACACGGCGCATGTCCCACACCAGGAGGGTGTCGGCGCCGGGACCGAAGTGGAGGGAGAGAACGACCCCGCTGTGGCCCTTGAGCACCTGCTTGCGCCTGCCCTTGGCGAGGTCCCAGACGCGGACGGTGCCGTTCTCGTCGCCGGATGCGGCGAGCCGCCCGTCCGGGCTCACCGCCAGCGAGCGGACGTCGGCCTTGTGGCCGCCGAGGACGCGCAGGCACTCGCCGGACGCCACGTCCCACACGCGGACCTTCCCGTCGCTGGCCCCGGTCAGCAGCCGGTGCCCGTCCGGGGTGAAGGCGACGCACCCGACGGACACGCCGCCCACCTGGAGCGTGTGCAGGAGGTCCCCGGACTCGGCGTCCACGAGCCACACGATCGACCAGCCGCCGAACGCCACCGCGAGGACGCCGCCCGCGCTCAGCACGCCGTCGCTCACCGATCTGCGCTCGGTACCGGGCAGCTCGGATCCCTGCCAGGCGCCCAGCAGGTCCGTCCGGCGGCCGTGGCGCCCGGCCGCGCGCCACAGCCGGAGCAGGTCGCGGCTCCGCTCGTGGCCGGGGACGCTCCGCGCGGCGCGCAGTTCCGCCCCGGCCCGCGCCCAGTCCCCGGCGTCGGCGAGCCTGCGGGCGCGGGAGAGCGCGAGGCCCGCCGCGTCGGCCTCGCGGGCCAGTTCCGCCGCCGTGCGCGGGCGCGCGTGGCTCCACGGGGCGTGCGGTCCCGGCCCGGCGAGCCGCCACGCGTGGACGGCCGGGCCGCCCGCCGCGGTGAGCGCGGACCGGCCGTCGTCGCTCAGCGCCACCGTCCCCATGACGGCGCCCTCGCCCGGCAGCGTGCGGACGACCCGGCCTTCGCCCAGGTCCCACAGCTGTAAGCCGTCCGGGCCGGTCGACAGGGCGCGGGTGCCCTCGCCGCAGACGGCGAACCGGGTGTCGGGGCTGATCGGGCCTTCCACGGTGCGGACCGGACGCCCCGCCACGGTGTCCCAGACGCGCAGTTCCGCGCCTGTCGAGGCCAGAGCGACGCGGCCTCCCGCGCTGAGCGCGACACGGGCCCGGGGGATCGACGTCGTCCGGACGAGCATGCCCTTCGCCGCGTCCCACACGCGCAGGCGCATGGTGGTGGGCTCCCACCTGACGACGTGCCCGTCCCCAGTCATCGCGACGGCCCCGCCGATGGCGCGCGGGAGGTCCTGCTCGCGTTGCAGGGTGCGGACGCATCGTCCGTCGCCGGTGTCCCAGAGCCGCACGGCCCCGCCCTCGGTGGCGGTCGCCAGCAGCGAGCCGTCGAAGGCGAACGCGAGCGAGTCGACCTGGCCGGCATGGCCTTCGAGCCGGTGCAGCAGGGCCCCGGTCCGGACGTCCCAGACGAGCACGGCGCCGTCCGCGCCGCCGGAGGCCGCGAACCGGCCGCACGGGCTCAGCGCGACCGCGGACACCCCGCCCGCGAGACCGGCCGAGTGCGCGCGCAGCACGTGGAGGCAGCGCCCGGACGCCAGGTCCCAGATCCGCACGGTGCCGCCCTCCGCGCCGGGCGGCGGCGGGTTCGAGGCGTCCCGGCCGCCGCTCACCGCGAGCCCGGCGCCCAGCGCGACCGCGCTGACGGGGTTGGCGTGCCCCTCCAGGACGGCGGGCGGCGGCGCGGCGGGCAGCCGCCGTGCCCGCGCGAGCGCGGCGGCCGGCTCGGCGGCGTCCGGCGCCTTTCCGGCGGCCGCCCTCAGCAGCGCCACCGCCTCGTCCGCGGCGCCGCGCTCCAGGTGGACGAGGCCGAGCAGGTGGTCGCCGGTCCAGCCGTCCCGGTGCGTCGCGCGGACCTGCTCCAGCTCCCCGACGAGCTGCGCGTCCGTCATCCGGCCGGAGCGCCACAGGTGCAGGCCCCGGTTGAAGACGGCGTGCGGGTGGTGGGGGTCGGCCCGCACGGCCCGGTCCCACAGGGCTTCGGCCTCCTCGGGGTGGCCGAGGTCGAGCATGGACAGCGCCTGGTTCGACAGCCCGTCGGCGAGCAGCGTCGCGGGCGCGGGCCGCTCCCGGGGATAGGGGGTGCCGGTGACCTGCGCGTACACGGTGGCGAGCGCCTCGGCCAGCTCGTCCATCCGGTCGGGGCGCGCCGCCGGGTCGGGCCGGAAGCACGCGCGCAGCACGTGCGCGAGGCCGGGCGGCAGCACCCCGGCCGCCCGCACGGCGAACTCCTCGAACGCGCGCCCGCCGGCCGCGCCCGCCCGCACCGGCGGGCCGCCGGTGAACATCGCGAGCACGCTGAGCGCCCACGACCACACGTCCGTCGCGCGGGTCAGCGGCGTCCGGTCGCCCGCCGCGGCCCGCGCCTGCTCGGGGGAGCAGTACGCCGGGGTCAGGCCCGCGAAGCTGACCAGCGGGTCGGCGTCCGGGCGCGGGACGCCGTCCTCGCCCGCCCGGACCCGCGCCTTCGCCAGCCCGAAGTCGGTGACCTTGACCGTCCCGTCCGGGGTGAGCATCACGTTCGCGGGCTTCACGTCCTGGTGGACGAGCCCGTTGCGGTGCGCGTGGTCCAGCCCCCAGGCGAACTGGATGGCGACGTCGACGATCCGGCCCGTGGTGCCGCGCGGGTCCGGGCCGGCCAGCCGGCCCTCCTGGATCGCGTCGGCGAGGCTGCCGCCGCCGACCCACTCGGCGAACACCCCCGGCAGCGGGCCGAGCCGGCGCACGTAGGCGCAGTTCACGATGTGCGGGTGGAGGCCGAGCCCGACCCAGGTCTCCGCCTCGTCCTCGAAGCCGCGCAGCGCGCCCTCGGACCCGACCAGCTCGGGACGGGGCACCTTCATCGCGAGCTCGGTGTCCCAGCCGCGGTGCCGCACCCGGTAGACCAGCCCCATGCCGCCGGTGGCGACCACGTCGCGCACCTCGTACAGATCGAGGACGACGTCGCCGGGCCGCCAGGTCGCCTCGATCATGGTGGGAATCCTACGGATCTGTCGGTCCACTCCTCTACCGTTGGGCGCCATGGAAGATCAGCCCCCCGGTGAGGACGTCCTGACCCTGCCCGAGCCGTGGCGGCGCGCGGTGCACGCGCGGCGCGGCGGCACCCCCGGCCCGAAGATCAAGACCGATCCGGCCGCGCCGGCCGCGGTGCGCGATCTCGTTGAGCGGACCGGCGGGGCGGTCGAGGCGCTGCGCGCGGGCGGGGCCGGCGACCCGGCGCTCGCCGAGGCCGCGCGGCGGCACCTGGACGGCGCGCCCGACCCGGTGGGAGCGGCGGCGGTCGCGGCCGTCACCGTGCTGGGCGCCGGCGGCGCGAACGCCCGCGACGCGATCCACCGCGCGTACGTCGACGCGTGGCTCGCCGAGCACGGCATCGCGTTCACGGCCTGCGCGCTGGTCGAGCTGAGCCGCACGGAGGCGGTCCGCCAGGGCGGCGGCCCGTGGAAGGGCACCTGGGTCGGCGCCGCCCGCGTCCAGCACGAGGCCACCGTCGCGGTGCCGGCGGACGAGGCGCGGCGCGTCCGGGGGCTGCTGGCCGTGGCGTCCGACGCCGACTACGCCGCCGCGGTCGACCGGCTCGCCGCGCACCGGACGGGTTTCGGCGCGCGGTGGCTGGTGTCGTACCTGGTCCCCACCCGGCAGGACTGGGTGGACGAGTGCTGCGCCGCGCCGGTGCCCCCGCGCACCGGCCTCGACCTCATCCTGCTCGCGCTGTCCGCCCTCGGCTCGGCCGACCAGCTCGCGGCTCCGCTGCTGATGCGCGGCCTGCCCCTCTACCGGACGAACCGGGCGCTGGTGGCCACGCTGGTCGACGGGATCGGTTCCGACGTCCTCCCGCTGCTCCTCCGCGCGGTCGACGGCGGGTCCATGCCCTCCGACGACCGCAGGACCGTCATGGAGACGATCGCCTTCCTGCCGACCGACGAGGCGTTCTGGGCGCTGCTCGACCGGCTCGGCCTGAAGCACGCGCGGGCGGCGCTCGGCGAGGCCGCCCGGCGGTTCCCGGTGCGGGCGCTGCGCCTGCTGGCCGCGGCGGGCGCCGACGAGTTGCTCGCGGGGCACGTCGCCGCCCACCCCGAGGTGGTCGCCGCCGCGCTGCCCGGCCTGCCGGACGACGTCGCCGCGGCCGTCGAACGCGTCGCCGTGGCATCGGAGCGCGTCGCCGACGCGGCGCCGGACGAGGTCCCCGCCGTCCTCGCCGCCCCGCCGTGGCGCGCCCCGCGGCGGCCCGTCCTGAAGGGCCTGACCCCGCCCGCGCCGCGGCTGGCCTGGCACGAGGGCGAGCGGCGCGAATGGCTCGGCACCGAGCTGGACAAGCATGTCGGCAAGCCCGGCGACGACGTCGACTGGGAAGCCGCCGCCGAGGGCTACCGGTCGGGCGAGCACAAGCTCGCCGCGCTGCAGCTGATGTGCTACGGCCCCGAGGAGGTGGTCCGCCCGCTGCTTCCCGGCTACGAAGGGCTGGTCCGCCGGTTCGCCCACGTGTGGATGCGCCCTCTCGTGGCCCGCTACGAGCTGGACGCGCTGCCCGTCGCGCTCCGCACGGCCCGGCCGCACCTGGAGACCTGCGGCGACCCCCTGCTGCCGTACCTGGACGCGGAGGTCGCGCTGCTGATGGCCGACGGCCTGGTCAAGCGCGGCAACCGCCTGGAGCCCGCCCGCCGCTGGTTCGACCGGCACGGGCTCGCCGCCGTCCCGCTGCTGGTCCCCGCGGCGCTCGGCACCAAGGCCAAGGACCGGCGCGGCGCCGAGACCGCCCTGCGGTACCTGCACGCCGCGCACGGCCTCCCCGGCGTCGCGGACGCCGCCCGCGCGGCCCACGGCGACGACGCGGGGGCCGCGATCGGGGAGCTGCTGTCCCTGCCGCCCACGCACACCGGCCTCGCCCAGCCGGTGAAGACCGGCACCTGGATCGACCCGGCCCTGCTCCCACAGGTCCTGCTGCGCAAGCGCGACCGCGCCCTGCCTCTGGACGCCGTCAACGCGCTCATCGAGCTGCTCACCCTCGACAGCCCGCACGAGATGGACGATCTGGCGGAGGCGTGCGAGCCGGGCTCGCTCGCCGAGTTCGGGTGGGGGCTGTTCCGGCAGTGGCTCGACGCGGGCAAGCCGGCCAAGGACGGGTGGGCGCTGCGGCAGCTCGGCCGCACCGGCGACGACGGGACCGTCCGGCGGCTGACGCCGGTCATCCGCGCCTGGCCGGGCGAGGGCGGGCACCGCAACGCCGTCACCGGCCTCGGCGTCCTCGCGGAGATCGGGACGGACGTCGCGCTGATGCACCTGCACGGCATCGCGCAGAAGGTGAAGTTCAAGGGCCTCCAGGTGGAGGCGCAGGCGCGGATCCGCGAGGTCGCCGACCGGCTCGGCCTCACCACCGAGGAACTCGGCGACCGGCTCGTCCCCGGCTTCGGTCTCGACGCGGACGGCGGCATGGTGCTCGACTACGGGCCGCGCCGCTTCAGGGTCGGGTTCGACGAGCAGCTCAAGCCGTTCGTGACGGACGAGGACGGCAAGCGCCGCAAGGCCCTCCCCAAACCGGGCGCCAAGGACGACCCCGAGCTCGCGCCCGCCGCCTACACGGCGTTCGCCGGCCTCAAGAAGGACGTGCGGACCGCCGCCGCCGACCAGATCCGCCGCCTGGAGCGGGCGATGGTGACGCAGCGCCGCTGGGCGCCGGACGACTTCGGCGAGTTCATCGTCCGGCACCCGCTCGTCCGGCACATCGCCCGCCGCCTGCTCTGGGTCGCCGAGCACGACGGCGCGGAGAAGGAAGGCGCCGGGAACGGAGGCGCGGCAAACGCGCCGCTGGAGACCGCGTTCCGCATTGCGGAGGACGGCACGTTCGCCGACGTGGACGACGACGTCTTCGACCTCCCCGCCGCGGCGCGCGTCCGGCTCATGCATCCGGCGCTCCCCGGCACGGATGTCAAGGCGTGGGCGGAGGTGTTCGCCGACTACGAGATCCTCCAGCCGTTCCCGCAGCTCGGCCGGCCCGTCCACGTCCTGGCCGAGGACGACCGGGACAGCGGCCGGCTGGCCCGGTTCGAGGGGCTGAAGGTCCCGTTCGGGAAGGTTCTCGGCCTGGTCAAGCTCGGCTGGGAGCGCGGCGAGCCGCAGGACGCGGGCGGCGAGCGGTGGATCTCCCGCCGCGTCGCCGCCGACCGGTACGTGGTGATCGACCTCGACCCGGGCATCTCGGTCGGCGCCGTCGACGCCGCCGGCGACCACCAGTTCCTCGACTACGTGTGGCTGGCGACCGAGCCCGGCGACTTCTGGCCCAGCAGGGGCACCCCTCACACGTTCGGCGAGCTGGACGCCGTCACCGCGTCCGAGGTCCTCGCCGACCTGACCACTCTCGCGGAGGCCGCGCAGGCATGAGCGACGACACCACCGACTACCAGCGGCCCCCGGCCGAGGTCCGGTTCGCCGCGGAGCTCGACCGGCTCCGCGAGGACGACACCGGCCCCCGCCCGCCCGGCTGGGCGCTGAGCCTGACGGCGGCGCGGCGGTTCATCGTCGGGGACGAGGCGCTCGGCATCCGCCGCAAGTTCGTCGGCGACACCGCGCTCATCGACCGCGCGCTCGTCACCCTCGCCACGAGCCGCGGGCTGATGCTGGTCGGGGAGCCCGGCACCGCGAAGTCGCTGCTGTCGGAGCTGATCGCGGCGGCGGTCAGCGGGACGTCCACACTGACGATCCAGGGCGGCGCGGCCACCACCGAGGACCAGATCAAGTACTCCTGGAACTACGCGCTGCTCGTCGCCGAGGGGCCGTCGACCCGGTCGCTGGTCCCGGCGCCGCTGCTCACCGGCATGGCCGAGGGGAAGGTCGTCCGGTTCGAGGAGATCACCCGCTGCCCGCTGGAGGTGCAGGACGCGCTGCTGTCCCCGCTGTCGGACCGGGTCCTCGCCATCCCCGAGCTGGCCGGCCCCGACGCGATGGTGTTCGCCCGGGACGGGTTCAACGTCATCGCGACCGCCAACACCCGCGACCGCGGCGTCAACGAGATGAGCGCGGCGCTCAAGCGGCGGTTCAACTTCGAGACCGTGTTCCCGATCGCCGACTTCGGCACCGAGCTGGACCTGGTCGAGCAGGAGGCGCGGCGGCTGCTGGAGCACAGCGGCGTCGAGGCGCCGCCGCGCCGCGACGTCCTGGAGGTCCTCGTCACCGCGTTCCGGGAGCTGCGCGGCGCCGCCACCGAGGACGGCCGGGGCATGGACCGGCTGTCGGCGGTGATGAGCACCGCCGAGGCCGTCTCCGTCGCGCACCAGATCGGCGTGCGGGGCTGGTTCCTGCGCGGCGAGCCGGGCACCGCCGCCGACATCGTCGAGTGCCTCGCCGGCACCGCCGCCAAGGACAGCCCCGACGACCTCGCCCGGCTGCGCCGCTACCTGGAGCAGCAGGCCGCCCGGCGCGGCGGCGAGCAGTGGAGGGCGCTGCACGCCGCCCGGCACCTGCTGCCCGGCTGATGGCCGCCACGTTCCTCGGGGTCCGGCACCACAGCCCCGCGTGCGCGCGCCTCGTCCGGGACACGATCCGGCGGCTGCGGCCCGCGTACGTGCTGGTCGAGGGCCCCGCCGACTTCGGCCCGCGGATGGACGAGCTGCTGCTCGGCCACACCCCGCCCGTCGCGGTGTTCAGCTACTACCGCGACGACGAGCGCGTGCACGCGTCCTGGTCGCCGTTCTGCGACTACTCGCCGGAATGGGTCGCGCTGAACGAGGGCCGCGCGGCGGGCGCCGAGCTGCGGTTCATCGACCTGCCGGCGTGGCATCCCGCGTTCGCCGAGCGCAGCAACCGGTACGCCGACGCCGAGCGCCGCTACGCCGAGGTCACCGAGCGGCTCTGCCGGGAGTTCGCCGTCGACAACACCGACATCCTCTGGGACCACCTCTTCGAGATCGACGCCGACGCCGACGCCGACGCCGACACTGACGGCGACGGGCGGGGCGAGGGCGAGGGGCGGGGGCTCGCGGAGCGGCTCGACGCGTACTTCGCGCTGCTGCGCGGCGAGGCGGAGGCCGGCCCGGACGACACGGCCCGCGAGGAGTACATGGCGGCGTGGGTGCGGGCGGCCGTCGCCGACGCCGGAGACCGCCCCGTCGTCGTGGTCACCGGCGGGTTCCACAAGCCCGCCCTGGAGACGCTCACCGCGTCCGGCTCCACCGCGTGGCCGGACGTGCCGGAGCCGCCGGAGGGCGCGATCGGCGGCGGCTTCCTCGTCCCGTACTCGTTCAAGCGCCTGGACGCCTTCACCGGCTACCAGTCGGGGATGCCGTCGCCGGAGTACTACCAGCGGCTCTGGGAGGACGGCCCCGAAGCGGCGGCGGGCGCGCTCATCGAG
The DNA here is from genome assembly GCF_900188445.1 of Actinomadura meyerae. Classification (GTDB taxonomy): domain Bacteria; phylum Actinomycetota; class Actinomycetes; order Streptosporangiales; family Streptosporangiaceae; genus Spirillospora; species Spirillospora meyerae. The sequence continues at coordinate 279,328 of NZ_FZOR01000004.1, forward strand.
CGCGTCGCGACGCGGCTGCGCGCGCGCCGGCAGGTCGTGTCGACCGCCGACCTGATCGCCGCGCGGACCCTCACCGACGGCCTCACCCGGCTGCGCGGCCACCGCGCCCCCGCCAGGGCCGACCTCCTGGACGGTCTGGTGTCCGCCCTGGTGAACGACGACCTCGACCAGCGGCTGCCGTGGACGTCGCGCGGCCCGCTCGCCCCCGGCGCCCACCCGACCGTCGTGGAGATGGTCGCCGCGCTCAGCGGGGACCGCACCGGGCGGCTGCACCCCGGGACGCCCGCGCCGCCGCTCGTCCACGACGCCGGGGCCGAACTGGAGCGGCTCGGCCTCGACCGGGACGGGCGGGTCGTCCTCAAGCTGGCGTCGCCGCGCGGCCTGGAGCGCAGCCGCGCCCTGCACCGCCTGCGGGTGCTGGGCGTCCCCGGCGCGTGGCGGGTGTCGGGCCCCGAGACGGGCGCCGACCCGGTGCTGGAGGAGCGCTGGGAGCTGACCGCCGCCGACCCCGGCGGGCGCCGCCGCGCCGCGCTCATCGAGGCCGGCGCCTACGGGCCGACGCTCGCCGACGCCGCGGGCGCCGTCCTGGACGAGCGCGTGCACGCCGCCGGCACCGACATGGGGCCGCTCGCCGGCGTGCTGTTCGACGCGGCGCTGTGTGGCTGCGCCGACCGCTCCGACGGCATCGCCGGGGCGATCGCGGCCGGGATCGCGGGCTCGCCCGACCTCGCCGGGCTCGGCGCCGCGCTCGGCACCGTCCTCGGGCTGTGGCGGCACGACCGGGTCCTCGGCACGGCCCGCAGCCCGCTGTTCGGAACGGTCATCGAGGAGTGCACGGCCCGGATCCTGTGGCTCGCCGAGGGGATCCGCGGCGGGCCCGCGCCCGCCGACCTGCCCCGGCTGGGCGCCGTCGCCGCGGTCCGCGACGCGCTGCTGCACGCCGGTGACGCGCTCGCCCTCGACCGCGGCGCCGCGCTCGGCGTCGCCCGCCGCGTCGCCGCCGGGCCCGACGTCCCGCCCGACCTGCGCGGCGCCGCGTTCGGGCTCGGCCGGGCGCTCGGCGACACCGCCGACCCGGCCCGCGCGGTCCGCGGCGCCGCCGGCCCGGACACGCTCGGCGACTGGCTCGCCGGGCTGTTCGCCCTGGCCCGGCAGGAGGTGCTCGACCCGGACGGGACCGTCCTCGGCGTCCTCGACGAGCTGCTCGGCGACCTGACCGACGGCGACTTCCAGGTGGCGCTGCCCGCCCTGCGGCAGGCGTTCGGGTTCTTCCCGCCGCGCGAGCGCGAGGCCATCGCCCAGGGGCTGCTGGAGCGGCGCGGCCTGAACGCCCCGGCCCGCACGCTGCTCCGCGCGGCCGGCGCCCCGCTGCTCATCGCCGAGGCCCGCGCCCTGGAGGAGCGCGTCGACCGGGCCCTGGCGGCCGCCGGCCTGCTCGAAGGAGGATCGTGATACCGCCCGACCTGGAACGCTGGCGGCTCGTGCTCGGCGCCCCCGCCGAGGGGTGCACGGGCGCGCTGTCCGGCGACGCCGCCGAACGGGACGCCGCCCTCGAGTGGCTCTACGGCCGCGACCCCGACCTCGGCAGGCGCGGCGTGCGGCGCGGGTCCGGCGGCGCGAAGGCCGAGCCCGGCGGGGACCGCACCGGCGGCGACGGGCCGTCCCAGCTCACGACCGTCGACTGGCTGGACGCCGTGCACCGGCTCTTCCCCAAGGAGACGATCGAGCGGCTCGAACGCGACGCCGTCGAGCGGTACGAGATCCACGAGATCGTCACGGACCCCGCCGTGCTGGAGCGCATCGAGCCGGACGAGACGCTGCTGCGCGCCGTCCTGCGCACCAAGCACCTGATGAACCCCGAGGTGCTGGCGCTGGCCCGGCGGATCGTGGAGGCCGTCGTCCGACAGCTGATGGACCGGCTCGCCACCGAGGTCCGGCAGGCGTTCCACGGCACCCGGTCGCGGCGCCCCAGCCGCATCAAGAACTCCCGCAACTTCGACTTCCACGGGACGATCCGCGCGAACCTCGCGCACTACCGGCCGGACGAGCGCCGCCTCTACATCGAGAACCCGCGGTTCACGTCCCGGACGCGGCGGCACGTCGAGCAGTGGCAGCTGATCCTGCTCGTCGACCAGTCCGGGTCGATGGCCGGGTCGGTCGTCCACTCGGCCGTCACCGCGGCGTGCCTGTGGGGGCTGCCCGGCCTGAAGACGCACCTGGTCGCGTTCGACACCTCCGTCGTCGACCTCACCTCCGACGTCACCGACCCGGTCGAGCTGCTGATGAAGGTGCAGCTCGGCGGCGGCACCGACATCGCGCGGGCCGTCGGCTACGGCGCGGGGCTGGTGGAGAACCCGCGCCGGACGATCGTCGCGCTCGTCACCGACTTCTACGAGGGCGGCGACGCGTACCGGCTCGTCCGGGAGGTCCGCGGGCTCGTCCAGCAGGGGACGCACGTGCTCGGGCTGGCCGCGCTCGACGAGGACGCCGACCCCGACTACGACCGCGCGATGGCGGGGCGGCTCGCCGCCGAGGGCGCGCACGTCGGCGCCATGACGCCCGGCCGGCTCGCCGAGTTCGTCGCCGAGCGGATCGGCCGGTGAGCCGCCCCGTGGTCCGCGCCGACCTGCTCTCGCTCACCCCGGACGCGCTCGCCGCCCTCGCCAACCGCGGGCTGGTCAAGCGCGCGGCGAAGGACCTGGACGCCGGGAACGGCCCCGAGGTCGCCGTGTCCCCGGACGGCGGCGTCGACGGCGCCTTCCCGGACGGCACGCGGACGTCCCTGCCGGCCGGGGCCGGGCTGGACGCCGCGACCTGCTCGTGCGCCGCCACCGGGACGTGCCGCCACCGGATCTGCCTCGTCCTCGCCTACCAGCGGACGGCGGAGGCCGGACCGCCCGGCGCACCCGAATCCGGTGCGGCGTCCGGCGCCGAAGCCGGAGCCGAGACCGAATCCGCGCCCGAGGCCGGGCCGGCCGCCGGTTCCGCGGACGCGTCCGGGCCGCCGTGGTCGCCCGGCGCGTTCGACGACGACGCGCTCGCCCGCGTCCTCGGGCAGCGCGCCCTCACCGCCGCGCGCCGCGCCTTCCGCGCCGGGTACTCGGCGAAGCTCCGCCGCCCCACCGCGGAGGACCCGGTGGCCCACGCGGAGCTGCCGTCCTGCACCGTCCGGTTCCTCGTGCCGGGCGAGCTCGGCTACGTCCACACCGACGCCGTCGCCGCGATGCGCGGCGAGGTCACCGTGCTCGCGGCCTGGGCGTTCCGCGCCGCCGACGAGCGCGGCCTCACCGGCACCGAGGTCCGCCTCGACGTGGGCGGCGCGCCGGGGGCGGCCCGCGGCGACGGCGGCGCCGCGCTCGACACAGCGCTCGACCTGGCCGGCGGGCTCCTGCTGGAGGGCGCCGCGAACGCGGGCCCGGTGCCGGCCGCCGCGCTCGGCCGCACCGCCGCCGACCTGGCCGGACGCGGCATGCACTGGCCGGCCGCCGCGCTGGAGGACCTGGCCGCCCAGCTCACCGCCCACCACGAGCGCCGCGCCGACCACGACCCCGCGCTGGTCGCCGAGCTGCTCGCCGAGATCCACGCCCGGCACCGCGCCGCCGCCGGGCCGGACCGCACCCAGGCGCTCGGCACCGACGAGCGCGCCGAGACCCCGCTGCGCCGCGTCCGGCTGGTCGGGCTCGGCTGCCGCGTCGCGGGCACCGACGACTCCCGCACCGCCGACATCTACCTCGCGGACGCCGGTACCGGCGTGGTGCTGGTCCTGCGGCGCCGCTGGGACGTCCCCGACGGCGAGCGGCTCACCGGCGCCGACCTCGCCGGGCGCCGCGTCCTTGGGGTGCCGCTGCGGTCGCTCGCCGCCTCGAACGTGGTGTCGGAGAGCGCGTCGCGCAGCGCCGGCCGGGTCGTCCGCGTCACCGCCGGCCGGATCGCGAAGACCACGGTCACGCCGCTCGGCGACGCCTGGCACAGCCTGCCCGCTGCGCTGCTCGTGCGCGACCTCGCGGCCGAGGCCCGCGCGCTGGACGCGCTGCCGCCCCGCCTCGTCCGCCCCCGCGTCGCGGCGGAACTGGTCCGCGCCGTGGAGATCGCCGAGGTCCGCGGCATCGGCTACCATCCCGGCGCGCAGCGCCTGGAGGCCGTGGTCGCGGACGCGGCCGGGACCGCCGCCGTCGTGTCCGCCGACTACAGCCCGCACCGGCCCGCCGCGCTCGACGCGCTCGCCGCCGCGCTGGAGGACGGCCCCCGGCTGGTGGCCGGCACCGTCCGCAGGGACCGCGGCGGCATCGTCATCGACCCGTTCGCCGTCATGACCGGGAGCGGCGCCGTCGTCCCCGACCTGACGCCCGGCGACGGCACCGCCGCGCTCGACGCCCCGCCGCCCGCCGCCGGCGACCCGCTCACCCGCGCGCTGGCGGAGGCCCTCGCCGCCGGTGCCGAGGCCGCGCACCGCGGGCTCCTGTACGCAACGCCCGGCCTGCGGGAGCGGATCGCCCGCACCGGGCGCGACCTGGAGCGCGCCGGGCTGCGCGCCGCCGCGGCGGCCGTCGCCGACCTCGCCGCGGCGCTCGCCGCCGACGACCCGCACCGCACGGTCCGCGCGTGGGCCACCGCCCACATCAGGCTGCTGACGACCGCCGAGCTCCGCTGATCCCGGCGCCCGGCCGGGCGGATCGCCGCCGGGTCAGGCGCGGCAGGTGAGGGGCCGGCCGCCGTTGTAGGCGACCATGTCGCCGAGGGCGGCGGCCTGGTCGATGTCGCCGCCCGGTTCGAGGCCGTCCAGCTCGGCGTAGGCGCGGTACAGGTTGCCGACGAGCCGCTCGGAGTCGGGCCACTCCGCGAACGGGCCGAGGTCGGCCTCCCGCGCGGCCTCCAGCGGCGCCAGCCCGGCCTCCTTCGCCGCGGCGGCCGTCTCCTGCACGAACCGCGCGTAGGCGATGACGCCGCCGACCAGCTCGGGGCCGCCGACGGGGCCGTGCCCGGGGACGATCGTCTCCGCGCCGAGCGGGGCGACGACCTCCTCCAGCACCCGGATCGCCCCCGCGACCGACCCCTGCATCAGGAACGGGGTGACGCCGTTGAACAGCAGGTCGCCGCTGAACAGGACGCGCCGCTCCGGGATCCAGACGATGGAGTCGTTCGTGGTGTGCGCGGGCGTCCCCACGTGCCGGACCTCGCAGCGCAGGTCGTCCGCCCACACCGTCACGCCCTCGGTGTAGGTGAGGAACGGCGGCTCGATCTCGACGTGGCCCCAGTCCACCTTCGTCCAGAACGGCTCGTCGAACGGCCTGCCCCAGGCGAGCACGCCCTCCCGCGTCCGCTCGTGCCCGACCACGGTGGCGCCCGGGAACAGGTGGTTGCCGAACGTGTGGTCGCCGTGGTGGTGGGTGTTGACCAGCGTCCGGACGGGCCGGTCCGACACCGACCGGATCGCCTCCAGGTAGGCGCGGGTGCGGCGCTCGGTCGAGCACGAGTCCACGCTGACGACCCCGCGCACCCCGGTGAGGAAGCCGGTGTTGTTGATCCACCACGTGCCGTCGGGCTGGACGTAGGCGAAGACCCCGTCCGAGACCTCCTGCAGGCGTGGGCTTCCGGGGCCGTCGAGGCCGGGCGCGTCGCTCATGCCGGCGTAGTCTAACCGGGCGGCGCGGGACCGGCCGGGCGGCGCGTCTCGCCGGGGCGTGCGGCGCCGGTCAGTATTCGGGCAGCGTGGTCAGCACGTGCGGGCGCGGCGAGGACTTGCGCGCCGACGGCTCGCCGCTGCCGGCCGAGCGGAGCACCTCCCCGGCGCCGAGCACGGCCGCGTCGCCGGTGTCGTCGCCGAGCCGCGCCTCCAGTCCGGTCCGCTCCCGGATCATCCGCTCCAGGCCGGGCAGCCGGGCGCAGCCGCCGGTGAGCGTGATGCCGACGCTCACCAGGTCGCCGGAGATCTCGGGGGAGCAGCCGGTGAGCCCGGCCCGGATCGCGTCCACGATCTCGGTCACCGGCCCGCTGATCGCGCGGCCGATGTCCAGCGTGGTGAGCACGACCTCGCGCGGCATCCCGGTGGCGATGTCGCGGCCGGTCACCACGGTCTGCCGGACCGGCCGCCGGCCGAGCGGCGGCACCTCCCCGACCTCCAGCTTCGCCCGCTCGGCGGCGGACCGCGACAGCGCGACGCCGTGCTCGCGCCGGACCATCGCGACGATCGCGCGGTCCAGCGCGGAGCCGCCGATCCGGGCGGTGTGCGAGGTGACGAGCCCGCCGAAGGCGATGACGCCGGTGTCGGTGACGTCGGCGCCGACGCAGGCGATGACGGCGATCTCGGGCCGGGAGGCCGAGGTCATCCCCATCCCGATCGCGGCGGCGATGGGCGTCGGCACGAGCGTGAGGCGCCGCGCGCCGGCCTGGTAGGCGGAGAACTGCAGGGCCCGGTAGTGCACGGACGTCATCCCGCTCGGCACCGTGACGACGAGCCGGGGGCGGGCGGTGTAGTGGCGGCGGTGGTGCCGGCGGACGAGGTGGCGCATGAGGTACTCGGCCTCGTCGGTCTCGGTCGGCGCGCCGGCCCGGATCGGCCGGACGAGCGTGACGTCGGGGTTGCGCCCGGCCATCTCCCGGGCGGGCCGCCCCAGCGCGAGGATGTGCCCGGTGTCCCGGGACCGGGCGAGCACGGACGGCTCGCGGCACACCACGCCGCGGTCCCGCACGTGCATGCGCACGGTGTCGCTGCCCAGGTCGATAGCGGTGTCACGGCCCGCGAAGTCCCACATCGCGTCCCTCCCAATCGCCCCGAAAGTCGCAAGAGTCTTGTTGATGCCCTTGCGACCTGCGGCGATGCCCACGGGCGGGTAAGCGAATCGCAACGACCCGGTGATCACCGATCCGGCATGTCCGGAACGTCCGAGGCGTTGGAATGCCCGCCCGGCGCGCGGCACCGGGCGGGCACCAAGAGTTCATGTGGGAACGATCAGGCGGGCACCGCGTCCGGCCGGGACGCGCCGCGCCGCGCCGTCCAGCCGCGCCGGGCGCGGACCGCCCCGGCCGCGCGGCACCCCGCGTACAGGACGAACGAGATGGTCGTCACGTACGGGCTGATGGGGACGCTGGAGCCGAGCGACAGCAGGATCCCGCCCACCACCGACACGGTCGCGAACACCGCGCTCAGCACCGGCACGAGCACCGGCGACGCGGTGACCCGCACCGCCGCGGCGGCCGGCGTGCAGAGCAGCGCGAGCACCAGCAGAGCCCCCACCACCTGCACGGACACCGCGACCGCGAGCCCGAGCACGAGCGTGAACGCCAGTGCGAGCGCCCGCACCGGGACGCCCCGCGCTGCCGCCACGTCCGGGTCGAGGCTGGCGAACGCCAGCGGCCGCCACATGAGCGCGAGGCACACCAGCACCACCGCCGAGGTGCCGAGCAGCCACGACAGCCGCGGCGTGTCGATCGCGGCGATCTGCCCGGTGAGCAGCCCGAACTTGTTGGCCGACCGGCCCTTGTACAGGGACAGGAACAGCACGCCGAGCCCGAGCCCGAACGGCATCAGCACGCCGATGGCCGAGCCGCGGTCGCGCGCCCGCGCGCCGAGCAGCCCGATCAGCGCGGCCGCGGCCAGCGCGCCCGCGACCGAGCCGCCCGCCACGCTCGCCCCGAGCAGCAGCGCGCCCGCCGCACCCGCGAACGACAGCTCGCTGATGCCGTGCACGGCGAACGGGAGGTCGCGCATGACGACGAACGTCCCGGCGAGCCCGCCCACGAGCCCGAGCACGGCGCCCGCGACCAGCGAGTTGCGGACGAGCCCGAGCAGCGCGCCGTAGTCCTGGAAGTCGAAGACCTCGTGCAAGATCGCGGTCCAGCTCATGCCGCCCCGCCCAGCTCCAGCACCCGGTCGGCGAACGGCGCGACGGGCTCCACCTCGTGCGTGACGAACACGACCGCCGTGCCGTGCTCGCGCCTGCGCCGCTCGACCAGCCCGGCCGTGATCCGCCGGTGCTCGGCGTCCAGCGAGGCGAGTGGCTCGTCGCACAGCAGGACCCGGGGGCCGGACGCGAGTGCCTGCGCGATCCGCACCCGCTGGAGCTCGCCGCCCGACAGCAGGTCGAGCGGGACGTCCGCGTACGGTGCGGCGCCCACGTCGCGCAGGACGTCCTCGACCCGCCGGCGCGCGTCCCGGGACCGCCGCGGCCCCCACCGGTGCCCGTCGACGCCGAGCCGCACCAGGTCGCGGGCGCGCAGCGGGGTGTGCGGCGGGACGGCCCGGTGCTGCGGGACATAGCCGACGAGGTCGCTGCCCCGGCGCGGCGGGCGGCCCAGCACGGTGACCGTCCCGGCCGTCAGCCGCTGCAGGCCGAGCAGCACCCGCAGCAGGCTCGTCTTGCCCGACCCGTTGTGCCCGAGGACGACGAGGAACTCGCCCGCCCCCACGTCGAGGTCGAGCCCCCTCCACACCGTCCGCTCCCCGTAGGAGAGGGCGGCGCCGCGCATGGCGATCACGACAGCGCCCTCCCCAGCGCGGCGATGGTGCCGTCCATCCAGGCGAGGTAGCCGGTGCCCGCGGGCAGCGTCTCGGTGACCGGCACGACGGGCACGCCGCTCTCCCTGGCCGCCCTCTCGACGCGCTCGGTCTGCGGCCCGCCGGTCTGGGAGTTGTGCACGAGCGCCTTCACCTTCTTGCCGGTGAGCAGCGCGAGGACATCGCGCATGGCGCGGGGCGGGACCTCGCCCTCCTCCTCGACCGCCTCGCTGAACTCCTCGGGCGTCCGGTTCTCCAGCCCGGCCGCCTCCAGCAGGTAGACGGGGACGGGCTCGGTGATGGCGACGCCCTCGCCCGCGTGCGCGGCCTTGAGCGCGGCGACCTTTCCCTCCAGCGTCTCCAGCCCGGCCTTGAAGGCCCCGGCGTTCGCCGCGTAGGCCTTCGCGCCGTCCGGGTCGGCCTGGGCGAGCGCGGCGGAGATCCGGTCGGCCAGCCGCCCGACGGACGGCAGGTCGTACCAGACGTGCTCGTTCAGCTCCTCGCCGGCCGGCGCGGTCCGCCCGGACACCTCGACGGCGTTGAGCACCGCCGCCTCGGACCCCGAGCCCTTGAGCAGCGTGTCCATGAAGTCGTCGTAGCCGCCGCCGTTCTCGATGACGACCCGCGCCTCGGACAGCGCGAGCCGGGTGCGCGTCCCCGCCTCGAACGAGTGGGGGTCCTGCGCGGGGTCGGTGATGAACGACGTCACCTCCACCCTGGCGCCGCCGATCTGCCGGGCGATGTCGCCGTAGACGTTCGTCGAGGCCACGACGGGCACGGCGCCGCCCTCACGGCCGGCCGCCCCGGCGTCGGGCGACGAGCCGCAGCCGGACGCCAGCAGGGCCGAGACGGCGAGGAGGGCGCCCGCGCCGGTGGCGCGGGCACGCGGAAGAGAGGTCATGGGGGCCTCCGAAAATGAAAACGGTTTTCAGTGCAACTTAGCATGATCCGCCGTCTTCGTCCGCAGACCGGTGTCCGCAGGCCGGTGTCCGCAGGCCGGGCCTCCGCGCGAGCGGCGCCCGGTGCCGAGTGGCGCCCCGGTTCCGGGGGGCGCCGAACGCGCGCACCGCCGCCACGGTGCCCGTGGCGGCGGTGCGGTCGTGCGTGTGGTCAGAGTGGCCTGCGGGCCAGGGCAGGCAGGTAGTCGTAGGGACCCGTGTACTTCGCCCAGACGCGGTGCTGGTAGAAGGGGCGCCGCTGTCCCGGCGGCGCTGCGGCCGGTCGCGTACGGGGTCTCGGTTCAGGCCGTGACTTGTCCGACGGTGCGTCGCTTCGCGGGGCCTGTGCCGCGGGATGGTCCGGCGCCTGGGCGGGGCGGCCGGGTGGCCCGGCCGGGTCGGCCGGGGTGTGTCCGGGGGCGGTGATCGGGGGCTTTTCGGGCGAATGGGGAACGGTGTCAGATGGCGGCGGAATTTGGGGGGTCCGCCCCTTATCAGGCGGCTGGTCCGCTCGTTTCTCGGTACTCATCCGGTCGATCTTCTCGACCAGTTCCCGGACCGAATCCGGGAACTCCCGGTAGGCCGGGGCGCCCGGCCGGACCGCGCCGGCGAACTGCCGCTTGCGCCGCTTGCCGATCTTGTCGATGCGCACCCGCGCGCCGGAGTGCGGCGCGTGCAGGAACCGCTTGTGCCCGACGAAGAGGCCGACGTGGCTGCGGCCGTGGAAGAAGATGAGGTCGCCCGGCTCGAGGTCCCGGTACTCCACCTTGCGGTCGACCTTGCGGTACTGGGCGTAGGTCACGCGCGGGATCTTCACGCCCGCCTTGCGCCACGCCGCCATCGCCAGGCCGGAGCAGTCGTAGCCGCCGGGCCCGTCGGCTCCCCACCGGTAGGGCTTGCCGATCTGCTTGCGGGCGAACCGGAGCGCCTTCCCGGCCTTCTCGCGCTGGGCCGCCTCGCGGGTGCGGTACCGGTCGTACGCCTTCACCTTCGCCAGCGTGGCGGAGTCCAGGTGCAGGCTCCGCAGCGCCGCCGGGTTGAGCGCCGCCGGCGCGGGCGCGCTCAGCGGGACGGCCAGCGCGGCTCCGGTCGCCGTCGCGACGACGGCCGCCCGGAGCGTCCCCCGTTTTCGGCAGGTGGACCGGGTGCCGCCGGTATGGCCGGCGGCCGCTCCGCTTCCGGCCGCGCCCGCGGCCCCGTCATCGTGTGAATGGCGTGCGATGGACATTTCGCTCTCTCCGTTCTCCGGTGCCGGGCATCGCCTCGGCAGGTGATCATCATCCTGCCGAGTGATCGGGTACCCGTTGATCGCCGGGGAATTGAGCGAACCGGCCGATTTTGCATGATCATGGCGCGGAATTAGCAGCGTTCTTCAGTGTCTTTTGATCAAGCGGTCAGATGCGCGAGCGAGGTCAGCGGAACGGGCAGCCAGGCCGGCCGGTTCCGCGCCTCGTAGCGCACCTCGTAGACGGCCTTCTCGAACTCGAACGCGTGCATCAGCACCGCGTGCGCGGCCGGGTCGGCGCCGCCGGCCGCCGCGTACCCGCGGCAGAACGCGGCGCGGTTGCGCGCCGCCCACGCGTGCGCCCGGGTCTCCAGGTGCGGCCCCGACTCCGTCGGCACCGTGCCGGCCTTGGTGATGAGGAACCGCGCCGCGTACTCGAAGGAGCGCAGCATCCCGGCGACGTCGCGCAGCGGGTGCGCGAGGGCCCGCCGCTCGCTCTGCGTGCGCGCCGGTTCGCCCTCGAAGTCGAGCAGCGCCCAGCCCGACTCGGTGCGCAGCACCTGGCCGAGGTGGTAGTCGCCGTGCACCCGCTGGACGGCCAGCGGCGCCGTCCGCGCGGCCAGGTCCAGGAACGCCCCGGTGAGCGCCTTGGCGTGCGGCGCGAGGCCGGGCACGGCCCGGCAGGTGGCGGTCAGCTCGGCGTTCATCCGGGCGGCCAGCGCGCGCACCTCGGCGGCGGGGACCGTCGTCACGCCGAACGCGTCGGCGAGCGCCCGGTGCACCTGGGCGGTGGCGGCACCGAGCCGTTCGGCCTCGGCCGCGAAGTCGCCGCCGGCGACCGCGGCGTCCAGCTCCGCCCACTCGTCGCCGGCGGGCAGCGGGTAGGCGAACCAGTCGCGGACGCTCGCGATCGCCAGGCTCCAGCCGTCCGCGCCGGTGTGCAGGTAGTCCGACAGCAGCGCGAGCGTGACCGGCTCCGCGCCGGGCTCGCCCGGGTCGAGCTCGATCCAGCCGTGCACGGCGGGGACGTGCGCGCAGCCCTGGCGGGTGAGCGCGAGGTTGACCTCCAGGTCGAGGTTCACGCCCTGGCTGAGCCGGCGGAACAGCTTGCAGATGTAGGCGTCCCCGAACAGCAGCGAGGTGTTGCTCTGCTCCGCGGTGATGGGCAGGCTCGCGAGGTCCGTGCGGATGCGGGCGCCGCCGGCGTGGTGGAAGCGCAGCGGCCCGATGGACGCCCCGTCGGCCAGGGCGGCCAGCAGCGTCCGGGTCAGGTCCGGGTCGTGGGCGGCGTCGTACACGCGCACCCTCTTCCCGCCCGTGCTGCTCGTCCCGCCCGCGTCGCGGCCGATCTCCACGTGCCGGAGCCGGTCGGGCAGGTCGCGGCGGACGCCGAGCAGGAGCTGGTAGTGGTCGGTGGTGCCGTTCTGGCGGACGTCGAGGACGAGGTGGTGCAGGGCTGGGTCGCCGGTGCGCAGTTCGGTGGCGGTGCCGATGGTCAGCTCGTCGATGGGGCCGTCCTTGCCGCCGAACCACCGCTGCCTGGGCAGCCACTCCGCGAGGTCCCGGATCAGCTCCGCTCGGGGTGGCAGCATGTCACACGGCCCTTCCCGCGCCCGCGGTCCGGTCGGTGCCGGCGCCGGCGTCGTCCGGCGGGAGCAGCTGGAACCAGTAGAAGCCGTGCCCGGGGAGCGTCAGCAGGTACGGGAGTTCCCCGATGGCCGGGAACTGGACGCCGCCCATGCACTCGACGGGGGAGTAGCCCTCGAACCGCCGCATGTCCAACTCGACCGGCTGCGGGAAGCGCGACAGGTTGCTGACGCACAGCACCGTGTCCATCTCTCCCCACGGGCTCTCGTCCTCGGAGATCTCGCGGGTGAAGGCGAGGACGGAGGGGTTGGAGGCGGACAGTTCGACGTAGGAGCCGACGCCGAAGACGGGGTGGCGCTGCCGGATCTCGATCATTTTGCGGGTCCAGTGCAGCAGGGAGCCGGGGTTGTT
>NZ_FZOR01000036.1 GCF_900188445.1 Actinomadura meyerae
CCCGCAACTGGCCCTGGGCCGACGCCTGGCGGCAGTTGTTCACCACCCTCCACGCCCCACCCGACAGCCGCTGACCTGCCGTTATCCACCGCCCGAGCGGGCCCGACCGGAACCGAACACGTGGAAAAGCTGGGCAGACCAGCCGATCACCCCTGCCCGCGGGCGGCCGACAACTCAACCGTCCTCCCGAAAAGACCGAGAGATCGACCTCGATACACCATCGGTGGATCGAGGCTAAGAGGCGCCCTCCGGGCGGTTCCTCGAGCATCCGCGCATGCCTGCACCGTCCAAGTCGCACCGTCGGCGCCGGCCCGGCATCGTGTACGGCGGCGCCCCACCCGTGCGCCCACTACTTGGCGGCCTCATCCCTGAGCCGACCCCCGAACCCGGTCGGCACCACACCAGACCAAGCCACGGCAAGCCCCGCCTGCGCCCCGGCCTGAAGCGCCGTTGCGGCCCCGAGCCATCGCCGTCCTACGGCAGTACGAGCGCACCCGAGAAGAAGGGGCCACGATCTAGCTCCGCGGTGCGAAGTCGGGTGCCGATTCACGTGAGCAGGACGACGTGCGCAGGCTGATCCTCATGATGATGGTACGTGCCGATGCTGGCCCATTCAGAGGGAGACGGCGGCCGGGGGCGTGCGGCAATGGGTGGGCTAAATCAACCTTCGGCGGGCAGGATGATGGCGGAAACTCGCGACAGATTTTCTGATATCGGCTGTTGGGTGGGATGCGCTTCCACTGAAGTTTCTCCACCCACAGGACGGAATCGATGTCCATGGCAGGCACCGCCACGTCGCCGCGCTCGTCGACGGCAGGCTGGGCGGCGGTGCTTTCGGTGACGATGGGGATCTTCTCGATCGTCACCACCGAGATCCTCCCGATCGGACTGCTGACCTCCATCGGCCCCGGCTTCACTGTGTCAGACGGAACGGCCGGGTTGATGATGACCATGCCCGGATGCTTGGCGGCGGTCGCGGCTCCGACGGTCACCATCGCCACGGCGCGGATCGACCGCCGGCCGAATGCTGTGCGCCTGCATGGTGCTGCTGGCGTCGGCGAACTTCCTCGCGGCCGCCGCGCCGGGCTACTGGGCGATGCTCGTGTCGCGCGTCCTGGTCGGAGTCGTCATCGGCGGCTTCTGGTCGGTCGGCGCGGGTCTGGCCGACCGGCTGGTGCCCGCGGGCTCGACGCGCCAGGCCACCGCGGTGATCTCCTCGGCCGTCCCGCTGGGGTCGGTGCTCGGTGTGCCGCTGGGGACGCCGGTCGGCGATCTGGCCGGGTGGCGGGCCAGTTTCGCGGTGATGGGCGTGCTGTCAACGGCGGTGCTCGCCGCCCTCGCCGTGCTGGTTCGCGCTGCTGACGACCTTTCTCGTCGTCCTGGCGCATTTCGCCGCCTACACGTACGTGACGCCCTCTCTGGAGCGGGTCACGCATGTGCCGTCGGAGCTCACGGTGTTCCTGCTGATCTACGGGCTCGCCGGAATACTCGGCAATTCCCTCGGGGGCGCGGCGGTCGCTCGTTATCCCTTCGCCGCCTTCGGTGTCGCCGGGGGGCTCATCGCGATCGCCACGCTGGCCTTTCCTCTTCTCGGCCGATGGGAGGCCGACGCCATCGCGCTGCTGATCGTGTGGGGCGTCGGCTACGGCGCAGTTCCGGTCTGCTCGCAGATGTCGTTCATCAAGTCCGCCCCGCGGGCCATGCCGGTTGAAGGCCGCGCGGAGAATCATTCGCCTGAACTGGGCTGGGCGAAGGCGGCCGATCGCGTGCCGGGTCAGGGCCAGGCGGGTGGGGGTGGGCCGAAGGCGCGGCGGCTGGCTCGGACGGTCAGGGATGCCATGGCGGCGTTGGCGCCGCCGCCGATCACGGCGCCGATGCCGAACGGGGCCACCCGGCCGAGGACGATGATCCCCTGCTTGGTCCCGAATTTGGTGATGAAGTTCTTCCCCAGGATCTTGTTGATCTGGCGCAGTGTCTCGACCGGTACCTTGGCGACGACCTGACGGCCCCAGTGCTGGCCCGTGCGCTCGGCGACCTTGGAGATGGTGGCGGAGCCGCCTCCGCCGAGCATGATGCCCATCACGATCGTCCGGCGCCGCTCGAGCTCGTCGATGGAGACTCCGTGGATCTCGGCGACCGAGAGCGCGAAGAGGGTGCTCAGCTCCAAGGTCGAGAACGTCTCGCCCGCCGACAGCGCCAGCGCGACTCCCGTGCCGACTCCGGGCGCGGCCGCGGTTCCGCCGACCGCGGCGCCCGCACCGGTCACAGCGCTGACGTACATCTTCTCCAGCGTGCGGATCACCTGTTCCGGTGTCGCCTCCGGATCGCGCTGGCGGGCCCGCGCGATGTTCCTGCGCACCAGGGGGCTCTGGATGTCGATCGCCTTGTCCAGGAGCTCGAGGACTCGCTGCCCGCGTCCGGCCGCTTCCGGAACCAGTTCGCCGGGGGCATCTGTCGTCATGCCTTGAACTCCTCGGGTCCGCCATGTCCTGACCGCCCCACTCAAGCAGGCGAGCGAATCTTGCGGTGTGGAAATCCGGACGGAGAAAGGCCGAAGTCGGCCAGTCATTTCTGACCGGGAATCGTCAGCTCTCTACGAGGCGGGGTTCTGCTGGCCGTAGATGAGGGCGGGGGAGTTCTTGTAGTCGGTTTCGCGGAGGAGGCGGTGGCCGATGCGTTCGGCCACCGAGATGGAGCGCTTGTTCCCCGGACGGATGACCGAGATGACCTCGTCGGCCCTCAGGTCGGTGAAGCAGTAGGCGATGGCGGCGCGGGCCGCTTCGGTGGCGTAGCCCTTGCCCCAGTGCGGGCGGGCCAGGCACCAGCCCACGCCCAGACCCGGGAAACCGTGCGGCTGCCAGGGGCCTGCGCGTCCTATGAATCGGCCCGTGGCGCGTTCGATCACGGCCCAGTGGGAGTAGCCGCGGATTTCTCGGTGCCCTATGAACAGGGCCAGGCTGCGCCAGGCGTCGGCGGGTGTGCGGCCGATCGGGTCGGCCAGGCCGTCCGCCACTTCGGGGTCGGCCATCATCGCGGCGTAGTCGTCGAAGTCGTCTCCGGTGAGGGGGCGGAGGGTCAGGCGTTCCGTTTCCAGGACGGTCATGATCACAGTGTGCGCGGGCTCTGGAGGGTGAGGCCCGAGAGTTGCTCGCAGAGGCGCTGGACGGCCTCGGCGGTCTGTTCGTCGCGGGCTCCGGGCGGCCAGGGCACGCGCTGGAGTCTCGCGTTGACGTAGATGTCGGTGACGCCGTCCAGGGTGGGGCTCGCGGCCAGGTGGACGCTTGAGCGTGCCGCCTTTGCCAAGTCGTTCAGCAGGCGAGGGCCGAAGAAACGGATGAGCGGGGCCACGGGCCGGTAGGCGTAGGGGAATGCGCTGATCGCCGTGGCCTTGTTGCCCGGCGTGTAGGCGTGGCCGGGGTAGGCGACATTGACGGTGATGTCGTCGGGGGCTAGGTAGTCGGCCATCCTGCGGCTTACGGCCATCAGTGCTGTCTTTGCGTGGTTGTACTGGGAGAACGTCCAGCCCAGGTACTTCTTCTCGCCCTGGAGATTGGCGACGTCCAGGGGCTTGCCCGGGAACCCGCCGGTCAGGTTGACGACGCGCGCCCCTTGCGTGGCGCGCAACTGCGGCAGGAGTCGGCACGTCAACGCGTAGGGCGCCAGGACGTTGAGGGCGAAGGTCCTTTCCACGCCATCTTCGGTGAGGGCGCGGGACGGGCTCATGCCGCCGGCGTTGTTCACCAGGACGTGCAGGTGGCTGTGCCGGTCCGCGATCTCGTCGGCCAGGCGGCGCACGCCGTTCAAGGTGGTGAGGTCGCCGGTGCAGGCGGTCGCTCCGATCTCGGCGGCGGCCGCCTCGGCCCGTCCGGCGTCGCGCCCGATGAGGATGACGCGGGCGCCGAGGCGTGCGAGTTCCCGCGCGGTCTCCTTGCCGATCCCGCCCGTACTGCCGGTCACCAGGGCGGTCTTACCGCTCATCGGTTGCATGACGCCTCCTGTCATGTGTGGCACTTAGTGCCATACACGCTAACAGGTGCCAGAAGTATCCTCCATGCGTGAGCGGTGGAGAGCGGGCGGGGCTGCGGGAGCGGACGCGGCGGGCGGTTCGGGCGGAGCTGTCCGCGCTGGCGGTCGAGCTGTTCCTGGAGCGCGGCTACGAAAGAACGACGGTTGAGGACATCGCGACGGCGGCGGGGATGTCGCGGCGCAGCTTCTTCCGCTACTTCCCGTCCAAGGAGGACGTGGTCTTCGGCGAGGCCGGTGACGTCGCCGAACGGGTCGCCGACGCGATCCGCGATCGTCCCGGCGAGGAGGCGCCATGGGCGTGCCTGCGTGCGGTGCTGCGCGAATGGCAGGACGCGATCCACACGGTCGACCTGCGGACGCTCCGGCTGATCGAGGAGGCGCCCGCACTCCGGGCGCGGCTGCACGCCGAGCGTGACCGGATGCGCGAGCTGGTCAGCGCCGCGTTGCGGGAGCATCCCGGCGGAGTCGACGCCTTCACCGCCGACCTCCTCACCGGAGCGGCGGCCGCCGCCCTGGACGCCGCCGACCGGGAGTGGCTCCGCAGCGGCGGCACGGCCGACCGCGCCGCCCTGCTCGACCGCGCGTTCGGTGTGCTCAGCCTGCCGGGTGAGGGGCGTCCAGGTCCTTGACGTAGCGGTGGACGGGGACGTTGACGGTGCCGGACGCGGTCGGGGCTTGGTAGGTCATGAGGCCGGTGTCGCGCCAGCCGTGGAACTCGTAGAAGCGGCGGGCGCGCGTGTTGCCGGGGACCACCGCGAGCCACGTCTGTGTATGCCTGCCCTGGAAGCGGTCTTCCGCGGCTTGTAGCAGCGCGCCGCCCACGCCCCGGCCTCGGGCCGACTCGTCGACGGCGAGCTGGATGACCTCGCCGTCATCGTCGCCGAGGATGATCAGGCCGAGGATCCCGTCGGTGGGATCGGCCGCGACGAGCGTGGAGCCCGCGTACTTCTCGATGTGGGACGCGAAGTGGTCGGGGCCGCGCGCGTCCATCAGCGCTGCGGGGACGTGGCCGGTGTGGCCGTCGAGCCACGCCGCTCGCCACAGCGGTGCGAGCACCGGCAGGTCGGCGGGTTCGGCCGGTCGGACGATCATCGGGTCACCTTTCTCGGGCGGTGCGGCTCGGACGGTGCGGCTCGGACGGTGCGGCTCGGACGGTGCGGCTCGGACGGTGCGGCTCGGACGGTGCGGCTCGGACGGTGCGGCTCGGGCGGTGCCGGGTGTGCGGCGCCGGGGTCGGTGTCGCGAGGTGGGACGCCTATCTCGGCGGCCAGGCGGTTGCGGAGGGCGAGCAGGCGGGTGATCTCGGTGTCGAGGGCGGCGAGGCGGCGTCGGGCGGTGCCGCCGGTGCTCTGCGCGCAGGCGGGGCCGTCGTAGGGCGGGAGTTCGTCGCCGTCCAGGAGGTGGAGCCGGTCGGCGCAGCCGCGGACATCCTCGATGGTGAGACCCAGGGACAGCAGCCGGCGGATGGTCCGGACGCGGGCGACGTCGGCCGGGTCGTACCGGCGCTGCCCGCTGGACGTGCGCGCCGGCGGCGGCAGCAGGCCGCGCTGCTCGTAGAAGCGCAGCGCCCGCGGGGTCGTCCCGGCCGCCGCGGCGGCGTCGCCGATCCGCATGGGTCCCCCTCCGGCTACGGTTCCACGATGACGGCGCCCAGGTGCTGTCCGGCGATCAGATCGTGCAACGCCCGCGGGGCGTTGTCGATGCCCGTGACGCGTGCGTGCGGGAAGGTGACGTCGCCCGAGCGCAGCCAGTCGCCGAAGTGCTTCGCCCACGGGACGTCGGCGTCGAGTCCGGCGAAACCGCGCATCTCGACGCTCTTGGCGATCAGCTGGAACGTGTCGATCTCGACAGGGGCGGTGGTGCCGGTCAGGTTCGGTGCGAGCTGCCCGGCCAGGGTGCCCACCAGGACGAAGCGCGCGCCCGGCCGGGCGGCGGCGATCGCGGCCCGCAACTGCTCTCCGCCGACGTTGTCCACCAGGACGTCGATGCCCTCCGGTGCTGCGTCCGCCAGTTGTGCCGAGATGGGGCGTTCGCCGCGGACCAGGGCCGCGTCGTAGCCCAGTTCGCGCAGCATGCGGTCGGCCTTGTCCCGGGAGCCGGTGCTGCCGATCACGCGGCCCGCGCCGAGGCGCCGGGCGAACTGACCGGTCAGCGAACCGACCCCGCCGGAGCCGCCGGACACGAACACCGTGTCGCCGGGGCGGAGCCGCGCGTCCCTTGTCAGTGACGCGTACGCGACGCCCGCCTGGCCGAGGTGGGCGGCCGGGTCGGGGAGCGTGTCGTCCAGCGGCGTGCACTCGGCGGCCGGCATGACGGCGTGCTCGCGCCAGCCGAGCCAGTGCCGCACCAGGTCGCCGGGGTGCAGGCCGGAGCCGGGCGGCGCCGCGACGACCTCGCCGACCGCCGCGCCGAACAGCGCGTCGCCCGGACGCAGTGGCGGGAAGGGGGTGCCCTCCACGCCGCCGCCGATCAGGGTGCGCAGCGAGGGAAAGACCTGGAAGAAGCGGTTGCGGACGAGCACCTCGCCTTCGCCGGGCGCCGGGACGGGCTCCCGGACGACGGCGAAGTGCTCCGGCCCCGGCAGCCCGTCCGGCACGGCGGCGAGACGGACGATCCGGGACTTGTAGGACGGCATCGGACACTCCTCAAGGGTGAGGTTCCGGGCGCGGCACCCGGAAGCGCGCCGTGACGCTATTCGCTGACCCGCACGTCAGGGTCAAGCCCCGCGGGACGCTCGGGCGGGGTCGCCGGGCGCTTGGGCGGGGTCAGGGCGGCGGCCGCCAGGGCGGCGACGGCGGCGGCGATCGCGGCCAGGACGAAGCCGTCGGTGAAGCCGTCGAGGGTGTCGCCGGTGAGGCTCGCGGCGGCGACGCTGGAGATCACCGCGGCGCCGATGGACGCGCCGAACTCGTGGAACGTGCTGACGATGCCGGACGCGATGCCGGATTCGTGCGGTGCCACCTGCCCCAGCGTGGTCGCCGACGCGACGACGAACATCGCGCCCGTGCCGGCGCCCGCCACCGCCGTGCCGATCACGACCGACACCGGGTTCAGGGACAGGACGGGCAGCGCCATGCCCAGCGCGGCGGTGAGCAGGCCGATCACGGCCGGGCGGCGGGCGCCGGCGGTGGCGATCGTCCGGCCGGTGACGTTGGCGCCGGCCATCGTCGCGACGGCCACCGGCAGGAACAGCAGGCCGGTGCGCAGGGCGCCGTAGTCCTCCGCGTGCTGGAAGTAGAACGTGCCGAGGAAGAACACCGCGATCATCAGGGCGGTCGCCATCAGGATCAGGAAGGTGCCGGTCGCGACCGGCCGCCTGACGAGGAGCGCGAGGTCCATCATCGGCGAGCGCGCGGTCCGCTGCCGGACGACGAACGCCAGGTAGCCGAGCGCGGCGAGCAGGACCAGCACGCCGGTCGCGGCGGTGAGCCAGCCGCCGTCGCCGGCGCGGATGAGCGCGTAGATCAGCGAGCCGGACGAGGCCGTGACCAGGACCGCGCCGAGCACGTCCAGCCGGGGCCGGGGCGCGGTGACCGGCTGGGACGGCAGCATGCGCGCCAGCGCCGCGATGATCACCACGCCGATGGGGACGTTGACGAAGAAGACCCACGCCCAGCCGGGGCCCGCGGTCAGCGCCCCGCCGAGCAGGACGCCCAGCGCGGCGCCGCCACCGCCGAGCGCCGACCAGATGCCGAGCGCCCGGTTCCGCTCGTCGCCGTCGAACAGGCCGACCACCAGGGAGAGCGCGGAGGGGGAGAGCAGCGCGGCGCCGAGCCCCTGCGCGACGCGTCCGCCGATCAGGACCTCGGCCGATCCGGCTAGGCCGGTGGTGAGGGACGCGGCGGTGAAGACCAGGAGCCCGACGAGGACGACGCGCTTGGCGCCGATGAGGTCGGCGGTCCGGCCGCCGAGGAGCATCAGCCCGCCGAACGTGAGCGTGTAGGCGCTGACCGTCCAGGTCACGGCCTGGCGGCTCAGGCCCAGGTCGGCCTCCATGTGCGGCAGCGCGATGGCCACGACGGTGACGTCCAGGATCAGCATGAGCTGGGCCACACCCAGAAACCCCAGGATGCGCCAGCGCAGCGGGTGCGCCGATGTCTGCTCTTGCACCGTGTCCTCCTTAAGTCGTACACCTTCATACGATTTCTTGGAGAGTAACACGTACTGCGGTGTACGAGTTAGGATGCGGGCATGCCCACCGCCTCCTCCGGCCGCCGCCGGCGCGCGGACGCCGAGCGCAGCATCGCCCGCATCGTGTCCGCGGCCCGCAAGTGCCTGAGCGCCGACCCGAACGCGAGCATCGACGACATCGCCGCGGCCGCCGGCGTCGGCCGGATGACGCTCTACGGCCACTTCCGCAACCGGCGCGAACTGGTCGAGGCCGCCCTCACCGACGCGCTCCGCGCCGGTGAGGAGGTGCTGTCGGACGTCGATCTCGACGGGCCCGCGCGGGACGTGCTGGGCCGCCTGCTCGAATCGAGCTGGGCGCTCGTGGCCGAGTCGACCGCGCTGCTGGCGGCGGCCCAGGGCGTCCTCCCCGCCGGACGCATCCGGGAGATGCACGCCGGGCCCGCGAAGCGCGTCGAGGGGCTGGTCCGCCGAGGCCAGGACGAGGGCGCCTTCCGCACCGACATGCCGCTCGAATGGCTGGTCAACGTCGTGCAGTACGTCCTGCACGGGGCCGCGGAGGAGACCCGCGCCGGCCGGTTGCGGCCCGAGGAGACCGGCCGGGTCGTGATCGCGACCGTCCAGTCCATCCTGGCCGCGTAGCGGCGACCGGCGGCGGGCGGGACGCCGGGCGAGTGTCATGGGGCGCGGCCGGACGGTCCGGCGGGCAGGATGGCGGGGTGAACGAACTCGAAGAAGGCACCCGGCTGACCCTGGACTTCGACAAGCTCGCCGGCGTCGCGGCGACCGGGGCGCGCGTCGTGCCCGTCGTCCTGCAGGACGCGTCGAGCGGCGACGTCCTGTTCATCGGCTACGCGAACGACCAGGCGCTCAAGGCCACGCTGGACGAGCGGATCGCCGTGCTGTGGTCGACGTCCCGCAACGAGCTGTGGCGCAAGGGCGCGACCTCCGGGGACGTCCTGGAACTGGTCGACGTCCGCGTCAACTGCGAGCAGAACTCCCTGCTGTACCTGGTCAACCGGACGACGGGCGGGGCCTGCCACACCAAGGACGCGTCCGGCGAGGCCCGGCCGACCTGCTACTACCGTTCGGTCACCGACACCGAGACCCTCCGCCACCTCAGCTAGCGGCGGGGAACTCCTCCGTCAGCCACGTGGACAGGGCGGTGCGGGTGGCGTCGAGCTGCGCTTCGGTGGGCCGGGTGCCGGTCGCGGTATTGACCACCAGAGCGAAGTGGGCGGCGCCGTCCTGCGCGGTGATCCGCAGTTTCCGGGCCGTCGCGGACCCGGTTTCGGTGACGGCCGCGACCGGGCCCGACGCCGGGACGCCGTTGAGCACCGCCAGGTCGCTGACAACGGCCGTGCCGGACGGCGCGAAGGAGTTCGGCAGGTGCAGTTCGGTGGGCGCGCCGGCGCCCGACGAGCGCCACACGAGAATGCCGTACTGGCGGCCCTGGAGAAGGGCGGAAAGGGACGGCATCGAGGACGGGACGGTCAGCCACGCCTTCTCCTGGCCCGCGCCGCCGTAGCCGGAGCGCGCCAGGTCCTCGAAGGCGAACGCCAGGGTGTCGCCATTGACGGCCGACGGGTAGAGCCGGTCGAGGACGCGCCGGTCCAGCCGGAGCGCGACGTTTCCCGCGCCGTCGGTGGCGACCACGGAGTGGTCCTCGTCGTTCCAGCCGTCGCCTTCGGTCTGCACCTTGTCGGGATTGCCGTTCATCAGCTCGTGGTGCCGACCGCTGTAGATGTCCCAGTGCCATTGCATGGACGACAGCACCTGCCCGCCGGACGCGGGGGCGCTCCACCAGTTCCTGCCGGGAACGCCGTAGTCCATCGCCTGGTACATGGCGCGGACCATCCACGGGGTGCGGCCGTCCGACATCCTGTTGCCGAATTCCGAGACCAGCGGCGCGGTGCCGAGGTCGGCGGCGCGCCGCCGGATCTCGTTCATCGCGGCGTCGTAGGTGCCGTCGGACGCGGCGGTCGGGTCGAGCGTCATGCGCGCCCCGTCGTAGTAGTGGCTGTTGAACACCGCCCGGGTGCCGAGCCGCCCGACGGTCGTCATCCCGCCCTGCTCGAAGAAGCCGGTGTTCCAGAAGACGAGCGGCTCGGCGAAGACCGGTTTGCCCGCCCATCCGGCCTCGTCCATGGCGGTGCGGACGCGTTCGTAGAACGGCATCAGGACGTTCTTCTCCCAATCCGTGCCGTTCTTGCCGTCGAGCCCGCCGTCGAAGGGCTCGTTGAACGCGTCGAGGCCGAGGATGTCGTCGAACGCCGCCCGGGGGAGCTTCTGCTTGAGGTAGGCCATGGTCGCCTTGGCCTGGGCGATGTAGGCGTCCTGGACACCGATCTGACCGGCCGGAGTGGTGAGCACGCGGTTGCGCCAGAAGTCGTAGGCGGCCTTGCGCACGGCGGTGTTCGTCTGCATGTTCTGGCCCCACAGGAGGCAGATCCCGCACGACTCCTTCGGGTAGCCGCCCGCGTCGATCACCCATTTCGGCGCGCCGTCCCCGGTGTACCAGCTCCCGGGATTGAACAGGTGCGACGAGTAGAGGTCCTGGTGGTAGTCCAGCAGGACGCGGATGCCCCGGTCGGTGAACGCCCTGATCTGCGCGATCGCCCGGTCGAGATAGGCGTGGTCGATCCGGTCGGGGGCCGGTTGGACGCCCTCCCAGCTGATCAGGAAGCGCACCGCGTTTGCGCCGGTCAGGTCGCGCATCGCCTGCGCCGACTTCGCGGCGTCGGCGGTGCTGCGGAACGGCAGGAGGCCGTTCTCGTAGAGCTTCGTGCTGCCCGAGACGTTGAAGCCGCGCAGCGTGACCTCGCGGCCCGCGGCGTCCCGCAGCACCCAGTTCCGCTGCTGCGGGGAGACGACGACGTCCGCGTGCGCCGGAGCCGCGCCGACGGTCACCGCGCCCGCGGTGGCGATCACCGCCGCGGCCAGCGCGGTGCGGAGGGGACGGGCGGACGAAACGCGCATCGCTGCCATGGCGGGGCCTTTCCCGGGGGCTGTTGATCAGCAGTGTGCAAGAACCCTCTTGCATGCGCAAGAACTATCTTGCAGGCGTGCCCTCCACCACGCGCGACCGCGTCCTCGACGCCGCCCTGGAGCTGATCCAGCGGCACGGGTTCGGCGGCACCGCGGTCACCGACATCGAGGAGCTCGCGGGGCTCTCCCCCGGCAGCGGCAGCTTCTACCGGCACTTCCGCTCGAAGGAGGAGGTGTTCCGCGCCGTCCTGGAACGCGAGCTGGACCGGGCCCGGCGGTACCGGGAGGAGTTCGAGCGCGGCCCCGTGGACGACGATCCGCGCGCCGCGCTGGCCCGCCGGCTCGTCCAGCAGCTCGATTACCTGGCCCGGGTCCGGCCGCTGATCAATCTGCTGGCACGGGAGCACGGCCGGTTCCCCGAGGTGACGCGCCGGATCCGCAGCGTCCTGGTCGACCAGGGCATCGCCGAGGAGGCCGGGCACCTGGCCCGCGACCTGCCGGACGGGGACGGCCGCGACGACCCGCACGCCCTGCTCGCGGTCGTGGTGTCCGCGCTGACCGGGTACGAGCTGTCCCGCGGCTTCTTCGGCCGCCCGCCGGCGGACGTCGCCCCCGAGAGGTTCGCCGCCGCCCTCGCCGCGCTCGTCACCGGCCCCCCGGACCGCGACCCCCCGAAACGCGACACGCCGGAACGCGACACACCGGACTCCCGCACGCGCTAGCGTGCCGGGACCGGATGCGGTCACGGGCTGGAGCCGCCACCGATCGGCTGCGACGTTTGATCCGGATGTGCCCCGCGCTCCGCCGGGGCGGACCGCGCTGACGAGTCGGGGGTCCGGAACATGCGGCGACTGGGATCATGCGGCGACTGATCGCGGCCGGGACGGCGGCGGCCGCGTCGGCGTGCGCCGCGCTCGGCGGGTGCGGCGGCGCCGAGACGGCGTCCATCGTCGCCAAGGACACGCTGGTGGCGGGCGTCCGGCCGGACCTGCCCGGCATCGGGTTCAGGCGCCCCGACGGGGAGTTCGAGGGCCTGGACGTCGACGTGTCCCGCTACCTCGCCCGGCGCCTGGGCAAGCGGGTCCGGTTCGAGCCGGCGCTGGCGCGCGACCGCGAGCGCCTGCTCCGCGAGGGCGGCGTCGACATGGTCCTGACGTTCTGGCTGGAGCCCGAGTGGCAGCAGCGCCTCGCGTTCGCCGGGCCGTACCTGCTGTCGTACCAGGACATCCTCGTCCGGGACGGGGAGAAGACCGTGCGGGGCGTGCGGGACCTCGCGGGGCGCAGGATCTGCGCGGTCACCGGGTCGGGTGCCGCCGAGGCCGTGACCGTGGAGCGGGAGGTGCCGGCGGTGCCGGTCGCGGCGCGCTCCTACGCCGACTGCATGGCCATGCTGCGGGACGGCCGGATCGACGCGATCACGACGAACGACACGATCCTGGCCGGGCTGAAGACCCGGCAGGGCGCCGGGTTCCGGCTGCTGAACTCCCGGTTCGGCGAGCGGCGCACGGGCATCGCGATCCGCAAGGGCGACCCCGACGGGTGCGAGGCCCTCAACCGGGCCATCACCCGGATGTACCAGGACGGGACGATGGGCCGGCTCATGGGCAAGTGGTTCGGCACGTCCGGCCTGAAGCTGTCGGACCTGGAGGTCCCCCAGTTCGAAGGCTGCTTCTGAGCGACTGACCGCCTGACCGACTGCCGACTGGCCGACGGGGCGGTCAGTCGGAATCGTCGCGGTCAGTCGGAATCGTCGTCGTCGTCCTCGTCGGGGGCTTCGACCACCGAAGTGCCCTTGTCGCCGCCCTGGTCCTGGCCGTTGGCGGGGGTGCCGCCCGGCTTCTCACCGTTGCCGTTCCCGTTGCCCTGGCCGTTCCCGTTGCCGTTCCCGTTCCCGTTGTTGCTGCCGGGGCCGCGCGGCGGCGAACTGGTGCTGTTCGGATTCGGGCTCTGGGTCGAGTTGCCCGGCGAGGACGGCCTGCCGTGGTCCTGACCCCGTCCGGACGCGGAGGCCCCGGGCGTCGGCGGCGACGACGAGGCCGCTCCCGCCGACGCGCCCGAGGTCGAGGGCGACGGGCTGGGCAGCGCGGACGGCGAGTACTGCGTCCCGGGCGTGCTGTCGTGGCCGTCGCCCTCCTGCTCCTGGTGCGTCGGGGACGGCGCGGGCGCGGGCTCCATGCCGGGGAGGTTCCCGGTCGCCCACGCGACGCCGCCCGTCAGCGCCAGCAGCGTGCCGCCGACGAGCGCGATCACCTTGGCGGTCAGGAACCGGCGCAGTACCGCCAGGCGGGTGCGGCGGACCGCCGCGGGCGCGGACCGGAAGGCGGCGACGGCGGCGTCCTCGCCCGCGAGCTCCGCCGGGCGGGCCGGTGCCGCGGCCGCCGCGAGCACGGAGCGCAGGGCGGAATGCCCGTCGGCGGCACCGGCGAGCAGGCGCTCGGCGGTGCGCTGATCGAGCTGCCCGGCCTCGGTGTGGTCGCTCATGACACCCCTTCAGCGCCGGTACCGCCGCTTTTGTCACCCCGGACCAGGGGCAGTTCGGCGCCCGTGTCCGACGGCCGTTCGGCGCCGGTGTCCGACAGCCGGTCGGCGAGGCGGCGCAGGCCGCGGTAGGCCGCAGTGCGGACGGCGCCCGAGCGCTTGCCGAGGACCCTGCCCGCCGACTTGGCGTCCAGGCCGACGACGACGCGCAGCAGCACCGCCTCGGCCTGGTCGCGGGGGAGTTCGGAGATCAGCCGGAGTGCCTCCTCGGTGGCGATGCCGTCCAGTGCGTCGAGTTCGGTGTCCCCGTCCGCGGCCATCGTGACCAGTTCCTCGGCGGGCAGGTCAGAGGCGGGGCGGCGGGACTTGCGGCGCAGGTGGTCGAGCGCGCGGTGCCGGGTGATCGTCGCGGTCCAGCCGCGGAAGCCGTCGAGATCGCCGCGGAACGAGCGCAGGTCGCGGGCGATCTGCAGCCACGCCTCCGACGTCACGTCCTCGGCGTCCGCGCCGACGATCGCGCCCGCGAACCTGATCAGGCGCGGCTGGACGTCGCGGTAGAGCATGCGGAAGGACTCCTCGTCGCCGTCCTGCGCCGCCCGGAGCGCACGACCGAGTTCCTCCTCGCCCACCGCGCCATTGTGCAGAAAATCTCATCGTGGTGTGACAAGTACGCGGGGGTCGGCGCTGAACGGATGACTCCCGCGCCGCCGGGACGTCCACCCCCCGCCCGCGAATGATGGACGACAATGAACGGCAACAGCCCGCAGAACCGGGATGAACTCCTAGTAACCGGCATCCCGTCGGTCGCGGACCCGCCGCCGGAGCCTCGGGCCGACCCCGGCACCGAGACGAAACCGTTAACCGCCGCGGAGCCCGTCTTCGTGGACGCGTCCGGATGGCGGACGCGCCTCGGGCGGCGGCTGGGCCTGCTCACCGGCGCGCTCCTCATCGTGTTCCTCGGCGCGCTGGGCCTCGGCATGACGACGGGGACCGATGTGCCGCTGACGCCGTGGAGCGAGCCGTCCCCGCACCCGCGCGTGCAGGTGAGCCATCCTCCCAAGGCCAAGCCGACCCCGACCAAGAGAACCGCACCGCCCAGTACCGGGCCGACGCCCACGAGCCGGGTCGCGGCACCTGCCGCCCCTGCGACGCCCAGGGCGTCGTCCACGCCGACGACCGCTCCGGGGAGGGCCGCGTCCACGAGCAATCCGGGCAGGTCCACGGCGCAACCGCCGGCATGGGGGCGCAACAAGAAGAAGAACCCCTGACCGTGCGACGCGGCGAACCGCGAGGCCACTGGGTCCTGCTGCTGCTCGGCGGGCTGGCCCTCTCCGTGCTCCTCCTGCTGGACGGCTTCGCGAACGGCGCCGTGGGCGAGGCGCCCAGGGACGAGCCGGCGCACCCCGCGCCGGCCCCCTCCCGGGCTCTCACCGGCGGTCCCGTACTGAACCTCGCGGACGCCACGCCGCGCAGCCGCAGCATGCCGCCGAAGACGATCGCGCTGACGTTCGACGACGGCCCCGACCCCGTGTGGACACCGCGGATCCTGGACGTCCTGCGCCGCCACGACGCCCGCGCCACGTTCTTCACGGTCGGTTCGCGCGTCGCCGAGAACCCGGCGCTGACCCGCCGCATTCTCCGCGAGGGCCACGAGATCGGCTCGCACACGTACACGCACGCCGATCTCGCCACCGCGCCCGCGTGGCGCGGGCGCCTGGAGTTGGACCTCACGCAGCGGGCGCTGGCGGGCGCAGCGGGCGTCCACACCCGGCTGATGCGGATGCCGTACTCGTCCCGCCCGGACGGGCTGACCGCGCCGGAGTGGCGGGCGGCCCGGCGTGCGGGCGAGGACGGGTACATCGTCGTCCTCACCGACCGCGACACCGAGGACTGGGCGCGGCCCGGCACCGGCGCGATCGTCCGGACGGCGCTCGCGGCGGAGCGGCGCGGCGAGGGCGCGGTGGTGATGCTGCACGACTCGGGCGGCGACCGGGCCGACACCGTCGCGGCCGTCGAGCGGATCCTCGACCGGCTCCAGCCGGAGGGATACCGCTTCACGACGGTCACCGAGGCGCTCGGCATGCCCTCGGCGGAGGTCGCCGTCCCGGCGTACGAGAAGGCCGCCGGCTGGACGCTGGTCGTCGCCCAGCGCGCGGCGTCCGCGCTCACCGGGACGATGGGCGCCGTGTTCGCCGCCGCCGGGCTCCTCTACGTGCTGCGGCTGCTCCTGCTGCTGGTGTTCGCGCACGTCCACATGCGCCGCGTCCGCCGACCCGGCCCGCCCGCGCCGCCGGACTTCGGGGAGCCGGGGGAGCTGCCGCCCGATCCGTTCCCGCCCGTGTCGGTGGTCGTCCCCGCCTACAACGAGGAGGCGGGGATCGCGGCGACGGTCGCGTCCCTCCTCGACACCGACTATCCCGGCGGCGTCGAGGTGATCGTGGTGGACGACGGCTCCTCCGACCGCACCGCCGCGATCGTCGAGGAGCTCGGCCTGCCCGGCGTCCACCTGATCCGCAAGGCGAACGGCGGCAAGCCGAGCGCGCTCAACGCCGGGCTGTTCGTGGCCAGGGCCGACATCCTGGTGCTCGTGGACGGCGACACCGTCTTCCAGCGCGACACCCTCCGGCACCTCGTCGCGCCGTTCACGGACCAGAGGGTGGGGGCGGTCAGCGGCAACACCAAGGTCGCCAACCGGGGCGGAGTCCTCGGCCGCTGGCAGCACATCGAGTACGTCATCGGCTTCAACCTCGACCGGCGCATGTTCGACGTCCTGCAATGCATGCCGACGGTGCCCGGCGCGATCGGTGCCTTCCGGAGGCGGGTCCTGGCCGAGGTGGGGTGCGTACCGGACGACACCCTGGCCGAGGACACCGACCTCACCATGGCGATATGCCGCACCGGCGCGCGTGTGGTCTACGAGGAGAAGGCCATCGCCTGGACGGAGGCCCCGTCGTCCCTCCGGCAGTTGTGGAAGCAGCGCTACCGCTGGTGCTACGGGACGATGCAGGCGATGTGGAAGCACCGCCGCTCCCTCATCGAACGCGGCGGCTCGGGACGCTTCGGCCGCCGTTGCCTTCCCTACCTGACGGTGTTCCAGGTGCTGCTTCCGCTGTTCGCACCCGCCGTGGACCTGTTCGCCCTGTTCGGCATGGTCTTCCTGGACCCGACCCTGCCCGTCCTCACCTGGACGGCGTTCGTCGCCGCGCAGGCGGCCGCCGGTGCGTACGCCCTGTGGCTGGACGGTGAGTCCATCCGCCCGCTGTGGGCGCTGCCGCTCCAGCAGTTCGTCTACCGGCAGCTCATGTACCTGGTGGTCGTCCAGTCCGTGGTCACCGCGCTGCTGGGGTCGCGCCTTGGCTGGCAGACGATCAGGCGCACCGGGACCTTCTCGGGGGGCCGGGAACAATCCTGGGGACCCGTCGGTTACACCTGATGGCCGATGTGCCTGGTGTCCCCGGGCCTCACCTATTGCCTTCACGGAATACCGTTCGGCTGGAGCCGTGTTGTGCCTTTCGCCGAGAGGCGACCCGTACATCGGCCGCACGACCAGGACCCCGCCGGGTTTCGATCCGGCGGGGTCTGGTCATGTCCGGGCCAAATCCGGGTCAGGCGGGGGCTGGGGCAGACTGGCGGCCATGAGTCTCGCCGCGCATCTGGAAGAACTCGGCCGCCCCCTGGTGGAGGAACAGCTCAAGCACCCCACCGTGGCGGGCATCGCCCAAGGGAACCTTGACGAGGCCGTATTCCGCTCCTGGCTCGAACAGGACTACCTCTACCTGCACGACTACGTGCGCGTGTTCTCCCGTCTCGCCTGGCAGGCCCCCGACGCCCACCTGGGCGACCTCGTGGACCTCGCCTACTCGACCTTCCACGACGAGATGGAGCTGCACCGCTCCCTCTCGGCCGAGTTCGACGCCGACCTGGACGGCGCCGAGAAGGGCCCGGCCTGCGTCGCCTACACCTCGTTCCTGCTGGAGAGCGCCGCCGTCTACGACGAGGGCCTCGCCGCGCTGTACCCGTGCATGTGGGGCTACTCCACGCTCGGACGGCGGCTCGCCGAGAACCCGCCGTCGGAGCCGCGCTACCGCCGCTGGGTCGACACCTACGCCGACCCCGCGTTCGCGGAGCTGACCGCCCGCATCGCGCAGATGATCGACGAGTGCGGCGCCGACACCGGGACGGCAGAGCGCTTCTTCCTGGAGGGCATGCGCCACGAGCTCGCCTTCTGGGACGTCCCGCTGTAGGACCCCCGACTACACCCTTTCAGCCGTCTGCGCTGTTTGCGCGGGTGTGGCGGAGTGCGCGGTGGTGAGGGCCGGGTAGTCGACGTAGCCCTCACCGCCGCCGCCGTAGACCAGCTCGGGGACGTGCCGGTTGAGCGGCGCGTCCGCGGCGAAGCGGGCCGGCAGGTCGGGGTTGGAGATGAACAGCCGCCCGAAGGAGAACAGGTCGGCGAGCCCCTCCGCCACGACCCGCTCCCCGGCCTGCCGCGTCGTCGGCTCCGGCCCGTTGAAGTTCCCGATCAGGGTGCCCGACCAGCGCGGCCGCAGGTCGGCCAGCGCCTCGTAGGCGCCCCGCTCGATCACGTGGAGGTAGGCGAGCCCGAGCGGGTCGAGGGCGTCGACCAGCGCCCGGTAGGTGCCCTGCGGGTCCTCCTCGGCGATCTCGTTCTCCGGGTTGTCCGGGGAGATGCGCAGGCCGACCCGCTCGGGGCCCACCTCGGCGGCCACGGCCTCCACCACGTCCAGGGCGAACCGCAACCGCCCCTCGCGCGAGCCGCCGAAGCGGTCGGTGCGCCGGTTGGTGTTCTCGGCCAGGAACTGCTGGATGAGGTAGCCGTTCGCGCCGTGCACCTCCACGCCGTCGAACCCGGCGCGGATCGCGTTGCGGGCCGCCGCCGCGAAGCAGGCGACCGCCTCCTCCGCCTCGGCGGTGGTCATGGGGCGCGGCGTGACGTGCTCGACGTCGCCCGCGGACGTGAAGATCTGCTCGTTCTCGATGCGGACGGCCGAGGGTGCGACCGGCGTGGCACGGTCCGGCAGGTTGAGCGGGTGCGTCATCCGTCCCACATGCCAGAGCTGGGCGTAGATCGTCCCGCCCGCGGCGTGGACGGCCGCGGTGACCTCGCGCCACCCGGCGACCTGCGCGTCCGTGACCAGGCCGGGGATGCCGGGCCCGCCCTTGCCGAGGACGTGCGGCCACAGCCCCTCGGTGACGATGAGCCCGGCCGTCGCGCGCTGCGCGTAGTAGGTGGCGGTCAGCGGATGCGGGACGCCGGTCGCGTCGTCCGCGCGCCCGCGCGTCATGGGCGCCATCACGATCCGGTTGGGCAGCGCGAGGTGCGGGCCCTCGTAGGGGGTCAGCAGCGTGCCGGTCATCGCGCCGTCCTCTCGATCGCGACGGCCTCGACCTCGATCCGCCAGTCGGGCTGCGCCAGGGAGCTCACTTCGAGGAGCGTGTCGGCGGGGTAGGGCTCGCTGAGGAACTCCTCGCGGAGCCGGATGACGCCGTCGAGGTCGGCCGCCATGTCCCGGACGAAGATGCCGATCTTCACGACGTCGGTCAGGTCGGCCCCCGCGGCCTCCAGTACCCGCTGGACGTTCTGGAACGCCCGGCGCCCCTGCTCCATGAAGCCGCCGGGGACCGTCCGCCCCTGCTCGTCGATGCCGGCCTGCCCGGACACGTAGATGAACCCGCCGGCCCGGATCGCCTGCGAGATCCGGTACGGCTCGTACCAGTCGGGGGTGGTGGCGACGCGTTCGATCACGGTGACCTCCTCCTTTGCTATTTGCATGTACATGCATGTTTTGTATGTACATGCAGATATTCGCATTGCATGTAAGCTGGTGTCAACCAGGAAGCGGGTGCGGGATGAGCGTGGACGAGAAGGCCCCGGTCACGGCGGACGGGCAGCTCTGGGACGGTGTGGTGACCCTCCACGGACGCGTCGAGCACCGGCTCGCCAAGGCCCTGCAGAGCCGGCACGGCATCGGCCTGTCGGAGTTCCGGGCGCTGTGCCGCCTGTCCCGCGCCGCCGACGGCGAGCTGCGCATGCAGGAGCTGGCCGACCTCATCGGCCTCAACCAGAGCTCCGTCAGCCGCCTCGTCGCCCGGCTGGAGGCCGCCGGCCTCACGCGCCGCGACATGTGCCCCAAGGACCGCCGCGGCGTCTACACCGTCATCACCGACGAGGGCCGCGACGTCCACCGGGACGCCGCCCCCACCTACGCGGAGACCCTCACCGCGGCCCTCGACGACGCCGCGGACGACCCGGCGCTCGCGCAGCTCCTGGCCGTCCTGCGCCCCTGACCTCTGAAGACGCCGAAGCGCGCGACCCCGGGAAAGGGCCGCGCGCTTCAACATCGCGCTTCAGCATCGCGCCTCGGCTCCGCGCCTCAGCCGGCCGACGGCGCGGCGGTCTCGCGGGCGCCGGTCAGCGGCTTGAACCGGCGCAGGCGGAGGCTGTTGCTGACCACGAACACCGAGGAGAACGCCATCGCGCCGCCCGCGATCATCGGGGTGAGCAGGCCGGTCGCCGCGAGCGGCAGCGCCGCCACGTTGTAGGCGAACGCCCAGAACAGGTTCCCCTTGATCGTGCCGAGCGTGCGCCGCGACAGCCGGATCGCGTCGGCGGCGGCCCGCAGGTCGCCCCGGACGAGGGTCAGGTCGGACGCCTCGATCGCCACGTCCGTCCCGGTGCCCATCGCGAGCCCGAGGTCGGCCTGGGCGAGCGCGGCGGCGTCGTTGACCCCGTCGCCGACCATCGCCACCGTCCGGCCCTCCGACTGGAGCCGCTTGACGACGTCCACCTTGTCCTGCGGCAGGACCTCGGCGATGACCTCCCCGATCCCGACGGCGTCCGCGACCGTGCGGGCCACGGTCTCGTTGTCGCCGGTCAGCAGGACCGGACGCAGCCCGAGCGCCGTGAGCTGCTGGATCGCCTCCCGCGAGGTCGGCTTGACCTGGTCGGCGACCGTGATGACCGCGCGGGCCGCGCCGTCCCAGCCGACCGCGACGGCGGTGCGGCCGAGCGCCTGCGCCTCCGCCATCGCGCGCTCCAACTCGGGCGTGAGGTCCTGCGACCACTCGGCGAGCAGCCGCGGGCGTCCCGCGAGGACGCCGTGGCCGTCCACCACGCCCTGGACGCCGAGGCCCTCGACGTTGGCGAAGTCCTCGACCGCGCCCAGCTCGCCGACCCGGTCGGCGGCGCCGCGCGCGATCGCCTGCGCGATCGGGTGCTCGGACGCGTTCTCGAGCGCCCCCGCCAGCCGGAGCACGTCCTCCTCCGCGACGCCCTCGGCCGTGACGACGTCGACCAGGGCCATCTTCCCGGTGGTGACCGTGCCGGTCTTGTCCAGGACGACGGTGTCGACGGCGCGGGTGGACTCCAGCACCTCCGGGCCCTTGATCAGGATGCCGAGCTGCGCGCCGCGCCCCGTCCCGACCATGAGGGCGGTCGGGGTGGCGAGGCCGAGCGCGCACGGGCAGGCGATGATCAGCACGGCCACCGCGGCGGTGAACGCGCCGGCCAGCGGTTCGCCGGTGCCGATCCAGAAGCCGAGCGTGCCGACGGCGAGCGCGATCACGATCGGGACGAAGATCCCGGAGATCCGGTCGGCGAGCCGCTGCACCTGCGCCTTGCCGGTCTGCGCCTCCTCCACGAGCCGCGCCATCTGCGCGAGCTGGGTGTCGCCGCCGACCCGGGTCGCGCGGACGAGCAGCCGGCCGCCCGCGTTCACCGTCGCGCCGACCACCGCGTCGCCCGGCCCGACCTCGACCGGGACGGACTCGCCGGTCAGCATGGACGCGTCCACGGCGGACGAGCCCTCCTCGACCGTCCCGTCCGTCGCGATCTTCTCGCCGGGGCGGACGACGAACACGTCCCCGACCGCGAGGTCGGCGACCGGGATCCGCTCCTCGCGGCCGCCCCGGACGACCGAGACCTCCTTGGCGCCCAGCTCCAGCAGGGCGCGCAGCGCGGCCCCGGCGCGGCGCTTGGACCGCGTCTCGAAGTAGCGTCCGGCCAGGATGAACATGGTCACGCCGGCCGCGGCCTCGAGGTAGATGTTCATCGACCCGTCCGAGCGGGTCATCGAGAACTCGAAGCCGTGCTTGATCCCGATCTCGCCGGCGGTGCCGAAGAACAGCGCCCACAGCGACCAGCCGAACGCGGCGATCGTGCCGAGCGAGATCAGCGTGTCCATGGTCGCCGCGCCGTGCCGCAGGTTGATCGCCGCGGCCCGGTGGAACGGCCAGCCCGCGTACACCACGACGGGCGCGGCGAGCGTCAGCGACAGCCACTGCCACCCGTCGAACTGCAGCGCGGGGACCATCGCCATCGCGATGACCGGAACCGACAGCACGACCGAGGTGATCAGCCGCTGGCGCAGCGGGCGGAGGCCGTCGTCCGGCTCCGGCTCGTCCCCGCCCTCGGTGCCGCCCTCCGGCGAGGCGGGCAGCTCGGCGCTGTAGCCGGCCTTCTCGACGGTGGCGATCAGCTCGTCCGGGGACACCCCCGGCGCGAACTCGACGCTGGCCTTCTCGGTGGCGTAGTTGACCGTCGCGGTCACGCCGTCCATCTTGTTGAGCTTCTTCTCGATGCGGTTGGCGCACGACGCGCACGTCATCCCGCCGATCGCCAGCTCGATACGCGCGGACTCGGTGTCCGTGCTCATCGCTCCTCCTCTGCCTCGATCGAGTGGGACGCTCAGTGCGTGTGCGGCGTCTCGTCGTGCCCCTGCCCCGGCTTGCCGGAGGGCTCATGCCCCGGCTTCCCGGAGGGCTCGCCGGACGGCTGCCCGGCGGGGACGGCGGCGTCGCCGGCGTGGACGGTGAACTCCGCCGTGCGGACCTTGCCGCCGTGCTTGAAGTCCAGGTAGAGACGGTATGCGCCGCCGCTGGGCGCCTCGGCGAAGAACGTGATGCCGGGGCCCGGCGCCGTCTTCCCGTCGCCCGGCGCACCGTCCGGGTGGACGTGGAGGTAGGCGAGGTCGCCCTGCCGCAGCGCGACCAGGTGGCCGTACGCCTCCAGGTACGACTCCAGGTCGGTGACCGGTTTGCCGTCCTTGCTCACTGTAAGGGTGAGTTCGGTGGACTTGCCGGGCGTGAGGCCGCCGGTGAGCGCGACCTCGTAGCCGTCGACCTTCGCGACGCGCACGGGCTCCGGCAGCGGCGCGGGCCGCAGGTCGCCCGGCGCGAAGACGTCCGTGCCCAGGGTGAGCTGGCGCGACGCGCCGTCCGGCTGGATGTCGGTGAAGAACCGGTACACGCCGGGCTCGGGCAGCTCGATCGGGACGCTCCACACCCCGCCCCCGACCTCGGTCGGGTGCAGGTGCTGGAAGCCGGACAGGTCGCGCTGGGCGACGATCAGGTGCAGCCGCTTGCCGTGCAGGGGCTTGAAGCCGGTGACCGGCCGGCCGTCCGGCCCGTTGATCGTGAACCGGAAGTCGGTCTTCTCGCCCGGGGCCACCGTGGTCGTGCGCGGGGCCAGCGTGTAGCCGTCCTCGGAGACCTGGAGGCCGCCCGGGGCGTGCGACGCGCCGCCGCCGTCCCCGCCGTGGTCCCCTCCGTGGCCGCCGCCCTCATGGGACGCCATCTCCGCGGTGCCGCCGACGGGCCCGACCGCCTTGCCGACTCCGGCGGCACCGCCGAAGACGACGGCGAGGCCCAGGGCGTACGCGCCGACCTTGGTCGCGCTGTTCATGCCGATCCACTCCACTCGCTGTCCGTCCGGGCGCGCCCCCGGGAAGGGGGCGCGCACCGGTCATGCCTGCAGCTGGTATCCGGCCTCTTCGACGGCGTCCTTGACCTGGGCGACGTCGAGGGGGGCCTCGCTGGTGACGGTGACCTTGCCGGTCGGGAGGTCGACGTCGACGGCGGTGACGCCGGCGATCTGCTCGACCTCCTCGGTGACCGAGCTCACGCAGTGGCCGCAGGTCATTCCGGTGACGGTGTAGGTGGCGGTGCTCATCGGCGTCTCCTTTGCTTTCCGGGCGCTTACCCCTAGGGGGTATCTTCCGAGCCTCATGCTGCCATAACGTTCACCCCGTGGCAACCGGTACCCCCTATGGGTTATTTCGAGATCCCGGTCACAGGCGCTCCCCAGGGTTTTCCACAGGTATCCACAGCCCTGTGGACGAACCTCCGGCCGGGTCGCCGATACTGAGGTCATGCCTGAGCTACCAGAGGTGGAGGCGCTGGCGGGGTTCCTGCGCGAGCGCGCGGTCGGCCACGCCGTCGCCCGCGTCGATGTTCTCGCCATCTCGGCGCTGAAGACCTACGACCCGCCGGTGACGGCGCTGGGCGGGCTGACCGTCACCGGCGCGTCCCGGCACGGCAAGTTCCTCGACCTGGACGTCGACGGGCTGCACCTCGTCATCCACCTCGCCCGCGCGGGCTGGCTGCGCTGGCGGGACGAGATCCCCGCCAAACCCGTCCGGCCGGGCGGCAAGAACCCCCTCGCCCTGCGCGTCCACCTCGACGACGGCTCGGGCTTCGACCTCACCGAGGCGGGCACGAAGAAGGGCCTCGCGGTCTACGTCGTCCGCGACCCGTCGGACGTGCCGGGCGTCGCCACGCTCGGCCCCGACCCCCTCGACGACGCCTTCACGCCCGAGGCCCTCGCCGCGATCGTGGGCGGCAAGCGCACCCAGATCAAGGGCCTGCTGCGCGACCAGAAGGTGATCGCCGGCATCGGCAACGCCTACTCCGACGAGGTGCTGCACGCGGCGAAGATGTCCCCCTTCAAGCTCGCCGCCGCGCTGACCGGGGAGGACGTCGCCGTCCTGCACGAGGCGATCGTCACCACCCTCCGGGACGCCGTGGAGCGCTCGCGCGGCCTGGAGGCGCAGGACCTCAAGGGCGAGAAGAAGACCGGCCTGCGGGTGCACGGCAAGGCCGGCCAGAAATGCCCGGTGTGCGGTGACACGATCCGCGAGGTGTCGTTCGCCGACTCGGCGCTCCAGTACTGCCCGACCTGCCAGACCGGAGGCAAGCCGCTGGCCGACCGCCGGATGTCGCGCCTGCTGAAGTGAAACCACCGGGGGGCAATCCGCCGGGGGGCAATCCGCCGGGGGAATCCGGCGACCCGGCCCGGACGCGGCCCCGCGCGGGCGTATCGTGTCGCGAGAACCCCGGTGATCGTCTCGTGCAGGAGCCGTCATGGGATACCCCCCACCCCCACCCGCCGGTCCAGGCGGCCCCGGCTACGGTCCACCGCATCCGGGCTATGGCCCTCCCCAGCCGGGCCACGCCCCGGCTCCGCCCGCACAGCCCGCCCAGCCCTACGCGCCGCAGCCCGGGTACGGATATCCACCGCAGCAGGGCGGCTACCCGCCCCAGCAGGCCGGGTACCCGCCCCAGCAGGCGCCTTACGCGCCACCCCAGCAGGGCGGCTACCCGCCGCAGCAGCCGCAGGTCCCCCAGCAGCAGGGGTTCCCCGACCTGTACGGCGCGCCGATCCTCGTCTACGACCAGCCGGCGCAGTTCTTCTCGACCGAGGCGAACTACACGATCTGGAGCCCGCAGGGGCAGCCCGCGGCCTACGTCCGGGAAGAGGGCGTGAGCGGTGCGAAGAAGGCGTTCCGCGTCCTCAACCAGGCGAGCCAGACCAAGGCCGAGCGGAAGCTGACGATCTACCGCCCCGACGGGATGCCGTACTTCCTCTTCTACAAGCCCTACGGCTTCATGGGCACGCCCCAGATGCAGGTGCTCACCCCGCAGGGCGGTCTCATCGGGCACCTGCGCAAGCGGGCGCTGCGCGGCTGGGAGATCCTGACCGCGCAGGAGCGCCAGATCGGCTACTACGAGCTGCTGAGCGGGCGGATCACCGACTGGCAGCAGCAGGAGCTGGCCCGCATGCAGCGCGGCTTCGACGGCTACGGCGAGTTCCTGTCGCAGATGTTCACCGGCGCCGACCGCTACGTCCTGCAGATGCACGTCCAGCCGCCCGAGCCGATGCGCACCCTGATCCTGGCCTGCCCCCTGGCCTTCGACACCGCCGTCTCCCAGAACCGCAGCATCGGCGGCTGGATCTAGCCGCATCGGATGGAGCCGCATCGGATGGAGCCGCATCGGATCCGGCCGCATCGGATGGAGCCGCATCGGATGGCGGCGCCGTCCAGGCCCCGCGGTGCCGCCACCCGATGCACCCTTCTGCGCGTGGATGCACCCCTCTGCGCGCGTGAACGATTCAGGGCGTGAACGAGTCAGGCCCCGGCGGGTGCCGGGGCCTGACGATGGAGACTGACGATGGAGAACCGAGCCGGAACGGGGAAGGCTGGTTCGGGACCGGTCTCAGCGGACCTTCGGCACGTCGCCGAAGACGGGGCCCACCTCGGTCCAGCGGTGGAGCTGGCAGCCGTCGCCACGGGTGAACTTCGTGTCGATCGGCTTGTCCCGCCAGGTGCCCTTGACCGTGGCGATCTCAGGACCGCCGTAGATCTTGGTGCACATCTGGTCCTTGGGGACGGGTTTGAAGGGTTCCTTGGCCTTGGTCAGGGCCGCGCAGGCGTCGGCGGCCTTCGGATGGGTACCGCCTGGAGGATCGCAGGTCAGCGTCCAGGTCTTGGCGGGGGCCTCCGCGGAGGCCTTGACGGTGATGGTGAGCGTGTCCGCCGGGGTGCCGGAGGGCTGCACGGACGTGGTGCCCGAAGGCTCCGCGGCGGGATTTCCGTTGGCCTGTTCGTCGCCGCAGGCGGCCAGGGTCAGGAGCGTGGCCACACCGGGCGCGGCGAACAGGAGCGTCCGATACCGCATGCGTGATTCGACGCGGTGCCGGTTCGCGCGGTTCCATGGGGGGCGTGATGAATTTCGGGGAAGAGGTGCCCGCCGTCGGCGCCGCCGACGTACCGCGGGACGGCTACCTGCTCGACGTCCGGGAGCAGGACGAGTGGGACGCCGGGCACGCGCCCGAGGCGGTCCACATCCCGATGCGCCAGCTCGGCGACCGGGCCGGCGAGGTCCCGCGCGACCGGGAGGTCTTCGTGATCTGCCGGTCCGGGGCGCGGTCGGCGCAGGTGACGGTGGCGCTGAACCAGGCGGGCTGGCTGGCCAGGAACGTCGCGGGCGGGATGCAGAGCTGGGCGGAGGCCGGGCGTCCCATGGAGGGCGCCGGGGACGGCCCGCCGTACGTGGCGTGATCCGTACCGTATGCCCCCTTCTGGGGGACGACGGGCGGTTGTACGATCAGGGCTGACCGATAACCGCGGGAGCTCGGGCCAGAAGCCGGGCTGAGAGGGCGGCCACCAGGGCGCCGCCGACCGCATGAACCTGTCCGGGTAATGCCGGCGTAGGGAGCGTGTCCCGTGACGTCCGACGTCGAAAAGCGCCCTCACGAGGGCGGGCGGTCCGCCGACGAGGCCCCCCTCACCCTCGACGAGCCCGCCCCGAAGGTCCTCGGCTTCTGGGACCAGAGCGCGTTCTGGGCCAACCTCGGAGTCAGCCTCCTGGCCTTCTCCGGCGCCTACACCGTCCTCGCGCCGGACGCCGACGGCAGGCCGACGATCTCCATCATGGCGGGCATCGTCGCGATGGCCGTCGGGACGGCGCTCGGCGGGCTGATGCTCGGCCTCGCCGCCGTCCCCGGCGCCCGCACCGGGCAGCCCGCGATGGTGCTGCTGCGCGGCCTGTTCGGCGCCCGGCTGTCGTACGCACCGACCGTGCTGAACATCGCGCAGCTCGTCGGCTGGGGGACGTTCGAGCTGATCGTCATCGCCGACGCGGCCCGCGAGCTGTGGGACGGCGTGCCGCGCTGGGGCTACGTCGTCGCCGCCGGCGCGATCACGACCGTGCTGACGGTCTGGCCGCTCGGCTCGGTGCGGCTGTTGCGCCGCTACGTGACCGTCGCCGTCGGGATCGCGCTGGTCTACTTCTACGTGGAGCTCGTCCGGCAGCCGCTGCCCGACCTGTCGGACGGCTCGTGGGGCGGCTTCTGGATCGGCGCGGACGCCGCGCTCGCGGTGTCGATCTCCTGGGTGCCGGTCGCCGCCGACTACACCCGGCACTCGCGGACGGAGCGGGCGGCGTTCGGCGCCGCGTCGATCGGCTACTCGGTCACGCAGATCATCGCCTACGTCCTCGGCCTGCTGGCGCTCGCGCTGGTCGCGGGCGACAGCACCCGCGTCTTCGACCCGTTCCTCGGCGCCACGCTCGGGGTGGTCTTCTTCGCGGTCTTCGTGCTGCGGGAGGCGGACCAGTCGTTCGCCGACACCTACTCCACCGCCGTGTCGATCCAGAACCTGTTCCCGCGCGCCGACCGCCGCGTGCTGAGCGTGGCGCTCGGCGCGGTCATCACCGTCCTCGCGCTCGTCCTGGACATCGGCGACTACGCGGGCTTCCTGACGCTGATCGGGTCGGTGTTCGTGCCGATGCTGGGCGTCCTCGCCGCGGACTTCTTCCTCGGCCGCCGCCGCACCCCGCGCGGCGCGGAGGGCGCGGAGGGCACGGAGGGCACGGAGGCCGCCGGGCTGGACGGGTGGGACGTGTCGCGGCGCGCGCCGTCCCGTTGGGGGATGATCGCGGCCTGGGCGGTCGGGTTCGCGGTCTACCAGTTGATCAACCCGGGCACCGTCGCGCACTGGGCGGGCTTCTGGCGGGACGTCCAGGAGGCGCTGCACTTCACGCCGCAGAGCTGGATGAGCGCATCGCTGCTGTCGTTCCTGGTCGCGGGCGTGGCCGCGCTCCTCATCGGGAGGCTTACCAGGCGGTAGCCTTGCCGGAAGGTAAGGTTCCCGTGGCAATTTTCGATGCAAGTTACCCGGCGCCGCGCCGGAGTCCGGTGGCACGATGACAGACGTGTACGAGCACGTCCACGATCCCATCGCGCGGGCCGTCATCGAGAGCGCCGCCGACGCGATCGTGGCGGTGGACCAGCGGCACCGGGTCACCGTCTGGAACCCGGCGGCCGAGCGCATGTTCGGCTGGACCGCCGCGGAGATGATCGGGCGGGTCCCGCCGATCGTCCCGCACGAGCTGAAGGCCGAGCACAACGCCGTCCAGGAGCGGCTGCTCACCCGGCCCGCCGGGCCGGGCGACAGCGGGCAGATCTCGATCGCGACCCGCCGCTTCCACCGCGACGGCCGCCTCATCGACGTGCGCATCGACACGAGCCTGCTGAAGGACCCGAGCGGCACGCTGCTCGGCTGGGTCGGGGTGTACCACCCGGTCGAGGAGGACGAGCTCGTCCAGCACCACATGACCGAGCGGGCGCGGCTCGTCCGGCGGCTGAACGACATCGTCGCCGACCTGAACGCCGAGCTGGACCTGAACGTCGTCCTCGACCGGATCACCACCGCGCTGATCGAGCTGACCGGCGCCGACGCGGGCGGGTTCGTCCGGATCGAGGGCGAGCGGCTGCGGCTGGTCAGCATGTCCGGGCTGCCGGAGCACATGCGCGACCGCACCGCCGACCTGCGCACCAGCCTCGTCGGGGAGCTGCTGCGGTCCGGCAAGACCGTCAAGCTCGCGACCGGCGCGCGGCGCCTCGGCGACCTGATCTGGTCCGAGCTGCCCGGCCTGCACACGATCGCGCTCGGCCTGTCCTACCTGCAGAACCGCCCGTACGGCGCGCTGTACGCGCTCTTCTCCGGCAGCAAGGCCGGGCACACCGAGCTGGAACTGCTGGAGCTGCTCGCCGGGCACGCCGGCGTCGCGGTCGGCAACGCCGTCGCCTACGCGGAGGTCGTCCGGCAGCGGGCGCACGAGCGCGCGGTGATCGACTCCAGCGCGGACGGCATCGCCGTGCTCGACCAGGATCTCGTCGTCCGGCAGTGGAACCCGGCCGCGCACGCGCTCACCGGGATCCCGCCGGAGGAGGCGATCGGCCGCCCGCTGCCGTTCGGCATGCCCGCGCTCGGCGAGATGCTCACCTTCCGGCTGGAGTCGGGGACGTGGCTGAACGTCCTCGCCGCCGAGATCGAGGAGACCGGCGAGCTGGTCGTCGACTTCCGCGACGTGTCCGAGGCGAAGGCCCTCGAAGAGGCCAAGGACCTGTTCCTCGCCACCACCAGCCACGAGCTGCGCACCCCGATCACGGTCGTGCGGGGCTTCGCGTCCACCCTGGTCAACCGGTGGGACGAGCTGGCCGACGCCGACCGCCGCACCGCCGTCGCCACCATCGCCGAGCGCGCCCAGTCGCTCGCCCGCCTCGTCGAGCACCTGCTGCTCGGCTCGCGGGCCGGGGCCGACGAGCTGGCCGTGACGATCGAGCCGTTCGACCTGAGCCGGGTGCTGGAGGGCGTCGTCGCCGGGTTCCGGTCGCTGTCGCCGCTGCACCGCGTGGAGCTGGAGATCGCGCCCGACCTGCCGCCCTGCCGGGGGGACGCGATGGCGACCGACATCGTGCTCGGGCAGCTGCTGGAGAACGCCTTCAAGTACTCGCCGGACGGCGGGACGGTCCTCGTCCACGCCTACCCCGAGGGCTCCGACATCGTGGTGAAGGTCGTGGACGAGGGGATCGGCATCCCGGCCGGCGACCACGAGCGGGTCTTCGAGCGGTTCGTCCAGGGGGAATCCGGCGACCGCCGCCGCTTCGGCGGCATCGGCCTCGGGCTGTACATCGTGAAACGGCTGACCGAGGCCCAGGGCGGGAGAATCTCAGCCCATCCGGCTGAACGTGAGGGATATCACAGTAGAACCTCCGACATCACTATTGGTGGTGAGGTGTCGGAAATGGAACGGACCAACAACCGGCCGCACACCCTGCTCCGGGCGGCCCCCGGGCGCGGACCCGCAGGTGGCGCGCGTGCGGGCGAGGGAACGTGCATGCGGCTCGTGCTGCGCGGTGCCCGATGACCGAGATTGGTTACTCACCGTGACGACACTCCCTCGGGTGCGGCCCGGTGAGACCGTTGTGACCTGGGCGTTCAGCGGTCTCGATGGGTGGCAACCTTGCCTCGTGCGAGAAAGTACGGTGACCGCAGAGTGTGATGGACGAAACGCGTGCGGGAGGAGTAAGTCCGCCGTTGGCTGGATAGATCCTTTGTTGGTTGCCGTTGGTGACGAGATTCCGTTCGGGGGTGATCACCGTGACCGGACGGCCAGTGACTCGTTGTGCAGGTGATGGCCTGGAGGGTCCGGGTTTCCGGTCCCGACCATCAGGGCATTCCGGTCGTACCGGAAAAGCGGCGAACGGGACTCGTCCGAGTAGTGCAACCAGGGGGAGGTGAGGGCGTCTGAGCGTCGTACTGCTGCCACACGCACCGTCCAGCGTCGCGGTCGCCCGGAGGCGCCTCAGCTCGGAGCTGGTCGACTCGGGCGTCTACGAATCCGTCGTGGACGACGCCAGCGTCATCGTCAGCGAACTCATCAGCAACGCCCTGCGCCATGCCCGCCCGCTCCCGTCCGGCGAGGTGCGGGTGTGCTGGCTGCGTCGCGGGGACGTCCTCGAACTGGAGGTCAGCGACGGCGGAGCGATGACCGAACCGCGCCGCGGGCCGGGCACGCTCTCCTCGCTCGGCGGCCGCGGCCTCGGCATCGTGGAGGCCCTGTCCGACGGCTGGGGGGTCCGCCACGAGGAGGGCGCCACCACGGTCTGGGCCGTCCTGCGCGCGCCCAGGTCGGGGGAGGATGACGACCGCTCCGCCCCCACCGGGATGCATGCCGTCGTGCCTGATCTGTCCGACTTTCCGGACCTGCTGGACGAGCCGGACGAGGATCTGTGCGACCGAACCAGGAATGGAAGTACCCCAAGCGGGGCATATCCGGCATAAGAGGGCCCCGCCTGGAAGGAACCCCGCCCGACCTTGTATGGTCCTCCCAAGCTCGGGCGCTGTCGTGCCCCCGTCGACACCGCCCGAGCTGTTTTCATTGCTTCGCTC
This sequence comes from Actinomadura meyerae, assembly GCF_900188445.1. Lineage (GTDB taxonomy): Bacteria > Actinomycetota > Actinomycetes > Streptosporangiales > Streptosporangiaceae > Spirillospora > Spirillospora meyerae. Next base: position 31,437 of record NZ_FZOR01000036.1, read on the forward strand.
TCGGCGTCAGGCGCTGGGGCGCCTTCCTTCCACGAGCGAAGCGGCGATCGCTGCATCGCTCCGATCTCGCCTTGCGGCTCGCTCCGCGATCAGGTTTCTCGCAGGCTCGAAACCTGCCTTCGGACGCGATCGCAACGCGCGGCTCGCTGTCAGCTGAGCTTACGGACGATCCTCTGACGGTGACCTGTGGCTGAGGACCTGGTGCTGGTGTCCTTGCTTGTCCGCTGGGCGGTGCGGGGTCCGCGATGAGTCGTTATTCGGGTTCGGGCGCATGAGCGGGGCTCTGGGGGCTCGGCCGCGACGCACTGTCAGATGTCGTCTTGTCAGATGTCGTCGCGGAGGACGGGGCAGGACATGCAGCGGGGGCCGCCGCGGCCGGTGCCCAGTTCGCTGCCGCTGATGCGGATCACTTCGATGCCCGACGCCTCCAGCTGGGCGTTCGTCTCGATGTTGCGCTCGTAGGCGACGCAGAGGCGGGGGGCCACCGCGAGGGTGTTGTTGCCGTCGTCCCACTGCTCGCGCTCGGCGGTGACCGGGTCCAGGCCGGTGTCGATCACCTTGAGGCGGTCGAGGCCCATCGCCTCGGCGGCGGCCTCCAGGAAGGGGCGCGGCTCCGAGACGCGCAGGTCGCCGCCGGCCAGGGTGACCGTGTGGGCCGTGAGCGAGTGCGCCACCGGCGGATACATGACGACGGTGTCGACATCCACCATCGTGCAGACGGTGTCCAGGTGCATGGTGGCGCGCTCCTGGGCGATCGGGACGGCCAGGACGGTGTGCGCCAGGTCCGCGGCGAAGACCTGGCGGGCCAAGCGCTCGACGCCGGCGGGGGTCGTCCGCTCGCCGGTGCCGACCGCGATCACGCCCGGAGCCAGCAGGAGGACGTCCCCGCCCTCGACGTGCTCCAGCGACGGCGAGTACACCGGCTCCACCCCGGAGAAGCGGGGGTGGTGCGCGTAGACGAGGCCCGTCAGGGCGGACTCGCGGCGGCGCGCCTCCATGGCCAGGCTCGTCACCGCGACGCGGTCGCCGATCCAGGTGCTGTTGTCGCGGGTGAACAGCAGGCCGGGCAGCGGGTCGATGATGAAGTCGAGCCGGTCCATGAGCCGGTACACCAGGCCGTGCCCCGACTTCAGCTCCTCGTGCGCGAGGCCGCCGATCAGCGTCTGGGTGAGGTTCTCCGGGGTGAGGTCGCGCAGGTAGTCCTCGACGACGCGGCGGAGCTGGTCGCCGAGGCGCAGGTCGCCGACCACGTCGGCGATCGCCTGGTCGCGCGCCGGCTCGTACTCCAGCGCGTCCTGGAGCAGCTCGGTCAGGTAGAGGACCTCGACGCCGCGGGAGCGCAGGGCGTCCGCGAACGCGTCGTGCTCCTCCTGGGCGCGGCCCGCCCACGGGATCGCGTCGAACAGCAGCTTGTCGCTGTTGCGCGGGGTGAGCCGTCTCAGTTCCGCGCCGGGGCGGTGCAGCAGGACGGTCCGCAGCCGTCCGACCTCGCTGGTGACCCGGTGCTCTGTCTTCGCTGCCGTCACTCTTCGCAGTCTAAGCATGTGCCAGCATTCGATCGTGATCGGACGGAGCGCGGCGCTGCCGCTACACCTCACCTCGGCGACGCTGCTGCGGGTGTCGGCCGAGGGCGTCGCGACGGCGCTGGTGCTGACCGTCGAGGCGCGGACGGGCGACGCGGCCACCGCCGGATACCTGCAGACCGCGATGACGCTGCCGTACGTGCTGAGCGGCCCGATCATCGGGAGCGCGCTGGACCGGGTGGCGCGCCCCCGGTCGGTCGCGGTCGTCCTCGCCGCCTGCTACGCCGTCGCGACGGGGCTGCTGCTGGCCACGGCGGGAAGCTCGCCGCTCGTGCTGGCGCTCGCCGTCGCCGCCGTGATCGGCTGCACCGAGCCGATCGTCGTCGCGCTGACGAGCCTGCTGCCGAGGTTCGTCCCGGAAGGACGCCTGTCGCGCGCCTATGGGCTGGAGGCGTCCAGCTACAACCTCGCGGGCATCGCGGGGCCCGGCCTCGCCGCGGCGCTCGCCTCGCTGGCGGGCGGCCAGTACGCGGGCACCGTCGTGGTCGCCGTGGGCGTCCTGGGCCTGCTGACCCTGCCGCTCCTGCCGTTCCCGGGGCCGGAAGCCGGTCCGCCGGCGAAGCGGCCGGGCGGGCTCTCGGTGATCACGGGCGGGCTCGTCGTGCTGGTCGAGGGCCGGGTCCTGCGGGCGCTGACGGCGGCCACGACCCTGGCCTGGACGGGCTTCGGAGGCGTCGCGGTGACGGCGGTACTGCTCGCCGAGCACATCGGGGCCCCGCCGAGCGCGGGCGGGCGGCTCCTCGTGGCGCTGGCGGTCGGGTCGCTGATCGGCTCGCTGGCGTCCAGCCGGTGGCTGACGCCGAAGCACGCGGAACCGGTCATGATCGGCGGGCTGGTCGCGTTCGGGGCGGCCCTCGCGGCCCTCGCCGTCGCGCCCTCGCTGCCGTGGGCGACGGCGGCGTTCGTCGCGGCGGGGATCGCCGAGGGGCCGGTGTTCGCCGCCACGCTGATGCTCCGCCAGCGCGAGGCGCCGCCCGACCGGCTCGGCCAGGTCAACACCACGGCCGGCAGCCTGAAGATCGGCGCGTCCGCGCTCGGCGCCGCGCTGACCGCCGTCGCCGCGGACGCGGCCGGGCCCGTCGGCCTGGTGCTCGGGATCGCCGGATTCCAGTTCCTCGGCGCGGCCGTCGGGCTGGTCCTGCTGTACGTCCCCCGGCGCGAAAAATCGGTCGACGTGGACGTTGTTCGTCCTTAATGTCCGGAGGGTAGAGCCCGCAGCCGGCGCCTGGACGCTCGCGGTCACCATCCCGCTGACGCGCGGCGCCGGCTGCCTCCTTCCCCGCGGAAAATGCATCGACTTCCCTTCGCGGGCTCCGTAGTGTGCGGGGCATGTTCTTCCCGGCCGGCACCCTCACGCTCGCAGGCATCGACCTGCCGGGCGCGCTGCCGGCCGCCCTCTTCGCGGCAGCGGCCGCCGCGGACGGCGTCCGACGCTGACCCCTCTCCGTCCCGCCTCCGGAGAACCAGCGGAGGGGGGTCGACCGAGTGACCGCGGCCTGAGCGCCGCGCGGGTTCTCACGTTCGGATCATCGTGAGGACGGATCATGGCGAAGAAGCTCTACGAGCGCGACAAGCCCCACCTGAACATCGGGACGATGGGGCACGTCGACCACGGCAAGACGACGCTGACCGCGGCGATCACGAAGGTGCTCGCCGAGCGCGGGCTCGCGTCGGCGGTGCCGTTCGACCGCATCGACCGGGCCCCGGAGGAGCGCGACCGCGGCATCACCATCAACGTCGCGCACGTCCAGTACGCGACCGCGACCAGGCACTACGCCCACGTCGACATGCCCGGCCACGCCGACTACGTGAAGAACATGATCTCCGGTGCCGCCCAGGTGGACGGGGCCGTGCTCGTGGTCTCCGCGCAGGACGGCGCCATGCCGCAGACGCGGGAGCACATCGTGCTCGCGCGGCAGGTCGGCGTCGAGCACATCGTGGTGGCGCTGAACAAGGCCGACATGGTGGACGACACCGAGCTGCTCGACCTCGTCGAGCTGGAGGTCCGGGAGCTGCTGTCCGAGTACGGGTTCCCCGGCGAGGAGATACCGATCGTCCGGGTGTCCGGGCTGCGGGCGCTGGAGGGCGACCCGTACTGGACGGCCCGCATCGGCGACCTGCTCGACGCGATCGACGCGTACGTGCCCGTCCCGCGCAGGGTGCTGGACGCGCCGTTCCTCATGCCGGTCGAGAGCGTGCTCACGATCACCGGGCGCGGCACCGTCGTGACCGGGGTCGTGGCGCAGGGCTCGGTCCGGCTCGGGGACGCGGTGGAGGTCGTCGGGCTCGGCGAGTCGTTCGGCACCGTCGCGACGGGGCTGGAGACGTTCGGGCAGACGATGGACCGCGCGGAGGCGGGCGACAACACGGCCATGCTGCTGCGCGGGGTCAAGCGCGACCAGGTGCGGCGGGGCCAGGTGGTCAGCGCGCCGGGCGCGATCCGGCCGCACCTGCGGTTCCGGGCGCGGGTCCGGGTGCTGACCGCCGCCGAGGGCGGCCGGTCCCGGCCGTTCTTCCACGGGTACCGGCCGCAGTTCCACTTCCGCACGACGGACGTGGTCGGCGGCATCGACCTCGGCGGCGAGGGCGGCATGGCGCTGCCCGGCGACACCGTCGACATGGCCGTCGAGCTGGGCAAGCCGGTCGCGATGACCGCCGGGCTCGGCTTCGCGGTGCGCGAGGGCGGCCGGACGGTCGGCGCCGGCACGGTGACCGAGCTGCTCGACTAGCGGGGGCTGCTCGACTAGCGGGACGGCCGCGCGACCAGCGGGGCGGGGGCCCGGCGGAGGAATCCGCCGGGTCCCTTAGCCTGTGGAACGCCCGGAATCGCCGCATCCTGGATGACCGCGTGGTCGGGAAACGCTGGCGGATGCGATCTTGATGTGGTGAGATTTCGGCATTACCCCCGCAGATAGCCCCATTCTGGAGAACGTGTGCGATCCCCCCGCGCCCTGATCCCCCTGCTCTCGGTCGGCGCGGCCGCCGCGGTCGTCACCGCGGCCGCCGCCGGCGCGAGCATCGACGGCCTGCCGGGGGGTGGCGGACCCGCCCACGCCGACGCCCCGGCCCCCCGCCCGGCGGCGGTGACGATCAACGCGGTCACCTGGAACGTCTGCGGCGGCCCCGGCTGCCCGTCCGCGGCGGCGCCCGCCGCGCTCGCCAAGCAGATCGTCCAGCGGACGAAGGCCACCGAGGTCGGCGGGCGCAAGGTCAGGACGAACGCCGTCCTCCTCCAGGAGGTCTGCGAGGGGCAGATCCGCACCGTCAAGAAGTCCGCGTCCACCTGGACGTGGGCGTTCGCCGCCTCGCCCGGCGCCGCCGCCTGCGCGCAGGGCCAGGGCCGGGTCGGCGTCGCCATCGGCACCGACAGCCCGTTGACCGAGACCCGCCAGGCCAAGCTCCCGGCACCGGCGGGCCAGACGCGGATCGCCCTGTGCGGCGAGGTCGAGTCGTGGGCGACGCGGGTGTGCGTCACGCAGTTCAACCCGTCCGAGGGCGGCGACTGGCGGCAGAAGCAGGCGCGCGCGCTCGCCGTGCTCGGCGGCACCGACCGCGTCCTGCTCGGCGGCGACTTCGCCGACAGCCCGGACAGCCCGGCGCTCGACCCCCTCTACGACGCCTACGCCGAGTGCGACCAGTCCGGGTCGTCCCGCACCGGCGCGATGACCCGCCAGAACTGGCAGGGCAGCGCCGTGCAGAAGACGGACTACCTGTTCCTCCCGAAGTCGGCCGGGGTCTCGTGCAGCGTCCCCGCCGCCCGCATCCGGACGTCCGACCACCGTCCGATGTCCGCCGAAGTCCGCTTCAAGTGACCACCGGGCCCCGGCCCACCGCACCGCGATGGCCCGAGGCCCGGCCTCCTCAGTCGGCTAATGCACTGACCTGTCCTTGCCCTCCCAATAAGGGGCGCGGAGTTCGCGCTTGAGGATCTTGCCGGTGGGGTTGCGGGGGATCTCGTCGCGGCGCTCGACCGAGCTCGGGCACTTGAAGTGGGCGAGGCGCTCGCGGCAGTACTCGATGATGTCCTTCTCGGGGACGTCCGAGGACAGCACGACCAGCGCCTTCGGGGTCTCGCCCCACCGCTCGTCCGGGACGCCGATGACCGCGCAGTCGGACACGGCGGGGTGGCCCATCAGGACGTTCTCCACCTCCGCCGGGTAGATGTTCTCCCCACCGGAGATGATCATGTCCTTGACGCGGTCGTGGATGTAGAGGTAGCCGTCCTCGTCCAGGTAGCCCGCGTCGCCGGTGCGGAACCAGTTGTCGTCGGACAGGGCGCTCGCCGTCGCCTCCGGCATCCCCCAGTAGCCCTTCATGTTCTGCGGGGTCTTGCACAGGATCTCGCCGACCTGCCCGGCGGGCACCTCCTCCTGCGTCGCCGGGTCGACGATCCTCAGGACGGTGTTGTCGTTGGCGAGCCCGGCGCTGCGCAGCCGGTGGGTGTTCGGGCCGTCCGGGTCGTGGTCGGCGGCGGGCAGCATCGTGATCGCGCCGGTGACCTCCGTCAGCCCGTACACCTGCATGAACTTGGTGTTCGGCAACATCCGCATGGCGCCGCGCAGGACGTCCTCGCTGATCGGGGACGCGCCGTACAGCATGAGCCGCAGGCTGGACAGGTCGCACGCGGCGACCTCCGGGATCAGCTGCATGAACTGGAGCAGCACCGGGACGAGGAAGATGTGCGTCACCCGGTGCCGCTCGATCGCCTGCGCGATCCGGGTGGGGTCGGGCTCGCGCGCGATGACGCCGGTGATCGCGTTGTAGATCGCGGAGACGGTGAGGACGTTGCCCGCGACGTGGTACATCGGCATCGCGACCATCAGGACGGACGACTCGTCGATGTCCCAGACGTCGGTCGTCACGCTCAGCGCGGCGAGGAAGTTGTCGTGCGTGAGCATGACGCCCTTGGGCAGCCCCGTCGTGCCGGACGAGTAGAGCTGGACGAACACGTCCGACGTCTCGGGCTCGTGGTCGGGCGGGGTGTCGGGCGCCGCGTCCACCCAGGCGGCGTAGTCCAGGTGGGAGTGGTCGGCGCCGTTCACGACCACCGTGTGGGTGGTGTGTTCGAGCTTGCCGGCGATCGCGTCCAGGACGGGGACGAACTCCGGCCCGACGATGAAGACCTTCGCCTGCGCGTTGTTGACGATGTAGGCGACCTCGTCGGGGGCCAGCCGGTAGTTCACGGGCACCTGGACGGCGCCGATGCGGGCCGCGCCGAACAGCTGCTCGGCGTACTCCAGCGAGTTCTTGTCCAGGATCGCGACCCGGTCGCCGCGGCCGACGCCCGCGCCGGCGAGGGCGTTCGCGACCCGGTCGGCGCGCCGGTCGAAGTCGCGGAAGGTGATCTCGCTGTCGCCCGCGATGTACGCGAGCCGATCAGGATGTGAACGTGCGCGTTCGCGCAGCACCTCAGTCAGACCGGGCACAGTATGTCCCTTTCGCCGATGACCGCCTGGTTATTCCGGCATCATGCGGTCACCGGCGAAGCCCCGCAAGGGGTATGAGCTGCTTGGTCAGCTCTTTCTGGACATCTTGGACACGGCGGTCACGGCGAGTACCACGATGACGGCGACGAATCCGATGAAGAAGAAGAACTTGAGCATCGAGATGATGGCGCCGATGACGGTCATCGCCAGCCAGATCGCGAGCACTACACCGATGATGGTCAGGATCGTCTTACCCATGTCTCCACCGTATGCGCCGGTTCCGCACCGGACATCACCCTTGGGGACGACCCTGGCCCCGACCCGTCCCCGACGCGCGGCGGAGCCGCACCCTGAGAACCCCTGGGGCCCGACCCCTACGGGCGCGGGAAGGGGCCGCCCGGCGGCGGACCCGACGGCGGGCCCGGAACAGGGGGCGCGCCAGGCCCCGGCGGGTACGGCTGCCCGTGGCCGCCGGGCGGCGGGAAGGGCGGGCCGGACGGCCCGCGCGGCGCGAGGCTGCCCGCGACCATCACGACCCGCAGGCCGCCGAGCGCACCCGCCGCCAGCGGGGCCAGCACGTCCCACTTCTCGAAGTGCGGCTTCAGCAGATCGGTGAGGAACCAGCCCGGCGTGCCGCCGTGCGTGGAGACGTACAGCAGGACACCGAGCCGCGTGCCGACGTACAGGGCGACGTAGGCCGCGACCACGGCGACGATCGGGGCGACCGGGCCGCGCGGGCGGGTGAGCATCAGCCCGATCGCCGTGAAGAAGCCCACGGCGAAGCACAGCACGGCGTAGTACCCCATCGAGCGCCGGACCTCCGCCAGGACGTCGGTCTCGTAGATGCCGAAGAACATCAGGAACGCGCCGACACCGGTCGCGACGGCGCCGCCGACGAGGATGGCGGCGATGGTCCCGATGACGGGCGTCGCGGTACGTGTCTGGGCCATCCGGACATTAAACAGGCGATCATGCGCTCGCGCAGCTCGCCAGGTCGTGGCTCCGCCGCCGGTGAATCCTTACGGGGTGGTGACGAGTCCGGGTGAACGCCCCATCCAGCGCATACGGTGTGCGGCGTGAACTCCATGACCCCCGCCGGACGCGTCCTCGTGGTCGACGACGACCCGACGGTGGCGGAGGTCGTCGCCCGCTACCTGGCCCGCGACGGGCACGAGGTGGCCTGCGTGGCGGACGGCCCGACGGCGCTGCGCCGGGCGCTCGACCACCCGCCGGACCTGATCGTCCTCGACCTCATGCTGCCCGGCATGGACGGCCTGGAGGTGTGCCGCCGCCTCCGCGAGACCTCGGCCGTGCCGATCGTGATGCTGACGGCGCTCGGCGCGGAGACCGACCGGCTCATCGGGCTGGAGACCGGCGCCGACGACTACGTGACCAAGCCGTTCAGCCCCCGCGAGCTGGCCCTGCGCGTGCGGTCGGTGCTGCGCCGGGCCCGCGGCGCGCTGGTCCCCGCCGTCCCGGCCGCGCCGCTGCGCGACGGCGACCTCGTCGTGGACGTCGGCGCGCACGAGGCGGAGCTGCGCGGCGAGCGGCTCGCGCTCACCTCCCGCGAGTTCGACCTGCTGGCGTTCCTGCTCCGCCATCCGCGGCAGGCGTTCACCCGCGACCAGCTCCTGGAACGGGTCTGGGACTGGACGTTCGGCGACTCGTCCACGGTGACCGTGCACGTCCGGCGGCTGCGGGAGAAGATCGAGGACGACCCGACCACCCCGCGCCGCATCGTCACCGTGTGGGGCGTCGGCTACCGCTACGAGCCCGCGGCGGGCGCGCCGTGATCCCCTTCGAGGACCTGCTCTGGGTCGCCTGGTACTCGGTGCTCGCCGCGTGCACCGTGGCGGCAGCGGCGCTCGCCGTGCTGTACGCCCTGCGCGACCGCTCGGTCGCCACCCAGCTCGTCGTCGTGGGCGTGGCGACGGTGCTGGCGACGATCTCCGGCATCATCGTGATCTCCTTCATGATGGTGCTGAACGACCATGACCGGTCGGTCGTCCTCGCGGTCGTGGCGGCCGCCGGCGTGGTCGCGATGGCGGTGTCGGTGCTGCTCGGGCGCCGCCTGGTGGCCGCGAACCGCACGCTCGTGGAGGCCGTCCGGGCCGACCGGTTCCGGCCCCCGGCGGCGCGCCTGCCCGCCGAGCTGGCCGAGCTGTCCCGCGAGCTGGAGGCCGCCTACGACCGGCTCGCCGCGTCCCACGAGCGCGAGCAGGCGCTGGAGGCGAGCCGCCGCGAGCTGGTCGCCTGGGTGAGCCACGACCTGCGGACCCCGCTGGCCGGGCTGCGCGCGATGGCCGAGGCCCTGGAGGACGAGGTCGTCGCCGACGCGCACACCGTCCACCGGTACCACGGCCGCATCCGCGTCGAGGTGGAGCGGCTCGCGGAGATGGTGGACGACCTGTTCGAGCTGTCCCGGATCCACGCGGGCGCGCTGCGGCTGTCCCGCGAGCGCGTCGGCCTCGCGGACCTGGTCGCCGAGGCGGTCGCGGGCACCGAGGCGCTCGCCCGCGCGAAGGGCGTGCGGCTGCGCGGCGACGCCCGCGAGGGGCTGCCCGTCCAGGTGGACGCGGGGGAGCTGGGCCGCGCGCTGCGCAACCTCGTCGTCAACGCGATCCGGCACACCCCGAGCGACGGCGCCGTGGAGATCATCGGCGAGGTCGCGGACGGGGAGGCGCGGGTGACGGTCGCCGACGCCTGCGGCGGCATCCCCGAGGACGACCTGCCGCGCGTGTTCGACGTCGCGTTCCGGGGCGAGGCGGCGCGCACCCCCGGCGGCGGCGCCGGTCTCGGGCTCGCCATCGCCCGCGGCATCGTGGAGGCGCACGCCGGGCACATCGGCGTCGCCAACGACGGGCCCGGCTGCCGCTTCGAGGTCCGCCTCCCCCTGACCGCCGTCTCCCCCTGACCGGCGCCTCCCCATGACCGGCGCCTCCCCATGATCGCCGTCGGCCCATGACCGTGCGGCCCCGCCCCTGACCGCCGTCCGGCGGGTCAGGTCTCCAGGGTCTCGGCGATCGTCCGGAACGTGGGGCAGGGCCAGCGGGACATGCAGGCGCGGCACCGGCGGATGGGCCGGTCGGGGTCGCTGGTGATGCCGCCGGCCTCCTGCGGGCGGTGCAGGTCGAGGAGCCGGACGCCGAGGTCGGCGAACGCGATGACCTCCTCCCGGGCGCCGGCGAGGAAGGCGAGGTCCTCGCGGGACAGGCGCGTCCGGACGGGGACGAAGCCGTTCCGGTTCACCAGGCGGGACAGCAGCTGCGTGGAGGTCCGCCACGAGCTGGACTTCGCCGAGCGGGTCCGGATCGCCTCCAGGCGCTCGCGGAGCCGGGTCTCTCTCGGATCGGCCTTCGGTTGCACCCGCTCAGCCTCTCTCACTCCGGCCTCCCGTGCGGGGGGAACCGCGGAGATGATCGGCCGGCGTCGCACCCCCGGCGAACCTGGAATCACGACATTACGGTACGTAGTAACCAAAGCGTGCGGGGCTGGCAAGGGGGCGACACGCCCAGGAAACACCCACGGCACAGGGGACTTGGCGAACTGTCTGGCCGACCGGCCGTTCCCGAGATAGTGTGCCGAACGTGGAGCTAAATGTCTCGACCGCGTCTCAAGGAGGTCACGCCGTCGTCACGGCGACCGGCGAGCTGGACCTGTACACCGCGCCCAGGCTGCAGGCGGCCCTCGCGGGGCTGCTCCGCGAGCAGGTCACCCGCATCGTGGTCGACATGAGCGGCGTCGAGTTCTGCGACTCGACCGGCATGAACGTGCTGCTCTCGGCCATGAAGCGGCTCAAAGAGCAGGGCGGTGCGCTCGAACTCGCCGCCCCGCGCCCGGCCGTCCAGCGGATCCTGCAGGTCACCGGGCTCGACACCGTCTTCACCGTGACGAAGGCCGCGCCCGTCCCGGACGCCGGCTGACCCGTCCGGGACGTCCCGGCCGCCCGGCCGGCCTCCCGGGCGACCCACCGTCCGCCGACCGGAGGCGGCCCGCCGGGTGCGCCCCGGGGGTCGCCGTGTCGGCACGCCGGTAACGGTTCGCGGCGCCTGCCGCCGACCGCGCCCCGGCCGGACTACCATCGCGTTATGCAGGACGTAGCGGTGATCATCCCGGCCAAGGACGAAGCCGACCGCATCGCGGCCACCGTCAAGGCCGCCCAGGAGCTGCCCGGCGCCGACCTCGTGGTGGTGGTCGACGACGGGTCGTCCGACGGCACCGGCCGGGTCGCGCGCGACGCCGGGGCCCGGGTCGTGCGGCACAGCCGCAACCGCGGCAAGGGCGCCGCGATGGAGACCGGCGCCGAGGCGGCGCGGCTGCTCGACGAGGGCCGCGACCAGCCCCGCCACCTGCTCTTCCTCGACGCCGACCTCGCCGAGACCGCCCGCGAGGCCGCGCCGCTCGTCGCGCCCGTCCGGGCCGGCGACGCCGACATGACGATCGCGGTGTTCACCACGACGGTGAAGCTCGGCGGGCACGGGTTCGTGGTGCGGCTGTCCCGCGAGGGCATCCGCCGCGCCACCGGATGGGAGCCGGACGCCCCCCTCAACGGCCAGCGCTGCCTGACCCGGGCCGCGTTCGACGCGGCGCTGCCGCTCGCCCCCGGGTTCGGCGTGGAGACCGCGCTCACCATCGACCTGCTGCGGCAGGGCTTCCGGGTACACGAGGTGGAGGTGCCGCTCGCGCACCGCGCCACCGGCACCGACTGGCGCGCACAGCTGCACCGCGGCCGCCAGTTCCGGGACGTCGCGCGGGCGCTCGCGACGCGCGACCCGGCGGTGGCGCGGCGGCTGGACCGGCTGCGCGGCAGCCGCCGGTGACCCGACTCGGGACGGGCGGGCTGTGGGGCGTCGGGGCCGGCATCGCCTGCTTCCTCGGCACCGCCCTGCTGGGCCCGTCGGTGTTCCAGCCGGAACTGGAGGGCGGCGCGGGGCAGCCGCCGTGGGCGCTGGAGGTCCACCCGTCGCCGTACCTGGTGATCGGCCTCGTCGTCGCGGGGATCGTCGCGAGCACCGCCGGTCTCGCGCTGTGCTTCGCCGCCGTCCGCAAGGGCTGGCGCGTCCGGGCGCTGCCGCTGGCCGCGGCCGGGCTGCTCGCGGCGGTCGCGTTCATGTGCATGCCGCCGGTCGGCTCCACCGACCACCTGAACTACGCGTCCTACGGGCGGATGGCGGCGACCGGCCACGACCCGTACGCGACGAGCGCCGAGGACCTCTCCCGCGACCCGGTCGCCGGGGCGCCCGAGGAATGGCGGACGACCCCGTCGGTGTACGGGCCCATCGCGACCGGCGAGCAGGCGCTCGCCGCGTGGATCGGCGACGGGTCCGTCCGGCTGACGGTGTTCGTCATGTCGGTGGTGAACGTGCTGGCGTTCGCCGTGACGGCGCTCATCCTCTACCGGTCGTCCAAGAGCGAGGAGCGGCGGCTCCGCACCGCGCTGCTGTGGACCTGCAACCCGCTCGTGCTGTTCCACCTGGTCGCGGGTGCGCACAACGACGTCCTCGCGATCGCGCCGATGGTGGCGGCGCTCGCGGTGTTCGGGCCGCGGGCCGGGTGGGCGCGGTCGCTGGCCGCCGGCGCGCTCGCCGGGGCCGGCGCCGCGATCAAGCTCCCGGCCGCGCTCGTCGCCGGCGGGCCCGCCTGGGCGCTGCTCCGCTCGGCGCGGGCCGGGCACCGGTGGCGGGCGCTCGGCCGCTTCGCCGCGCTGGCCTGCGGGGCCGCCGCGGTCACCGCGGTGTCCTACCTCCTCGCCGGGCCGCACTCCCTCGACCAGGTCCGCGAGGCGAGCGACATGGTGTCGTTCGCGACGCCCTGGCACCTGCTGGACGAGTCGCTCGGAGCCGGCTCCCAGCGCGACGTCATCAAGACGGGCGCGATGCTGCTCGGCCTGGTGCTGTTCGTCCTGCTCGTCCGCGCCCTGCCCAGGGAGGGCGTGGACGAGGACCGCCGCGTCACCGCCGCTCTCGTCCTCGCCTGGCTGCTCGCCGCCCCCTACGCGCTGCCCTGGTACGACGGGTTCGGCTGGGCCGTCCTCGCGCTGCTCCCCTGGGCCCGGATCGACTGGATCCTGCTCGCCCACACGGCGGCGCTCAGCCTCGCCTACCTGCCGGCCCGCGCCCCCGCCCGCATCCGGCTCCCGGACGACCTGGAGTGGCTGTTCACCGTCGTTCGGCCGACCGTGGTCCCGTGGACGCTCCTGGCGATTCTGGCCGGGCTGGTGGCGGCGTGTCTGCGTTCCGCAGATCGACCTCCAGTGACCGGAGCCCGGCCGCGAGCATCAGCGGGGTCGCCAGGCTGAACGCCACCGACAGGATCACCACGCCGGAGTCGTTCACCAGCGTCCCGATGACGCCGACCGTCAGCGCGCAGATCAGCGCCGGGCGCATCGACCGGCTCTGCTTGTAGGCGCCCCGCAGCAGCGACACCCGCCACCGCGTCGGCCGCGCCAGCACGAAGAACAGGAACACGACGGCGGCGGCGATCGCGAGCGTGTACGGCCAGTACCCGAGGCTGTTCAGCATCGCGTTGAACTTGCGGGTGACGATGCCCCAGGCGTCCCCGTCCACGAGGTCCTGCCAGAAGCGGCCGAGGTGCGTCGGGTTGTCGCTGCGCGCGTTCAGGTAGGAGATGAACAGCACGATCGCGGCGCCGGCCGCGAAGAACGCGGCGAGCAGCGGCGCCGACACGCGCCGCCCGGTGACCATCAGCCCGAGCATCGCGAACGCCGGGACGATCGCGAGCACGCCGCCGAAGTCGCTGCCGAACGCGGGCAGGCCGTCCACCAGGACGGCGGCGGTGCCGAGCACGGCGACGATCGCGACCGCGACGAGCTTGCGGCCCTGCCGCAGCGGATGCTCGGTCAGCCACGCCGCCGTCAGGATCGCGGCGACGGCGAACAGCGAGAACGCCTGGTTGCCGAAGCCGTAGAACCGGCCGGCGACCAGCGCCGTGTACCCCATCAGGGTGTTGAGCTGGAGGTTCGACCCGGTCATCACGTCCAGCGCGAGGACGGCCGCGGTCGCCCCGGTGATGATCAGCGCGGGGGTCACCACGGACCGCCGCCAGGGGCCGGCGAGCGCCACCCCGGTCAGCAGGCCCGCGAAGCCGAGCACGGTGCAGATCAGCACCGGGGTCGGATGGGCGGCCCGCCACCACGGCAGCAGCCCCGCGAGGAACGACGCGCCCGGCACGGCCCCGCCCAGCAGCGCTATCACGCGGGTGCCGCCCAGTATCCGCGCCCGGGACCGGCGGTCGCCGCCGAGGCGCCGCAGCGCCACCACCGCGATCCCGTACAGGACGAGCTGCGTCGCGAACAGCACCCAGTAGAAGGACGTCTGCACGTTGCGGATCGCCTGGGCGGCGACGTCCTCGTCCTCCAGCGCGTCGACCCGGTCCCGCGTGGACGAGTCCGACGGCTGCGCCTTCCACGCCGACCCGACCGCCTGCTTGGGCTGCGGCAGTCCGAGCAGCTTCATCGCCGTCGCGGTGAGGTCGGTGAGGGTGACCAGGCCCTCCTGCCGGGTGGCGCTGGACGTCATGAAGCCCGCCTCGTAGCCGCCGCCCTTCGCGACGGCGACGCGCAGATGCGGCTTGATGCCGGTGTCCGACAGCCCCGCCAGCAGGACGGTCGTGCCCTGCGGGACGCCCTTGACGACCTCCGCGACACGGCGGTCGGCGGTGGCGGCGGCGTCGGCGCGCTTGGCGTCCGACAGCGGGATCTGCTCGCCCTTCGGGTCGACGCCCGCGTCGAGGTAGGCGCGGAACAGGTCGTCCACGTCGACGGCGGCGAGCGGGCACCCCGCCCAGTCGGCGGCGGTGACCTTCGCGGGGGACTGGACGTACCGGTCGACCCGGCCGCCGCCGTCGCCCAGGCCGAACACCGCGCCGGGCCCGACCGCCAGCGTGCAGCCGCCCGCCCTGTGGACGGCGTCGCCGAGCAGGCCGATCTCGGCGTGGTAGTTGGTGCCCGCGTTGTCGCTCTTGATGGCCGGCCAGCCGGCGGCGATCGCGCCGCCCGCCGGCGGTGGGCCGGTGGGGGAGGGCTGCCCCGGGAGTATCGGCGCGGACGGCAGCGCGCAGTCGCCGTGCGGCAGCCGCGACCGCTGCCCCGCCGACAGCGTCAGCCAGCCGTCCGTGGGGCAGGTGTTGACCCGCGTCGTCCGGACGCTGAGGCCCGCGGCGGACCCGCCGCCCGTGAGCTCCCACAGCGCCGGTGTGTTCTCCCGGGTGACGTCGCTCCACATGAGCCCGGGGACGCCGACGATCACGACCCGCCCGGTGGGGGCGCCCGCGCCGGCCCGCTCCCCGGCGGACGCCGGCGACCAGCCGAGGACCCCGGTCAGCACCGTGCCGAGGGTCGCGAGGAACACGGCGATCTTGGTTCCCCGGCGCATCATGGCGACAAGGTTACAAGAGCACAACCACCGCATCGGGGCTCTATCCTGCGGGCTGTGGACGGTCCAGAGGCGCATCAGGTCGGCGGCGGACGGAACTGGCGGTCGCGCCTGCCCTTCCTGCTCGCCGGTGTCGCGGTCGCCGTGATCGCGGTCTGGCCGATCGCGTCCCGGTGGCTCACCAATCCGCCGGACCAGCGGCTCGTCGACCTGGAGGTGTACCGGGAGGGCGGCCTCGCCGTGCTGCGCGGCGCGCCGCTGTACGAGTTCCTCACCCAGCCGCCGCAGCTGCTGCCGTTCACCTACCCGCCGTTCGCCGCCGCGCTGGCCGTGCCGTTCACCCTGCTGCCGTGGCCGGTCGCGCAGTGGACCTGGGTCGTGCTGATCTACGCCGCGCTGGCGATCGCGGTGTGGTTCGCGTTCCGCGACCTCATCCGCCGGACCGGGCGGTGGGCGCCGCTCACCGCCGGGGTCCTGTTCGCCGCGATGGCCTGGCTCGACCCCGTCCGCGACCAGGTCCGGTTCGGGCAGGTCGGGCTGTTCCTGCTCGCGATGTGCCTCGCCGACTGCTGTGCGCGGACGCCCCGCTGGCCGCGCGGCGCGCTGGTCGGGCTGGCCGTCGCGATCAAGCTGGTGCCGGGCGTCTTCCTCGTCTACTTCCTGCTCACCGGGCGGCGCGACGCGCTGGTCAACGCGGTGCTGACCGCGGCCGCGGCGACGCTCGGCGGGTTCATGCTGCTGCCCGCCGACTCGTCCGCCTACTGGTTCGGGGCGCTGCTGCAGGGCGGCGACCGGACGGGCGCGGTCGACGGCACCACCAACCAGGCGGTCCAGGGGATCGTCGCGCGGATCTTCGACGAGGGGCCGGTCCGGACGGCGGTGTGGCTCGCCCTCGCGCTGGCCGTCGCCTGGTTCGGGTTCCGGTGGGCCCGCCGCGCCACGCTGGCCGCCGACGCGCTGACCGGTCCGGCCGCCTCCAGCCTGCTGCTGGCCGGGGTCGCGATCACCGGCCTGCTGTCGGTCATGCTGTCCCCGGTGGGATGGATCCACCACCTTGTCTGGATGATCGCGGTCATTGGGGCTTTGGCCGGTGATGGACGTGACACGCGAAGATGTCTGTTCGCGGGCGCGGTGTGGCTGCTGTTCCTGTGGCCGCTCCCCTGGTGGGGACGCGCGTGGATCGGCCCGGAGCACTCCGTCATCGCGGAATTCGCAGGCCAGGTGCTGCGCGACTCGTTCGGGATCGCGGCGCTCGCCGCCATGGCGGTGCTCGGCGGCTGGCTGGTGAATCGGCTGAAACCGGACGCTGCCCGGGAGGATCCTTCGCAACCTGAGGTCGAGGTGGGTACGCTCGCCCCGTGATGCTAGTCGCGGTGGCCGTCGCGGGCCTGGTCGCCGGTGTTGCGGGCCTCTCCATCGCGGTGGTCGCGCACAACCGGGTCAACCAGGTCGTCGACGAGTGCGGGGAAATGCTCAGGCGCCAGCTCCAGGTCGCCAGCGGATCGGTGGACGAGCGCGCGCTGCGCGACCTCGCCATCGTGCACTACGACGCACTGAAGGAGATGTCCGGGCACCGGTCCTTCTCCCTCGCGCTGATCAACGCGGTCGGCGACGGCGTCGTCCTCAGCTCGATCAACGGGCGCACGGAGACCCGCACGTACGCGAAGGTCGTGCAGGCCGGGCACCCGGTGGAGATGCTCTCCCCCGAGGAGAGCCACGCCCTGCGCGCCGCGCGGCTCGGCAAGGGACCGATCGTCTCGATGGACGACCCGCTGCCCGACTTCGGCGGCGGCGAGCGCACCTCCGCGCGCGCCTGACACGCCCGGCGCGCGGGCGGCCCCGGGCCCGTCCCCGTCCCGCCTGGACGTAGACTCGGGTACCTCGCCTCACGGCAGAGGCACTCCACCACACCATTCGCCCGGGGGACCCGTGACCGCAGACGACAGGCCAGCGCGCTACGCCTACCTGGGTCCGCAGGGCACGTTCACCGAGGCGGCGCTGCTCACCCTCCCCGGCGCCGCCGACGCCGAGCGCGTCCCCTACGCGACCGTCCCGGCCGCGTTGGAGGCGCTGCGCACCGGCGAGGCCGACACGGCGGTCGTCGCGCTGGAGAACTCCGTCGAGGGCTCGGTCCCGACCACGCTGGACGAGCTGGCCACCGGCGAGCCCCTGCAGATCGTCGGCGAGATCCATCTGCCGGTGTCGTTCGCGCTGCTCGTCCGGCCCGGCACGGCGCTCGACGACATCAAGACCGTCGCGTCCCACCCGATCGCGCAGCCGCAGTGCCGCCGCTGGCTGCTGGAGCACGTCCCGGACGCCGAGTGGCGCGCGGCCACGTCCAACGCCGAGGCCGCCCAGCGCGTCGCCGACGGCCACTACGACGCCGCGCTCGCCGGCTCGTTCGCGGCGGCCCGCTACGGCCTGTCGGTCCTCGCCGAGGACATCCACGACGTCGCCGACGCCGTCACCCGCTTCGTCGTCCTGCACCGCCCGTGCACGCCGCCCCCGGCGACCGGCACCGACAAGACGACCGTCGTCGCCTTCATCGGCGAGGACCACCCGGGCGCCCTGCTGGAGATCCTCACCGAGTTCTCCATGCGCGGCATCAACCTGACGCTGATCCAGTCCCGCCCGACGGGCGCGGGCCTCGGCTCGTACCTCTTCTGGATGGACTTCGAGGGCCACGTCTCCGACGCCCGCGTCGGCGAGGCCCTGATGGGCCTGCGCCGCGTCTGCGCCGACCTCCGCTTCGTCGGCTCGTACCCCCGCGCCGACAGCGTGCGCCCCGAGATCCGGCGCGGCACCCACGACTCCGACTTCACCGAGGCCGCCGCCTGGCTCACCGCGATCCGCACCGGCCGGACGGGCTGAAACAGATTCCGGCCCCCGCGTGTTGCAAGCGGGTGACTCCTAACGAAGGGTTGCCCCGTGCGCGTTGAGATCTGGTCCGATGTCGTCTGCCCCTGGTGCTACATCGGCAAGCGGCAGTTCGAGAAGGCACTCCAAGGGTTCGAGCACCGCGACCGGGTCGAGGTGGTGCACCGGTCCTTCCAGCTCGACCCGACCCTCCCGCCCGGCGAGACCGTGGACGTCGCCGAGATGCTGGCGGAGAAGTACGGCATGACGCGCGAGCGGGCCGTCGAGATGAACCGGCAGATGGAGGAGCGCGCCGCCGGGGTCGGCCTGGAGTACCACCTGGAGGGCGGCCGCGCGGGCAACACCCTGGACGCGCACCGGATCGTCCACCTCGCGGCGAAGCGGGGGAGGCAGGACGAGGTCGTCGAGGCCCTCTACAAGGCGCACTTCACCGACCGCCGCTCGGTGTTCGACCACGACTCCCTGGTGGAGATCGCCGCCGCGGCGGGCCTGGACGCGGACGAGGCCCGCGAGACGCTCGCGTCCGGCGCGTTCACCGCCGAGGTGGAGGCCGACCAGCGCGAGGCCGCCGCCCTCGGTGCGACCGGCGTGCCGTTCTTCGTCCTCGACCGCCGCTACGGCGTCTCCGGCGCCCAGCCGCCCGAGGCGTTCACCGAGGCCCTCAACCGCGCCTGGACGGACGCCAACCCGGCCCTGACGACGATCGGCGGCGACGCGGAAGCCTGCACGGACGACACCTGCGCCGTCCCCCAGCACCAGCACTGATCCGGCACCGGCAGCACAGCACGGGGTCTTTGTGATCATCTCGTGGCCGGAATGTCGGGTTTCGAGGTAAACCGGCCGGATGTGAGGTGCGTCTCCTCCGTGAACGCCCGATCATGGAGGCTCCGTGCGCCGACTGCTCGCCCTGCTCGCGGTCCTGACCACCGTCCTCTCCCTGACCGCCGTGCCGGCGGCAGCGGTTCCCTACCCGGTCCTGCGCTCGGTCACGGTCCTCACGCCGGGGGCGACGACCCGGCTCGAGGTGTCCGCGACCTCTGAGACCGACATCTCCAAGGTGCGCGCCCTCGTCCATCCCCTGGGCGGCGACGAGTCCACCGCGGTGGACGGCTTCGAGCTCGTCGAGGGCACCGCCAAGGACGGCGTGTGGCGCACGAAGTCCGCGCTCACCGTCGGCGAGGGCCGCTGGGGGGTCGACGTCGAGCTGACGAACGACTACCGGACGCTCGTCTTCAACGACCGGGCCGTCATCGAGAACGGAGCCGACACCGTCCTCACCGAGGTGGAGATCGGACCAACCACGATCGACGTGGAGAACACGCGCGGCACGTTCAAGGGGCGGCTGCTCTCCAAGGCCGCGGACGGGAGCCTGCAGCCGGTGGCGAACGCGACGCTGCGACTGGCGGGGCCCGACGGTCAGACCACCACCGCCGTGACCGGCGCGGACGGCCGCGCCGCCGGGACCGCCGAGTTCACCAAGGGGGGCGACGCCTTCCTGGAGTTCCGGGGCGATGCCGCGTACCGCCCCGTGAAGAGCGCGGCGACGCGCATCACCAAGCAGCGCCTCAAGACCCGCCTCAGCCTCTCCATGCCGGACCGCCTCATCGTCGGCGACAAGGTCACCGTCAGCGGCCGCCTGGAACGGCTGAGCCGGGACGGCGTCTGGGGCCCGCTGGCCGGTAAGGAGCTGGACCTCCAGTTCGACCCGGCGACCGGCGGCGACTGGCACACCATCGCCGCGCCGATCACCGACGCCGACGGGAACTACAGCGTCCATGTCACCATCACCGCCAGCGGCGGGTGGGTCGTGGATTTCGCGAACGACCCCGTCAACCTGCCGGACGACTACTACGGCTACGAGTTGTCCTATGCGGGCACCAATGTCCGCACGGTCGCGTACCGGACGTCCATGACCGGCTTCAACCCCGGCCCCGAACCCGTCGCGCTCGACAGGATGCTGACGGGGGGCGGCACGATCCTGCGGAAGATGGCCGACGGCACATGGGCGCCGGCTCCGGCCATCGGCACCGTGGTGCTGCAGTTCTCCACCGACGGCAAGTCGTGGACGAACAAGTCCGCCCAGGTGTTCGACGGGGACGGCAGTTTCCACTTCGAGGTCCCGCCGATGCGGGACGGGTACTGGCGCGCGATCGTCCCCGCCGGGGACTACACCGAGCCCTACACGAGCTGGGTCGACTACATCGACGTCAAGTACCGGACCTCCATGACGAGCTTCAACGCCTCGCCGGAGCCGGTGAGCAAGGGGAAGACCATCACGGTCAAGGGCCTTCTCTACCGCTACCGGCCCGAGTCGAGCCGGGCGCCCGGGGCGAAGATCTCCGTGTACTTCAAGGCCGTCGGCACGTCCACGTGGAAGTGGATGGCCGACACCAAGACCGGGAGCGACGGGTGGTTCCGGAAGACGTTCACGGCGTCCAAGGACGGCACCTGGATGGCCAAGTACCCCGGAAGCACCACCTACCTTCCCTCGAACGCGCCCACCGACTACGTGGACGTGCGCTGACATAGGCTGCCCTCGTGGCCATGGACTTCGATCTCTACGAGCGGGAGCTGTGGGCCGGGCGCGCCCCCGCGTACGAGCGGGGGTTCGCCCGGTTCACCCGCTACCTGGCCGGTCCGCTGCTGGACGCCGCCGGGGTGGGCGCCGGGACGCGCCTCCTCGAGGTCGGGACGGGGCCCGGGTTCGTCGCGCTGGAGGCGGTCCGGCGCGGCGCCGAGGTGTCGGCGGTCGACGCCGAGGCGAGCATGGCGGAGGCGGCCGCGCGCAACGTCCCCGGGCTGGACGTGCGGGTCGCCGTCCTGCCGGAGCTGCCGTTCGGCGACGGGGCGTTCGACGCGGTCGCCGGCAACTTCGTCATCAACCACGTGAGCGACCCGGCGACCGCGATCGGCGAGCTGCGGCGGGTGCTGCGGCCGGGCGGGCGGCTGGCGCTGAGCTGCTGGGTGATGCCGGGCAGCGGGGCCCTCGCCATCGTCCGGGAGGCGATCGAGCGGGCCGGCGTACCGTGGCCGGACGACATCCCCGAGCCGCCGTTCCTGCGGTACGGGGAGGCGACGGCGTTCCGGCGGCTGGTCGCGGAGGCCGGTATCGCCGAGGTGGCGGTCGAGGAGGTCACCTGGGAGCACGTCGTCGACCCCGAGGAGTGGTGGGAGACGGGCGCGCTGTCCAGGGTCGGCACCAACGGCGTCATCGTCGGGCGCCAGGACGCGGAGACCGTCGCCCGCATCAAGGACGCCTACGACACGATCATCGCCGGGTACCGGGCTGACGGCGGCAAGGTCGCGCTGCCCGCGCACGCGCTGCTGGCCAGCGGCGTCCGGTAGCCGCGTCCGGTAGCGGCGTCCGGTGGAAGCGCGGTTATGCGCGCGCGGACGCGGGGCCCGTACCGGTAGCCTCGGGTCTGTGATTGACCTGCGAGCTCTTCGAGAGGATCCGGAGCGGCTGCGCGCGTCGCAGCGCGCCCGCGGTGAGGATGACGCCGTCGTCGACCGGCTGCTCGACCTGGACGGGAGGCGCCGCTCCGCGCTGACCTCGTTCGAGCAGCTCAGGGCGGAGCAGAAGAGTTTCGGCAAGTCGGTGTCCAAGGCCAAGGGCGACGAGCGCGAGGCGCTGCTCGCCCGCGCGAAGGAGCTGGCGCAGCAGGTCAAGGAGCGCGAGGCGGAGGCCGACCGGCTCGGCGAGGAGCTCGACGCGCTGCTGAAGGGCGTCCCGAACGTCATCGAGGAGGGCGCCCCGCCCGGCGGCGAGCAGGACTTCGTCGTCCTGGAGCACGTCGGCGAGCCCACCGCGTTCGACTTCGAGCCGAAGGACCACCTGGAGCTCGGCGAGAGCCTCGGCGCCATCGACATGGAGCGCGGCGCGAAGGTGTCCGGCGCGCGGTTCTACTACCTGACGGGCGTCGGCGCGCGGCTCCAGTACGCGCTGCTGAACCTCGCCATGGAGACGGCCGTCGCGAACGGGTTCGTCCCGATGTACCCGCCGGTGCTGGTGAAGCCGGAGGCGATGGAGGGCACCGGGTTCCTCGGCGCGCACTCCGCCGAGGTGTACCGGCTCCCGGACGACGACCTGTACCTGGTCGGGACGTCGGAGGTACCGCTCGCCGCGTACCACATGAACGAGATCATCGACGAGCTGCCGCGGCGGTACGTGGCGTGGTCGTCGTGCTTCCGCCGCGAGGCCGGCTCCTACGGCAAGGACACGCGCGGCATCATCCGCGTCCACCAGTTCGACAAGGTGGAGATGTTCTCCTACTGCGACCCGGCCGACGCGCACGCCGAGCACCTGCGGCTGCTGGAGTGGGAGAAGGAGATGCTCGCGAAGGTCGAGATCCCGTACCGGGTGATCGACGTCGCGGCGGGCGACCTCGGCTCCAGCGCGGCCCGCAAGTACGACTGCGAGGCGTGGGTGCCGACGCAGCAGACCTACCGCGAGGTCACCTCGACGTCGAACTGCACCGAGTTCCAGGCGCGCCGGCTGTCGGTGCGGCACCGCGACGCCGACGGGAAGAACCAGCCGGTCGCGACGCTGAACGGGACGCTGGCGACGACCCGGTGGATGGTCGCGATCCTGGAGAACCACCAGCGGGCGGACGGCTCGGTGCGGGTTCCGGAGGCGCTGCGCAAGTTCCTCGGGCAGGACGTCCTGGAGCCGACCAAGCGCTGACCCTCGGGGGTCCGGCGTCGGTGGCGTCGCCTATGGTTTGTGGCATCTGCCCTGGAAGGTGACATGAGCCAGTCTTCGCCGCGCGTGATCGCGACCGACCTCGACGGCACGATCGTGCGCTCCGACGGCACGATCTCCGCCCGGACCGTCGACGCCCTGGCCCGCGTCGAGCGGGCCGGGGCGATGCTCGTCATGGTCACCGGCCGCCCGCCGCGCTGGATGACCGACGTCGCGGCGGCCGTCGACCACCACGGCGTCGCGATCTGCGCGAACGGCGCCGTCGTCTACGACCTGCACACCGAGACCGTCCTGGAGGCGCGGGAGATCCCGCCGAAGGTGATCGAGGAGGCGGTCGGGCGGCTGCGCGGCATCGCGCCGGAACTGCAGTTCGCGGTCGAGCACCCGGCCGGGTTCTACTTCGAGACCAGCTACCACCTCGGCCGCTGGGACGTGGAGGCGCTCGGCGGCCGGCGCGTGGACGCCGCCGAGCTGGTCACCAGGCCCGGCACCAAGCTGCTCGCCTTCCACCCGGACGCCGACCCCGACTCGCTCTCGGAGAAGGCGGTGCAGGCGGTGGGCGACATCGTCACGGTGACGCACTCGTCCGGGCGGGGGCTGCTGGAGATGAGCGCGCTCGGCGTCACCAAGGCCAGCGCGCTCGCCGCGCTGTGCACCGAGCATGGGTTCACCGCCGCTGACGTCGTCGCGTTCGGCGACATGCCCAACGACTTGCCGATGCTCACCTGGGCGGGCACGTCCTACGGCGTCGGCAACGCGCACCCGCAGGTGCTGGCCGCCGTGACGCACAGGACGTCCCGCAACGACGACGACGGTGTGGCCGAGGTCCTGGAGCGGCTGTTCCCGTAGCGGACGGCCGCACCCTCGCCGGAGGGTGCGGCCGGGGGCCTGCAAGCTGGGCTCTACAAGTTCGGCGGCCTACAGGTAGGGGCCGGACGAGCGCGGGCGGGAGGAGTGCTGCTGCTCTTCTTCGGCGCCGGGGGGCATCATGCCGGCGGGCAGTGCACGGCGCATCTGCTCAAGCTGCGCCCGCGCCGCCATCTGCTGCGCGAACAGCGTCGTCTGGATGCCGTGGAACAGGCCCTCCAGCCAGCCCACGAGCTGCGCCTGCGCGATCCGAAGCTCGCCCTCGCTCGGCACCGACTCTTCGGCGAACGGCAGCGACAGCCGCTCCAGCTCCTCGACCAGCTCGGGGGCGAGGCCGTCCTCCAGCTCCTTGATGGACGACTTGTGGATCTCCCGCAGCCGGGCCCGGCTCGCCTCGTCCAGCGGGGCCGCCTTGACCTCCTCCAGGAGCTGGCGGATCATCCCGCCGATCCGCATGACCTTCGCGGGCTGCTCGACCATGTCGGTGACCGACTTGCCCTCGGACTCGCCCTCGCCGGCGCTCTCCATGGCGATGCCGCCGGGGCCGACCACGAGGACCTGCGGCTCCTGATCAGACTTGTTCTTCGAAGGCTCGCTCATAAACATCACATCCTCACACGGTCAACAGAATCTTGCCGACATGACCGCTCTCTTCCAGTAGCCGGTGCGCGCGCGCCGCGTCCGCCATGGGGAAAGAGCGGTCGATGACGGGACGGACGTCCCCGGACTCCAGCAGCGGCCACACGTGCTCGCGGACCCCGGCCACGATCTCCGCCTTCTCCTCCAGGGGACGCGCCCGGAGCGTCGTCGCGTGCACCAGCGCCCGTTTGCTCAGCAGCTTGCCGAGGTTCAGCTCTGCCTTGGTGCCGCCTTGCAGGCCGATCACCATCAGCCGTCCGCCAGTGGCGAGCGCGTCCACGTTCCGGGCCAGGTACTTGGCGCCGATCAGGTCGAGGATCACGTCGTAGGGGCCGCTTTCGACGAAGTCGTCCTCGCGGTAGTTCACGGCGACGTCCGCGCCGAGTTCGCGGCAGCGGGCCGCCTTCTCCGCGCTGCCCACGGTCGTCACCACACGCGCGCCGCGCGCCTTGGCGAGCTGGATGGCGAACGTCCCGATGCCGCTGCCGCCGCCGTGGACGAGCAGCGTCTCGCCTTCGCGCAGCCCGCCCAGCCAGAACACGTTCGACCACACCGTGCACGCGACCTCCGGGAGTCCGGCTGCGGCCGCGAGGTCCACCCCGCGCGGTACCGGGAGCACCTGCGAGGCGGGTACCGCGACCCGTTCGGCATACCCTCCCCCGGCGAGCAGCGCGCACACCTCTTCACCGGTGGCGATGCCGGTCACACCCTCGCCCAGGGCGGAGACCCGGCCGGACACCTCGAGCCCGGGGTACGGGGGAGCGCCCGGCGGCGGCGGGTAGAAGCCCTGCCGCTGCATGACGTCGGCGCGGTTGACCGCGCTCGCCGCCACATCGATCAGCACTTCGCCCGGCTTCGGCTCGGGGTCCGGTACCTCCGTCCACTCCAGGACGTCGGTGCCGCCCGGCTCGCGGATCACGATCGCATGCATACCGATCACGCTACCGGCCGCACGGCGGCGCGCCCCCGTGCCCCGCGCCCCACCCCAAGGGCGATCTACGCGCGGGATGCGTGGTATTGGGGGATGGGTATCCTGCGTGGGGGCCATTTTGCCCACCTGCACCGTGTTGATCATCAGAGGCGTGCCCGAGGGGGATAAACGGTGGCGAGGAACGAGCACGACGGGCGTTCCCTGGAGGAGCGGCTGGCCTCTCTGGACGCGATGAGCGGTGACACGGCGGCCCCGCCCCCGGAGGGCGAGCAGTCGGCGCGGTCCGCCCCCGCCGAGCAGGAGAACGCGCCGCCGGAGCCGCCGGCCGCGCCCGAGCCGCCCGCCGCGCCGGGGCCACCGCCGGCCGCGCCGGAGCAGCAGGGTGCCGTGCCGGAACCGCCGGCCGCGCCGGAACCGCAGGGGCCCGCGCCCGAGCAGCCGGGGCCGCCGCCGCCCGTCCCGGACAACCCCAACCCCTGGCTCGCGGCGCCGCCCGCCTTCCAGGGCGCCGCCCCCGAGAACACCGGCTTCGGCGCGGAGAACTTCGGCCCGCCGCAGCCGCCGCCCTACGACGGCGGCCCCGTCCCGCAGCCGTTCGACGGGGGCATGCTGCCGCCGCCGTACTACCCGGCTCCGGCCTACGACCCGACGCAGGTCCCGCAGCCGCCCCAGCCGCCGTACGACGCGGGCGACGACTCCGCCCCGCCCCTCGAACAGCTGCCGCCGTACCCGTCCGACCAGTTCGCGCAGCAGCAGAACGCCGCCGGGCAGTACCAGCCGATCGACCCCGCCACCGGGCAGCCCTACCCGCAGGACACCGACGACGCGGGCCGCCCCTACGTGCTGATCGACCCGGCCACCGGCCGCCCGATGTCGCCCGACGTGATCGCCCCGCAGTTCCCGCCGATGCTCGACCCCGAGGCCGTCCAGCCGTACCCGCAGGACGCCAACGGCGCCGCCCAGCAGTACCCGCCGGCCGACCCGACGACCGCGCAGCCCTATCCGCAGGCGGATCCGAACGCCGGCCAGCCCTTTCCGCAGGCCGACCCGAATGCCGCGCAGCCGTACCCGCCGGCTGACCCGAATGCCGCGCCGCCGTACCCGCCGGCCGATCCGACCACCGCGCAGCCCTATCCGCAGGCCGACCCGAACGCCGGCCAGCCGTACGCGCCGCCGCCCGTCCAGTACCCGCAGCCGTACCCGCAGGTCGACCCCAACACCGGCCAGCCGTACCCGCAGGTCGACCCGGCCACGGGCCAGCCCTACCCGCAGGACCCCAACGTTCAGGCGCAGCAGTACCAGCAGATCAACCCGGCCACCGGCCAGCCCTACGTGCCCATCGACCCGAACACCGGGCAGCCCTACCCGGGCTACGGCCCGCAGCAGGGGCAGATGACGCCGCCGGGGCACACCGCCCCGCCGCAGCAGGAGCCGCAGAACACCGACAGCCTCAGCTCCGAGAACCTCCTCGGCGAGCGCCGCATCGCGCCGTCCTCCGGGTGGCGGCGCGCGGTCTACAAGGCGACCGCCGGAAGCATCCACCCCGGTGAGTCGCAGAGCGAGCTGCGCCGCAAGGACCTGATCGCGCGTGCCCGCACCCCCGTCGCCGGCGGGCACCACCGGGTGGCCGTCATGTCGCTGAAGGGCGGCGTCGGCAAGACGACGACCACCACCGGCCTGGGCTCCATGCTCGGCTCCTTCCGCGGCGACCGGGTCATCGCGGTGGACGCCAACCCCGACCGCGGCACCCTCTCGGACAAGGTGCGCCTGGAGACCGCGGCGACCGTCCGCGACCTGCTCAACAACCGCGACAACATCCACCGGTACGCGGACGTGCGCGCGTTCACCTCGCAGAACGAGGCGCGGCTGGAGATCCTCGCCTCCGACCGCGACCCGGCGGTCAGCGAGGCGTTCTCCGCCGAGGACTACGCCGCCGTCGCCGTCGTCCTGGAGCAGTACTACTCGGTCTGCATCACCGACTGCGGCACCGGGCTGCTGCACTCGGCGATGGCGGGCGTGCTGAGCCTTGCCGACCAGCTCGTCCTGGTCAGCTCCCCGTCGGTGGACGGCGCCCGCTCCGCGAGCGCCACCCTCGACTGGCTGGAGGCGCACGACCACGGGCACCTCGTCCGCAACGGCGTCGTCGTCCTGTCGATGGTCCGCAACCGCACCCGCAGCCAGGTCGACCTCGACAAGCTCCAGGCCCACTTCGAGAGCCGCTGCCGCGCGGTCGTCCGCATCCCCTACGACGACCACCTGGAGGAGGGCGCCGAGGTCGAGCTGGAGCAGCTCGCCCCCGCGACCCGCGAGGCGTACCTGACCCTCGCCGCGGTCGTCGGCGACGGCTTCGCCTTCCAGCGCCCGCCCCAGTCCTGACCGGCCGGGTAGGGTCACGTTCCGTGACGGACGTCGATGGCTTGTACGTGGGGAAGGCGGGGCCGGACGCGGCGGCGGACCGGGGGTGGCTGCTCGGGCATTTCAAGGAGCCCGGCGACCTGCGGCACAGCGACGAGGTCGAGATCAAGTGGGGCGTCCACCCGAAGGGGGAGCGGCGCGCCGCGTGGACGGACGGCGAGAAGCGCACCGCGCTGCTCGTCCTGATCAGCGGGCGGTTCCGGCTGGAGTTCCCCGGCCGGAACGTGGTCCTCGCCGAGCAGGGCGACTACGTGGTGTGGGGGCGCGGCGTCGACCACTCGTGGGAGGCCGAGGAGGAGTCGGTCGTCCTGACGGTGCGGTGGCCGTCCATCCCGGGGTACCGCGTCCCCGAGGAACCATAGGCGGTCGTCGCACGTCCCAACGGCCATGATCGGCAGAGTGCGGACCGCTCCGGCCGCGGCGATCCTGGCGTTGTGCGTGGGCTGTTCGGGTTCTTCGTCCGGGGACGTGGTGTGCGCACCGTGCGGGCCGCCCGTCACGGTCACCGTGTCGGGTCTGGGGCAGTTGGCGGGTGACGGCTGGCGCCTCCGGGTCTGTGTCGGGGACCTGCCGTGCAAGAGCCTGCCCGTCCCCGAGCGGGCGAGCGCTTCGTGCGGGCGGGTGCCGTGCACCTGGATGAGCCCGGACGCCCTGCAACTCACCCTCGACGGCGAGCCGCGTCGCCTGGCGGGGGTGCCCGTGCGGGTGACCACGTCCAAGAGGGGTGAGGCCGGGGCGCGGAGGGCTGCGACGATGGCGTTCACCGCTGGACGGAAGCCGTGCGGCTGCGACCGGGCGCACGCCGACGTCAGGCTCGGGTGAACTCCCCATATGCGGTCGATGGCACGCGGCCGTGACCGCTATCGTGGTCGGTGGCCGGACGACCGGCCGCCGGGAGAGTTCGCATAGTGGACTAGTGCAGGCGCCTTGAAAGCGCCCAGGGCTGGGGACAGTCCTCGTGGGTTCGAATCCCACACTCTCCGCTTTCCGCTCGCAGCGGCGCGGGCCCCCGCCGGCGCCGGACATTCGCGGCGGGACTCGCCGAACGTTACAAAGGGACCGATCGGGCAGAAGGCATCCGTTACCCTCTTCGGCATGTCGCAGACACCGAATGATCCGGCGGGCACGACGCACCAGTTCCAGAACTTCGCCAGCCAGGCGCAGCCGCAGAAGTCCGGCCCGAACGTCGGGATGATCGTCGGCATCCTCGCCGCGGTCGCGGTCGTCGTGGTGCTGATCGCCGCGATCATGATGATGCTCTAGCCGGCGTCCCGGCCGGTCTCACCGGCCCGAGCTGCTGAAGTGCTGGTAGTCGCGGGCGCCGCTCCACTCGCCGCCCCAGCCCCAGCCGATCGACGCGAACGCCTTCACCACCTTGTCCCCGGCGTGGATCATGCCGGGTGCGTCCAGCTTGCGGTTCTTGTACTTGGCGCAGTCCTTGTGGGCCGTGCGCCCGTCCGCGTAGACGTAGGGGTTCTGGCAGGGGTTGATGTCGACGGCGAGGCCGTAGGCGTGCTGCGAGAACGAGCTGGAGCCGGTCGCGGCGCGGCAGTTGAACGCCGAGGTGTTGTTGGCCTCGATCGAGTCGAAGTCGCTGCCGCCGTACTTGTCGACGGGCTCCATGCGCTCGATCGGGTAGCGCATGGCGTACAGCTTCTTGAAGACGGAGACGAGGTCGTCCGCCGCCTTGGCGTTGACGACGAGGCGGCCGCCGGTGTGCGGCTTGTCGTCCATGCCCCAGAAGGTCATCTCGATCATCCGCAGCCCGGACGGCGCCACCGGGCAGCCCCGGCGCCAGGACGACCGCAGGTCGCCGGCGGTCACCTTCTTGACCG
Organism: Actinomadura meyerae; assembly: GCF_900188445.1. GTDB lineage: Bacteria > Actinomycetota > Actinomycetes > Streptosporangiales > Streptosporangiaceae > Spirillospora > Spirillospora meyerae. Next base: position 61,105 of record NZ_FZOR01000036.1, read on the forward strand.
CGGCCTGGAACTCCTGCTTGGTCGGGGTCGGCGACGGCGACTGCGACGGCGCCGCGGTCTCGGACGCGGTGGGCGGGGTCGCGGGCGGCGACTCACCGGAGTCGTCGCCGCGACCACATCCGGTCGCGGCGAGCGCCACCCCGAGCAGTGCGGCGAGCGCGGTCGCGCTGGTAATCGGCCCTCTACCTGGCATCTTTGCAGCATACGCAGGTCAGGAGCGGTACGTGCGGTACCACACGTCCGCTACGGTGCGTTTGAACGCCCGTCCGCCGGATAGGGGCCGGGACGTGACGGGCCGTGGACGCTCACCCAACCGCCGGGCAGGCCGCCCGGTGACGTCCGGTCGCAGGGAGCCGGCATGACGGAAGCTCAGGAGAGCGACCTCCCCAGCCTCGAAGACGAGATCTTCGCCGTGGCGCACAACGTGGAGGTGGAGCAGGGGGCCGTGCAGCCTCGGCTGCCGGCCGACAGGGCGCAGGTCCTGGTCGAGCGCGCGCGCGTGTTCCTCGGCCGGGACGTGAAGGCGCTGGCGGCGGGCTTCGGCGTGTTCCTGTTCGTCGACCTCGTGATGATGTGGGCGCCGCTGATGATGAGCCGGCGCCCGAGCCTGCTGCCGCAGTTCGTCACGCTGCTGCTGCTCGCGTACGGGCTCGGCGGGCTGCTCGTGTGGCGGGTCGGGGGGCGGTGGCGGACGTTCGGCATCGGCATGATGCTCGCCTGGGTCTTCCTGACGCTGGTGTCCGTCGGCTTCCTGACCGGGGTGACGTTCCCGCTCTGAGCCGCCCGTGCGGGGTGGTCAGGCCGGGCCGACGCGCTTCAGGACGAGGCTGAACGCGCGCCCGACGGCCTCCAGGTCGGCGGGGTCGATGACGTCGATGAAGAACGACCGGACCGTCTCGACGTGGTCGCGGGCCGCGCGTTCGAGCGTGGCGAACCCCTCGTCGGTGAGGTGCGCGTAGACGCCGCGCTTGTCGTTGGGGCAGCTGTCCCGCTTGACCAGGCCCTTGTTCTCCAGCCGGGAGCAGGTGTGCGACAGCCGGGAGCGGGACTGGCTGGCGTTCTCGGCGAGCTCGGCCATCCGCAGCCGGCGCTCGGGGGCCTCCGACAGCCGGACGAGGATCTCGTACTCCGACACCGACAGCCCGTGCTTGGCCTTGAGGTCGCGGTCCATGATCTCGGTGAGCCGGACGCTGCCGTCCACGTAGGCCCGCCAATCGCGCTGCTGGGCGGCGTCGAGCCAGCGAGGTTCGCTCATACCCGGAAGTATAGAACATATGTTGAAGATTCAACTAGTGCGCGCTATCTTCACGGTAGCAGTCCCGCGACCGCGATCCGTACGCGGAAATAGTTGAAGAATCAACTACGTTGCGGGGAGCAGTGCACCGCCCGGCCGGGACGGGCACCCGAACGAGGGGAGAACCCATGCCTGCCGTGATGGCCGACCCGCTGACCCTGCCCCGCCTCCCGCTGCTGCCGCAGGGGGACACCGACTGGCGGCGCGTCGCCAAGGTCGTGACCGCCCAGCGCCACCTCGAAGGGGAGGGATTCCAGGTCAGGCGCCCCTTCCCGGGCGTCGACCTGGCCCTGGCCGACCCGTTCCTGCTCCTCGACCACATGGGCGCCGTCGAGTACGGCCCGGGGGAGGCGAAGGGGACGCCGTGGCACCCGCACCGCGGGTTCGAGACGGTCACCTACATCATCGACGGCGCGTTCCAGCACCGGGACACCACCGGCGGGGGCGGCCTCATCTCCGACGGCGCCACGCAGTGGATGACCGCCGCGTCCGGGATCCAGCACATCGAGCAGCCGCCGCCCGAACTGGTCGACAAGGGCGGGCTGTTCCACGGCGTCCAGCTCTGGGTGAACCTGCCGCGCGCGCAGAAGTGGGTCCCGCCGCGCTACCAGGACATCGAGGCCCGGGACGTGAAGCTGCTGGCCGCCGACGACGGCTCGTCGCTCGTGCGCGTCATCGCCGGATCGCTCGCCGGTCACGACGGCCCCGGCGTCACGTACACGCCGATCAACTACCTGCACGCGACGGTCGCACCCGGCGCCCGGCTCGCGCTGCCGTGGCCGCGCGACTTCAACGCGCTGGTGTACGTCCTCTCCGGGCGCGGTACCGTCGGGGTGGAAGAGGTTGGGCTGGACGAGGGCCGGCTCGCGGTTTTCGCCGGCTCCCACCACAAGGGGACCGGGGACGGTCTGGTCGTCCGTGCGGCCGACAGCCAGCCGCTGGCCAGCGCGAACGGGTGGGAGATCCTGGTCCTCGGCGGGCTGCCGATCCGCGAGCCGGTCGCCCGGTACGGGCCGTTCGTGATGAACACCCGCGACGAGATCGTCCAGGCCTTCGAGGACTTCCAGGCCGGACGCATGGGCACCGTCCCCGCGGAGAAGGTGCCGCACCGCTCCGACGCCGACGAGTCCCTCGCCTGACTCCCGCGGGCGGTCCTGTCCGGTACCCCGCTCCGGACAGGCCCGCCCCCGGGCCCACCCGGGGGAGGCCGCGCGGTGAGTGCGGGCCGATATCGCGGTTCGCGTGACGCGACCGGACGCATGCGATACTGTGTTCGAACAAGTCGAACAGCAGTTCGACTTGTTCGGGAACGCGCTCGCCCCGGGAGGCGACATGGTGGCGACGGCCACGCGAGGGCATGAGGCCCCGGCGCGCTGCGGGCGGCGGCAGGCGACACGCCGCAGCGATTTCTACGCAAATCTACGGCCGCAGCTATACCGCCTCATAGAGTCCGACAGCGTGGACCCCGTGCGCAACCCCTATGCCCCGGGCGCCGGGCAGCGCCCTCCCGAACTGGCCGGCCGCGACCGCGAACTCAAGCAGTTCGAGGTGGTGCTCGAACGCGTCGCCCGCGGCCGCCCCGAACGCAGCATGATCGTCACCGGCCTCCGCGGTGTGGGCAAGACCGTGCTGCTCAACGCGTTCCGCTCGATGGCCATCCAGCGGCTGTGGGGGACGGGCAAGATCGAGGCCCGGCCCGACCAGTCGATCCGGCGCCCGGTCGCCTCGGCGCTGCACCGGGCCGTCCGCGAGCTGGCGCCCCGGCACCGCGCCCCCGACCGCATCGAGGAGTTCCTCGGCGTGCTGAAGGCGTTCGCGCAGTCGGGGCCGGAGCCGTCCGGCAAGGCCAAGGCGCGGGCGCACCGCTGGCAGCCCGGCATCGACGTGCCCGCCGCGCGCGGCCGGGCCGACTCCGGCGACCTGGAGATCGACCTCACCGAGCTGTTCGTGGACGCCGCGTCCGTCGCGACCGACGTCGGCGTCGGCATCGCGCTGTTCGTCGACGAGATGCAGGACATCCCCGCCGACGACGTCTCCGCGCTGTGCGCCGCGTGCCACGAGCTGTCGCAGGTCGGCGGGCCGCTGATCGTGGTGGGCGCGGGGCTGCCGCACCTGCCGGCCGTCCTGTCCGCCAGCAAGTCCTACTCCGAGCGGCTGTTCCGGTACGCGCGGATCGACCGGCTCGACCGGGAGTCCGCCGACCACGCCCTCACGGCCCCCGCCGAGCGCGAGGACGTCACCTTCACCGAGGACGCCCTCGACGCGCTGTACGGCGCGGCCGACGGCTACCCCTACTTCGTCCAGGCGTACGCCAAGGTCGTCTGGGACGTCGCCCCCGACACCCCGATCACGGCGGACGACATCAAGGTCGCCGCCCCCGAGGCGGAGAGCGAGCTCGCGGTCGGCTTCTTCGGCAGCCGCTACGAGCGCGCCACCCCCGCCGAGCGCGACTACATGCGCGCGATGGCCATGCTCGGCGACGACCCGGTGCCCACGGCCTCGGTCGCCGACGAGCTGGGCCGCAAACCGTCCAGCCTGTCGCCCGCCCGCGACGGGCTCATCAAGAAGGGCCTCATCTACAGCGCCGAGCGCGGCATGGTCGCCTTCACGGTCCCGCACTTCGGCAAGTTCCTCCGCTCCCAACCCGCCTGACGCGACATCTCGATACGGCTCTCTAGCGAAAAGGCTAGAGAGCCGTAGAAAACCGCATGCGTGGCTGTCGTCCGCCGAATATCCGGCTCTCTAGCCCCGGTCATAGAGAGCCGTAGATTTCGCTCGCCATGCCTCTGGTGGAAACTAAGGCTCTCTAGCTTTTCTTGTAGAAAGCACTAGACGGCCGCAGAAACAGGTCCCGCCGGACGCGGGTCAGGGGTGGCGGACGCGGTAGCGCAGGTGGGTGACGTGGTGGGCGGGGTCCTCGCCCTGCGGCGTGGTCAGCCGGCGGACGAGGTCGAGTTCGACCTGTTCGGCCGGCAGCCCGTCGAACAGCCGCCGCCCCTGCCCGAGCAGGACCGGCACGACGTGCAGCTCCAGCTCGTCGAGCTGCCCCGCCCGCAGCAGCGCCTGCGCCGCCCCGGCGCCGTGCACCATCACGTCGCCGTCCCCCGCCGCCGCGCGGGCCTGGGCCGCGCACTCGCGGACGTCGGTGACATAGCGGACGCTCCCCGGCGGCGGGTCGTCCGGGACGTCGTGGGTCAGGACGAAGACGGGGACGCCGCCGTGGTGGTCGCCCTGCCAGCGGCCGGCGAGCTCGTAGGTGCGGCGGCCGGAGATGACGGCGCGGGTCGCCAGCAGCTCCTCGTACACCTGCCCGCTGGGGCCCGGGCCGTTGCGCCGGTCGAGCCAGTTGAAGAGCCGGAAGCCGCCGATGCCCATGGGCGTGTCCGGGCCGTCCTGCGGCCCGGTGACGTAACCGTCCAGGGAGGTGGTCATGTACAGCCGGATGACCGCCATCGCCTCAGCCCTCCGTCCGCACGCGGTAGCGCAGGTGCGTCACGCCCGGCCCGTCCGCGGCGCGGAGCAGTTCGAGCTCGATGTGGTCGGGCGGCATGTCCGCGAAGAGCGGTTCTCCCTGGCCGAGCAGGACCGGGACCAGGTGGATCTGGAGCTCGTCCAGGACGCCGGCGCCGAGCGCCAACTGGGCGGTGCGGGCTCCGTGGACGAGGACGTCCTTTCCGCCCGCCGCGTCCTTGGCCATGCTCATCGCGTCCGCCACGTCGCTCACGTAGGTGACGCCCGGCCATTCCAGGTCCGGGTCGGGCCGTCGGCGGCTCAGGACGTAGATCGGTATGCCGTCGTGGTGGTCGCCGCCCCACCCGCCGGCGAGCTCGAACGTCCGCCGCCCGACGACGACCGCCCCGGTGGCCATGGCCTCCTCCATGGCCTCGCGATTGACCCCCGACAGATGGTCGAGGTCTTTCCTCCGCTCGGCGTCGGCGTCCGGCAGGCACCAGTCGTGCAGCCGGTGCCCGCCGTCACCGAGCCCGTTGCCCGGCCCGGCGTTCGGCCCGGCGATGAATCCGTCCACCGACATCGACATGTAGAGCACGGTCTTACCCATGTGTCGGGTCCTTTCCGTACGACCTGTCTCAAGCATGTGCGGAGGCGGAGCCGGGAGGTATCCCAGATTCCTTGGGAGATGCCCCCGAGCGGCATCCTCGACCACCATGCCGCCTCTCTGATCTCGGGACGCGTGCCCGCCCCGTGAGGTCGGCCCGCCGAAGAAGGCCGCTTGAAGAGGCCGCTGAAGAAGACCGCGTCCCGAGGGGCCGGACGTGGGCGGATGGGTAGGAAAGCGACGAATGGCAAGCCTGCGGGCATGCCGTCTATGTCGGGGGGAAACATGACGCATCACGACCGGTTCCGCCACCAGGATCCGGACCGCCAGTACGACCAGGACGACGATTCCGCGACCCCGGACGAGCCGTCGGCGCAGCACGACCCGGGGCGCTACCGGTGGCAGGACGAGGCCACGCACGGCGATGGGATCGGGGCGTCCCGCCGTGAGGACGACTTCGGGAGCTTCGAGGAGGAGTCCGGAAGCGACGACGCCACCTGGTGAACGGCTAGACGGGCGCGAGGTCGGGGACGCTGATCCCCGCGCGGACGGTGCGGTCCCGCTCGGCCGTCGACACGGCGAAGACGATCTCCACGTCGCGGCCGTCGACCCGTCCCGCGAACGCGAGGAACCGCCAGCCGCCCTCGCGCCACACGTCCAGCGGGACGGCGCTGGCGATCGCGTTCTCGTGCTCGGCCCATACCGCGCTCGCGTAGAGCGCCGCTTCCGTCTCCGCCATCGGGCTGCGCCGCCGCTCGTCCGGCAGGCCGGTGGGGCGGCGGCGCCGCTCCGCGAGTTCCGCCAGCTCGGGTGAGAGCGCCGCGAACAGCGCCAGTTCGACCAGGAAGACGAGCCCCACCTGCGACTGCACGTCGCGCAGCACGGTCACCCCCGCGTGCGGCGCGCCGAGGGAGGCCACCGCCGCGCCGGTGAACAGGACGGCCCGCAGCACGCTGCGCCACCCGACCCGCTTGGCGCTGAGGCCGCCGAAGCAGCCGCAGCCGGCGTCGGGCCTGCGCACCCGCAGCTCGCCGACCACCCAGGTCGCCGCCGCGAACGCGACCGTCGTCGCGAGGCGCACCGACAGGTGCGAGGTCACCAGCAGCGCGAGACCGAGGACCCCCTCGCCGAAGCCGAGGCCGACCGCCATGCGGCGGGTGCCGCGCAGCGCGGTGAGCCGCGCGAGCCCGGCCGGGACGGGGACGCCGTGCACGTGGTCGGGCGGCGCGCCCGCCGTCCGCTCCCGGACGATCAGCTTCGCCGCGCCGGCGGCCAGCAGCACCGCCGCCAGCAGCAGCACCTGGGTGTTCTGGAACGCGGTCACCATGGCCCCTCCCCGGTGGGCGGCAGGTGCGGGCGGACGGAGGCGTTGAAGCAGCCCGCCTCCAGGTCGCCGCCGAGCGCGGCGAACGCGACCGGCGTCAGCTCGACGATCCGCCCGCGCGGGGACGCGCCGCACTCCACGCACCGGTCGCAGAAGCGGGCCGCCGCGCAGCCGCACTCGACGACCGGCACGGTCGCGGCCCGCCCGCCGCACTCGTTGCGGACGGTCAGCTCCCCGCCCAGCGACAGGTACGGGAACGGGACGCAGCCGGACGGGGCGTCCGCGCACCCGCCGGCGGCCCCCTCGGGATCGACCGCCGGATAGGCCGCCCCGTCCGGCGCCCCGCCGCCGGCGTCCCCGAACCACGTCGCCGTGCCGCGCAGCTCCGCGGGCACGGGCGCCGTCGCGTCCGGCGCCGCGAGGTCGTCCACCCGGTATCCGGGTTGGGACGTACCGGGCCGTATCGCGTGCGGCTCGCCGGGGGACCCGACGCAGATCGCGTCGAACAGGTATCCGGGCTCCAGTCGCGGGTGCCGGACCAGGATGCGCTGCAGGGCGTGCGGGGGGATCACCACATGGGCGCGCCCGCGGTGCGCCCCCATGTCCACCTCCACGGTGTCCCTCCCGCACGCCAGGATGGTGCCGGCGACGCGCCCGATCTCGACCCACACCCGGTCGGCGGCGGCCACCCCGGTGCCGGGCGCGCCGGCGTGGGCCGCCCCACGCTGCCGGACGACCACGGGACGGCCCGGACGGAGCGCGGCGAGGCCCCCGCGCCCGCCGCGCCAGATCCGCGTGGCGTCGCTCATCGCGAGCCGGACCTCCGTGCCGCCCGCGTCCAGCACCAGCAGATGGGGGCTGGCGTCCAGGACGGTCCCGGTCAGCGCGCGCAGCGGTGGTTCGGCGTCCCCCGGCGCGAGCGCGGCCGTCCCGAAGACGGCCTCGCGGCGGCGCCGGCGGGCGCCCGGGTCGGGGCTCGCGGCGGGGCGCGGGGACGGCGGCATCGCGGAACTCCGGCAGGTTGATCACTCTGGGCGACCGAGGGGACGACGGCGCGTCAAGGGTCACGCGCCATGACTCGGCCTGTCGACGGATTTGTCGCGATAAGTCGACCGCCGGGGGATGTCTGATCTACCTGGGATGAAGATTATGAACTGGTTGACCCGGATATGTAATTTTTGAAGGCCCAGAATTACGATCTTCATGCGAGGGTCGACCATACCCGGGAGCCGCCTGGCGGCGGCTCCGCGAACCCCTTGGTCCGGTGGTGAAGTGAGCGCGACGCGGCACGAGGAGTTCCGCGCGTACGTGGCGGAACGCCGACCCGTCCTGCTGCGCGCCGCGACCCGCCTCACCTCCGACCGCGCCGAGGCCGAGGACCTCGTCCAGGCCGCCCTCGCCAAGACCTACCTCGCCTGGGACCGTATCGAGGACCGCGCCGCCGTGGACGGCTACGTCCGGCGGGCCATGGTCAACACGCAGATCTCCTGGTGGCGCCGCCGCAAGCTGGAGGTCTACCCCACCGACCGGCTCCCGGACCGCCCCGTCGACGACCACGCCGACCGCAGCGAGATGCGCGATGCCCTCGGCCGCGCCCTGAAACGCCTCCCCGAACGCCAGCGCCTCGCCGTCATGCTCCGCTATTACGAGGACATGTCGGAAAGGGAGGTGGCCGAAGTCCTGGGCGTCAGCGTCGGCACGGTGAAATCCACCGTCTCGCGGGCCATGACCCGCTTGAGAGAGCTGTATTAGCCCGCAGGGGTGACATCTGGATCAGCGCAGCTCCTTGGGGGACACTGAATCTCCCCCTGGCGAGCTGGAGGTCGCTCATGTGGAGCACCATGCAGGATTTCCCGCTGACGATTACGACGATCATGCGCTACGGCGCCGGGGTCTTCGGTGATGCCGAGGTCTCCACCTGGACGGGGGACGGTGCGCGGCGCCGGAGCTATGCGGAGGTCGGGGAGCGCGCCGCCCGGCTGGCGGGGGCGCTGCGCGGGCTCGGGGTGGACGGTGATCAGCGCGTCGCCACGTTCATGTGGAACAACGCGGAGCATCTGGAGGCGTACCTGGCGGTCCCGTCGATGGGCGCGGTCCTGCACACCCTCAATCTGCGGCTCTTCCCGGACCAGCTCGTCTACATCGCCAACCACGCCGAGGACCGGGTCGTCATCGTCGACGGGTCGCTGATCCCGCTGCTGGCACCGGTGCTGCCGCAGCTGAAGACCGTCCGGCACGTGGTCGTGGTGGGGGACGGCGACCGGGCGCCGCTGGAGGGCGCGGGCAAGGAGCTGCACGGGTACGAGGAACTGCTCGGCGCGGCGCCGCCGGAGTTCGACTGGCCGGAGATCGACGAGCGGTCCGCGGCGGCGATGTGCTACACGAGCGGCACGACCGGGAACCCGAAGGGCGTCGTCTACTCGCACCGGTCGGCGTACCTGCATTCGATGTCGACGTGCACGGGCAACGCGATCGGGCTGGACGCCTCCGACATCGTGCTGCCGGTGGTCCCGATGTTCCACGCGAACGCCTGGGGGATGCCGTACGCGGCGGTGATGGCGGGCGCGTCGCTGGCCATGCCGGACCGGTTCCTGCAGGCGGAGCCGCTGGTGCGGCTGATCGAGGCGGAGCGTCCGACGGTCGCCGGGGCGGTGCCGACGATCTGGTCGGACGTCCTGCGGTACACGCGGGAGCACGGGGCGGATCTCAGCTCGCTGCGGCTCGTGCCGTGCGGCGGGTCGGCGGTGCCGGAGGCGCTGATGCGCGGCTTCGACGAGATCGGCGTCCGGATCGTGCAGGCGTGGGGGATGACGGAGACCTCGCCGGTCGCGTCGGTCGCGCACCCGCCGGCGAAGGCGGCGGGGGAGGACGCGTGGCGGGCCCGGATCAGCCAGGGCCGCGTGCTCGCGGGGCTGGAGATGCGGATCGTCGGGGACGGCGACCGGGTGCTGCCGAACGACGGCGAGGCGGTCGGCGAGGTCGAGATCCGCGGCCCGTGGATCACCGGGGCCTACCACCTCGACGAGGACCCCGCGAAGTTCCACGACGGCTGGCTGCGCACCGGGGACGTGGGGACGCTGTCGAAGGACGGCTACCTCGTCCTCACCGACCGGGCGAAGGACGTCATCAAGTCCGGCGGCGAGTGGATCTCCTCGGTGGAGCTGGAGAACCATCTGATGGCGCATCCGGACATCGTCGAGGCGGCCGTGGTCGGCGTCCCCGACGAGCGGTGGCAGGAGCGGCCGCTCGCCTCGGTGGTGCTGCGCGAGGGCGCCGGCGTCACCCCGGCGGAGCTCCGGGAGTTCCTGTCCGGCCGGATCCCGAAGTGGCAGCTGCCCGAGCGGTGGTCGTTCATTCCGGAGGTGCCCAAGACGTCGGTGGGCAAGTTCGACAAGAAGGTGCTGCGGCGCCGGTACGCCGACGGCGAGCTGGAGGTCGAGCGCGCCGACTGAGCCCCCGCGCGTCGCTGACTGGATTCTGACGGCGAGTCATGCGCCACGTGGTCACGGAGAGGGGGGAAAGCGCACCCGGGTGTTACCTTAATGGTGATTTCGGGAGATGATGTGGTGCGAATGGGGTCCGCGGGTGTATGCAAGGTGGGCTGATTGTCCGGATGACCCTCGTGGGGGCGGGCCCCTCATGCCGCTGCCGGGAGCGTGAATGCCCAGGTTGTCCACCTCCGCACGCTCGGCCGACCACAAGCTGGTCAAGGGGCTGAACGAAGGCGACGAGGCGGCGTTCGCCGCGCTCTATGACGAGTACGCCGAGCGCCTTTACGATTACGCGCTGTCGATGTCGGGGGACGCGAAAGCCGCGGCCGACATCGTCCACGACACCTTCATCGACGCCTGCCGCCGCGCTCCCCGGATGCGCGACCATCTGCACCTCGGGGCGTGGCTGTACGGGGCGGCGCGGCGCCGCTGCGTCCGGCGGGGGCGTCCCAAGGCGCTGTTCTGGGACCGGGAGGCCGAGTTCGCCGACGCGCCGTTCCTCGCTGAGACCGACGACCTCGGCCTGGAGTGGCCGCCGTCCGAGGAGATGCACCGCCTGCTCCGCGACGCCATGGCCCGGCTGGAGCCGGTCGACCAGGAGGTGGCGCTGCTGGCGTTCCGGCACGGGCTGCGGCCCGCGCGGCTCGGCGCGGCGCTCGGGCTGTCGCCGCGGCGGGCGGCGGTCCGGGTGCGCAACGCCCGCGCCGAGCTGGAGACCGCGCTCCGGGACGTCGTGCTGGCCGCCGACCGCGCCTGCGCGGCGGCGGAGGAGGCCCCCGCGGAGGCGGACGCCGCGGACGCCGGGGTCGCCGTCCTGGCCGCCGGCGCCCCGGTCCGGGAGGCCGGGGAGGCGGGGCCGCCCGCGCCCGCCGTCCGGCAGGGCCCGGCCGGGCGGGTGCTGCGGATGCTGCGCGGCGGGGGCGACGACTCCCCCGCCGACCCCGAGACCGAGCGGCACGCCGCCGACTGCCTCGCCTGCCTGCGCCGCGGCCGGGTGTCCCCCGACGCGCTGCTGCGCCGGGCGCCCGCGCCGGTGCTGCCGGCGGCGCTGCGGCACCGCGTCATGCACACCGCCACCGACCCGGAACTGGCCGGCTACCGGGCCGACATCGCCGCGCGCGGCGGGCCGCTGACCCCGTCCGGGCTGCCGAGCCAGCCGGACGTGCCGTCGCCGTTCACCCGCCGCTGGCTGTTCACCGGCGGCGGCATGGCGGGCGCGCTCGTCGCCGCGCTGGTCGCGGCGTTCGTGATGGGGCCCGGCATCGGCAGCGGCACGCTGTCGTGGCCGCCGTTCCGCACCGGGCCGCAGCCTTCGATCACGCACGAGTCGCCGCAGGAGCGCGGGTCCGGCGGCGGCGGGAACCGGTCGCCCGTACCCGGCGGGGGGCCGCAGGCCCGGCCCGCCCAGCCGTCCCCCGGCCTGCGGCCGGACCAGAAGACGACGGTGCAGCCGACCGACCCGTCCTCGCCGTCGCCGACGCAGCCGACGCGGCCGCCGGAGAAGACCGGCGTCCTCGTGGTGAACCCCGCCAAGGTCGAGATGTACGGCACCAAGACCGCCCACGTCAGCCTCGCCGCCGAGAGCGGGCCGGTGTCGTGGACGGCGATGACGTCGTCGAACCAGCTGATCCTGTCGGAGACGCAGGGCGGCATCTCCAAGGGCGGCACGATGGACCTGACCCTCACGCTCCGCACGGCGCTCATCGGCCTGCCCGGTCAGGGCACGCTGACGTTCACCGACTCCGAGGGCGCGACCCACCAGGTGAAGGTCGTCTGGGGCGCCACCCTGCTGTGACGGCCCAGCGCCGTGACGACCCGGCGCCGTGACGGCCCGGCGCCGGCTCAGCCGTCGGCGGGCTGCTGCTCCAGCGCCTCGCGGAGCGTTTCGAGCCGCTCGCCGAGGGCCTCCTGGACGCGGGCCTCCATCGCCCGCGCGATGAATGGGTCGACGACCATCTTCACCAGCGGCCGCATCCGGCGGACCACGGCGGCGATCTCGGCGACCTCGGCGCCGTCCGGGGACGGCTGCCGCTCCAGCCGGTCGAAGACGTTCTCCTGGACGAGGTTGACGAACCGCCCGGCGATGACGTCGCAGTCGGCGCGGATCTGCGCGGCGATGTCGAGCACCGAGTCGAGGGGGATGCCCGCGGCGACCAGCTCGGCGCCCACGTGCAGCAGCCGCGGGCTCGGCACCCGGAACTTGTCGCCCTCCGGCTCGATCAGCCCGAGCTCGATCGTGCGCCGCTGGACGCGCGCGACCTCCTCCTCGGTGAGGCCGGAGCCGAAGATCTCGACCAGTTCCTCGTAGGTGGTGGTGCCGGGGATCTCGTCCGACCACGGGTCGGTGAGGACCTTCTCCAGCCCGAGGACCTCGCCGACGTCCTTGCCGGTCTCCCAGGCCGACAGCAGGTCCTTGATGATCGCGAAGGTGTAGCCGCGGCCGAGCAGGTTGCCGATCAGCCGGAGCCGCGCGAGGTGCGAGTCGTCGTAGAGCCCGACGCGGCCCTCCAGGCGCGGCGGCGGCAGCAGCCCCCGGTCCTGGTAGGCGCGGATGTTGCGCACGGTGCTTCCGGCCAGCCGCGCCAGCTCGTCGATTCGGTACTCGGCCATGCCCCGTCCGCCGGCTCGTTCGATGTGCCTCCGCGATCTTACCCGCGCACCATTGTTACATCGTGCGATGGCACATAGGCTGCCCGGCATGGCGGACGACATCGAGGAGACCCTCCTCGGCGGCCCCCTGCGCTACACGCGCAAGGAGGTCGAGGCCCTTTCGGGCGTCACGGACGACTACGCGCGCCGGATCTGGCAGGCGCTCGGCTTCCCGGCGCCGCCGGACGACGAGGTCGCGTTCACCGACGGCGACGTGGCCGCGCTCCGCGAGATCAAGGACCTCCTCTCCCACGAGATGGTGGACGAGGAGATGGTGCTCCAGCTCGCGCGCGCCGTCGGACAGACGATGGGCCGGCTCGCGAGCTGGCTCGGCGACGTGTGGTTGCAGCGGCTCGCCGCGCTGCCGTCCGACGAGCCCGTCACGGCCGAGCTGGTCACGGCCGCGCTCGCCGCCACCGAGGAGCTGCGCCCGGCGTTCGAGCGGCTGCTGCTGCAGGGCTGGCGCCGCCAGCTCACCGCCGCCGGGATGCGCGCCGCCGCCACCACGGCCGCCGCCCAGTCCGACCCGGCCGCGGGCCTCGCCCACCTCGGCGTCGGGTTCGCCGACGTCGTGTCGTTCACCCGGCTGAGCCGGCGCCTTGACGGCGACGGGCTGGCCGCCTTCGTCGAGCGCTTCGAGTCGACCACGGCGGAGATCGTCGCCGAGGGCGGCGGGCGCGTCGTGAAGACCCTGGGGGACGAGGTCCTGTTCGTCGCGCCGTCCCCGTCGGCGACGGCCGAGATCGGCCTCAGCATCGCGGAGCATTTCAACGAGGCCCCCGACTTCCCGCAGGTGCGCGTGGGTCTGGCCTACGGCGAGGTCATCCAGCGCTTGGGCGACGTGTTCGGCACGCCGGTCAACATGGCGGCTCGCCTGACCTCCACCGCCTATCCGGGGACGGTCCTGGCGGGCCCTGACCTGGCGGAGGCTCTTCCGTCCGACACGTTCCACACGTCCGGCCTGCGTCCTCGGCCTCTCCAGGGCCTGGGCCGCGTCAGGCCCTTCGTTCTGCGTCGCCCCCGCGGCGGGTGAGAAGGCCGGTGATTCGCGCGATGCCCGCGTGCCGGGCGCGGCGGACACTGTGCTTCCCCAACCGCTTCCACGGAGGCAACCATGCGCCTACCCCTCCGGCTCCCCCGGCGGCGGGCGGCCGCCGCGACGCTCGGGGCGGTGCTGTCCGCGGCACTGCTCAGCGCCCCGGCCGCCGTCCCCGCCCGCGCGGACGCCGCCCCGACGACCAGCGTGCCGCCCGCCGGCACGCACGGCTTCCCGTTCCTCGCCGCGGCTGAGGACCTCGGCTCGTTCGGCTACACCGAAAGCGAGTACTTCTTCTCCGGCACGGCCACGTCCTACGCCAAGGCGGGCCTGTGGCGCTCGGACGGCCGCTGGGACGTGCGCGAGTCCGGCACCGCCGCGTTCAAGAGCCGGCTCCTGGTGCGCCGCCCCACGGATCCGGCGAAGTTCAACGGCACCGTCGTGGTCGAGTGGCTCAACGTCAGCGGCCAGATCGAACTCTCCCCCGACTACTGGTTCGCGCGCGACGAACTGCTCCGCAAGGGCTACGCCTGGGTCGGCGTCTCGGCGCAGTCGGTCGGCGTCAACGGCGGGCTCGGCGAGGTCAAGGGCCTCAAGGGCTGGGACCCGGCGCGCTACGGCACCCTCGTCCACCCCGGGGACGCCTTCGCGTACGACATCTTCACCCAGGCCGGGCGGGCGCTGCGCGACCCGAACGGACCGGACCCGCTCGGCGGGCTGGAGATCACGACGCTGCTGGCGGACGGCGAGTCCCAGTCCGCGGGCCTCATGACCACCTACGCCAACGCCGTCCAGCCCGTCGCGCGGGTCTACGACGGCTTCCTGATCCACAGCAACGGCGCCGTCGGGGCGCCGATCAGCGGCGAGCTGGCCGACATCCTGTGGATGCCGAACCCGTCCCGGATCAGGACGGACCTGACCGTCCCGACGTTCGTCGTGCTCACCGAGACCGACATCCCGGGCGCGTTCGCGGCCCGGCAGCCCGACACCGGACGCGTCGTCCACTGGGAGCTGGCCGGGACCGCGCACGGCGACCAGTGGGCGTACGACATGGGCGCCGCCACCCTGCTGAAGTCGGTCGGCTCCGCCGCGCCGAGCGCCGACTGCGCTCCCGGGTCGGCGCCGTTCAACGACGGGCCCGGCCACTACTCGATGAACGCCGCCCTGCGCCTGCTGTCGAGCTGGGCGCGCGGTGGGGCGGCACCGCCGAGCGGGCCGGAGCTGAGCACGGTGCTGCGCGACCCGCGCACCGGCCTGGCCACCGGGGGCATCCGGCTGCCGGACGTCGCGGTCCCGACCCGGACCCTCAGCGGCGAGCGCGACACCAGCGACAGCGGCATCTTCTGCGGCCTGTACGGCGCCAGCGACCCGTGGAACGGCGACGCCGACCCATGGGACCGCCACGACTCCGGCGACCCGTCCGACCCGTCGTTCCCCCGCACCTACGAGCCGGTGCTGAGCAGCCTCTACCCGACCCGCGCTGACTACGTGGCGAAGGTGCGTGCGGCGGCGCAGCAGTCCGTGGACGCCCGCTACCTCCTGCCGGAGGACGCGGCGATCATCATCGCCGAGGCCGAGTCCGGACCGTAACGGTCAGGAATCGAGAAGCGCAGGTCAGGAGGCCGTGCCTAGCGTGGGGTCCATGGACATCACCATTCACACGAGCTTCCTGCCGCACGACGACCCGGACGAGTCCCTGGCCTTCTACCGGGACGTCCTCGGCTTCGAGGTCCGCAACGACGTCGGCCAGGGCAAGATGCGCTGGATCACGGTCGGCCCCGCCGGCCAGCCCGACACCTCCATCCTGCTGGCGCCGCCCGCCACCGACCCCGGCATCACCGAGGACGAGCGCCGCACCATCGCGGAGATGATGGCGAAGGGCACCTACGGCTGGATCCTGCTGGCCACCCCGAACCTCGACGAGACCTTCGAGAAGGTGCAGTCCCACGACATCGAGGTCGTCCAGGAGCCGGCCGACCAGCCGTACGGGATCCGCGACTGCGCGATCCGCGACCCCGCCGGGAACCTGCTCCGCATCCAGGAGCACCGCAGGTAGGCGGGGCGGCGGGAGCGTCCACCGGCCGTCCCGGCCCGGCGACCCCGGGCCGGGACGGACCGCTTGTCCCCCGAGCGAGCTACCGGAGAGTGTCCACCGCACGGTGAAGATTCCGATTCGCGTGATCCATAGCGTTCTTCCTGGTCGCGGCGCCCGAGCCGCACGGATCTCGCGAAGGAGTCGACATGAAGCTGCTGATCCAGCTCCTGGCGGTCGGGGTGGTCGCCGCCGCCGGCGGCGCCGCCACCCAGGCGGTCAAGTGGGACACGCTCCCCACGCTGGGCCTCGGGCTCGCGTCCGCCGTGCTGGCGCTGCTCGTGTACGCCTTCGTGGTCGGCCGGACGGAGCGCCGCCCGGTGGACGAGCTGGCCCGCGCGGGCGCGCTCCCCGCCCTCGGCCGGGGCGCGCTGATCGGCCTCGCGATGTTCGGCGCCGTCATCGCCAACATCGCCTTCCTCGGTGACTACGAGGTCGACGGCTTCGGCTCGGCGACGGGCCCGGTCGCGCTGGTCGGGTTCATGGCCGCCGCCGCCGTCACGGAGGAGCTGCTCTTCCGCGGCGTCCTGTTCCGCATCATCGAGAAGTGGATCGGCACCTGGTGGTCGCTGGCGCTGACCGCCCTGGTCTTCGGCCTGATGCACCTCGGCAACGAGAACGCCACCCTGTGGGGCGCCCTCGCCATCGCGATCGAGGCGGGCGGCATGCTCGCCGCCGCCTACGCCGCGACCCGGAACCTGTGGGTGCCGATCGGCCTGCACTTCGCCTGGAACTTCGCCGGCGCGGGCGTCTTCGGCACCGCCGTCTCCGGCAGCGACACCCCGGACGGGCTGCTGAAGGGCGCCACCTCCGGCCCGGAGCTGGTCACCGGCGGCGAGTTCGGCCCGGAGGCGAGCCTCTACTCGGTCGCGTTCGGCCTCGTGGTGACGGCCGCCTTCCTGTGGCTGGCCCACCGGCGCGGCAACCTGGTTCCGCGGAGGCGCCGCGCCCGCGGTGCCGCGACCGCTAGCCTCGCCCAGTGATCGATCTCCGGACGATCCCGGACCGATGGCGCAGATGGGACGTCATGGTCCGGGATCTGCCCCTCGCGCTGGTCCTCGCGGTCGGGTCGCTGATCCCGGCCCTGCACGGCTTCGGAACCCAGGTCGGCGGCCTCCCGAACCGCCCCTACGACGCTCTGGCGGTCGTCGCGGTCGTCCTGCAGAGCCTCCCCCTCGTGGTGCGCCGCCGGTGGCCGGACGTGTGCCTCGCGCTCGTGCTGGTCGGCTTCGCGATCGACCAGCTCCGCGGCTACCACTCCTTCGCCGGGACCGGGCTGGCCATCTCGGTGCTGAGCATGGGCGCCCACCTGGACCGGTTCCGCCGCACCGCCCTCGCCGTCCTCACCGTGGTGTACGCGGGGCTGGCGGTCGCGCTCGACCGGAACGGCGGCACCGAGCGCCCGGACGAGTACGTGACGTTCTACCTGGCGCTGGGCGTCGTGTGGGGCGTGGGCGCGTGGCTGCGGTCCACCCGCGCCGCCGAGGCCGAGCGGCGCCTCCGCGTCGCCGAGGCCACCCGCGCCGCCGAGCGCAGCCGCATCGCCCGCGAACTCCACGACGTCGTCACCCACCACGTGACGGCGATGGTCGTCCAGGCGGAGGCGGCGCGCTACCTGACCGCCGCGCCCGACCGGCTGGACGACACGCTCGGCGCGGTCGGCGAGACCGGCCGGCGCGCGATCAGCGACCTGCGGCACCTGCTGGACGTGCTGAACCCCGACCACAGCGCCGAGCCGAGGATGCCGTCCATCGACGACCTCCGGGACCTGATCGAGCAGACGCGGCGCGCGGGGCAGCCGGTGGACTTCACCGAGCAGGGCACACCGGCCACCTCAACCGGAAATGCCGAATTCACCGCTTACCGGGTGGTTCAGGAGGCCCTCACGAACGCGCTCAAGTACGCTCACGGCAGCCGCACCGAGGTGTGCGTCCGGTATGCCGAGAAGGAGATCATCGTGGAGGTCGGGAACGACGGGTCCGGGTCGCGGTCCGGGTCCCCCGGCGGCAGCGGGCGCGGGCTGTCCGGGCTCCGCGAGCGGGTCACGTCCCTGGGCGGCGAGTTCGGCGCGGGCGGGCGGCCGGACGGCGGCTTCACCGTGCGGGCGCGCATCCCCGTGGAGAGCGCCTCGTGACCGACCCGGTCCGGGTCCTGGTCTGCGACGACCAGGCGCTGATCCGCACCGGCTTCGCGACGATCATCGACGCGCAGCCCGACCTGGAGGTGGTGGGCGAGTGCGGCGACGGCCGCACCGCCGTCGACCTCGTCGGAAAGCTGAAGCCCGACCTGGTGGTCATGGATGTCCGGATGCCCGTCCTCGACGGCATCGAGGCGACGCGGCTGCTGGCCGGGGCCGGGGTCCCCAACCCCGTGAAGGTGCTCGTCGTGACGACGTTCAACCTCGACGAGTACGTGTACGAGGCGCTGCGCGCGGGCGCCAGCGGGTTCCTGCTGAAGGACGCCCCGCCCGGGCAGCTGCTGCACGGCATCCGCACCGTCGCCTCGGGCGCCGCGCTGCTGGCGCCCGAGGTGACGCGGCAGCTCGTGGGCCGGTTCGCGGCCCGCATCCGCCCCACCGAGGACAGCACGCCCGAGACCGCGCTGACCCCGCGCGAGCTGGAGGTCCTGCGGCTCATCGCCGACGGCCTGTCCAACAGCGAGATCGCCGGGACGCTGGTGATCAGCCAGGAGACCGTCAAGACCTACGTCTCGCGCATCCTCACCAAGCTCGACCTGCGCGACCGCGTCCAGGCGGTCGTCTACGCCTACCGCCGCGGCCTGGTGACCTGACCGGTGCCTACGAGCTGGACGGGACGGTCTTGATGACCTTGCCCTTCCGGTTCACGGCGAGGTAGCCGCCGCCGTAGTCGTCGGTGAGGTAGATCATCATGGTCGGCTGGTCGCCGTTGAACGTCCAGGCGGCCTTCACGATGACGTACCGGTTGGTCGGCTCGGGCACCTTGAGCGTGCGCTCGGCGCGGCGCATCAGCGCGGGCAGCGCGTCCCAGGCGAAGGTCGCGGGGTTCACCTTGGCGTCGCCCGTCGTGATGGCGATGCTGGGCCGGCTGCGCACGGCCGCGTCCGCGCCCTTCTCGTAGGTGTAGTTGTCGAAGGCCCCGCGCCGACCGGCCACGGGCGCGTCGGCGCTGGCCCGCTGAGGGTAGACGGTGAGCTCGGCGAACTCCTTGCTGCCGGACGCGTCCGCGAACTTCTTGATCACGTCGCGGATGGCGGCCGGGGTGAGCAGGGTCGAGGGCTCCTTCGCGGTGGCCCCGGCCCCGGTCTCGGCGAGGCTGTCGGTCGGTGCCGTCTCGGGGCGCTCGCCGCCGAGTGCTCCCGCGTTGTCCGCCTCGTCCAGGAGTCCGGGGAGGACGACGAAGACGGTCCCGATGATCGCCGCGACCAGGATGACCGCCGGGACGGCGGCGATCAGCGCGATCAGGCCCGCCCGGCTCCGCCGCCGGGGCGGGGCCGGCGGAACGGGGTGGGTGCGGGGCCCGGCGCCCGGAGCGGTGCGGGGGCCGGGGCCGGGCGCGGAGCCGGGGCTGGAGCCGGGAGCAGGACCGTGGCTGGAAGCGGGGCCGGGGCCCTGCCCCGGCGTGAAGGACAGGTGGGTAGGGCTCTGGCCGGCGGCCTGGGCCAGCATGGCGTCGAGCTGGTCGGCCGCCGGTCGGGCGGCCGGTTCCGGCACCAGGAGCGCTTGCAGGACGGGCGCCAGCGCCCCGGCGTTGCGCGGCGGCGGGACCTGGGCGGTCATGATGGCGGCCAGCGTCGCGGCCGTCGTGGACCGCCGCAGCGGATTCGTCCCCTCGACGGCCACGTAGAGCAGCAGGCCGAGGGACCAGAGATCGGAGGCCGGGTCGCCCTCGTGCCCGTTCAGCCGCTCCGGCGCGATGTACTCCGGGGAGCCGACCAGCCCGCCGGTGGCGGTCACGCGGGACGCCTCCTGGAGCACCGCGATGCCGAAGTCGGTGAGGACCGGCGACCCGTCCGCGCGCAGCAGCACGTTCGCCGGCTTGACGTCCCGGTGGCAGATCCCGGCCTCGTGCGCGGCGCGCAGCGCGGCCAGGAGCCCGCGCCCGACGGCGGCGGCCTCCGCCGGGTTCAGCGGCCCGCGCGCCAGCCGGTCGTGCAGCGACTCCCCGCGGACGAGCTCCATGACCAGCCACGGGTGCGGCATGTCGGGCGAGTCCACGATGTGGTGGATGGTCACCACGTTCGGGTGGTCGAGCCGGGCGAGGGCGCGGGCCTCGCGCATCACCCGCTCGCGCAGCATCCGCGCGACGTCCGGATCGAGCTCGGCGGTGCCCGCCTCGGCGAGCCGCACCTCCTTGAGCGCGACCTCGCGTTCCAGGGCGAGGTCGAACGCCCGCCAGACGGTGCCCATGCCGCCGCTGCCGAGGCGGTCGCGCAGTTCGAAACGGCCGTCGATCACCGTCTTCGGAGAGGTCACGGCGCTCAGCCTAAGCCCGCGAACCGCGGCGAAGCGGAACAAATCTCAACCGGCGGCGGGGTCCGGCCGGGACCTCGCCGCCGGGCCGGTCCCGGACGGGCGGCCGGGCCCGCTCAGCCGTCGGCGACGACGAGCGGCGTGTCGACGAGGTGCTCGGCCAGGAACCAGGCCTGCAGCTCCCCCGTGCGGATGACATCGGACACGATCAGGTCGTTGGTGCCGTCGTCGCCCAGGTCGGCGGTGCGCGCCGCGGCGTCGTGCGCCTCGGTCAGGATGATCTCGTGGGCCTCCAGCAACCGGGACAGCATCGCGGGGACCTCCTCGACCCCGTCCGGCGGGCGCGGGACCGCGGTGATCTCCGCGACGTGGCGCGGGTCGCCGACGGCCACGCCGCCGAGGGTCTGCACCCGCTCGGCGATGGTGTCGACCAGGGCGAGCTGCTCGCCCGCGTGCTTGTCCAGCAGCAGATGGAGCTGGTAGAAGGTGTGCCCCCGGACGAGCCAGTGGTGCTTCTTGTAGAGCGCGTAGAGGATCTGGGTGTCCGCGAGGATCCGGTTGAGGCGCTGGCAGGAGTACAAGCGGGCGTCGCGGGAGAGCGCCAGCGGGAACTGCCGTACCGTCCCGAACTCCTGGATCTGGCGGCCGTGCTGGTGCAGCCATGGCTGGCTGGTGGCGGGGCGGGTCCCGTCCGTGCTCATGTGCGGGTTCCTTCCGGGTTCACATCGAATGGCGAGTGTTGTGTTCCACCCGGTGAGGGGGCCAAACGGGCACGGTCCCTGGTCGCCGCCCTGGTCGGCCCCCTGGTCTGAAACCGTGCGGCGGGATTGTCCGAGCCGGTCGTTAGCTTGCGGGCCATGAGCCAGACGGTGCGGATTCCGGTCGAGTGGCATGAGCACGTCCACCCGCGGCGCGGCGGCATCGCCGGGCCGCGGGTCGTCCCGGACGAGGACGCCGCGCGCCGGGCGCGCGAGTGGGAGCGGGCGGCCCGTCCGATCGCGGCGGACATGGCGGACCACGCGCGCACCGCCCCCGATCTCGCCGCTGCGGTCCGCGCCTGGCTGGACGGCGATCCGGACCCGGTGGGCGCGGCGGCCGTCGCCACCGTCGCGGTGCAGTACGTCAGAGACGCCGACGGTGAGGGCTTCGTGGACGCCTGGGTCCTCGACCACGGGCTCGCCTTCGCCGCCTGCGCGCTGACCGAGGCGTCCTCCCTCGCCCTCGGCCCCGTCCCGCGCCCGGCGCGCCGGGACGGCGCGGGCGCCGTCTGGCTCGTCGCCTACGTCGGGTCCAGCGGTGAGGCGTACGGCGAGATCCGGCGGACGACCTCCGCCGACCGGCTGCGTCCGGGCCGGTGGGTCACCGGGGACGCCGCGGCCAAGCGGGTCCGCGCCCTCCTGGCGGCGGCGCCGGAGGCCGAGTACGGCGGCGCGGCCGACCTGCTGGCGGCCCACCGCGGCGACCCGGGCCGGCGGCGCGTCGCCGCCTATCTCGTCCCGACCGAGACGGCCTGGGTGGACGAGTCCCTCGCCGAGTCCGTCGCCGAGTCCGGCGGCATGACCCTCACCGACCACGAGCTCCTGGTGTGCTCGCTTTCCACGGCCGCGCAGGTGCCTTACATCGGCTGGGTCCGGGTGACTCCCGCCCTTGCCGCGACGCTGCTCGACGGGCTCGGCGCCGACGCCTTCCCCGCGCTCGCCCAAACTCTGCGGCAGTCCTACAACGCCGATACGACCCCGACCGTGCTGACCGCGCTGTTGGCGACCGGCGACGAGCGGATCTTTCCCCTGCTCCTCGACCACTTCGGGGAGCCGGGCGTGCCCGCCGCCTTGCGCGAGGCGGTCGAACGGTACCCGGACCTCGCGCTCAAGGCGCTGGAGCCGCTGGCCGGCGGCGGCACGACCCGGGGCCTGCGGGCGGCCGGGCTGCTGCGCGTCGTTCCACGCACCGGCCCGGCGGAGCCGTCCGTCCCCGACGCCGCCGAGCTGCCCGGCGTCCTCGCGGGAAAGCCGCCCGCCCGCGGCGCGAAGACCGCTTGGGCCGACCCGGCGCATCTCCCGCGCATCCTCACCCGCGACCGCGACCGGGCGCTGCCCGCCGACGCGACCCGGCGCCTGCTGCACCTCCTCGCAAAGAAGGTGCCCGAGGCCGCCGCCGTCCGCGACTTCTGCGACCGGCACTCGCTGGCCGAGTTCTCCTGGGCGGTGTTCGAGCTCTGGTACGCGCTCGGTGCGCCCGGCAGGCACAACTGGGCGCTGGCCCAGCTCGGCCTGATCGGCGACGACACCACGGTGCGGCGGCTCAGCCCGCTGATCAAGCGCTGGCCGGGCGAGGGCCTCACCGCACGGGCCGGGGCCGCGCTGGACGTCCTCGCCGGCATCGGCTCCGACGTCGCTCTCACCCACCTGTTCGAGCTGACCCGCACCGGCCGGTACAAGGGGCTGAAGAACCGGGCCGCCAGGAAGATCGACGAGATCGCCGCCGCGCGCGGCATCACCCCGGACGACCTCGCCGACCGCGCCGTCCCCGACTTCGGGCTGGACGACCGGGGCACCCTCGTCCTCGACTACGGCCCGCGCACGTTCACCGTGACGTTCGACGAGCAGCTCGTCCCGCTGGTCACGGCGCCGGACGGCAAGACCCGCAAGAGCGCGCCGAAGCCCGCCGCGACGGACGACCCCGCCCTCGCCGCGTCCGCGCACGCGCTCTTCACCGGCCTCAAGAAGGACCTGCGCACGCTGGCCGCCCAGGAGATCAAGCGTTTCGAACACGCCATGACGACCCGGCGCGGCTGGACGCCCGGCGACTTCCACGCGCTGTTCGTCCGCCATCCGCTGCTGGGCCACATCGTCCGGCGGCTGGTGTGGATCACCGACGGCGGAACCGCCTTCCGCGTCGCCGAGGACCGCACCTACGCCGACGTCCACGACGACGCGTTCACCCCCGCGCCGGACGACCGCATCGGCATCGCCCACCCCGTCCTGCTGGACGACCTCGCCGACTGGGCGGAGCTCTTCGCCGACTACGAGATCCTGCAGCCGTTCGAGCAGCTCGGCCGTCCCGTCCACCGGCTCACCGCCGGAGAGCGCGCCGCGCACCGGCTCGACCGGGTGGAGGGGCTCGTCCTGCCGTACGGGAAGGCGAAGGGCCACTCGCAGGGCCGCTGGGAGTCCGTGGACGCCGACGGCGAGTTCGCGGGCGGCTGGCTCGCCCGCCGCGACCCCGCCGGGCTCTACGTCGTCGCGGGCCTGAGCCCCGGCCTCTACGCGTACATGTACGGCGAGGGCGACGACCAGAAGATCACCGGCTTGTGGGCGGCTCAGGTGCCCGGCCGGGAGCCCGAGGACACCGTGCCGCTGGGGCAGGTCGACCCGGTCACCATGAGCGAGGCCATCAACGACCTCCTCCGCAGCGCGTCCTGACCCGCCCGCTCATCCGCCCTCGGGCGCGGCCGTACGGCGTCCGCCGCGTTCGATGCCCAGGAACCGCGCGCTGGAGAGGAGCAGCAGCGCCGGCAGCGGGACGAGTGCGAGCGCGGCGAAGCCCGGGTCGCCGTGCGCCTCGTACAGGGGGACGCACACCATCGGGGCGAGCGCGCCGCCGAAGAACTGGGCGGACAGCACCAGCGAGGTCGCGCCGCCGCGGTTGGACGGGACGCTGTCGGCGGCGAGCGCGTTCACGGTGTTGCGCAGGCCGGGCACCGCGATGCCGGCGATGGCCGCGCCGCACACCAGCAGCGCGAGGGACGGCCCCACCGCCGCGATGAGGACGCCCGCGGCCAGCAGGACGTTCAGCGCGATGCCGAGGCGGCGCGGGCCCGCCCGGTCGAGGCAGCGGCCGAGTGCGGTGGCGCACGCCAGCCCGGCGACGCCGTACCCGGCGCTGACCAGGCCCCGCCCGGTCGGGCCGAGCCCGAATCGCTCCTCCGCGCGCAGCACCGTGAGGACGGTGAGCGCGATCGCGGGCAGGTAGCACAGGAACGACAGCGCGGCGGCGGTCGCGAGCCGCCGGTCGGCCAGGACCCGCCAGGACGCCCGCCCGGTCGCCCTGCGGGCGGTGGCCGACTCCGACGGCGGGAGCAGCACGAGCGCCAGGGCGACGGCGGTGGGGAAGGCGAAGGCCAGCCGCCAGTCCGCGGCCGCCGAGATGCCGCTGATCAGCGGGCTGAACGACTGGCCCGCGGCCTGCATCGCGGCGTACCGGCCGAGCGCCCGGCCGAGCCGCTCGCGGGGCGTGATGTCGCTGATCGCGGCGAGCAGCAGCGGGGTGGTGAAGGCGTTCGTGGCGCCCTGCAGGACGCGTCCCGCCAGGAACGTCTCCATGGTGGGGGCGAGGGCGCAGAGCCCCGACGCCAGGACGTAGCACAGCAGGGACAGGCGGATCGTGCGGTGCCGCCCCCAGCGCTCCGCCCACGTCCCCGACACCAGCATCAGCGCCGCGAACGGGACCATGTACGCGGTCACGGCGGCGGCGGCCGTCTCGGGCGTGCTGCCGAGACCGTCCGCCGCCTCGTGCAGGATCGGCGTGACCATGGTGCCGCTGTACGGGCCGAGGAAGCCGCCCGCGTACAGCGGCCAGACGCGCGGCGGGCGTGCCGCGCGCCCGCCGCGCGTCCGGAACCGGGACAGGGCCGTGCGGACCAAGCCGGGCCGGTCAGCCCTGGTCGATCTGCATGACGACGGCCTTCGGCTCGGTGAAGAACTCGCGGCTGAAGTCGCCGCCCTCCCGTCCCACGCCGGACGCCCCGGCGCCGCCGAACGGGGCGCGCAGGTCGCGGATGAAGAAGCAGTTCACCCAGACCGTCCCGGCGCGGAGCGCCGCCGACACCCGGTGCGCCCGGCTCAGGTTCTCGGTGAAGACCATGGCGTTCAGGCCGTACGGGGTGTCGTTGGCCAGGGCGACCGCCTCGGCCTCGGTGTCGAACGGGGCCACCACGACCACCGGGCCGAAGATCTCCTCCCGGCAGTGCGGCGCGTCCTGCGGCATGTCCGTCACCACCGTGGGGCGGACGACCCAGCCGGAGCCGAGCCCGCCGGTGCGGATCCGGCCGCCCTGCGCCTCGATCGTCTCGACGTACCCGCTGACCTTCTTGTAGTGCTCCTGCGAGGCGAGCGGCCCGAGCTGGGTGCCCGGCTCGGACGGGTCGCCGATCACCATCGCCTCGGCGGCGGCGGTGAACCGGTCGAGGAACGTGTCGTAGATGTCGCGCTGCACGTAGAGCCGGCTGCCGGCGAGGCACACCTGCCCGGCGTTGGTGAAGATGGCCCGGATGGACCAGTCGACGGCGTTGTCCAGGTCGGCGTCGCCGAACACGATGTTCGCGCCCTTGCCGCCGAGCTCCAGGCTCACCGGCACCAGGTTGCCGCCCGCGATCTGGGCGATGGCCCGCCCGGTGCTGGACGCGCCGGTGAAGGTGATCCGGTCGACGGCCGCGCTCTCGGTGAGCGCCTGCCCCGCCGCCTGCGGCCCGTACCCGTGCACGACGTTGAGGACGCCGGGCGGCAGCCCCGCCTCGCTCGCGAGCCGCGCCAGCAGCGTCGCCGAGGACGGGGTGTCCTCGGCGGGCTTCAGCACGACGGTGTTCCCCCACGCCAGCGCGGGCGCGATCTTCCAGGTCTCCAGCATCAGCGGGAAGTTCCACGGGGAGATGGCCGCGACGACCCCGGCGGGCCCGTAGGCGGTGTAGGCGTGGTGGCCGCTGTCCATCGGCAGCCGGTCCGCCGCCGCGAGCTGCGCGTGGTCGGCGAAGAACCGCAGGTTGTGCGCCGACCGGTCGACGTCGTTGCCGATGCTCTGGGTGACGGGCTTGCCCATGTCGCGGGTGTCGGCCATGCCGAGCCGCTCCTTGTTCGCCTCCACCAGGTCGGCGAGGCGGCGCAGGACGCGGCCGCGCTCGGCGTATCCCATGCGGGGCCACGGCCCGTCATCGAACGCCCGCCGGGCGGCGGCGACGGCGCGGTCGACGTCGTCGCGCGAGCCGAGCGCCACCTGCGCCCACGGCCGCCGGGTCCAGGGATCGACGCTGTCGAACCGTGCGCCGTCCCGCGATTCGACTTCCTCGCCGTCGATGACGTGCCCGAAGAACTCCATGTGCTGCTAATCCTCATTCCTCTGTAGTGCCGGGGCCCGGGGTGCCGGGAGCCGGGGGGCCGTGTCCGGCCGTGCCGTGTCCGCCCGTGCCGCGTCGCGAGGGGCCGGGGCCGTCGCGCTCGGCGAGCGTGACGCCGCCGGCCGCCCAGTGCGTCGGAGGGAGCTCCTGGACGAGCACCCGGACCCGGGCCGGGTCGGTGCGGGTGGCGCGCACGACCGCGTCGTGCACCTCGCTGATCAGCCGCCGGATCTGGTCGGGCGGACGCCCCGCGGCGAGGCTGATCTGGACGAGTGGCATGTGCTGCTCCTTCTAGGTCGCGGGCCGCACGGAGGGGATCAGCCGGGCCGCGTTGCCGGCCAGGACGGCGCGCTCGGCCGCCGGGTCCAGGGCCAGCCGGCGGACCGCGGCGACCGCGTCCACGTCGGCGAGGTCGAACGGCAGGTCGGTGCCGAGCAGGACGCGGTCGTGCCCCGCGTCCTCGATGAGGCGGCGGAGCGCGGTGTCGTCGAAGACGGCGGTGTCGAAGTACAGCCGCCGCACGTACTCGCGCGGCGACCGCGGCACCGTCCGCGCCTCCTCCTTGCGCTCCCAGCCGAGGTGCAGCCGGGGCGCGAGCGCGGGGAGGCAGCCGCCGCCGTGCACCAGGCACAGCACCGGGTCGTGCCGTTCGAGGACGCCGCCGAAGACGAGGCGGGCGGCGGCGAGCGCCGTCTCCGCCGGATAGCCGAGCAGCTGCACCAGGTGGAAGTCGCGGAGCCGGGCGGGGGACGAGGCGCGGCTGGGATGCACCAGGCAGAAGGCCCGGCGCTCGGTCAGCAGGGCCCACACGTCCTCGTTGGCGGGGTCGTCGAGCTCGCGCCCGCCGCCGAAGGTGCCGATCGTCAGCCCGGCCATGCCGAGGTCGTCCAGGCAGCGCGCCGCCTCCCGCGCCGCGCCGGGCAGGCCGACCGGCACCGTGCCGAGCGCCGCGAGGCGTCCCCCGCCCGCCGCCGCGTACTCGGCGAGCGCGTCGTTGGACCGCCGGGTGACCTCCATGACGAGGTCGCCGTCGTCGGACGTCGAGCCGAACACGAAGGGCGGTGCCGAGACCAGTTGCAGGTCGATGCCGGCCGCGTCCAGCGCGGCGAGGCGGCGGGGGACGTCGTACTGGTCGGCGGGCAGCGGGATGCGGGCGCCCTTGGCGACGCCGGAGACGGCCGGGTCCAGCAGCAGCGTGTCCGAGCCGATCCGGGACAGGTCCGCCAGGCCGCGGTCGGCGAGGTGCCGGAGCAGCGGCATCGGCAGCGCGTGCGCGTGCACGTCGACGGCCGCCGGTCCGCCCGTCCCGGCCGGGGGCCCGGACGGGACGCGTTCGTGGCTCGGTGTCATGCCTTCCTCCGACCGTAGTTTCAGATAACCATTATGATGGATTATGCCGGACCTGACAATCATCCGGATGGTGGGCCAGGTCAGAGCCTCGGCCGCCGACAGCGATCATTGACTCTAACGAATATGGTGGTTAGAGTCGCGCCGAGGTGGGGGCGCGGTGGCCCCCGGACCGTCTCCGCCGGCCGGATGACGGGTCGAGCGAGGAGTGCCATGCCGAAGATCTCGATCAGTAGCCCGAACGCGCCCAAGGTCGGTTTCTCGGCCGGGACCGTGCCTCCGCTGTCGCAGGCGATCGTGCACGGTGGCCTGATCTTCTGTTCGGGGACGGGTCCGCTGGATCCGGAGACGCGCACGGTGGTGTCGGAGGATCTGGCCGAGCAGGTGCGGCAGACGCTGACGAACCTGCTGGCGGTGGTGGAGGCGGCGGGCGGCACCAAGGACTCGATCCTCAAGTGCAACTGCTACCTGCGCGACGCTTCGCAGTTCCCGGAGTTCAACCAGGCGTACCGGGAGTTCTTCGCCGACTGCGAGAGCTTCCCGGCGCGTACGACGGTCAATGCCCCGCCGCACCGCGCGGGCGTGCTGGTCGAGGTCGAGTGCGTGGCCGCCGTGGTCGAGGCGCGCTGACCCGCCTCCTGGCGGCGTAACCGAACGGCACAGATGGGAGCCACCATGAGTCAGCCGTACCGCATGCCCGTGGTCGATCTGGACGCGATCGCCGAGCGCCTGGGCCAGAGCGGCAGGCGTGTCGAGGTGCTGTGGCAGGAGAGCGAGTCGCTGGCGTTCGTCGCGCGGGGGCG
>NZ_FZOR01000091.1 GCF_900188445.1 Actinomadura meyerae
GGGTCTTGCGGCCGCGCAGGTCGTAGGTGGTGGTGAAGGTGTTGCCGGACGGGTCGGTGACCGAGGCGATCTCCCCCGCCGGTGTGTAGGTGTAGGTGGTGGCGTCGAACTCGCCGGTGGGTGTTGAGGCCTTGTACTGGCGGCGCTCGATGACCTGGCCGCGGGCGTTGGTGATCTGTGCGGTGGGAGTGCCGCCGTCCGGTGGGGTGATGGAGGTGCGGTTGCCGCCGCCGTAGGAGTAGGTGGTGCGCCACAGCTCCTGCGCGGGCTGCGACCCGTTCCCCTTCATCGCCTTCTCGACCGTCGGACGGCCCAGCCCGTCGTACTCGGTCCGGGTCTGCGTCTCCACATTGCCCGGGGTGCCGACCCCGAACAGAGCGGTCTCGGGTGCGCCGGCGGCCGGATAGGCGGCGTAGGACTTGGTCACCTGGCCGCGCTCGTCGTAGAAGGTGTCGGTGATCAGGCGTCCGTTGGGTGCGGGGACCTGGGTCTGGCGGGAGCGCAGCCACCCGTCCAAGAGTTCGATCTTCTCAACCTGCTGCCCGCTGGTGGCGGCGAGGGCTTTGGTGGTGACCGCGACGATCTGCCCCTCGGCCACCCGGTAGGTGAACTCGTAGTTCGGGTGGGGGTTGTTGGCCTTGGACCGATTCGGCAACCACACCTGCGTCAGCCGTCCGAGCCCGTCATACAGAAGATCTGTGTTCAACCCGTTGGCGTCGGTGGTCCGGGTAGGTTGTCCACGCGCCGGGTCCAGTTGCTCGATCGTCGTGAGCGCCGTAGAGGCGTTACCCGGCGTGGCCGGTGGCGTGGTCACCTGCTTCTTGGTCGTCAGGCCCTGGGTTTCGGTGTAGACGGTGGTAGCGGTCTGCCCCAGTGCGTCCTTCACCTGCGTGACCCGCCCGAACGAGTCATAGACGTTTTCGGCCTTCGTCACATACTCGGGCGTAGCACCGTCGTATCCCTCGACTTCTTGGGCCTTGGTGACGCGGCCTTTGGACGGGCCTTCGCCAAAGCCACCGTTGTCGTAGTAGGTCCGCGTGTCGGAGACGACCTGGGCGGGACGGTTGGGAGTGGCGGTGCAGGCGGCCGACACGGTCTCCACCCGGGATGGGAACGACACCATCCACGCGGCCCCGCTGTCGGCGTAGGTCGTGCGGGTGCACTTGTCGTCACCGCTGGTGCTGATGTCACCGAGGTCGTTGACCATGGTGATCCGACCGGTGCCCGGACCTTCTTCTTCGTAGGTGTTGTCGGTCTTGGTCTCGGTCCACCCGCCGCCGTCCTTGGCCGTCCACGTGTGGGTGGTGTCGACCGCGGTCACGTTCGCGGTCGTGGTCCCCCAGGAGCGGGTGCGGGAGGCGGTCTGCACCCGCCAGGGGGTGTTCACCGTCTTGCTGTGGACGCCGCCGCCCGGCGCGGTGTACTGGACGGTCTTGAGAGTGAACCCGGCCAGGGCATCATGATCGGTGTAGGTACCGCCCTCACCGTCGGAGACCGTGACGCTCTTCTGCCCGCCATCCTTGTTCTTGCGGTCGCCGTTCATACCGCGCAGGTAGAAGGTGTCGGTCTGCGCGGCGGGATTGTCGAAGTCGCCGGTGAGCGTACGGACCTGGCCATAACCGCGCCACTGCGACCAGGTCTTGTTCTTCTCCTTGGTCAGCCCGTCATCGTCGTCGAAGTGCCAGGCCGCGCCGCCCAGGTACTGGTACTTGGTGGCCATGTCGGGGGCCAGACCGGTCCGGTCGGTCTGGATAACGGAGGTGACCACGTATTTGTGGAACCAGTCGGTGATGGGGTCTTCTCGTCCTGGTGGTGTCCAGATGACCGGCATGCAGCGGGTGGTGTTGGTCTCCGGTGTCGGCTTGCTGGACAGGGTGCAGTCGGTGTCGGAATAGGCGACGTCGATCTGCCCGCCCGACTCGTCATAGATCGCGCCGAGCCGGTAGCGGGTGTAGGCCAGGATGTCGTCGCCGGTCTTGTCCAGCCGGTTGTCCATCTGCACGTGATTGAAGGTGACCTTGGGCAGGGTCACTGGGCCGCTGCCGTCGGTGGCGGCGTGACCGGTGTGGGAGATCTCCTTCAGCACCAGGTCCCGCTCGACGTCGGCCAGCTTCCACTCGTGGTCCAGCGACCACGAATCCACCGGCCGATACCCGGACGCGTCCGGCTTGAGGATCTGCGTGGTGACCTTCGTCAGCCGCTTACGGGACCAGAAGGTAGGCGAAATTGTGCCGTGAGTGTCCTTGCATTCCTGGCCGGAGTTGCAGTTGAGGTCCCAGGGGACATCCCACCACTTGTCAGGGTTGGCGCCGATCTTGGACGGGTCGCAGTCGAAGCCGCTGTCGGGGATGCAGCGCTCGGAGGTGGTGAAGGTGACCTGCGCCGGCGCCTTGGCGAACAGCGCGTCCTTGCGCAGCCCATAGGAGATCGTCTTCAGGTACCCGCCGCGGATGTAGGGGGTCTCGTCCTCGGGCTTGAGGTTGCGGCCGTAGTGGTTGGTCTCGGTGCCGTAGGTGTAGTTGATGGCGTTCCCGGACGGGTCCACGACGTAGTCAAGGTTCCACCGGTACGCCTGCTGGCACCACGACCCCGCAAACGACGACCCATGGCACGGCTCGTCGGCGTCGTCGCCGAACACCGGCGCCGTCCACGTCGAGTTGGTCTCCGGCTTGCCGCTCTGCCAGCCGGGGAGCCGGTTCAGCCCGAAGAAGTACTGGGTGCCGTCAGTGGTCGTGACCTTCCAGTACTCGCCGTTGTTGTCACCGTTGCCATTGGTCGAACTGGTGAGCTTCTCGTACTTGGTTCCGTCGTCACCCTTCGTTCGCCATGAGCCGTCGGAAGCCTTGATCAGCTCCCCGCCCTTGCCGTTCCAGGTGACGGTCGCGTTGTCATAACCCCAGCACCGATCCCCAGGCGAGTTCCCCCACTCGTCCTTGGGCGCGCCGTCGTCCTCACACGACTTGTAGCGCCGCTCGATGTAACCGGGCCAAAGATCGAACCCTTCACCGACCCATGACGGCTGGCCATTGGTGTTCGATGTCCTGCCGTCCACACTCGCGGAGGAGTAGGAGAGCGCCACGTTCGGTGTCAGGCCACTGGGGACGGGCGGGACCCGCATCGGATACGACCACGTGAAATCGCCCGCGTTACCGCCACCGCTCCACGTCGCCGACGCTTCCAGCGACGTCGCCTTGTAGTCACCTTGGGAGCTGTCAGAACCCGCCGCCGCAACCAGGAGCGTCGCGTGCTGCCCGGACGCCGTCATCGGCGCGGCCTCGACATCGGCGGTCAGGGTCTTGGAGGCGCCGTCGTTCTCGCTGGTCACCGGCTCACCGGTGCGGCACTCGGGCTTGCCGGGAGTGGTCAGGGCGCATTGCGGGAGTTGCGTGAGGCGCAGCCGAGCACCATAGGCACCACCGAACGCCTGCGCGAAGGTCGAGTAGTCCAGCCGCACCTTCACCCGACCGGGCGCGTCGGCATCCATGCGGGCCACGGTTAAGGCGAGGCCGTCCACCCCGAGCCGTTGGCTGCTCGCCTGGTCGAGCACCTGGACCCGCACCCGGTCCGCCTTCGGGACGCTCTTCCTCGAGCGTGTCTGCTTCTCCGGTGCCAGCACGCGCACCGGCAGACCGCCCGCACGCGTACCGGAGCCCTTGGCGTCGGAGGGGACGGCGACCTCCGCCGCTCCCGGTTTCGGCCATGCGGCCTTGGCGGCGGGCCCGGGATTGGCGGGGTCGGTCTTGCGGGGCCGGACCTTCAGGTCGTGCCCGGGCACCGGCTTCTCATGAGTGGACGCCTTGGGGCGCTGGGAGTGGGGCGGTTCAGCCAGGGCCGGCGGGGACGTCAGCACCCCGGCCGACATCACCACCGCCGCCACACCCGCGGTCAGGGTCACCATGCGGCGCGATCCCAGTACCAGCCTCTTGCGGCCTGCGTTCACGACGTCCTCCATCGCCACCGCCCGGTCAAGGGCGCATCACGAGGTCACCAGGGGAGAGAAGGGACACGGGTCGGTGTGGCCCGCCGCTCCACGGCAGTGGGGCGGCGGACCCGGATGGTCATGTCAGGGGCCGTCTTCGGTGGGGAGTTCGGCTCCGCCGGCCAGCATCTGGACCTGCTCGGTGGTCAGCGCGCCCTGGTAGGCCCAGATGTCATCCAGAGCATCAGTCCAGTACTCGGTGCCATCG
>NZ_FZOR01000110.1 GCF_900188445.1 Actinomadura meyerae
GGAGCCTGTAACTCGAAGTGTGTAAAGATGATCTTGTTGTGGGTCTGGTTGTCTTTACTGGATGCGGTCTGGGTAGGCGTCGGCGAGTTCGTTGAGGGCTTCGGCCCACCCGTAGGTCTTCTGGCCCTCGATGAGCCGTGCCGGATAGCCGGCGCGGACACCGTCCAGGTCGGCTCTGGCGGCGCGTTCGCGTGCGCGTTTGTCCTCGATGTTGAGGATGGCCAGCCAGAGCAGCTTGACCACCGCGTCGTCGGTCGGGAAGTGGCCGCGGGCCTTGGTGACCTTGCGGAGCTGGTAGTTCAGGGACTCGATGGCATTGGTGGTGTAGAGGAGTTTGCGGACGGCGGGGGTGAAGGCCAGGAACGGGATGAACCGTTCCCAGGCGGTTTCCCAGGCCTTCACTGCCTGCGGGTAGCGTCTGCCCAGGTCGGTGTCGGCGAAGGCCGCGAGGGCGTCCAGGGCGGCGTCGGCGTCGGGCGCGGTGTAGACCTTCTTCAGTTCGGCGGCGACGGCGGCGCGGTGCTTGCGCGGGACGGGGCGCAGGCTGTTTCTGATCAGGTGCACCACGCATGATTGGACGGTGGTGTGCGGGAACGCGGCGCAGATGGCGTCCTCGAACCCGGTCAGGCCGTCGACGCAGGCGATGAGGATGTCGTGGACGCCGCGGTTGCGCAGGTCGGCGACCACGCCGCGCCAGAACGCGGCGCCCTCCCCGATCCGGTTGGTGCCGGGCGGGCCGGCCGGGCCGTCGCCGGCTTTGGGGACCCAGATGCCCAGGACGTGTTTGTCGCCGTCGGTGTCGATCCCGACCGCCAGGTAGGCGGGCTTGTTGTGCACGACGTGGTTGTCTCGCACCTTCACCATCAGCGCGTCGAAGAACACCACCGGGTAGACGGGGTCCAGGGGGCGGCGCTGCCAGGCTTTGACCTCGTCCATCACCTGCTCGGTGATGCGGGAGACGGTCTCGGGTGACAGTTGGGTGCCGTAGACCTGGTCGAGGTGGTGGACGATGTCGCGCACCGTCATGCCGTGCGCGTACAGGCTGATGACCATGTCGTCCAGGCCGCCCGACACCCGCCCGGCGCGTTTGGGCACCAGCACCGGCTCGAACGACCCCTTCCGGTCGCGCGGCACCGCCAGGCGGACCGGACCGACCCCGGTCTGCACCGTCTTGGAGATCTTGCCGTTGCGTGAGTTGCCGGTCCCGTACCCGTCGCTGGCGTGCTTGTCATAGCCCAGGTGCGCGGTCAGCTCGGCCTCCAGCGCCCGCTCCAGCACGGCCTTGACCAGGTCGCCGAGCATCGAGCCCTCGCCGGTCAGCCGCAGCCCGCCGGCCTCGTCCCGGGACCGGGCCAGCAGCTGGTCCAGCAGCCGGTCGTCCAGCAGTTCCCGGATCGGGCGGCGCGTGCTGTCCTGCTCGGGCCCACTCACCTCCGTCACGGTAGCCGAAAGATCACTTACGGTAGTTGAAGTGGTGTCGTCGACACGGTCGATCACGGACATGACGTGTGGTTCTCCCCCCGAAGAACGTGGGCGCTTCACCCACTGATCACTTGCTCCCCAGCAAGATCACTTTCCACACCTGAGGGAATACCCCC
>NZ_FZOR01000063.1 GCF_900188445.1 Actinomadura meyerae
CCAAGCAAGATCGCCAAAGACACCATCATCTGGCTAGCTCACCGATAGCGCAGCCAACCACCACGCCCAACGACTTCTGAAACACGGCCTAGCCGACCGCTTTCCGCGCGAAGCGCGGCACCTACAGCACCCCGCACCAAGCCGCAGATCAACACCCCACCCCAACCACCTACAGCAACCAACGTGACAGCAACCGGCAACGCACTTGAACGTGCGCACCCACCTCCGGAAGGCCACCGCAACCGTCCACCACCAGCACCACATAAGCCCCGATAAAAAGAGACCTCAGCCACGCACCCAACAGCAGCCGACACAAAGAAGCGCCCCCGCCCGACCGGACGGAGGCGCTTACCAGAAATACCTGCGGAACCGAGCTAAGTTAGTCGGCGACGAACCGCGATCCCCATCCACCAGCCGTGTACTCCCGCTGCCGCCGCACGACGTAACGGCCCGGCGCGCAGCCGGAGGCGCCGTGTTCGGGATGCAGCAGATACACGGGAGCGGACGCCTCGAAAACGCCGATCGTCAGGAAAAGGGAATCGGACACCCGCGTGGTCCAGCGGCAGGTGCCGGGATCGGCGACAAGCGTATGTGGGTTGCCGCCCGCCTGGCCTCGCAGCAGTTCGACGCCCTCACTCGGGACGTCCTTCCAGTCCACGTTCGGCGGCAACGACACGGAGGCGGAGACTTCGGAGAAGGGGATGACGATCAGGTCGCCCTGGGCCTGGAGCCCGTCGACGACGGGGATGCTCACCGACTGCTCCAGATGGTCGAGCACGGCGAGTCCGGTCTGCTGGGAAAGGGACGCGAGAGTCACGGTCATGAGATCACCTTCAGGTTCGGCGGACGAGGCGTGCGTACTGGTCGGCGGACAGGCCGTAGGTCCAGCCGGCGGCGGCGACCGGATCGGCGATGCCGTCCGGCACGGTCAGCCCGTAGCGGCGGCGGTGCCCGTCGCGCTCGACGGAGCCGTTGACGGCGAGCAGCACCCTGGTCCGATCGCGCAGGTCGTAGAGGCGCAGCTCGGAGCCGGGGTTGCCGGGGTCGGGCGCGACGGCGACGAGCCGCAGCCCGGCCCGGTCGATGTAGTCGCCCCACCCGATGCTCTCGATCGCGCACCGCCGGACCTCGACATTGGCCTCCCGTTCGATGCGCCCGACGTCCGGGGCATCGATCACCCACGACGGCACGCGCGTGCCGTGCCAGGCGTGGACGTCCCACCCGTCGCCGAACCGGAGGGCGGGGCCGTCCGCGCGGTGCAGTCTCACCAGCCCGTCGTCGTCCCAGACCTCGGTGTGCAGTTCGACGGGCCGCTCGGAGACGGTGCACACGTCCTCGCGCGGCCACCACCAGCCGCAGGACCGGACGAGCGTCGCCCACAGGTCGAGCAACCGCTGCTGCTCAGCCGTGAAGACCACACCGGACGTGCGGCGAATGGCGTCGAAGTAGGCGACCCGGGAGAGGCACCAGGCCGCATGCCAGTCGACCCCTCGCTCCCTCACTTCGTGTTCGGACCGGAGCGCCACCCGGAGTGTGCTCCGCACGGAGTTCATGAGCGGTGACCGCACCAGCTGGCCCGCGATCAGCCCCACTTGCGGATGGCCGCGCCCGACCGCCGCTTCGAGCTCCACGGTGAGTTCGCCGAGCAGCCGGCGGAAACGCGGAGGCAGGGGCCAGTCCTGGAAGCGGTCGGGTGCTTCGAGGGCCCGGACGCCGGGCGGGACGGTCTCCACGGCCGCCACAGGCGAAGCCACCCAGTGGAAACGCGGCGGACCGAGGCCGATCAGGCGGTAGAACTCGGAGATGGCCGCTTCGGCGGCCGGACGGTCGGCGGGCTCGGTGGACAGCAGATGCCCGAGCCATTCCGAGCGGACGTTCGCAGCTTCCCGCTGCACGTGGTCGCTCACCGGACGAGGGCGGCGACGCCCCTTTCATCGATCATGTGCCGGATGATCGCAGATCCCGCACCCATCCGTCCACCCTCTTGCGCCGACGGGCGGCGCGGGCGCGGAGGCGGCGCGCCGCCCGCCGCACCGCTCTCCGCCTGATCGCCTGGAGCAACCCGCTCTCCAGGCCGAGCGCCAGCCGGACCTCGTCGGCGACCCGGTACGCGTTGCCCAGCGGCTCGTCCGACAGGAGGCTGTGCAGGTAGGCGAAGGCGAATCCGCGCCCGGGGTCGGCGAACGCGAGACCGTCGACACCGTGCCGGCCGAAGGCGCAGGTGTTCCCCATCGACGCGATGCCGACCTCGTAACCGAGTCCCTTCGGCGTGGGCACCTTCGTCACCCTGTCCTCCGCGACCGTGAGGGCCTCCGAGAGCCGACCCGTAGTGGCGGGACCGACGAGCCGGACCCCGTCGACCTCCCCGATGAGCGCGGCGAACATGCGGGCGACGGCGTCCGCCGTGGCCGCGCTACCGGCCGGGCCCGGCAGCATCCAGCACTCGGGCCGGTTGGCCAGCCCGGCGTTC
Organism: Actinomadura meyerae; assembly: GCF_900188445.1. Lineage (GTDB taxonomy): Bacteria > Actinomycetota > Actinomycetes > Streptosporangiales > Streptosporangiaceae > Spirillospora > Spirillospora meyerae. The sequence continues at coordinate 2,471 of NZ_FZOR01000063.1, forward strand.
GCCCGCAGCCACTCCGGGACGACCTCGTGGTAGAGCGAACCGGGCGGGTACAGGGCCGAGGGCTCCATCAGCTCTCCGTCCTCCAGCCGCACCGCCCGGGGCAGGTCGGCGGCGGGGACACCGAAGAACAGGTCATCGGGGACGCCGAGCGGAGCGGCCACCTCCTCCCGCAGCACCTCGGGCAGGGGCCGTCCGGTGACCCGCCGGACGACCTCTCCGAGGATGAAACCGAAGCTCAGGGCATGCCATCCGGTCGCCATGCCGGGGCGCCAGAGCGGCCGCAGATCCGCGATGCGCGCGCACATCCCGTCCCAGTCGGCGAGATCGTCCAGGACGATGCCTGGCGGTGCCTGCGGTACCCCGGCGGTGTGCGCGAGGACGTGTGCGAGCGTGATCCCGGTCTTTCCATGCGCGGCGAACTCCGGCCAGTAGGCGGCGACCGGGACGCCGTAGTCGAGCACCCCGCGATCGGCGAGCACGTGGACGACGGTCGGGATCAGGCCCGCGACAGGGAAGAGGGTCCGCTGGTCGACCGGGCGGCCGGTGGTCGCGTCCGCCATGCCGGCGCACACCCGCACCACGGGCTCGCCGTCGAGGTAGGCGGCGATCTGGACGCCGACCTCCTCACCGGACCCGGTAAGGCGGTCGGCGAGGTCCTGGATGCGCGACTGGGCGTCCAACTCAGGTCCTTTCGGCCCGCAGGCCGCGGCCTAAGGCGGTCTGAGGCGGCGGATATAAGGCGTCGTCCCCATGCGGGGGGTGGGGGCTTAGGACGAACCTTGTACATGTCGGGCCACAAGGGCCCGGCGGAAACGAGGAGCCAGACATGATCCGCCCGGAGTTCGACAAGGTCATCATCAACGACCGCGTACGCGTACTGCGCGCCGAGGCCAAGGACGCCCGCCGCGTCCGGATTGCGAAGGCCCTGAAGCGGTGACGCCCGCCGCCTGTACGCAGCGCACGCCCCCGTCCCCCGAGGACGGGGGCGTACTCGTTTCTTGAGCCGAACCGACCGAGCCGACCAAGCCGACCAAGCCGCCGGAGGAAAAGCGCGGTTCAGCTCCCCGCGTTGGCGGGCGCGAGCGGAGTACGGCCCCGGATCAGGTCGGCGGCACGCTCGGCGATGGCGATCGTCGGCGCGTTGGTGTTGCCCCGCGGAACGGTCGGCATGACGGACGCGTCCACGACGCGCAGGCCCTCCACGCCCCGGACCCGCAGCTCGGGGTCGCAGACGGCGTCGTCGCCGCCCATCGCGCACGTGCTGGTCGGGTGGAACAGCGTCGCGACCTCGCGGCGGACGAACTCGGTGACGGCCTCGTCGGAGTCGGCCTGCTCGCCCGGTGCCCACTCGCCGCCGATCAGCGAGGAGAGCGGCCCGGACGCGGCGATCTCGCGGGCCTGCCGGACGCCCGCGACCAGGATGTCCAGGTCGGCCTTGGCGGCGAGGTAGGCGGGGTCGATCAGCGGCTTGGCGTGCGGGCTGGCCGACCGCAGGGTCAGCGCGCCGCGGCTCTCCACCGCGATCGCGGTGACCATGACCGACAGCAGCCGCTCGGTCACGTCGACGAGCCCCTGGTTCACGAACGGCGTCGGCAGGACGTGGTACTGGAGGTCGGGCGCGGGCAGCCCTTCGACCGTCCGGACGAACCCGCCCGCCTCGGCCACGTTGGACGCGTAGGGGCCGCGCGCCAGCGCCTGGTACAGCGCGAACGAACGCGCGTTGGCCTGCTCCCACAGCACCTTCGTCCGCGGCGTGGCGAACATGACGTTCACGAACGGGTGGTCCTGGAGGCCCTGCCCCACCGGCGAGTCGACCAGGACGTCGATGCCGTGGGAGCGCAGGTGGTCGGCGGGGCCGACGCCCGACAGCATGAGGAGCTGCGGGCTGTTCACCGCGCCGCCGGACAGGATGACCTCCGCGTCCGCGCGGGCCGAGTGCGCCTCGCCGCGCGCCTCGTACCGGACGCCGACGGCACGCCCGTCCTCGATCACCACCCGGGTGGCGAGCGCGTCGGTGACGACGGTGAGGTTCGGCCGGTTCTCGATCGGGTGCAGGTACCCGGCGGCGGTCGACCAGCGCCGCCCCCGCTTGTGGGTGACCTGGTAGAAGCCCACGCCGTCCTGGTCGGCGCCGTTGAAGTCGGGGTTCGCGGCGAGGCCGTACGCCTTGGCCGACTGCACCCAGGCGCGGGTCAGCGGATGCTTGTAGCGCAGGTCCTCGACGCGGAGCGGGCCGCCGACGCCGTGGTAGGGGAGGTCGCCGCGCTGCTGGTCCTCGGCCCGCCGGAAGTACGGGAGCAGGTCCTCGTAGCCCCAGCCGTCGCAGCCGTGCGCGTCCCGCCAGGTGTCGTAGTCGTACCGGGCGCCGCGGATGTAGATCATCGCGTTGGTGGACGAGCTGCCGCCGAGCGTCCGGCCGCGCGGCCAGTACACGCTGCGCCCCGCGGCGTGCTCCTGCGGGACGGTCGCGTAGTCCCAGTCGTAGGGGCCCTTGATGAGCGACGCGACGGCGGCCGGGATGTGGATCTCCGGTGCGTCGTCGGGCGGGCCCGCCTCCAGCAGCAGGACCTTGGCGGAGGGGTCCTCGGTGAGTCGGGCGGCGAGAACGCAGCCCGCGCTCCCCGCTCCCACGATGATGTAGTCGTACACGGCGGCCTCCGGGGTCTTTCCGGAACCCTACCGAACGGGCTTCGGACAACGGCAGGGCTAGGCTGCGGCTATGGCGAACAACCCCGACATGGCGGCGAGCAGGGACGAGGCACCGGCCACGACGAGCGACGCGCCCCCTACGAGCGACGCAACCGGGACGAGCGACGCGGACGGGGCGAGCGGCAAGGACAGGGACAAGCCCGTCGTGCTCTCGCGCATCTATACCCGGACGGGCGACGACGGCACCACCGCGCTCGGCGACGCGTCCCGGACCCGCAAGACCGATCCGCGCCTGGCCGCCTACGCCGACGTCGAGGAGGCCAACGCCGCGATCGGCGCGGCCCTCGCGCTCGGCGCGCTGCCGGACGGCGTCGCGGCGCTGCTGACCCGCGTGCAGAACGACCTGTTCGACGTGGGCGCCGACCTGTGCGCGCCGGTCGTCCCGGACCCGCAGTACCCGCCGCTGCGCGTCGAGCCGTCCTACATCGAGCGGCTGGAGGCGGCCTGCGACGAGTACAACGCCGAGCTTCCGGCGCTGCGCAGCTTCATCCTGCCGGGCGGGACGCCGGGCGCGGCGCTGCTGCACGTCGCGCGGACGGTGACGCGGCGCGCCGAACGCACCACCTGGGCGGCGATCGAGGCGCACGGCAGCGCCGGCGAGGTCGCGTCGGGCGGCGTGAACCCGCTCACCGCTAAGTACCTCAACCGGCTGTCCGACCTGCTGTTCATCCTGTGCCGCGTGGCGAACGCGGGGCACGGCGACGTCCTGTGGAAGCCGGGCGGGGAGCGCTGACGGCGCCCGAACAGGCCGGTGCGGCGCCGGGGGTGGGGCTAACCCCACCACCGGCTCACCGGCTCCCCACCTGGTACCGCCGCCCCGTACCGGACAGGCTGGTCGTGTAAGGGGCACGGCGACAACGGGAGAGACCACGTGAGGACCCTGACGGGCACGGCCGCGCTGGCAGCGGTGGCGGCGGCGACGCTGACCGCCTGCGGCAACGTGAGCTTCGGCAGCGGTCACGAGGACCGCTCCTACTCCGCGCCGGCCGGCGCCACCAAGCTGCGGATCGAGGGGACCAGCGACCGGATCGTGGTGACCGCGTCCGACTCGCCCGGCATCGAGGTCAGCGAGCGGCTGCGCTGGTCCAACGACAAGAACAAGCCGAAGGTCGAGCACGTCACCGAGGGCGGCACGGTGAAGCTCACCGCCAAGTGCGGCGGGCAGGCGATCGGCATCGGAATGTCGTCGTGCGGCGTCTCCTACCGCGTCCGGGTGCCGCGCTCGCTGCCGGTCGAGGTCGAGAGCCGGGACGGCCGGATCGACGCGTCCGGGCTCAGCGGGACGGTGCGGCTGCACAGCGAGAACGGCTCGATCAGGGCGACGGACCTGAACGCGTCCAGCGTGTCCCTCGTCTCGCAGGACGGGTCGGTGCGCATCTCCGGCCGCGTCACCACCGCCGACATCCGCAGCCAGAACGGGTCGGTGAACGCGAACGGGTTGACCGCCGGGACGCTGAAGGTCCGCTCCGCCGACGGCAGCATCCGGCTCAGCGGGACCGCCACCGTCGCCGACCTCAGGAGTGAGAACGGCGGCGTCCACGCGACCGGGCTGACCACCGACCGGCTCACCGCCCGCAGCAGCGACGGCGGCATCGATCTGCGGCTCGCCGCGCCGCCCAAGGCCGTCGACGCCGAAGCCGAGAGCGGCTCCATCAAGCTCTGCCTGCCGCCCGGCGACGAGGGTTATGCCATCACCGCGCACTCCGTCGACGGCGGCAAGGACATCGACCCGGGCATCCACGAGGACTCCCGGTCCGACCGCAAGATCAAGCTGTCCACCCGCGACGGCGGCATCCTCGTAGCGCCCTACTGAGCCCCGCCGCGGAGACCCCGCCGCGGAGACCTCGCCGCGGAGACCCCGTCGCTCAGAGCCCGGACCCGTCACTCGGCCCGGCCGCCCGCACCCGCTAGCGAACCTGGTACGGCCCCTGCCAGACCGGCTCGCGGACGGACGGGCGGACCCGCAGGGCCAGGCGGGCACCGCCGTTGACCGCGACCGTCGTCCGGGCGAGATGCTGCAGGACGTGCGCGACACCGTCGGTGTTGGAGTCGAGGAACTTGAGGTTCACGTTCTTCAGCCGATCGCAGCGGGCGTGGTAGCAGGGGTCGTACGCCTTGCCCGCCCGGCCGCCGAACATCTTCGCCTCGGCGGCGGTCTTGATGCCCTCGGCGCCGGTCGCGATGCCGCCGGCCGGGATGCCCCGGTCGATGAAGGGGCCGTAGTCGGAGCGCCCGTCGAACGCGCTCTCGGTGGTCGGCAGCCGGCGACTCTTGAAGTAGTCGCGGAACATCTTCTCGATCGCCCCGGACCCGGCGGGCGGCCGCGTCCCGGCGCCGGTGGAGCCGTCCCCGTCGTACAGGGCGCGGACGCCGTTGCGCGAGCCGAGCATGTCGAAGTTGAGGTTCAGCGCGATCTTCTCCCGCTCGGACGCCCGCAGCGACTTCACGTAGTGCTCGGACCCCCGCAGGCCCTCCTCCTCGGCGCCCCACCAGGCGAACCGCACCCGGTTGCGCAGCCCCTTCGCGCCGAGCTCCTTGATCTCCTCCGCGATGGCGAGGAGCGCGGCGGCTCCGCTGCCGTTGTCGTTGATGCCCGCGCCGTCCGGAACGCTGTCGAGATGCGCCCCGGCGACGACCACGTTGTCGGGGTCCCCGTGCTCGGTGTCGGCGATGACGTTGGACGACGACCGCTTCCCGTGCACCGTGTCGGTCTTCACCCGGAGCCGCAGACCGGCCCTCGCCTCCCGCGCACTCTTCTTCCCACCCTTAGGGCCCTTCGCTCCCTTGGCGCTCTTCTTCCCATGCCGCGCACCTTCGGCGGCCTTGGCGAGCGAGGCGCCCAGCTCGTGCGTGACGCCGATGACCGGGATCGCGACGGGCTTGGACACCGTCCCGTTCACCGGCCCCTTCTCCCCCGGCTTGTTCGCCACGACTAGGGCGGACGCGCCCGCCGCGCGCGCCCGCGCCGCCTTCACCGCGAACGTGCACGTGCCGCGCTGGACGATCGCGATCGTCCCCTTCGCGAACCCCCTGAAGTCGCTCTTCTCGCAGCCGCTCGTGCCCTCGCCCTTGGCCGGGTAGTCAACGGCGGCCGCGGCCGCGGTCACGTCGCCCGCCCCCGAGTAGACGAACGTCAGGAAGTCCTTCTCCCGCTCGTAGGACTTCCTGGACGGCGCCGTCCGCGCGAACGCCGACCGGGACTTTTCCTCCCAGTACGGGTAGCTGAACTTCTGCACCTTCGCGGTGAGACCGGCCTTCCGGAGGCGTCCGACCACGTACTTCACCGACACCCCGTAGCCGGGGGTGCCCGCCGCGCGGTTGCCGCCGTTGTAGTCGGCGATCTCCTGGAACGCGGCGAGGTGCTCCCGGACGGCCTTCAGCGTCACCAGCTTCGCGAGGTCGGGCCGGGCCGGTGCGGCGCCCGCCGCCGGAAGGGCCAGCGGCAGGAACAGCGCGGGCAGTGCCACGGCGGTGCCGGTGAGGAGGTTGCGGCCGGTGATCAGCTTGCGCACGTGCACTCCAGCGGACGGGATCCCCCGTGAACGGGGACCGAGCGGACCAGCAGCGATCCTCGCCGCGCGCCCCTGCCGCCTCAAGCGGCACCGCCAACGCCAGAACGATTCGATACCGGAGCCTTACCGGCCCATGCCGCGCCGCGGGCTCATACATACCCGCAGGGGTCACTCGGGCGGGCGCAGATCCACCGGAAGGCCGGGCGGGGCCGCCTCCAGCCAGGACAGGAAGCCGGTCAGGGCCTCCGCGCCCATCGCCAGCTCGACGGTGAGGTCCCCGTCCCGCACCTCGATGACGCTCACGTCCGGGAGCAGGCTCTCGGCCTCCTCCGGGCCGGGCCGGCGCCGGTTGGCTACGACGAGGCCCCGGCGGTGGATCACCTGCCGGGGCCGTCTGCGGAAACCGAACACGCGGTGCCAGTGGAGCTCATCGCCCTTGTACCGGCCGATGCCGAGCCGCCACACCCCCGGAGCTCCGCCCTCCCGGGACAGTTCACGCAGGCTGCACTCCACGGTGCCGCCGCCGCGCGTGAACAGCCAGCGCCGCACCGCCATGGAGACGAACAGCAGGGCAGCCACGAGGACGAGCACGGTGAGCGCACCGCCCACCTCCAGTGCCACCTGCTCGCCCAAGTCCCCCGCCGTCCGTCGAACTCCGGACCCCGATGCCGGCCGTCAAGCCCCGGCATCGAGCCTTGAAGTCAGGCCATGATGCCAGACGCCGCTGCCGGACCTTGATGCCAGGGCCCCGGAGGTCAGGGCCCCGAAACCGGGCCCGCAACGAGGCCCGATGCCGGGGCCCCGAAGCCGGGGCCCCGATGTCAGACTCTGACGCCCGCGGCCGATGTCAGGCTTCGATGCCCGCCGCGCGCAGCCGCGCCCGGGCGCGCCGCTCCGGCGTCGCGTCCTCGGCCGCCTGCTCGAGCGCCGCGTCCAGCGCCCGCCGGGCCTCGTCGACGTCGATCTCGCCGCCCAGCTCGGCCTGCTCCGCCAGCACCGACACCTCGTCGGCCGCGACCGAGAAGAAGCCGCTGCCGACCGCCGCCGTGATCGGCTCGCCGCCGTCCGCCGGCTCGATCTTCACCACGCTGCCGTCCAGCAGGACGCCCAGCACCGGGGCGTGGCCCGGCAGGATGCCGAGCGACCCCTCGATGGTCTGGGCGACCACCATCTTGGCCTCGCCGGACCAGATCTCGCGCTCCGGCGAGACCAGCCCGACCCGTAGGGTTGCCACGTTCGTTCCCTCCGAATACTGGAGCGGTACCGGCGGGGCGCCCCCGGGCACGCGGCCCGGGGACGGCCCCGCCGGTGCGGACTACTTCTCCAGCTCCTTGGCCTTCTTCTCGACGTCCTCGATGCCACCGCACATGAAGAACGCCTGCTCGGGCAGGTGGTCGTACTTGCCCTCGGCCAGCGCCTTGAACGAGGCGACCGTCTCGTCCTTGGAGACCGTCACACCGGGCTGCCCGGTGAACTGCTCGGCCACGTACATCGGGTGCGACAGGAAGCGCTCGATGCGCCGCGCCCGCTGGACGGTGACCTTGTCCTCCTCGGACAGCTCGTCGATACCGAGGATCGCGATGATGTCCTGCAGCTCCTTGTACTTCTGCAGGATCCGCACGACCTCCTGGGCGACCTCGTAGTGCTCGTTCCCCAGGATCTGCGGGTCCATGATCCGCGAGGTGGAGTCGAGCGGGTCGACCGCCGGGAAGATGCCCTTCTCGGAGATGCTCCGGGAGAGCGTCGTGGTGGCGTCCAGGTGCGCGAACGTGGTGTGCGGCGCCGGGTCGGTGATGTCGTCGGCGGGCACGTAGATCGCCTGCATCGAGGTGATCGAGTGACCGCGCGTCGAGGTGATCCGCTCCTGGAGCACGCCCATCTCGTCGGCCAGCGTCGGCTGGTACCCCACCGCGGACGGCATGCGCCCGAGCAGCGTGGAGACCTCCGAACCGGCCTGGGTGAACCGGAAGATGTTGTCGATGAACAGCAGCACGTCCTGGCCCTGGACGTCGCGGAAGTACTCCGCCATCGTCAGCGCGGACAGCGCGACGCGCAGCCGGGTGCCCGGCGGCTCGTCCATCTGGCCGAACACCAGGGCGGTGTCCTTGAGGACGTCCGCCTCGTCCATCTCCACCCAGAGGTCGTTGCCCTCACGGGTGCGCTCGCCGACGCCGGCGAACACCGAGGTGCCGCCGAAGTTGCGGGCGACGCGGCGGATCATCTCCTGGATGAGGACGGTCTTGCCCACGCCCGCGCCGCCGAACAGCCCGATCTTCCCGCCCTTGACGTACGGGGCGAGCAGGTCGATGACCTTGATGCCGGTCTCCAGCATCTCGGTCTTGGACTCCAGCTGGTCGAACGCCGGCGCCTTGCGGTGGATGCCCCAGCGCTCGTTGATCTCCAGCGACGCGGTCGGGGCGTCCAGCGCCTCGCCGAGGGCGTTCCACACGTGGCCCTTGGTGATGTCGCCGACGGGGACGGCGATGGACTCGCCGCTGTCGGTCACCGGGGCGCCGCGGACCAGGCCGTCCGTCGGCTGCATGGAGATCGCCCGGACCATGTTGTCGCCCAGGTGCTGGGCGACCTCGAAGGTCAGGGTCTTCTCCTCGCCGCCGAGCGTGACCTGCACGTTCAGGGCGTTGTAGATGTCCGGGAGGGCGTCGGCGGGGAACTCCACGTCGACGACCGGGCCGATGACGCGCGCGACGCGCCCGGTCGCGGTCGCCGTCTCTACCTGTGCAGTCATTATCACTCCCCGCCAGACTCGGCGAGCGCGTCAGCGCCACCGACGATCTCGCTGATTTCCTGGGTGATCGCGGCCTGCCGCGCCTGGTTCATCTGGCGCGTGTAGACCCCGAGCAGTTCGTTGGCATTGTCGGTCGCCGACTTCATCGCCCGCCGGACCGACGCCTGGAACGACGCCGCCGACTGCAGCAGCATGTGGAAGATGCGGCTCTCGATGTAGTTGGGCAGGAGCAGGTCGAGCGCGGCCTGCGCGGACGGCTCGAACTCGTACGCCGGCGGGACCTTGGCGGACTCGCTCTCCTCGATCTCCAGCGGCACCAGCCGCTTGACCTGGACGGACTGGGTCAGCATCGAGACGAACTCGGTGTAGACCACGTGGATCTCGCCCACGCCGCCCTCGGCGTCGGTCTTGAGGAAGTCCCGGGTGAGCCGGCGGCCGATCTCCTCCGCGTTCGCGAAGGCCGGGCGGTCGCTGAACCCGTGCCAGGTCTGCGCGACCTCCCGGTCCCGGAACCGGTACCAGGTGATGCCCTTGTTGCCCACCACGTACGGGACCGGCTCGCGGCCCTCGTCGCGCAGCGCGCGGATCAGGGACTCGGCCTCGCGGATCACGTTGGCGTTGTAGGCGCCGCAGAACCCGCGGTCACTGGTGATGACCAGGACGGCGCTGCGGGTGTCGGCCGGCTGCTCCTGCAGGAGCGGGTGGTCGATCCCCACATGGTGGCTCACCAGCGCGGTCAGGGCCTGCGTGATCTGGTCGGCGTACGGCTTGGACGCCGCCACCGCCTGCTGGGCCTTGACGATCCGCGACGTGGCGATCATCTCCTGGGCACGCGTGATCTTGGCGGTCGACTTGACCGTCTTGATCTGCTGCCGGAGTTGGCGAAGCTGTGCGGCCATCGGCGTCAGTCCTTCTTGACGCGGGTGATGGTCTCCTGCTCGACGTCCTCGGCCTCGATCGGTTCGACGGGCTCCTCGGCCAGCAGTTCGCCCTCGCTGGTCTGGAAGCCCTTCTTGAACTCCGTGATGGCGTTCTTGAGGCTGGTGAGGCCGTCGTCGGAGAGCTGCCCCGTCTCGCGGATGGCGGTCAGCAGGCCGCCCTCCTCGCGCTGGATGTACTCGAGGAACTCGCGCTCGAAGCGGCGGATGTCGGCGACCGGGACGTCGTCCAGCTCGCCGGAGGTGCCCGCCCACACGGACACGACCTCCTGCTCGGCAGGGAACGGCGCGCCCTGCGGCTGCTTCAGCAGCTCGACCAGGCGGGCGCCGCGCTCCAGCTGGGCGCGGGACGCGGCGTCCAGGTCGGACGCGAAGGCGGCGAACGCCTCCAGGTCGCGGAACTGCGACAGCGCCAGGCGCAGCGTGCCGGCGACCTTGCGCATCGCCTTGATCTGCGCGGAGCCGCCGACCCGGGAGACCGAGATACCGACGTTGATCGCCGGCCGGACGCCCTGGTTGAACAGGTCCGTCTCCAGGAAGCACTGCCCGTCGGTGATCGAGATGACGTTCGTCGGGATGTAGGCCGACACGTCGTTGCCCTTGGTCTCGATGATCGGCAGGCCGGTCATCGAGCCGCCGCCCATGTCGTCCGACAGCTTCGCGCAGCGCTCCAGCAGGCGGGAGTGCAGGTAGAAGACGTCGCCGGGGTAGGCCTCGCGGCCCGGCGGGCGGCGCAGCAGCAGCGACACCGCGCGGTACGCCTCGGCCTGCTTCGACAGGTCGTCGAACACGATCAGGACGTGCTTGCCCTGGTACATCCAGTGCTGCCCGATCGCGGACCCGGTGTAGGGGGCGATGTACTTGAAGCCCGCCGGGTCGGACGCGGGAGCCGCCACGATCGTGGTGTACTCCAGCGCGCCGGCCTCCTCCAGGGAGCGGCGGACGTTCGCGATCGTGGAGCCCTTCTGGCCGACCGCGACGTAGATGCAGCGCACCTGCTTGCTCGGGTCGCCGGACTCCCAGGCGTCCTTCTGGTTGATGATGGTGTCCACGCAGACCGTGGTCTTGCCGGTCTGCCGGTCACCGATGATCAGCTGCCGCTGGCCCCGGCCGATCGGCGTCATCGCGTCGATGGCCTTGATGCCGGTCTGCAGCGGCTCCTTCACCGACTGGCGCTGCACGACCGTGGGGGCCTGCAGCTCCAGCGCACGGCGCTCGGTCGACTCGACCGGGCCGAGGCCGTCCAGCGGGTTGCCCAGCGCGTCGACGACGCGGCCGAGGAAGGCGTCGCCGACCGGCGCCGACAGGACCTCGCCCGTCCGCCGGACCTTCTGGCCCTCCTCGATTCCGCTGAAGTCGCCCAGGACAACGGCGCCGATCTCGCGCACGTCCAGGTTCAGAGCCAGGCCACGGGTACCGTCCTCGAACTCCAGGAGTTCGTTCGCCATCGCGGAGGGCAGGCCCTCGACGTGGGCGATACCGTCGCCGGAATCGACGACGGTGCCGACCTCTTCGCGCGCGGCGGCCTCGGGCTCGTACGACTGGACGAAGCGCTCCAGCGCGTTCCGGATCTCGTCCGGACGGATCGTCAGCTCCGCCATGATTCCTCTCTTGCTCCCTCAAGGGTCAGCTCTACCGGCACTCGGCATTCGAGCCGGTCCTACCGGCACTGGCAGTGGAGCCGGCTTACCGGCCTCAGCCCGCGCCGAGCCGCCGGCGGACGTCGTCCAGCCGTCCGGCGATCGTGCCGTCGATGATCTCGTCCCCGATCTCGATCGACAGTCCGCCGATCGCGCTCGGGTCGAGTTCGATGTTCAGGTGTACTTCGTGTCCGTACGCGGCGGCGAGCACCGCGGCCAGCCGGGACCGCTGCCGCGCCGACAGGTCGGTCGGCGTGCGCACCAGCGCGACCAGCCGCTGCCGGCGCTGGGCGACGAGCTTGCCGAACTCGGCGAGCCCGCCTTCCAGGCTACGTCCTCGCGGACGCAGCACGAGCTCGGTGACCAGCGTCAGCGTGGCCGGAGTGACCTTGCCCTCCAGCAGCGCGTTGACCAGTCCGAGCTTGCGGTCGTCCGGCAGTCCGGGCCCGGTGAGGGCGGAGCGCAGCTCCACCTCCCCCTCGACGACGCGGGAGAACCGGAACAGCTCGTCCTCCAGGTCGTCGATCTGCCCGTCGGCCTCGGCGCGGGCGGCCTCGGCGGTGACCGCGAGGGTCTCCACCGCGTCCGCCAGCTCCGACGGCTTGGACCAGCGCAGCTGGACGACGTCGGCGACCAGCCCGAGAGCGGCCGGCGACACCTTGCCCTCCAGCAGGATCTGGACGAGCTGCGCCTTGTCGGCACCGTCCCGCGCCGGGTCGGAAACCGCCCGGCGCAGGCCGTGCTCGCGGTCGATCAGGTGCAGCACCGCGAACAGGTCGGCGCCCAGCGCGGCCAGGTCGGCGGAGGGGATGACGGCCTCCAGCCGGGTCCTGGCCTGGGCGAGCGACGCCCTGCTCACCGCTCCCGTGATGGTCATGATGTGATCTGCTCCTGCGTGCTGGCGCGGCTCTCCAGCTCCTCGAGGAACCGGTCGACGACCCGGCTCTGCCGCGCGCTGTCCTCGAGGGACTCGCCCACGACGCGCCCGGCGAGCTCGACCGACATGGCGCCGATCTCGGCGCGCAGCGACTGCAGCGCCTGCTGCCGCTCGGCCTCGATCTGCTTCTTGGCGTCCTCGACGATCTTGCGGGCCTCCGCCTGGGCCTTCTCCTTGGCCTCGGCGATGATCTGCGCGCCCTGCTCCTCGGCCTTGCGCCGCTCGTTGGACGCCTCGACCGCGGCCGCCTTCTGCTGGGACTTGTACTGATCGAGGACCTGCTGGGCCTCTTTCTGCGCCTGCTCGGCCCGCTCCAGGCCGCCCTCGATCGCCTGGGTCCGCTCCTCCAGCGTCTTCTGCAGACGCGGGACCAGGATGCGGCCCAGGACGATCATGACGACCAGGAACGAGAAGATGCCGACGACCAGCTCGTACGGGTGCGGGACGAGAGGGTTGTTCTCCTCCGCCGCTAGGACGGAAGCTGCTGTGATCATGTCTGCAGCCCTTCCTCAGTTGGAACCCGTGGTCAGATGCCCTGGAAGATGAAGGGCGCGACCAGACCGATGAGGGCCAGCGCCTCGGTGAGGACGAAGCCCAGCAGCATGTTGGTGCGGATGACGCCGGTCAGCTCCGGCTGGCGGGCGATGGCGTTCACGCCCTGACCGAAGATGATGCCGATGCCGATGCCCGGGCCGATGGCCGCGAGGCCGTAGCCGATCGAGGTGACGTTGCCTTCGACTGCGGCGAGGACGGCTCCCGTCATGGGTTCATTCCTTTTCTGTCGGCCGGCGGACGCTCCGCCGGTCTGGGCTAACGAGGTTGTCTGCGCCGGCCCCGGCACCGGGGCCGGACCGGAGGGGCTTAGTGGTCCGCTTCGAGGCCGCTCTGGATGTACATCGCGGCGAGCATCGCGAACAGGAACGCCTGCAGGAACTGGATCAGCAGCTCCAGCGCCGTCAGCAGGATCGTGACGATCACGCCGACGATGCCGACGCCGAACCCGAGCGCGGTGGGCTTCTCGAAGATGAACCAGAAGCCGACCAGGCTGAAGAACGCCAGGATCGTGTGCCCGGCGAACATGTTGGCGAAGAGCCGGACCGCGTGGGTGAACGGCGCGAGGATGAACGTCGAGAGGTACTCGATCGGCACCAGCAGGAAGTAGACCGGCAGCGGCAGGCCCTTGGGGATCATGTTGGTGAAGTACTTCACCGGACCCTGGTGCTTGAAGCCGAGGTAGACCTTGACGATGTAGACGAACACCGCGAGGACGATCGGGAACGCGATGTGCGACGCGACCGGGAACTGGATGATCGGGACGACCGCGAAGATGTTCCAGAACCAGATCAGGAAGAACAGCGACATCAGCATCGGCATCCACCGGTCGGTGTTCTTGCCGAGGAACGGGCGGGCGATCTCGTCCCGCACGAACATGTAGCCGATCTCACCGATGTTCTGCAGGCCGCGCGGCACGAGCTTCGGCTTGGCGAACGCCATCCAGAAGAGGACGCAGACCAGCAGGGCACCGACGACCGAGAAGACGACGGGCTTGGTCAGCCACTCCGGGCCGCCGGCGAACAGGGGCGGGAAGTCGAACAGCTCCGGGCCCGGGGCTTTGAACTCTTCTCCCCCGGTGGCGAGGACCGTCAGCGCGTTCACGCGGCGTTCCCTTCATCAATGTGGTGATGTTTCACGAAGGCTTCCTCGGCGGCTTCCTCGGCGGGGCCGCTCAGGAGGAGTGGCTGCCGTACTTCAGGTAGACCAGGTAGATGGCGAGCCCGGCACCGATGATCAGGCCGATGGGGATCAGCCAGGTCTGGTGCGTCCATGCGGACAGCAGCCACCCGATGCCGCCCCAGATGATCATCCCGGAGAGAAGGTAGCTGGGCACGGACCAGGCGACGTCGGCGAATTCCCGCTGGCCGTCCTCCGGCCGGGGCTTCTGCTCGCTCATCGCGCTCCGGACGATAGCAGGCCACCCATGCGGTGGTCATATTGGAGTAGTCCCTCGGGCCCGGTACCGTCCGCGAGTCGCGCATCACGGGCTCCGGTCGAGGACGCTGTCGGGTTCGTCAATGTAGGGCCTCCGCTGCAGCACGACCCGGAACTCGGCGGCGATCCAGAGCAGCGCGAGCCCGATGACCGTCCAGCCGAACACCTTGGTGTTCCAGATCGAGACGCCGTCCATCGTCGTGACCAGCACCATCACCGCGAGGATCTTCACCATGTAGCTGGCCAGCGCGGCCAGCATCATCGTCTGCGCGGAGTACCGGGCGGCCCAGGAGACCACCAGTGCGCTGATCGAGAAGAAGGCGATCACCACGACGGAGGCCAGTGCCGCCGCGAGGGCGCCCTTGGCGCCGGCGGCCAGCAGGCCGATCACCACGGCGGCCACCCCGGCGACCGAGGTCGGGATCGCTGCGCCGCGGAGCATCCGAGCGTCGGAGGTTTGCATGAGGGCTCCGGCTGGTCACGGTCAGTGGTCGTTTCTTGTTCGTGAAAGGTATCACAAGCGTCCGGATTGTCCACAATTACCCTAGAGGTAATGCGTTTGCGGGGCCGCGGAGGCGGCCACCGGTCACGCTCGCACCTGGGACTTTAGCCCAGCTCAGGGCCTGCTTTTACCACATCGGATAACGACGTGCCGGGGTGCTCGTCCCGCCGCGGCCGCGTCCGGACGGAAACGGCGCGTGACCAGGGGATGACCCGGATCAGACCCGCATCGGCGGGCGCCGGACCGGCTGGTCGCCGGTGCCCGCGTCGTCCGCGGCGGGCTTGCGGCGGCCCGGCTTGCGAAGCATCAGCACGACCCCGGCGACCGCGACCAGCAGCGTCACCCCGAGGGTGATCCACGCGGCGTTGAACAGCGCCAGCCCGACCAGCCCGGACGCCAGCAGCCCCACCCAGAAGTACATGATCAGCACGGCGCGGCGCGTGGAGTGGCCGAGCTGCAGCAGCCGGTGGTGCAGGTGCTGCTTGTCCGGCGAGAACGGCGACCGGCCCTGGCTGGTGCGGCGCAGCACCGCGAGCAGCATGTCCATGAACGGGACCGCGGCCACCGCCGGGATCAGCAGCACCGGGACGAAGAACGGGAACAGCCCGTTGGCGAGGATGGCCGGGTCGAACTGCCCGGTCAGCATGATCGTGGACGCGCTGAGCAGCAGCCCGATCAGCATCGAACCGGTGTCGCCCATGAAGATCTTGGCGGGGCTGAAGTTGTGCGGCAGGAACCCCGCGCACATCCCGAACAGGACCGCGGCGATGAGCGTCGCGCCGGTCAGCGTGGTCAGCCCGTTGGCCTTCGACAGCAGGTAGGCGTAGGAGAACAGGGCGAGCGCGGCGATCCCGACGACGCCCGCGGCGAGGCCGTCCAGGCCGTCGATGAAGTTCACCGCGTTGATCGTGGCGACCACGACGAGGACGGTCAGCGGCACCCCGTAGGCGGGCGGCAGCGACAGCGACTCGCCGGTCGGCAGCGGGATCACGTAGATCTGGATGCCCTGCATGATGAAGATCCCGGCGGCCGCGACCTGCCCGGCGAACTTGGTGAGCGCGTCCACCTCCCACCGGTCGTCGACGATACCGATCAGCACGATCAGCCCGCCCGACAGCAGCAGCGCCTTCGCCACGCTGATGTCGCCGTCGGACAGGACCTTGCGCATCTCCGGCAGCCCGGTCGCCACCACGAGGGCCGCCACCATCCCGCCGAACATCGCCAGGCCGCCGAGCCGGGGCGTCGGGATCACGTGCACGTCGCGGTCGCGCGGGACGGCCTGCGCCCCGAACCAGACGGCGAACCGGCGCACCGACGGGGTCAGCAGGTAGGCGACGAGAGCGGCGACGAGGATCGTGAGCAGGTATTCGCGCACTCCCCCGCGCCCCCCTTCACCGATCGCCGCCGCCGTGGTACCCCGCCCGGCGCACCCCATCCACCCGGATGCCCACCCGGACCCACCTGGCCCGAAAGGGCCATCGTCTCCGTTAGACGAACGATCCGGCGGATGTGTTCGCGCCGCGACCGACCAACTGTAGACCCACCCGGCCGCCGTCCGCTGCCGATCAGTCGGCGCCGATCTGGCGGGGGCGTGCGGCGGGGCGTCCCGGGGGTTGTCCGGCGGGGCGTCCGGCGGGGCGTCCGGTGCGGGTCAGCGCGGGAGCCGCGTCCAGCGGAGCGGGGCGAAGCGGTGCGCGCAGAGTACCCCGGAGCCGACGATCACCAGCGCGAGACCCGCGAGGCACCCGTTACCCAGCGAGAACGCCCAGAACCCGCGGCCCGCGACCTCCTCCCCCGCGTCGGCGACCACGAGCAGCAGGCCCGCCGCGACCAGCCCCGCACCGGCCCGGCGGCCCGGCGCCGCGAGGCGCGGGAGCAGCGCGACCGCCCCCAGGGCCATCGCCAGCACCGCGGTCCCCGGCCAGCCTCCGGCCCAGCGCGGCGGGACATGGCGCGGCGCCGGGACGGTGATCGCGTGCTTGGGCAGCCGGACCCGGATCCGCATGCCCTCGTGCGGGGCGAGCCCGTTCTGGACGAAGTCGACGGCGTACGGCCCGTCGCGGTCGCGCAGGCACCGGGTCGACGCGCCCGGAGCGCCCGCCCGGCAGGCCACCCGCCGCAGCGGGACCGGCGCCTCGACCCGCACCGCCGCGTTCCCGATCGGGACGTCCCAGTCCGTCCCGATCGCGTCCCACTCCAGCTCGTCGTGGCGGGCGCGCGGGGTGAACGCCCACCGGACCTCGTACTCCAGCACGTACGCCTGGCGCCCGCTGACCGCGCGGTGCCGGTCGCCGACGGCGATCCGCACGTCCCGCAGGAACCGCGACATCCGGGCGCGGGACGGCGCACCGGTGGAGGAGCTCGTGCGCACGTTCCGCACGTCGTAGACCCGGTCGCCGCGCCGGAACGGCACGTGCCGGACGATCCCGTGCTCGCTCCGGTCGAAGTCGTAGGTGATCGTCTCGCGGACGCGCAGGACGCCGTCGGAGCCGATCCGCAGCACGACGTCGTAGGTGGGGATGCGCTCCCCGGCCGAGCGTCCCGGCGCGGCGCCGGCGGGGGCGGGCAGCACGAGCACCAGGATCGGCAGCAGGAGGCCCATGAAGATCACGCGCCCCCGGACACGGCCACGCACGTCAGGCATGGTTCCACGGGTGCCCATGATCGTGCCGGTACAACGTCGAGGGCGCACCGCGAGGAAATCGTCCGGTCACTGCTAAGTTATCGATCGCTAACCCCCCGAGAACCGAGCCTGGAGGGACCTATGCGGCGATTCGCTGCAGTAGCCCTGACCGCCGGCACCCTGATGGCCGGCATGGCCGCCGTGGGCGCCCCTGCCGAGGCGGCGGCCGCCAAGAGCTGGAAGCCGATCAACTCCTACGGCAAGATCGACGCCTGGGGCACCTACACCCGGAGCGGCGGCAAGACCTACGTCAAGGGCTACCTCCGCGACACCAAGAAGAACGGCTGGACCGCCTGCGTCCGGTTCCTGTTCACCGAGGGCAACAAGAAGTACTGGTCGCGCTTCAAGATCATCGGTGTGACGTCCGGCGGAGCGAAGTACAACTTCGACGGCAAGGCCACCGTAAAGATCAGCGTCAGCTCCAGCTACAGCAGCCACCTGTGGGTGCAGGAGTGCGGCCGGAACAAGAAGACCGGCAAGTACTACTACGGCAAGGGCAAGAAGCTCTTCTGAGCCGCTCGTCCGGCCTGCCGACACAGGCCCCGCCCGGCCCGGCGGGGCCTTCGCGCTGTTCTGGGGCGGCTTCGGCGCCGCGCCTTCGGCAGCCCAACGAATTCACCGGTTCGCTGGCGGACATCGAGAACCCCGTGCCGACCAGAACGCCCTTCTGTCAAGTCGCTTCGCGAAGCACGCGCAGCATTCGAACTTTCTTCGGACGGCCTTCCGCGCGGGCCCGGAAGGGGCAGCGCGAACCCGGCGGAAGTCAGTCGTTCGGAGCGGCGTCCGCTTCCTTCTTCGTCAGGGACGGCTTCGCGGAAGCCTCCGCCGCGTCCGCAGGGATCTCAGCGGCGTCCGCAGGGGGCTCAGCGGGTTCCGCAAGGGCCTCAGCGGCGTCTGCAAGGGCCTCAGCGGGCTCGTCCTGCGCCGCTGGCGCCTCCTCCTTGGTGAGGGAGAGCTTGACCTGCTCGCGCTCGGAGGAGCCCGTTGCGGCCTCCCCTTCCCCACCCTGCTCAACCGCCTCAGTCGGCTGGTCGGCCTCTTCGCCGTCGGCCGGCTCGTCGTCGTCGGTGAGGAGGACGCCGACCACGGCGCGGATCTTGTCGACCGGGACGGCGCCGGCGCGCAGCAGGCGCGGCACGGGACCGGTCAGGTCGAGGATCGTGGACGGGTCGGCGCGCCCCGACACGCCGCCGTCCAGGTAGACCGAGACGGCGTCGCCGAGCATCTTCTCGGCCTCGTCGACGTTGCGGGCCGCGGGCTGACCGCTCAGGTTCGCGCTGCTCACGGCCATCGGGCCGGTCTCCTTGAGCAGCTCCACCGCCAGCTCGTGCATCGGCATCCGGACGGCGACGGTGCCCTTGGTCTCGCCGAGGTCCCACATGAGGTTCGGGTTCGCGCGGCACACCAGCGTCAGCGCGCCCGGCCAGAACTCGTCGATGAGGTCCTGCCCGTAGACGCCGAGGTCGTCCACCAGGGCGGTCGCGGCGCGCACCGAGCCGACCAGCACCGGCGGGGGCATCTCCCGGCCGCGGCCCTTCGCGTCCAGCAGCGCGGACACGGCGGGCGCCACGAACGCGTCCGCGCCCACGCCGTAGACGGTGTCGGTCGGCAGGACGATCAGCTCGCCGCGCCGCACGGCCGACGCGGCCTCGGCGATCCCGCGGGTGCGCTCCATCGGCTCTGAGCAGTCATAACGTCGGCTCACGATCGCCCGTCTTCCCATCTGCGCGCCATGCTCATCGGATTGGCACCGCCCAGGATAGCGGGGGTCGCGAGCCCTGAGCCGGGGCCCGTCACGGCCCCGGACCCGGCCGATCGGCCGGCCGGCCGGTCACGAACCGGGCGAGCTAGTCGGTCGCGAGCCGGGCGGTGACGAAGCGGTCCCGGTTGGTGAGGTCGCGGCGGTTGCGGACGTCCCGCCAGCCGTTCTCCTCGGCGAACACCCAGTACACCGCGTTGCCCTGCAGGTCGCTGTGCTCGACCGCCGCGTAGCCGCCGGGGCGCAGCAGCCGGCGGGCGGTGCGCTCGACCACCCGGATCGCGTCCAGGCCGTCGTCGCCGCCGCCCCACAGCGCGTCCGCCGGGTCGTGGTCGCGGACGTCCGGCGGGACGTACTCCCACTCGCTCATCGGGATGTACGGGGGGTTGCTGACGACCAGGTCGACGGTGCCGTCCAGCTCGGGCAGCGCGGTGGCGAAGTCGTCCAGGTGGAGCCGGACGCGGCCCCGCTCGTCCAGCTCCTCGATGTTGCGGGTGGCGTGCACGAACGCGGTCGGGTCCTTCTCCACCGCGTGCACGCGCGCGCGGGGCGCCTCCAGCGCGATGGACAGCGCGATCGCGGCCGACCCGGTGCCGAGGTCGACGACCAGGGGGTCGCGGACGTCCATGTCGCGGAGCGTCTCCAGCGCCCAGCCGACCATCACCTCGGTCTCCGGGCGCGGGACGAACACTCCCGGCCCGACCTTCAGCTCCAGGTAGCGGAAGTAGGCGCGGCCGGTGATGTGCTGAAGCGGCTCCCCCGCCTCGCGGCGCGCGACGTACTCCCAGAACCGGGCGTCGAACGCGCTGTCGGGGACGCCGTGCAGCTCCGAGCGCCGCACCTGGTGCACGGCCGCCGCGAGTTCCTCGGCGTCGGCGCGGGGGGAGGCGGCGCCCGCGTCCGCGAGGCGCGCGGTCGCCCTGGCGATCTCGTCGAGCAGCAGGCTCATGGTCGTGCCCTTCGAGGGGGCACGAGCCCCGGAGGCCCCTGCTTCACTGCTCTCATCGTTGGCTGCGCTCATGATTTCTGGGCATCGGCCAGGCGGCGTTCCATGTCGGCGTCGACCAGCGCCTGCGTGACGTTGTGCAGGTCCCCGTCCAGCACCTGGTCGAGGTTGTAGGCCTTGTAGCCGACGCGGTGGTCGGAGATGCGGTTCTCGGGGTAGTTGTAGGTGCGCACCCGCTCGGAGCGGTCGACGGTGCGGACCTGGCTCTTGCGCTCGGCCGCCGCCGCGGCGTCGGCCTCCTCCTGCGCCATCGCCAGCAGCCGCGACCGCAGGATGCGCAGCGCCTGCTCCTTGTTCTGGAGCTGGCTCTTCTCGTTCTGGCAGGACACGACGACGCCGGTCGGCAGGTGCGTGATGCGGACGGCGGAGTCGGTCGTGTTGACGCTCTGCCCGCCGGGCCCGGACGACCGGTACACGTCGATGCGCAGGTCGTTGGGGTCGATCTGGACGTCGACGTCCTCGGCCTCGGGGGTCACCAGGACGCCGACCGCGCTGGTGTGGATGCGGCCCTGCGACTCGGTCGCGGGCACCCGCTGCACGCGGTGCACCCCGCCCTCGTACTTCAGCCGCGTCCAGACGCCCTCTTCGGCGCTGCCCTTGGCCTTCACCGCGACGGTGACGTCCTTGTAGCCGCCGAGGTCGGACGGGTGCGCGTCGATGATCTCGGTCTTCCAGCCGATGCGCTCGGCGTACCGCAGGTACATGCGCAGCAGGTCGCCGGCGAACAGCGCGGACTCCTCGCCGCCCTCCCCGGCCTTCACCTGGAGGATGACGTCCTTGGAGTCGCTCGGGTCGCGCGGGACGAGCAGCCTGCGCAGCCGCTCCTCCAGCTCCTCGCGGCGCTTGTCGAGGTCGTCGGCCTCGGCGGCGAACGCCGGGTCCTCACCGGCCAGTTCGCGGGCGGTGGCGAGGTCGTCCTGCACGGCCGCCAGTTCCCGCCGGGTCTCCACGATCGGCCGCAGCTCCGCGTACCGCTTGCCGAGCTTGCGCGCCAGCGCCTGGTCGGCATGGACGGACGGGTCGGCGAGCCGTTCCTCGATGCCCGCGTATTCGCTGATCAGATCGTCGAGATTCACGCTGTGTCCTGACCCGTTCCGGCCGGCCCGGCCGCCGCGGCCGGTCCGGCCCGGAGACGGCGGCCGTCCCCGATTGGCGGCTTCGAAAGGCCCGGGGACCGCGAGTGTCCCCGGGCCGTTCCTGGTATGGGTGCGGCGCTCGCCCTACTTGCCGGCCTTCTTCTTGCCGAAGCGCTGCTCGAAGCGCGCCACCCGGCCACCGGTGTCGAGGATCTTCTGCTTGCCCGTGTAGAACGGGTGGCAGTTCGAGCAGACGTCCGCGTGGATCACACCGTTCTCGGCGGTGCTGCGGGTCTCGAAGGTGTTGCCGCACGTACACGTCACGGTCGTGACGACGTAGTTCGGGTGGATGTCGGGCTTCATGGTTCTCCTCGCCTAAGGCGGTCGCCGGGCGCCCGTCATGCTCACATGGCCGCGCCATGGGAGATGTGAGGGGCGTGAACCGGTACCGCAGCGGTTGCACCTCAAGTGTGCCAGATACCCGAACGTGGCGAGGTCACCGGGCATTCCCGATCTTGGACGCCCGGCGCCGCCCGGTCACCCGGCGGCGCGGCCCAGATACGCCAGGACGGCCATCACCCTGCGGTGCCCGCCCTGCGCGGGCTGGAGGTCCAGCTTCATGAAGATGTTGGAGATGTGCTTCTCCACGGCGCCCTCGGTGACGACGAGGTCGGCCGCGATCGCGCCGTTGGAGCGCCCCTGCGCCATCAGCCCGAGCACCTCCCGCTCGCGCGGCGTCAGCGACTCCAGCGGGTCGTCCTCGCGGCGCCGGCCGAGCAGCTGGCCGATCACCTCCGGGTCGATGACCGTCCCGCCGGCCGCGATGCGGCGCACCGCGTCGATGAACTCGGCGACGTCCGCGACCCGCTCCTTCAGCAGGTAGCCGACGCCCTCGGCGCCACCGCCGATCAGGTCCGTCGCGTACCGCTCCTCGACGTACTGCGACAGGACGAGGATCGGCGTGCCCGGCCGCCGCTCCCGGACGGCGAGCGCCGCGCGCAGCCCCTCGTCGGTGAACGACGGCGGCATCCGGACGTCCACGATGGCGAGGTCCGGCTCGTGCTCCTCGACGATGCCGAGCAGGCCCGGACCGTCCCCGACGGTCGCCGCCGTCTCGATCCCGGCGTCGCCGAGCAGCCGGACGAGCCCTTCCCGCAACAGCACCGAATCCTCGGCGATCACTACCCGCATCGCCCCATTATCGCGCCGGCGGCCCGGCCCGCCGGTGCGCGGGCCGAGCCAGGATCCGGCGGTCGCCGGAGGTGCCGTCACCAGGTGCAGGGCAGGTCCGCCCGGATGATCGTGGGGCCGCCGGGCGGGCTGTCCACGATCAGCATCCCGTCGATCGTCGCGGCCCGGTCGGCGAGCCCGGCGAGGCCGCCGCCGCGCCGCGCGGTCGCGCCGCCCACCCCGTTGTCGATCACCTCGACGACGACCCAGCGGTCCTCGCGGGCCACCCGGACCGACACCTGCGTCGCGCGGGCGTACTTCGCGACGTTCGCCAGCGACTCCGCGACGATGAAGTAGGCGATGCTCTCGACCGCCGCCGGCGGGCGCTCCGGCAGGTCGACGTGCACCTGGACGGGCACCGGGGCGCGGCCCGCGAGGCCGGACAGCGCCGGGTCCAGGCCGCGGTCGGTGAGGATCGCCGGGTAGATGCCGCGGGCCAGGTCGCGCAGCTCGGTGATGGCCTCCTTGGTGCCGGCGTGCGCCTGCTCGATCAGCGCCCGCGCGCCCTCGGGGTCGTCGTCGAGCTTGGCGCGGGCGCGGCCGATGTCCATCGCCACGGCCAGCAGCCGCTGCTGCGCGCCGTCGTGCAGGTCGCGCTCGATGCGGCGCCGCTCGAACTCGGCGGCGTCCACGCCGCGGGCGCGGCTGGCCTGCAGGTGCTCGGTGCGCCGGCGCAGCTCCACGTTCTCGGCCTGCGCGGGGCTCGGGCCGAGCAGCAGCGCGGCGAACACCGTGTGGCCGATCGCGAGCGCCCGCGTCACGTACATCGCCAGGATGAGGAAGACCAGCCCGAACGCCATCATCGGGACGGCCTCGAGCGGGTTGCCCGCCCAGTACGAGACGAACCCGAAGTTGACCTCGGCGCCGCCGTCCACCGCCACGATGATCGGCAGCCCCAGCGTCGCCGCCGTCGCGCCCCAGACCGCCGCGGACACCACCAGCTCCACCACCGTGACCGGGAACAGCAGGCCGAGGTAGAGGAGGTCCTTCCAGGTGGACGGGTCGGCCGCCATGTTCTTCAGCCTGGCCAGCGGGTTGCGGGTCTCGGGCGGCCGCCGGTACGGGTCGGGGAGGCGGACGCCGAACGCCGCCCGGACGAGCCGGCGCTCCAGCATCGCCCCGAACCGCCACGCGACCATCAGCAGCGCCAGCAGCGGCACCCCCACCCAGATGATCAGCAGCGCGACGGACAGCGACAGCCCGACGGTGAGCGTGATGAACCAGCCGAGGCCGAACGCCATGCTGACGCCCAGGTAGAGCGCGGAGCGCCAGGTCACCGACGACCGCGCCATGTCGAGCGGCGCCCAGGAGCGGTTCAGGACGGACGGCGCGTCCCCGCCGCCGCGCGTCGCCGCGGCCCACCGTGTCGCGGCCCATCCCACCACGGCGCCGGCGCCGCCGGGGTCTCTGCTCAGCTCGCCCACATCGTCCTCCGTGCCTGTTCCCAACCTACGATCCCAGCGTGCCGGGACGGAGCCTCGGTCACCATGACGCGCACCGGCGGATGGGGGGTGGGGCTAACCCCACCACGCCGCCGCCACAGCCGTCCTGCGGCACTTCGCACGCTCTCCGGACGTACGGGAACGCCCCCGCCCGGTTCCCCGGACGGGGGCGTTTCACGCAGGCTCAGGCCCGGATCGGGCCCCGCGCGGTGCGCGGTCAGCGGTCGTCGGAGACCGTGGTCTTCTGCACCTGGAGCAGGAACTCGGCGTTGGACTTGGTCTCCTTCATCTTCTCGATGAGGAGCTCCAGCGCCTGCTGCGTCTCGAGCGCGTGCAGCACCCGGCGCAGCTGCCAGACGACCCGCAGCTCCTCCGGAGCCATGAGGATCTCCTCCTTGCGGGTGGACGACTGGTCGACGTCCACCGCCGGGAAGATCCGCTTGTCGGCGAGGCTCCGGTTGAGCTTCAGCTCCATGTTGCCGGTGCCCTTGAACTCCTCGAAGATGACCTCGTCCATCCGGGACCCGGTCTCCACCAGCGCGGTGGCGAGGATCGTCAGCGAGCCGCCGTTCTCGATGTTGCGCGCCGCGCCGAAGAACCGCTTCGGCGGGTACAGCGCGGTCGAGTCGACACCACCGGACAGGATCCGGCCGGACGCCGGCGCCGCCAGGTTGTAGGCCCGGCCGAGGCGGGTGATCGAGTCGAGCAGCACGACGACGTCGTGGCCGAGCTCGACGAGCCGCTTGGCACGTTCGATCGCCAGCTCCGCGACCGTGGTGTGGTCCTCGGCGGGACGGTCGAAGGTCGAGTGGATGACCTCGCCCTTCACCGTCCGCTGCATGTCGGTGACCTCTTCCGGACGCTCGTCCACCAGGACGACCATCAGGTGGCACTCCGGGTTGTTCTTGGTGATCGCGTTCGCGATCGCCTGGAGCACCATGGTCTTGCCGGCCTTCGGCGGCGACACGATCAGGCCGCGCTGGCCCTTGCCGATCGGCGACACCAGGTCGATGATCCGCGTGGTCAGGATGCCGGGGTCGGACTCCAGCCGCAGCCGCTCCTGCGGGTACAGCGGGGTCAGCTTGGTGAAGTCGACGCGGCCCTTGGCCTGCTCCGGCTCCATCCCGTTGACGGTGTCGAGGCGGACCAGCGCGTTGAACTTCTCGCGCCGCTCGCCCTCGCGCGCCTGCCGGACGGCGCCGGTGATGACGTCGCCCTTGCGGAGGCCGTTCTTGCGGACCTGCGCCAGCGACACGTACACGTCGTTCGGGCCCGGCAGGTAGCCGGTCGTCCGGACGAAGGCGTAGTTGTCGAGGATGTCGAGGATGCCCGCGACCGGGATGAGGACGTCGTCCTCGGTGATCACCGGCTCCTCGTAGCGCTCGCGGCCGCGGCCCCGGTTGCGCTCGCGGAACCGGCGCCCGCGCCGGCCCCGGCCGCCGCCGTCGTCATCGTCGTGCTGGCCGCCGCCCTGGTTCTGGCCGCCGCGCTGCCGGCCGCCGCCCTGCTCGCCGCGGTCGCGGTCGCGGTCGCCGCGCTCGCCGCGCTCGCCCCGGTCGCGGCCCTCGCCGCGCTCCCGGCCGCCGCGCTGCCGCTGGCGTCCGCCGCCCTCGCGGCCCTCGCGGCCCTGGTCGCGCCCGCCGTCGCGGCCGCCCTGGGACTCGCCGTCCTCGGCGTTCTGCTCCCGACCCTGCTCCCGGCCCTGGTCGCGGTGCCGTTCGCCGCGGCCCTCGCCGGCCCCCCGGTCCTGCCGCTCACCACGCTGGCGGCCGCCCTGCCGGTCCGCCCGCTCGGCCTTCTCCTGCCGGTCGGCGCCCTTCTCGGCGCCCTTGTCGGCCGTCTTGTCGGCCGTCTCGCCGGCCTGCTTGTCGGACGCGGCCTGCTTGTCGGCCTGCCGGTCGCTCTGCTTGTCCTGCTTGCCGGACGGGGCCTGCTCGGTGGCGGGCGCGGCGTCGGAGATCGTGACCTGGTCGTCGGAGACCTCGCGCTTGGCGGCCGCGGTGCGGGTCCGCCGGGGGCGCTCGGTCTTCGCCGGGGCAGCGGCTCCCTGCTCGCCCCCCGCCGAGCCCTGCTCCCCGCCGCCCTGCTTCTCCTGGATGGCGGCGATGAGCTGGCTCTTGCGCATCCCGGTCACGCCGGTGATGCCGAGGCTGGACGCGAGCGCCTTCAGTTCGGGCAGCACCATGGCCGACAGGCCGGTGCCCGAGCGGCGGCGCCGGGGGGTGGCGGACTCCGCGGCGGCCGGAGCGGCGTCGGCCACGGTTCCCGTGCTTGATGCGTCCGTAAGGAGTTCGCTGGATTCGCTCACTAAGGGTCCTTCCCAGGGAGCGGGCGTTGGCCGGCGTTCGGCCAGTCGACCCGGTGGTGCGGCCCGGCGGGGGCGCCGGGACGGGCTCCGCTGATCACGATGGAACCGGGATCTGCGTGTTCTGGGCACAGCCAGATGGTGGACGGGACGTTCCGCTCGTGCGTGTCCCCGGTACCGCCACGTCCTGAGTTGTTGCGCTGGAATGCCTGACAACGGGATATCACGGTGTCGGGGAGCCTGGTACGCGGGACCGAAACGACCGGAGGGTCGCACAGGCGACGCGCGGCTGACGAGCACGCTGCCCCGAACGGGGCATCTGGTGCGGCATTCAGCCTAACATCACCAGGGCACACTGCTATTCCCCAGAGGTCGATGTCTTCGCATTTTACCTAGCGGGATCGTGCCGGGACCTGCACCGGCCGGAGCGCCGCGAAGGCCCCGCCCCCTGGCGCCGCGATCAAGCCCGGACCTCGTCTTCTCCGGTCATGACGCGTGCGCCGCGGGTCGCGACGTCCAACGGGTGTATGTGCCAGCCTTTACCCACTTCGGGGACTACTGAATCAACTCGTGATGCGTTTGTGAAGGCCAGGACAGTCGGGCCCGCCCCGGAAATCACCGCCGGGACGCCCGCGTCCCGCAGCGTGCCGACCAGTGCGGCGGACTCGGGCATCGCGGGCGCGCGGTAGTCCTGGTGGAGCCGGTCCTCGGTCGCGTCCAGCAGGACGTCCTCCGCCATTCCCCCGGTGAGCGCCGCGACGAGCAGCGCGGCCCGCCCGGCGTTCGCGGCGGCGTCCCCGTGCGGGACGGTCGGCGGCAGCAGCCCGCGGGCCCGCTCGGTCGCCAGCCGCTGCTCGGGGACGATCGCGACGACCTCGGTGACCTGTGACTCCAGCCGGACCAGGCGCGGCCCGGCCGGCGTCGTCCACGCGACGGTCAGGCCGCCCGCGAGGCACGGCGCGACGTTGTCGGGATGCCCCTCGATCTCGGTGGCGAGGCGCAGCGCGGCGCCGTCGCCGAACCGGTCCCCGGCCGGGTGCAGCGCGCGGGCCGCGACGATCGCCGCCACGATCGCGGCGGACGACGAGCCCAGCCCGCGGCTGTGCGGGATCGCGTTGCGGCAGCGCAGCCGGATTCCCGGCGGCCGGGACGGGCCGGATCCGGCCAGCTCGTCCAGGACGTCGAAGGTGCGGCGCAGCGTCTTCACGATGAGGTGCCGCTCGCCGCGGTCGGCGACCTCCGCGCCCTCGCCGTCCACCTCGATGGACAGGCCGCCGCCGGTCAGCTCGACCTCGACCTCGTCGTGCAGGCCGAGCGCGAGGCCGAGCGAGTCGAAGCCGGGCCCCAGGTTGGCGCTGGTCGCGGGCGTCCGCACCAGCACCGGCCCCGTCTTCCAGCCCGCTTCTCCGGCCGGGCTTGCGCCTTCAGCCGAGCCCACTCCTTCTGCCCGGCCCACTCAGGTGAGGCCGAGTTCGGAGGCGGCGGAGTGCGCGTCCACCTTGATGGTGGTCGGCGCGGGGGCGCCGGAGATGGCCCAGTCGGGGTCCTTGAGGCCGTTGCCGGTGACCGTGCACACGACCTTCGCGCCCCGGGCGACGACGCCCTGCTCGCTCGCCTGCAGCAGGCCCGCGACGCTCGCCGCGGACGCGGGCTCGACGAACACGCCCTCCTCGCGGGCGAGCAGCCGGTACGCGGCGAGGATCTGCCGGTCGGTGACCGAGTCGATCGCGCCGCCCGACTCGTCCCGCGCGGCGACGGCGAGGTCCCAGGAGGCGGGGTTGCCGATCCGGATCGCGGTCGCGATCGTCTGCGGCTTCAGGACGGGCTCGCCCTTCACGAACGGCGCCGCCCCGCTGGCCTGGAAGCCCAGCATGCGCGGCCGCCGCGTTGCCTCCCCGTCGGCGGCGTACTCCCGGTACCCCATCCAGTACGCGGAGATGTTGCCGGCGTTCCCGACCGGCAGGCAGTGCACGTCGGGGGCGTCGCCGAGCGCGTCCACGATCTCGAACGCCGCCGTCTTCTGGCCCTGCAGCCGGTACTTGTTGACCGAGTTGACCAGCGCCACCGGGTAGTCGACCGACAGCTTGCGCGCGAGTTCGAGGCAGTCGTCGAAGTTGCCGTCCACCTGCAGGAGGCGCGCGCCGTGCACCAGCGCCTGCGCCAGCTTGCCCATCGCGATCTTGCCCTGCGGGACGAGGACCGCGCAGGTCATCCCGGCCCGTACCGCGTACGCGGCGGCGGACGCCGAGGTGTTGCCGGTGGACGCGCAGATCACCGCCTTGGCGCCGTCCTCGGCGGCCTTGCTGATCGCCATCGTCATGCCGCGGTCCTTGAACGAACCGGTCGGGTTGGCGCCCTCGACCTTGAGGTACACCTCGCAGCCGGTCAGCTGCGACACCCGGTGGGCGGGCACCAGCGGGGTGCCGCCCTCCAGCAGCGTCACGACCGGGGTCCGGTCCGTCACCGGCAGGCGGTCGCGGTACTCCTCGATGAGGCCGCGCCACGCGCGGGCGTTCGGGTTCACGTCGGTCTCCTGAATGACCTGGGATGTTGGCCGGAGTCTACCGGGACCGCCCCTTCCGGTTCGCGGCCCCGTCACCTCCCCGGCAGGGGCTCTGAACGGGCGTGGGGCCCGTCGTCACTCTTCGCCTTCGACCCGCATCACGCTGGTCACGGCCCGGACGATCTCCAGCCCGCGCAGGCCCTCCACCGTCGCGGTGAGGGCCGCGTCCGGCGCCCTGTGCGTGACCACGACGAGCTGCGCCTCCTCGCCCAGCCCGACCTGCCGGACGGCCTGGATCGACACCCCGTGCCGGGCGAACTCCTCCGCGACCGTGGCGAGGACACCGGCCTCATCCGTCACGTCCACCTGGATGTAGTAGCGCGTGACGGTCTCGCCCATCGGAAGGACGGGCAGCTTCGCGTACGTCACCTCGACGGGGCCGGGCGTACCGCCGGCCACGTTCCGCGCCACCGCGACAAGGTCGCCCAGGATCGCGGACGCCGTCGGGGCACCACCGGCACCCGCGCCATAGAACATCAACGACCCGGCGGACTCGGCCTCCACGAACACCGCGTTGTACGCCTCGCGCACACTAGCCAGCGGGTGGGACCGGGGAATCATCGCCGGATACACGCGGACGGACACACCGCGGCCGTTCCGCCCGTCCCCCGAAGGGATGCGCTCGCAGATGGCCAGCAGCTTGACGACGCAGTCCATCCCCTTGGCGCCCGCCACATCGGCGGCGCTCACCTCGGTGATGCCCTCACGGTGGACGTCCGCCGCCGTCACGGGCGTGTGGAACGCGAGCTGCGCCAGGATCGCCGCCTTGGCCGCCGCGTCGAAACCCTCCACGTCGGCCGTCGGGTCGGCCTCCGCGTAACCGAGCGCCTGCGCCTCCTCCAGCGCGTCGTTGAACCCGGCGCCGTGCGTGTCCATCTGGTCGAGGATGTAGTTCGTGGTGCCGTTCACGATGCCGAGCACCCGGTGCACGTGGTCGCCGACCAGCGAGTCCCGCAGCGGCCGCAGCAGCGGGATCGCGCCCGCCACGGACGCCTCGTAGTACAGGTCGGCGCCGTACTCCCGCGCCGCCGCGAACAGCGTCGCGCCGTCCTCGGCCAGCAGCGCCTTGTTCGCCGTGATCACCGACTTGCCGGACTTCATCGCCTCCAGCATCAGCGTCCTGGCCGGCTCGATGCCCCCGATGACCTCGATGACGATGTCGACGTCGTCCCTGGTCACCAGGGACTGCGCGTCCGTCGTGAGCAGCTCCCGCGGCACGCCCTCGCGCACCCGGTCCGGCCTGCGCACGGCGATCCCGGCGAGCTCCAGCGGCGTCCCCACGCGCGCGGCCAGATCGTCGGCCTGCTCGATCAGCAGCCGGACGACCTCCGTGCCGACCACGCCGCATCCGAGCAGCGCCACGCGCAGTCCGGGTTTCACGCTTCGACCTCCGCATCGAGCCGCAGCAGGTCCGCCGCGCTCTCCCGGCGGACGATCACGCGCGACCTGCCGTCCCTCACCGCGACCACGGCGGGCTTCGGGACGTGGTTGTAGTTGCTGGCCATCGACCGACAGTACGCACCGGTCGCCGCCACCGCCACCAGGTCTCCCGCCGCAAGATCTTCGGGGAACCACAGGTCCCGCACCACAATGTCGCCGCTCTCGCAGTGCTTGCCGACAAGCCTACTGAGCATGGGCGCCGCTTCCGACGACCTGCTCGCCAGCACGCCGGTGTACTCGGCGCCGTACAGCGCCGTGCGCAGGTTGTCGCTCATGCCGCCGTCGACCGACACGTACGTGCGCAGGCCCTCGACGTCCTTCACCGTGCCGACCTCGTACACCGTGACGCCGCCCGGCCCGATGATCGCCCGTCCCGGCTCCACGGTCAGGCGCGGCATCGCCAGGTCGTACGCCTTGCACTCGCGGGCCACGATGTCGCGCAGCCCGTCGGCGATCGACTTGGGGTCGTGCGGCTCCTCCCCCGGCACGTACGCGATCCCGTAACCGCCGCCGAGGTCCAGCTCCGGGAGCTCGATCCCGTGCTCGTCCCGGATCGCGACCAGCAGCTCCGCCAGCCGGTGCGCGGCGACCTCGAACCCGTCCACCTCGAAGATCTGCGACCCGATGTGGCTGTGCAGCCCCACCAGCTCCAGCTGCTTCAGCTCCAGGACCCGCCGGACGGCCTCCAGCGCGGCCCCCGAACTCCGCGAGAACCCGAACTTCTGGTCGTCATGGGCGGTCGCGATGAACTCATGGGTGTGCGCCTCCACACCCGTGGTGACGCGCACCATCACCTTGGGCCGGACACCCATCTCCTGGGCGAGATACCCCAGCCGAGCTATCTCCTCGAACGAATCGAGCACGATCCGTCCGACACCGACCTCAAGGGCCTGCTCCAGCTCCCACTTGGCCTTGTTGCTCCCATGCAGGGTGATGCGCTCAGTCGGGAACCCCGCGGCCAAGGCGACGGCAAGCTCGCCCCCACTGCACACGTCCAGCCCCAGGCCCTCTTCCTTCAGCCACCGCGCCACCGCGACACAGAGAAAGGCCTTGCCCGCGTAGTGGACGTCCCCATCATGGAACGCCGCCGCGTACTCCCTGGCCCGGCTCCGCACGTCCTCCTCGTCATAGACGTACAGAGGCGTCCCGTACTCCTTGGCCAGATCCCGCACATCGACGCCGCCCACCGTCAGGACACCGTCCTCCCGGCGCGCGCTGCGCGGCCACACGGCGGGCTCCAGGGCGTTCAGATCCTCCGCCGGCCCGGCAGGATGGTCCTCCGGCAGCACGTCGGCATGCCTCGGCCCAGCAGGGTGTACTCGACTCATATCCGCTCTCTAGGGGTTTCACCGATCATGTTCAGCCCGTTGCCGAGGACGACCTTCACCGCCCGCGCCAGGCCCGCACGTCCCTCGGGACGGTGCTCATGCACGTCGTGGTACGCCTCGGCCACTCTTTCCAAACACAACATCAGCGGCCTGGCATCCCGTTCCCGCTCCGCCTGCTCCGCCCGCCCCGGCACGTCCGCCATGGCCCACACGAGCTCGGACTCCAGCTCCCCGCCCCGAAACCGAGCGGCCTCGCCCCACCGCTCGACCCAGCAGGCCCGCGCATACGCGTACCGGACGGAGAACCCGGGGTTCTCCCACGTGCGGGGCCACTCGTCCCACACACCCCCCGGCACCCGCGCCACGCCGTAAGAAGGGTCACGCAGGATCTGCTCCACGACCCGCTCGGCCGTCAGGACGACCCTGACGAACCCGCCGCGGACACTGCCCCCGACCCGCCGCGCGATCACCTCGGGCTCGACCCCGAGCCGCAGCGCCACCGGACTCTCGAAGACCCCGCGCCCCCGCTCGAAGACCACCACGCTCTCCGGCACGGCGACATCGATCTCCCCGTCCGCCACGGCGTCCCGCACCGCACGCACGAGGGCATCGCCTGGAGTCACCCTGGTGAGACTATCCGACCACTATCTGGACACAGCAGCGAGTTTCCGCACCGTCTGGATCAGCTGGTTCGGGTCGAACGGCTTGGTCACGTAGGCGTCGACACCGATCTCGTGCCCCCGCCGCACATCGTGCTCCTGCGCCCGCGCGGTGATCATCACGACCCGGATGTGCGCGGTCCTGGGGTCCTCCCGCAGCTTCACCGCGGTCACCCACCCGTCCAGCCGCGGCATCATCACGTCCAGCGTGATCACGTCCGGCCGGACCTCGCCCACCTTCTCCAGGCAGTCCTGACCGTCCACCGCGGTCGACACCTCGAACCCCTCCAGTTGCAGGTTCACGGCGATGAGCTGGCGGATCACCTCGTCATCATCGACGACCAGCACGCGTCCCAGTGGCTCGGTCACGGGCTCGAAGTTAGCCCACTCCTCCCCGGCACGCACGGCGAAAAGCCACGTGCGCGCCACCCCGCCAACCCTGGTAACCTTCTACCGCGCCGCCAACGGCGCAGGGCCCCCTTAGCTCAGGGGATAGAGCAACGGCCTCCGGAGCCGTGTGCGCAGGTTCGAATCCTGCAGGGGGCACCTACAAACGATCAGCCAGTTCCCGCACCTGACCTGCGGAAACCGGCTTCTGTCATTCATGGGCCATGTGACATCAGATGCCACCGTAGGACGCCGTATGCCACGGCGCGCGTTCCATTTGTGTTCCGGCTGTCAGTCGCCGAGGGCGTCGTCTATGAGCCCCTCCCACACGCGGTCCTGACCGGCTATGACCTTGGCGTAGATCTTCAAGAGCACCTCGACACTGTGTCCGGCCCACTCGGCGACCTGCGTAGGCGGAACGCCGGCGTTGAGCCTCGGGGAGACACCGGCGTGGCGTAGGTCGTACGTGCGCCGAGCGAGGTGCCCGCGGCGCGTTCGACGCCGAGGTTCCCACTCTCGGTCTGGAGCCCAAGCACGAGATCACCACCGAGCACGCCGAGCCGCCGGCGGACGTCGCCGAGTTGCTTGGCGTGCCGACCGGTGAGGCGAACTGCCTTGTCCGTCGCCGACGTCTCCTCGCCAGCGACATCCCCGTCCGGCTCAACGAGAGTTGGTTCCCCCTCGACATCGCCGAGGGCACCGTTCTGGAAGAAGACGGCCCGGTGATCGTCGGCGGCGTCAAGAGCGCGCTCGCCGAACTCGGCTACCCGCAGGTCTCGGCGCGCGAGCGGATCACTCCTAGGCCGTGTTTCAGAAGTTGATCACGGTGTGTCTGCCGGTTCGCAATGATCTTGTTTGTGGGTCGTGGTGATCTAACCGATGCGCAGTGGGCGCTGTTGGAGCCGTTGCTGCCGGTGGGGGCGAAGCCTGGTCAGCCGGTGGTGTGGTCGAAGCGGCACTTGATCGACGGGATCAGATGGCGGGTCCGCCCCGGTGTCCCCTGGCGTGATCTGCCGACCCGGTTCGGGCCGTGGCAGACGGTCTATGGGCTGTTTCGGCAGTGGCAGCGGGATGGTACGTGGGCTCGGATCGTGAAGGGTCTGCAGGCTCAGGCGGATGCGGTGGGGTTGATCTGCTGGGAGGTCAGCGTCGACTCCACCATCTGCCGGGCGCATCAGCACGCTGCCGGCGCCCGCAGTGACGGGGACCTTCAACGGGAGCCGCCGGGGGGAACCAGGGCCCAATGCCGTTAAATTAGCCTGACCGTCAGGGTGTTATCCACATATCCACAGGCGTCGCAGGTCCATGTGGAGTTCGTGAAAGCGATTGAAGCCTC
>NZ_FZOR01000033.1 GCF_900188445.1 Actinomadura meyerae
GGACTCCACGGTCCAGGCGATGGAAGTGCTCACTCACCGGCGGCTACCAGGCACCGAGTCTGTCAGCAGTGGCCGACCCGGCAGCTCCCATTAGGTGAAGGAGACGATGACGCGGTCCTCGACAGGGCGGTAGCCGATGCGGCGGTACACGCCGTTGCTCGTCGGGTTGGCGAGGTCGGTGAACAGCACGACGTCCGCGGCGCCCGCGTCGAGCGCCGCGCGGGTGGCGGCCGCGGTGACGGCGGCGCCGTAGCCGCGGCGGCGGTGCTCGCCGGGCGTGTAGACGGGCGCGATCCGCGCGACGCCCGCGGCGGCCGCCGTGCGGCCCGCCATCGCCACCGGCCGCCCGCCGTCCTCCCACAGCGTGATGAGGCCGTCGGCGAGCCTGGCGAGCAGCACCGCCGGGTTCGGGGCGCCGTGCCCGCCGGTGTCGCGGTGGAAGGCCGCGGACCAGCCCGCCACGAGGTCGCGGTCGGCGTC
Source organism: Actinomadura meyerae (assembly GCF_900188445.1). Classification (GTDB taxonomy): domain Bacteria; phylum Actinomycetota; class Actinomycetes; order Streptosporangiales; family Streptosporangiaceae; genus Spirillospora; species Spirillospora meyerae. The sequence continues at coordinate 481 of NZ_FZOR01000033.1, forward strand.
GCCGCCGGTGCGGGCGGCGCCGCCGGGCGCCGGGTCGGGCGGTTCGAGGCGGGCCAGCCGGTGGAGCCGCTGCCGCATCGTGACGCGGCCCGCCGCGCCGGTGCGGCGCGTCCACGCGTCCGCGAACGCCGCCGCCGTCGCGGGCGTGCCGTTGACGGCCCCCACCACGTGGTCGCGTTCCGCCAGCACGCCGGCGAGCTCCCGCGCGGCCCGCTCCGGCATCGCGCTCAGCAGCGGCGGGTAGCGGTCGGTCGTCCACAGGCACGTGGCCGCGACGTCCGGGCCCTCCGTCCACCATCCGAACCGCGCGTGCGGGTAGAGGTTCCGGTGCCGCAGGGACTCGGTCAGGGTCAGTGTCACGGTGTTCCGGACGGGGTCGCTCCGCAGGAAGCCGCCCGCCCGGCCGATGAACTCCTCGTGGTCGTCGCTCAGCGTCCATCCCATACCCGAGCATGGGCACTCCCGGCCCGTGCCCGCATCCCGTTTTCGGGTCCGCCCGGCGGGCCGGCGCGGGCGCCCGCGCGTCCGGCGCCTCAGGGGGTGCGCGGGGCGACCAGGCCGGACTCGTAGGCGAAGACGACGAGCTGCGCCCGGTCCCGCGCACCGAGTTTGACCATGGCCCGGCTGACGTGCGTCTTGGCGGTGGTCGGGCTGATCACCATGTGGGCGGCGATCTCGTCGTTGGACAGGCCGCGCGCCACCAGCGCGGTGACCTCCCGCTCCCGGTTGGTCAGCACGCCGAGCGCGCCGGGCGCGGGCCCGGGCCGGCGCGCGACGTACTCGCCGATCAGCCGGCGGGTGATCGCGGGGGACAGCAGCGCGTCGCCGCGGGCCGCGACCCGGACGCCCTGCACGAGGTCGGCGGGTTCGGTGTCCTTCACCATGAAGCCGGACGCGCCCGCGCGCAGCGCGTTGAAGACGTACTCGTCGAGGCCGTAGTTGGTGAGGATCACGACGTGGACGCCGGCGAGCCGCTCGTCGGCGGCGATCAGCCGGGTCGCCTCGATGCCGTCCATCACCGGCATCTGGACGTCGACGAGGGCGACGTCGGGCCGGTGCTCGGCGGCGAGCGCGACGCCCTGCTCGCCGTCGGCGGCCTCGGCGACCACCTCGATGTCGTCCTCGATCTCCAGCAGGGCCCGGAAGCCGCCGCGGATGAGGGCCTGGTCGTCCACCAGCAGCACCCGGATCACGCCGGCTCTCCCAGCGGCAGCTCGGCGCACACGGTGAAGCCGCCCCCGGGGCGGGGCTCGGCGCGCAGCCGGCCGCCGAGCGCGGTGACGCGCTCGCGCATGCCGAGCAGGCCGGTGCCGGGGACGGGCGGCGCCTCCGGGTCGGCCTTGCCGTCGTCGTCGACGCGCACGACCAGGTCGCGGTCGGCGTAGTCGATGCGCACGGCGGCGGCCGCGCCGCCGGCGTGCCGGGAGACGTTGGTGAGGGCCTCCTGGACGATCCGGTACGCGGCCCGGTCCACCTCGTCGGGCAGGTCGCGGGGGACGCCGGAGATCGTCACGGTGGCGGGGAGCCCGGTGGAGCGGGCCCGCTCGACCAGGTCGTCCAGCCGGTCGAGCCCGCTGGCCGCGGCGTCGTCGCCGGGGTCCTGGTCGCGCAGCACCTCCAGGGTGGCGCGCAGCTCGCGCATCGCGTCGCCGCTGGCCTCCTGGATCGCCAGCAGCGCGGGCGGCACCTCCTCGCCGCGCCGCCGCGCGACGTGCACCGCCACCCCGGCCTGCACCTTGATGATCGAGATGCTGTGGGTGAGGGAGTCGTGCAGCTCCCGGGCGATCCGCAGCCGCTCCTCGCCCGCGCGGCGCAGCGCCGCCTCCTCGCGCGTCCGCTCGGCCTCGGCGGCGCGCTGCTCGACCTCCTCCAGGTACGCCTGCCGGTGCCGGGTGACCGTCGCGACGACCCCGGCGGCGACGAACCAGCCGAGCATCAGCGACGCGTTCTCCAGGTCGTCGACCGGCCCGCCGTCCCCGGGCGGCCCGGCGGCGAGGGTCGCGCCGAGGAAGGCCGCGCCGGCCAGCGCCGGGGCGACCCGGTGGCCGGCCCGCACCGTCGCGAACACCGACACGAGCACCGGGAAGACGGGCGAGGGGCCCGGCTGGGCGTGCACCATGACCACGAGCATGCAGGCCGTGCTGACCAGGAGCGCCACCAGCGGCGCCCGCCGCCAGGCGACGAGCGCGAGGCAGCCGGCGAGGGCGAGCGCGGCGTCCGCGGGACCCGCGCCCGGCTCGGCCACGACGAAGACCACCGGCAGGACGGCCACCGCCACCGCGAGCAGGGCGTCCTGGGCGAGCGGCCGCCACCCGTCCAAGAACCTCATCTGCGTAGATTAAGCCGCTTTCCGGGCGGGTCGCCTCCGCCGAACGTCGCAGAACGCGCCTACTCCCGGGGAAGTACGCGGGCGGTTCCTGCGCCGCGGGTGCCGGGCGAAGGTGTCTACCCCGGCAGGACGACCGCGGACCTGCCCGGACATGACGATGTCCGGCATGCGTACGAGTCGACGAAGGCATTCCGGCGCGGTCCCGGGAGGGCCGCGATGACGATCAAGGAGACGGAGCGGACCGCGCCCGCCGCCGCGGCCGGGGCACGGCCGGGGCTCGTCCTCGCGGCGGTCGCGGTCGTGCAGTTCATGGTGTCGCTGGACCTGTCGGTCGTGAACGTCGGGCTCCCGGAGATCGCCGCGGGGCTCGGCTTCGGCCCGGCGGGGCTGACCTGGGTGATCCACGCCTACGCGCTCACCTTCGGCGGGCTGCTGCTGCTCGGCGGGAAGGCCGCCGACCGGTACGGCCGCAAGCGGGTCCTGCTGGCGGGGCTGGGGCTGTTCGGCCTCGCCTCCCTGCTCGGCGGGTTCGCGCAGGCGCCCGGCCACCTGGTCGCGGCCCGCGCGGCGCAGGGCATCGGCGCCGCCGCGCTCGCCCCGGCCGCGCTGGCGCTGCTGGCGGACGCCTTCCCCTCGGGCCGGGCGCGCGTCCGGGCCTTCGGGATCTGGAGCGCGGTGAACGCCGCGGGCGGCGCCCTCGGCGTCCTCATCGGCGGCGTGCTGACCGAGTACGCGAGCTGGCGCTCGGTGATGTTCGTGAACGTGCCGATGGCCGCCGTCGCGCTGGCCATCGCCTGGCGGGGCGTCGCCGCGGCCCCGCCGCCGGTGCGCGGCGGCCGGCCGGACGTCCTCGGCGCCGTCCTCGCCACGGGCGGCCTGACCCTGCTGGTGTTCGGGATCGTCCGGGCGGACCAGCACGCGTGGACGTCGGCCGCGACCGTGGCGAGCCTGGCGGCCGCCGCCGTGCTGCTGACCGCGTTCGTGCTGGTCGAGCGGCGCACCACCCGCGACCCGCTGGTGCGGCTCGGCCTGTTCGGCAACCGCTCGGTCGCGGGCGCCAACGCCTTCAACCTGCTGACCGGCGCCGCGATGGCCTCGGCGTTCTACTTCATGTCGCTGTACCTGCAGCGGGTCCTCGGGCACGGCGCGGCGCTGACCGGCGTGATGTTCCTGCCGTTCGCCCTCGGGGTGGTCGCCGGGTCCGTGCTCGCGGTGAGGCTCGGCTACCGCTTCGCGCCGCGCCGCCTGCTGGCCGCCGGCGCGGCGCTGGCCGCGGCCGGGTTCACCTGGTTCGGCTTCATCAGCCCGGACGGCTCCTACGGCGTCGACGTCCTCGGTCCCGCGGTCGTGGCCAGCACCGGGTTCGGGCTCTGCCTGGGGCCGCTCGTGTCCATCGCCACCGGCGGCGTCGCCCCGGCCGAGACGGGCATCGCCTCCGGGCTGCTCAACAGCTCCCGCCAGATCGGCGCGTCGCTCGGCCTGGCCGTCCTCGGCACCGCGGCGAGCGACCGCGCCGGCGGCGCCGCCACGCCCGCGGCCCTCAACGACGGCTACGCGCTCGGCCTGACCCTCGGCGCCGTCCTGCTGACCGGTGCCGTCCTCATCGCCCTCACCGTCCTGCCCAGGACGAGCCCGCCGCAGGAAGGAGCCCCGGCATGACCGCCGCACCGAGCGACCCGCACCCCGGGGACGGGGTGAGCGCGACGGGGCTGCTGCGCCCCTACCGGTGGAGCTTCGCCGCGATCGTCGTCCTGCAGGTCGTCGGCGCCGTCGCGGGGCTGGCGCCGCTGCTGGCGGTCGTCGAGCTGGGGCGGGTCCTGCTCGCGCCCGGCCCGCTCGACCGCGGCCACGTCTGGGCCGCGGTCGCGGCGGGCGCGGGCGGGCTGCTCGTCCGGCTGCTGGCCGCGGGGGCGGCGTCGGCCCTCGGGCACCTCCTCGACGACCGGGTGCAGCTGGACTTCCGCCGCCGGCTGGCGGCCCGGCTCGGGCTCGTGCCGATCGGCTGGCTGTCGCGCCGCCGGACGGGTGAGCTGGCCAAGGTCGTGGGGGACGACGTGAGCGCCGTCCACCCGTTCATCGCCCACACCCCCGGCGAGATGGTGTCGGCGTTCGCGGTGCCGGCGGTGTCGCTGGCCTACCTGTTCACCGTCGACTGGCGGCTCACGTTCATCACGCTGATCCCGGTCGCGCTGGCGGTGGCGACGGTGCCGCTGATGATGACCCCCGCGCGGCTGCGCGAGCAGAAGGAGTTCGACGCCGCGATGGGGCGCATCTCCGACTCCGTCGTGGAGTTCGTCCAGGGCATCGCGGTGGTGAAGGCGTTCGGCGGCGCCGAGCGCGCCCACCGCGCGTTCTTCGACGCCGTGGACGAGTTCACCACCTCCTTCTACCGGATGGTGCTCGGCCTCGCCGGGATCGCCGCCGCGATGCAGGTGGTGCTGTCGCCGCCGTTCGTGCTGCTGGTCGTGCTGACCGGAGGCGCGGTTCTGATCACCGAGGGCGGCATGCCCGCCGCGGACCTGCTGCCGTTCGTGCTGCTCGGCCTGGGCCTGGCCGCTCCGGTGCAGGCCCTCGGGCACGGCTTCGACGACATGCAGGCCGCGCGCCGCGCGGTCGGCCGGATCCGGGAGGTGCTCGCCGTGCCGGCGCTGCCGGAGCCGGCGCGCCCGGTCGCGCCGCGCGGCCACCGGGTGGAGCTGCGCGGCGTCCGGTTCGGCTACGACCCGGGCCGGGAGGTGCTGCGCGGCGTCGACCTGGTCCTCGAACCGGGGACGGTCACCGCCGTCGTCGGGCCGTCGGGGAGCGGGAAGTCGACGCTCGTCCAGCTGCTGCCGCGGTTCTTCGACCCGGACGAGGGCGCCGTCCTGCTCGGCGGCGCGGATTTGCGCGAGATCGGGGCCCGCGAGCTGTACCGGACGGTGTCCTTCGTGTTCCAGGACGTCCGCCTGCTGCGCGCGTCGGTCGCCGACAACATCGCGCTCGCCGTACCGGGGGCCGGGCGCGACGACGTGGTCCGCGCCGCGCGGCTGGCGGACGTCCACGACCGGATCACCGAGCTGCCGCGCGGCTACGACACGGTGCTCGGCGACGAGGCCCGGCTGTCGGGCGGCGAGGCGCAGCGGATCGCGCTCGCCCGCGCGCTGCTGGCCGACACGCCCGTCCTGGTGCTGGACGAGGCGACCGCGTTCGCCGACCCGCTCACCGAGCGGGCCGTCCGCCGCGCGCTCACCGCGCTGAGGCGCGACCGGACGGTCCTGGTGATCGCCCACCGCCTGGAGACGATCGCCGACGCCGACACCGTCGTGGTCCTGGAGGACGGCGCGGTCGCGGAGCGCGGCCGTCCCGCCGACCTGCTCGCCCGGGGCGGGCGGTTCGCCGCGCTCTGGGACGCCCACCGCTCGGCGGCCGCCGGAGGGGCCGCGGAGCACGACGCCGTACCGCAAGGAGGCATGCCCCGATGATCCGACTGCTGCTGCGCGTGCTGGGTCCCCGGTACGCCCCGCCGGTGCGCCGCACGCTGGCGCTGATGACGGTGACCGCCGTGGTCGAGGGGCTGGCCTGCGCGCTGCTGGTCCCGATCCTGCGCGAGCTCTTCGGGAGCACGCCCGGGGACGCCCGCCCCTGGCTGATCGCGTTCGGCGCGGCGGTCGCCGGGTGCGCGGCACTGCGCTACGTGAGCGACCTGTCGGGTTTCCGCGCCGGGACCACGCTGCTGGACGGCATGTACCACCGGCTCGGCGACCATCTGGCGCGGCTGCCCGTCGGCTGGTACGGGCCGGGCCGCGTCGGGGAGGTGTCGGTCCTGGCCGGGCCCGGCGTGCTCCAGGCGATGAGCGTGATCGCCCACTTGCTGGGCCCGTTCGTCTCCGCCTGCGTGACCCCGCTGACGATCGTCGGAGTGATGCTCGCCTACGACTGGCGGCTGGGGCTGGCCGCGCTCGCCGCCGTCCCGGTCGTCGCGGTGATCCAGGTGTGGACGGGACGCTCGATGGCCGCGGCCGACGAGGACCGCCACGCGCGCGCCCACGAGGCGACCGGCCGCGTCATCGAGTACCTCCAGGCCCAGCCGGTGCTGCGGGCCGGCGGCCGCACCGCCGAGCGGTTCCGGCTGCTCGACGACGCCCTGGCCGAGCTGCGGCGCGCGTCGCGCAGGACGACGCTGTCGGCGCTGCCGGGCGTCCTCGGCCTGACGCTCGTGGTACAGGCGGTGTTCACCGGCATGCTGGTCCTCGGCGCCCACCTCCTGCTCGGCGGGGACATCGGCGCGGCCGAGCTGCTGGCGGTGCTGGTGCTGGCCGCCCGCTGCGCCGACCCGCTGCTGGCGCTGGCGGAGTTCACGGGCCGGATGCGCGCCGCGCGCTCCCAGCTCGCGCGGCTCGACGAGGTGCTGCGCACCGAGCCGCTGCCGGAGCCGCCGGAGCCGGTCCGGCCGGTGCGCCGCGACCTGGAGTTCGCGTCCGTCACGTTCCGGCGGGACGCCCGCACGGTGATCCGCGAGCTGTCGCTGGCGGTGCCGGAGGGGCGGCGGCTCGCCGTCGTCGGCCCGTCGGGCGCCGGCAAGAGCACCCTCCTGCAGCTCCTCGCCCGGTTCTACGACGTGGACGCCGGAGCGGTCCGCATCGGAGGGGTGGACGTGCGGGAGATCAGCACCGAGGTGCTGATGGAGCAGATCGCCGTGGTGTTCCAGGACGTCTACCTCTTCGACGGCACGATCGAGGAGAACGTGCGCCTCGGCCGTCCGGGCGCGTCCGGCGCGGAGGTGCGCGCGGCGGCGACCGCGGCGCGGCTGGACGAGGTGGTCGAGCGGCTGCCCGGCGGATGGTCCGCGAACGTCGGCGAGGGCGGGGCGCTGCTGTCGGGCGGCGAGCGGCAGCGGGTCTCGATCGCGCGGGCGCTGCTGAAGGACGCGCCGGTCGTCCTGCTGGACGAGGTGACCTCGGCGCTGGACCCGGTGAACGAGGCGGCCGTCCACGCGGGCATCGAGCGCCTGATGGCGGGCCGGACGGTGGTGATGGTGGCGCACCGGATGCGGACCGTCCGCCGCGCCGACCGCATCGCGTTCCTGGACGGAGGCCGGATCGTCGAGGAGGGCACGCACGAGGAGCTGCTGGCCCGCGGCGGCCGCTACGCCGAGTTCTGGGAGCTGTCCCTGGCGCCCGAGGCGGCGCGCCCGGCCGGCCGGTAAAAGGGAGGCCGCCGGCGGGGGCGCGGCCTACGATCACGGCATGGGGTACGAGGTGCGGCCGGCGCGGCCGGCGGATCTGCCGGGGCTGGCGGACATCGAGAACTCGGGCGACGCGATGTTCCGGGAGATCGGGATCGTGTTCCCGCCCGGCCCGACCGTGGTCGAGGAGCTGATCGCCGCCGGCGGCGCCCGGATCGTGGTGGCCGGGGACCCGGCGGCCGGCTTCGCGGCGGTCGGCGAGGCGGACGGCGCCGCGCACCTGGAGCAGATCTCGGTGCGCGGCGACCTGACCGGGCAGGGGATCGGCGCCGCGCTGCTGGCGGAGGTCATGGCGGTCGCGGCGGAGTCCGGGGCGCCCGGCGTCAGCCTGCTGACGTTCCGGGACGTCCCGTGGAACGGCCCCTGGTACGCGCGGCACGGCTTCGCCGAGCTGCCCGAGGAGCGGTGGGGCCCGGAGATCAGGTCCCACTGGGACGCCGAGGTCGAGGCGGGCCTGCACGACCTCGGGCCGCGCGCCGTCATGTGGGCCCCCTGCGACCGCTAGTGATCTACAATGTAAAGGCGGGAACCGGAGACCGCGCACGGACGTCTGCCTGATGGACGCGAAGGAGGACGCTTGATCAGCCCGGTCGCACGGCTGCGGGACCGTCTCGGCGAGCGCCGCGCCGGGCTCGTCCTGCTCGCCGTCCTGCTGCTCCTGGCCGTCGTCCCGGTGGTGGCGCTGCCCGCGGCGCGCTGCGAGGTGCTCGGCACCGGCTGCCGGACGCCCGCGCCGCAGGAGCAGCGCGCCGACCCGGTCTCCGCCGGCCGGCCGCCGACGCCGCTGGAGGTCGCCACCCGGGGCGCCTACGTCGCGCTCGGGGACTCCTACTCGGCGGGCGTCGGCGCGGAGGCGACCGCGGCCGACCACAACCCGCTCGCCCGCTGCCACCGCACGTCCAAGGCGTACTACCACGAGGTCGCCGGGGCGTTCCGGTTCGCGAAGGGCACCTCATTCTGGGCCTGCTCGGGCGCGACGACCCGCGACGTCCTGAAGGGCCGGCACGGCGAACCCCCGCAGATCGACCGGATCGGACGCGACACGAGCCTGGTCACCATCAGCATCGGCGGCAACGACGTCGGGTTCTCCAAGGTCCTCGCCGGGTGCGTCGTGAAGCTGCCGTGGAGCCGGAGCTGCACCCGGCAGGGCGAGGAGGTCGCCCGGAAGATGGCCGAGCTGCGGCAGAGCCTGCCGTCCCTGCTGGCCGACATCACCGCGCGGGCCCCCTACGCCCGGGTGGTGGTGATGGGGTACCCGAAGGCGTTCTCCGAGGTCAGCGGCGTGGACGCGGACAACATCACGGTGTCGGACCAGCGCTGGCTGAACGCTCGCGCCTACGAGCTGGGGCAGCTGATCCGGCAGTCGGTCGAGGAGGCCGACGCGCGCAAGACCGCCACGCGCGCCCGCGGCAGCGTCGAGTTCATCGACGCCTACGGCGCGTTCGCCGGGCACGAGGTGGGCAGCAGCGACGCGTACATGAACGGCCTCGCGCTGAAGCTGCCCGCGCTGGAGGCCGAGCCGCGCAGCTACCACCCGACGGTCGCCGGCCAGCACGCCCTGGCGCAGCTGTTCATCGAGCAGATCAAGAAGGGCCCGGGCCGCCCGCTGTCCTAGCGGGGGAGCGCCCCGCGCTTCGTAGGCTGGTATCGGACGTCCCGTCGAGGGGGGACCGATGGCCATCACGATGGCGCTCGCCGGGGACACCATGCTCGGCCGCGGCGTAGGGGCGCAGATCGAGGCGTCGGGGCCGCACGGCCTGTTCTCCGGCGGCGTGCGCGACGCGTTCGCCGAGGCCGACCTGGCGCTGCTGAACCTGGAGTGCTGCGTCTCCGAGCGCGGACGGCCGTGGGACGCGCCGGGCAAGCCCTTCCACTTCCGGGCGCCGCCGGCCGCGGTCGACGTCCTGGCCGAGCTGGGCGTCGACTGCGTGACGGTCGCCAACAACCACGCCCTCGACTACGGCGCCGACGCCCTGGCGGACACGCTCGATCTCCTCGGCCAGGCGGGCATCAAGACGGTCGGAGCCGGGGAGGACCTCGCCGCCGCTCGGGCACCCGCCGTCCTGGAGGCCCAGGGGACGCGGGTCGCGGTGGTGGGCGTCACCGACCATCCCGCGGACTTCGCCGCGGGGCCTGATCGCCCGGGGGTCGCCTTCACCGATCTGCGGCAGGGCGTCCCGGACGACCTGGAGCGGCGGATCCGGGAACTGCGGGCCACCGCAGGCACCGTACTCGTCATGCCGCACTGGGGGCCGAACATGACCGCGGAGCCCCTGCCGTACGTCCGGCGCGCGGCGCGGGGCCTCGTGGACGCCGGCGCGTCGCTCGTCGCGGGCAGTTCGGCGCACGTGTTCCACGGCGTGGCCCCGCCGGTCGTGTTCGACATGGGCGACTTCATCGACGACTACATCGTCGATCCGCTGCTCCGCAACGACCTGGGGCTGCTGTTCCTGGTCACCCTGGACGAGGGAGGGCCGTCCCGGGTCGAGGCCGTGCCGCTCCGGCTCGGCTTCGCCCGCACGGAGTGCGCGGAGGGCGCCGACCACGCCTGGATCACCGAGCGGTTCACCGCCGCCTGCCGCGCCTTCGGGACCCGCGTCGAGGTGCGTGGCGGCCGCCTCGTCACGGGCGGGCTATAGCGGGTCGCCGAGCGGCCCGTACTCGTCCACCAGCGCCTCGGCCCAGTGGGCGGCGAAGTCGGGCTGCGTGCCGTCGGCTCGCATCGGGCAACCGCAGTTACGTACAGCGACGACAGGGTAGCCAGATGCAATGACTGGCTCGCCTCACCCCTCCCACGGCGTCTCCTATCCGGTCACCGCGTTGTTCATGGCGGCGGTGTTCCTGCTGGGCGCGGCGTTCATCGCGTCCTACGTGGGCGGACTCCACGCGCCGCACCCGCACCGCGTGCCGGTGGCCGTGGTCGGCCCGCCGGACACGGCCGACCGCGTCGGCGCCGCGCTGAACCGCCGGGGCCGGGCGTTCGACACACGCCCGTACCCGACCATGCAGGCCGCGCAGCGGGCGATCCGCCACCGCGACGTCTACGGCGCCTACGTGCCGCAGCAGGGCCTGCTGCTGGTCACCACCGCCTTCGGTCCGGAGGTCGCCGGCCTGCTGCGCGGGTCGTTCTCGCAGGTCGCGGCGGCGTCCGGGCAGAACCTGTCGGAGCGGGACGTGGCGCCCGCCGACGCCGGGGACCCCGATGGGCTCGTCCCGTTCTACCTGGTGATCGGCTGGATCGTCAGCGCCTACCTGGTCGCCGCGATCGTCGGCCTGTACCGGGGGATGGCGGCCGTGACACCGCGGGACGCCGTCGTCCGCCTGCTGGCGTTCGCGGTCTACTCGGCGGCTGCGGGCGCCGCCGGGACGCTGATCGTGGAGACCGGGTACGGCTACCTGTCCGGCCGCCCCTGGCTGCTCACCGGTATCGGGGCCCTGTGCGTGTTCGCCGTCGCTGTCGCGACGGCAGCCGCCGAGAGCCTGCTCGGCATCATCGGGACGGCGCTGGCGATCGTGGTGTTCGTCGTGCTCGGCAACCCGTCCGCGGGAGGGCCGCGCCCGCCGGAGATGCTGCCGGGGTTCTGGCGGGACGTCGGACCGTGGCTGCCGAACTGGGCCGGCACGGAGGCCGTCCGGAACACCGTCTACTTCGGCGGCCACGACCTGACCCGGCCGCTGATCGTCCTCGGCTGCTACGCCGCCGCCGGGATCGCGCTCGTCCTGCTCCTGGCGGGCCGCAGCAACCCCGTGATGCGGTTCCCCCGCGGCTGATCAGCCGCCGGGGAGGCCGAACCGGACCGGCACGCCCGGCGAGTACAGCACGCTGACCGGCTCGCCCAGCGGCCCCGGCAGCCCCGCCGCCGCCACGAGGTCCTGCTCGCAGCGCAGCAGCGTCGCCCGGTGCAGCGGCCACCGCGGGTGGACGTTCGGCAGGAACCGCACCCGCCCGGACACCTCGGTGTGCATGCCCCAGCGCGCGGTCAGGAAGTGCTCCAGTTCGGTCGGCCTCTCCACCCGCCCGCCGATCCGCACGTCGATCCGGCTGCGGGCGCCGCGCGGCCCCGGCCACCGCCGCGAGCTGGTGTAGCTGATGACGTCCTTGCGGGCCCGGACGGACATGCGAGACCACTGGTACGGCATCCGAAACCCCGCCCGCGCGATGGCCACGGGCAGGAGCCGCGTGGCGTCCAGCGACCGGAACACCACGCCCCGGCGCCCCTGCGCGTCCACCGAGTACAGCCGGACGTTCGTCTCCGGGAACGTGCCGAAGTACGGGACGCCGGGCAGCCCGAGCCACCCGACCCGGTCCATCCAGAACGCGACGAGACCGACGTAGGTGACCCCGTCCAGCGTGTCGGGTCCGACGCCCTCCGGCAGCAGCGGCGCCACCCGGCGCGGCTCGACGGCCCAGTGGACGAACGCCAGGTCGAGCCACCACTGCGTGAGCAGCGGCCGGGAGATCACTCCCGGCGCATCGGCGGCGATGGGCTCCGGCACCACGGACACCACCGCATCGTCCCATACCCGCCGGTCACCTGGACCAGGGGCGGCGAGGAGCGACGTCAGCCGGACGGCCGCAGCTCGATGATCGAGTGCAGCCCGCCGCGCTCGACCGGGCCGACGCGCAGACTGGCCTGCGCGGCCAGATCGCCCAGCTCGTCGAGGGTGCGTTCCCTGCCGCGGACGTAGCAGAGCATGCGCAGGTCGCCTTCGGTGTCCCGCGTGGCGCCCTCGACGTTGGCGACGTTCTCCACGACGAGCACCTTCCCCGTTCCCGAGGCCGCCTCGGCGCACCGCCGCAGAATGCGGAGTGCGTGCTCGTCGTCCCAGTCGTGGAGGACGCCCGAGAGCAGGTATCCGCCCGCCCCGGCGGGCAGGGGGTCGAAGAAGCTGCCCGCCTCGGCGTCCGCCCGATCGTCCAGTCCGGCCTCGGCGATGGCCCGCTCGGCGCGTGCGACGGGCCCGTCCAGGTCGATCACCGTTCCCCGCAGGTTCTCGTGGGCGCGGAGGAGGGCGATCAGCAGGCTCCCGTCACCGCCGCCCACATCGACCACGTGTCCGAGGCCGCCCCAGGGGTAGGCGGCGGCGAGAGCGGGCGCCTCCTCAGCCAGCCGCCCGCCCATCAGCGCGTCGAACGACGCCGCACGCCCCGGGTCGGCGGACAGGTCGTCCCAGAACGTCCGGCCGAAGCGACGCGGGAAGGCGGGTTCCCCGGTGCGGACGGTGTGCAGCATCTCGACGAAGCACAGGTCGGCGTGCCCGATGGCCCCGTCCAGATCGAGCCAGCGCCGCAGGCCGCCCGGATGGTCGTCGCGAAGCTGCTCGCCCAGGGGCGTCAGCCCATAGGCGCCGTCCTCCCGGGTCAGCGCGCCGAAGGTCACCAGATGTTCGAGTACCCGTCGCAGTGCGTCGGGTTCGGCGTCCACCGCTACGGCGAGAGCTTCGCTCGTCCGCGTGCCGTCCGCGATGTGATCGGCGACCCGAAGTGTCGCCGCGACTCGAATGGCCATCGGGGTGAGCAGATCGGCGGCCGCCCACAATCTCCCGCCCCATCCCGCGGTTTCTTCGGCCACGGCGCCTCCCTCACTCGCAGGACATCACCGGAGACGCTACTCCGGAGGGCCGCCCGCTGTCCGCGCCCGGCAATACCTGAAAAGAAACCGTCTGCGGCGCTACTCCAATTCGGGCCGGACGATGTGCCAGCCGCCCGAACAGCGCCCGACCTTCGGGGGCCACCTCAGCCGTGCACCTGCCTCGCCATACTTGAACCGGTAAAAAAGGAGACCTCAGCCACGCGCACGTCATAAAGGGACGCGCCAGAAGAAGACCGGCGGCCGTGCGACGACCGATATGCGTCCTCGGTTCGCAGGGCCCCGTCCGGAGTGCCGCCGAGGTCCGCGCCGAGGCGGAAGCGGATCACACCTTTCCGGATCTTCTGCGGACGGTAAATTCTGATCGTGAGCTGGGACCGCGAAGGTGTGCTGGCAGGCCGCTACCGGAAGCTCGGGCGGATCGGGCAGGGCGGCATGGGGGCGGTGTGGCGCGCCCTCGACACCGATCTCGACCGCGAGGTCGCGATCAAGGAACTGCGGGTGCCCGAGCAGGTCACCGAGCAGGAGCGGGCGGTGTGGTACTCGCGGATGGAGCGCGAGGCGCGGGCCGCCGCCAGGCTGAGGCACCCGGCCATCGTCACCGTCTACGACCGGGTCATGGGCGAGGACGGCCGTCCGTGGATCGTGATGGAGCTGATCCACGGGCGGTCACTGGAGCAAATGCTGGCCGAGCGGGGAAGGCTGCCGGCGCACCAGGTCGCCGCGATCGGCCTGGCGATGCTGGACGCGCTGTCGGCCGCGCACGCGCAAGGCATCGTGCACCGCGACGTCAAACCCGCCAACGTCCTGCTCGAAGGCGATCGGGTCGTCCTCACCGATTTCGGCATCGCCGCCGTAGAAGGCGACGCCACCCTCACCCGCTCCGGTGCGGTGCTGGGCACGCCCGCCTACATGTCCCCAGAGCAGGTGCAGGGCGAGACCGTCACGCCCGCCTCCGACCTGTGGTCGTTAGGCGCGACCCTCTACGCGGCGGTGGAGGGCCGCCCGCCGTTCACCGCTCCCACGCACGGGGCGCTGTTCATTGCCATCGCGACGCGGGAGCCACCCCCACCCGTCTGCGGCGGACCGCTCGCGCGGCTCCTGGACGGTCTGCTCCACAAGGACCCGGCCGCCCGGCTGTCCGCCACCCAGGCCCGCGAACTGCTCGCACTAGCGTCCACTGACGCAGAACGACATCCCGCCGCGCACAGTGCACCTGCCTCGCGCATCACCTCGTCACCTGGACCCGCGACCCGCGTCGACATCGTGCCCCAGACTGCCCGTGCGCGTCCGGCGGCCGTGCGGCGTGCCCTCGTCTGCGGCTGGATCGCGGTCGTCGGCTCGCTGCTGCTGCCGTTAGGGCTCGGGGAGGATATCGCTCTGAAGGTCCTTCTGGACGAGGGCCCGTCCTGGATGCTGTGGGTGCTGGTGGCGCTGTTCGCCGTCTCGGCGCTGCAGTGGAGGTTTCCTCATCGGGCCGTGCCGGCACTCGCCATCGTGATCGCTCTCGATCTGGCGCTCTTCTTGGCGGCGCCGCTGGGAAGGGTTTCGGTCGCGCAGGTCTTTCCCCACACCGACATCATCCCCGTCGGCTACGGCCTGGCCTTCGGCTGGCTCGCGGGCGCGGTAGCGCTCATGCTGGCGTTCGCGGGGTTGAACGGGGCGCTGATCTCCCGGATCCAGTCCCCTCGGGCACGGGTGGCGGTGTCCGGAGCGGCCGTGGTCCTCGAAGGTCTCGTCGCGGTGCTCTGGCCCGTGCTCGTTTCGTGGGCCCTGACCGAGCCGATCACGCTGAGCCCGATCACGTACGACTTCATCGAGGGATGGATGTTCAAGACGTTGCTCGGCCTCGTGTGGATCGCCTGGAGCACGGCTCAGCTCGCTCCCCGCCTCCGCCGGACCGCAGCGGAATCCGGCGCCTGACCCACCCCCCGACTGAGCCGCCCAGCGACCCGACGGGCTGGCCCTGCCACCCCGCTGCTCAGCGGGGGCAGGGCTTGAGGCCCGGGGCGGGGACGCCGCCGTTGAGGCGGCCGCAGATGGGGACGGTGACCGGGGTGCCGTCCTTCAGCGTCACCTTGATCATGGTGAGGCCGCGGTCGCCGGGGCCGTTCAGCTCGTGCCGGTCGCCGCGGAAGTCGATGTCGCCGGTCGCGGCGTTGCGGACGTACAGGTGGCGCAGTTCCAGCAGGACGGCACCGGACGTGACCGAGCGGCTGCCCTCCACCGGCGCGGATCCGGCGGCGGTGAGGCCGAGGCCGGCGAAGGCGTTCTGCGCGGCCTGGCCGAGGGCGACGACGGCGTCGTAGGTGAGGGCCATCTGCCCGTCGACCAGCAGCGGTTCGGCGGGGCGGGCGCGGGGGCCGCCGATGCCGAGGAGGTTGCGGGCCAGGAGGAAGAACCCGTTGGTCTGGTCGGCGTTCCCGGCGATCAGGAACGGCAGGTGGACGAAGGCGGTGTGGTAGACGACGGTGTTCGCGGGGATCGGGACCTCGTGCGGGCCGGTGCCGAACCGGGTCTTGGTGACGTCGTCGCCGGCCATGAGGACGAGGTGCCGCCGGGTGCAGCCGCCCTGGACGAGCCCGTTCATGAGGCCGGGGAGGTCTTCGGAGCGTCCGGCGAAGTAGACGAACGGGGCGGGGGCGGTCTCGCAGTTCCGCTTGACCTTGTCGGCGATGTCGTCGGTGTCGGTGTAGACGACGCGGTCGACGGTGCGGGGCGTGAGCGCGCGGGCGACGTCGTCGGCGATCTCGCGGCTGTAGGCGTCCCTGGACGGTCCGGGGGCGCGGTGGACGAGCATCAGCCGGGAGATCGGCTTGCCGCGCAGTTCGGCGCGGACGGCGGCGCGGGTCGCGGCGGCCTCGTCGAAGTTGGTCGCGGCGAGCCCGTAGTAGTGCGGCAGCGCGGGGAGGCGGTCGGAGGAGTTGACGGTGTTGACGAGGGGCAGCCCGGCGGCGATGAGCCGTTCGATGGCCGCGCGGGAGTGGTCGGTGTTGCGTCCGAACCCGGTGACGCCGACGAGGGTGGGGTCGCGGTGGGCGATGTCGAGGATGCGGTCGGCGGTCTCGGCGGAGAAGAGCATGTTCTGCCCGGTGTTGGCGGGCAGGAGCCGCACCTTGAGGGGGTTGCCGACCGCGCCGGGCTGGCCGGAGCGGTTGTTGCGCATCTGGGCGAGGTGGGCGCCGGCGAGTTCGCGGATGCTGCTGACGGTCAGGTCGCTCTGCCCGGGGCTGGCGGTGAAGATGCCGACGTAGACGAGGGTGACGTAGGGCTTGCGGGAGGCGAGGACGGCTTCGTTCTCGTCCTCGATGCGCCGCTGGAGGTCGGCGAGGGTGAGCCGGGAGCCGGTGTTGCGGTGGGACGGGCGGCGGCGCTCCCCGTCCAGCCCGATGCTGTCGGGGCCGCGCTCGAACCGGACGCCGTGCGTGGAGACGCCGACGCATTCGCGGCTTCCGTCGCCGTTGGTCTGGATTCGGGTGTCGCCGTTCCAGTGGACGGGCAGCCCGACGCTGCAGTAGGTGGAGCGCAGGTTGGTCTGCACGTAGACGAGGACGAGCACGAGCGCCATGAGGGCGGCGCCGAGGCTGCGCCGCGACCACAGCCACGTCCAGCGTGGGCGGCGCCGGACGGTGAACTCGTCGGGGCGTCCGGCGGCGGGGTCGCCGGTCACCGGGATCCGCAGCAGGTAGGGCAGCGGCACGGACTCGCTCGGCCCCTGCGCGGTGCCGAGCGAGGACCGCCACCGCTCGTACCGCTCCTGGGCGTCCCCGCCGGGCGCGGGACCGGAGCCGGGGGCGGGGCCGCCGAGCTCCTCGCGGGTGGCGGCGTCGACGGAGGCGATGACGATCAGCGGGTGGAACTCGCTGCGCCGGGCCCGGATGTCGCTGATCGCCGACAGCACGGCGAGCCCGCCGTTGTGCCGCCCCGCCCCGGCGAGGAACACCACGGGCGGGCAGGGGCGCTTGAAGCCGCGCAGGTCGGGCGCGGACCGCCGGTGCTGGTCGCGCAGGTCCTCCAGCAGCGCGAACGTCTTGATCTGGAGGAGGAACCGGGCCGCGTCGGGTTTGGCGAGCCGCTCGTACACCCGGTGCAGGCGGCCTTCGAAGCCGAGGTCGTCGCCGCCGTCCTCGCCGTCACCGAGGACGGCGAAGAACGAGGTCCGCGCGAACCAGCGGTAGCGGCCGCCGAATCCGACCGTGGACAGGACGGCCAGCCAGATCCGCCGGGTGGACAGCCCGGCGACGATCAGCAGGACGGCGGCGAGGCAGCCGGAGGCGGTGAGCAGGACGGGGCTCGGCGTCTGCTCGGCGATGCCGCCCGCCAGCACGGCGATCATGGCGACGAGGGAGCCGCCGACGGTCGTCCACCAGCCGGGGGCGCGCAGCCGGCCGCTCTGCCAGCGGAACAGGCGGGCGTGCTCGTTCCAGCGGTCGACGGCGGCGACGGCGGAGCGCTGGTACGGGGGCGGGGCGGGGGAGCCGTCCGGGCCGGGCTCGGCGGCGGCCGCCTGGATCGTCCGGACGAGGTCGGAGCGGGGGAAGCGCAGCCGCCCGTAGGGCGAGCGGGTGTGGGTCCAGGTGAGCGGCTGGGAGATCGCGTCGACCAGCGCGATCGCGGCGGTCTCCGCGCCGCGGGCGGCCTCCTCGTCCTCCCCGCCCTCCGAGCCCTCGGGGAGGTCGGGGGAGACGGCGGGCAGCCCGGCCTCGGCGGCGAACCGCTTGAGCTCGTCGAGGTGGCGGCCGGGGGCGTCCTCGGCGTCCGGGTCGTCCGCCGGTTCCAGGACGATGACCGGGTACGGGCGCGAGTCCAGCCGCCAGGGCAGCCGCCCGGTCATCCAGTCGAACAGCGCGAACAGGCCGCGTGCGGACTCGGTGGGTCGGGGGTTGCCCACGGCTCGCCTTCCCGAGGATCTTGTGTCGGTGGGAAGCGTAGGGCGGTGACCCGTGTGACGCCATGGGGTGATGACCGAATCACCCCATGGCGTCGCGTCCGGTTTCGGCCGGTCAGTCCTCGCCGGTGACGCGGTTGAGGCGCTCCACGGCGTTCGCGAAGTCCTCGACCATGTCGTAGACGACCTGGCGGGCGGGCTTGACGGTGTTCATGAGGCCGACGCACTGGCCGACGAAGTAGTTGGCGAGCGCGCGGGCGCCGGGGTTGCCGGACTCGGCCACCTTGGTGATCTGCCGCATCGCGCCCTCGGCGACGATCATCTGCAGCGGCATGCCGAGCGGGCCGGGGGACGCGGGGCCCTCCCACTCCTCGGTCCAGGCGGAGCGCAGCTGGCGGGCGGGCTTGCCGGTGCGCGACCGGGACCGGATCGTGTCGCGGGAGGTGGCGGCGAGCATCTTCTCCTTGACCGCCGGGGACGTCTCCGCTTCCTCCGTGGTGAGCCAGACCGAGCCGCACCAGACGCCGGACGCGCCGAGCGCGAGCGCGGCGGCCATCTGGCGCCCGGTGGCGATGCCGCCCGCGGCGAGGACGGGCACCGGCGCGACCGTGTCGACGACCTCGGGGACGAGCACCATCGTGGAGATCTCGCCGGTGTGCCCGCCGGCCTCGCCGCCCTGCGCGATGATCAGGTCGGCGCCGGCGGCGACCTGGCGGCGGGCGTGCTCGGCGGTCCCGACCAGCGCGGCGACGGGGACGCCCGCCTCCCGGGCCTTGTCGACCATGACGGGGGGAGGGGTGCCGAGGGCGCTGGCGATGAGCCCGATGGGGTGCGCGAGGGACACGTCGATCAGCTCGGTCGCGCCCTTCTTGGTGACCTGCGCGCCGCTGCGCGCGTTGGCGCGCCGGGCCTTGTCGAAGTCGGGCAGCGGCACGTCGTACTTGTCGAACAGGCCGGTGAGGAAGGTCCAGTGCTCGTCCGGGATCGCGGCGAGCATGGCGTCGAGGCCGCCGCCGCTCTCCGCCGACTTGTCGATCTTGCCGGGGACCAGCACGTCGACGCCGTAGGGGCGGCCGTGCACGTGGTCGTCGATCCAGCGCAGTTCCTCTTCGAGCCGGTCGGGGCTGTAGGCGACGGCCCCGAGGACGCCGAAGCCGCCGGCGTTGGTGACGGCGGCGACGACGTCGCGGCAGTGGCTGAAGGCGAACAGCGGGAACTCGATGCCGAACCGTTCGCAGACCTCGGTGTTCATGCCCCGACGCTAATGGACCGAACGCCATTCGGTCCAGAGGCGGAGAGGACGGGGCGCTCGGCCGCTATCCGCCCGCGGGGCGGAAGAGCACGAACGACTCGCCCTCCTCCGGGTGCTCGAACACGGCCCGCAGCGGCAGTCCCTCGCGCAGGTCCGCCCGGGTCACGCCGTCCAGCCGGGCGTGCAGCCAGGGGCCCTCGGCCAGCTCGACCAGCGCGAGGAAGGCGGGCGGGTCCTTGGGCAGGACGGTCCAGGTCACGAGGGCGGCGTCGCCGCTCGCCTCGGCCCAGGCGAGGTCCTCCCCGCCGCATCCGGGGCAGCCGGTGGCGTCCGGCGCGAACCACCGGTCGCACGCCTCGCAGCGCCTGATCACGAGGCGGTCGGACGCGGTGCCGTCGAAGAACGGGTCGGTGCGCCCGTCCCGCCGCAGAACGCCGATCTCCATCGGCTAGGCCCCCTTCCGGTGCGGGCTGACGATCAGGGTGGAGTGGTGGTCGAGGATGCCGCCGTTGCCGCTGACCAGGATCACGTCGTTGGCGGGCGCCTGCCGCTCCCCGCCGTCTCCGCGCGCCTGGATCACGGCCTCCGACAGCGGCGTCATGCCCCACATGTAGTACGCCGACAGCTGCCCGCCGCCGGTGTTGGTCGGCAGCGACCCGCCCGGCCCGAGCGCGCCGGACGCGGCGAACGCGCCGCCCTCGCCCTTGGCGCAGAACCCGTAGTCCTCCAGCGACACCAGGACCGTGTAGGTGTAGCAGTCGTACAGTTCGCACACGTCCACGTCGGACGGGGTGATCCCGGCCATCTTCATCGCCGTCGCGCCGGAGGAGGCCGCGCCGGTCGTGAGGCCGAACTCGCTGCCGCGCTCCTTGCGGTGCCCCGGGTGGCCCTGCCCCCAGCCCCACAGGTGGACGGGCGGGCGGGCCAGGTCGCGGGCGCGGTCGTCGCCGGTCACGATGACGGCGATGGCGCCGTTGGACACCAGGCAGCAGTCCAGCAGGTGCAGCGGCTCGGACACCCAGCGCGAGTTCTGGTGGTCCTCCAGCGTGATCGGCTCGCGCATCTGGGCGAGCGGGTTGCGCGACGCCCACTCCCGCGTCGCGACGGCGATCGCGCCGAGCTGCTCGCTGGTCGTCCCGTACCGGGCCATGTGGCGCTGCGCGGCGAGCGCGTAGAAGGAGTTGACGCTGCGCAGCCCGAGCGCCGCCGTCATCCCGCCGAACCCGTACCATTCGCGGGCGTCGCGGTTGTAGGCCGAGCCCGCCGACTGCTTCGGCTTGAGCGGCGCGTCGGCGAACACGCACGCCACGGTGGTCGCGGTGCCGCTGAGCACGGCCGACGCCGCGTAGGAGACCATCGCCCCGGCCGTCGCGCCGAACGCGTTGACCTGCGACAGCAGCCGCAGGTCGCGCAGGCCGAGCGTGGCGGCCAGCTCGATGCCGGGGGAGCCGCCCATGCCGTGGCTGACCAGCAGCCCGTCCAGGTCGCCGAGCGCCAGTCCCGCGTCCGCGGCGGCGAGCCGCACCGCGTCCGCGGCGAGCCGCCGCGGGCTGCGCCCGTACACCCTGCCGAGCTCGGTCATCCCGAGCCCGGCGATCGAAGTGCCCCTCGAAGTGCCCATCGCCTCGCTCTCCTCGTCCGTGGGTGCCACCGTACAGAACGACGTTCGGTATGGGTTCCGGCGGGGTGATCAGGAGCGGGCGCGCAGCGTCACCGGCGAGCCGAACCCGGCCTCGGCCGCGACCCGCTCGACCGCCGGCGCCTGGCCCGGCGTCCGCTGAGACGAGTGCCGCCCGCGCCCCCGGGGCGACGGGGACGCGGGCGGCGGGCGGGGGACCGGCTCAGGAGGCCAGGACGGCCTGCAGGAAGTCCCGCGTGCGCTGCTCGGACGGCTCACCGAAGATCTGCTCCGGCGGGCCCTCCTCGACGATCTGGCCCTGGTCGAACATCAGGACCCGGTTGGAGATGTCCCGCGCGAAGGCCATCTCGTGCGTGACGCACAGCATCGTGAGGTCGCTCTGCCGGGCGATGTCGCGCAGCAGGTCCTGGACGCCGACGACCAGCTCCGGGTCCAGGGCGGAGGTGACCTCGTCCAGCAGCAGCACCTTCGGCTGCATGGCGAGCGCCCGCGCGATCGCCACCCGCTGCTGCTGGCCGCCCGAGAGCTGGGTGGGGTGCGCGTTCTCCTTGTCGGCGAGCCCGACCAGGTCGAGCAGGCCCTTGGCGCGCTCCACCGCCTCGTCCTTCGGCACCCCCAGCACCCGCACCGGCCCCTCGGTGAGGTTGCGCAGCACGTTCATGTTGGGGAACAGGTTGAACTGCTGGAACACCATGCCGACCTGCTTGCGCATCTCGTGCAGGTGCTTCTGGTTCGCCGGGACGCGCTTGCCGCCCCGCTCCATGTGCCACAGCGTGTCGTCGCCGATCCAGATGAGGCCCTCGTCGAGCTTCTCCAGCGTCATGAGCAGCCGCAGGATCGTGGTCTTGCCCGAACCGCTCGGCCCGATCAGCGTCACGCGCTCGCCCGGCGCCACGGTGAAGTCGAGCTCGCGCAGGACGACGTTCTGGCCGAACCGCTTGACCACCTTCTCGAAGCGGATCCCGGGCGCGGCGCCGTGCGGCAGGCCCGCGGCGGCGGTGTCCTTCCCGGTGGCGGCGTCCGCCCCGCCGGCGTCGCCCTTGCCGAGGACGGCCTCGGACTCGGTCTCGGACGCGGTGCCGGCCGCGGCGTCCTTCGGCACTTCCGGTGTGTTAGGTGGTGGCATAACGCCTCTCCAAGCGGCGGACGAGTATCGAGGATATGACGCTGACGACGACGAACAACAGGCCGACCAGCGTGATCGGCTCCAGGAACTGCAGGCTCTGCGAACCGACCTTGTAGGCGGAGAACAGCAGCTCCGCCACGTTGATGGCCAGCAGCATCGGCGAGTCCTTGAACATCGCGATCAGGTAGTTGCCGAGCGTCGGGATCACGCGCCGGATCGCCTGCGGCAGGATCACGTCCAGCCACACCCGCGACCTCGGCAGGTTCAGCGCGGTGCACGCCTCCCACTGCCCCTTCGGCACATCGGCGATCCCCGCCCGGTACACCTCGGCGGTGTAGGTCGAGTAGTGCACCCCGAGCGTGATGATGCCCGCGGTGAGCGACCCGATGGTGATGCCCCAGGCGGGCAGGACGAAGAACACGAAGTACAGCTGCGGGATCAGCGGAGTGGACCGGATGAACTCGGTGATCCACCGGATCGCCTGGTTGAACACCCGGCTCGGGGAGCGGCGCAGCAGCGTCCACACCAGCCCGAGGACGATCGCGATCACGTAGCCGGCCAGCGTGGCGACGACGGTGTAGCGCAGGCCGCTCAGCAGGTCGGGGAGGATGTCCCCGGAGTACTGCCAGTCCCAGTCCATCAGCTCGCCACCCCCGCTCCGGGAGCGCCCGCCGCGATCGTCCCGAGGGACGGCTCAGCGGGCAGCCGCCGGCCGAGCATGCGGTCCACGCGGCGCTCGGCGTACCGGACGAACAGCTGGAGCACCTGCGCGATGACGAAGTACAGGACCAGCACCATCGAGAACGCCGCCACGGTCTCGCCGGTGCTGCCCTGGATGTTCTTCGACACGCGGGTCAGGTCGACGAGACCCACCAGCGACACGATCGCCGTCCCCTTCATCAGCTCGATGAGCAGGTTGCCGAACGGCGGCAGCATCAGCGCGAACGCCTGCGGCAGCAGCACGCGCCGCATCCGCTGGAGCGGGGTGAAGTTCAGCGCGATGGTGGCCTCGTACTGCGCCTTCGGGACGGCGTTGATCGAGCCGCGCACCACCTCCGCGCCGTAGGCGCCGACGTTGAGGCCGAGCGCCAGCACGGCCGCGAACATCGTGGTGAACCGCAGGCCGATGAGCGGGAGCGCGTAGAAGAACCAGAACAGCAGCACCAGCGTGGCGTTGCCGCGGAAGAACTCCACGTAGAACCGGTTCAGCACGCGCACCCACGCGTGGCGCGAGGTGCCCGCCATGCCGAACAGCAGGGCGAGCACCAGCGCCAGCGCGCCACCGAGAAGGGTGAGCCTGACCGTGACCCACGCGCCGTCCAGCCACTGGGGGTAGCTGTCGAGGACGTCGGACACGGGCGATCAGGCCTTGCAGAACTTGGCGGCGGTGTCGTCCGGACCCGGCATGTCGGCCTCGGCGAAGCCGAAGGGCTGCAGGATCGGCAGCAGCCCGTTCTGCTGCTTGAGCTTGTCGAGCTCGGTGTTCCAGGCGGTCAGCAGGTCGGAGTCGGCCTTGCGGAACGCGAACGCGCCCGCGCCGAACTGCTCCTTGCCGTCGATGACCGGGGTGAACGCCTCGGTGACCTCGAAGCCCTCGCCCTCGTGCTTGGACAGCAGGTCGGCCAGCGAGATGCGGGTCAGCCAGATGCAGTCGACACGGCCGGCCTTGAGGCCCTCGTAGGCGCTCGCCTGGTCGGCGTAGGTCTTGATGTCGCCCTTCTTCACGCCGCTCTTCTCGGCGTAGCCGGCCTCGACCGCGCCGGTGAGGACGCCGACCTTGACGCCCTTGGCCGCCGGGTCCTTCTCGTTCTTCAGCCCCTTCGGGTTGCCCTCCTTGACCATGAAGGCGCTCTTGGCGACGTACTCGGGGTTCGCGAAGGCCGCGGACGCGCACCGCTCCGGGTTGATGAACATGCCGGCGGCGATCGCGTCGAACCGCTTGGCATTGAGCCCGGCGATGAGGCCGCCGAAGTCGACCTGCACGCCCTTGATCTCGTTGATGCCGAGGTTCTTGAAGATGACGCGGGCCAGCTCGGGCGCCTCGCCGGTCAGCTTCCCGGACTTGTCGGTGTAGCCGTACGGGGCCTCGTTGGCGAAGCCCACCGTGATCGTGCCGGAGTCCTTGGCCTTCTGCAGCGTGCCGCCGCCCGCCTTCTCCTTCTCCGGATCCGTCGTGGAGCAGCCCGCCGCCGCGAGAGGCGCGGCGGCGGACAGCAGCACGGCGGTGCGGAGGAAGTCTCTTCTCGAAGAAGTCATCGTCGAACTCCTGTCGGTGTGCCACGCGCACGCGGGGGGCCGGTAAGCGGCCCCCCGCGTGCGCGGGGCGAACGGTCGGGTTATCGAATTGTTGTCACCCGGTCAGTCGAGCACCGGGCTGAAATCGCGCGCGCCGATGAAGGTCGGACGCGGCGCGGGCGCCGAGAAGGGCTCGACGCACGTGTTCTCCACGCTGTTGAACACGATGAACACGTTCGAACGCGGGAAGGGGGTGATGTTGCCGTTCGAGCCGTGCATGCAGTTGCAGTCGAACATGGTCGCGGAGCCGGCCGGGCCGGTGAACAGCTCGATTCCGTGCTTGTCCGCGAGGATCGACAGGCTGTTGGGGTCGGGCGTCCCGATCTCCTGGCCGCGCAGCGACTCCTTGTAGTGGTCGTCGGGGGTCTCTCCGACGCAGGCCACGAAGGTCTTGTGCGAGCCGGGCATAATCATTAGCCCGCCATTGTGCACGAAATTCTCCGTGAGCGCTATGGATATGCTCACCGCACGCATGCGGGGCATGCCGTCCTCGGCGTGCCAGGTCTCGAAGTCGGAGTGCCAGTAGAAGTCCTTGCCGGTGAAGCCCGGCTTGTAGTTGACCCGGCTCTGGTGCACGTAGACGTCCGAGCCGAGGATCTGCCGGGCCCGGCCGACCACGCGGGGGTCGCGGACGAGGCCGGCGAAGACCTCACTGATCTTGTGGACCTCGAAGATGGAGCGGACCTCGTCCGAGCCGCGCTCGGTGACCGTGCGCTCGTCGGCCAGGACCTCCGGGTCGGAGGACAGCCGGCGCAGCTCGGCGCGGTAGTCCTCGACCTCCTCCGGCGCGAGCAGCTGGTCCACGGACAGGAATCCGTTGGCCTCGAACGAGTCGAGGGTGGCGCCGTCGATCGGCCCGTCCCCGGGGCCGCCGTACACGACCGGGTCCTGCCGGTACAGCAGCGCCGCCTCGGCGGCCTTCCGGGTCGGGTAGGCGTCGTCGATGGTCGGATGGGACTCGATGATGCTCATGCGTCCTCCTCAGTCAGCAGGGGGTAGACACCGTTCTCGTCATGGACCTCCCGGCCGGTGCAGGGCGGGTTGAAGACGCACACCGTCTTGACGTCCGTGTGCGCGCGCAGGGTGTGGTGCTCGTGGCCGTCGAGCAGGTACATCACGCCGGGCCGGATGTCGTGCTTCTCACCGGTCTCGTCGTTGGTGAGCTCGCCCTGGCCCTCGATGCAGTACACGGCCTCGATGTGGTTCGCGTACCACATCTTCGTCTCGGTGCCCGCGTACAGGATCGTCTCGTGCAGCGAGAAGCCGACGCCCTCCTTGGCGAGCACGAACCGGCGGCTGCACCAGGTCGGCGCCTGCACGTCGCGCTCGGTGCCGACGATCTCGTCAAGGGAACGAACGATCATGAAACTCCTCTTTCCGGTGGTGCCGGGGGCGCGGCGGGTGGGTGCGGGCCCGGTCCGGGACGCGGACCGGGCGCGGTGGCGCGGGTCAGACCGCGACCTTGGTGCGGACGGCCTCGACCGAGTCCGCGATGATCTCCAGGCCGCGGGCCAGCTCGGCCTCGGTCGTGGTGAGCGGCGGCAGCAGCTTGACGACCTCGCCCTCGGGGCCGGAGGTCTCCATCAGCAGGCCGCGGGCGAACGCCTCGCCGCACACCTTCGGGGCGATCTCGGGGTCCTTCATCACCAGGCCCCACGCGAGGCCCCGGCCGCGGACGGAGTCGACCGCCCCGGCGTGCGCGAGCGCGATGTCCTGCAGCGCCCGCTCGACCTGCTGGCCCTTGGCGAGGGTCTGCTTCTCCATGTCGTCGCCGGTCCAGTAGTCCTCGAGCGCGGCGACGGCGGTGACGAACGCGGGGTTGAAGCCGCGGAAGGTGCCGTTGTGCTCTCCCGGGTCCCACACGTCCAGTTCGCGCTTCATGAGCGTGACCGCGAACGGCAGCCCGTAGCCGCTGAGCGACTTGGACAGGCAGACGATGTCCGGGGTGATCCCGGCCTCCTCGAAGCTGAAGAACGGCCCGGTGCGGCCGCACCCCATCTGGACGTCGTCGACGATGAGGAGGATGTCGTGCCGGCGGCACAGGTCCTGCAGGCCGCGCAGCCACTCGGCGGTGGCGACGTTGATGCCGCCCTCGCCCTGCACCGTCTCCACGATGACGGCGGCGGGCTTGTCCAGGCCGCTGCCGCTGTCGTCGAGCATCGTGTCGAACAGCAGGAAGTCCGGGGTGCGGCCGTCGAGGTAGTTGTCGTACGGCATGGCCACGCCGTGGCCGAGCGGCACGCCCGCGCCGGTGCGCTTCATCGAGTTCCCGGTGACGGCGAGCGCGCCGAGCGTCATGCCGTGGAACGCGTTGGTGAAGCTGACGACGGTCTCGCGGCCGGTGTACTTCCGCGCGAGTTTCAGCGCGGCCTCCACCGAGTTGTTGCCCGCCGGGCCGGGGAACTGGATCTTGTAGTCGAGCCCCCGCGGCTGCAGGACGTACTCGCTGAAGCGTTCCAGGAAGTCCCGTTTCGCGGCCGTGTACATGTCGAGGCTGTGCACGATCGAGTCACTGGCGAGATAGTCCAGCAGCCGGCGTTTCAGCTGCGGGTTGTTGTGCCCGTAGTTGAGCGTCCCGGCACCGGCGAAGAAATCGAGGTACGTTTTACCGTTCTCGTCGGTCATGTGGCTGCCCTGCGCGGTGGTGAACACCGTGGGCCACCCTCGGCAGTAGCCGCGGACTTCCGATTCCAGGCGGGCGAAAACGTCCATGTCTGCCTCCCAGGCAGTCGGGGTGGGGGAGCGGATGGGGGAGTGGGGTGGTCAGTTCGCGGCGGCGATCGGGCCGATCCTGATGAGCACCTCGGGCTCGTGTCCCCCCTCGGGGAAGTGCTCCGCGCCGAACAGCGGGCTGCGGGCGACCTCGCACCCGCGGTCCCTGGCGAACGATTCGAACATCGCGGTGGAAGCGGTGTTGTCCGGGGTCACCGTGGCCTCCATGTACCGGTGCCCGCGCGGTGCGAGCCGGTCGGCGAGGCGGTCCAGCATGCGGCGGGCGAGGCCCTGGCCGCGGTGCTCGCGGTCGACGGCGACCTGCCACACGAAGAACGTGTCGGGCCGCGACGGGCGCACGTAGCCGGTGATGAAACCGCACGGGCCCTCGCCGTCGCGCGCCACCACGGAAGTGTCCGCGAAATCGCGGCACCAAAGCGTGTAACTGTACGGCGAGTTGACGTCCAGGACTCGTGAGTCCCGGGCGAGCCGCCACAGCTCCGGGCCATCGGCGAGGCCCGGCTCCTGGAGTTGCACTTCCGCGGTCGTCTCGTTCGCGTCCGGGCGTCGGGTCGGTGATTCCAGGGGTTGCGCTGCCATGTCCAGGCAACTTAGCGAATCTCGCGCCGTGATCGCAGAGGATTGTTATCGGCGGGATGTTTAGCCGCGCATCGCGCTGGGTAGGGTTAAGGGCTTTGCCGAATTCGGTGCAATTCGAATGGGCGCCGCGCGGGCGGCGGTCCGCCTTTCCCGGTGCTACGCAGGAGGTACTGCCGAACTGATCGCGGAGGCCGCCAGGATGCTTCCTGAACGTCAGCTTAATGTTTCGGCGTCGCCCCGAGTGGGGTTTTGTGTATCGGTTGTGTGAGGTAAGTCACTCAGATTTCATGTCAACGCGGCGGGTGCGGCGGGCGTCACGTCGCATCGTCCGTGGTCGTCCGGTCGCGCGTGTCCTGGGGCGGATGGGGGCCACGGCGCCGGCGCGGGCTCTGGGAGGCGCCGTCTGGTCACCTTCAAGGGGGAGGGGTGCTGGCGGCGCGGTTACGGGTGTGTTGCCGACAGGTAAGAAAACGCGGGTTTCGGACCGGAGACGGACCGGCCGGGGCCCGCCGTTCGGGAGCCGACCCCGGCCGTATTCCGGTCCGGTTGGCTGCCACATTAGGGAGTGGCCGCTTCTCGCGGGACCGTCCTGTCGTTTCTTTGCCGAAAGGGCCGGAATCTTGACCGGCCCCTTGCCTCCTCTGCCGTGCCTTTACCGTCTACCGCGCTTTTGCCGTCTACCGCGCCTTCACCGCGTCGCGGCGAAGCGGTCGGTCGCCTCGATCAGGCGGTGCAGGATCCCGGGCTCGCTGTACGCGTGGCCCGCGTCGTCCACGATGTGGAAGTCGGCCTCCGGCCACGCCCGGTGCAGGTCCCAGGCGGTGGCCGCCGGGGTGCACACGTCGTAGCGGCCCTGGACGATCACGGCCGGGACGTGGCGGATCCTGTCCACGTCCCGGATGAGCTGCTCGTCCTCGAAGAACCCCTCGTTGACGAAGTAGTGGTTCTCGATGCGGGCGAACGCCACCGCGTAGTCCGGCTCGCCGAACCCCGCCGCCAGCTCCGCGTCGGGGCGCAGCGTGATCGTCGAGCCCTCCCACGTCGCCCACGCCTTCGCCGCCGCCACCCGTACCTCCCGGTCGGGGGAGTTGAGGCGCTCGTGGAAGGCGGAGATGAGGTCCTCCCGCTCGTCCTCGGGGATCGGCTCGACGTACTTCTCCCACAGGTCGGGGAACAGCAGCGACGCCCCTTCTTGGTAGAACCAGTACAGCTCGAACGGGCGCAGGGTGAAGATGCCGCGCAGCACCAGCTCGCTCACCCGGTCCGGATGGGTCTCGGCGTAGGCCAGCGACAGCGCGCTGCCCCAGCTCCCGCCGAACACCAGCCAGCGCTCGATGCCGAGGTGCTCGCGCAGCCGCTCCATGTCCGCGACGAGGTTCCAGGTGGTGTTCGCCTCCAGCGACACCTCCGGGTCCTTCGCGTGCGGCACGCTGCGCCCGCAGTTGCGCTGGTCGAACAGGACGATGCGGTACGCCTCCGGGTCGAACTGCCGGCGGTGCGCCGGGCTGCACCCGGCCCCCGGGCCGCCGTGCACCATCACCGCGGGCTTGCCGTCGGGGTTCCCGCAGACCTCCCAGTAGATCTCGTCGCCGTCGCCGACGTCGAGCAGCCCGGAGTCGTACGGCTCGATCGGCGGATACAGGGTGCGAAGCTCCATGGGGCGCGATTGTCCCACCGGCCCCGCCCGCACGTCCGGTGTGACCCGCGGCACCGTCGCACCGCCCCCGCCGGCCGCCATCCGGCCGTCTTCGTGCGGGAACACCGCACGGGAGTCGAGAAAGTAAACCCCAAACTGGGCAAACGCTCCGCTGGTCGGGACTAGAGTGCCTTCAGTGAGCGAAGCGAGGAGCCGCGAGGCCGGCAGCGGAGCGAACGAGATGTGCACAACGACCCCCGCGAACGCGGCCCCGCGCCGCCTGGCGAGGAGACACGTGAGCGAAGTGACGAGCCGTCCGGGGAAAGCGGCGGGCAGGTCGGGCGGCGCCATGCCGGTCACCGCGCTCCCGGCCGTGAGGCGAGGAGAACGGTGAGCGAGCTGAACGGATCGGGCGGCAACCGCGGCGTCCCGGACGCGGCGGCGCCCTGGCCCGCCATGGGCCGCGACCCGGGCCGCCCGCACGAGGCGGCACCGCCCGCGGCCCTGCCGGCCGCGCAGCAGCCGATCCAGATGGCCAAGCCCGGGCAGGGCGGCGGCCGGCACGGGCAGACCGGCGAGATGGTGCGGCCCGACGCCGAGCAGCCCGAGGCCCAGCCCTGGGACATCGTCGAGCGGCTCCGCCAGATGGCCGACCTCATCGGCGACGCGCTCGCCGCGGGGGAGCGCAAGGTCAACGAGGCGCAGAGCGAGACCGCCGCGCAGATCGCCGCCGTCCAGCAGGAGAAGGAGTCGGCGCAGCGCGACGCGGCCGCCGCCTGGAGCGAGGTGCAGCGCGCCCGCGGCCAGGCCGAGCAGGCCGACCGCCGCGCCGTCGAGGCCGAGCGCCGCGCCACCGAGGCGCAGAGCGAGACGGCCGCGCAGGTCGCCGCCGTCCAGCAGGAGAAGGAGTCGGCGCAGCGCGACGCGGCCGCCGCCTGGGGCGAGGTGCAGCGCGCCCGGGGCCAGGCCGAGCAGGCCGAGCGCCGCGCGGTCGAGGCCGAGCGCCAGGCCGCCGAGGCCGAGCGCCGCGCCGCCGAGGTCCAGAACGAGGCGGTCACGCAGATCGCCGCGCTCCAGACCGAGAAGGAGAACGCGCAGCGCGACGCCGCCGCGGCGTGGAACCAGGCGCAGCAGGGCCGCGTCCAGGCCGACCAGGCCCGCGCCCAGGCCGACCAGGCGCGCGCGCAGATGGAGCAGGTCCAGGCCCAGGTCGAGCAGGCCGAGCGCCGCGTCGCCGAGGCCGAGGCCACCGTCCGCCAGGCGATCCAGCAGCGCGACGCCATGAGCGAGGCCCGCGACGACGCCCTCCGCGCCGTCGAGGACGCCGTCGGCGGGCGCCGCGCCGCCGAGGCCGAGCGCGACCGCGTCGCCGAGCAGGCCGCCGAGCTGTCCCGCGCGCTGGAGAACGCGCACGCGGAGCTGTCGCAGCTGCGCGCCAAGGTCACCGACGCCGAGATGACCGCGCAGAACCTCCAGCACGCCGTCGTCGCCGCGGGCAAGGAGGCCGACGAGTCGCGGCGCCGCGCCGAGGTCGCCGAGCGCCGCGCGCAGGAGAACGAGCGCCGCGCCCAGGAGGCCGAGCGCCGGGCGCAGGACGCCGAGCGCCGCGTCCAGGAGGCCGCCGGCCGCGCTGAGGCCGCCGAGGCCGAGCGGCAGCAGGCCCTCGACACGGCCGCGCAGTCCCTGGAGGCCGCCAAGAAGGCCGAGCGGGAGCGCGACGCCAGCGCCAAGGCCCGGGAGGCCGCCGAGCGGACCCGCGAGGCCGCCGTCCAGGCCCAGGCCCGCGCCGAGTCCGAGCTGACGCTCGCCCGCGGCCGCGCCGACCAGGCCGGCCGCGAGCGCGACAAGGCCGTGACCGGGATGCGGCAGATGGCCGCCGAGCGCGACGCCGTCGCCGAGAAGCTCGCCGAGCGCGACCAGTGGGTCGACCAGCTCGCCCAGGCCGTCACCGAGCAGCGCGCCCAGATCGCCGAGCTGTCCCAGGAGCGCGACGCCGCCCGTCAGGCCGCCGACCAGGCCCGCTCCCTGATCGACGAGCTGACCCGCCAGCTCCGCACCATCATGCCGAGCGCCGCCACGCCCCGCCTCTGAGGACGCCCGGGACGTCCTGGCCCGGCCCGGGGTCAGGACGCCGCCGGACCGCGCCCGGCCGGGGGCGGAGCCCGCGCGCCCGCCGCGGCGGCCCCGGCCGGAGGGCCTCCCGGGCCCGAGGCCGAGGTCAATGCAATGAGCACGCTATCCTGGTGGCCCGTGGACGATGAGACTCGTCCGCCTCATCACGACCACGGGAGCGCCTTCTTGCCTTCGGCAGCCACTGGTAGATCACGTCCTACCAAGCATCTCTTCGTCACCGGCGGTGTCGCCTCCAGCCTCGGCAAGGGACTGACGGCGTCCAGCCTGGGGCGGCTTCTCACGCTTCGCGGCCTCCGGGTCACCATGCAGAAGCTCGACCCCTACCTCAACGTCGACCCCGGCACCATGAACCCCTTCCAGCACGGCGAGGTGTTCGTCACCGACGACGGGGCCGAGACCGACCTCGACATCGGCCACTACGAGCGGTTCCTCGACACCGAGCTGCACGGGTCCGCCAACGTCACCACCGGCCAGGTCTACTCCAACGTGATCGCCAAGGAGCGGCGCGGGGAGTACCTCGGCGACACCGTCCAGGTGATCCCGCACATCACCAACGAGATCAAGGACCGGATCCGCGGGATGGCGGACGACACCGAGGTCGACATCGTCATCACCGAGGTCGGCGGGACGGTCGGCGACATCGAGTCGCTGCCGTTCCTGGAGTCGGTCCGCCAGATCCGGCACGAGATCGGCCGGGAGAACTGCTTCTTCCTGCACGTGTCGCTGCTGCCCTACATCGGCCCGTCCGGGGAGCTGAAGACCAAGCCGACGCAGCACTCGGTCGCCGCGCTGCGCTCCATCGGCATCCAGCCCGACGCGATCGTGTGCCGGTCCGACCGGCCGATCACCGACGGGCTCAAGCACAAGATCAGCCTGATGTGCGACGTGGACCGCGAGGCCGTGGTGTCGGCCGTGGACGCCGCGTCCATCTACGACATCCCGAAGGTGCTGCACTCCGAGGGCCTGGACGCCTACGTGGTGCGCCGGCTCGACCTGCCGTTCCGCGACGTCGACTGGGGCGCCTGGGACGAGCTGCTGCGCCGCGTCCACAAGCCCGCCCGCGAGGTCGTCATCGCGCTGGTCGGCAAGTACATCGACCTCCCCGACGCGTACCTGTCGGTGACGGAGGCGCTGCGGCACGGCGGGTTCGGCAACGACGCCCGGGTCCGCATCCGCTGGGTCAAGAGCGACGACTGCGCGACCCCCGAGGGCGCCAAGCGGGAGCTGGACGGCGTCGACGGCGTGCTCATCCCCGGCGGGTTCGGGGTGCGCGGCATCGAGGGCAAGCTCGGCGCGGTCCGGCACGCCCGCGAGAACCGCATCCCGCTGCTGGGCATCTGCCTCGGCCTGCAGTGCATGGTGATCGAGGCGGCGCGCAACCTCGGCGGGCTCGCCGAGGCGGGCAGCGCCGAGTTCGACGCCACTACCGCGCACCCGGTCGTCGCGACGATGTCCGACCAGCTCGACGTCGTCGCCGGGGAGCGCGACATGGGCGGGACGATGCGCCTCGGCCTGTACCCGGCCGACCTCGCCGAGGGCTCGGTCGTGCGGGAGCTGTACGGGGAGGCGAAGGTGTCCGAGCGGCACCGGCACCGCTACGAGGTCAACAACTCCTACCGCGACCGGCTGGAGGAGGCGGGGCTGCGGTTCTCCGGCCTGTCCCCGGACGGCCGCCTCGTCGAGTACGTGGAGCTGCCGCGCGAGCGGCACCCGTTCTTCGTCGGCACGCAGGCGCACCCGGAGTTCCGGTCCCGCCCGACGCGGCCGCACCCGCTGTTCACCGGGCTGGTCGCCGCCGCCCTGGACTACTCCGAGCAGCGCGCGGGCGACGCGTGAGCGGCGGTCTCGGGCCCGGCGACGTCCGCGACCGGCCCGAGCGCTGGACGGTCGTCGGGTCGTCGGAGGCGTTCCGGGGGCCGGTGTTCGGCGTCCGGCGGGACCGGGTGGAGATGCCGCGCGGCGACGGCACCGAGGTCGTCCGGCGGGACGTGGTCGAGCACATCGGCGCCGTCGGCGTCATCGCGCTCGACGACCGGGACCGGGTGCTGCTGCTGCGCCAGTACCGGCACCCGGTGGGGCGGCTGCTGTGGGAGGCGCCCGCCGGGCTGCGCGACGTGGACGGCGAGGAACTGCGCGGCCTGGCCGAGCGGGAGCTGCTGGAGGAGGCCGGGTACCGCGCCGAGCGCTGGGACACCCTGGTCGACGTGTTCACCTCGCCCGGCATGGCCGACGAGCGGGTCCGGATCTTCCTGGCCCGCGGCCTGACCGAGGTACCCGAAGCCGAGATCGACTTCGAGCGGGTGCACGAGGAGGCCGACATGCCGGTCGTGTGGGTGCCGCTGGACGAGGCGGTCCGCAAGGTCCTGGCCGGCGACCTGCACAACATGGTCGCCTGCATGGGGGTGCTGGCGGTGCGCGCGGCGCGCGACACCGGCTTCCGGGACCTGCGGCCCGCGGACGCGCCCGAGGACTGAGCCCGCGGGCCCGGCCCGGAGACGGGCCCGCGAGGTCCCCTCGGGCGGCCGGACGGGGCATGATGGGCGGGTCCCGCTGTCCCCGGCCGGAACGAGGTGCCGCACTGTCCCCGAGCCCGTCCCCCCGGAGTGCCGCGCAGGACGCGGCCGCGGCCTCCGCGCTCGACTCGGCCGTGCGGGCCTACCTGGGGCACCTGGCCGTCGAGCGGGGCCTCGCCGCGAACACGCTCAGCTCCTACCGCCGCGACCTGCGCCGCTACGCGCGCGTGCAGGACGCCCGCGGCCGCGCCGCCATCGGCGACATCACCGAGGACGACGTCCGCGCGTTCCTGCTGGGGCTGCGGGAGGGCGACGCCGACCATCCGCCGCTGTCGGCGGGATCTGCGGCGCGGGCGCTCGTCGCGGTGCGGGGCCTGCACCGGTTCGCGCTGCGGGAGGGCCTCGCGGCCCGCGACCCCGCGCACGACGTCAAGCCGCCGACGCCGCCGCGCCGGCTGCCGAAGGCGATCTCGCTGCCGGAGGTGGAGCGGCTGCTCGCGGCGGCGGCCGGGCCGTCCGGTGAGCGCGGCGCCGCGCGCGGCCTGCGCGACCGGGCGCTGCTGGAGCTGCTCTACGGGTCGGGCGCGCGGATCTCCGAGGCCGTCGGCCTGGACGTCGACGACCTCGACCTGCGGGACGGGATCGCCCGCGTCGCCGGCAAGGGCGGCAAGGCCAGGGTCGTGCCGATCGGCGACTACGCCCGCGAGGCCGTGGACGCCTACCTGGTGCGGGCGCGGCCGGAGCTGGCGGGGGCGGGCCGGGGCGGCCCGGCGCTGTTCCTCAACGCGCGCGGCGGGCGGCTGTCGCGGCAGGGCGCCTGGATGGTGCTGCGCGCCGCCGCCGACCGCGCGCAGCTGTCGGAGGTGTCGCCGCACACGCTGCGCCACTCGTTCGCGACGCACCTGCTGGACGGGGGAGCCGACGTCCGCGTCGTCCAGGAGCTGCTCGGGCACGCGTCGGTGACGACGACGCAGGTCTACACGCTGGTGACGGCGCAGCTGCTGCGGGAGGTCTACGCGACCTCGCACCCCCGCGCGCGGAGCTGACCCGCCCGGTGCCCAATCAGGCAGGAACGGGACGGACCGGTCGCGGCACAAATCCCGACGTTCGGCGCGCGTCGGCTTGTGGCCGGGGGTGGACGGCCCTAGAGTCCCCGTTCTGGATGGCATTTCCGGGCCGCCGGGGAGGGATCTGGTGACCAGCACAGACGGTGCGGAGGGAGTCCTTTCCTCCGCCACCATAGAGACCGATCCGAGCCGGGCCCTCGGGCCCACTCAGCGACCCGTGCCGGTGTTCCCCGAGCCGGAACCCCTGGCCGAGCACGGGCCCGCGCGCATCGTGGCCGTCTGCAACCAGAAGGGCGGCGTCGGCAAGACCACCACGACGATCAACCTCGGCGCGGCGCTCGCCGAGTACGGCCGCCGGGTCCTGCTCGTCGACTTCGACCCGCAGGGCGCCCTGTCGGTCGGCCTCGGCAAGGGCGACCCGCGCCAGCTCGACGTGACGATCCACAACCTGCTGCTCGAGCACGACACCGAGTGGGAGGACGTCGTCATCGAGACCGGCGTCGACGGGATGGACCTGCTGCCGAGCAACATCGACCTGTCCGGCGCGGAGGTGCAGCTCGTCCACGAGGTCGGGCGCGAGTACATCCTGCAGGGCGCGCTGAAGTCGGCGATCCCGCACTACGACTACATCCTCATCGACTGCCAGCCGTCGCTCGGCCTGCTCACGGTCAACGCGCTGGCGGCCAGCGAGGGCGTGCTGATCCCGCTGGAGTGCGAGTACTTCGCGATGCGCGGCGTCGCGCTGCTGATGGAGACGATCGACAAGGTCCAGGGCCGGATCAACCCGGGGCTGGTCATCGACGGCGTCCTCGGCACCATGTACGACTCGCGGACGCTGCACACCCGCGAGGTCCTCGGCCGCATCGTCGAGGCGTTCGGCGACAAGGTCTTCCACACCGTCATCAACCGGACGGTGCGCTTCCCGGACGCGACCGTCGCCGGGGAGCCGATCACGTTCTTCGACCCGAGCTCGATGGGCGCGAACGCCTACCGGAGCCTCGCCCGCGAGGTCCTCGTCCGGTGGGCCGAGACGGAGTGATCCGGCCCGGCGTTCCCCGAACCCCCTGACGGAGCGCACATGGGAAACCCCCCGCCCGGCCCGTACGACCCGCCGCCCGGCGCGCCCCCGCCTCCCGGCGCGCCCCCGCCACCCGGCGCGTTCCCGCCGCCCGGCGCCCCCGCGCCGGCATCCGGCGGCGGGCCGGGGCGGCTGGTCCTCGTGCTGGTCGCCGCCGGCGTGGCCGTGCTGCTGCTGCTCGGCGGTGCGGTCGCCTACGTCATCGCCACCGGGGACGACGGCGGCTCCGAGGCGGCCGCCTCCTCCGGCCCGTCCGACCTCCGCGAGCCGCTGACGTTCGCGCTGGTCGAGAAGGAGTCCGAGCCGCCGTGCCGGCCCGGCGCCCGCACCGTCGCCGGCGACACGTCCTGCTACACCTTCGGCTCCGACCAGCTGACCGTGCGCCGCCTGGAGGCGGTGAAGGCGGCGATGCCCGACCCGGCGCGCGGCGCGCCGGGCTGGAGCGTCCAGGTGACCCTCACCGCCGCGGACCGCCAGGGCTTCGCCGCCCTGACCGCCAAGGCCGCGCGGGGGTTCGCGAGCCAGGCGCCGAGCGGCCGGATGGGCATGCTCGTCGGCGGGACGCTCATCTCCGAGCCCGCGCAGGTGGAGCAGGCCATCACCGCCGGAAAAGTGGAGATCACCGGCCCGCCCGACAGGTTCACCCGCGAGTACGCCGAGGGTCTCGTCCGCCGGATGACCGGGCGGTAGCGGGCCGCGCCCGTCACCGCTCGTGACCGCCGATGGTGCGAGCGGCGCGCAGGGCATGGGACGATGTGGCCGGTGAGCACAGCGCGGGAGGAGTCCTCCGCTACCGTGAGCGACGTGGAGGAGACGCCGCCGGAGCCGGGGCCGGAGGAGCGGGAGGACGGGGAGCAGCAGGGCTTCCGCGTCCACCTGGACAACTTCGAGGGCCCGTTCGACCTGCTGCTCGGCCTGATCTCCAAGCACAAGCTCGACATCACCGAGGTGTCGCTGCACAAGGTCACCGACGACTTCATCGCGCACATCCGCTCCCACGGCCGCGACTGGGACCTCGACCAGGCCAGCCACTTCCTGCTGGTCGCCGCGACGCTGCTCGACCTGAAGGCCGCCCGGCTGCTGCCGTCCGGCGAGGTCGACGACGAGGAGGACCTCGCGCTGCTGGAGGCCCGCGACCTGCTGTTCGCGCGGCTGCTGCAGTACCGCGCCTACAAGGAGGTCGCGAAGGTGCTCGCCGCGCGGATGGCGGAGGCGGGGCGGCGCTTCCCGCGCCTGGTGCCGATGGAGCCGCGGTTCGCGAACCTGCTGCCGGAGGTGCTGCTCGGCCTCGGCCCGGAGGAGTTCGCGCGGCTCGCCGCGAAGGCCCTCGCGCCGAAGGCGCCGCCCGCGGTGTCGGTCGAGCACATGTACCAGCCGAAGGCCAGCGTGAAGGAGCAGGCCGCGATCGTCGTGGCGCTGCTGCGCCGGCTGCGCCGCACGACGTTCAGGGTCCTCGCCGCCGACGCGGAGGGCACCTACGAGGTCGTCGCGCGGTTCCTGGCGCTGCTGGAGCTGTACCGGGAGCAGGCGGTCGTGTTCGAGCAGGACCAGCCCCTCGGCGAGCTGCACGTGATCTGGACGGGCGCCGACGAGGGCGACGTCGAGGTGGGCGACGACTACGAGGGCGCGCCGAAGAAGGACGGCGCGCGAGATGAGGGAGACGGGCGAGGCGATGAGTGAGGACCCCGGCGCGCAGGCGCCGGAGCAGCCGGAGCAGCCGGAGCTTCCGGGGCTGCGGGCCTCGATCGAGGCGATCCTGCTGGTGGTGGACGAGCCGGTCACCGAGATGACGCTGGCCCAGCTGCTGGAGCGCCCCCGCGGCGAGGTCGCCGAGACGCTGCGGGAGCTGGCCGCGGAATACACCGAGCAGGGCCGCGGGTTCGATCTCAGGGAGGTCGCCGGCGGCTGGCGGTTCTACACCCGGGACGTGTGCGCCCCGGTCGTGGAGCGGTTCGTCACCGACGGGCAGCAGGCGCGGCTGACGCAGGCCGCGCTGGAGACGCTCGCCGTCGTCGCCTACCGGCAGCCGGTGAGCCGCGCCCGGGTGTCGGCGATCCGCGGCGTCAACAGCGACGGCGTCATGCGGACGCTGACGCTGCGCGGCCTCATCGAGGACGCGGGGCAGGACCCGGAGTCGCAGGCGCACCTGTACCGCACGACCGGGTACTTCCTGGAGCGCCTCGGGCTCCGCGACCTCGACGAGCTGCCGGAGCTCGCCCCCTACCTGCCGGACGACCTGCCCGAAGACATAGTGGACGATTGAGGGTTTCCGTGAGTGAGAACGAGGGCGTGCGGCTGCAGAAGGTCCTGGCCGACGCCGGGGTCGGCAGCCGCCGCCACTGCGAGGAGCTGATCGGCGAGGGCCGCGTCACCGTGGACGGGAAGAGGGTGTTCCGGTTCGGCGAGCGCGTCGACCCGCGGACCGCCGTCATCCACGTGGACGGCAAGCGCGTCGAGACCCGCGCCGAGATGCGGTACTACGCGATCAACAAGCCGCGCGGCGTGGTGTCCACGATGTCGGACGAGCGGGGCCGCAAGTCCCTCGCCGACTACGTGGAGGTCCCCGAGCGGCTGTTCCACGTCGGCCGGCTCGACACCGACACCGAGGGCCTGATCCTGCTCACCAACGACGGGGAGCTGGCGCACCGGCTCATGCACCCGTCCTTCGGCGTCGACAAGACCTACCTGGCCGAGATCCACGGCCCGATCCCGCGCGACCTCGGCCGGCGGCTGAAGGCGGGGGTGACGCTGGAGGACGGGCCCGCCAAGGCCGACCGGTTCCGCGTCTTCGACCAGGTTGGCCGGCGCGTCCTGGTGGAGATCACGCTGCACGAGGGGCGCAAGCACATCGTCCGGCGGCTGCTGAAGGAGGTCGGGTTCCCGGTCCAGCAGCTCGCCCGCATAGAGTTCGGGCCCATCAGGCTGGGCTCGCTGAAGCCGGGCGGGATGCGCGCGCTGAGCGTGCGGGAGGTCGGCGAGCTGTACAAGGCCGTCGGGCTCTAGGACACGGGAAGGGGAGGACGACTGTGGCGGTACGCGCGGTCCGCGGGGCGACGCAGATCGACGCCGACGACCGGGAGCAGATCCTGGAGGCGACGACGGAGCTGGTCGCGGAGGTGATGGAGCGCAACGCGCTGAGCACCGACGATGTGATCAGCGTCATCTTCACGGTCACCCCGGACCTGACGGCGGAGTTCCCGGCGCTCGCCGCCCGCAAGCTCGGCTTCCACGAGGTGCCGCTGCTGTGCGCGACCGAGATCGGCGTGCCGGGGGCGCTGCCCCGGGTGATCCGGCTGATGGCGCACATCGAGACCGACCGCCCGCGCTCGGACGTCCAGCACGTCTACCTGCGCGGCGCGACGGCGCTCCGGCTCGACATCGCGCAGTAGGCACGGGTCGGGGGCAGTAGGGTTTCGGCGTGAGTGAGGACGTGGTGGCGCGGCGCATCGTCGTCGTGGGGACGGGGCTGATCGGGACGTCGATCGCCCTGGCGATGCGCGAGCGCGGTGCCGAGGTGCTGCTGACCGACCGGGACGCGGCGGCGCTGTCGCTGGCGGTGGAGCTGGGCGCGGGGGAGGCGCTGCCGGACGGCGCGCACGCCGGGCCCGCCGACCTGGCGGTGCTGGCGGTGCCGCCGGCCGCGGTGGCGGTGACGCTGCTGGACGCACAGAAGCGCGGCCTGGCGACCGCCTACACCGATGTGGCGAGCGTGAAGGCGCTGCCGCTGGCGCAGGCGGCCGAGCTGGGCTGCGACCTGACGGCGTTCGTGGCGGGGCATCCGCTGGCCGGGAGCGAGCGGTCGGGGCCGGGCGCGGCGCGCGCCGACCTGTTCCTCGGGCGCCCGTGGGCGCTGTGCGCGCCGCCCGAGGCGACGCCGGAGACCGTCGAGGCCGTCACGGGCCTGGTGAAGGCGTGCGGGGCGATGCCGGTGCGGGTGGACGCGGCCGAGCACGACCGGGCCGTCGCGCTGGTCTCGCACGGCCCGCACGTGGTGTCGGCTGCGGTGGCGGCGCGGCTGACGGGCGCCGACGACGTGGCGCTGGGCCTCGCGGGGCAGGGCGTCCGGGACGTGACGCGGATCGCGGCGAGCGACCCGCGGCTGTGGATCGGCATCCTGTCGGCGAACTCCCAGCCCGTCGCGGACGTGCTGGAGGCCGTCGCGACGGATCTCGCGGTGGCGGCGTCGCTGCTGCGCGACGGCAGCGAGGAGGCCGCCGCCCACGTCGCGGACCTGCTGCTGCGCGGGAACGCGGGCCGGTCCCGCATCCCCGGCAAGCACGGGGGCGACCAGCCCGCCTACGCCACCGTCCAGGTGGTCATCCCCGACCGCCCCGGCGAGCTGGCGATGATCTTCCAGGCGGCGGGGATCGCGGGCGTCAACATCGAGGACGTGACGATCGAGCACTCCCCGGGCCGCCCGCTCGGCGTCCTGGAGCTGGCGGTGGTCCCGGAGGCCGCCGACCGCCTGGCCGCGGAGCTGCGCTCGCGCGGCTGGTCGGTGCCGGGGGCCTCCGGGGACCGGTAGCCTGGTTCGCCGGGGGGATTCCGGGCCTCTGCGCCGCGCGGCGGCGCGCGCCGCCCGTTCTCGTCCGCCGGCCGGGGCCGGCGGACGCTCCGACGACGAAGAGAGGGAGCGATCGTGCCGCTCGTCATCGCCATGGACGGACCCTCCGGTTCGGGCAAGTCCAGCGCGTCCAAGGGCGTCGCCCGCGCGCTCGGGCTGCGGTACCTGGACACCGGTGCCATGTACCGCGCCATGACGTGGTGGATGCTGGACCGGGGCGTGCCCGTGGAGGACGGCGCCGCCGTCGCGGCGCGCGCCCTCGACCCGGAGATCGTGTCGGGCACCGATCCGGACGCCCCGGCGATCACGGTGGACGGGGTGGACGTGGCCGGGCCGATCCGCACCCGCGAGGTGACGAACGCGGTCAGCGCGGTCAGCGCCGTCCCGGCGGTCCGGACCCGGCTGGTCGAGCTCCAGCGGGAGATCATCGGGGCCGGCGGGATCGTGGTGGAGGGCCGCGACATCGGCACGGTCGTGGCGCCGGACGCGGCGGTGAAGGTGTACCTGACGGCCAGCGAGGAGGCGCGCGCCGCGCGCCGGGCGAAGGACCTCGCGGCCGACCCGGGGGCGTCGGTGACGGTGACGCGGGCCGAGCAGGCGCGGCGGGACCGGCTCGACTCCACCCGGAAGGCGTCGCCGCTGGCGAAGGCGGCCGGCGCGCACGAGATCGACTCGACGGAGCTGAGCCTCGCCGAGGTCATCGAGGCGGTCGTCCGCCTCGCCAAAGAGCATGAGTGAGGGGGCGGCCTGAGGGCCGTCCCGGGGACAGGGCAGTGAGCGATTACGAGATCGAAACGGTGGACGTCGTCGAGGACGTCGCCGGGGACGCGGGGCCGGCGCCGGTGGTGGCGGTGGTCGGGCGGCCGAACGTCGGCAAGTCCACCCTCGTCAACCGGATCCTCGGCCGCCGCGAGGCGGTCGTGGAGGACGTCCCGGGCGTGACCCGCGACCGGGTCGCCTACGACGCGGCGTGGAGCGGGCGCCGGTTCACCGTCGTCGACACCGGCGGGTGGCTGCCCGACTCGTCCGGCCTGGCCGCGGCGATCGCGGAGCAGGCGCGGCTGGCGGTCGACCTGGCGGACGTGGTGATGTTCGTGGTCGACGCGACCGTGGGCGCGACCGACGTGGACGAGGCCGTGGTGGAGATCCTGCGCCGGGCCGGCAAGCCGGTGGTGCTGGTCGCCAACAAGGTCGACGACGCGGGCGCCGAGTCGGACGCGGCGCTGCTGTGGTCGCTCGGCATCGGCGAGCCGCATCCGGTGAGCGCGCTGCACGGGCGCGGCAGCGGCGACCTGCTCGACGCGGTGCTGGAGGCGCTGCCGGCCGAGCCGCCGCCGGAGACGTTCGGCGAGGCGGGCGGGCCGCGCCGGATCGCGTTGCTCGGCCGTCCGAACGTGGGCAAGTCGAGCCTGCTGAACAAGCTGGCGGGGGAGAACCGCGCGGTCGTGGACTCGGTGGCGGGCACGACCCGCGACCCGGTCGACGAGCTGATCGAGCTGGGCGGGCGGACCTGGCGGTTCATCGACACGGCCGGGATCCGGCGACGGCACCGGGAGAACCAGGGCGCCGACTTCTACGCGACGCTGCGCACGCAGTCGGCGCTGGAGCGCGCCGAGGTCGCGGTGGTGCTGGTGGACGCCGACCAGCCGCTGGCCGAGCAGGACCTGCGGATCATCTTGATGGTGATCGAGTCGGGCCGGTCGCTGGTGCTGGCGTACAACAAGTGGGACCTGCTGGACGAGGAGCGCCGCCACTACCTGGAGCGCGAGATCGACCGGCAGCTGCACAACGCGCGCTGGGCGCCGCGGGTGAACATCTCCGCGAAGACCGGCCGGCACGTGGAGAAGCTGGTGCCGGGCATCGAGACGGCCCTGGCGGGCTGGGAGACGCGGGTCCCGACGTCGAAGCTGAACCAGTTCTTCGCCGACCTGGTGAACTCGCACCCGCACCCGGTGCGGGGCGGCAAGCAGCCGCGGGTGCTGTTCGCGACGCAGGCGGGGGTGCGGCCGCCGCGGTTCGTGCTGTTCACGTCCGGCTTCCTGGAGGAGGGCTACCGGCGGTTCATCGAGCGGCGGCTGCGCGAGGAGTTCGGCTTCGCCGGCACCCCGCTGGACATCACGATGAAGATCCGCGAAAAGCGCGGCAAGAACCGCAGATAGCGAAATATTCGGCGATACGGCCCGTCCGGATCTTTCCCGGACGGGCCGCGGCGTGTCAGGATGCTGCTGCGGACATCGAGTAAGTCTTCCATTACTCGATGATCCGCGGGAACGTGGTGGACGCCCCGGGGACCCCGGCCCCCGGGACATCGGGCGCGGTCGAGGGGTGCGACGTGAAGCTCTTGCTGCTCATCTCCGTTGCCGTCGCGTGCGTGGCGCTCAGCTTCGCCTGGCGGGAGCCGTGGATCGGCGGCGTCGGCCTGCTGATCGCCTTCGTGGCGATGTTCACCGACCGCGACGACGTGCGGACCGACGACGAGCGCGGCAGCTACGAGACCACCAAGGCGGTCCGCAACATGCGCCGCCGCGACCGCTAGCGTTCGTACCGGCGCTCGCCCGCGACGGGCTGGTCATGGCCCGGCTGCGGCTGCTGCGGGACGCGCCCGCCCTGGTTCTCCCGGGCGTAGCGGCCGTGCACGATCGGCTGGGTGGCGGTCGCGCCGCCTCCCGCGCCGGTGCCGGTGCCGCCGGCCGCCCGTGCCGCCTCCCGCGCGCCGAGCACGGCGAACCGGCCGAGCGCGAGCGCGGCGAAGAACACGGTGACCACGCCGAGGCCGGTGAAGCCGGCGAGCTGCTCGGCGATGATCTGGCCTTCGCCGGTGCCGAGCGGGGTCCCGATGCCGGGGACGTCCCACAGCCCGGCGAGGATCGGGCCGATGGCGAACCAGGCGCCGCCGAGCGCGGCGATCCAGCCGCCGAACATGGCGAGGGCGCGGTTGGCGCTGAAGAGCAGGATGAGCCCGCCGAGGACCGTCGCGGCCGCCGGGGCGATGCTCAGTTCGAGCCGTTCGGTGGTGTAGACCCAGGTGTCGTCCGGCGCGAAGCCGAACCCGAAGTAGGGGCCGGCGAAGGGCAGCAGGCCGCCCCACAGCCCCAGCAGGATCAGCATGACTCCGCTGAGGACGCCCCGGGTGCGAGGTGCTCGCATGGTCCCAGTCATGATCATTCCTCCTGACCGG
This sequence comes from Actinomadura meyerae, assembly GCF_900188445.1. Lineage (GTDB taxonomy): Bacteria > Actinomycetota > Actinomycetes > Streptosporangiales > Streptosporangiaceae > Spirillospora > Spirillospora meyerae. The sequence goes on from NZ_FZOR01000033.1 coordinate 44,306, forward strand.
GCGGGTGCGGAAATCTGTTGAGTGACCGTTTACCCGGTGCGGACCGGCCCACACGGCGACAAGACCCAGACATGGCCAATAGGGGAGTATTTCCATGGAAAGCGACATAGCGGTCAGGCGGGTCCGGTGGGAACCACCGGTCGGCTGGGTCGGCCTCGGCATGATCACCGAGGTCCTGCTGGACGCGAGCTGACCGCAGATGCGAGGCCTGGCGGCCTGCAAGGGCCGCATTATCCAGACCTACAGGGCTCTTCTCCTCGTACCGCGGTTGGCTAAGCTGCCTGCGTGACCACGTTCAGGATCAGCGAGGCGGCCGCGCTGCTCGGCGTCAGCGCGGACACGGTCCGCCGCTGGGTGGACGGCGGGCGGCTGCCCGCGTCCCGGGACGAGCACGGCCACCGGCGCGTGCCGGGCGCCGAGCTGGCCGCCTTCGTGCGCGACCAGGCGCGCGCGGCCGGGCCGTCCGACCGGCCGGAGCGGTTCTCCTCGGCGCGCAACCGGCTGCGGGGAATCGTCACCGACGTCGTGCGGGACGGGGTGATGGCGCAGGTGGAGATCCAGGCGGGGCCGTTCCGGGTGGTGTCGCTGATGAGCCGCGAGGCCGCCGACGACCTCGGCCTCCGGGTCGGCGTGGTCGCCGACGCGGTGGTGAAGTCGACGAACGTCGTGGTCGAGGTCGCGGAACCGGGAGCGCCATGATCGGGAAGGCCGTGCCGGGGGCGCCGGCCGGGGCGGGCTCCGGGGCGCCGTGAGGCCGGCGGGAGAGGCCGACCGGCCGCCGGGGCGGCCGCCCTGGATCCTGCTGCTGCCCGCGCTCGCCGGGCTGGCGTTCCTGGTGCTGCCGCTGGCCGGGCTGCTCGTCCGGGCGCCCTGGTCGACGCTCGGCACCCGGCTGGCGGAGCCCGAGGTGCTGGAGGCGCTGCGCCTGTCGCTGCTCAGCGCCACCCTCGCCACCTGCCTGTGCCTGCTGCTCGGTGTCCCGCTGGCGTGGACGCTGGCCCGCGTCCGGTTCCCGGGCGTCCGGCTCGTCCGGGCGCTGGTGACGGTGCCGCTGGTGCTGCCGCCGGTCGTCGGCGGCGTCGCGCTGCTGCTCGTCCTCGGGCGGCGCGGCCTGGTCGGCGGGTGGCTGGACGAGGCGTTCGGGATCACGTTCCCGTTCACCACCGCCGGGGTCGTGCTGGCCGAGACGTTCGTCGCGATGCCGTTCCTGGTGATCAGCGTGGAGGGGGCGCTGCGCGCCGCCGACCTGCGCTACGAGGAGGCCGCCGCCACGCTCGGCGCCGGCCGCTGGACGGTGTTCCGGCGGGTCACCCTGCCGCTCGTCGCGCCCGGCGTGGCGGCGGGCGCGGTGCTGTGCTGGGCGCGGGCGCTGGGGGAGTTCGGCGCGACGATCACCTTCGCGGGCAACTTCCCGGGCCGGACGCAGACGATGCCGCTCGCGGTCTACCTGGCGCTGGAGACCGATCCGCAGGCCGCGATCGTGCTCAGCCTCGTCCTGCTGGCGGTGTCGGTGGTCGTCCTCGCCGCGCTGCGGGACCGCTGGGTCGGGACGTCGAGATGACCGGAGCGGATCGCGGCGCCGTCGCCCCCGGGAAGGCGGGGGCCGGGCTGGACGCGCGGCTCGTGGTGCGGCGCGCGTCCTTCGACCTCGACCTGCCGCTCACCGCCGCGCCCGGCGAGGTCGTCGCGCTGCTCGGCCCGAACGGCGCCGGGAAGAGCACCGCCCTGCGCGCCCTGGCCGGGCTCGTCCCGATGGCGAGCGGGCACGTCCGGGTGGACGGCGAGGACCTGCGCCCGCTGCCCCCGGACCGCCGCCGCATCGGCATGGTCTTCCAGGACTACCTGCTGTTCCCGCACCTCAGCGTGCTGGAGAACGTCGCGTTCGGGCCGCGCTGCCGGGGGATGCGCCGCCGCGCCGCGCGCCGCGTCGCCGCCGGTTGGCTGGAGCGGGTGGGCCTGGCCGGGTACGCGCAGGCGCGGCCCCGCGCGCTGTCGGGCGGGCAGGCGCAGCGGGTCGCGCTCGCCCGCGCGCTGGCCGTCGACCCGGGCCTGCTCCTGCTGGACGAGCCGCTCGCCGCCCTCGACGCCCACACGCGGCTGGAGATCCGGGCCGCGCTGCGCCGCCACCTCGCCGGGTTCGCGGGAGCGGCGGTGCTGGTCACCCACGACCCCCTCGACGCGATGGTGCTGGCCGACCGCATCGCGGTGGTCGAGGGCGGGCGGCTCGTCCAGGAGGGCGCGCCCGCGGACGTCGCGCGCCACCCCCGCACCGACTACGTGGCCCGGCTCGTCGGGCTGAACCTGTACCGGGGGCGGGCCGAGGGCGGGACCGTGGCGATCGGCGACGGCGCCACGCTCGACACGGTCGACTCTCCCGGCGGTGAGGTCTTCATAGCCTTCGAGCCGTCCGCGGTGGCGCTGTACCGGACGCGCCCGGACGGCAGCCCCCGCAACCTCTGGCGCGCCCGCGTGGCCGCCGTCGAACGGCACGGGGACCGGGTCCGGGTCCGGCTGTCCGGGCCGCCTTTCGACGCCGTCGCGGACGTGACTCCGGCCGCCGTGGCCGAACTCGAATTGTCGGAGGGCACCGAGGTGTGGGCCGCTGTCAAGGCCACCGAGACCCGCGTTTACCCAGCTTGAGGCGGCCCCCCGGGGCGTATGGGGAGGTGGCGGGCATCACGTCCGGTTCCGCGTGAGAACAATCACAAAGCGGGCATACGCCCAGAAAAGCGGACGTGATTGGTCCAGACCAAATGGCAAAAACGTCGGGTCTTGTTCATCATGCAGAGATCCTGCGAACAGCTGAAGGAGTAGCCCGTGTCCATCCAGGTCCCCGGCCTCGACCAGGCCCCAACCGGCCACACCGAACTGATTGAGTGGGTGCGCGGGATCGCCGAGCTGACCAGGCCGGACCGCGTCGAGTGGTGCGACGGCTCGGAGGAGGAGTGGGAGCGGCTCACCGGCCTCCTCGTCGAACAGGGCACGCTGACCCGCCTCGACCCGGCCAAACGGCCGAACAGCTTCCACGCCGCGTCCGACCCGACCGACGTCGCCCGCGTCGAGGACCGCACGTTCATCTGCTCCGAGAAGGAGGAGGACGCCGGTCCGACCAACAACTGGATCGCGCCCGCCGAGATGAGGGAGACCCTGAACGGGCTCTTCGAGGGCTGCATGAAGGGCCGCACCATGTACGTGGTGCCCTTCTGCATGGGCCCGCTCGGCGGGAACATCTCCCAGCTCGGCGTCGAGATCACCGACTCCGCCTACGTCGCCGTCTCCATGCGGATCATGACCCGGATGGGCGCGGGCGCGCTGCGGCTCATCGAGGAGCGCGGCTCGTTCGTCAAGGCCGTCCACTCCGTCGGCGCGCCGCTGGAGCCCGGCCAGGCGGACGCCAAGTGGCCCTGCAACTCCACCAAGTACATCACCCACTTCCCCGAGACCCGGGAGATCTGGTCGTACGGGTCCGGCTACGGCGGCAACGCCCTGCTGGGCAAGAAGTGCTACGCGCTCCGCATCGCCTCCACGATGGCCCGCGACGAGGGCTGGATGGCCGAGCACATGCTCATCCTCAAGCTGACCCCGCCGGCCGGCGAGACCCGCTACGTCGCCGCCGCGTTCCCGTCGGCGTGCGGCAAGACCAACCTCGCCATGCTGGAGCCGACCATCCCGGGCTGGAAGGTCGAGACCATCGGCGACGACATCGCCTGGATGCGGTTCGGCGACGACGGCCGGCTCTACGCGATCAACCCGGAGGCCGGGTTCTTCGGCGTCGCGCCCGGCACCGGCGAGAGCACCAACGCCAACGCCGTGAAGACGCTGTGGGGCAACAGCATCTTCACCAACGTCGCGCTCACCGACGACGGCGACGTGTGGTGGGAGGGCCTCACCGACGAGCCGCCCGCGCACCTCACCGACTGGAAGGGCAACGACTGGACGCCGGAGTCCGGGACCCCGGCCGCCCACCCGAACGCCCGCTTCACCACCCCGGCCGGGCAGTGCCCGATCATCGCCGACGAGTGGGAGGACCCGAAGGGCGTCCCGATCTCGGCGATCCTGTTCGGCGGCCGGCGCGCCTCCGCCGTCCCGCTGGTCACCGAGGCCTTCGACTGGCAGCAGGGCGTGTTCCTCGGCGCCAACATCGCGTCGGAGAAGACCGCCGCCGCCGAGGGCACCGTCGGCGAGCTGCGCCGCGACCCGTTCGCGATGCTGCCGTTCTGCGGCTACAACATGGGCGACTACTTCGGCCACTGGCTCGAGATCGGCAAGGCCACCGACCCGGAGAAGCTGCCCCGGATCTACTACGTCAACTGGTTCCGCAAGAACGCCGACGGCACGTTCATCTGGCCCGGCTTCGGCGAGAACAGCCGCGTGCTGAAGTGGATCGTCGAGCGGCTCAACGGCAAGGCCGACGCCGCCAAGTCCCCGATCGGCCACCTGCCGACCCGGGACGCGCTCGACACCGACGGCCTCGCCATCGACGACGCCGACCTGGACACGCTCCTGTCGGTCGACGCCGAGGTGTGGAAGCAGGAGGCCGCGCTCGTACCGGAGTTCTTCGAGAAGTTCGGCGACCACCTGCCGCAGCCGCTGTGGGACGAGTACCACGACCTGGTGCGCCGCCTGGAGCAGTGACGCCCGCCCGCCGGACGGCACGCGCGTGACGCACACGCTCGACACACGCGCTCGACACACCGGGCTCGACACACGCGCTCGAAACACCGGGGCCGGTCGCGGACTTTGCGCAGTCCGCGACCGGCCTTGGCGCTTTCCGGACCCGGCGCGGACTAGCACTGAAGGCAGGTCCGACCGGGGGAGGCGCCGCATGTTCGATCTCATGACCCGCCATTGGTGGGTGCTGGCGGTGCGCGGCGCGTTCGCGATCCTGTTCGGCGTCGTGGCGCTGGCCTGGCCCGGCATCACCGTCTTCGCGCTGGTGCTGCTCTTCGGCGCCTACGCGCTGGCGGACGGCGTCGTCGCCGTGGCGCAGGCGGCCCGCGGCACCACCGGCGGCCCGCGGGGCCTGCTGGCGCTGTCCGGGGTCGCGGGGATCGCGCTCGGCGCCGCCGCGCTGATATGGCCGGGCATCACCGCGTTCGTCCTGCTGATGCTGATCGCCGCGTGGGCGGTCGCGACCGGCCTGCTGGAGATCATCGTCGCGGTCGCGCTGCGCCGGGAGCTGCGCGGCGAATGGGCGTACGTGCTGACCGGCGCCGTCTCGCTGCTGTTCGGCATCCTGCTGTTCGCCTGGCCGGTCTCCGGGGCGATCGCCGTGGTCTGGCTGATCGGCCTCCTCGCGATCCTGTTCGGGGCCGCGCTGCTCGGCGCCGCGTTCCGGCTCCGGCGCCTCGGCCGGGCCGCCGAGCGGTGGAGCGGGGCGCGCGCACCCCATCCGCGCTGACCGTCCGCGCCGACCATCCGCGCTGACCGTCCGCGCCGACCATCCGCGCTGACCGTCCGCCGCCACCGGCGAAACCTGAACCGCGGTTGAGGTCGCATAGGATGCGGGTCATGACGCGGCTGGAGCACCGGGTGCACGAACTGACCGTCGGGCAGCTCGCCGAGCGGAGCGGCGTGGCCGTCTCGGCGCTGCACTTCTACGAGTCCAAGGGCCTGATCAGCAGCCGCCGGACGGCGGGCAACCAGCGCCGGTTCGGCCGCGACACGCTCCGCCGGGTCTCGTTCATCAAGGTGGCGCAGCGCGTCGGGATCCCGCTCGCCGAGATCCGCGAGGCGCTCGCCACCCTGCCCGAGGAGCGCACCCCGACCGTCGCCGACTGGGCGCGGCTGTCCGAGCGGTGGCGCGGCGAGCTCGACGCCCGCATCCGGCAGCTCGAGCGGCTCCGCGACGACCTCACCGACTGCATCGGCTGCGGCTGCCTGTCGCTGAAGAAGTGCGCCCTCGCCAACCCCTACGACCGGCTCGGCGACGAGGGGCCGGGGCCGCGCAGGCTCCTCACCGGGCGCCCCGCCCCCGCCCCCTCCGCACCTGCACCCGCAGGCGAGGACGAGGCGGGGTGCGCGCCGGACGGGCCGCTCCCGGACTGCGCGGAACCCTCCTGTGCCCCGGGGAGCGGCCCGGCGACCGGCTAGCGGAGGCGCTGCGCGCGGACGTGCGGGTCGAAGCGGCGCGGTGTCGGCTCGCGCCCGGCCGGCTGGGGCGGCGCGGGGGGCGCCGGGATCGGCTCGATCGGCAGCTCCACCGACTCGTCTCCCAGCGTGAACCGCTCGCCGTGGTGCCACATCGGCAGGCCGGGGCCGTCCAGCAGCTCGTACCGGGCCGCCTCCGCGGCCACCCCCACCTTGATCAGGTTGCCCCGGTAGCGCATCCGGAACGTCACCCGGCTGATCCCGCCCGGCAGCCGCGGCGCGAACTTCAGCTCGCCCTTGCCGGCCCGCATCCCGCCGAACCCGGCCACGATCCCGCTCCACGCCCCCGCCATCGACGCGATGTGCAGCCCGTCGCGGGTGTTGCGGTTCAGGTCGTGCAGGTCCATCAGTGCGGTCTCGCCGAGGTAGTCGTGCGCGAGCTCCAGTTGCCCGACCTCCGCCGCGACCACCGCCTGCGTCTGCGCCGACAGCGAGGAGTCGCGGACGGTGAGCCCCTCGTAGTAGGCGAAGTCGCGCTCCTTCTGCTCGTCGGTGAACGCCTCCCCGCACAGGTGCAGGGCGAGCACGAGGTCGGCCTGCTTGACGACCTGCTTGCGGTACAGGTCGAAGTACGGGTAGTTCAGCAGCAGCGGGTAGTGGTCGGGCTTGGTGGACGCGAAGTCCCACCGGGCGTGGTTGGTGAAGCTCTCGCTCTGCGGGTGGACGCCGAGCCGCTCGTCGTAGGGGATCAGCATGGCCGCCGCCGCGTCCCGCCACGACGCGGCCTCCTCGGCGTTCACCCCGAGCCGGTCGGCCACGTCCGGATGGCGCATCGCCATCTCGGCGGCCTCCTGCAGGTTCCGGCGCGCCATCAGGTTGGTGTAGACGTTGTTGTCGACGACCGCGCTGTACTCGTCCGGGCCGGTGACGCCGTCGATGCGGAACACCCCGCCGACGTCGTGGTGGCCGAGGCTGCGCCACAGCCGCGCCGTCTGCACCAGGATGTCGAGGCCGATCTCCCGCTCGAACTGCTCGTCCTGCGTCGCGTCGACGTACCGGACGATGGCGTCGGCGATGTCGGCGTTGATGTGGAACGCCGCCGTCCCGGCGGGCCAGTAGCCCGAGCACTCCTGGCCGCGGATCGTCCGCCACGGGAACGTCGCGCCCTCCAGGCCGAGCTGCCGGGCGCGCTCGCAGGCCAGCGGCAGCGTCATGTGCCGCCAGGCGAGCGCGTCGGCCGCCGCGCTGGGGGACGTGTAGGTCAGGACGGGCAGCACGAACGTCTCGGTGTCCCAGAACGCGTGCCCGTCGTAGCCGGGCCCCGTCAGCCCCTTGGCCGGGATCATGCGGCGCTCGGCGCGCGCGCCCGCCTGCAGGATGTGGAACAGGCCGAACCGGACCGCCTGCTGGATCTCCGCGTCGCCCTCGATCTCGACGTCCGCGCCCTCCCAGAACTCCTCCAGATAGGCGCGCTGCTCGTCGAGCAGCCCCTCCCAGCCGGTCTGCCGCGCGCCCGCCAGCGCCCCGACCACCTGGTCGTGCAGCGCGGGCCGGGACCGGCGGCTCGACCAGCCGTAGGCGATGTACTTGACGATGCGCAGCTTCTGCCCGGGCTCCAGCCGCGTCGCGACCGTCAGCCGGCCCACGTCGGGGGCGCTCTCGGTCTCCACCCGCATCGACTCCGGGCCCTCGATGTCGTGCGACATGCCGGCGCCCATCCGCAGCCCGCTGCGCCGCGTCCGGTGCAGCAGCAGCACCTTCGTGCCGTTGGCGAAGTGCTCCTCGCTGACGAGGGGGCTCTCCAGGATCGCCGAGGAGCGCGGGTCCTTGCCGCCGCCGGGCAGCGCCTCGTTGGCCACCAGCTCCGACTGGGCGACCACCCGCACCGAGCCGTCCACCGGCTCGACCTCGTAGCAGATCGCCGCGATCGCCCGCTGCGTCAGCGACACCAGCCGCTGCGAGGTGACCCTGACCGTCTTGTCGGCGGGGGACGTCCACTCCAGCTGCCGGGTCAGGGTGCCCTCGCGCATGTCGAGCACCCGCTCGTGGTGGTGGAGGCGGCCGTAGCGCACGTCGAGCGGCTCGTCGTCCACCAGCAGCCGGATGATCTTGCCGTTGGTGACGTTGATGACCGTCTGCCCCGACTCCGGATACCCGTAGGCGGTCTCGGCGTGCGGCAGCGGCCGCTGCTCGTAGAACGAGTTCAGGTACGTGCCCGGCAGGCCGTGCGGCTCGCCCTCGTCGAGGTTGGCGCGCATGCCGAGATGCCCGTTGGACAGCGCGAACACCGACTCGCCCTGGGCCAGCCGGTCCAGCCGGAGCTCGGGTTCGCGGACGCACCACGGCTCCACCGTGAACACCGGCCGGTCGGCGGCGCTCTGCCCCTCCCGCTCCATCACACGTCCTCCAGCAGTTCGGAGAGGTCGTCCACGACCACGTCGGCGCCGTGCTCGGCCAGCGCCTTCGCGTGCGCCTCGCTCACCCGGTTGACCCCCACGACGTAGGCGAACCCGCCCGCCCGGCCCGCCTGGACGCCCGCGAGCGCGTCCTCGAACACCACCGCACGCGACGCCGGGACGCCCAGCTCCTTCGCGCCCAGGAGGAACATGTCCGGGGCGGGCTTGCCGGGCAGGTGCCGCTCGGCGGCGATGACGCCGTCCACGCGCGCGTCGAACAGGTCGGTGATGCCGACCGTCGCCAGCACCTGGACGGTGTTCGCGCTCGACGAGACCACGGCCGTCCGCAGCCCCGCCTCGCGGGCCGCGCGGACGTAGTCGATCGACCCGTCGAACGTCTCGACGCCCTTCTCCTCGATGATCTTCAGCACCAGCGCGTTCTTGCGGTTGCCGAGGCCGCGGACCGTCTCCTTCTCCGGCGGGTCGCCGGGATCGCCCTCGGGGAGGACGATGCCCCGCGACTCCAGGAACGAGCGCGTCCCGTCCTCGCGCTTCTTGCCGTCGACGTACCGGCCGTAGTCGTGCACCGGGTCGAACTCGATGAACGCCTCGCCGGTCCGTTCGGAACGTTCCCGCAGGTACCCGTCGAACATCTCCTTCCACGCCGCGGCGTGGACGGACGCCGTCCGGGTCAGCACCCCGTCGAGATCGAAGAGACACGCCGTCGCGTCGTCCGGCAGCCCCAGCATCCGCACCCCCTGACACCATCGAAGTGAAGTAGACGATGATCTGTACCGCGCGACCCGTTCCCGCGCCGAGCCCGGACAACCGGCCCGGCACTCGAACAGAGGGATCACGCCCCGCGTACAACCCCTCGGTCAGGGTCGCACACGAGGAGGAGTGAGCCAATGCAGAAGGCGCGAATCGGGGTCACCGGCCTGGCGGTGATGGGCCGGAACCTGGCCCGCAACCTCGCCCGGCACGGGCACGCCGTCGCCGTCCACAACCGCACGCAGAGCCGGACGAAGGCGCTGGTCGAGCAGTTCGGCGACGAGGGGACGTTCCTGCCCGCCGACACGCCGGAGCAGTTCGTCGCGTCGCTGGAGCGGCCCCGGCGGCTGGTGGTCATGGTGAAGGCGGGCGCCCCGACCGACGCGGTCATCGAGGAGTTCGCGCCGCTGCTGGAGCCCGGCGACATGATCGTGGACGGCGGCAACGCCAACTTCCTCGACACGCGCCGCCGCGAGGCCGCGCTCCGCGAGCGCGGCCTGCACTTCGTCGGCACCGGCATCTCCGGCGGCGAGGAGGGCGCGCTGCACGGCCCGAGCATCATGCCGGGCGGCTCCGCCGAGTCCTACGCCGCCCTCGGCCCGCTGCTGGAGGACATCTCCGCCAAGGTGGACGGCACGCCCTGCTGCACCCACGTCGGCCCCGACGGCGCCGGGCACTTCGTGAAGATGGTGCACAACGGCATCGAGTACGCCGACATGCAGCTGATCGCCGAGTCCTACGACCTGCTCCGGCACGCCGCCGGGCTGGCGCCCGCCGAGATCGCCGAGGTCTTCCGCACCTGGAACGCCGGCCGCCTCGACTCCTACCTCATCGAGATCACCGCCGAGGTCCTCGCGCACACCGACGCGGCGACCGGCCGCCCGTTCGTCGACGTCGTGCTGGACCAGGCCGAGCAGAAGGGCACCGGGCGCTGGACGGTGCAGACCGCGCTCGACCTCGGCGTCCCGGTCGGCGGCATCGCCGAGGCCGTGTTCGCCCGCTCCGTCTCCGGCCACGCCGCCCTCCGCGAGGCCGCCCGGGGCCTGCCGGGCCCGTCCCGCACCGGCGCCGCGGGCGCCGGCTTCGCCGACGCCGTCGAGAGGGCGCTCTACGCGTCCAAGATCGTCGCGTACGCGCAGGGCTTCCACGAGATCCAGGCGGGCAGCGCCGAGTACGGCTGGGACATCGACCTCGCCGCGATGGCCACCATCTGGCGCGGCGGCTGCATCATCCGGGCCGAGTTCCTGGACCGTATCCGCGCCGCCTACGAGGCCGACCCGCACACGCCGACGCTGCTGACCGACGACCACTTCGCCGCGGCCGCCGGGGACGCGCAGGACGCGTGGCGCGACGTCGTCGCCACCGCCGCCCGCCTCGGCATCCCCGCGCCGGGCTTCTCCACCGCGCTGGCCTACTACGACTCCCTGCGCGCCGACCGCCTGCCGGCCGCGCTCACCCAGGGCCAGCGCGACTTCTTCGGCGCGCACACCTACCGCCGCGTCGACCGCGAGGGCTCCTTCCACACCCTCTGGGGCGGCGACCGCACCGAAGTCACCTCCTGACGCCCCGAAGCCGGCGCCCGAACCGGCACCGCCCGAACCGGCACCGCCCGAACCCGACACCGCCCGACGCCGGGCCCCGCGGTCTCCCCGCGCGGCCCGGCCGCGGCTCACGCCTCGCCGGGCTCGTCGGGCTCCTTCTCCACCCCGGCGATGGGGTTCGCGTCGCGGACGCCGCCGGCGGCGTCCGACTCGTAGCCCTCGTCGGCGCTCTCGGTCCCCGGCACGACCCGCTCGTGGGCCTGGTCCTCCAGACCGGAGCTGGCCCCCGGCTCGTCCGGCTCGTCCTTCTTCATCGCTCGGCTCCCTTCCGTTCCCGTCCACCCCTTGTTGCCGGACATCTCCGCCCTAACCCGGTCCGCCCCATCCCGGTCCGCCCATCCCGGTCCGCCCTAACCCGGCCGTCACGGGTTCCTTGCGGATCCGGGCGGCCCGCCGCCCGTCCGGGCGTTACGCGAGCAGCCGGACCGTAGGCTTGGCGGATGCGGGTTCCGGGGGACGAGGAGATCAGGGCGCTGCACGAGCGGCACGCTCCGGGGCGGGAGGCGTTCGAGCTCGTCTGGACGCACTGCGTGATCGTGTCCGAGATCGCCGAGCGGATCATGGCCGACGGCCGGTTCGGCGTCGACGCGGACCTGGTGCGCGCCGGGTGCCTGCTGCACGACATCGGGGTGTACCGGCTCTACGACGCGGCGGGCGAGATCGACTTCAAGGGGTACGTCCGGCACGGGGTGCTCGGGTACGAACTGCTGCGGGACGAGGGCCTCCCCGAGGTGCTCCGCCGGTTCTGCTCCTGCCACACCGGCATGGGCCTGACCCGCGACGACATCGAGCGGCAGGGCCTTCCGCTGCCCGCGGGCGACTACGTCCCGGAGACCCGGGAGGAGCGGCTCGTCATGTACGCCGACAAGTTCCACAGCAAGACCAATCCGCCGGTCTTCGTGTCCGCCGACACCTACGCCGTGCACGTGCGGCGGTTCGGCGAGGGCAAGGCGGAGCTGTTCCAGGAGATGCGCGAGCTGTACGGCGAGCCCGATCTCAAGCCCCTGGCCGCCGAATACGGCCACGCGCTGGTGTGAGCGCGGCCGTCCCCGGCACGGGCAGTGGGTGATCGGGGGCAGGATGGAGGGGTGAGCCTTATCGATGAGCTTCCCTCCGGAAACGACACAGACGCAGACTCGCTCTTCGAGGCGTTCGAGCGGTGGGTGTCGGGGCGCGGGATCACCTTGTACCCGGCGCAGGAGGAGGCGCTCATCGAGGTGGTGTCCGGCGCGAACGTGATCCTGTCGACCCCGACCGGGTCGGGCAAGAGCCTGGTCGCGGCGGGGGCGCTGTTCGCGGCGCTGGGCCGGGAGCAGGTCGGCTTCTACACCGCGCCGATCAAGGCGCTGGTCTCGGAGAAGTTCTTCGACCTGTGCGAGATGTTCGGGCGCGAGAACGTCGGGATGATGACCGGCGACGCCAGCGTGAACGCGGACGCGCCGATCATCTGCTGCACGGCGGAGGTGCTGGCGAACATCGCGCTGCGGGACGGCGCCGACGCCGACATCGGCGTGGTGGTGATGGACGAGTTCCACTTCTACGCCGAGCCCGAGCGGGGCTGGGCGTGGCAGATCCCGCTGCTGGAGCTTCCGCAGGCGCAGTTCCTGCTGATGTCGGCGACGCTGGGCGACGTCGCGTTCTTCCAGAAGGACCTCACCCGGCGGACGGGCCGGCCGACGGCGCTGGTGACCTCGGCGGAGCGGCCCGTCCCGCTGATCTACGACTACCGGGTGACGCCGCTGCACGAGACGATCGAGGAGCTGCTGGCCGAGCAGAAGGCGCCGATCTACCTGGTGCACTTCACGCAGGCGGCGGCGATCGAGCGGGCGCAGGCGCTGATGAGCATCAACGTGTGCACCAAGGCGGAGAAGGCCCGCATCGCGGAGCTGATCGGCAACTTCCGGTTCACCACGAAGTTCGGGCGGAACCTGTCGCGGTTCGTCCGGCACGGCATCGGGGTCCACCACGCCGGGATGCTGCCCAAGTACCGGCGGCTGGTGGAGAGGCTCGCGCAGGCCGGGCTGCTGAAGGTCATCTGCGGCACCGACACCCTCGGCGTCGGGGTGAACGTCCCGATCCGGACGGTGGTGTTCACCGCGCTGAGCAAGTACGACGGGCACCGGGTGCGGCGGCTGCGGGCGCGGGAGTTCCACCAGATCGCCGGGCGGGCGGGGCGCGCCGGGTTCGACACGGTCGGGTTCGTGGTGGCGCAGGCCCCCGAGCACGTCGTCGAGAACGAGAAGGCCCTCGCCAAGGCGGGCGACGACCCGAAGAAGCGGCGCAAGGTGCAGCGCAAGAAGCCGCCCGAGGGGTTCGTCGGCTGGGACGAGGAGGTCTTCGCGAAGCTGCAGGAGGCCGAGCCGGAGATGCTCCGGTCCCGGTTCCAGGTCAGCCACGCGATGCTGCTGTCGGTGATCGCGCGGCCGGGCAACGCGTTCCAGGCGATGAAGCGGCTGCTGACCGACAACCACGAGGAGCCGGCGGCGCGCCGCCGGCACATCTCGCGGGCCATCGCGATCTACCGGTCGCTGCTCGCGGGCGGGATCGTGGAGGTGCTGGACGAGCCCGACGAGCTCGGCCGGTACGCGCGCATCACCGTCGACCTCCAGGAGGACTTCGCGCTCAACCAGGCGCTGTCGACGTTCGCGCTGGCGGCGTTCGAGGTGCTCGACCCGGCGTCGCCGTCGTACGCGCTGGACGTCCTGTCGGTGATCGAGGCGACCTTGGACGACCCGCGGCAGATCCTCGCCGCGCAGGTCAACAGGGCGCGGGGCGAGGCCGTCCAGGAGATGAAGGCCGAGGGCATCGAGTACGAGGAGCGGATGGAGCTGCTCCAGGAGGTCGACCACCCGAAGCCGCTGGAGGACGAGCTCGCCGCCGCCTACGAGATCTACCGGGCCGGGCACCCGTGGGTCGGCGACCACCCGCTGCGGCCGAAGTCGATCGTCCGCGACATGTACGAGCGCGCGATGACGTTCACGGAGTACATCGGGTACTACGAGCTGGCGCGGGCCGAGGGCCTGGTGCTGCGGTACCTGTCGGGGGCGTACAAGGCGCTCCAGCAGACCGTCCCCGAGTCCATCAAGAGCGACGACCTGATCGACCTGATCGAGTGGCTCGGCGAGCTGGTCCGGCAGGTCGACTCCAGCCTGCTGGACGAGTGGGAGCAGCTCGCGAACCCCGCCGACGAGGGCGACCTGGAGCAGCCGATCGAGGAGCGCGTGACGAAGGTGACCGCGAACGCGCGCGCGTTCCGGGTGCTGGTCCGCAACGCGCTGTTCCGGCGGGTGGAGTTGGCGGCGCTGGAGCGCTACGGCGAGCTGGGCGAGCTCGATCCCGACTTCGGCGCGGACGCGTGGGCGGACGCCATGGACGGCTACTTCGCCGAGCACGACGAGCTGCTCACCGGCGCCGATGCCCGCGGGCCGAAGCTGCTGCGGATCGAGGAGGTGCCGGAGGACGGGCTGTGGCGCGTCCGGCAGGTGTTCGACGACCCGGAGGGGCATCACGACTGGGGGATCAGCGCCGAGGTGGACCTCGCGGGCTCCGACCAGGAGGGCGAGGCCGTGATCAGGGTGACCGGCGTCGACCGGATGTAGGCCGGATGCAGGCCGGATGCAGGCCGGATGTAGGGAGGCAGCGGATGGTGCTGGTGGCGGTGGCGCAGTTGGCGCCCGGCGTCAACAAGGACGAGAACCTCGCGGCGATCGGCGGGCTCGCCGCCGAGGCGGCCGGGCTCGGCGCGAAGGTGGTGGTGTTCCCCGAGTTCGCGATGTTCACCGCGCCGAAGCTGGACGAGCGGTTCGCCGACTCGGCCGAGCCGCTGGACGGCCCGTTCACGACCGGGCTCGGCGAGCTCGCCCGGCGGCACGGCGTGCACCTCGTCGCGGGCGTGAACGAGCGGCTGGACGAACCGGGCCGCATCTCCAACACGCTCGTCGCCCTCGGCCCCGGCGGCGACATCGTGGCCGAGTACCGCAAGCTGCACCTGTACGACGCGTTCGGGTACCGGGAGTCGAAGCTGGTCCGGCCGGGCGCCATCGGCGAGCCGGAGACGTTCGAGGTGGACGGCGCCACGTTCGGCATGCAGACCTGCTACGACGTCCGGTTCCCGGAGGTGACGCGGCGGATCGTGGACGCGGGCGCCGACGTCCTGGTGCTGCCCGCCGCCTGGGTGCCGGGGCCGCTGAAGGAGGACCACTGGCGGACGCTGGTCCGGGCCCGCGCGATCGAGAACACCGTCTACGTCGCCGCGGCCGGCCAGTGCGCCCCGATGGGCGCCGGCAACAGCATGGTCGTCGATCCGATGGGCGTGGTCGCGGCCGGGCTGGGGGAGGACACGGGCGTCGTGGCCGCCGAGGTCTCGGCGGAGCGGATCGCCGCCGTCCGGGCCAAGAACCCGGCGCTCGCCCTGCGCCGCTTCACGGTCGTCGAGGCCGGGTGAGCGGGCCGGTCTGTATCAACCCGGCAACGGCGCGGCGATTCTCCGTGTCCGGGCGGCCGCGCAGCGTGACCATCGTGGGGTGCGCCTCTCCTCCAGTCTCCCGCCCGCCGGGTTCACCCGGGGCGAGCCGAGCCCGCCCGTGCGGCGCCGGGTCCTCCAGACGCCGTGGCTGCCCGTCGCGGCCGCCGCGCTCGCCATCGGCGCGGGCTTCTTCGCCATCGGCTCCGGAGCGGACCCGGTGTCCCCGGCGGGCACGGTCGTGCCGGACGCCGCCACGCCGCCGCCCGCGAGCCCGCCGTCCGCGACTGTGCCGTCCCCGAGCCCGCCGTCCCTGAGCCCGCCGGCGGTGCCTCCGCCGGTGCCGAGCCCCGGGCGGCCGGGCAAGGCGGCTCCCGCCCGGGAAGGCGAGCAGAAGCCCGCCGGGAAACGACGGCAGGCCCCCGGCCGGGAGGGGCGGCCGCCGCGCGTCCGCGAGCGGCCCATGCCGGGGCGGGCGCACCCCCGTTCCGCCGCACCGCGCCCGGCGCCGCGCGGGGTGCGTCCCCGCCCGCCCGTGCGGCATCCGGGGCACAAGGCGCGCCCGCCGCGGACCGTGCGCCCGGCCACGCCGTCCTGGATCGCCGCCGAGTGCCGCCGCCGCTTCCCCGACGACCCGGGCCGCAGGGACGCCTGCGCCGCCGTCCTGGCCCGCACCCTCGGCGGCTGATCAGGCGGCCTCGCTGGTGAGCAGCCGCTCGATGTCGGCGCGCAGGGCCGGGACGTCCACGCCCGCCTCCGCCGCGAGCCGCGCCGACAGGAAGTCGTCGTCGTGCAGGATGCCCAGCAGGATGTGCCCGGAGGCGATCCGCTTCTGCTTGAGCCGGATCGCGTGCCGCAGGCTCAGCTCCAGGGCCTTCTTGGCCTTCGGGGTGAAGGGGATGTGCCCCCCGCGGTACCGGTGGAGCTTCCCGGCGGGCACGTCGAGGGCGCCCTCGCCGAAGCTCTGCTCCGTGGCGTCCCGGACGGCGTCGAGGTCGATCCCGATGCTCCGCAGGGCCTCGGAGTCGAGGACGTCGCCGCCGGTGCGGTTGACGCGGGCGATCCTGGCCCGCAGGTCGTCGGCCGTCAGCCCGTGCGCGCGCAGCGTCCGGGCCGCGGCGTCGTCGCCCGCCACCATCGACAGCAGGACGTGCTCGGTCCCGATGTGGCGGTCGCGCAGCTCCCGCGCCGCCGCCTGCGCGCCGGTCACGGCCTCGCGGGCCGAGGCGGTGAAACGCTCGAACATCCGTCACTGCTCCTTCTGTGTCGTGTCGGCCGGGGACGCCCCGCCGATCCCGGTGGACCGCCCGCCCGGCTTCGCCGGGAAGGGGAGGCGGCGCCCGCCGCCGTGCTTCTTGTGGACGGCCTGCCTGCTCACGCCGAGGCAGACCGCGATGTCCTGCCATGACCAGCCCTGGTCGCGGGCGCTGGCGACCTGCAGCGCCTCCAGCCGCTCGGCCAGCTCGCGCAGCGCCCGCACGGCCCGCAGGCCGACCGCCGGGTCCCGGCTGCTCGCCTCCTGGGCGAGCGTCACTCCATCGCTCATGGCGTCAATGTAGGTTGACAGCCTGGCCATGTCAACTGACGTTGACATTTCGGGTGGTTCAGCGGACGGTCAGCAGCGTGGTGAGCAGGTCGTCCAGGCTGACCAGGCCGGCGATCCCGCCGTCCTGGGCGACGGCGACGCCGAGGTGGCTGTGGTGGGCCTTCAGGATCGCGACCGCCTCGCCGACCGGCGTCCCGACCGGCATCGCCGGGACCGGGTGCGCCAGCCCCGCGGCCGGTGTCGCGGCCCCCCGCGCGCGGGCCAGGTAGGCGTCCCGGACGTGCACCATGCGGGCGGCGCCCGGACGGCCGGGGCCGCGCAGCATGAGGCGCGTGTGGCCGCTGCGGGCGGCGGCGTCCACGACCTCCTGCGGGGACGCCTCCGGCGGCACCGACACGATGTCGGAGACCGGCACGACGAGCCCCGCCAGCGGGGCGCGCGGCGCGTCCAGCGCGGTGGTCAGCAGGGTCAGCTCGCCCTCGTCGATCAGTCCGAGCCGCCGCGACTCCTGCGCGATGCTGCGCAGCTGCTCCGGCGTCCGCGACACCTCCCGCGACTCGGCGGGCCGGACGCCCACCGCGCGCAGCAGCAGGTTCGTCGCGCCGTTCAGCGCCGCCAGCACCGGGCGCGCGACGGTCGTGAACGCGCGGAACGGCATGCCCAGCACGGTCGCGGACCGCTCCGGGTCGGTGATCGCCCACGACTTCGGCGCCATCTCCCCGACGACCATGTGCAGGAACGTCACCAGCGCCAGGGCCAGCACGAACGCGACGGCGTGCGCGGCGCCCTCCGGCAGCCCGGCGGAGTGGAACAGCGGGGTGAGCGCCCCCGCGAACACCGGCTCGGACACCAGGCCGAGGCCGAGCGAGCTCATCGTGATGCCGAGCTGCGCGCCCGCGAGCGTCAGCGACAGCTCGTCGATCCCGGCGACCGCGGCGGCCGCCGCCCGGCCGCCGCGCGCGGCGGCCCGCTCCAGCCGCGGCCGGCGCGCCGCCACCAGGGAGAACTCGGTGGCGACGAAGAAGCCGTTGGCGGCCAGCAGCGCCAGCGTGACGGCGGCGCCCAGGGCGAGGCTCACCGGTCCTCCCCGGGGGGCTCGACGGTCCGGACGCGGATCAGCTCGGGCACGTGCCGGTGGACCGTCAGCACCTCGACGACCGCGGTGCGGGGCGGCTCGTCCAGCCGGGTCGGTTCGAGGTCGACCCGCACGACGTCGCCGGGCCGCGCGACCCGGCCGAGCCGCTTCAGCAGCAGTCCCGCCACGGTCTCGTAGTCGCCCTCCGGCAGCGCGATGCCGGTCTCGTGGGCGACCTCGTCCATCCGCAGCCCGGCGTCGGTCGTCCACCACTCGCCGGTCCGGATCGCGAGCTCCTCGCCCGGCTCGTTCTCGTCGGCGATCTCCCCGACCAGCTCCTCGGCGACGTCCTCCCAGGTGACGATGCCGGCGAAGCCCCCGTACTCGTCCACCACGCAGGCCATCGGCTCGGCCGCGCTCTGCAGCCGCAGCACGACCTCCGGCAGCGGCAGCGAGGACGGCAGCAGCACCGGCGGCCGCGCGATGTCCGCGACCCGGACGTCCGCGGCCTCCCGCGGCCCGAGCGCGATCAGCTCCGGCAGCCCGACGACGCCCACGACGTCGTCGACGCCCTCGCCGATGACGGGGTAGCGGGTGTGCCCGCTCGCGGAGACGATGTCGCTCAGCTCGGCGGCGTGCGCGGACGCCGGCACGGTCACCACGTCCACCCGCGGCACCATGACCTCCTCGGCGTCCCGCTCGGAGAAGACCAGGGCCCGCTCCAGCAGGTCGACCTGCCCCTCCGGGAGCTGCTCCCCGGACTCGCCGATGATGTGCCCGAGCTCCTCCAGCGTCGCGCCGTGGTGCAGCTCCTCCACCGGCTCGATGCCGACCGCGCGCACCAGCCGGTTCGCGGACGCGTCGAACAGCCTGATCACCGGGCCCGCCGCCGCCAGGTACATGAGGGTGGAGCCGGCGAGCGCGCGGGCCAGCGGCTCCGCCCGCGCCAGCGCGAAGTTCTTGGGGAACAGCTCGCCGAGCACCATCTGGACCACGGTGGCGAGGGCGAAGCCGACCCCCACGGCGGCGGCGCCGACGGCCGCGCCCGGCACCCCGGCCGCGCGCAGCACCGGTGCGAGCAGGTCGGCCAGGGCGGGCTTGGCGATGAACCCGACGACCAGCGCGGTCACCGTGATGCCGAGCTGCGCCCCGGAGAGCATGAACGACAGCCGCCCCATCACCCGCAGCGCCCGCGCCGACGCCCGGTCGCCCTCGGCCGCGCGCTGGGCGAGGACGGGCCGGTCGGCGGTGACGAACGCGAACTCCTGCGCGACGAAGTAGCCGGTCGCGGCCGTCAGCAGGAGCACGGCCAGCAGCCCGAGCGCGCCGTTCACCCGGCCCCTCCCTCCACCGGGCCGCCGTCCGGCGCCCGTCGTCCAGGATCTTCCCTACCCCGGCGGGCCCCCGTCTCTCCCGATCCCCGACGGTTATCGACCGCTCTGCGTGGAATGAACCCCTGCACGGGCGGAACCGGCCCGCGGGGCGCGAGCCGCGGCCACGAGTGCGAGGGGGGCCGATGCCCAGACCGTTCGCGTCGTCCGCAGACCTGGGCGACAAGACCCCGACGCTGGAGATCCTGGCCGACGGGGTGTACGCGCTGACCGCCGAGGGCGACCCGAACGTCGGCGCCGTCGAGGGCGAGGACTTCCTGGTCTGCTTCGAGGCGCTCGCCACGCCCGCCGCCGCCCGCGACTGGCTCGCCGTGCTGCGCGAGCACACCGACAAGCCCGTCCGCTACCTGGTGCTGTCGCACTACCACGCCGTCCGGACGCTCGGCGCGAGCGCGTTCGGCGCCCCGGTGGTCGTCGCGCACGACCTGACCCGCGCGCTGATCGCCGAGCGCGGCAAGCAGGACTGGGCCTCCGAGCTCGCCCGGATGCCCCGGCTGTTCAAGGACCCGGACGGCATCCCCGGGCTCACCTGGCCGTCGGTGACCTTCACCGGCACCCTGACCATCGACCTCGGCGGCGACCGCGGCGACCTCGACCTGGCCTACTGCGGGCGCGGGCACACCGAGGGCGACATCGTCGCGTGGCTGCCCCGGCACCGGATCCTGTTCGCCGGCGACCTCGTCGAGACGCAGGCGGCGCTCTACACCGGCGACGCCTTCCACCGCGAGTGGGCGGCCGGCACCCTCGACCACGTCGACTCCTTCGGCGCCGAGACGCTCGTCGGCGGGCGCGGCGCCGTCGCGCACGGCCGGGACGCCGCCCGCGCGGCGGTCGCGCAGACCCGCGACTTCCTCACCGTGATGCTCGCGGAGGCGGGCCGCGTCCGCCGGGACGGCGGCACCCGCAAGGACGCGTTCGAGGCGGTCCGCGCCGCCCTGGCGCCCGCCTACGGCCACTGGCCGATCTTCGAGCACTGCCTGCCCTTCGACGTGGCCCGGCTCTGGGACGAGCTGGACGGCGTCGAGCGCCCGCGGATCTGGACGGCGGAGCGCGACCGGGAGGTCTGGGCGGAGCTGCAGGACTAGCCGGGGCCGTCCGGCTCCCGGGACAGCAGGGAGGGATGTGACGATGACCGGAGAAGACCGCCCCCGCCCGGTGTTCGACCCGGCCCTCGGCACCGAGGCCCGCGCGCTGCTGGCCGCCGCGCCCGAACGGCTCGTCCCGGCGAGCCGGCCCGCGCCTCCCGCGCCGCGGCTGAGCGCGGCCACGGTCGTGGCGCGGCTGGTGTGGATCCCGGCGTTCGCCGTCTTCTACGGCGTGCTGCCGGGCGGCTGGCTGCGGCTCTGCTTCCTCGACTCGCTCGACGACGGCGAGCTGCTCGGCGGGGCCGGGCGGTGGGGGCGGCTGCCCCTGCTCGCCATGATGCTCACCCCGGCGCTGCAGGTCCTCCTGCTGCTGCTCGGACAGGTGCCCGCCGCCGCCGTGCTCGCCGCCGTCAGCTTCGCCGGCTGGACGGCCGGCGCGCTGCGGCACGTGGCGGAGCCGCCGGCCGCGCGCGCCGCCCGCGAGCACCACGGCTCCTACCTGCTGCCCGCCGACTTCGACCGGCCCGCCGCCGGGCTGCTCGTCCGCGCCCAGCGGGCCGTCGACGCCGTCCTCGGGTCGCGGGCGAACGGCGCCGGGCTGCTGGACGGCATCAACAACGCGGTCGTCCTGCCGCGGCAGGAGTGGGCCATCGCGGACGCCCTCGCCGAGCACACCCGGCTGCGCCGCGAGCGCCTCGCCCAGCAGCCCGCGCGGCTCTCGGCGCACGCCCGGGCGCTGCTGGAGCCGCAGGACCGCGCCCTGGCGCTGTCGGTGCGCTCGGTCACCGGGCGGGTCGAGGCGCTGGAGGACTACGCGCGCCGCGCCGCCGCGGCCGATGACGCCTACCACGAGGCGCTGGTGCTGCGCGGGCTGCCGGAGCAGAACGCCCGCTACCGGGAGCTGCTCGCCGGGACCGCCGCCGACGAGCTCGGGGTGGCGGAGGTCCGCGGCATGGCCGCGGACGCGCGGCGCGCCGAGCGGGCGCTGCGCGAGGGCGGCGCGGGCGCGGTGCGCGCCGGGCACGGCCCGGTCCCGCCGGCCGGCGGCGCCGGGGTCAGTTCTCCGCGAGCACGATGACGCGGTCGTCCGCGTCCAGGGTCAGCGGCGCCCTCTTGTCGGGGTTGAGGACGACGCCGTAGCCGGGCGGCTCGTGGAACCGCGCGGTCAGCCGGTAGCCGAGCGCGACCTCCCCGCGCCGCCGCGCGGACTCGATCAGCGTCGCGAAGTCGGCCGCCGCGCCCGGCACCAGGTAGTCGCAGGCGGGCTTGAGGTAGATCTCCGAGCCGGCCGGGTCGAGCAGGTCGACGAACACGTCGTAGAGGTGCCGGTTCTCGCTGAGCTGGGTCAGCATGAGGCTGATCAGCTTCTCGCTGACCACGAAGTCGTCGGCCTTGGTGACCTGAGCGATCTCGCGGTTGGCATCGTCGTTGATCTCGCTGACTATGGCAAACGGGTCTTTCCGGGGGGTGTGGGGGGTCGCCCCCCCACGAGAAGCAGGGTCGCCCAAAGGGGGGTCGGGGGCGCCCAGGGCGTCCTCCATGTCGCGCAGGTGCAGGAGGGTGACGAGGGTGCGGGCGTCGGCGGTGTCGGCGTCGTGGCCCGCGTCCGACAGGACGATGACCTTCTGGTACTTGCCGACGTCGAGGGACTCCAGGGACGGGCGCTGCGTCGGCTCGGCGCGCACGAAGCCGACCTTGAGGTTGGCCTGCTCGGTGAGATCGCCGGTCGGGTCGTCGCACGGCGCCGCGACGACCAGCTCCGAGCCGGGTGCGAGGAACTCGTCCAGCAGCTCGATGATCTTCGGGGCGCGGTGGTTCCAGCCGAGCATCAGCGTCCGCTCGGGCACCGGGTCCCGCGCGACGGCCGTGCTGATCGCCTCCTCCCGGACCGGCGGGGGCGGGCCGCCGGCGAGCCGGATCAGCAGGTCGTCCTCGGCCAGCACGATGATCTCGTCGTCGGCGCGGATCACGGTGTCCATCGGCGGGTTGAGAATCACGGTCCCGTCGCCGCGCCGCAGCCCGGCGGGGACGCCGAGGTCGTAGGCCGACAGCGACTCCCCGAACGGCGTCCCGGCGAGGGACGGCTCGGGCCGCATGTAGAACTCGTGGCCGGCGAAGTCGAGCAGCTCGGTGCAGACCTGGGACAGGCCGGACTGGCGGTGCGACTGCACGATGAGCCGGATCGCGACGTCGTCGGCGTCGATGACGTGCGCGCGCTCGCCGCCGGCGAGGCGGGCGGCGGGCAGGTTCGCCGAGTCGTGGACGGCGGCGACGACGTGCGGGCGGCGCCGTCCCCAGGTGCGGGCGCCGAGCGTCAGCAGCACCTTGATGACGCGGGTGTCGGCGTCGGCGACCTCCGGGGTGACGATGAGGATGGACCGGGCGGTGCCGGGGCTGACCAGCTCCACGTCGGCCACCTTCAGCGGGTTGCCGGTGCGGCACACGATGCGGGTCCGGCCGAGGTCGCCGACGCGGGCGCGGATCGCGTCCTCCATCTCGACCTTGTCGCGGTCGGCGAGGATCGCCACGCACGATCGGCGCTTGCTCTGGTTGGCCTCGACCAGCTCGGCGACCACGGTGAAGACCTGCTCCGACCAGCCGAGCAGCACGGTGTGGTCGTGCTCGACGATCCGCGACCGGCCCTTGCGCAGCTCCCCGATCTTGGCCTCGAGGCCGGTGGTGAGCACGCCGATCAGCGAGCTGACGATGAAGATGCCGCCGACGGTCGAGATCAGCATCAGCGCCAGGAAGGGCGCCGTGCCGGTGTCGTCGCCCATCGTGCCGGGATCGAGGGTGCGCAGCAGGCTCCGCCACACCATGCCGGGCCAGTGGCCGTTCTCGCCGGTGTCGCGCGGCGCGATGACGACCGCCGCGGTCGCCACGACGAGCACCAGCGCCGCCGAGGCGAGGCCGAGCCACCCGATGAGCGCGGGCGTCCCCTTCGACATGGTCCGGTCGAACCAGTACCGGATGCGCTCCCGCCGGGTCACAGGTGCCAACCGGTCCGCCCCCTATCGGCCGTCGCCCGCCGGCCGCCTATTGCGATGTCTTGCGCTATTCCCCGCATTATCCCCTAATGGCGTTTTGCCCGGTGCGCAGCCAAGGGGCCGAGGTGGTGAGAATTCCACCTCGGCCCCGCGGCCGTGCCGGTGCGCCGCCGGCGTGCGGCGCCGCTAGTGCGCCGCCTCGTACTGCTCGATCACATTGGCGGGGATACGGCCCCGCTCATTGACCTTGATGCCGTGGTTCTTCGCCCACTCGCGAATCTCGGCGGAACGCTCGCGGCTGCCCGCGGTGCGCGACCCGCGGCCGGTGCGGCCGGTGGTCTTGCGCGCCTTGCGGGCGTGGGCCACGAACGGCTCCAGGCCGTTGCGCAGCTTGGCGGCGTTCTTCTTGCTCAGGTCGATCTCATAAGCCGTGCCATCGAGGGAAAAGCTGACGGTCTCGTCAGCCTCTCCACCGTCGATGTCGTCGACGAGAAGGACTTCGACCTTCTGTGCCATGCGGGGACTCCCTCTAGCTATGCGTCCGGCTTGGCGTCCGGATGTGCCTCGATGAATGCAGCATAGACCTCATCCGATATCTTGCCACGTTCGGAGACTTCGATGTCCTGACGCAATGCCCACTCGCGGACATCGCCGTTCGTGTAGCCCTTGATCTTCGCGGTGCGGGACTTGCGGCCCTTCCCGGCGGGCTTCACCTCCGCGGCGTTCTCGATGAAGGGCGCGAGGCCGTCCAGCATCTCGTTCAGCCGCTTGTAGTTGTCATCGCTCAGGTCGATCGTGAACGTCCGACCCAAGACTTCGAAGTCTCGCTTTACGACATCGGCCCCTTCGGAGCCGTCGATGTCGTCCACGCGAATGACCTTCTCGGCCATGTGCTCTGTGTCTTCCTTCCCCTCGCCGCGCGGCGCCCCTCGCCTGCGCGGCGCCCCCGACCGTAGCGGATGCGGGGCCCCGCCATGGTTGGGACACGAGGAGGGCGCGGCGGACGGGAGCGGGGCCGGGCCGCCGCTCAGCCGCCGCGGCGCTGGATCCAGGTGTGCAGGAGGAGCATCAGCTCCAGCCGGATCTCCGGGTCCTCGAAGTCGAAGTCGAACATCGCGTGCAGCTGCGCCAGCCGGTACCGGACGGTCTGCGGGTGCACGCACAGCGCCTCGGCGGCACCGGTGGCGTTGAAGCCGTGCTTCATGCACTCCAGGAGCGTCACGGCGAGCCGCAGCCCCTGCCGCGGGCCCGCCTCCTCCAGCGGGGCCAGCCGCCGGGACGCCACGATCGCGGCGAGCGACCCGCCCGCACGCAGCAGCAGGCCCGGCAGGTGCTCCTCGGCCCGCACCAGCACCCCGCCGCGCCGGTTCCGCCCGCCGCGCGCGCCCGCGGCCCCGCGACGCGTCGCGGCCGGGGCGAGGTCGAGCGCGCGCCGCGCCCACAGCAGCGACGTCCCCGCCTCCTCCACCGGGACGGACGGGCCGATCGCGCCGGTCCAGCCGGCGAGCGTCGCGGCCAGCTCCTCGATCCGGCCCGGCCCGTCCGGGTCGGGCATGACCAGGCAGGGCCGGCCGTGGTCCAGCCCGCTCAGCAGCGACGGCGGCAGCCCGGCCGGGCCCTCGCCGCCGCTGCCCGGCCGCGGCCGCAGCACGATCACCGCCAGCCGGCGCGGCAGCGGCCAGCCGGCCAGGGCCGACTGCTCGCGGGCGACCTCCGGCGGCGCCGGCGGGTCCGACAGCAGCAGCGACAGCAGCCGGCCGCGGCGCTGCTCGCGCTCCCCGGCCGCCTTCTCCCGCGCCCGCGCGTAGCCGTGCGCGGCGGCGGACGCGAGCGCGTCCAGGTAGGCGAAGTTCGCCTCCGCGAGCAGGGTGATGAGCGCGCGGGGGCGGCCGAGCCGCTCGGCCTCGACCGCCAGGTGCCGCCAGGCGATCCGCGACCCGACGCGCATCGCGTTCTGCAGGTGCTCCAGGCTGCGGCCCTCGACGGCCTCGCCGTAGCCGACGTCGAAGAAGACCTGGTACACCTCCTTCCACGAGGTGTCCGGGTCGGCGATCATCTGCACGAAGTGCTCCATCGCCTGCGCGACCGCGGCCTCGGCGACCCGCCAGTAGGCGGCGTCGCCCGGCCGGTCGTACTCGGGGACGTGCCGCAGCACCCCCGCGACCATCACGCCGAGCAGGTCCGGCAGGCGGGGCCGCATCCAGCGGGCCTCCTCCGCCGGGACGTCCCGCCACGGCTCCTCGGTCAGGCCCGCGAGGACCGCCGATCCGGCGTGCGCGTCCTCGAATGCCGCGGTCACCTCGCCACCTCCCGCCACCCCCGCGCGTCTCCGGCCCCGTGAAAGCGTCGTCCCGGACGGGCCCGCCGCCGGTCGTCCCAACGTAGGCAGCGGGCGCGAACGGCGACACTCAGCCGCCCGCACCGTCCGGCGGCGCGTTTGTCAGACCGTTGACAAGAGCCCGGGAATCGCACCGGAAGGGGTGCGGCGGACGGAAATCAAGTTCAGGTCAAAGGGCGCATGCCGCTCGGAACGGGGGGTAGCCGCCCCGAGACGTCCATTCGCCGTCACCACCGTTCACCGTCACCACCGTTCACCGTCATCACCGTCGAGGGAGCAGGAACATGGCCGACCCCGCCGACCGGGCGGACCCGAAACAGGAGCAGCTCGACCTCCGGCGGGTGAGCCCGGAGGGCGCCGCGCTCACCACCGACCAGGGGCTCCGGGTCGACGACACCGACAACTCGCTTTCCGCCGGAGAGCGCGGCCCGACGCTGATGGAGGACTTCCATCTGCGCGAGAAGATCACCCATTTCGACCACGAGCGCATTCCCGAGCGGGTGGTGCACGCGCGCGGCGCCGGCGCCTACGGCCATTTCACGCTGCACGAGTCGCTCGCCGAGTACACCACCGCCGAGTTCCTCACCGACACCTCGCTGACGACGCCGGTGTTCGTGCGGTTCTCCACGGTGGCCGGATCGCGCGGCTCGGCCGACACGGTGCGCGACGTCCGCGGGTTCGCGACGAAGTTCTACACGCGGCAGGGCAACTTCGACCTCGTCGGCAACAACATGCCGGTGTTCTTCATCCAGGACGGCATCAAGTTCCCCGACTTCGTGCACGCGGTGAAGCCGGAGCCACCGAACGAGATCCCGCAGGCGTCGTCCGCGCACGACACCCTCTGGGACTTCGTGCAGCTCCAGCCCGAGACCATGCACATGATGATGTGGCTGATGTCGGACCGGGCGCTGCCGCGCAGCTTCGCGATGATGCAGGGGTTCGGCGTCCACACCTTCCGGCTGGTGAACGCGCGGGGGACCGGGACGTTCGTGAAGTTCCACTGGAAGCCGAAGCTCGGCACCCACTCGCTCGCCTGGGACGAGACGCAGAAGATCGCGGGCAAGGACCCCGACTTCAACCGGCGCGACCTGTGGGACCGGATCGAGAGCGGCGACTTCCCCGAGTACGAGTTCGGCGTCCAGCTGGTGCCGGAGGAGGACGAGCACCGGTTCGGGTTCGACCTGCTCGACGCGACCAAGATCATTCCGGAGGAGGCGGTGCCGGTGCGGCCGGTCGGCACGCTGGTGCTGGACCGCAACCCCGACAACTTCTTCGCCGAGACCGAGCAGGTCGCCTTCCACCTCGGCAACGTCGTGCCCGGCATCGACTTCACCAACGACCCGCTGCTGCAGGCGCGGCTGTTCTCCTACCTCGACACGCAGCTGATCCGGCTCGGCGGGCCGAACTTCCCGCAGCTCCCGGTCAACCGGCCCGTCGCCCCCGTGCGCAACCACCACCGCGACGGCTACCACCAGATGGACCTGAACCAGGGCCAGGCGAGTTATCACAAGAACTCGCTGTCGGGCGGGTGCCCGGCGGTCGGCGGCGCGGGGTCGTACGGCCACTACCAGGAGCGGGTGGACGGCGACAAGATCCGCAAGCGGAGCGAGAGCTTCGCCGACCACTACTCCCAGGCGACGCTGTTCTGGAACAGCATGGCCGACTGGGAGAAGGAGCACATCGTCGGCGCGTTCCGGTTCGAGCTCGGCAAGTGCGAGCACCGGCACATACGGGAGGGCGTCGTCGCGCATCTCAACAACGTCGACCACGACCTCGCCGTGCGGGTCGCCAAGGGGATCGGCGTGGCGCCGCCGGAGGCGCCCGCGACCCCGAACCACGGCCTCAGCTCGCCCGCGCTCAGCCAGGCGCACTCGCCCGTGGAGTCGGTCCGGGGCCGCAAGGTCGCGATCCTCGTGGCGGACGGCGTCGACTCGGCCGCCCTCACCGCCGTCGGGGACGCGCTCGTCGAGGCGGGCGCGGTCTGCGAGGTGCTCGCCGCCGAGGACGGCTTCGTCCAGGCGGCCAACGGCGGCCAGGTCAAGGTCGACCGGGCGATGCCGACCGTCGCGTCCGTCCTCTACGACGCGGTGTTCGTACCGGGTGGCGAGGAGAGCGTCCGGACCCTCGCGCGGAACGGCGACGCCGTGCACTTCGTGGCCGAGGCGTTCGTGCACTGCAAGGCCGTCGGCGCCCTCGACGCGGGCATCGGGCTGCTGGAGCGGGCCGGGATCACCGGGGTGCGGTTCGCCGACGGCGACATCGTCAGCGACGCCGGCGTCGTCACCGGCGAGGGGCCGTCGGCCGAGTTCCCCCGCAGGCTGGTCGCGGCGGTCGCGGCGCACCGGCACTGGACGCGCGACAAGGCGCACGTGCCCGCCTGACGCCCCGCACATGCCCGCCTGACACCGCACGTGCCCGCCTGAGGCACGGACCGGGCCCGGCCCGGGGGACACCGCCGCCCCCGGGCCGGGCCTTCCGCATGGCCGCATTATGCCACTTATTTGTGGGGTATCTCACAGGAAGTTAGGTATCCGGGCTGATTTGAGCAATGTTTTGAAAATGTATCTTGTTCGACCGGCCCGGTAAAACGCCGCGGCGGGCGCGGTGAAACGCGCCGCTATCGGTCCGCATTGCGGCCGGATGACGTGCGGGGTCGGCCCGGCGGGCCGCCGGCGCCCGCCCTGCAAGTGGACGCTGACATGCGGTTTTCGGCCCGGAGGCGCCGCGTGCGGCGGCCCCGCGGCGCCGCCCGGTTGCCGGACTGGGCAGCCCGCGGCGGCCCGGACTGCCCAGGGGTGCAGTTCATCCGTGCGCATTTCTGTAGCAAGATGACGGCCGTCCGGTCGGCATATCCGCACCTTCCCGAGAACGGCCTTCCATGCCGTTTTCGGCAGGCGGAGCCGAAGGCCCTGGGACGGGTAATTGGAGGGAGCTCATGACCGCGTCCGTTATCGAGCGATTCCGCGAGCTGGTCGTCGACGAGTCGGATCCCTTCTACTTCGACCACCCGCTCGACCACGTGCCGGGGATGCTGCTGTTCAGCGGCCTGCTGGAGCTGGCCGCCCGCGCCGACGGGCTGCGGGCGCGCGGGAGGCCGCCGGGGCGCGTCGTCGCCGGCCTCGACTTCACCCGCTTCTGCGAGCTGGACCGGGGCACGACGCTCGCGTGCCGCCCCGTCCCCGGCCGCAACCGCGCCTGGACGGTCGCCGCGCGGCAGGCCGGCCGGGAGGTGTGCGGCGGCTCCATCGCGTTCGCCGACGCGGATCCGGCGCCGCCGGGCGCCGCGCCCGGCCCCGCGCCCGCCCGGCGGGCGCCCGCCGGGCTCGTGCACCGGCGCCGCCCCGAGAACATCCTGGTCGGCGAGCCGGTGCGGCGCGGGCGCGCCGTGGTGGAGTCGGCGGTCCTCCAGCCGCCGGGGGAGCGCCCCCCGCTCCGCGGGCCCGTGGAGATCGTCGAGGCGGGCCGGCAGTTCGCCACGATGCTGGAGCACGAGGTGCACGGCCGTCCCATGGACGCGACGCTGCTATGGGTGGCGCTGCGGGCGGACATCCCGTACGGAGTGGACCGCGACGTCCCGCTCGTCCTGCGCTGGCCCACCGCGCGGCCCGCCGGGCGCCGGTCGCGCTGCGCGGCGACGCTGGCGGACGGCGCGACGGGCGCCGTCCTGGGATCGCTCACCTACGAGGCGTACGCGGTGGACCCGGAGCAGTACGCCCGGACCCGGACCCGGACCCGGGACCGGTGAACGGGGCCGTGAGGTACGTGACGCTCGCGCCGCGCCTGCTCTTCGCGGCGGCCACGGTCATCCTGGCCTGCGGCATCGCGCTGCACGCGGGCCGGGGCGGCGCGGTGGGGCATGCGGCGGCGGCGCTGCTGGCCGGCTACCTCGGCTGGCTGCTGCTGGAGGCGCCGGTGACGTTCCGCCGCTCCGGCGCCCCGCCCGCAGACACCCGCACACTGCTCCCGTACGGGCTGGCCCGCGTCCTGCTGGTCGCCGGCGCGTCGCTGCGGCCGGCGCCCTGGGACCGCTGGACGCCCTGGCTGCTCCTGCCCTGCGCGCTGTTCGCGGCCGGGGTGGCGCTGCGGCGGGCCGCGATCCGCGCGCTCGGCCGGTTCTACTCCCACCACGTGGCGCGGCAGGCCGGCCACCGGGTCGTCACGGACGGGCCGTACCGGACCGTCCGGCACCCGGCGTACGCGGGGATGCTCCTCGCCCATGCCGGCGTCGCCGCCTTCTTCCCGGGCGCGGTGACCGCGGTGGCGCTCGTCCTGCTCGCCGCGGCCGTCGCCGGGCGGATCCGGGTCGAGGAACGGGCCCTCCGCGCCGTTCCGGGCTACCCGCGGTACGCCGCCGCGACGCCCCGCCTGCTGCCGGGAGTGTGGTGACGATGGGCGAGATCGGGCTCAAGTTCGCGCGGCTGGAGTCGCTGCGCGCGGCGGGACTGCCCGTCCCGGACTTCTTCTGCCTCCCGGCCGCCGAGTTCGACCGGGCGCTGGACGCCCTGCGCCTGCCGCCGCCCTCGGCCGCGCCCGCCGCCGGCTGGTGCGCGTCGGCGGCGTCCGCCCTGGCCAAGGCCGTTCCGGAAGGCGACCTCGCCGCGGCCCTGCTGAGGACGTTCGACGAGCACATCGGCGCCGGCGGCACGGCGGCCGTCCGCGCCTGCGTCGTGCCGGGGCCCGACGGCGGGGGAGAGGACTCCGACGACGACCCGTACGCCGGGATGAGCGACAGCTTCCTGTACGTCCGGCGGGACGGGCTGCTGGAGGCGGTCGCCCGCTGCTGGGCGTCGGCGTTCAAGCCCGAGGCGGTCCAGTACCGGACGCTCCGGGGATCCGACCCGACCGGCGCCAGGGTCGCCGTCGGCGTGCAGCGCATGGTGTGCGGCGACCGCTCGTTCGTCGCGTTCACCCGCGACCCCCGCGACGGGACCCGGCGGCACGTCATCGCCGCCGCGCACGGCATCGGTGAGGGCGTCGTCCAGGAGAAGGCCGACGTGGACCACTTCTTCGTCGATCCGGAGACCGGCGAGGTCCGTACCGAGGTTGTGGCCAAGCGGCGCATGGTCGGCCCGCCCGCGGACGGCGAGGCCGGCCCGAGAGTGGTCGAGGTGCCCGCGGAGCTGGCGGACGCCCCCGTGCTGACCGACGAGGAGGCCCGCCGGGTCGCCGAGCTCGCCCGCCGCGTCGAATCGCACTTCGGCCGCCCCCAGGACATCGAGGGGGTGTTCACCCCCGACGGCGCGATCCACCTCGTCCAGGCGCGGCCGCTCGCCGCGGCCCCGCACGACGCCGGGCCCCGCGTCCACTGGGGCGACCACAACATCACCGAGAGCTTCCCGGGCGTGTCGGGCGCGCTCACCTACTCCCAGGCGCGGATGTTCTACGAACTGGCCTTCACCGACCTGTACCGGCGCATGGGCGTGCCCGCGCGGCGGCTCCGCGCCGACGCGCACCGGCTGCCGCGCATGGTCGGGCACCTCGGCGGGCGCGTCTACTACCGGCTGGACGACTGGCAGGAGCTGCACGGCCGGCTGCCGGTGTTCGACCTGGTCCGCGACGGCTGGGAGGAGGGCATGGGCATCACCGGCGAGGCCCGCGCGGAGCGCCGCCGGCCGCGGATCCGGGCCGCCGCCGCGCTGCCCGGCCTCGCCGTCCGCGCGGCCGGGCACCGCCGCGCGACCGCGCGCTTCCTGCGCTGGTGGGACGGCGTGATGGCGGACGTCCACGATCCGGCCGCCCGGCCGCTCGCCGAGCGGTCCCCGGAGGAGCTGATCGCCCTCTACCGGCGGGTGTGGGCGGAGGTGTCGGTCCGCTGGGGCGTCACTCTCACCAACGGCGTCTACGGCCTGCTCGTCCTGCGGGCGACGATCGCGCTGCTGCGCCGCTGGGCGGGCGCCGGGCCCGAACTGCTGCCCGGCCTGCTGTGCGGCGGCCGCGAGAACCGCTCGCTCGCCGCCGCCCGCGCCGCCGTCGACCTCGCCGAGCGCGCCGGGCGGATCCCCGAGCTGAAGGCCGAGCTGCTCGCCGCCGACCCGGCCGACGCGCGGGCCCTGCGCGCCGTGTGGGACGGCGTCGCCGCCGGCCGGCACGGCTCGCCCATGGCCGCCGCCGCCCGCGCCCACCTGCGCCGCTACGGCGACCGCGCCGTGCACGACCTCAAGCTCGACGCGCCCACGCCCCGGCAGCGGCCCTGGATGCTCGCCGGGACCCTCGCGCCGCTCGTCCGGCGGGGAGCGACCGTCGCGGGCAGCCGCGCCGCCGAGGCGCGGGCGGCGGACGAGGCCCGGCGGCGGCTGCGGGCGGCCTGCCGCGACCCTGCGCGCCGCGCCGTCCTGAGCGCCCTGCTCGCGCTGCTGCGGTCGCTGGTCCGCACCCGGGAGGACACCAGGTTCTGCCGGACGCAGCTGTTCGGGCTCTCCCGCACGATCCTGTGGCGGCTCGGCGCCGACCTCGCCGGGGCCGGGGCGCTCGACGACCCCATGGACGTCCTCGACCTCACCGTCGAGGAGGTGCTTGGCGCGTTCGACGGCACCCTGCCCGGCGGCGGCCCCGACGTCCTGCGCGGCCTCGCGGCGGTGCGCCGCGCCGAACGCGCCCTGCACCGCGACGCCCCGCCCCCGCCGCCGCTGCTGTCGGTCCCGGCGGACGCCCCCGTGGCGGCGGCCCTCGCCGCCGCCCGGCCGGCCGGCGCCGCCGGCGGCCCGGACGGCGACTTCCTGCGCGGGCTCGGCTCGGGCGGCGGGACGGTCCGCGGCCGCGCCAAGGTCGTGCTCGACCCCGGCGTCCCGCCCGCCGGCTGCGCCGGCCGCATCCTCATCGCCCGGGAGACCGACCCGGGCTGGCTTCCCCTCATGATCGCCGCGTCCGGCCTGGTCGTCGAACGCGGCACCCTGCTCTCGCACACCGCCGTCACGGGACGGCTGCTCGGCGTGCCCGCCGCGGTCGCGGTCGGCGGCGCCGTCGCCCGCATCCCGGACGGCGCCTGGGTCGAACTGGACGGGCGCGCCGGCACGGTCCGGGTCCTGGACGGGCGCGCCCGCCGATGACGGGCCCCGCCGGAGACCCCCGGCGCGGCCCGCACACACCCCGCAGCACCAGAGGAGTTGGCACGTGGACGAAGGAGTGTTCGGCAAGGCCGCCCAGGAGCGGGCGATCGCCGAGGTCGAGGTGGAGATCGCGCGGCTGTGCGAGCTGCTCGCCGAGGGCCTGGCGATGGGTCTGGACGACGGCCGGGAGATGGTCGGCGGCGCCATGTCGGAGTTCCTCCTGGAGTTCTTCGACCTCGTCCGCGCGAAGGGCTCGCGGCCCGGCCTGCACGGCATGGTGACGCTGCCGCTGCTGGCGCACGGCGCGGAGACCGGCGAGCCGGGCCCGGCGGCGCCGGTCGCGGTGGTCCACCTGCTCTGGTGGGCGTCGGCCCGGCACCTCGACGATCTGACCGACGCGCCCGGCCCGGCCGGCGTCCCGGACCGGGTCGCCGCCGGCAGGAAGGCGCTCACCGCGTTCGCCGTCGGCGGTCCCCTGCCCGCCCGGCTCCTCGCCGGGCTGCCGGTGCCCGCCGCGACCCGCGCCGCGCTGGAGGAGGAGCTGTCGCGCTGCTGGCTGGACGCCGTGGACGGCCAGCTCCGCGACCTCACCGAGCGCCCGGCGGTCGCCACGCCCGCGTCGGTGCTGCGCGGCTACGAGGGCAAGACCGGCGCGCCGTACGGGATGGCCGCCGCGGCCGCCGCCTGCCTCGCCGGCGCGGACCGCGGCCGCGTCGCCGGCTGGCGCGCGTTCGGCCGGTCGCTCGGCGTGCTGCGCCAGCTCGTCAACGACCAGCGCGACCTGGCGTCCGGGCGGCACGAGGACCTCGCCAACGGCACCGCCACCTACCTGCTCGTCCACCTGCTGAGCGGGCTGCCCGCCGGGCCGCGCCGCGAGGTGCTCGAACTGCACGCCGCAGCCCGCCGGTGCGCGGCCGCGCGCGCCGAGCTGGCCGCCCGGATGCTGGACGAGGAGGTCATCGAGGGCTACGCGGCGTCCGTGGCTCCGCTGATCGAGCGGGCGCACCGCCTGCTGGACGGGCTCGGCGGCGAACCGGCCTGCGTGCGGGAGCTGCACGGGCTGGTCGACGCGACCGTCGGCCACCTGCCCAGGTTCCGGCTGGCGGCGGCGTAGGGGAGCGGCGCCGATGACCGCTCCCGGCGAACTCTCCGACATCCTCCTGTCCACCGGCCCCCGGGTCGCCGACGCGGTCGGCGAGGCCCTGCACGGCCACCCCGCCTACCTGCCGATCCGGCGCGCGGCGGGCCCCATGTTCGGCGGCCGCGGGGAGACCTGCACCCGCCTCATCGGGCTCGTCCTCACCGGCGAGCCGCTGCCCGCCGACGACCTCGCCCGCTTCCGCGACCTCGGCGTCCTCGCCGCCCGGCAGGCGATCCCGCTGCCGGTGCTGTCGGAGGTGTGGGACCTCGCGCTCGCCGCCGCCGCCCGCACCTGCTGGGCGGTCGCGCCGCCCGGCCGGTTCGCCGAGATGGCCGAGCTGACCGCGCACGCGGCCAAGCTCGCCATCGGCGCGCGGGAGGCGTGCATCCAGGGCTACGCGGAGGCGCCCCGCGCGGGCGGCGCGTCCCGGCCGCTGCGCCGGCTGCTCGCCGAGACCCTGATCGACGGCGCGCCCGCCGGCGTCATCGCGGAGGCGGCCGGCGTCCGGCTCGCGCCCGGCTACCTGGTGCTGCTGTGCGAGGCGCCCGCCTCCGACGCGGCCTGGGAGCGGGCGAGCGAGCGGCTGGACGGCTGGGACGGCGTGCTGTACTCCGGCGACCTGTCCGGCCTCATCGTGCTGCTGCCGGCCGGGGAGCCGCCGTGCGCGGACGCCCGCGCGGAGAGCCGCGCCGCCGAGTTCACCGCGTCCCTCGCCGCCTGGACGCGCGGCCCGGTGCACGCCGCGCAGGCGCAGCGGCGCGGTCTCGCCGGCATCCCGGAGGCACTGGAGGAGGCGTCCCGGGTGCTCACCGCCGTCAAGGCCATCCCGGACGGCGAGGACCGCCCCTACCGGGCGGACGAGCTGCTGGTCGAGCTGGCGATCCTGGAGCAGCCCGCGATCCGCGGCCGGCTCGCCGCCGTGCTGCAGCCGCTCGACGCGGGCACCGACCTGCGGCGGACGCTGGAGGTGCTGCTCGCCTGCAACCTCGACCGCGAGCGCGCCGCCCGGGAGCTGTGGATCCACCGCCGCACCCTGCACTACCGGCTGGACCGCATCCGCGACCTGTCCGGCGTCGACCCGAGCTCGGCGCGCGGCATCCAGCTGTTCCGCGCCGCCCTCACCTCGGCGCGGCTGGGCCGGCTGGAGCGCGAGGGCCGCCGCGCCGAGGAGACCTCGCTGCCCCCGCCGCTCAGCGCCTGAAGGAGACCCGATGGACTTCCCCCCGCCGCACCGGCCGGGCGTCCCGCTGGATGCCGGGCACCTGCGGATCCTGCACGAGCGCCCGCTGGTCCCGGCCGTGGTGGCGGGCCGGGAGGCGCTGCTCGCCACCCGGCACGCCGACGTCCGGAAAGTGCTCTCCGACGACCGGTTCAGCCGGGAGGCGTGGCGGGGCGGCACCCTGTTCGCGCGGACCCCGGAGTCGCTCGCGCTGGCCGCGAGCGACCCGCCGGCGCACACCCGGCGGCGCCGGGCCGTCCGGGCGTGGTTCACGGCCCGCCGCGCGGAGGCCGACCGCCCACGCATGGCGGCCGTCGCGGGCCGCCTCCTGGACGCCGTGGCGGCGGACGGGCCGCCCGCCGACCTGGTCGCCCGGTTCGCGACGCCGTTCCCGTACGCGGTGGTGTGCGGCATGCTCGGCGTCCCCGTGGCCGACCTCGGCCTGCTGCTGCCGTGGGCGAGCGCGATGATGTCGGCGGGGCACCACCCGGACGCCGAGGTCGCGGCGGCGCACGAGGGCATGCGCGGCTACTTCGCCGAGCAGGTCGCGGCCCGCCGGCCGTGCCCCGGCGACGACCTGCTCACCGCGCTCGTGCACGGCTCGGACCTGTCGGACGCGGAGATCGCGGTGTTCGGGGCCGGGCTGCTGATGGCGGGCGGGGAGAGCACCGCGAACCTCCTCGCGCTCTGCCTGCTCGACCTGGCGGCGCGGCCGCGGCTCGCCGCCCGGCTGCGCGCCGACCCGGCGCTGATCCCGGCCGCGGCCGAGGAGTACGTGCGCTGGACGTGGCTCGCGGGCACCGGAGGCCGGCCGCACGTCGTCACCGCCGCCGCCGAGCTGGCGGGGACGCCGCTGGCGCCGGGCGACGTCGTCGTCCCGCTCACCGACGCCGCCAACCGCGACCCGGCGGCGTTCCCCGCCGCCGGCGCCTTCGACCCGGCCCGCTCCCCGAACCCGCACCTCGGCTTCGGCCACGGCCGGCACCGCTGCCTCGGCGCCCACCACGCCCGCGCCGAACTCCAGACCGGCCTGGCCGCCGTGCTGCGCCGGTTCGGGGACCTGTCACTGGCGGTCGACCCCGCCGACCTGGCCTGGCGGGAGCGCATGTTCGTGCGCGGGGTCTGGCAGCTCCCGGTCACCTGGTCGCGCCCGAGCCGGTGAGGGGATGGGCCGGTGAGGGGTGGGGCGTCCGGGTCGGCCGGTTCGTCCGGGGCGCCTACCCGCCGCTGCCGTCCGCGGTGTCCGCCGCGCTGTGGGCGTGCGGCGGCACCGGACTGTTCGCCGCGCTCGACCCTGCGGGACGGGGGTGGCGGCCCGGGGCGGGGACGGCGGCGGCCGCGGCGGCGCTGTTCGCCGACCTGCTTCTCATGCGGGCGCTCGACGACATCCGCGACATCGGCTACGACCGGCGGTTCCATCCCCGCCGCCCGCTGCCGTCCGGCGAGGTGCGCGTCCGCGACCTCCTCGTGCTGTACGCGGTCGGCGCGGCGGTGCTGGTCGCGTCGCACGCGGCGTGGCCGTGGCGGGCCGGCGTCCTGCTCGCGCAGCTCGGCTATGCCGCCGCGCTGCTCGGCGTCCACCTGCGCTGGGGGAGGCCCCATCCGGACAGGCTGTTCGCCGGGCTGCTGGTGAGCCTGCCCGTGCCCGTCCTGCTGCACCTGTACCTGTACGCCGGTTACCTGGACGCCGCCGGGCACGGCCCGGACGCGTCCGCGCTCACCGCCGTGCTCGTCGCGGTGCTCGCGGCGGGGCACGTGGAACTCGCGGGGAAGACCACCCGCGCGCCGCTGCCGGGGGAGCGGACCTGCACGGCGGTCCTCGGCCTCCGCGGCGCGGTGGCGTGCGTCCTGGCCGCGCCGGTCCTGTCGGCGTTGCTGCTCGCGTTCTCCGCGCGGACGGGTCCGTGGACGGCCGTCGTGTTCGCCCCGCTCATCGTCCCGGCGCCGGCCGCCGTCTCCTTCGCCCGCGGGCGCACCCGGTGGCCCGCGCCCGCCCTGTACATGGCGGCGGCGTTCGCGAGCTGGGCCGTCCTCGGGCTCGCCCGGTGAGGCGCACCCGTCCGGTCAGGGGCCGCGTCAGGCCAGGCCCATCTCCCGCCGGACGTTCGCGAACTCCACCGCCATCGCGTCCGCCAGAGCGCGGGCGCCCGACAGCGGGCGCACCATCACGCAGAACTCGTCGATCAGCCCGGCGTCGTCGTGGTGGAGGAAGTCGCAGCCGTGCACCTCGCGGTCGCCCACCCGCGCCTTGAACACCAGCGCGTGGTCGCTGCCGTCGCTGATCTCCCGCACGTAGCGGAAGCCGGTGAACACGCGGGTCACCGCGCGCAGGATCGCGGTGACGGCGGCCCGCCCCTCGTACGGCGCGAACGCCACCGGGCTGAGGAACGTGACGTCCTGGGCCAGCAGCGCCGGGAGGGCGTCGATGTCGCCCTTCTCAATGGCCGCGCGGAACGGGTGCATCGGGCCCACCTCCAGGCTCTGGGTGATCGGCACGCCGCGGGGGCGTGCCGAAAGCCTAGGGCGCGCGGACCCCGTCCGCGATCATCAGTCCGTGATCACCCGTCCACGATCACCCGTCCCGGCTCGACCGGGCGGGCCCTCACGCGCCGGGCTGCAACAGCACCTTGATGGCGCCGTCCTGCTTCTTCTGGAACATCTCGTACGCCTGCGGCGCCTTCTCCAGCGGCCAGCGGTGCGTGGCGAGGTCCATCACCCCGAGCGGGTCGGCGTCGTCGGTCACCAGCGGCATCAGCTCGTCGATCCACTGCCGGACGTGCGCCTGGCCCATCCGCAGCCCGATGCCCTTGTCGAACATCCGCATCATCGGCAGCGGGTCGGTCATGCCGCCGTACACGCCGATGAGGGAGATCGTCCCGCCCCGGCGGACGATCTCGATGGCGGTGGCCAGCGCGGCGAGCCGGTCCACCCCGACCCGCGACATCAGCGGCGCGGCGGAGTTGCCCGGCAGCAGCCCGGCGACGGTCTGCGCCAGCTTCGCGCCCGGCGAGCCGTGCGCCTCCATCCCGACGGCCTCGATCACCGAGTCGGTGCCGCGGCCCCCGGTGAGCTGGCGCACCGCGTCCGGCACGTCGTCGGCGTCGTCGGCGTCGACCACCTCGACGCCGTGCCGGCGCGCCATCTCCAGCCGCTCCGGCACGAGGTCCACCGCGATCACGCGGTGCCCGCGGTGCCGGGCGATCCGGGCGGCCATCTGCCCGATCGGGCCGAGGCCGAGC
The DNA here is from genome assembly GCF_900188445.1 of Actinomadura meyerae. Taxonomy (GTDB): domain Bacteria; phylum Actinomycetota; class Actinomycetes; order Streptosporangiales; family Streptosporangiaceae; genus Spirillospora; species Spirillospora meyerae. The sequence goes on from NZ_FZOR01000033.1 coordinate 82,693, forward strand.
ACGGCCACCGACCCGCCCTCGGGGATCGCGGCCCACCCGACGGCCTGCCGCGCGGTCGGCAGCACGTCCGACAGGTAGACGAACCGCTCGTCCGGCGGGCCCTCCGGCACCTTGATCGGACCGAACTGCGCCTGCGGGACGCGGAGGTACTCGGCCTGCCCGCCCGGGACCTGCCCGTACAGCCGGGTGTAGCCGAACAGCGCCGCGCCCATGCCCTGCTCGCGGACCTGCGTCGTCTCGCACTGCGCGTACAGCCCCATCCCGCACATGTGGCAGTGCCCGCACGAGATGTTGAACGGGATCACCACCCGGTCGCCCGGCTTGATGTGCGTGACCTCCGGCCCGGTCTCCTCGACGACGCCCATCGGCTCGTGGCCGAGGATGTCGCCCTCGGAGAGGAACGGCCCGAGGACCTCGTACAGGTGCAGGTCCGACCCGCAGATGCCGGACGAGGTCACGCGGATGATCGCGTCGTTCGGCTCCTTGAGCTCCGGGTCGGGCACGCTCTCGACGCGGACGTCGCGCTTGCCGTGCCAGGTGACGGCCTTCATCTGCTCCTCCTCAGCCGGTGGCCCGCTCCCCGGCGGCCCTACCCCACCGGGCGCGCCGAAACGTCGCCGGACTGAGGAGGTCAATGCGGGGTAAAGCAGACCCATGGACGACGCCCCCCTGCGCCTCGGCGTGCTCGACATCGGCTCCAACTCGGCGCATCTGCGGGTCGCCGACCTCGATCCCGGGCTGCCGCCGCTGCCCGTCCGCTCCGTGAAGCGCCCGGTCCGGCTGGCCGAGGCCACCGACCGGCACGGCGTCATCGGGCGGCCCGCGGTCGGGCGGCTGATCGCCGCGGTGCGGGAGGCGGTGGCCGCCGCCGCGGCCCTCGGCGTCGCCGAGCTGGTCCCGTACGCCACGTCCGCGCTGCGCGACGCCGCCAACCGCGCCGACGTCACCGCCGAGGTCCGCGCCGCCACCGGCGTCGAGCTCGGGTTCCTCACCGGCGAGCGGGAGGCGCGGCTGACGTTCCTCGCGGCCCGCGCCTGGTACGGCTGGTCGGCGGGCCCGATGCTGCTCGCCGACATCGGCGGCGGCTCGATGGAGCTCGCCTACGGCGCCGGCCGGGAACCGGAGATCGCGCTGTCGCTGCCGCTCGGCGCCGGCCGCCTCACCCGCCACCACCTGCCGCCGCGCCCGCCGGTGCGGGGGCGCGTCCGCCGGGCGCTGTCCGCGCACGTGCGGTCGGTGCTGACCGAGGCCGCCGTCGGGATCGCCGAGCGCCCGGCGCCGGTGCGGGCCGTCGCGACGTCCAAGACCTTCACCCAGCTCGCCCGGCTGTGCGGGGCGCCGAAGGCGAAGGCGGGGCCGTTCCGGGAGCGCCGGCTCGACCGCCGCGACCTGCACCGCTGGATCCCGCGGCTGGCGAAGCTGCCGGACGAGGAGCGGGCCCGGCTGCGCGGGGTGAAGGCGTCGCGCGCCCACCAGATCCTCGCGGGCGCGATCGTGGCCGAGGGCGTGATGGACGTGCTCGGCCTGGAGAGCCTCGACATCTGCCCGTGGGCGCTGCGCGAGGGCGTCCTGCTGGACCGGCTGGGCTCGGCCGCCCCGTTTGGCCCGTGACCGGGCGGGCAGTTCCGCGGCAGGACGGCGCCGCGGCGCACGCGGGCAGGGGAGCACACCGGACCGGGGGGCACGCCATGAGACTTGCCGACGCACGCGAGATCGAGGAGCTGCTCGGGGACCTGCCGTTCCCGGCGAGCAAGGAGCGGATCGTCGAGCACGTGCACGAGAGGCGGCCGGAGATGGAGGCCGAGCGCGCGGTGGCGGCGCTGCCGCTCGGCACGTACGGCAGCGTGGCCGAGGTGATGCGGTCGGTCCCGCTCGACCCGGACCCGGGCCGCACCCCGACCGAGCGCGACCACCAGCGCCGGCACCACCGCAAGCCCCGCCTCGCCGAGCCGATGCGGCACACCGAGCCGTCGCCCGTCGAGGAGGAGCTCGACCGCGGCGACGAGATCTGACCGCCGCCCCCGCCGCTCGAACGGCGTCCCCGCCGTTTGAACGGCGTCCCTGCGGCAAGTGCCCCGTTGGGCACCGAGGCGGGAGGGAGGGCCGTCGATGACGGCTGTACGGGGCAGGGACGACGCGAGCGTCGCCGACGCGCTCGCGCGGCACGGCATGGGCAGGCGGATCGGCGACGTCCTGGCCACCACCGACCACAAGGTGGTCGGCTACCTGTACCTCGTCACGTCCTTCCTTTTCTTCCTCGCCGCCGGGGTCATGGCCATGCTGATGCGGGCCGAACTGCTGGAGCCCGGCAAGCAGGTGGTGAGCAACCAGACCTACAACGAGCTGTTCACCGTGCACGGCACGATCATGATGCTGCTGTTCGCGACGCCGCTGTTCGCCGGGTTCGCGAACGTGCTGGTCCCGCTGCAGATCGGCTCGCCGGACGTGGCGTTCCCGCGGATGAACGCCCTCACCTACTACCTGTTCCTGTTCGGCGGCCTGATGGTGATGGCGTCGTTCATCATGCCGGGCGGCGCCGCCGCCTACGGGTGGTTCGCCTACTCGCCGCTGACGTCGCAGACGTACTCGCCCGGCCTCGGCCCCGACATGTGGATCATGGGGCTGGTGCTGTCCGGGTTCGGGACCATCCTGACCTCGGTGAACATCATCACCACGATCATCGCGATGCGGGCGCCCGGCATGGTGATGTTCCGGATGCCGATCTTCACCTGGAACGTGCTGCTGACCAGCCTGATGGTGCTGATCGCGTTCCCGGTGCTGACCGCCGCGCTGTTCGCGCTGGAGGCCGACCGCAAGCTCGGCGCGCACATCTACGACCCCTCGAACCACGGCCCGCTGCTGTGGCAGCACCTGTTCTGGTTCTTCGGCCATCCCGAGGTGTACATCGCGGCGCTGCCGTTCTTCGGGATCGTCACCGAGATCATCCCGGTGTTCGCGCGCAAGCCGCTGTTCGGCTACCTCGGCATGGTGGCGGCGACGATCTCGATCACCGGGCTGTCGATGACGGTGTGGGCGCACCACATGTTCGCCACCGGCGGGGTGCTGCTGCCGTTCTTCTCCATCACCTCCTTCATGATCGCCGTGCCGACCGGGATCAAGTTCTTCAACTGGGTCGGGACGCTGTGGAAGGGGCAGCTCACGTTCGAGACCCCGATGCTGTTCGCGCTCGGGTTCCTCGTGACGTTCCTGTTCGGCGGGCTGACCGGGGTCATCCTCGCCTCGCCGGCGATGGACTTCCACCTCACCGACTCCTTCTTCGTCGTCGGCCACCTGCACTACGTCCTGTTCGGGACCGTCGTGTTCGCCATGTTCGGCGGGTTCTACTTCTGGTGGCCGAAGATGACGGGCCGCATGCTGCACGAGGGCTGGGGCAAGCTCCACTTCTGGACGCTGTTCCTCGGGTTCCACACGACGTTCCTCGTGCAGCACTGGCTGGGCGCCGAGGGGATGCCGCGCCGCTACGCCGACTACCCCGACCAGTTCGCGACGCTGAACCTCATCTCGTCCATCGGCTCGTTCGTCCTGGGCGCGTCGACGTTCGCGTTCCTGTGGAACGTGGTGCGCTCGTGGCGGCACGGCGAGAAGGTGCACACCGACGACCCCTGGGGCGCCGGCGGGTCGCTGGAGTGGGCGACGTCCTGTCCGCCGCCCCGCCACAACTTCACGTCGATGCCGCGCATCCGCTCCGTGCGGCCCGCGTTCGACCTGCACCACCCGCCGCTGGAGCCGCCGCAGGAGGCCGAGCCGTCGCTCCCGCCGCCCAAGTGATGCGGGCCTGGCGGGGCCAGCCGGCCGGGCGGGGTCAGCCGCTGCTCTTGTCCGGCGGGCCGCCGCCGTCCTGCGGCGGCTTCTCCAGATCGCCCTGGCCGCCGCCGTACGACTCGGACTGGTAGTCGAGGTAGAAGCGGTTGACGCGGGTGCGCACCTGGGCGCGGGCGCGGTTCGGGGTCGGCAGCGGGATCATGTGGTTCGGGTAGGGGGCGACGAGCTCGCCGGGCTGCCGGGTCCGCAGGACGGCCCCGGCGTCCCGCTCCGGCTGCTCGTGCCGCTCCACGAAGCCGCCCTCCGGGCTGAGCGAGATCAGGCCGCTCTCCACGCCCTCCTCGCGGATCCGCAGGTCGCGGCGCTGCAGGCTCAGGCAGACGCGGCGGGCGATGACGAACGCCAGGATCGGGGCGAGGAAGAACCCGACGCGGAAGAACCACGTCGTCCAGAACAGCGGGATCTTGAAGGTGTCGGAGATGACGTCGTTGCCGCCCGCCGCCATCAGGTTGGCGTACCAGGCGACGGCCGCCGCGCCGATCCCCGTCCGGGTCGGGGCGTTCCTCGGCCGGTCCAGCAGGTGGTGGACGCGCTCGTCCCCGGTGGCCCAGCGCTCCACGAACGGGTACAGCCCCATGACGGTGAAGAAGACCCCCGGCAGGACGATGGCCGGCAGCAGGACGTTCCACGCGACGTCGTGCCCGGCGACGGTCGTCGACAGCCGCGGCATGATGCGCAGCGAGCCCTCCAGGAACCCGACGTACCAGTCCGGCTGCGAGCCGAAGGAGACCTCGTCCGGCTCGTACGGCCCGTACAGCCAGACGGGGTTGATCTGGAAGACCGTCGCGAGCCCGGCCAGGACGCCGAAGGTGAACAGGAAGTAGCCCGTGCTCTGGGCGGCGAAGTTCGGGAAGGTCTTCTCGCCGCTCACCGCCATCTCCCGCCGGCCCCGTCCGGGCCACTGGGTGTGCGTCTGGTGCCACAGGATCATCAGGTGGACGGTGACCAGCGCGATCAGGATCCCCGGGATCAGCAGGATGTGCACCGTGAACAGCCGCGGGATGAACTCCTCGCTTGCCGGGAACTCCCCGCCGAACGCCCACAGGCTGAGGTAGGTCCCGGCGATGGGGATGGACAGCAGGATGCCCTGGAAGATGCGCAGCCCGGTGCCGGACAGCAGGTCGTCCGGTAGCGAGTAGCCGGCGAACCCTTCGGCGAGCGCCAGCGTGAACATCGTCACGCCGATCACCCAGTTGATCTCTCGCGGCTTGCGGAACGCGCCGGTGAAGAAGATCCGCATGAGGTGGGCCACGATCGCCGCGAGGAAGACGTTCGCCGCCCAGTGGTGGATCTGCCGCATCAGCAGCCCGCCGCGGACGTCGAACGTCAGGCGCAGCGTGGAGGCGTACGCGTCGCTCATCCGCACGCCCTTGAGCGGCGCGTACGAGCCGTCGTAGACCTGGACGCCGCCGCTCGGCTTGAAGAACAGCGTGAGGAAGACGCCCGTGAGGATCAGGATGATGAACGAGTAGAGCGCGATCTCGCCGAGCAGGAACGACCAGTGCGTCGGGAACGCCTTCTTGATGTTCTGGCTCAGGAACGAGGTGGAGCCGAGCCGGTCGTTGACCCCCTGGGCCAGCTCCCCGGCCCTCGCCGATCTCGACCGGCCTTTGCGTCCCGCCATCGCGCGCTTCTCCCCGGGCCCGAGCAGTGATTCCGCTGGGCGGGTACCCCGGCCCGATCACTGCAAACGCCGCCCTCCGGGCACCTGCCGGCCCCTCGCCGGGTCAGGGCGCGGCCGCCGCGTAGAGCACCTCGCGCAGCCCGGGGAGCGCCTCGCGGTCGGCGCGCCAGACCAGCCGCAGGCTGAGCGCCGGGGCGTCCAGCGCGAGCCGGGCGAGGGTGCCGGCGTCGAGCCTGTCCCGGACGGCGAACTCGGGGACGAGCGCCACGCCGAGGCCCCGCTCCGCCCACGAGCTCATCACGGTCACGCTGCCCGCCCGCACACGCTCGACGGCGGCGCCGAACAGCCGCTCGCCCGCCAGCCAGAACGAGCACGCCGGGACGTTCACCAGGAGCCGCTCGCCGCGCAGGTCGGCGGCGGCGACGCGGGGCGCGCCGGCGAGCGGGTGGTCCGGCGCGGCGACCAGCGCGAGCGGGACCGGCTCCAGGTCGACGAAGTCCAGCGGCGCGGCCGGCGCCGCGAAGCCGAGCCCGCCGACGCCGTCGCCGGCGTCCAGCAGCAGCGCCGCGTCCAGGTCCCCGGCGGCGACGGCGTCCAGCAGCCGGTCGCGGGCGGCGTCCGAGCGGACCTCCACCCGCGGGCCGGGCCGCCGCTCGGCGAGCCGGGCGAGGACGCCGGGGACGTGCGTCGCCGCGATCGACTCCAGCGCGCCGAGCCGCAGCACCGGCGGCTCCCCGGCCACCTCGCGGCGGGCCTGCTCGGCCATCCGCAGCAGCCGCCCCGACCACTCCCGCATCCGCTCCCCGGCGGGGGTCGGCCGCATCCCCTTCGGGCCGCGCTCGAACAGCGCCACGCCGAGCGCCGCCTCCAGCGTCCTGATCTGCTCGGACACCGAGGACGGCGCGAGCCCGAGGGCCACGGCGGCGCCGGTGACGGTCCGGTGGGCGACGACGGCCTCGAACGTCCGCAACTGGCGCAGTTCCATGCCGATCGGTTCCATGCCGACCGCAACCCGCCCGGAGCGTTCGGGTATTCCGAACGCCGCGTGCGGCGCAGCCGGTGGAGCGCCGCCGCGCCCGTTCCCAGACTGGGCGGCCATGAGCACAGTCCTCGCACCCGTTCCGGCGGGGTCCGCCGCGAAGCGGCGCTCCGCCCTGCTCGGCATCTCCCTCGGCTACTTCATGGTCCTGCTCGACACCACCGTCCTGTCGGTGGCCGAACCCGATCTGGCCCGGTCCCTCGGCGCGTCCGTCGCCGGTCTCCAGTGGGCCGTCACCGGCTACACGGTCGTGCTCGGCGCGCTGCTGCTGTCGGCGGGCGCGGTCGCCGACCGGCACGGCGCGCACCGGGTGTTCCGCGCCTCCATCGCCGTCTTCGGCGCCGGGTCGCTGCTCTGCGCCGCCGCCCCGGACCTGTGGACGCTCGTCGCCCTGCGCGCCGTGCTCGGCGTCGCCGCCGCCGGATGCGTCCCCGCGTCCATGGCGCTGATCGCGCGGCTCTACCCGGTGCCCGCCGAGCGCGCCCGCGCCGTCGCGGCCTGGGCGGCGACGAGCGGCGCCGCGCTCGCCGCCGGGCCGATCGCGGGCGGCGCGCTGGTCGGCCTCGCCGGCTGGCGCGCGATCTTCCTGGTCAACGTGCCGCTCGCCGCGGCCGTCCTCGCGCTCGTCGCGGGACGGGCCGTCGCCTGCCCGCGCGGCTCCCGCGCGATCGACCGGCCCGCGCAGCTCCTCGCCTGCGCGGCGGCCGGCCTGCTGACCGACGCGCTCATCGCGCTCGGCGCCGGGGCGGGCGTCCACGCCGCGTGCTCGGCCGCCGGCGCGGTCGCGGCGGGCGCGGCGTTCGCGGCGCGGGAGCGGGGGAGCGCGGCACCGGTCCTCGTGCCCGCGGTGCTGCGCGCGCCCGGGATGCCGTTCGCGCTGGCGGCGGGCGCGGCGGTCAACTTCGTGATGACCGGCGTGCTGTTCGTCCTGCCGCTGGTGTTCCAGCAGACCCTGGGCCTCACGCCGCTGCGGACCGGCCTGGCGTTCCTGCCGATGACGCTGCCGTTCGCGTTCAACCCGCTGCTCACCGGGCGGATCGTCGCGCGCACCGGGCCGCGTCTCCCCGTCCTCGCGGGCCTGGCCCTGCTCACCGCCGCGGGCGTGCTGTTCGGCGCGGTCCTGGCGGGCGGCGCCACCTACCCGGCGCTGGTCGCGGGACTGCTCTGCACTGGCTTCGGCGTGTCGTTCGCCCTGCCCGCCCTCGCGACCCTCGCGGTCACCGCCGCGCCCGAGGGGACGGCCGGCGCGGCCGGCGGCCTGCTCAACGCGGTCCGCCAGCTCGGCGCCGCGCTCGGCGTCGCCGTGATGGGCTCCTTCGCGGCGGAGCGGCCGGGCACCGCGCTGCTCATCGCCGCGGCCGTCTGCGCGGCCGTCCTCCCCGCCGGGCTGCGCGGGGTCAGGCCGCCCGCGGGTCGGCGGCCGAGTTGAGCCGGTGCCGGACGAGCCGGATGTCGGCCCGCAGCCGGTCGGCGGCCAGCGGGTCCGGCTCCAGCCCGCCGAGCCCGTCCTCGATGAGCGCCAGCTGGTCGGCGCGCAGCCGGGCGAGCAGCCGGCGCGGCTCCCCGGCCGGGACGCCCCACCGCTCCTTGCGGCGCCACTTGCGGAACGCGAGCACGTGCCCCTCGCCGGGGATCAGGACGCCCTTCGCCGTCTCCGCGTGCACCGTCCGCCGGAAGTGCGACAGGTACCGGCGCCGCGACAGCCGGTACGCGACCACCGCCGCGAGCAGGATCGGCGCGCCCTTCACCGGCAGCAGCGCCACCCCCGCCAGGACGGGCGCGTCCCACCACGAGTGCAGCGCCATCGACAGCACGAAGGCGGCGCCCGCGACCGCGCCGCTCGTCCGCGACGCCCGCCCGAGCAGGCAGCCGAGGCCCGCGCCGCCGACCGCCGTCATCGCCCAGTGGCTCCACCACGCCCCGCCGACCACCCGGCTGCCGAAGGTGAACAGCGCCGCGTTCGCGTCCTGCGTCGCGCCCGTCAGCACGATCGTGTTCAGCACGTACAGGAAGTTCTCCGCGAACTGGAAGCCGAGGCCGGCGAGCGCGCCGTACCCCCAGCCGTCGAGCGGCCCGCGGACCGCGGCCGGCGCCATCAGCGCCAGCACCACGACCCCGAGCAGCTTGAGGACCTCCTCGTCGACCGGCGCGGCGATCGCCGCGCCCCACACCGCGGTGAACCCCGGCCCCGCCGTCTTGCCGAGCACGGCCTGGAACGCCGCGTTGGCGGGCAGCGCGAGGCCGAACGCGGCGAGCCCGCCCCACGCCACCGCGACGAGCGCGTGGCCGAGCGGCAGCGACCGGATCGGATGCAGCCGCCGCAGCGCCCACACGCCCACGGCCAGCGCCGGGGCGAGCAGCGCTAACCCGAGGATCGCGCCGGCCGGGAACGCCGCGGCCTGCGCGCCGATCCCGCGGAAGGCGGTCCAGGCCCCGAGCAGGCACGCCGCCGCCCACAGCCAGAACGCGGGCCGGCGCGTCATGACGGCGCCGAGATCCGCAGCGTCCGCACGAGGGCCTCGATCTCGGTGGCCAGCCGCCGGTACGCCTCCGGCGGCCCCGACGCCGTCACCGTGGCGCCGAGCGTGGACCGCGCGAACACCGTCGCCATGCCGACCCGCTCGCGGCCGTCGAGCCGCCCGGTCAGCCCGGTCAGCCCGTGCGCGGTGGTGATCGGGACCGGCCCCGCGCTCAGCCGCGACCGCCCGCCGGCGGCGACGATCCGGCCGAGGCCGGTCCACAGCGCGCGGGCGTCCAGCGGCGCCAGCGGCACCACGACCCGCACGTACAGCCCGACGCCGGCGTTGGCGAGCTCGATGTCGCTGGTCAGCGAGGACTCCGCCCGGTCGAGCACCCAGCCCGGCGACGGGACGGTGAACGTGACCGGCCGGACGCCGTCGCGCTCGGCCCCCACCGACAGCACCGTGCCGGCCGCGACGGGCCTGCCGCCGCTGCCGAGCGCCCTGTCGAGCAGCGGGAGCCCCGCGGCGAGAACCAGCAGCGCCAGCGCCACGAGCCCCGTACCCCACCAACTCACCCGCGCCACGTGACCCCCCGATGACGTGCGCTGCGAAAATGCCCCTTGACCGGGAAACCAAACAAGGTGAGGCGGCGCGGGTCACCAGTGCGCCGGGCGTCCGACCGCGTCCGGCAACCGCGTGGCGGCGTCTCCGCGCGCCGCGTCGAGCTGCGCCCGGGTGAGGAAGAGGCAGCCGGTGAGGTCGGCGCCGCGCAGGTCGGCGTCCCGTAGGTCCGCGCCGATCACATCGGCCGAGCGCAGGTCCGCGCCGCGCAGGTCGGCCCCGATGAGGTACGCGCCGCGCAGGTTCGCGGCCCGCAGGTCGGCGCCCCTCAGCCGCGCCCCGATGAGGTCGGCGCCCCGCCGGTCCGCCCGGGGCCCCGGCGCGGCGGCCCTGGCCAGCTCGCTCGCGCGCAGCAGCAGCGCGTTCGCCTCCGCCCGCACGGCCGCGACGTCCAGCGCGGCGAGTTCGTCGGGCCCGCCACGGGTCAGGCCCTCGACGTCGTCGAAGACCCGCCGGAGCTCGGCCCGGACCGGCCCGGCGGCGGGCAGCGCCGCCGCCTCGTCCAGGTACCACAGCAGCTCGTGCAGCTGCCGCATGACGGGGAACACCGCGAACATGCGGCGCGCGACGTCGGGGTCCGCGCGCCAGTCCCGCCCGGCGAAGGTCTCCCGCGACACCTTCTGGCCCGCGCCGAAGCAGTCGAAGACCGTGCAGCCGCGGAAGCCGAGCCCCCGCAGGTCGGTGTGGACGCCGCAGCGGAAGTCGGCCAGGAGGTTGCGGCACGGCTCGCCCGCGGCCTTGTCCACCGCGAAGTCCGCGGACCGCGCGAACGGCAGCGCGACGCAGCACAGGCCGAAACAGCTCGCGCAGTCGGCCTTCAGCCCGGCCGCCCTCTCCGACACCCCGCACCTCCGCCTCACCGGCAACGCTCCATTCTCGGGGAAGGCGACATCTGCTCGGGACGCGACGGTGCTGTACAGTCCGGATCCCGATGACGACACCCCTCACCGAGTCCGCGATCGTCTCCAGGCTGCGCGCCGCCGGCTGCGTGTTCGCCGAGGACGAGGCACGGCTGATCCTCGCCACCGCCCGCACCCCCGCCGACGCGTCCGCCATGGTGGACCGGCGCGCCGCCGGGCTGCCGCTGGAGCACGTCCTCGGCTGGGCCGAGTTCTGCGGCCTGCGGATCGCCGTCGAGCCGGGGGTGTTCGTGCCCCGCCGCCGCACCGAGTTCCTCGTCCGGGAGGCCGCCGCGCTCCTCCCGCCCCGCCCGGTCGTGGTCGACCTGTGCTGCGGCTCGGGCGCGCTGGGCGCCGCCCTCGTCGCCGGCCTGGAGGAGTACGCGCTGCACGCCGCCGACGTCGAGCCCGCCGCCGTCCGGTGCGCCCGCGCGAACCTCGCGCCGCTCGGCGGCCACGCCCACGAGGGCGACCTGTTCGCGGCGCTCCCGGACGCGCTGCGCGGCCGCGTCGACGTGCTGCTCGCCAACGTCCCGTACGTGCCGACGGACGATGTGGCGCTGATGCCGCCGGAGGCGCGCGACCACGAGCCCCGGGTCGCCCTCGACGGCGGCCCCGACGGCCTGGACGTGCTGCGCCGCGTCACCGCCGAGGCGGCGCGGTGGCTGGCGCCCGGCGGCCACCTGCTGTTCGAGACGAGCGAACGCCAGGTCCCGGACGCGGTCGCCGCCGTCGAGCGGGGCGGGCTGTCCGCCGCCGTCCGGACGTCCGACGAGTTCTACGCCACGGTCATTGTCGGGGCAAAGCCGGTGTAAAACCCGACACGGGGGTACGGGTCGTTCAGGACGACCTGAAGGAGTGAAATACCATGCGCCGCATCAGCGCAGCGCTCAGCGCGATCATCGGCACGATCGTCAGCATCGTGACCCTCCCGTTCCGCGTTCTGCAGCGCCTTCTGCCCTCCGGGCGACGCACCCGCGCCCACCGGTAAAGGGCCGCGATATCCGGCACGGTATCGGGACGTCCGCCCCGGGCCATTCGTGCGCCATGGCCCGGGGCGGACACCTGCCGGAAAACGCCACCCCGAAAACGCCGTCCGGAAACGCCGCGCCGGAAAATGCTTTGCGCACCGGGCGCGGCGTCCAGCATCCTTTAAGGGACAAGCCGGAACGGAAGCGACGGAAGGAGCGGTGCGTCATGGCCATGGCCGGCGGGCGGCAAGCCCCAAGGCGCCTCGGCGCCGGGCAGCGGCGAGGCACCGCCGTCCAGAGAGTCGGCTCCGGATAGGACCGCGAAGGTTCTCCGGAGGCCGCCAGGATGACCTATCCGGCGGCCTTTTCATGTCCAGCATTTCCTGTCCATCAGGGGTCTGTAGCTCAATGGGAAGAGCGCCCGCCTTGCAAGCGGGAGGTTGCCGGTTCGAGTCCGGCCCGATCCACACGGCGGAACGTTCTCCGCTCCGCCGCATGCCGTACAAGCCGAAATGGTGAGGCACCTGGCTTCCACCCAGGAGAACCGGGTTCGATTCCCGGGTACGGCTCTGGACTGGGCCCGGCGGGAGTAACGACCCCCGGCTGGTTCTGCACGTGCCCGAGGCGGGCGGACGCCACCGCCCGCCCGCGGGCACCCATGCTGGATCATCCAATCGGCAGGATGCGTGACTCTGGATCACGTCATGCGGGTTCGAACCCTGCTCCAGCAGCCATTCCCGAGCGGCGTTCCATCGACGAGCGCACGCGCTTCACGAGCTCGCGGCGGGCTCGGCGGGTTCGGCGGTCTCGGCGTCATCAGGTCGGTGAGCGGCGGCCGGACGGGTCCGGCCGGACGCCCCGTGACCCGCGGGCCCGCCTTGACCGGGGCGCGGCCGGTCAATTATTTTGTCATTAAAATATTTGTCGTCAAAGTATCGGTCGGGCAGGTGGAGGGACCATGAGCGACTACCCGTCGTACGCGCCGTCGGAGGAGCATGAGCTGCTGCGGCGGACGGTGCGCGAGCTGGCGGAGGCCAAGATCGCTCCTTTCGCGGCGGAGGTGGACGAG
>NZ_FZOR01000066.1 GCF_900188445.1 Actinomadura meyerae
GCTCCGCTGCAGCCCCAGCAAGGCCGGCCACCTGGTCAAGGCCATCGCCGTCCTACAGAACTACGAGGTCACCCGAGGATGAAAAAGGGTCAGTGCGGCAACCTCGACGCATTCCTGCCCGACGCTGCCGCTGTAACTGCTCTTACGCCACATGGCGGCAACTTCAACGCACTCCGAGCCGCCGCCTCCACTGCGAGTGCTCTTGCGCCAGCGGAGAAGGAAACCTCTGTGCCAGTCATGCGGCTGACGCTAGCCGCTCGATCAACGCACGGGAATCCACAGGCGAAAGCGCAGCCGCTCTGAAATGGACGAACACGACATCGTGATGGCGAATCACCTGCGCCTCCTCCAGGTACCAGCCGGTGGTCAGGTTCTCCACCAGCACCACCGAGAGGTCGTCGGTGGCCAAGGTCGTGAACGACCCGTTATGGCCTGGATGCGACCCAGCATCGAAGCAGCGAGTTGATCACCAACGCGGTGCGGTACACCGATTCGGGGAAGGGCGGGCAAGTCCGAGTAGAGGTGAGCTACTCGGATGAACACGTCCGCGTCGAGGTGATCGATGACGGCGGCGCCGAGACCGTCCCGCACCTGGCCACGGCGGCCGAGATGGACATCTGCGGACGTGGCCTCCGCATCGTCGCCTTCATGGCCGGCGACTGGGGCGTCACCCAGCGGGCCGGAGGCCACGCCGTATGGTTCGAGATCACCCGCGCTTGACGTCCGAACATGGACGCGCGAAAGCCGGAAGGTGCACCCGATCACTCGTCATAATGGCGGCGTCCATTGACGTTGGGGGTGCTTTGTCGGTCGAGGTCGCCGCGGTGCGGGTGGGCATGTCGGTGACGCAACTCGCCGTGGGGCGGTGGCTCGCCGGCCGGTCGTCCAGGGACGGTGCCGGCAAGGATCTCGTAGAACTGATCAAGACGGGCTTCCCGGACGAGATCAAGCGGCGGCGCGTCCAGCGGCAGTTCGAGGACATCGCGGATTCGGTCGCCGACCGGCTCCTGACCTTCGCCGGACGCGAGTTCGGCGGACTCACCGACGGCGACCGCGAGGCGGCTTTGCACGAGGTCGTCCGCACCCTCGACAGGGCCGATCTGTCGGACGACGCCTTCTTCTCGGCCGACGCCGACCCGGTGAAGCTGGCGCGCGGCCTGCGGACGCGGCTACCGGCCAGGCGCGCCGAGTTCGAGCTCGGCGAGGCCGGTGCGCGGCTCTACGAGGTCGTCCTGGACGAATGCTGTGACTGCCTCGCTCGCATCATCGTCCACCTCCCGCAGTTCGGCCCGCGCGCATCGGTGGAGATGCTGGGCAGGCTGAGCGGGCTGGCCGACCAGGTCGGCGCCGTCCTGGCCAGGCTCCCCGCACGCACCCTCGACGCCCCGGAAGGCACGTCGGACGACGACGAGTTCACCCGCCGCTACCTCGCTTCCATCAGCGAGTCCCTCGACACCCTTGAACTGTTCGGCGTCCGGTTCGAACGGTTCACGCGTCCGCAGACCACGCTGAGCGTCGCCTACATCAGCCTCAATGTCTCCGATGAGAGCAGGCGGGCTTTGCGGCGCTCAAGGCCGCACGCCGTACCGGTCAGCGATTCGAGGGACGAGGTCAAGGCCGCATCCGTCCGAGTCGAATCGGCATTGGGCGACCACCGGCTGATGCTGTTGCGCGGTGAGGCGGGCGGTGGGAAGAGCACCTTGCTGCGCTGGCTCGCGGTCACGGCCGCCAGGGGTTCCTTCACCGGCCCGCTGAGCGAGTGGAACGGGTCCGTCCCCTTCGTCATCAAGCTGCGCAGCCACGCCGGCAAGCCCCTGCCGCGTCCCGAAGAGTTCATCGACGACGTCGCCGGGCACCTCGCCGGAATCATGCCGCGCGGGTGGGCTCACCGGCAGCTCACCTCCGGCCGGGCGCTACTCCTCGTGGACGGCGTGGACGAGGTCACCGGTACGCAGCGCCAAGCCGTCCGGGAGTGGCTGAAGCGGATCGTCACCGACTTCCGCGACATCCGCATCATCGTCACCTCGCGCCCGGCGGCGGCCGGTTCCGACTGGCTCCGCGCCGAAGGATTCGCGACGGCCTTTCTTGAGCAACTCTCCCCCGCGGACATCCGGACCCTCGTCCAGCACTGGCACACCGCCGTCCGTGACTGCACGGATCTGCCCTGCGCCCCCGAGCGTCTTCCCTCCTACGAGGCGCGGCTCCTGGCTCGGCTTGAGGCCGCTCCTCACCTGCGGGCCCTCGCGTCCAGCCCATTGCTCGCCGCCATGCTCTGCGCGCTCAACCTCGACCGCGAAGCTCTCCCCCGCAACCGCATGGGCCTCTACGGCGCCGCTCTCGAGATGCTCCTGGAGGCGCGCGACACCAAGCGCGGCATACCGAGCGTCCTTGAACGCGATCAGAAGATCCGCTTCCTGCAGGACATCGCCTGGCACCTCTCCACCAGTTCCCGTGTCGAACTCCCGAAGCCCATGGTCGAGCGGTTGGTCACCGACCGGCTGACTTCCATGCCGCAGGTTCGTGTCGCCCCTGCCGTGGTCCTGGACGAGCTGCTCCAGCGCAGCGGCATCCTCCGCGAGCCGGTGCCGGGACGCATCGACTTCGTCCACCGGACCGTCCAGGAGTACCTCGCCGCCAAGCAGGCCGCCGACCTCGGCGACATGGACATCCTCGTCAAGTACACCCACCGCGACACGTGGCGGGAGACCGTCATCATGGCCGCCGGTCACGCCAACGAGCCACTGAGACGGGAACTCCTCTCCGGCATCCTGGCGCGGGCGGGTGCCGAGCCGCGCCGCGCCCGCACACTGAAACTGGTGGCCGTCGCCTGCCTGGAAACGCTTCCGTCGATACCGGACGACCTCCGGGAAGACCTGGACGAGTGCCTGGACGATCTCATCCCGCCCCGCGACGAAGCCACGGCCCGCTCCCTCGCCACCGCGGGCGACCCCGTCCTCGCCCGGCTGCCTGAGACCCTGGACGGGCTCAGCCATGCCGCCGCTTCGGCGACCCTGCGAACGGCGTGGCTGGTCAACGGGCCGGCGGCGCTGGACGTCCTGGCACGCTATGCCCCCGGCATCCGGCCCGCACTGTGGGCTCAGCTCGACACGGCGTGGCCCTACTTCGACACCGACGAGTTCGCCGAGCGGGTCCTCGCCAAGGCTCCGGAGGGCGGCGTCCTCCACCTTCATCACGCACCGCACCGCGTGCGCGCCCTCGATCGGGTCCCGCCACTTTCCGAGCTGCTCGTCCGCCTGGACCGCATCGATACGTTCGACTTCCTCGCGCACCATGCGGACAAGCTCATATACCTGGGGCTCGGCGCCACGGAATCGATGGCCGACGCGAAGCGCCTTCCGGCGCTTCCGTCGCTCCGCGCCCTCACGTTCGCGCACCCCGCGCTGGACTCGCTCGGCTTCCTGGACGACCTGCCCCGCCTCGACCAGCTCTGGCTGCCGAAGTGCGGGGCGATCACCGACTACGCACCGCTCCGGCGCCACTCCCGGTTGACGACCCTGTGGTTGACCGGCTGCACCCACGTGGCCGACCTCGCCGCGCTCCCTTCCCTCGGGCGGCTCCGGACACTCGGGCTCAGCGACTCCCGCCTCGGCGACGACCTGGCGCGGCTCTGCCGGGCGGCTCCCGGCCTCACCACACTGATCACGAGTCGCTGCGGCTGGCTCACGGACCTCCGGCCGCTGACGGCTCTCCCCCTGACCGAGCTCCACATCGCCCGCTGCGAGAACGTGACCGACTTCGAGCCGCTCTCCTCGTTGGCGGGCCTGCACACCTTGAACCTGTCCGGCACCCGCGTCCGCGACCTCGGGGCGCTGCGCGGCCTGTCGAAGCTCAGCGAGCTCTGGCTCGACGACTGCACCGGGTTGGAAGATCTCGGACCGCTCGCCTCGCTCCCCGCCCTCCGGCTGCTCC
The DNA here is from genome assembly GCF_900188445.1 of Actinomadura meyerae. Taxonomy (GTDB): domain Bacteria; phylum Actinomycetota; class Actinomycetes; order Streptosporangiales; family Streptosporangiaceae; genus Spirillospora; species Spirillospora meyerae. The sequence goes on from NZ_FZOR01000066.1 coordinate 3,931, forward strand.
ACCTGAGGGACGCCCCACCCGGGCTCGACCTCACGCCTCTGGCCGCCAACCGCAGGCTCGCCGTCTCCATCAGGGCGGGACAGGACGTCCAAGGAGCCGAAGCACTCGGGCGGCGACTCAGAATCGGCTAGTGCCATGGCGGCGGTCCACGTCGGCCGGTCCGTCGTCGCTCGACTACTTTGCGTGCGTCGGTGCAGGTGGGACGGGTGGGAAACGGGCCGGAGGCGGGAGCGCGGTTAGTTGTCCCTCAAGGGCGATGAGTTCTCCCGGTGGCGCTGGTCCATAGGGCGAGCGTGAAGGGAGGAGTCCGGTGTCGCGTGCGTCACACCTCGTTGACCTCGACTGTGGTCGAGGTCGCAGGCTGGAGGCCGGGGAGCAGGGCCGATCTGTCGGACCCCGCTGGAATACTCCCGGAGCGCCCCGAGTTTAACGGTTCGCGAAAGTGTCAGTCGCTGCAGTATTTTTGCGACCTACCCCCTGAAACGTGCCCACGGTCCTGCGTGCCCGCGTGCCGGGCCCTGACGATTGGAAGAGAGTTGACCGCTCCCGCGTCTCAAGCGACGGCGGATGGCCCACCACTGAAGCAACCCGACGCCGGCGGCGGTCTCGACCGCGGCGTGCTGGCCGTGGCCGGGGTCGTCGTCCTCGGCGCGATCATGTCCATCCTGGACGTGACCGTCGTCAACGTTGCCATCAACGACCTGGCCAAGGAGTTCAACACCTCGCTGGCGACGATCCAGTGGGTGGCGACGGGCTACACACTGGCGCTGGCCACGGTGATCCCGGTCACCGGCTGGGCGTGCGCGCGGTTCGGCACCAAGCGCCTGTACATGGTGTCGATCCTGCTGTTCGTGATCGGCTCGACGCTCGCCGGCCTGGCCTGGTCGGCGGAGTCCCTGATCCTCTTCCGGGTGCTGCAGGGCCTCGGCGGCGGCATGATCATGCCGGCCGGTATGACGATCATGACGCAGGCGGCCGGTCCGCAGCGGGTCGGCCAGGTGATGAGCATCGTCGGCGTGCCGATGCTGCTCGGCCCGATCCTCGGCCCGATCATCGGCGGCTACCTCGTCGACGACGTGTCGTGGCGCTGGATCTTCTTCATCAACCTGCCGATCGGGATCATCTCGCTGGCGCTGGCCGCGAAGATCCTGAAGCGTGACGAGCCGAAGCCGGCCGAGCGGCTCGACCTGCTCGGGCTGATCCTGCTGTCGCCCGGCCTGGCGAGCCTGATCTACGGCATCGCGCGGGGCGCCGAGGAGAAGGACTTCCTGCAGACCGAGCCGCTGGTGTTCACGGTCGCCGGCGCGGTGCTGGTGCTCGCGTTCGTGGCCCGGGCGCTGACGGCCGCCAACCCGCTGATCGACCTGCGGCTGCTGAAGCGCCGGTCCGTCGCGGCGGCGTCCGGCACGATGGTCATGTTCGTGACCGCGTTCATGGGCGCGATGCTGCTGCTCCCGCTGTACTACCAGGTGGTGCGCGGCGAGGGCGCGATGGCGTCCGGCCTGCTGCTGGCCCCGCAGGGCCTCGGCGCGATGGTCACGATGCCGATCGGCGGCAAGCTCACCGACCGGATCGGCCCCGGGCGTGTCGTGCTCGGCGGCCTGGTCGTGGTCGTGCTGTCGGTGGCCGCCTTCGCGGCGGTGCTGGAGGGCGACACGTCCTACTGGACGCTCGGCGCCGTGCTGTTCGTGATGGGTCTCGGCATGGGCATGACGATGATGCCGACGATGGCCGCGGCCATCCAGACCCTCGGCCACGACGAGGTCCCGCGGGCCAGCACGATGCTGAACATCATCCAGCAGGTGTCGGCGTCCATGGGCACCGCGCTCATGTCGGTGCTGCTGGCGAACCAGCTCACCGCCAAGCTCGGCGGCGGGGCCGGCGGCGAGATCGGCAGCACCGAGAAGGTGCCGCCGGCGATCATGGAGAAGATCGCGGGGCCGATGGCGGACGCGTTCCAGCACACCTACTGGTACGCGGTGGGCCTGATCGCCCTGGCGTTCCTGCCGGCGCTGCTGCTGCCGCGCAAGAAGCCGGACACGGCGGCGGTCGACGCGCCGATGCCGATCCACTAGAACGCCCTGGCGCGCAGAACGTCCCTGGTGCGTTCCAAACCCCGGCCGGACCCCCGAGAGGGCCCGGCCGGGGTTTCGCCTTTCACGGCCCTCTCAGGCCGTCGCAGAGCGCTTGTCCGCCCAGTACTCGTCCTTCAGCAGCCGCTTGTAGAGCTTCCCGGTCGGGTGCCGGGGCAGCTCCGGCCGGAAGTCGACCGACCGCGGGCACTTGTAGTGCGCGAGGTTGTCGCGGCAGTAGGCGATCAGCTCGGCCGCCAGCTCGGGGCCGGCCTCGTGCATCGACACGGGCTGGACGACGGCCTTCACCGCCTCCCCCATCTCCGCGTCGGGGACGCCGAACACCGCGACGTCGGCGACCTTGGGGTGCACCGCGAGGACGTTCTCGGCCTCCTGCGGGTAGATGTTCACCCCGCCGCTGATGATCATGTAGGCGCGGCGGTCGGTGAGGTAGAGGAAGCCGTCCTCGTCGACGTAGCCGACATCGCCGAGGGTGGTCCAGCCGCGGCCCTTCGGGTCGCGGGTCGCGGCGGTCTTGTCCTCGTCGCCGTGGTACTCGAACGTGGGCCCGTTGCCGAAGTAGAGGGTGCCGGACTCACCGGGCGGCAGCTCGTCGCCCTCCTCGTCGCAGACATGGACCTCGCCGAGGATGGGACGCCCGACGGTGCCCTTGTGGGCGAGCCAGTCCTCGGAGTTGGTGTAGACGAAGCAGTTGCCCTCGGTGCCCGCGTAGTACTCGTGCAGGATCGGCCCCCACCACTCGATCATCCGCTCCTTGGCGGGGATGGGGCAGGGCGCGGCGGCGTGCACCGCGTACGCCAGCGAGGAGAGGTCGTAGCGGGCGCGGGTCTCCTCCGGGAGCTTCAGCATCCGGATGAACATGGTCGGCACCCACTGGCTGTGCGTGACCCGGTACTTCTCGATGGCGGCGAGCGCCTGCTCGGGGTCGAACTTCTCCATCACCACGACGGTGGCGCCGAACCGGTGGAAGACGAGCGAGTACCGCAGCGGCGCGGCGTGGTACAGCGGCGCAGGGGACAGGTACACCGAGTCGCCGTCCGGCGAGAACAGGTGGGAGAGCAGCATGTAGAGCGGCCCCGGCTCGCCCATGGGCGCCTTCGAGAGCGGCGGCTTGACGCCCTTGGGGCGCCCTGTGGTGCCCGAGGAGTAGAGCATGTCCATGCCCTCGCACTCGTCCTCGATCGGGGTGGACGGGTACTGGGCGACGCGCTCCTCGTAGGACTCGTAGCCGGGGGCCGTACCGCCGAGCATGAGGCGCAGCGGCACGTCCGGCGCGGATCGCGCGGCCGCCTCCATCGACGCGCTGGTGATGAAGGCCTTGGCCTCGCAGTTGCCCACGATGTAGGCGAGCTCCTCGTCCTGGAGCCGCGAGCTGATGGGGGTGTAGTAGAGGCCCGACCGCTGCGCGGCCCAGGCTATGGCCAGGTAGAGCGGATGGTTCTCCAGCATGAACGCGATGTGGTCCCCCGGGCGCAGCCCCTCCGCGCGGAGCAGCTGCGCGAGCCGGTTGGACTCCTCGTTCAGTTCACGGAAGGTGACGACGCGCCCGGAGCCCGCCATGATCACGGCGGGCTTGTCGGGCGTCTGAGCGGCGATCTGCCCCAGGTGCATGGCCGCAACCTACCGGGCCGGACCACCGATTGGAATCCCGTTCGGTTTATCCGCCGCGGTCAGACGAGCATGTGGTCGAAGTCGCCGTCCTTGGCTCCGCCGACGAACGCCTCCACCTCCTCGCGCGTGTAGACGAGGATCGCTCCCTCCGGGTCCCGGGAGTTGCGCACGGCGATCTCCCCGCTGGGGAGTTCGGCCATCTCGACGCAGTTTCCGGACGGGTTGCTCCGCCGGCTCTTCTGCCAGACGAGCCCGGCGCGCCGGACGTCCGACATGTGGTGGCCGTCCATGTCTGCCCCCTCTAGGCGTCTCAGCCTCCACACGGGAGGCCGCGATCTCGCCCCACCCCACACAATGGTACGAGATGCACGTGCATTCGTTCTTGCATTCGTTCATGCAGACGGTCTTGCATCTGCACGGCTTGGGGAGCAAGATAGCGAACGCTCACCGGTGACCACTCCGCACGCCTCTGAGGTTTGACCATGACCGTTGACCAGGCAGACGAAGTCGCGGCCCCCGCCGCCATGGGGGGCGGCCGGTCGCGGCGCGCCGCCGCGGTGCACGCGCACTGGCCGGACGCGCCGGACGTCCCGGCGAACCCCCGACCGAGCGTCCCGGCAGCCGTGCCGGGCCTGGCCGGGCTCTGGCCCGCGCCGCACGCCGGCACCCCGCGCACGGCGCGGCGGGTGCTGCCCGCGGAGATCACCGCGCCCCGGGCGGCGCGCGAGTTCACGCAGGCCACGCTGGACGGATGGGGTGCCGGCGCGGACGCCGGCGACGTCATCGTGGCGGTGTCGGAGCTGGTGACGAACGCGCTGCGGCACGGGCTGGAAGGACTCCCCCAGCCGCTGCCGCTGTGCCCGATCCAGCTGGTGCTGGTCGGGCACCCGCGGCGGCTCGTCGTCACGGTGACCGACCCGTCGGGCCGCCCGCCCGAGCCGGTGCCGAGCGAGCCCGACCGGTTCACCGAGGGCGGCCGCGGCCTGGTGGTCGTCGGCGCGATCAGCGACGCCTGGGGCTGGGCGCGGCTCGCCACCGGCGGGAAGGCCGTCTGGGCGGCCTTCGACCTGCGGGTCAGCCCTCCAGCGTGACCGCGGCCGGTTCGGCCGGCGCGAGCCGGGACCGGTCCGGGCTCTCCAGCTCGCTGAGGAACGACTGGGCCCAGCGGTCCACGTCGTGCTCGATCACGCGGCGGCGCATCGAGCGCATCCGCCGCGCCTGCTCGGCGGGCTCGGCGTTCAGCGCGTCGAGGAGCGTGCCCTTCAGCCCGTCGATGTCGTAGGGGTTCACCATGAAGCCGCCCCGCCGCAGCTCGGCGGCGGCGCCGGTGAACTCGCTCAGCACCAGGGCGCCGCGCAGGTCCTTGCGGCAGGCGACGTACTCCTTGGCGACGAGGTTCATGCCGTCCCGCAGCGGGGTGACCACCATCACGTCCGCCGCCAGGTAGAGCGCGGTCAGCTCGTCACGGTCATACGAACTGTGCAGATAGTGGATGACCGGAAACCCGATCTCGCCGTACTCGCCGTTGATCCGGCCGACCTGCTGCTCGATGTCCTCGCGGAGCAGCTGGTACTGCTCGACGCGCTCCCGGCTCGGCGTGGCGATCTGCACGAACACCGCCTGGCCCGGCTTGAGGTGGCCGTCCTCGAACAGCTCCCCGAACGCCTGCAGCCGCTGCGTGATGCCCTTGGTGTAGTCGAGCCGGTCGACGCCGAGCAGGACCGTGGCGTCGCCCAGGTCGGCCCGGATCTCCTGCGCCCGCTCCTGGACGTCCGAGCGCCCCACCAGGTCGTTGAGCTCGCCCACGTCCACGGAGATGGGGAAGGCGCGGGCGCGCACGACGCGGTCGTCCCAGAAGACGTCCTGCTTGACGTAGCGGGCGTCCAGCAGCCGGCGGCACAGCCGCACGAAGTTGGCCGCCGCGCCCGGGAGCTGGAAGCCGACGAGGTCGGCGCCGAGCAGGCCTTCCAGGATCCGCCGCCGCCACGGTAGCTGCCAGAACAGCTCGACCGGCGGGAACGGGATGTGCAGGAAGAACCCGATGCGCAGGTCGGGGCGCAGCTCGCGCAGCATCGACGGGACGAGCTGGAGCTGGTAGTCCTGCACCCAGACGATCGCCCCCTTGGCGGCGACCTTCGCCGCCGCCTCGGCGAACCGCCGGTTCACGCGCACGTAGGCGTCCCACATCGCCCGGTCGTACACGGGCGGGGCGACGACGTCGTGGTAGAGCGGCCAGAGCGTCGCGTTGGAGAAGCCCTCGTAGTAGAGCTCGACCTCCCGCGCCGACTGCGCGATGGGGTGCAGCGACATGCCGTCCTCCTCGAACGGCCCGAGCTCCTCGTCCGGCGCACCGGTCCAGCCGATCCAGGTGCCCTTCCTCCGGCGCATCACCGGGGCGATGGCGCTCACCAGCCCGCCGGGGCTGCGCCGCCACCGAGGGGCGCCGTCCGCCCCGTTGGTCCGGTCGACCGGAAGTCGATTGGCCACCACAACGAACTCACTACCGCGCGACACCTGCGACCCGCCTCTCCAGGGAATCCTCAGCGATCACTCATGCCCAGAAACGGTCATCGGGAACATCTTGTCACTTCGACGCTAAGGAGGCGGCGGCGGAAAAGGGGGATGTCAGGGGGCCGGGAGCACTCAGCCGGGGGATTGGAGCGGGCCATATTGCTTTCCGGGCAGGTGACCCGTCCTGACGCGGCGGTCACGGCACCTGGAAACCGGACGAAAAAGTTAGCCAGATCACATCCGCGGCCGTCCGGGCCAGGTCACGGCGGGGAGGGACCCGGCCCGGACGCCGGGGCCCTCAGGCGGTCGCGGACCGCCGCTCGGGCGCGGCGTCGCGGCGGCGGCCCGGCAGGAGCGCGCCGACCGAGAACCGCCCCGCGCCCGTGAACGCGAACAGCAGGCAGACGACGCCGAGCACGAGCACGTACTCGTAGCCGCCCTCCCGGCTGAAGAGGCCCTTGTCCATGTGGACGAACCAGAAGGCGCCGGCCATGTCGAGGGCGATCAGCACGCCGGCGAGCGGCACCAGGACGCCGGCGATGAGCGCGATGCCGCCGAGCAACTCGACCCAGGTGCCGTACACGGCGGCGAGGTCCGGCAGCGGGATGCCGAGCTGGTCGAACGAGCGGGCGACGGCGGCGTGGCCCTCGTCGGTGAGCTTCTGCCAGCCGTGCGCGACGAAGACGACGCCGACCGCGAGCCTGCCGAGGAGCAGGCCGGCGTCGGGCAGGGCGGGGTGGCGGCGGGATGGGAGCATGCCTCGTCTCCTCCGGTTGAAAGTTCACACATGAACTAGCAGAACGCTAGCCCGAAATGATTCAAATTCAGACCATTTAGAAACTGCAAGGGTGTTTTCATGCCAACTAGAATCACCGCATGACCGAAGTGGGGGACGGCGCCCTGGAACCACGTGAGCTGCGCGCCTGGATGGCCTTCCTCGCGGCGGGCCACCTGGTCGACCACGAGGTCGAGCGGCAGCTCAAACGGGACGGCGGGCTGTCCCACGCCGAGTTCGAGGTGCTCGTCAAGCTGCGCTCCGCGGACGGCCGGCGGCTGCGCATGTCGGACCTGGCGCGCGAGGTGATGGTCTCCAAGAGCCGGCTCACCTACCAGGTCACCCGGCTCGAGCGCGCCGGGCTCGTGAAGCGCACGGGCTGCGCGACGGACCGCCGGTCGGTGTGGGCGGAGCTGACCGACGACGGCGCCGCCGCGCTCGACCGGGTCCGCCCCGGGCACCGCCGCGTCGTCCGCGAGACGCTCATCGACGTGCTGACGCCGGAGGAGATCGACCTGCTCGGCGCGGCGCTCGGCCGCGTGGCCGACCGCCTGCGCGAGCGCTAGGCCCGCCGGGTATGCGCGACTTCGGGGGCATCGGTATGCGCGATCGCGGGAGCATCCGTATGCGGGATTTCGGGGGGATCGTCTTGCGGTCGCCCGCGCGGGTCGTCCGCCCGCGGTCGGCGGCGGAGGTCGTGGACGCCGTCCGGGAGGCCGCCGCCGACGGGCTGGACGCGGTCCCGCGCGGCCTCGGGCACTCCACGTTCGGGCAGTCCCTCACCACCGGGGTCTCGCTCGACATGCGGGGGCTCGCGGGCGTCCGCGAGGTCGGCGGTCGGCACGCGGCGGTCGGCGCGGGCACGAGCTGGCGGGAGGTCCTCGCGGCGACGCTGCCGCACGGGCTGACCCCGCCCGTCCTGACCGACCACCTGGACGTGACGGTCGGCGGGACGGTCTCCGCGGGCGGCATCGGCGGGACGTCCCACGTGCACGGCACCCAGGCCGACAACGTGCTCGCCCTGGAGGTCGTCGCCGGCGGGCGGGCCGTCACCTGCTCCCCCGCCGAGCGGCCGGAGCTGTTCGACGCCGTCCGGGGCGGCCTCGGCGGGCACGGCGTCATCACCGCCGCGACGCTGCGGCTCGTCCCGGCTCCCGAGCGGGTGCTGTCCTGCACGATCCCCTGCCGGAGCGCCGGCGACCTGCTGCGCGTCCAGCGCGAGGTGCGGGCCGAGCACATCTCGGGGCAGGTCAAGCCCTCTGAGGGTGGCGGCTGGCGCTTCGAGGCCAAGGCCGTCCTGTACGGGGACGGCGGTGCGCCGCCGCCCGGCACCGCCGAGACCGAGCGCCTCGCCTACGCCGACTTCGCCGACCGGATGCGCCCCGACGTCGCGGAGCTGGTCGCCCTCGGCGAGTGGGCGCGCCCGCATCCGTGGGGCATGGTGTTCCTGCCCGCGCCCCGCGCCGCCGCCGTGATCGGGGCGACGCTCGCCGAGATGGCGCCGGACGACCTGGGCCTCAGCGGCGTCATCCTGGTCAAGGCGCTCCGCGACGGGACGGTCCTGTTCAGCGTCCTGCGGACGGCCTCGCCCGGCTGCGCGTCCGTCGCGGAGATGCTCGCCGCCAACCGGCGCCTGCTCGACCGCGCCCGCGCCGCCGGCGGCACCCGCTACGCCGTCGACTCGACCGGGTAGCTACGCCGTCGGCTCGACCGGGTAGGCGGACTGGAAGGCCAGCCGCGCGTCGGCCCCCGCGGCGAGGCGGTCGCAGACGTCGTCGAGCTCCATGAACACCGCCCACGTCTCAGCGCCGGACACGGCGGCGAGCACGTCCACGATCCGCTGTTCGAGATCGGTTATCCGCTTCGCCTTCCAGACGGCGTCGGACAGGCTGACGAGGAGGTCGTCGAGGCCGGTGCCGGGGTCGTCCCAGGACGCGTGGGTGCGGGCGAAGCGCGCGAGGCGCTCGGGCACGCCGTGCTCGCGCAGCAGGGCGTACCCGGCCGGCTCGTGCCGCGAGCCGGGGCCGGACAGCTCCGCCGGGTGCAGGGCCTTGCCGATGTCGTGCGTGGCCGCGCCGAACAGGGCGGCCTCCGCGTCCACGGCCGCCTCCGGATGGCGCTCGCCGACCCAGGCGACCAGCTCGGCGGCCACGTCGTGGACGGCGCGCAGGTGCGCGGCGAGGCGCGGCGGCGCGTTCACGGCGGTCAGGAGCCGGACGGCCTCGGCGGGCAGCGGGCGCGGCCCCGGATCGTCCAGCGCCCGCCGAAGCGCGCCCCCGGGCGGCGTGGCGCTCACAGGGCCAGCGCGAGGACTTCGGCGGACGGGAGGGCCGTGAGCGCCTTGCCGGGGAGCATGACCTTCGACTTGCGCAGGCCGCTGCCGATGACGACCCGCGGGGCGGCGGCGACGGCCTCGTCCACCAGGACGGGCCAGCCCGCGGGGAGGCCGACCGGGGTGATCCCGCCGTACTCCATGCCGGTGAGCGAGGTCGCGTCGGCCATCGGGGCGAACGACACCTTGCGGGCGCCGAGGTGCTTGCGGACGACGCCGTTCACGTCGGCGCGGCCGGTGGCGAGGACCATGCAGGCGGCGTAGGACACCTCGCCGCCGCGCTTGGCGGCGACGACCACGCAGTTGGCGCTCGCGTCGAGCGGGACGCCGTAGCGCTCGCAGAACGCCGCCGTGTCGGCCAGCTCCGGATCGATCTCCGCGACCTCGGCGTCCGGTACCGCGCCGATCGCGGCGGCGACGGGCGCCGCCAGGAGGTCGTGCCGTTCGTCCGCCGGTCCCCAGTCGAGCGTGCCGAGCATCTGTCGCGTCCCCTCTCGTGTCTCCGTCCCACCCTGCCACGGTCTTGACGCCGGGACGTCCCGCGTGGTCCAGTGGCTGAGCCACTCGACCACTGGAGGTTCCGTGCCGTCCTCGCCGATCCCCCGCGACACCGTCGTGGACTCGCTCGTCGACCGGCTCCGCGACGACGTGCTCAGCGGCCGGTACCCGCCCGGCTCCTACCTGCCGCCCGAGCGGGAGCTGGCCGCCGGGTACGCGGTGACGCGGACGTCGCTGAAGCACGCGATCGTCCGGCTCGCCCAGGCCGGGCTGCTGGAGACGCGGCACGGCGTCGGGACGCGCGTCCGCGACTACGAGCGGCTCGGCGGGCCCGAGCTGCTGCCGATGCTGGCCCGCACGGTCGGGCCCGCCTGGATGGCGGAGATCTTCGAGGTGCGGCGCGAGGTCGGCGCGCGGGTGGCGGCGCGGGCGGCCGAGCACGCGACGGCCGAGCAGCGCGCCCTGCTGCGGAACCTGGTGGACGAGGTCCGGAACGCGCCGGACGCGGACGCGGCGCAGCTCGCCGAGTGCGAGATCCACCGCGTCATCGGCGGCGCCACCGGCAACCGGGTGTACGGGTTCATGGTGAACGCGCTGCTGAACGCCTACCTGGCCGTCCGGGAGGGGTTCGCGCACGCGTTCGCCGACCCCGGCGCGGCGGCGGACCGGCTCGCGCCGCTGATCGATGCGCTGTGCGCCGGCGACCCGGACCGGACGCGCGCGGCGGCCGACGCCTACTTCGCCGAGACCGAAGCGATCATGACGGACGGGCGACCATGACGGGCGGGGCGGTCATGACGGGCGGGGCGACCATGACAGGCGGGGCGGTCATGACGGGAGGTCCGCGATGAGCGCCAGGCGCACGACGTTCAGCGAGGTCATGGAGGGCGAGCTGCGACTCGCCGGGGAGGAGCGGGCGCGGCCGATGCGGCTGGAGCTGGACGCCGACCTGCCCGGCGTGCTGCGCCCCTGGGACGACGTGGAAGGCGACCTCACCGGGCGCGTCGCCGTGCCGGGATGGGCGGACGACCGGGCGGCCTCGGGGCGGCTGCGGGTCGCGCCGCTCGCCGCCCGCAGGATCCGCTACACGCTCGACTTCACGGCGGGCGACGGGCGCCGCCTGCACCTGGACGGCTGGAAGTCGGTGTCGCCGCGCCGGCCCGTCCGGTCGATGACGGCGCTGCCGGCCACCGTGACCGACGCGGACGGGGCGGTGGTCGGCGAGGCGCGGCTGCGCTTCCACCTGCGCCGCGACCTGGCGGCCTTCCTCACGAGCTTCCGCGCCCCCGCGCGGGCGGGCGGCTCGGCGCCGGCGGGCGGCTCGGCCCGGTCCGGCGACCCGGAGCAGGCGGGCGACCCGGCGCGGGGCGGCGATCCGATGCGGTCGCGGTGGCGGGGGCAGGCCGGGCGGCTGGAGGTGTGGTACACGACGCTGACCGACCCGGCGACCGGCACCGGCGTGTGGCTCCACCACGAACTGGTCGCGCCGCACGACGGCGGCGGCGCGCGCGCACACGGCTGGGCGGCCGTGTTCCCTCCGGGCGAGCGGCCGGTGTTCGCGCGGTTCGGCCCGCACGAATGGAGCCCCCGCGACTGGAGCCCTGGTGATGACGCCGCCTTCGCCGCCGGGCCGGTCGTCCAGACCGGTGACCGGCTCACCGGCACGGCGGGCCAGATCGGCTGGGAGCTGCGCGAGTCCGGCGGCGGGCGGCCGCTGCACACGTTCCCGCGCTGGGCGTGGGAGCGGGAGCTGCTTCCGGCGGCGCAGATCGTCCCGAAGCCGTCGGCCGCCTACAGCGGCGAGGTGCGGTTCGGCGACCGGGTGCTGGATCTGGCGGGCGCCCCGGGCGCCTCGGCCCGCATCTACGGGCACGGGAACGCGCGGCGGTGGGCGTGGCTGCACGCCGACCTCGGCGGCGGGGACGTGTGCGAGATCGTGGCCGCCGTCTCGACCCGGCCGGGGCTGGACCGGCTGCCGCCGCTCCCCTTCGTCCGGCTCCGGGTGGACGGGGCCGACCTGCCGTCCGGCGACCCGCTGCTCGCGGCGCTGCGGCTACGCGCCGACATCCGCCTGCCGACGTGGACGGTCCGGGGCCGCGTCGGCGACCGGCTGCTGCACGTCGAGGTCACGCAGCGGCCCGAGGAGACCGTGGCGGTCGACTACGCCGACCCGGACGGCGCCCCGGCGGTCTGCCGCAACTCCGAGCGCGCGGACGTGCGGATCGCCCTCGCGCGCAGGGCGGGGCGGGCCTGGCGGACCGAGCGCGAATGGCGGCTGGACGGCACCGGCCACGCGGAGGTGGGCCTGCGATGAGCACCATGGCGGGGACCGTCTCGGTCCTGCTCGGCATCGACGACGAGGGGGAGCTGGCGCGCGTCACCGCGGGCGCGGAGGCGATCGCGCGGGCGCTGCCCGGCCCGGCGCGGCTCGGGCTGGCCGCCGGGACCGGTGCGCTGGACGCGCTGTCGCGGCTCGCCGTCGGGCGGCCCCTCGACCGGCTGGACCCGGCCCGCCGGGACGCGCTCTGTGCGCTGCTGGCGGCCCGCCCGGCCGCCTCGCGGGTCGTCGAGGCCGCGAAGGCGCCGCTGCTGCTGGCCGCCGGGACGGGGCTGCTGCCCGGCCCGCCCGAGCCGGGCGGCCTGGTGCGCCCCGACGCGGCGCTGGACTGCACGCCGTCCGGGGGATGGCCGGCCTGCGCGACCGCCGACGCCGTCGTGGTCGGGTCCGGCGCGGGCGGGGCGATGGCGGCGCGGACCCTCGCCCGGCGCGGCCTGTCGGTGGTCGTGCTGGAGGAGGGGCGGCGCTTCACTGCGGCCGAGTTCCGCGAGCGCAGGCCGCTCGACCGGTTCCTCGATCTCTACCGGGACGGCGGCGCGTCCGTGGCGCTCGGCCGCCCGCCGGTGCTGCTGCCCGAGGGCCGCGCGGTCGGCGGGACGACCGTCGTCAACAGCGGCACCTGCTACCGCACGCCCGGACGGGTCCTGCGCCGGTGGGCGTCCCTCGGCGTCCCGGTGGAGGACTTCGGCGCCCACCTGGACGAGGTCGAGGCCACGCTGCGCGTCGCGCCGCAGCCGGTCGGGCCGCTCGGCCGCAACGGGCTGCTCGCGCTCGCGGGCGCCGAACGGCTCGGCTGGCGGGCCGCGCCGCTGCGCCGCAACGCACCGGGATGCAAAGGCAGCGCGCAATGCGCCGTGGGGTGTCCGCACAACGCCAAGTACGGCGTGCACCTGAACGCGCTCCCCCAAGCGTGCGAGGCGGGCGCGCGGATCGTCACCCACGCGCGGGTCGAACGCATCCTGGTCGAGCGCGGCACCGCCACCGGTGTGCGCGCGCGCCGTCCCGACGGCACGGCGTTCGAGATCCTGGCGCCCCGCATCGTCGTCGCGGCCGGTGCCACGCAGACGCCCCTGCTGCTGCGGCGTTCCGGTCTCGGCGGGCATCCGCGGCTCGGCCGGGGCATGGCCGTCCATCCCGCGACGAACATGGCGGGACGTTTCGCCGAGCCCGTCGAGTCATGGCACGGGGTGATGCAGAGCGTCGGCATAGAGGAGCTGCACGGCGACGGGGTCCTCATCGAGGCGACGTCGGCGCCGCCGGGCATGACGTCGTTCCCGCTGCCCGGGATCGGGCGGCGGCTGCGCGGCGAGCTGGACGGCGCGCACCGCCTCGCCGTGCTCGGCGCGATGATCGCCGACGCCCCGTCCGGCCGCGTCCGCGGCGCCCGGCACCGCGCGCTCCTGCGCTACGACCTCGCGCCGCGGGACGCCGGGCGGCTCCGGCGGGCGATGGCCGCGATGGGGCGGGTCCTGTTCGCCGCCGGGGCCGAGGAGGTGCTGACCGGGCTGGCGCGCGACCCGGTCGTCCGCGACGTGGCCGGCCTGGACCGGGCCGTCGCGGCGGCGGCGCCCGCCGACCTGCACCTGGCCGGGTTCCACCCGACCGGGACGGCGCGGCTCGGCGCCGCCGCGGACACCGCGCCCGTGGACCCGGCCGGGCGGCTGCGGGGCGTGCGCGGGGTGCACGTCGCGGACGCGTCGGTCCTGCCGACGTGCCCCGCGGTGAACCCGCAGCTCACCATCATGGCAATGGCGTCGCGGATCGCCGCCGGCATCGGCTGACGCCGGCGGGGCCCGCCCGGGTCAGGCCGCGTCGGCCAGGGCGCCGTGCGGGTCGAGGATGTACTTGCGCGCCGCGCCCCGGTCGAACTCGGCGTACCCCTCGGGGGCCTCCTCCAGCGGGATCACCGTCGCGTTGACGTTCTTCGCGATCTGCACCCGGTCGTACAGGATCGCCATCATCAGCTGCCGGTTGTAGGACATCACCGGGCACTGGCCCGTGACGAAGTACTCCGACTTCGCCCAGCCGGTCCCGATCCGCAGGCCGAGCTGGCCCACCCTGGCGTTCTCGTCCGCCGCGCCCGGGTCGCCGGTCACGTACAGGCCGGGGATGCCGATCCCGCCCGCCGCGCGGGTGACCTCCATCAGCGTGTTGAGCACGGTCGCGGGCTGCTCCTTCTGCGCGCCCTCGTGGCCCTGCCCCCGCGCCTCGAAGCCGACGCAGTCGACGGACGCGTCCACCTCGGGGACGCCGAGGATCTGCTCGATCTGCTCGCCGACGTCGCCGTGCTGCGACAGGTCGATCGTCTCGCAGCCGAAGCCGCGGGCCTGCGCGAGCCGCTGCTCGTTCATGTCGCCGACGATCACGACGGCGGCGCCGAGCAGCAGGCAGGCGGTCGCGCACGCGAGGCCGACCGGGCCGGCGCCCGCCACGTACACGGTCGAGCCGGTGGTGACACCGGCGGTGTAGGCGCCGTGGTAGCCGGTCGGGAAGATGTCCGACAGCATCGCCAGGTCGGGCAGCTTCGCCATGACCGTGTCGCGGTCGCCGGGGAACTTCAGCAGGTTGAAGTCCGCGTACGGGACGACCGCGTAGCGGGCCTGCCCGCCGTGCCAGCCGCCCATGTCGACGTAGCCGTAGGCGGCGCCCGGCCGCTCCCGGTTGACGTTCTCGCACACGCCGGTGTGGCGCTCCTTGCAGTTGCGGCAGCGCCCGCACGCGATGTTGAACGGGACGCTGACGAGGTCGCCCTCCTTGATGAACTCGACGTCCCTGCCGGTCTCGATCACCTCCCCGGTGATCTCGTGGCCGAGCGTGAGCCCGGCGGGGGCGGTCGTCCGGCCGCGCACCATGTGCTGGTCGGAGCCGCAGATATTGGTGGCCAGGACCTTCAGGATGGCGCCGTGCTGCAGCTTGCGCCCGTCCTGCTCGGCCAGTTCGAGCTTCGGAAAGTCGAGGTCCTCGACCGTGACCTCTCCCGGCGCCTGGTAGACGACGCCTCGGTTGGTGTCCGCCACGACCTCTCCCTCTGTTGAGAGCCGGTTCGTTACGTCCGGAGCCATACCCGGTTTATGACCGTTAGTCCTATTTCGGACGGTTCAGCTGCCCAGATAGCGGAGGACGGCGAGGACGCGGCGGCTGTAGCCGGCGGCGTGCGACAGGTCGAGCTTGTCGAAGATCGCGTTGACGTGCTTCTCCACCGCGCTCTGCGAGACATGGAGGTTGGCGGCGATCGAGGCGTTCGTATGCCCCTGGGCCATGTTGTCCAGGACGTCCCGCTCCCGCGGCGTCAGGCGGGCCAGCGGATCGGAGTGCGTGCTGTGCGCCAGGAGCCGCCGGACCACCTCGGGGTCGAACGCCGCCCCGCCCGCCCCGACCCGGTCGAGCGCGTCCAGGAACTCGTCCACCTGCGCGACCCGGTCCTTCAGCAGGTAGCCGACCCCGGTGGTGTCGGCCGTGATCAGCTCGGTCGCGTAGCGCTTCTCCACGTACTGCGACAGCACGAGCACCCCGACCCCCGGCCAGCGCCGCCGGATCTCCAGCGCCGCGCGCAGGCCCTCGTCGGTGTGCGTCGGCGGCATCCGGACGTCCACCACCACGACGTCCGGCGGGCCCTGCCCGCCCGCCGCGGCCACCGCCGCGATCAGCGCGTCGCCGTCGCCGACCGCCGCGGCCACCTCGTGGCCCTCCTCGGCCAGCAGCCGCACCAGGCCCTCGCGGAGGAGCGTCGAGTCCTCGGCCAGCATCACCCGCACGGCAGCTCCGCGGTGATCACCGTCGGGCCGCCGCGCGGGCTGTCCACGGCGAACGCCCCGTCCAGCGCGGCCACGCGGCGGGCCAGGCCCGCCAGCCCGCCGCCGGCGGGGTCGGCTCCCCCGCAGCCGTCGTCTTCGATGCGCACGCCGATCATTGTCCCGGACCCCGCGAGCGCCACCCGCACCGCCCGCGCGCCGGAGTGCTTGGCGGCGTTGGTGACGGCCTCGCAGACGACGAAGTACGCGGCGGTCTCCACCGCGTGCGGCGGGCGCCCCGGCACGTCGTAGTCGATCACCACCGGCACCGCGGACCGCTCGGCCACCGTCTCCAGCGCCGCGCGCAGGCCCTCGCCGTCCAGCGCGGCCGGATACACCCGCCAGGTGACCTCCCGCAGGTCCTCGAGGGCCCGCTGCGACTCCTCGTGCGCCTGCTTCAGCAGCTCCGCCGCCCGCTCGCCGTCACCGGCGCGGCGGGCCCGGCCGATCAGCATGCCGAGCGCCACGAGCCGCTGCTGGACGCCGTCGTGCAGGTCGCGCTCGATCCGGCGGCGCTCGTCGTCCACCGCGTCCACCACCTCGGCGCGCGTGACCGACAGCTGCGCGATGCGGCGCTCGTACTCCTCCAGCGGGCTCGGCCCGAGGCAGCGGCGCGCCACGGCCTTCTCCAGCCCCACCACGCCGACCAGGCCGTACAGGGCGAGGAAGAGCAGGACCACGCCCACGACGGCGGTGTAGAGGACGATCCACCAGGACGGCGGGATGCCGTCCAGGTAGTCGCCGGTGATCCACCAGCCCACCGCCAGCCGGACCCCGGCCACGGCGCCGTAGGTGATCAACACGAGGATCGCGGCGCCGAGCAGGCCGACCGGCACCCGCAGCACCAGGTAGGCGAGCGCCCGCAGCGGACCGTACTGGACGGCCCGGTCCTCGCCGAAGAAGGCGCGCAGGCGCCGCATCTCCAGCTCGGTCAGCAGCTCGGCGGCGTCCGCGACGGCCGCCGGGACCGCCCGCCGCCCGCGGGAGAAGGCCAGCGAGTACGCCATGAGCAGCGCCGCCCCCGCCAGCAGCACCAGCTCCGCGCCGGCGGTGGCGGCGCCCAGCACGAGCCCCGCCAGGACCCGGAGGACCGCCGAGGGGCCGCGGCGCGCGGTGTCAGTGGATGCGCTCACGTTCGCGTTCTCCAGCCTCCGCCCGATGCGCCCCCGCGGGACGCCGCTCCCGCGCACCCGCCCGCCGTGCCTTCACGACCGCCCGCCGTGCCTTCACGATACGCATCACGAGGAACGCCGCGGCCGCCGCGGCGGCAACCGCGACGACCCCCTTGGAGTAGACGCCGACGTACTCCTCGACCGTCCGCCAGTTGTCGCCGAGCCCGTACCCGGCGAGCACGAACGCGGTGTTCCACAGCAGGCTGCCGAGCGCCGTGTAGGCGAGGAACACCGCCATCCGCATCCGCTCCACCCCCGCCGGGACGGAGATCAGGCTCCGGAAGATCGGGATCATCCGGCCGAAGAACACCGCCTTGCCGCCGTGCCGGGCGAACCACGCCTCCGTCCGGTCGAGGTCTTCGACCTTGACCAGCGGCAGCCGCGCCGCCACCGCACGGACCCGGTCCCGCCCGATCAGCGCCCCGATCCCGTAGAGCGCGAGCGCGCCCACGACGCTCCCCAGCGTCGTCCAGAGGATCGCCGCGGCCAGGCTCATCCGGCCCTGCGCCGCCGTGAACCCCGCGAGCGGGAGGATCACCTCGCTCGGCAGCGGCGGGAACAGGTTCTCCAGCGCGATCGCCAGGCCGGCGCCGGGCGCGCCGAGCCGGTCCATCAGGTCGGTCGCCCACCCGGCGATGCCGCCCGCGGGCTCACCGCCGGACGCCGCGTTCATCAGTCCGATCATGACGTCGACGCTAGGAACCGGCGGGGCCCGCCACCATGGAGAGCACCGCCGACCCGTCCGGCCGGATCCCGCACCCCCGCCCTGCGCAAAACCGCACCCCCGTCCGCGGAACGCGCGAAAGGGCCTGCCCCGCGGGGGGATCCGGGCTTAGGCTTGCCCTCCCAGGACCGTCCGCCGCGGCCGGCGCGGACGGTGGAGAGAAGGAGCGGCACGCGTGGCCGACGACCACCCCGAGAGCGCACCCCCCGGCATCGATCCCACGACGCCGACGTTCGCGCGGGTGTACGACTACTTCCTCGGCGGCAAGGACAACTTCGCCGCCGACCGCGAGGTGGCCGACATGGTGATGCAGCTCGTGCCGGAGGCGCCGGTGGTGGCCCGGGGCAACCGGGTCGCGATCGAGCGGGCGGTGACCTACCTGGCCGGCGACCTCGGGATCGACCAGTTCATCGACATCGGCTCCGGGCTGCCGACCTCGTCGAACGTGCACCAGTTCGCGCAGGCGGCGAACCCCGCCGCGAAGGTCGTCTACGTCGACAACGACCCGATCGTCCTCGCGCACGGGCGGGCGCTGCTCACCGAGGACGGCGTCGCGACGTTCATCCAGGGCGACCTGTACGAGCCGGCGAAGATCTTCGACGACCCGGCGCTGACCCGGCTGATCGACCCGTCCCGGCCGGTCGGGGTCGTGCTGGCCGCGATCATCCACCACGTGCCGGACGACCGGGATCCGGCGGGCGTCGTGCGGTCGCTGCTGCCCTTCCTCGCGCCCGGCAGCCACGTCATCCTCACCCACCTGCACGACTCGGGCGACGACCCGCGCGTCGAGGAGGCCAAGCGCATCCTGCAGTCGGGCCTGGGCGGCTCCTACTTCCGCCACTCGTCGGAGATCGAGCGGTTCATGGCGGGCCTCACGATCCTGGAACCGGGCGTGGCGCACGTGACCGCATGGCGCCCGAACGGGCCCGCCGGGCCGCTGGAGCACCCGCTGCACACCCAGATGGTGGCCGTGCTCGGCCGCAAGGACTGATTCAGCGGAGAGTGAAACGGCTCACGCCGGGCCGGGGCCGTCCGGGATGCTCGTCGTCCCGGTCGCCGCAGGCCGGCCCGGTTGCGGACGGCGCCGGCGCCGGTTTCGGACACCGGGTCCGGTCATGATCCGAGTAAAGGATCTTTTTGATCGACTTTTCCGCCGTCATACGTTTCTTGTAGCGTTCGCAGCGTTTTGTGAAGTGCATTCATGATCGGACTTTCCCGCCACAAGATCATGTAAGGACCGCCGCGATGCCCCTGGCGACAGGCCTGGCCGCGGCCGCGCTCCTCGGCCTGCTGACGCTCCTGGCCACCGCGCGGCACGGCAGGCGCCGACACCGCTCGGACGACGAGCACCCCGAGTCGCTGACGACCGTCCTCGGCCCGGGGGACGAGGAGTACCTGGCCTGGCTCGCCGACCACCACTGGCCGCGCGACGAGTACCTCGACCTCGAGCACGAGTGGCTGGACGAGATGGCGTTCGGCGAGCCCGCCGGGCACTACGAGGCGCCGCTGTGCCCCCGCTGCGACCTGCGCCGCGAGGACGTGTGGCCGTGCCCGACCTGCGGCCGGCTCCTGCACTCGTCCTGCGGCCACGGGATGCGCCGCCGGCGGGTCGAGCGCCCGTACCGGACGCACGCGACCAACTCCGAGGCCGTCATCGGCGAGTGGATCTGCACGGGCTGCGCGTCCGTCGTCGGCCTGGACGTCGACCACGGCGACGAGCCCGATGGCGGCCTCTTGCGGTGAATCGTGCCGATTGCCCGATCTGCCGTCTACTCACACCCGACGAACAGTAAAGAATTCCTCATCCACTTGCATATTTCGGACGCGGAGCGGCAGGCTGGCCTATGTCCTAAATCTCTGGGACACCGTGGAGGAACTCCGTGACCGCACAGCACCACACCGCCTGTACGCACGAACCGCCGTGCCCGGCGCCCGACGACCTCGACCGCGAGGCCGCGCGGACCGTCGCCAACCACCCGGAGCAGGGCTGGAGCCTGCTCTGCAACGGGATCGTCGTCTTCGAGGACACCGGCGAGCTGCTGCCCGACGGCAGGGCCGTCGCCCCGCGCCGCCCGCTCACCACCGCCTAGATCACGTGCGCGTCGTACCCGAGCCGGGCGAGCTCCTCGTAGGCCGCCCACACCTCGGCCGGTACCGGCATCGGCACCTGGTACCCGCGCTCGGCGTACACGACCATGCGCTGCAGGTCGCCCACCATCAGCTCGATGGACCGGCGGTCGCAGTACGCCTCGAACCCCAGCTCCGGCGCCGCCGCTGACCATTCGGCCCCGGGCCACCGCCGCCGCGCCGTCGCGAGCGCCCGCCGCGTCATGTAGGGCTTCGCCACCAGGATCCCCCGCCGCACCGCGACGCCCCGGCCGTCCAGCAGCCGCCTGGACGCGGTGATGTTCTCCCCCGTGTTGGTCGCCGTCTCCTCCAGCACCAGCGCCTCTTCCGGCACCCCGCGCTCCCGCGCCACCCGCGCGAACACCCGCGCCTCGGTCTCGGCCCACCCCGACGTCATCTTGCCGCGCCCGCCCGACACGACCACCAGCGGCGCCCGTCCCGCGTGCCAGAGCCGCGCCGCATGAGCCGCCACCCGCGTGTCGTGGCACCCCAGAGCCAGGATCACGTCAGCCTTGGAGAGGGGGCCGGTCAGCACGAGGTGGTCCCAGACGACTCGTGCCAGCTCGCGCGCCCGCGCGTCCACATGAGACTCCACGGGGTCATTGTCCCCGGCGGCCCGCATGTCGGACTCCCATCCGGCGGGGCCTCCCGCTAACGTTCAACTGTTTTGCTACTTACGCAAGAATCATGTGGAACTCGACCGCGAAAGGACGGTGTGGTGTGATCACAGTCCTGGTCCTCGTGTCCCTGCTGGCTCTGTTCGGCCTCTGCCTGCCCCGCCTGCTCCGCCCGATGCCCTCGAGAACCGCGACGGACCCCCCGCCCCCCGAGGCCGCGCACCCGGAGTCCATGACCGCCGAACTCGACCCCGGCGACGAGGAGTACCTCGCCGCCCTCGCCGACGAGCTGTGGCCCGAGGACGAGTACCTGGAACTGGAGCCCACCACCGACGGCGAAGAAGAACCCGGCGGCAGCGGCATGCGCCGCTGACCCCGCCCCGGTAAACCCCGTCCGCCGCCGGCCCGTCCTAAAGGGGTCGGGCGCTCCCCTCGACTGACCACGAAGGCGGCGGCACGGGGAACGCCACGCGCTTTGCGAGCGCCCCGTTCTGCCCAGAGACGGCGCTGTGAGGTAGCGATGACGGTGCAGAACACGCCACGGCCGGGCTATGTCGGAGTCGAGGTCGATCCCGGCGCGGCGGAGCACATGCTCCGGCAGATCAGGTTCTTCCTGCGGGACGGTGAGACGGTTCTGGCGCTCGCGGCGACCGTGAAGGCCCTGCCGACGCTCACCCACATCGCCGTCACCGAGCGGCGCGTCCTCGGTTTCTCCGCGCCGGACCTGGTCAGGGAGGGGCCGCGGCAGGAGGTCCCCATCGCGGACGTCACCGCCGTCGAGACCCGCAAGTCCTACAAGCAGCGCTGGTTCCTCGTGGTGCTGGACGGTACCGGAGCGGAGACCGACTTCGGCGACGTCCACGACCAGGACGCGCCGCACATCAGCAGTGTCATCGAGGGCCTGGCCCGGACCCCGCGGCCCGCCCCGGCACCGCCCGCCCCCGCGACGCCCGCTCCCGCAGCGCCCACTCCCGCCCCCGCGGCGCCCGTCCCGGCACCACCCGCCCCCGAGCCCCTCGTCGCGGCCCCGGCACCGTCCGGGTGGCGGTACAACCCGCCGCCGACGTGGCCCGCACCGCCGCCCGGGTGGACGCCGCCGCCCGGCTGGCAGCCCGACGCGAGCTGGCCGCCCGCCCCGGCCGGATGGCAGTTCTGGCTCCCGGCCGCGCCGCCGGTCCCCGCCCCGGCCGCTCCCGTCCCCGTTCCGGCCGCGCCGATGCCCGCTCCGGCCCCCCGGCCCGTCCCCCCGCAGCAGGCGGTCCCCGCGCCGCGGCCCGTTGTGGGGCAGCATCCGGCGTCGAGGTCCCTGCCCGTGTTCGGCGGGAAGCGGCAGCGCATCGAGGAGCTGGAGGCCGAGAACGCGGAGCTGCGGCAGTGGCTGGAGCGGCTCGGCGGGCTGGACGCCCCGGAGGTCGCCGCAGAGATCGGGCGGCTGCGGGACGAGGCCGCCGAGGTCCGGCGGAAGGTCGCGGAGAAGCGCCGGGAGCTGGCGCGGCTGCGCAAGGACATCGTGGAGACGCAGGACCTCGCGCTGCTCCAGGAGGCGGGAGTCTACGAGTACCAGCACCCGCTCGGCGACGTCGTCGCCTACAAGGCCGAGCTGGCCAAGGTGAAGGACCGGATCAAGTCCATGGCGAGCGGCGGCAAGGCGGTCGTCGGCGCGACGAACTGGACGGTGAACGGGTCCGCCGCGCAGGGCGCGAAGATGGTGCGCGACTTCTCCAAGCTGATGCTGCGGGCCTACAACGCCGAAGCGGACAACCTCATCCGGACGATGCGCCCCTACAAGCTCCAGTCGGCGATCGACCGGCTGGACAAGACGGCGCAGACGATCGAGCGGCTCGGCAAGACGATGGACATCCGGGTCAGCCGCCAGTACCGGGAGGTCCGTGTCAAGGAGCTGCGGCTGACCGCCGACCACCTCGCGAAGGCGGAGGAGGAGAAGGAGCGGGTGCGGGCCGAGCGGGAGCGGCAGCGCGAGGAGGACAAGGCGCGCAAGGAGTTCGAGCGGGAGAAGGCCCGGCTGCTCAAGGAGCGCTCGCACGTGGAGTCGGCCCTCGCCAGGCTGGAGGCCAACGGGGACGCGGAGGGCGCCGCGGACCTGCGGGCCAAGCTCGCCGACGTCGAGGCGGCCATCGACGATGTCGAGGGCCGGGCGGCGAAGGTGCGGGCCGGGTACGTGTACGTGATCTCCAACATCGGGGCGTTCGGCGAGCGGATGGTGAAGATCGGCATGACGCGGCGGCTGGACCCGATGGACCGGGTGCGGGAACTGGGCGACGCGTCCGTGCCGTTCCGCTTCGACGTCCACGCGCTCATCTTCAGTGAGGACGCCGTGGGGCTGGAGGGACGGCTGCACCAGGAGTTCGCCGACAAGCGCGTCAACCAGGTCAACCTGCGGCGGGAGTTCTTCTACGCGACGCCCGGGGAGGTGCGCGAGGCGCTGGAGCGTATCGCCGGCAGCCATCTGCTGGAGTACACCGAGGTGCCGGAGGCCCAGGAGTTCCGGCAGAGCCGGCGGTAGGCCCCAATCAGGGCGCGGTCAGGGCGGGGTCAGGGCAGGTTCAGGGGGATTCGAAGAGGGCGCTCACCGATTCGCCGTTGTGGATGCGGCGGACGGCCTCGGCGAGGGCCGGGGCTATGGAGAGGACGCTGAGCTTGTCGCTGCGGTCGCCGTTCGGGACGGGGACCGTGTTGGTGCAGACGATCTCCAGGACGTCCGGCTGGGCGGTGAGGCGCTGCAGGGCGCCGGCGGCGAACAGGCCGTGGGTGCAGGCGACGCGGATGGTGCGGGCGCCCAGTTCGCGGAGCCGGTCCAGCAGTTCCAGGACGGTGCTGCCCTTGGCGATCTCGTCGTCCAGGACGATCACGTCGCGGCCGGCGATGTCGCCGATGACGGAGCTGATCTTGACGCGGTCGTCGGGGAAGCGCTGCTTGGCGCCGGCGGCGACCTGGACGCCGAGGAGGCGGGCGAAGGCCGCGGCCTCCTTGGCGTTGCCGAGGTCGGGCGAGACGACGGTGGTGCGGGACAGGTCGTGGCCGCGGAAGTGGTCGGCGAGCTCGCGCAGCGCGTGCAGGTGGTCGACGGGGACGGAGAAGAAGCCGTGCACCTGCGGCGAGTGCAGGGTCATGGCGAGGACGCGGCTCGCGCCGGAGGCGACGAGCAGGTCGGCGACCAGGCGGCCGCCGATGGAGATGCGGGGCGCGTCCTTCTTGTCGGAGCGGGCGTAGGCGTAGTGCGGCATCACGACGGTGATGCGGCTCGCGGACGCGCCGCGGGCGGCGTCGCACATCAGCAGCAACTCGACGAGGTGCTCCTGGACGGGCGCGACGAGCGGCTGGACCAGGAAGACGTCCCGCTCCCGGCAGTTGGCCTGGAGCTGCACCTCCAGGCAGTCGTTGGCGAAGCGGTCGACGCGCGAGGGGCTCAGCGGGACGCCGAGGTGCGCGCAGACCTCTTCGGCCAGTTCCGGGTGGGCGCTGCCGCTGAACACCGCGATCTCTCGCACGAACCGCTCCTCACGTGATCGACCGGGGTCATGCTAGAGGTCGGTGGTGGCGAGGGGCTCGCCGGTCTCCAGAAGCGTCTTCAGCCCGGACAGGACGTGCGGCCAGCCGTGCCGCGACATGGCGAGCAGCGCCCCGCCCGCGCGGTGGACGACGGTCAGCCTTGCGGTGGCGCCGGCCGGTTCGATGACGAACGACACCGTGGAGCGGGGCTCCGCCAGGAGGGCGCGGCGCGTCTCCTCGTCCACGCCGACGCTCTTCGCCCATTCGGGCGTGAAGGTGTGCCAGGTGTAGGCCAGGCGGCGGCCCGGCTCGGCCTCCAGGACGGTCTGCTCGGGGTCGGCGGTCGTCGCGTCCTGCTCGTGCCAGGTCATCGCGGAGCCGGGCCGCCAGTCGGTCTCGAAGGCGACGCCCCAGTAGCTGCGGGTGGCGGCGGGGTCGGTGAGGGCCTCCCAGACGCGTTCCGGCTCGGCGTTGATGTAGATGGTGTAGGCGAACTCGTCCGCGGACATCGGCCTGCTCCCGGAGTGGTCTAGGGCTTGCGGCCCACGCCGCCGTAGGCGTCGACCGGCTCGGGTTCGCCGGGCGTGTCGGGGCGCCAGTGCGTCACGGGGACGATCCCGGGCTCCTCGATCTCCAGGCCCTCGAAGAAGCCGGCGATCTGCTCGGGGGTCCGCAGCACGAGCTCCGCGTTGCCGGCGGCGTTCCACACCTCCACGATCCGGTCGGACGCCGCGCCGTGGACGACGTTCGTCCCGTCGTACATGGCGAAGTAGCTGCCGGACGGCACCGCGGACAGCAGCCGCCGCACGATCGCGTACGCCTCGTCGTCGTCGGGGATGAACTCCAGGATGCCCATCAGCGTGAACGCGACCGGCCGGCTCAGGTCGAGCGTCTCGGCGGCGCCCTCCAGGATGCCGTCGGGTTCGCGGAGGTCGGCGTGGATGTAGGCGGTGCGCCCCTCGGGGGTGCTGGTGAGGAGCGACTTCGCGTGCTCCAGCACGAGCGGGTCGTTGTCGACGTAGACGATCCTCGACTCGGGCGCGGCCCGCTGGGCGACCTCGTGGGTGTTGTCGACGGTGGGAAGGCCCGTGCCGATGTCGATGAACTGGCGGATGCCCGCCTCGGCGGCCAGGTGCCACACGACCCGGTTGAGGAACAGCCGGGACGCGCGCGCAAGCCGTGCTACGTCCGGCAGCATCCCGAGGATCTGGTCGCCGACCTCGCGGTCCACCGGATAGTTGTCCTTGCCGCCCAGCCAGTAGTTCCAGATGCGCGCCACGTGCGACACGCTCGTGTCGATCCCGGGGCCGGGCCTCTGCTCGCTCATGCGCACCTCCTGCGGTGTCCCCTTCCCGGCCCCGGTGCCCGTCAGTCCTCGTCGTCGTCGCCGTCCGGCTCGTCGGTCGCCTGGGCGAGGACCTTGCCGGACGCGGCGTCCACCGTGACCTCGTGCTCGGCGCCGTCCTTTCCGGTCACGTCGACCTCCCAGACGGCCTTGCCGTGCTCGTGCTCGAACTCGGCGGACGTGACGTGCCCCTGGACGGCCTTCAGCGCCGCGTCGGCGGCGGCGGGAGCGGACAGGGTCGCCTTGCGCAGGGCGGCGGCCTCCGCGGCGCCGTCGTGGTCGTCGTTGCCGTCCGCCCGGTCGCCGAGGACCTTGCCGGTGCCGGAGTCGACGGTCACGTCCCGCCACGTCCCGTCCTGGGCGAGGACGTCGAACTCCCACACCGCCTTGCCGTGCTCGTCGTCGAGCTCGGCCTCCGCGACCGTGCCGGGCACCTTCCGCAGCGCCGCGTCCACCGCCTGCGCCAGCGCGACCGAGGGGTCGGGCGCCGCGCCGCCGGGCGCTCCCGCGGAGGGGCTCGCGGACGGGGGCGCGGACGGGCTCGCGGACGGGGGCGCCGACGGCCCGTCGTGCGCGGTCGCGAACGCGGCCGTCGTCCCGCCGGCGGCCAGCGCGCCCGCGGCGACGACCGTGACCAGCAGCCCGCGCCCGGTGACCATGCGCCGTGCGTCGATCTTCATCGGTTCCGCCTTCCGTTCGGTTCGTCCTTGCGAACCCCACGTTGACAAGTCTTCCTGTAGCACTCCTGAACCAACCTGAAGCCGCCTTCAGGTGCCGTTTGGCAGGCTGGGGGCATGCGCCTGCTGATCGTGGAGGACGAGAAGCGCCTGGCCACGTCCCTCGCGCGGGGGCTGGCGGCCGAGGGCTTCGTCGTCGAGACCGTCCACGACGGCACCGAGGGGCTGCACCGGGCGCTCGGCGGCGGCTACGACCTGATCGTCCTCGACATCATGCTGCCCGGGATGAACGGCTACCGGGTGTGCGCGCGGCTGCGGGCGGAGGGCGACGAGACCCCGATCCTGATGCTGACCGCCAAGGACGGCGAGTACGACGAGGCGGAGGGCCTCGACACCGGCGCCGACGACTACCTCACCAAGCCGTTCTCGTACGTGGTGCTGGTGGCGCGCGTCCGCGCGCTGCTGCGCCGCCGCACGCGCGGCGCCGCGCCCGCCATCGTCCTGGGCGACCTCACCGTGGACCCGGCTGCGCGGCGGGTGTTCCGGGGCGAGGCGGAGGTGGAGCTGACCGCCAAGGAGTTCGCCGTGCTGGAGCACCTCGCGGCCAACGCCGGGCGGGTCGTGTCGAAGGCGCAGATCATGGAGGCCGTCTGGGACTTCGCCTACGACGGCGACCCCAACATCGTCGAGGTGTACGTGAGCGCGCTGCGCCGCAAGCTCGACGTCCCGTTCGGGCGCCGGTCGATCACGACGGTGCGCGGCGCCGGGTACCGGCTGGCCCGGGACGGGGGCGCCTGACGTGGCGCGCCGCCTCGGGTCCGTCCGGGCCCGGACGACGCTGGGCGCGACGGCCGTGGTGGCGGTCGCGCTGGTCGCCGCCGGGCTCGCGGTGGTGCTGCTGCTGCGCGCGAACCTGGCCGGGCAGGCGGACCTGCGGGCCGAGGTCGCGGCGCGGGAGGTCGCGGCGCAGCTCGCGACGGGCACGCCGTTCCGGAGCCTCGACCTGCCGGACGGCGAGGACCACCCGGTCCAGGTCGTCGACGAGGACGGCCGGGTGCGCGCGGTCAGCGAGGACCTGCAGGCGATCGACGGCACCGGCTCCCCCGGCGTCCGGCCGGGCGCGGCCCCGTCCGGCGACGACGACCGCGACGACGACCACCGGGGCCGCGACGGCCGCGACGGCGACGACGATCCCGGACGCGGCGAGGTGTCGGGCGACGACCCGGGGTTCGGCACCGGCCGCGCGACGGTCGACGGCCGGACGGCCGACTACCGGTTCGCGGCGGTCGAGGTGACGACGCCGGGCGACGAGACGGTCACCGTGTACGCGGGTGCCGATCTCGCGGCGGCGCGGGACGCGGTCGGCACCGTCACCCGCGCGATGCTCGCCGGCCTGCCGCTGCTGCTGGCCGTGGTCGCGGGCGTGACGTGGCTGGTCACGCGGCGGGCGCTGCGCCCGGTGGAGGCCGTCCGCGCGGAGCTGGCGGAGATCACCGCCTCCGGCGACCTGGCCCGGCGGGTGCCGGTGCCGGACGCGCGCGACGAGATCGCGGGCCTCGCCGCGACGACGAACGAGACGCTCGCCGCGCTGGAGGAGTCGGTGGCGCGGCAGCGCGGCTTCGTCGCGGACGCCTCGCACGAGCTGCGCAGCCCGATCGCATCGCTGCGCACGCAGCTGGAGGTGGCCGCCGCGCACCCGGAGCTGCTGGACGTGGACGGCCTCGTCGAGGACGTCGTGCGGCTCCAGCATCTCGCCGCCGACCTGCTGCTGCTCGCCCGGATCGACGCCGGGGAGCGGCCCCCGGCCCGCCCGGTCGCGCTCGGCCGCCTCGTCCGGGACGAGCTGGACCGCCGCGCCCCCGGCGACCGCATCGCCGTCCAGGCGTCGATCGACGCGGACCCGCAGGTCATGGGCGTCCCGGGACGGCTGGCGCGGGTGGTGGGCAACCTGCTCGACAACGCGCAGCGGCACGCGGGCGCGGCCGTCCGGCTGTCGCTGCGCGAGGAGGCGGGCGCGGCGGTGCTGCGCGTGGCCGACGACGGGCCGGGCGTGCCGCCCGCCGACCGCGAGCGGATCTTCGAGCGGTTCGTCCGGCTGGACGACGCCCGCAGCCGCGACGAGGGGGGCGCCGGGCTGGGCCTCGCCATCGCCCGGGACCTGGTCGCGGCGCACGGCGGGAGCCTCACCGTCGGCGAGGCCCCCGGCGGCGGCGCGCTGTTCGAGGTGCGGCTGCCGGCCGCCCGAGCTACTTGAGGAGCTGGCGGGCCATCACCATGCGCTGGATCTGGTTGGTGCCCTCGTAGATCTGAGTGATCTTGGCGTCGCGCATCATCCGCTCCACCGGGAACTCCCGCGTGTACCCGTACCCACCCAGCAACTGCACCGCATCGGTCGTCACGTCCATCGCCACATCCGAGGCCAGCGCCTTGCACGCCGACGACACGAACGTCAGATCCGCGACCTTCTCCCCGCCCATCGCCCG
>NZ_FZOR01000082.1 GCF_900188445.1 Actinomadura meyerae
GGCTTCAATCGCTTTCACGAACTCCACATGGACCTGCGACGCCTGTGGATATGTGGATAACACCCTGACGGTCAGGCTAATTTAACGGCATTGCACCATGGAATTGGTGCACGCGGCCTCGGCGATCGCCGCAGCACTCGCCTCCCGCACCACCCCCGACTCCCCAACCGCCTGCCTGCAACTCGCCGAAGAACTCGCCACCGCCAACGATCTACAAGAGGCCGCACTGGCCGGACTCGTCGGCGTGGTGGACGGGGCCCGGGAGGTGCAGCGGTGGGGTTTCCCCTCCACCCGCTCCTGGCTGCGGTCCCGCATGGGCATGCGCGAAACCCGCGCCAAAGAGCGCCTGACCCTGGCGCGGCAGCGGCACCGCCTGACGGAGGTCACCGAGCGGTGGACCGCCGGCGAACTGTCGACCGGATACGCCGCGACGATCGCCGAGGCAACCGCCCGTCTGGACGACGATGACTGCGTCACTGCCGAGACGACCCTGCTGGGCATGGTGGACCAGGGTTTCTCGGCCGGGAAGGTGGCCTCGTTCGGTAAGCGGATCCGTGACGTTATCGCCGAGCGCGACGGACGCGAGCAAGCCCCCGAAGATGTGAAGCGGGGGTATGAGCGGTCGTGGATCGACTCGACCCGGTCGCTGGACGGTGGCCGCTACATCAAGGGCTGGTTGAACGCCGAGGACGCCGCGATCTGGGACGGCACCCTGGGGCCGCTGGCCAAGCCCGCCGGAACCGACGACCATCGTGACCTGTCGGAGCGGACGGCGGCTGCGCTCACCGGCGTGTTGTCGGGTGGGCACACGGCCACCAAGGTCACCGTCATCTGCGACCTGGACACCCTCACCGGCGGCACCACCCCCGCCAGACTCACCGACGGCACCCCCATCCCCGCAGCCCAAGCCCGACGCATCGCCCTCAACGCCGGAGTGTCACCGCTACTACTCGGTGCCGACAACACCCCGCTGTACCTGGGACACCGGGTGCGATTCGCCACCGTGTCGCAACGGCAAGTGCTGGAGACCCTGTACTCGACGTGTGCGGTGCAGGGCTGCGAGGTGCCCGGGACGCTGTGCGAGGTCGACCACGTCCACGGCTGGGCCCTCGGCAACAGCCCCACCGACATCGACAAACTCACCCTCACCTGCGGATGGCACAACCGCTACAAACACACCCACCCCGACCGACTCCACATCACCAAAGCGCAGGACGGCCGGTACACCTACCGCCTCCATCCACCCGGGATCCGAACACTCCAACCCGACGGAGATCCCGAACCCGGACGCCCACCACCCACATGGACCCAAGCCGCATGACCGGCACGCCCCGGCTCCCCCGGGGCGGAGTCGGCGCGGTTGACCTTGACGTTGCGTCAACGTTTGTAATGAGGTCATGCGAATCGGTGAACTCGCTGCGCTCGTCGGGGTCTCGACCAGGACCGTGCGGCACTACCACCACCTCGGCCTGCTGCCGGAGCCCGAGCGGCTGCCGAACGGCTATCGGGAGTACCGGCTCCGGGACGCGGTGGCGCTTGCGCGGGTGCGGCGGCTCGTGGAGCTGGGGTTGTCGCTGGACGAGATACGGGACGTCCTCGCCGATGAGCGCGGTCGGGACCTGCGCGAGGTGCTGCTCGAACTCGATGCCGACCTGGCCCGGCAGCAGGAGGCCATCGGGGTGCGGCGGGCCCGGCTCGCCGCGCTGCTGAAGGAGGCGGAGCTACGCCCCGACTCGGCCGTCTCGCCCGAGATGGGGGACGTCCTGCGGGCCCTGCCGCGCGGGTCGCGGTTCGCCGAGTTCGACCGGGAACTGCTCGCGCTGGTCGACACGGCGGTGGGGGAGGGGGAGCGGGCCCGGTTCGCCGGGATGTTGAGTTCCCTCACCGGCCCCGAGGAACGCGAGCGCGTCGCCCGGGTCTACGCGCGCCTGGACGAGATCGCGGACGCCCCGCCGGACGATCCGCGCGTCACCGAGATCGCCGACGACCTGGCGGACCTGATTCCGGCGGAGATGGCGGCGCTGATGGTGGGGCAGCCGCCGGACGGCGCATGGCTGGAGGAGATGTCACCCGCCCAGCGCGAAGTGTTCAGGGTGCTGGTGACGATCTTCAAGGAGCGGTCGTGCTGAGGGCCGCCCGTGCCGCGCTGTACGCGGCGGCGTCCGCTGAGCTGGCCGTCATGGTGCTGGTCGCCTCGGGTGTCACGGTGCCCGGCCCGGTGGTCGCGACCATCAAGGTGATCCTGGCAACGATGCTCCTTCTCCAGCTCGCAGCCGCAGCCCAGCTCGTCATCAAGGCGCGGCGGACCGGCGCCGATTGGCCGGCAGCCCTCCGGAGCGTCGGGCGCCTGGTGCCCGACAAGCTGCGAAGGATCATGGCGTTCGACGTGAAGGGCATGGTCAGCCTGGTGCTGCTGGTCGCGCGCCGTAGGCACGGGGTACCGCAGGGCGCGGTCGCCGTCACGTATGCGGGCGGGCAGCTCGCCCTCCAATTGGGGTTCCTCTTCGCGATGGTCGTCGAGGTCGTGGGCGTGGAGCTGCTGCTGCGGGCCATCGACGCGCCCCACGGGTTGCGCGCGGCCTTCCTGGTGATCGATCTGTACTCGATCCTGATCGTGCTGGCGGTCATCGCCGCGTGCGTGACCCGTCCGCACGTGTGGTCGGACGAGGAACTCCGCGTCCGGTACGGGGCCTTCTTCGACCTGCGCATCCCGCGCGCGCAGATCTCCTCGCTCCGGAGCGTCCGGAACTACAACGAGAGCGGCATGGTCAAGGTGCTGGACGACCGGCTCGCGGTCGCGGTGGCGTCCCAGACGAACGTGGTGGTCGAGCTGCGCGAGCCGGTCCGGGTCGTCCGGCCGCTCGGTGGGCGGGCCGACGTCCGGACGGTCCGGTTCTTCGCCGACGACCCGTCCGTGCTCATGGACGCCCGTTCGACCGTCCCAGGGCAGGTAGGGGGATGACGGCCTGACCCGCTGTGGCGCTGCCGCGGCCTCGCGCTGTACACATGATGGATGATCGACCGCCGTCCGACACTCGAGCAGGTCGCCGCCTTGGCGAGGGTGAGCCGCGGCACCGTGTCCCGCGTGGTCAACGGCGATGCCAAGGTCAGCGCGCGGACCCGCGAGGCGGTGCAGCGGGCCATCGCGGAACTCGGCTACGTGCCGAACCGGGCGGCCCGCATGCTGGCGGCCCGGCGCACCGGGACGGTCGCGCTGGTCATGTCGGAGGACCGGGGGCGCCGCTTCGAGGAGCCCTACTTCGGCCGCATCGTCAGCGGGATCGGCTCGGCCGTCGCCGCGGCCGGCATGACGCTGGCGCTCACGTTCACCCAGTCGGACTCCGGTCGAGGGGACCTCGCCGACGCTCTACGCACCCAGCGGGTGGACGGCGTGCTTCTCGTGTCGCTGCTCCGTGACGACCCGCTCCCCGGTCTGCTGGCGCGCCACGGCATTCCCGTCGTGCTCGGAGGCCGGCCGCACGGCCCCGGCGCCGCCGGGCTCGACTACGTGGACGCCGACAACCGGGGCGGTGCGCGGCGTGCCGTCGAGTACCTCGTCCAGCGGGGACGCCGTCGTATCGCCACGATCGCGGGACCGCCGGAGACCACCGTCGGCGCCGACCGCCTGGCCGGTTACCGGGAGGCCCTGTCCGGCGGACGGGAGCTGGCGCGCCATGGCGATTTCAGCGTCTCAGCCGGTGCGCGGGAGATGGAGCGGCTGCTGGCGGTGGAGCCGTCGCTGGACGCGGTGTTCGCCGCGTCCGACAACATGGCCTGCGGCGCGCTGCGGGTGCTGGAGCGGGAGGGACGGCGCGTCCCGGACGACGTCGCGATCGTCGGGTTCGAGGACGCGGGCGCGGAGCTGCGTCCCTACCCGGGGCTCACGACCGTGCACCAGCCCACGGAGGCGATGGGGCGCCAGTCGGTCGAGCTGCTGCTCGACCGGATCCACGGCAGGCCCGTGGCGGACACGCCCGTCATCTGCGAGACCCGCCTGATCGTCCGCGAGTCGTCCTGACGGTCGCGGGCGGTCAGTCGCCGGTACTCGGCACGGTGGCGGTCGGCCTGACGTGCGGCAGCAGGAGGGCGGCGAGAGCGGCGAGCAGGCCGAGCGCGACCACGATCCATGCGGCCATGCCGAAGGCGTCGCCCAGGTCGTCGCCGGACGTGGCCGAGTCGAAGAACACCGTCCCGACGACCGCGATGCCGAGTGCCCCGCCGACCTGCTGGAACGTCGAGAGGGTTCCGGAGGCGGACCCGGCGTCGTCGGTGGGGACCGCCGCCAGGACGACATCGGTCAGCGGGACCACGACCAGGCCCAGACCGGCACCGGCCACGGCCATCGGCCCGATGAGCCCGGCCACCGTCGGGTGGGAGCCTCCGGCGACGACCTCGATCGACCATCCGGTGCCGATCGCCTGCAGCAGTGCCCCGATGCCGACCAGCGCCTTGCCGGCCTTGGCGACCAGGGCTGCGGCGGCCCCGCTGGTGAACGCCGCCGCGATGCTGAACGGCAGGACGACGAGCCCGGCCCGCCAGGCGGAGAAGCCGAAGCCCGACTGGACGGTGATGCTCAGCACGAACAGGAAGCCGATCACACTGGCCTGGAAGGAGAGCTGCACGATCAGCCCGGCGCTGAAACCGCGGTCGGCGAACAGGCGGAGCGGCAGCAGAAGGGCGTGCCCGCGGCGCGCGCGACCGCGCTCATGGAGGACGAACGCGGCGAGCAGGACCGGCGCGAGGACGAACAGGACGACCGTCCACCAGGGCCATCCCGCTTGGCGGCCCTCGATCAGCGGGTAGGCCAGGCCTCCACGCCTCCGGCGGCGAGCACCGTCCCGAGGACGTCCAGGGAGAGCGGGTGCTCGGCCTTCGTCGGCGGGACCAGCGTGAACGCACCGATCAGCACGAGGACGCCGACCGGGACGTTGACCAGGAAGATCGCCCGCCAGCCGAGCCCCAACACGTCGCCGGACACGAACGCGCCGCCCAGCAGCGGCCCCGCGACCGCGGCCGCGCCGGTGACCGCTCCCGCGATCCCGTACACGCCCGCGCGCTTCTCGGGCGGATACAGGGCCTGCACGGTGCCGAGCACCTGCGGCACCATCGCCCCGGCGAACAGCCCCTGCGCGATCCGCACCGCGACCAGTTCGGTGCCGGAGGTGGAGAGCCCGGCCCACAGTGAGGCCAGCGTGAACCCGGCCGTCCCGACGAGGAACACGGTGCGACGGCCGGCCATGTCGCCCAGCCGTCCACCCGCGATGAGCATGGCGGCGAAGGCCAGCACGTAGCCCGACACGACCCACTCCAGTTGCGCCGCCGTCGTGTGCAGCGAGCGCTCCATCGACGGGAGGGCGACGTTGACGATGGTGTTGTCCATGAGGTCCATGAACGACGCCAGAAGCAGTACCACCACCGCCGCCGTCCGGCCGCGTTCCGCGCTGCCCATCGAGCCACCCCCACCTAGAATCGGAGCGCGACTTTCCCAGGATGGGTTAGTCCCATGCCACAACTATCCCACCATGGGACTATATTGCCAAGGGGGTCCGATGGCGCGTTCGCACGGCGACCGCATCCAGCGCGCGTTCCAGGTCGCGCTGGTGAACGCGGTGCTCGGCAACGACCGCATCGCCAGGGAGGCCGGGCTGATGGTCACCGACACCCAGGCACTGCACCTGCTCATGCTTCGCGACGACATCCGCAACGCCAAGCGGCTCAGCGACGTCACCGGCATCTCCACCAGCACCGTCAGCCGCATCGTCGACCGCTTGGAGCGCGCCGGATACCTGCGCCGCGTCCCGGACCCCGACGACCGCCGCAGCGCGCGACTCGAACTCGACATGACGAAGGTCCAGCCGCTGGTCGACCGGTACGCCGAGTACGTCAGCCACCTGGAGAAGGTCAACGCCGGCTATACCGACGACCAGCTCGACCTCATCGCCGGCTACCTCGAAAAGACCAACAACCTCTTTTGAGCGCGTCCCGTCGGGGGACGTGGCCGCTCTTGCGCGCCAGTGGTTGGGACGGCTATGGCCGCAGGTGGGAGAGGAGGGCGGCGAAGTCGCGGCGAGTGAGGGTGAGGTGTTCGGTCTCTGGTGCCTTGCTGTCGCGGATGCCGATGTGGCTGTTGAGGTCGGCGATCTCGACGCAGTTGCCCTCGTTGCCTCCGCTGTGGGTGCTCTTTCGCCAGGTGGGCTCAGTGATCATGCCAGCTCTCCCAGGCGAGCTAGGAGGTCGGCGAAGTACTGGCGGGTGAGGGTGAGGTGGCCGCTCTCCGGCGCCTTGCTGTCGCGGACGGCGATGTGGCCGTTGAAGTGGGTGACCTCGACGCAGTTGCTTTCGTCGCCGCCGCTGTGGCTGCTCTTGCGCCAGGGAGGCCCGGTGTTCACGTTCGCTCTCCCAGGTGCTTGAGGAGGGTGGCGAAGCCCTGGCGTGTGAGGACGAGATGACCGATGGTGGGGTTCTTGCTGTCGCGGATGGCGATGTGCCCGTTGAGGTCGGCGATCTCGACGCAATCGCCCTCGTGGCCACCGCTGTGGCTGCTCTTGCGCCAGGTGGGCGCAGTGATCATGCCAGCTCTCCCAACCGGGCTAGGAGGTCGGCGAAGTTCTGGCGGGTGAGGGTGAGGTGGCTGTCTTCCGGTGCTTTGCTGTCGCGGATGGCGATGTGGTCGTTGAGGTTTGCAACCTCGACGCAGTTGTTTTCGACGCCGCCGCTGTGCGTACTCTTACGCCAGTGGATCTCTGGCCGTGCGGAGTTGTTCATGATTGCGACGCTACCTCGTCAATGAGCGCCAGCGAAGCTGTTCTGCTTAGCCTCGATCCACCGATGGTGTATCGAGGTCGATCTCTCGGTCTTTTCGGGAGGACGGTTGAGTTGTCGGCCGCCCGCGGGCAGGGGTGATCGGCTGGTCTGCCCAGCTTTTCCACGTGTTCGGTTCCGGTCGGGCCCGCTCGGGCGGTGGATAACGGCAGGTCAGCGGCTGTCGGGTGGGGCGTGGAGGGTGGTGAACAACTGCCGCCAGGCGTCGGCCCAGGGCCAGTTGCGGG
>NZ_FZOR01000031.1 GCF_900188445.1 Actinomadura meyerae
GCTGGTGGCGCGCGATCTCGTTCCCGCCGTGATCGAAGATCATGAAGCGGGTGCTGGTCGTGCCCTGGTCGAGGGCACCGACGAAGTCGGCCATGCGTGCGGTCTCCTGGGATGAGGGTGCGAGGCGGTCAGGCCGTCTCGTACTGCGGTTCGGGCTTGGCGATGTCCTGGGCGGGCTCCTCGGCGGGCAGGAACCGCCCGATCAGGGCCTTGTAGAGCCCGACGCCGAGGACGCCGCCGATCAATGGCGCCACGATCGGCACCCAGAAGTACAGGTCGCCGTACTGGTCCCGCCACGCGCCGCCGTAGCCGGTCAGGAAGGAGGCGAGCCGGGGGCCGAAGTCGCGGGCCGGGTTGATCGCGTAGCCGGCGTCGGTGCCGAACGCCATCCCGATCCCGACCACCAGCAGGCCGATCAGGAACGGGGCCAGGTTCGCCAGCGGCGGCGAGTTCCGGACGTCGGTCAGCGCCTTGATCACGAACAGCAGGATCGCGGTGCCGATGACCTGGTCGCGGAACGCGCCCCAGGTGCCGACCGGGAGGGTGCCGTTGCCGGGCAGGGTGGAGAAGACGCCCTGCGTCTTGATCGTGTGGCCGGGGTCGACCTTGGCGAGCACCTCGCTGTAGTTCCAGCGGACGAGCAGCGCCGCGATGAACGCGCCCGCCGTCTGCGCGGCGATGTAGGGCGCGGTCTTGCGCCAGGCGAACTCCCGGAACACGGCGAGCCCGACGGTGACGGCCGGGTTGAGGTGGGCGCCGCTGATCCGCGCGGCGACGTAGACGCCGAGCGTGACGCCGAGCCCCCAGGCCCAGGCGATGCTGTCGTGGTCGCCGATGTCGGCGGCCGCGACCTGCGCGACGACGCCGACGCCGAACAGGATCAGGATCATGGTGCCGGCGAACTCGGCCGCGAGCTCACCGGCGAGCGAGGGGATTCTCGGTCGTTCCGCGGTGCGTTCCGTCATGGGCACTCCTCGGCAGGTGGGGTGGACGCGAGGCCCCGTGAGGCTGGCCAGACGGTAAGTCGCGGAGGAGGCCGGGACAACGGGAGGCCGCCGACAATGTCGAACACTTTCCCCGCCGCCCGGCGCCGGTTACCCTCCAGTCTGTGCACGAGATCACAGAATCCGGGCAGATCGGACCGTACGGGGCGACAATCACGACGTGTGTCGACATTGTCGGCACCCTGCCGGGAGAACTACCCTGGGATCCGTGCCCGGACCCGTGCAGTCGATCGAGCGCGCCGCCGCGATCCTGCGGCTGCTCGCCGCCAGTTCGGGCCGGCTCGGCGTGGGCGAGATCGCCAGCTCGCTCGGGCTCGCCCGCGGCACCGCGCACGGCATCCTGCGCACCCTGGAGCGCGTCGGCTTCGTCGAGCAGGACGGCTCCAGCGGCAAGTACCAGCTCGGCGCGGCCCTGCTGCATCTCGGAACCAGCTACCTGGACGTCAACGAGCTGCGGTCCCGCGCCATCAACTGGGCCGACGCGCTCGCCTCGCGCAGCGGCGAGGCCGTCCGCATCGGGACCCTGCTGGAGGGCAAGGTCCTGGTCGTCCACCACGTGTTCCGCCCCGACGACACCCTCCAGGCCATGGACGTCGGGTCGCTGCTGCCGCTGCACGCCACCGCCCTCGGCAAGGCGCTGCTCGCCCACGACGCCAACGCGGCCGCGTCCATCCGCGACACCGTGCTGGAGTCCTACTGCCGGCGCACCATCACCGATCCGCGCGAACTCGCACGGGCCGCCACCCGGGTGCGGGAGAACGGCTGGGCCGCCGAGACCGAGGAGCTGTCGATCGGCGAGGCGGGCATCGCCGCGCCGATCCGCGGGTACGGCGGGCTGGTGGTCGGGGCCATCGGCATCTCCGGTGCGGTCGAGCGGATCTGCGACGCCCGGCGCGTCCCCGAACCGCGGCTCGTCGCGTACGTGCGGGACGCGGCCCGCGCCGTCTCCCGCGACCTCGGCGGCTCACGCTGGTGACGCCGCGGCCCCGGCGGCGCGCGCCGGGGGAGGGGAGCGGCCGTGACCGAGCGCTACGTGATGTCGATCGACCAGGGCACCACATCGACGCGGTGCATCCTGTTCGACCACGGCGGCCGGCTGGTGTCGGTGGCGCAGCGCGAGCACCGGCAGCACTTCCCGAAGCCCGGCTGGGTCGAGCACGACCCGATGGAGATCTGGCGCAACCTGGAGCGGATCGCCCCCGAGGCGCTCGCGCAGGCGGGGGTGACCGCCGACCAGGTCGCGGCGGTCGGGATCGCCAACCAGCGGGAGACGACCGTCCTGTGGGACCGGCTGACCGGGGTCCCGATCGGCCGCGCCATCGTCTGGCAGGACATGCGCACCGGCGCCCTGGTGGACGAGCTGGCCCGCGCGCCCGGCGCCGCGATGGTCACCGAGCGCAGCGGGCTGCCGCTGGCCACCTACTTCTCCGCCCCGCGCATCCGCTGGATGCTCGACCACACGCCCGGCCTGCGGGAGCGCGCCGAACGCGGTGAGGTGCTGTTCGGCACGATGGAGAGCTGGCTCATCTGGAACCTCAGCGGCGGCGTCGACGGCGGCGTGCACGTCACCGACGTGACCAACGCCGGCCGCACCCTGCTGATGGACCTGCGCTCCCTGACCTGGGACGCCGGCCTGCTCGACTTCTTCGGCGTGCCGGCCGCGATGCTGCCGGAGATCAGGTCGTCCACCGAGACCTACGGGACGGCCCGCCGAGTGTTCCCGGGGGTGCTGATCGGCGCCGCCCTCGGCGACCAGCAGGCCGCCCTGTTCGGCCAGACGTGCTTCTCCCCGGGCGAGACCAAGTGCACCTACGGGACGGGCGCGTTCCTGCTGATGAACACCGGCACCACGCCGGTGAAGTCGGCGAACGGGCTGCTCACCACCGTCGGCTACAAGATCGGCGACGAGCCGGCGGTGTACGCGCTGGAGGGCTCGATCGCGATCACCGGGGCGCTCGTCCAGTGGTTCCGGGACGGCCTCGGACTGATCTCCACCGCGCCGGAGATCGAGACCCTGGCCCGGTCGGTCGACGACAACGGCGGCTGCTACATCGTCCCGGCCTTCTCCGGGCTGTTCGCGCCGCACTGGCGCAGCGAGGCGCGCGGCATCATCGTCGGCCTCACCTCCTACATCACCAAGGGGCACCTGGCGCGGGCCGTGCTGGAGGCGACCGGGTGGCAGACCCGCGAGGTCGTGGACGCGATGAACGCCGACTCGGGCCTCGGCCTGAAGGAGCTGAAGGCCGACGGCGGCATGACGTCCGACAACCTCGTCATGCAGATGGTCGCGGACGTGCTGAACGTGCCGGTGGAGCGGCCGATGGTGGTCGAGACGGTGTCGCTCGGCGCCGCCTACGCCGCCGGGCTCGCCGTCGGCTACTGGGCGAGCCTCGAAGGGCTGCGCCGCAACTGGCACCGGGCCGCCCGCTGGGTCCCGGCGATGGAGCCGGCGCGGCGCGCCGCCGAGTACGACAACTGGAAGCGGGCCGTGGAGCGCACGTTCGGCTGGATCCGCGCCGGCGAGGACCCCGCGACCGCACCGTGACGCGGCGCCCCGCGTCTCAGATCCGGTTGCGCTCGATCAGCTGCTTGACGATGACGTTGCGCTGGATCTCGTTGGTCCCCTCGCCGACGATCATCAGCGGGGCGTCGCGGAAGTAGCGCTCGACGTCGAACTCGGTGGAGTAGCCCGCCGCGCCGTGGATGCGGACGGCGTCCAGCGCGATCCGCATCGCGGCCTCGGACGCGTAGAGCTTGGCCATGCCCGCCTCCATGTCGCAGCGCTCGCCCGCGTCCAGGCGCCGGGCGGCGTCGAGGGTGAGCAGCCGCGCGGCCCGCAGCTGCGTGGCCATGTCGGCGAGGTAGTTGCCGATCGACTGGTGCTGCCAGATCGGCTTGCCGAACGCCTCGCGCTCCTGGGCGTAGCGGATGGAGTCCTCCAGGGCGGCGCGGCCGACGCCGAGCGCGCGCGCCGCGACCTGGATGCGGCCCACTTCCAGGCCCCGCATCATCTGGGCGAAGCCGCATCCCTCCTCGCCGCCGAGCAGCGCGTCGAGGGGCGCCTCGTAGCCGTCGAAGGACAGCTCGCAGCTCTCCACGCCCTTGTAGCCGAGCTTCGGCAGGTCGCGGGAGACGGTCAGGCCGGGGCCCTTCTCCACCAGCAGGATGCTGATGCCCCGGTGCCGCGGCGTGGCACCCGGGTCGGTCTTGCACAGCAGCGCGATGAGCCCCGACATGCGCGCGTTGGTGATCCACATCTTGGCGCCGTCGACGACGTACCGGTCGCCGTCCCGCCGCGCGGTCGTGGTCATCGCCTGGAGGTCCGAGCCGCCGGACGGCTCGGTGAGCGCCATCGTGGCCCGCAGCTCGCCGGTCGCCATCCGGGGCAGGTAGCGGGCCTTCTGCTCCTCGGTGCCGAACACCGCGAGCAGGTGCGAGACGACCGTGTGCCCGCCGAACGCGCCGGCCAGGGTCATCCAGCCGCGCGCCAGCTCCTCGGTGACGAGCGCGTAGCACGCCTTGGAGACGGCGACGTCGCCGTAGGGCGCGGGCACCGCGAGGCCGTAGACGCCGAGCTCCTTCATCCGGTCGATGAGGCGCTCGGGGTACGCGCCCGCGTGCTCCAGGTCCCGGGCGACCGGGCGGACCTCCCTGTCGACGAAGTCCGCGACGACCTCGACGATGGCGCGCTCCTCGTCACTGAGCGTGAACACGGCGGCTCCACCCTCCTCCCGACGGGCTCCCGCACGGGGGCGATCTCTCATATATTTGATGTGAAAATACCGCAGGCGCCCGGAGGGCACGATGACCGCTGCCGGTTCCGGCGGCCCGGCCCTCGGCCGGCGCCGCCAGCTGAGCGACGAGGTGGCCGCGCACGTCCGCGACATGATCATGTCGGGCCAGGTGAGGCACGGCGAGTTCCTCCGGCTGGAGCGGATCGCCGAGGACCTCGGAATCAGCGTCACCCCGGTCCGGGAGGCCCTGCTGTCGCTGCGCGGCGAGGGCTTCGTCACGCTGGAGCCGCGCCGCGGGTTCATGCCGGCGCCGCTCACCCGGCAGGACGTCCAGGACCTGTTCGAGGCGCAGGCGTACTTCGCGGGCGAACTGGCGGCCCGCGCCGCCGGCCGCGCCGCCGAGACCGACCTCGACGCCCTCGACCGGACGCAGGCGCTGCTGGAGCAGGCGTTCGAGGCCGGAGACCCGGAGGGCGTCGAGCGGGCCAACCACCAGTTCCACCGGCTGATCAACCTGCGCGCGGAGTCGCCGAAGACGGCGTGGCTGCTGCAGACCGTGGTCCGGTACGCGCCGCGCCGCTTCTACGCCGGGATCGAGGGCTGGACGCGGGCGTCGGTCGACGACCACCGGCTCGTCCTCGCCGCGCTGCGCGCCGGGGACGCCGAGGCGGCGCGGCAGGCGATGCGCGCCCACATCAGGCATGCGGGCACCCTGCTGGTCGTGCATCTGGAGGCCCGGGGCTTCTGGGCGGACGAGCCGGAGTGAGGCCGCCCGGCTCGGGCGCGTATCGTATAAAAAATTTTCGGGAGGGCGCATGGACGACCAGGTGGTCACGGTCACCGACCGCGACACCGCGCGGGTGCTCACGCTGAACCGGCCGGAGGCGCGCAACGCGGTCGACATTCCGATGCGGCTGCTGCTGCTGGCCGAACTGCGGCGCGCCGCCGACGACCCCGCCGTCCGGGCGATCGTGCTGACCGGCGCCGGCCGGACGTTCTCGGCGGGCGGCGACGTCCGGTCGATGGAGGGCGCCGCGCCGGAGGACGTCCGCGCCCGGCTCGACCCCCTGCACGAGGCCGTCCGGCTCATCGCGACGTGCGGCACGCCCGTGATCGCCGCCGTCGAGGGCGCCGCCGCCGGGCTCGGGGTGTCCCTCGCCGCCGTCTGCGACCACGTGGTCGCCGCCGAGGACGCCCGGTTCGTCGCCGCGTTCGGCAAGGTCGGCCTCGTCGCCGACGGCGGCCTGCTCTGGACGCTTCCGCGCCGCGTCGGCATGGGCCGCGCCAAGGAGATGCTCGTCTTCGGGCGCACCGTCCCCGCGCCGCGTGCCTACGAGATCGGCCTCGCCGACTCCCTCGCGCCGCCCGGCGGAGCCCTGGACGCCGCGCTCGGCCTGGCCGCCGAGTCCGCCGCGCTCGCCCCGCTCTCGGTCGCCGCCGCCAAGCGGTTGCTGGCCTGCACCGACCTCGAACCGGACGGGCTGCTGGAGGCCGAGCTGGAGGAGCAGACCGCGCTGTTCGGCAGCGCCGACTTCGCCGAGGGCCGCGCCGCGTTCGCCGAGCGCCGCCCGCCGCGTTTCGAGGGCCGCTAGGGCTTCAGGCCGGAAAGGGAGCACGGATGAGCAGGCTGCAGCAGACGCACGGGCTGTCGGACGAGCAGCGGGAGATCGTCGCGACCGTCCGCGCGTTCGTCGACCGGGAGATCCTCCCGGTCGCCGCCGCCCTGGAGCACGCCGACGAGTACCCGCAGGCGATCGTCGACGGCATGAAGGACCTCGGGCTGTTCGGCCTGATGATCGGTGAGGAGCACGGCGGGCTGGGCGCGTCGCTGCTGACGTACGCGCTGGTCGTGGAGGAGCTGTCGCGCGGCTGGATGAGCGTGTCCGGCATCGTCAACACCCACTTCATCGTCGCGTGGATGATCGCCCACCACGGCACCGAGGAGCAGAAGGCGCACTACCTGCCGAGGATGGCGACGGGGGAGGTCCGCGGCGCGTTCTCGATGTCGGAGCCCGGCTGCGGCTCCGACGTCTCCGCCATCACCACCCGCGCCGTCCCCGACGGCGGCGACTACGTGATCAACGGCCGGAAGATGTGGCTGACCAACGGCGCCTCGGCCAACCTCGTCGCGACGCTGGTCAAGACCGACCCGGACGCCGGGCACCGCGGCATGACCACGTTCCTCGTCGACAAGACCCCCGGCTTCGGCGAGGTCGCGCCCGGCCTGACCGTCCCGGGCAAGATCGAGAAGATGGGCTACAAGGGCGTCGACACCACCGAGCTGCTCTTCGACGGGTACCGCGTCCCCGCGGCCCGGATCCTCGGCGGCGCGCCCGGCCGCGGCTTCTACCAGATGATGGACGGCGTCGAGGTCGGCCGCGTCAACGTCGCGGCGCGCGGCTGCGGCGTCGCCAGGCGCGCCTACGAGCTGGCCCTCGGCTACGCGCGGCAGCGCGAGACGTTCGGCCGGCCCATCGCCGACCACCAGGCCGTCCTGTTCCGCCTCGCCGAGATGGCCACCAAGGTCGAGGCCGCGCACCAGATGATGGTCATGGCGGCGCGGCGCAAGGACTCCGGCGAGCGCAACGACCTCGAGGCGGGCATGGCGAAGTACCTGGCCAGTGAGTACTGCAAGGAGGTCGTCGAGGACGCCTTCCGCATCCACGGCGGCTACGGGTACTCCACGGAGTTCGAGATCGAGCGGCTCTACCGGGAGGCGCCGATGCTGCTGATCGGCGAGGGCACCGCCGACATCCAGAAGATGATCATCGGCCGCAGGCTGCTGGACGGCGCGGGCTGACCTCCCGGCCGGACGGGGGCGGCCGTTATCGTGGCGCCATGGCAAGTCCGACCCCAGCCTCCGCCCCCGGCCGCCGCCGCGACGAACTGCGCGACTTCCTGCGGACCCGCCGCGCCCGGCTCACCCCCGCCGACGTCGGCATGCCCGACGGCGGGCGGCGCCGCACGCCGGGCCTGCGCCGCGAGGAGGTCGCCGTCCTCGCCGGGGTCGGGGTGTCCTGGTACACGTGGCTGGAGCAGGGCCGCGACATCAAGGTCTCCGGCGACGTCCTCGACGCGGTGGCGCGCGCGCTGAGGCTGGACGAAGCCGAGCGCGAGCACCTGTACCTGCTCGCGGGCCTGAACCCGCCGCGGGCGGAGGCCGACCCGGCCGTCCCGGTCACGCCGGAGCTCCAGCGCGTCCTGGACGCCTGGCTGCCGCGCCCCGCCTACATCCGCGACCGGCACTGGAACTTCCTCGCCATCAACGACGCGGCCCGCGAGGTCTTCGGCTACGGCGACACCGACCACAACTGCCTGGTGACGTTCTTCACCAACGTCCGCTACCGGTCGATGCACGCGCACTGGACCGCCGCCGCCCCCGACGTCGTCGCGCGGTTCCGGGCCGACGCCGCCCGCTACCCCGACGACCCCGGCTTCGACCGGCTCATCGCCGACATGCTGGCCGCCAGCCCCGAGTTCGCCGAGCTGTGGCCGCGCCACGAGGTGAGCGCGCCGCCCCTGGCGGTCAAGGCGATCAACCATCCCGAGGCGGGCGAGCTGGTCTTCGAGGGGACGCTGCTGCCGCTGGCCGACCGTCCGGGCCACCACCTGGTGCTGCACAACCCGCGGC
The DNA here is from genome assembly GCF_900188445.1 of Actinomadura meyerae. GTDB lineage: Bacteria > Actinomycetota > Actinomycetes > Streptosporangiales > Streptosporangiaceae > Spirillospora > Spirillospora meyerae. The sequence continues at coordinate 8,370 of NZ_FZOR01000031.1, forward strand.
CGGGCACCGGAACGCGGGAGCGCCTCGAACGACTGATGGCCGGCCGCGCCCTGCCCGCCGCCGGCTGACCCCGCCGGCCGACCCGGCCCACCGCCCGACCCCGCCCCCTGAGGGTGGTGGTGCCAGACCCAGGTTCAGCGGAGTCTGCCGTCCCCGGCCCCGGTCCAGCAGGATCGTCCTCGTCAGCGGAACTGATGGAGGACGAATCATGAGAACGCGTGATTTCGCGGGCAGGCCGGTGGGCGCCGTCGGGCTCGGGTGCATGGGGATGAGCTGGGCCTACACCGCGTCGGAACGGGACGACGAGGCGTCGGTCGCGCTGATCCGGGAGGCCCTCGACCTCGGCGTGACGTTCCTGGACACCGCGCAGCGCTACGGCTCCGGCCACAACGAGACCCTCGTCGGGCGCGCGCTGGAGGGCCGCCGGGACGAGGCGGTCGTCGCCACGAAGACGGGCCTGTCCCTGGAGCCGCCGTCCGCCCGCGACATCGTCCGGGACGGCCGCCCCGAGTTCGTCAAGGGATCCGCCGAGGACAGCCTGCGCCGCCTCGGCACCGACGTGATCGACCTGTACTACCTGCACCGGGTCGACCCGGACGTGCCGCTCGCCGAGTCCTGGGGAGCGATGGCGGAGCTGGTCGCCGAGGGCAAGGTCCGCAGGCTGGGGCTGTCGGAGGTGAGCGTCGCGCAGGCCGCCGAGGCGCACGCGATCCACCCGGTCGCGGCGATCCAGTCGGAGCTGTCGCTGTGGACGCGCGACGCCCTGGGCGCGCCCGGCGGCCGCGCGGGCGTCATCCCCGGCGACATGTCCGGTGCCGGCGGGGGAGTGGGCGACGTGGTGGGCTGGTGCGCCGCCAACGGCGCCGCGTTCGTGCCGTACTCCCCGCTCGGCCGCGGCTTCCTCACCGGGACGGTGACCTCCGCCGAGTTCGAGGACACCGACTTCCGGGCCGGCAACCCGCGCTTCCAGGACGGCGCCCTGCGTGCCAACCTGCGCATCGTGGAGGCCGTCAAGGCCGTCGCCGCGCGGCACGGCGCGACGCCCGCGCAGGTGGCGATCGCCTGGACGCTCGCGCAGGGCGACCACGTCATCCCGATCCCCGGCACGAAGAAGCGGCGCTACCTGCACGACAACGCCGGCGCCGCCGGCCTCGACCTCACCGAAGCCGACCTGGCCGAGCTGGACCGGGTCCCCGCGCCCGTGGGAGACCGGTACTGATGCGCGCGATCACGATTCCGGAGTTCGGCGGCGCGGACGTGCTGCGCGAGGCCGAGATGAAGGCCCCCGAGCCGGGGCCGGGCCAGGTGTCCATCGACGTCGCGTACGCGGGGGCGAACTTCGCCGAGGTGCTGTACCGGCGGGGCGTCGTGGACGTGCCGCTGCCGTTCGTCCCCGGCATCGAGGTGTCCGGACGCATCAGGGAGGTCGGGCCGGACGTCGAGGGGCTGCGCAGGGGCCAGCCCGTCGCCGCCCTCACGATCGTGGACAGCGGCGGCTACGCCGAGGTCGCGGTGACCTCCGCCGACCTCGTCGCCCCGCTCGACGGCCTGGACCTCGGGCTGGACGTCGCGGCGGCCGTCCCGTCCAACGGCGCCACCGCGTTCCTCGTCCTGGACCGCGTCGCGCGCATCGAGCCGGGCGAGACCGTGCTCGTGCACGCGGCGGCCGGGGGCGTCGGCAGCCAGCTCGGCCAGGCGGCCCGGCTGCTCGGCGCGGGGCGGGTGGCCGGCACGGTCGGCGGCCCGGCCAAGATCGAGGCCGCGCGCGGGTTCGGCTACGACGACGTCGTGCTGCGCGCCGGCCTGGCGGGCGAGGCCGGCCGCCTCACCGGCGGCCGCGGCTTCGACATCGTCGTGGACATGGTCGGCGGCCCGGCCCGCCGCGCGAGCCTGGACGCGCTCGCCCCGATGGGCCGGATGGTGGTGATGGGCAACGCGTCCGGTGCGGACGACGTGGGCGTCCCGGCGAACGAGCTGTGGTTCACCAACAAGACGGTGTCCGGGTTCAACCTCGCCGCGTTCGCGGGCACGTTCCCGGCCGAGGCGGGCCGCGCCCTGCGCCGCGCGGTGGCCGCCGCGGCCTCCGGCGACCTGCGCGTCCAGGTCGAGGAACTGCCCCTGGAGCGGGCCGCCGAGGCGCACGAGCGCATCGAGTCGGGCGCCACGACCGGGAAGCTCGTCCTCGCCGTGAGCGGCTGACCCGCCGCAAGCGGCACGGCCGCCGGTCCCCGCGCGGATCTCCGCGGGGGACCGGCGGCCGTTTCGTGCGGCCCGGGGCGCCTCAGCGCACGAGAAGGGACTGCTGGGCGGTGATCGCCGCCGCGGCCTGCCGCACGATGCCGTCGATGAGCTGGCCGCAGGTGGGCAGGTCGTCGATGACGCCGACGACCTGGCCCGAGGCCATCACGCCGAGGTCCGGGCGGCCGTCCACCATGGCCGCCTTCAGCAGCATCGGCGTGTTCGCGGCCATCAGCACCTGCGACCACGACAGGTCCTTGCCGTGCTTCATCGCCTTGCCGTCGGCGATCATCTCCCGCCACGACATCCCGGACAGCTTCTTGAACCGGGCGCCGTTGCGCACCGCCCGGACGAGCCCGCCGATCCGGCCCGACCGCTCCAGCGTGTCGACCAGCTCGCTGCGCAGCACGCGGTGGGGCATGCCGTCGACCTGCCGCGTCACCACGGTGTCGCCGGTCCGCAGGTACACCTGCTTGACCGCGTCGGGCACCGAGCTGTCGGACGTCAGCAGGAACCGGGTGCCCATCGCGACGCCGGCCGCCCCGTAGGAGAGCGCGGCGGCGAGGCCGCGCCCGTCGAAGAAGCCGCCGGCCGCGATGACCGGGATGTCCACCGCGTCCACCACCTGCGGCAGCAGCAGCGTGGTGGCGACGGCGCCGGTGTGGCCGCCGCCCTCGCCGCCCTGGACGAGCACGGCGTCCGCGCCCCAGCCCGCGACCTTCTCCGCGTGCCGCCGCGCGCCGACCGACGGGATCACCACGAGCCCGGCGTCCTTCAGCTTGGCGATCAGCTCCCGCTTGGGCGCGAGCGCGAACGAGGCGACCTTCACGCCCTCCTTGATCAGCAGGTCGATGCGGTCGCCCGCGTCGCCGGCGTCCGCCCGCAGGTTGACCCCGAACGGGGCGTCCGTGCGGTCCTTCACCTCGTGGATCGCGTCGGCGAGCTGGTCGAGCGTCATCGTCGCCGAGGCCAGGACGCCGAGCCCGCCCGCGTTCGCCACGGCGGTGACGAGCCGCGGCCCGGCCACCCAGCCCATGCCGGTCTGCACGACCGGGTGCCGCACGCCGGCCAGCCGGGTCAGCGGGGTGTCGAGCATCTGCTCCATCAGGCCCCCCTCCTTCGGGAGACCGGCGCCCCGCACTCCGGGTGCGCCCGTCTCATGCCGGGACCTCCCGCTCGCGCAGCCCCTTCGGGTCGAGGACCTCGCGCATGATCCGCAGTTCGGTCTCGTCGGGCAGCCGCGTCTCGGGCACCTCGTCCGGGACGGCCAGCTCGAACCCGGTGGCGGCGGTGACGTCCGCGACGCTCACGCCCGGGTGGACCGAGCGCAGCCGCATCCGCCGGTCGGGGGTCTCGAAGTCGAGGACGGCGAGGTTGGTCACGACCGCGCGGATCTCGTGCGCGCCCCGGTCCCAGCCGACGCCGCTGACCATGTCGACCTTCTCGGTGAACACGCGCGCGGAGTGCTTCGGCACCCAGTAGCTCGTCGTGTTCAGCCGCGTGTTGCCGGGCCCGCCGCGTACCCCGAGGAGCTGCCGGGACGGCCGCTCCCAGTCGCCGATGCACGAGATGTTGGTGTTGCCGTGCGCGTCGATCTGGCTCGGCCCCATCACCACGTGCCGGCGGCCGTTCAGCACGAGCCACAGGTGGTCGCGGAACGGCAGCCAGCCCTCGGCGGTCTCCGCCGGCCGGCCGAGCGGGACGGGCTCGGCGCTCAGCGCCGGCCCGCCGTCGGTCGTCAGCAGGTCGGGCTCGAACGTCGCCCGCGCCAGCCGGGACCCCAGCATCGGCACGAACCCCGCCACCGCCGCCGCGACGATCTCCCCGTCGCCGCGGAACAGGTCGGCGCACGCCGCGGCGCACACCTCCGCGCGCGTCACGTCACTCATCGGGACTCCTCCTCGCGCCAGGCCCGGACGGCGTCCTGGTAGGCGGCCTCGTCGCCGGACAGGAACCGCTCGCTGAACTCGGCCCACTTCTCCGGGTCGGCCGCCGACTGCGCGTAGAGCTTCTGGAACTTCTCGTCCCGCCCGAAGTCGGGCACGCAGTCGGTGAAGTGCGCCCCGTTCGGGGTCTCCACCACGCCCGCCACATGCGACCGGCTGATCAGCATCGACTGGACCGGCCCCTCCTTGGCGAAGTCGGCCGTGTCGACCAGCCGCTCGCACGACACGTAGGTGCGCCCGGCCGCCTTGGCGAACAGGTCGTCCATGTAGGGGTCGGGGCCGAGGTACTGGGCGTTGCCGCGCGCGTCGGCGCGGTTCATGTGCACGAGCGCGACGTCCATCGTCAGCGGAGGGACGGCGACCAGCTCGGTCGCGTCGTCGTACGGCGACCGGACCGTCTTCAGCTCCGGGTTGACCTTCATCACGTCCGAGCCGAGCCCGACCGGGGTCGGCAGGAACGGCAGCCGGTGCGCCGCCGCGTACAGCCCGAACAGGAACATGCCCTCGTCGTACTCGGTCAGCTCGATCGCGCCCGTCTGGCGCGCCTGCCGGAAGTGCGGCTCCAGCGGGATCGAGTCCATCGTCACGAACGCCGTGACCAGCCGCCGGACCTTCCCGGCCGCGCACAGCAGGCCCACGTCCGGGCCGCCGTAGCTCACCACCGTCAGGTCGGTGACGGGGGAGCGGAGGATCGCCCGGACGAGCGCCATCGGCTTGCGCCGCGACCCCCAGCCGCCGATCCCGACGGTCATGCCGCTCTCCAGCGACGCGGCGACCTCGTCGGCCGACATCACCTTGGAACTCACTTGGCCCCCTTCGCGACGAAGGCGTCACGGTGCTCGTCGCCCGCGCCGACGAGGTTCAGCTCGAACGTGAAGCCCTGCTCGTAGCGGTAGCTGCGCTTGACGTCGACCGGGTCGATGCCGTTCAGCGACTCCTTGGCCCGCCGGATCACGTACCGGTCCTTGGCGGCGATGCCGGCGGCGACCTCCATGGCCTTGGCGCGCAGCTCGCCCGCCGGGACGACCTCCAGCACCGAGCCGTGGTGGTGCAGCTCCTCCGCCGTGACGTTGCGGCACGTGTAGACCATCGCGCGCATCAGGTGCTGCGGGACGAGCCGGGCCAGGTGGGTCGCGGCGCCGAGGGCGCCCCGGTCCACCTCCGGCAGCCCGAAGTACGCGTCCTGCGAGGCGACCACGATGTCGGCGTTGCCGGCCAGGCCGATCCCGCCGCCCAGGCAGAAGCCGTGGACCGCGGCGACGACCGGGACCTCGCAGTCGTACACGGCGGCGAAGGCGGCGTAGCAGCCGCGGTTCGCGCCGACGAGGGCGGCGTGGCCCTCGGTGCTCTGCATCTCCTTGATGTCGACGCCCGCGTTGAAGCCCCGGCCCTCGGCCCGGAGCACGACCGCGCCGACCTCGGGGTCGCGGCCGGCGGCGAGCACCGCGTCGGCCAGCTCGTACCAGCCCGCGACGGTCAGCGCGTTGACCGGCGGCGCGTCCACGACGATCTCGGCGACCCCGTCCAGGGTCGTGGTGGAGACTCCCATGCGCTACCTTTCCACCAAACATTTGTTAGAACAGAAGGTAGCAGAGGAGGCGGAATGTCACTGACGCTCGACCTGGGCGGCCGGACCGCCGTGGTCACGGGGGGCGTGCGCGGGGTCGGCGCCGGGATCAGCCGCGCCCTGCTGGAGGCGGGCGCCGACGTCGTCGCGGTCGCCCGGCGCGAACCCGAGGCGCTTCCGGAGGCGGGCGGCCGCACGGCGCGGTTCGTCTCGCTGGACGTGCGCGACCCGGACGCCGTGCAGGAGTTCGCCGACGGCCTCGACGGCGTCGACGTGCTGGTCAACAACGCGGGCGGCGCGCCGTACCTGCCGGTCGCCGACGGAAGCCTGCGCACCCACGTCAAGATCATCGAACTGAACCTGACCTCGGCGCTGATCATGGCGCGGGCGCTGCAACCGAAGATCATGGCGCGCGGCGGCGGCTCGGTCGTCAACATCGGCAGCGTGAGCGGGGTGCGGCCCTCGCCCGGCACCGCCGCCTACGGCGCCGCCAAGGCCGGCCTGCACAGCCTCACCACGTCGCTCGCCGTCGAGTGGGCGCCGCACATCCGGGTCAACACGCTGATCCTCGGGATGGTCCGCACCGAGCTGTCCCACCTGCACTACGGCGACGAGGACGGTATCGCGGCCGTCGCCGGGACCGTCCCGCTCGGCCGGCTCGCCGACCCCTACGACATCGGCGCCGCCTGCGCGTTCCTCGCGTCGGACCTCGCGTCCTACGTCAGCGGCGCGTCGATGCACGTCCACGGCGGGGGAGAGCGCCCCGCCTTCCTGGACGCCGCCACCGTGAACAAGGAGGAGTCACGATGATCTGCAAGGACCGGGTGGTCGCCGTCACCGGCGCCGGCCGCGGGCTCGGCCGCGCCCACGCGCTGGAGTTCGCCCGCCAGGGCGCCCTCGTCGTCGTGAACGACCTCGGCGTCGCGCGGGACGGCACCGGCGAGGCGTCCGGCGGCCCCGCGCACGACGTCGTCCGGGAGATCGAGGCGCTCGGCGGCAGGGCCGTCGCCAGCACCGACGACATCGCCACCGACGCGGGCGCCGCCGCCCTGGTCGCGGCGGCCGTCGACACGTTCGGGCGGCTCGACACCCTCGTCAACAACGCCGGGTTCCTGCGCGACCGCATGCTGGTCAACCTCGGCGAGGACGAGTGGGACGCCGTCATGCGCGTCCACCTCAAGGGGCACTTCCTGCCGCTCAAGCACGCCGGCCGGTACTGGCGGGCGGAGAGCAAGGCGGGCCGCGAGGTCGACGCCCGCGTGATCAACACCTCGTCCGGCGCCGGGCTGCTCGGCAGCGTCGGGCAGGGCAACTACTCCGCCGCCAAGGCCGGCATCGTGGGGCTGACGCTCGTCGCGTCCGCCGAGCTGGGCCGGTACGGCGTGGCCGTCAACGCGATCGCGCCCGCCGCCCGCACCCGGATGACCGAGGAGGTCTTCGCGCAGACGATGGCCGCTCCGGCCGAGGGCGAGTTCGACGCGATGGCCCCGGAGAACGTCTCCCCGCTCGTCGTCTGGCTCGGCTCCGCCGGGTCGCGCGGCGTGACGGGCCGCGTCTTCGAGGCCGAGGGCGGCAAGATCTGCGTGATGGACGCCTTCCGGCACGGCCCCACGGCCGACAAGGGCGCCCGCTGGGACCCGGCCGAGGTCGGTGACGTCGTCAGGGACCTGCTGGCCAAGGCGCCCGACCCCGAGCCCGTCTACGGCGCCGGCTGAGCCGGAACCGCGCGGCCGGACGCGGCGTCAGCGCGGCCGGTAGTCGTTCATGTAGCGGCTGACCAGCTCGGTGTAGGGCCTGGCCTCGGCGGGCACACCGCCCGCCTTCACCACCTTCCTGGACGACGTCCGGTAGGCGGCGGCGAGGTTCAGCGCCGGGTCGCCCGGCACGTGCCTCAGCCTCTTGCCCCAGAAGCACAGGAAGCGGCCCATCGCCGGGATCGACAGCTCCGGCGTGATCTCGTCCGGGGCGGGCTCGGGGTGGTCGAGCCCGCTTGGCTGCCAGAAGCCCAGGACCCGCGGCGTCCAGCGGGCGATGCCGTACTCGTCCTTCGCCGGGTCGGACAGGTGCGGGTCGAAGCCGCTCTCCGCCTTCAGCATCGCCGCGATCAGCGCCGGGCTCAGCCCCGGCATCCGGCACCACGTCCCCGCCTCGACGATCAGGCCGCGGTACCGGGCGGGGATGTCGGAGCCGGCCCGCAGCCACCGGCCCGCCGGGCGGGGCGCGGTGTCGCCCGCCCGCCCGGCGACCGCCCAGTACGTCCCGGCGGCGCCGGTCGCCACCGCCGCCAGCGCGGTCGCGGCGGCCAGCGACCGGAAGCGGGCGCGCCGGCCCACCGCCCAGGCCGGGACGGTGGCGGTGCCCCGCCCACCCTCGGCGCCGGGGGACCCGGTGGCCTCGCCGGTCCCGGCGGTCTCAGCGGCGGCGAGCGCGTCCGCGAACGCCGCGGCCGACGGCCAGCGCCGCTCGCGGTCGGGGTCGAGCGCGCGCAGCACGACCGCGTCCACCGCGGGCGGAACGCCGGGCCGCGCCTCGCCCGGCGGCCGCGGGGGCACCGCGGGCGGCTCCCCGGTCAGCAGGCGGTGGGTGAGCGCGCCGAGGCCGTAGACGTCGGCGCGGTGGTCGGGGGCGCCGTCGACCTGCGCCTGCTCGGGGGCCATGTAGCCGGGGGAGCCCGCGGGCAGCGTCAGGCAGGACAGGTGGTCCCCGCAGCGCGCGATCCCGAGATCGGCGATCATGAGCCGCTCGCCGCCGCCCGGCACCGACCGCAGCAGGATGTTGGACGGCTTGAGGTCGCGGTGCACGATGCCGAGGTCGTGCAGGTCCTGCACGCCGCGGGCGATCTCCAGCGCGGCGCGCAGCGCCTCGTCGGCCGGGAGCGGGCCGCCGGCCAGCCGGTCCGCGAGCGTGCCCCGGTCGGCGTAGGTCATCACGAAGTAGGGCCGCCCGTCCGGCAGCTCGCCGATGTCGAAGACCTGCACCAGCCGGTGCGAGTCGGCGCGGCGCAGCAGCCGCGCCTCCTGCACGAACCGCTCCCGCACGTCGGCGCGGAGCGTCCAGTGCTCGCCGAGGATCTTGACCGCGACGGGGGCGTCGAGGTCCGGGTCGTGGCCGAGCCACACCGAGGCGAACCCGCCCGAGCCGAGCAGGCGGTCGATCCGGTGGCGGCCCGCGGCGGTCGGGGGTTCCACTTCACCCATGATGACGGAGGCGGCCCCCCAGTGCGAGGACTTTCCGTGAATGAATGACGACGCAGCGTGTGCGACCGGAATGTGGTTCCGGCCGGGGGCGTTGTAACGGCGGGAAAATGGATCGCCCGGTACGGGGCGGTCCGGCTACGGTGCGAAGGTTGTGGGGTCAGCAGGGCCGGGTGCCCGGAACCCTATCCTTGACGATGGTTATGGGGACGAGTGTGAAATCGCCGCTCGCCGATCTGCGCGCGCGCCTGCCGGAGCTGATGCTCCGCGACCAGCACCGGCTGCGCCGCCGGATCGACGGCGTCCAGAAGATGCGGGACGCCGCGCGCCGCGCGAAGGTCGCCGAGGAGATCGCCGCCGACGTCGAGGCCGCCGCGCGGCGGGTCGAGCGGCGGCGCGCCGCCGTGCCCGCGATCACCTACCCGGCCGAGCTGCCGGTGTCGCAGAAGAAGGACGACATCCTCGCCGCGGTCCGCGACCACCAGGTCGTGATCGTCGCGGGCGAGACCGGGTCCGGCAAGACCACCCAGATCCCCAAGGTGTGCCTGGAGCTCGGCCGGGGCGTGCTCGGCTCGATCGGGCACACCCAGCCGCGGCGGCTCGCGGCCCGGACGGTCGCCGACCGCATCGCCGAGGAGCTGGGCACCGAGCTGGGCGAGACCGTCGGCTACAAGGTGCGCTTCACCGACCGCTCCAGCGACGACACGCTCGTCAAGCTGATGACCGACGGGATCCTGCTCGCCGAGATCCAGACCGACCGGCTGCTCCGCCAGTACGACACGCTGATCATCGACGAGGCGCACGAGCGCAGCCTCAACATCGACTTCCTGCTCGGCTACGTCAAGGAGATCCTGCCCCGCCGGCCCGACCTCAAGGTGATCATCACCTCGGCGACCATCGACCCCGAGCGGTTCTCGAAGCACTTCGGGGACGCGCCGATCGTGGAGGTGTCGGGCCGCACCTATCCGGTGGAGGTCCGGTACCGGCCCGTCATCGACCCCGAGGACCCGTCCGCCGACCCCGACCGCGACCAGATCCAGGCGATCGTGGACGCCGTGGACGAGCTGGGCCGCGAGGCCCCCGGCGACGTGCTCGTCTTCCTCAGCGGCGAGCGGGAGATCCGCGACACCGCCGACGCGCTGACCAAGCACTTCACCCGGCAGAAGGGCACGACCGAGGTACTGCCGCTGTACGCGCGGCTGTCCGCGGCCGAGCAGCACCGGGTGTTCCAGCCGCACCGCGGGCGGCGCGTCGTCCTCGCCACCAACGTCGCCGAGACCTCCCTGACCGTCCCCGGCATCAAGTACGTCGTCGACCCCGGCACCGCGCGCATCTCCCGCTACAGCCACCGGCTGAAGGTGCAGCGGCTCCCGATCGAGCCGGTGTCGCAGGCGTCGGCGAACCAGCGCAAGGGCCGCTGCGGGCGCGTGTCCGAGGGCATCTGCATCCGGCTGTACTCCGAGGAGGACTTCGAGTCCCGCCCCGAGTTCACCGACCCGGAGATCCTGCGCACCAACCTCGCGTCGGTCATCCTGCAGATGACCTCGCTCGGCCTCGGCGACATCGCCGCGTTCCCGTTCGTGGAGCCGCCGGACCGCCGCAACATCAAGGCGGGCGTCGACCTGCTGCACGAGCTCGGCGCGATCGACCCCGCCGAGAAGGACCCGCGCAAGCGGCTCACCCCCCTCGGCCGCCGCCTCGCCCAGCTGCCCATCGACCCGCGGCTGGGCCGCATGGTCCTGGAGGCCGACAAGAACGGCTGCGTCCGGGAGGTACTGGTCATCGCGTCGGCGCTGTCCATCCAGGACCCGCGCGAGCGCCCCGCCGAGCACCAGCAGGCCGCCGACGAGAAGCACCGCCGGTTCGCCGACCCGACCTCGGACTTCCTGGCCTACCTGAACCTGTGGAACTACCTGCGCGAGCGGCAGCGGGAGCTGTCGGGCAGCGCGTTCCGCCGCATGTGCAAGAACGAGTTCCTGCACTTCCTGCGCGTCCGCGAATGGCAGGACCTGCACGGCCAGCTCAAGCAGGTCGCCAAGGCGCTCGGCGTCACGCTCAACACCGCCGACGCGCCGCCGGACCGCATCCACACCTCGCTGCTCGCCGGCCTGCTCTCCCACATCGGGCTGATGGACGCCGACAAGAAGGACGGCAAGCAGCGCCGCGGCCAGGAGTACCTCGGCGCGCGCGGCGCCAAGTTCGCCGTGTTCCCCGGGTCGGCGCTGTTCAAGAAGCCGCCGCGCTGGGTGATGTCCGCGGAGCTGGTGGAGACCTCCCGGCTGTGGGGCCGCGTCAACGCCAAGATCGAGCCGGACTGGATCGAGCCGCTCGCCGGGCACCTGGTCAAGCGCAACTACAGCGAGCCGCACTGGTCGAAGAAGCAGGCGGCCGTCATGGCGCACGAGAAGGTCACCCTCTACGGGGTGCCGATCGTCGCCGACCGGCGCGTCAACTACGGCCGCATCGACCCGGCGCTGTCGCGCGAGCTGTTCATCCGGCACGCGCTCGTCGAGGGCGACTGGGACACCACCCACCGGTTCTTCCACGACAACCGCGCCCTGCTGGACGAGGTGGAGGAGCTGGAGCACCGCGCCCGGCGCCGCGACATCCTCGTCGACGACGAGACCCTCTTCGACTTCTACGACGCGCGGATCCCCGAGGACGTCGTGTCCGGTCGGCACTTCGACGCCTGGTGGAAGAAGGCCCGGCGCACCGACCCCGACCTGCTCGGGTTCGAGAAGTCGATGCTGATCAACGAGACCGCGGGCGGGGTCAGCGAGGCCGACTACCCGGACGTGTGGAAGCAGGGCCCGCTGCGGCTGCGCCTGACCTACCAGTTCGAGCCCGGCACCGACGCCGACGGCGTCACCGTGCACATCCCCGTCCAGGTCCTCAACCAGGTGCGGCCGGACGGGTTCGAGTGGCAGGTCCCCGGGCTGCGCGCCGAGCTGGTGACCGAGCTGATCCGGTCGCTGCCGAAGCAGCTGCGGGTCAACTTCGTCCCGGCGCCCGACTACGCCCGCAAGGTCCTCGACCGCGTCGCGCCGCGCAGCGAGCCGCTGCTGGACGCGCTGGAGCGCGAGCTGACCGCGCTGACGAGCGTGCCCATCGCCCGCGAGGCGTGGGACACCTCCCGGCTGCCCGCCCACTTGCGCATCACGTTCCGCGTCGTGGACGGCGGCGCACCCGGGAAGGCCCGCACGCTCGGCGAGGGCACCGACCTCGACGAGCTGAAGCGCCGCCTCGCCGGCAAGGTGCGCGGGACGCTGTCGAAGGCGGCGTCCACCGTCGAGCGGTCCGGCCTCACCGAGTGGACGATCGGGGAGTTGCCCCGCACCTACGAGCGCAAGCAGGGCGGCTACGAGGTCAAGGCGTACCCGGCGCTCACCGACGAGGGCGACACCGTCGCCGTGCGCATGTACGAGACGGAGGCCGAGCAGCGCCGCGCGATGTGGCTCGGCACGCGCCGCCTGATCCTGCTGAACGCGCCGTCCCCGGTGAAGCTCATCCAGGGCCGCCTGACCAACCAGGGCAAGCTCGCGCTGAGCCACAACCCGCACGGGTCGGTCGCGGCGCTGTTCGACGACTGCGTCACCGCCGCCGCCGACCGGCTGATCGCCGAGGCGGGCGGGCCCGCGTGGGACGAGGCCGGGTTCCGCGCCCTGTACGACCGCGTCCGCGCCGACCTGCACGACGCGACCGCGCAGGTCGTCGGCCTGGTGGAGCGGATCCTCGCCGAGGCCCACGAGGTGGACCGGCGGGTGCGCGGCACCGCGAGCCTCACGCTCGTCCCGGCGCTGACCGACGTCCGCGGCCGCCTCGCGGCGCTGATCCACCCCGGCTTCGTCACCGAGACGGGCTGGGCGCGGCTGCCCGACCTGCCCCGCTACCTGCGCGCCCTCCAGGTGCGGCTCGACAAGCTGCCCGAGAACCCCGGCCGCGACCGGATGCTCGCGCACCAGGCCGACGTCCTGGGGCAGGAGTACGAGCAGGCGCTGCGGCGCCTGCATCCGTCCCGCCGCGACGAGGAGCCCGCCCGGCAGATCCGCTGGATGCTGGAGGAGCTGCGCGTCAGCCTCTTCGCGCAACAGCTCGGGACGCGCTTCCCGGTCTCCGACAAGCGCATCCGCAAGGCGATGGCCCAGCTGTAGCCCAGGTGGGGCTGTAGCTCAGGTGGGAGTTCGGCTCAGGTGGGGGTGGCGGCCCAGAGTTCCAGGTGGCCGCACTGCCGGCACCGCCAGGCGTCGACCTGCCAGCGCTGGCGGCCCATCCGCTTGGCCCCGCCGAAGATGCCGCGCTCCAGCGGGCCGGCGATCCAGCGCGCGTAGCCGCGGGAATGCTCGCCCGCGTCCTCGATGAAGCCCGGTTCCAGATCCTCGATCCCGCACTGGGTGCACCTCGGCTGCGTCATGTAGTGGAGGGTAGTCTGCACCGCGGATGATCTTCGGTAGGGCGCGGGACGGGGGACACGGGTTTGCGAGAGTTCTATCCGCCGATCGAACCGTACGAGTCGGGGCTTCTCGACGTCGGCGGCGGCGACCGGATCTACTGGGAGACGTGCGGGACCCCGGACGGCGCGCCCGCGCTGTTCCTGCACGGCGGGCCCGGCGGCGGGCTGCTGCCCGACAACCGGCGCTTCTTCGACCCCGCGAGGTACCGGGTCGTGCTGTTCGACCAGCGGAACTGCGGCCGGAGCGTCCCGCACGCGGGCGACCCGGCGGTCTCGCTGGAGCGCAACACCACGCCCCACCTCGTCGCCGACATCGAGCGCCTGCGCGAGCACCTCGGCATCGACCGCTGGCTCGTGTTCGGCGGTAGCTGGGGCAGCACCCTCGCGCTGTCCTACGCGCAGGCGCACCCGGACCGGGTCGCCGCGATGGTGCTGCGCGGCGTCTACCTCGTCCGGCCGTCCGACGAGGCGTGGGCGTTCACCCCGACGGGCGCGGCGCATCTGTTCCCCGCGGAGTGGGCGGCGTTCCGGGACGCGGTGCCGCCCGCCGAGCGGGACGACCTGCTCGCCGCCTACGGCCGCCGCCTCCGCGACCCCGACCCGGCGGTGCACCTGCCGGCCGCCCGCGCGCTGATGGACTGGGAGCTGGCGGCGAACACGCTGCTGCCCGTCCCGCCGCCGGAGCTGGACGACGCCCTCGTGCTGGGGTTCGCCCGCATCCTGGTCCACTACATCGCCGCCGGCGGCTTCCTCCCGGCGGAGGGCCTGCTCGCCGGGGTCGACCGCATCCGGCACATCCCGGCCGTGATCGTCAACGGCCGCTACGACGTGAAGACCCCTCCGGACCAGGCGTGGGACCTGCATCGCGCCTGGCCGGAGGCGGAGTTCCACATCGTCGAGGACGCCGGCCACGGCGGGAGCGAGCCCGGCACGCGCGACCGGCTCATCGCCGCCACCGACGCGTTCGCCGCTCACTTCACGACGACGTGGGCACTCCCACATCCGCCTCACAAGTCACTGCGGTGACTCGCATCAGTGCGTATGGTTCATTCCATGCCTAAGAGCGAAGAGCGCGACAATAGCGGCCCCGAGGGGACGGCCGCGGCTCCCCAGGGCGGCGCGGTCTCCGAGGGCGCGGGGGAAGGCACCGAGACCGCGGTCGCCCGCGTGGGGGACCCCGTCGCGGTCTGGCCGTGCGCCAACTGCGGGCGCCCCGTCCCGCAGCCGGTCGGTGCGGCCCGCGCCGTGCGCTACTGCCAGGACAACGAGGGCGCCTGCGCCCGCGAGGCCCGCGAGCGCCGCGACCGCGGGCGGGACGCGCCCGGCCTCACCGGGCAGGTCGCGTCGGCGTGGGAGATGGTCGAGCGGCTGGAGAAGGCCGCCGACCTGCTCGCCGACTCGCTGACCTCCGAGCTGAGCGTCGCCGGCGTCGAGCGGCGGGTCGCCGAGGTGCGCGCCGAGGCCGCCCGCGAGCTCGCCATCGCGCAGAGCGAGCGGGACGCCTCCCAGCGCAAGGCGGAGGAGGCGTGGCAGGAGGCGTCCGCCGCCCGCAAGCGCGCCGAGGCGGCCGAGCAGGACGCCGGGCGCGCCCGCGAGGAGGCCCGGCTCGCCACCGCCAAGCGCGACGCCGCCCAGCAGGCATGGGAGGAGGCCCACCAGATCGCGCAGCAGTCGGTGACGGCCAAGCTCGCCGCCGAGAGCGAGCGCGACCGGGTCGCCGCCCGCGAGACCGAGCTGCTCGCCGCCTTGGAGGCGGCGCGGGCCGAGCTCGTCGGGCTGCACGCCAAGCTCGCCGAGGCCGAGGGCGCCGCCGAGGCGCAGCGGGTGGAGGCAGCCGTCGCCAAGCAGGGCGCCGAGGACCTGCGCAACGCCATGCGCGACACCGAGGCGCAGCGGCAGCGCGCCATGCAGGCCGCCAGCAAGGCCGAGGCCGAGCGGACCGCCGCGCTGCGCGCCCAGTCGGAGGCCGAGGCGGAGGTCGTCCGCGCCAACGCCCGCGCCGACGAGGCCGTCAAGGACCGCGACGCCGCCAGGGCCCAGGCCGCCGCCGCCACGACCGAGCGGGACGAGCTGGCCGGCAAGGTCAACGAGCAGGCCGTGCAGCTGCGGCAGCTCTCGCAGTCGGTCGCCGACCAGCAGGCCGCGCTCACCGCGCTCGCCGAGGAGCGCGACGCCGCCCGCGCCGAGGCCGACCGCGCCCGCCGCCAGGTCGACCAGTTCACCCAGGGCACGCTGTCGTCGAGCGTCCCGCCGGGCGGCCGGATGCCGGGCGGCGGCACCCCGGTGCCCCCGCCGGGCGTCCCGAACACCCCGGGCATTCCGAGTGCGCCGGGCATTCCGAGCGCCCCGGGCGTCCCGAACGGCTCCGGCGCGCTCGCCGCCGGACTGCCGCCCGGCCCGCCCCCGATCGGCGGCCCGAACGGCGCAGTCCAGAGCGGTGCGTCCCAGAGCGGTGCCGGGCAGGCTGGCGCCGGCCAGGGCAACGCCGCCCAGAGCGGCGCTCCGGGCGGTGCCGCGCCGAACGGCGCGATGGCTCCACTGGGCGCGCCGCTGCCCTACCCGGCCCCCGCACCGAACGGGACGCCGGGCTCGGGCACCGGCGGGCACCAGGTGCCGGGCACCGAGGCGCAGCACCACGGCCGCCCGCTGAACGGCGTCGACCGCGAGGACCCCCTCTTCGCCGGGCCGTGACCCGCTCGCCTGTGAGGCGCCCCGGTCCGTGACACGGCCCCCGGGCGGCCCGCCGCCCGGGGTCAGCCGTACCGGACCGCGAGGAAGAACGCCGCCACCGCCACGGCGCTGATCAGCATGACGTGGCCGCGCTCGCGCGCCGCCGTCCGCCGCAGGGTGGCGATCCGGCGGCGGCTCAGCCGCAGGTCCGTCACGCTGCGGCGCGCCCGCTCCCAGTGGACGCCCGTGTAGATCGCCAGGGCCGCCAGCCCCAGGATGAGCAACCCGTCTCCGCGCATGAGCTCCGCCTCCGTATCCGCGGCAGCTCAGATTGAACAGCGGACCGGCCCGGGCGACCGTGCCGGGCGACACATTTCCGCGAACCATGCGGAACCGGCAGGGGCCGGCCGATTGCGGATCATCGGCCGGCGGCCGGGCTCAGCGGCCGAAGGACTCGGGGTCGATCTCGATCCAGATCTGCTCGGCGCGGCCCAGCAGCCGCCCGCCGGCCCCGTACAGCGCGGTCGCCGCGTGCATCTTGCGGCCCTCGCGGCTGCGCGCGAGCCCCACCACGACGCACCGCTCGCCGGCCTCCGGCACGTCCATCACCTGCGCGGTCATGGTGCCGAGCACCGCCGGGCGGCCCGCCACGTCGAACGACCAGCCGCCCGGGCAGTCGAGCGCCGCCCACACCAGCTCCCGCTCGGGGACCCGGTCGGGCACCCACGGCGCCGCGACGCTCCCCTCGCCCACGGGCCCCGGCTCCAGCCGCAGCCCGTCGCCGGGCTCGCGCTCCGGCCCGCAGACGAAGCAGCGCGGGAACGGGTGGTTCTCCTGCGTCCGGAACTTCTCCGCCGCCTCCCGCGCCGCCTCGAACGGGACCGCCGCGATCGGCGGGACGACGATCGCCCCCGCGAGCGCCTCCGCGATCAGCCGATCCCCGTCCCACAGCCGGACGCTGTGCCCCCGCTCGTCCTCGGCCGTCACGGTCAGCTCGGTGCCGAGCGGCGGCGGCTGCCGCAGCGTCACCGTCACCGTGTCGACCGGGACCCGGCCCGCCAGGCGGCCCGCCACGTAGCCGCCGTTCCCCGACCCGTCCGGCCCGTGGAACCGCCGGTCAATGATCATTTCTGCCCCCGTGCACGTGCTCATCCCACCGAAACGGGATAGAGCTTAATGACCGCCGCCGACAATCGGCCCGCTGGGGTGCGCCGGACCGGCACCCGCGGGCGCACCCCCGCCGGGCCGCTAGACGGCGCGGGACGGCTGGGGGCGGCCCGGCCGCGTGGTGAAGAAGACCGAGAGGGACGCCTGGAGCCGGGCGCGGACGGTGTCCTCGTCGACGGGGCCGTCCGGCGGGACGGGGGTGAGGTCGAGGGCGCGGGCGATGAGCACGTCGATGTTGCGGTCGGCGACCAGCACCGAGCACGTGTCGCACGCGTACCACGGGTACAGCATGTTGAGGACGGCCACGGCGGTGTCGTCGTCGGAGAGGTCGGTGGTGTCGAGCTCCACCTCGAACATGTCGGTGTCGTCGGGGTCGAGCGTGGGGTAGTAGAGCCAGCTCGGCCCGGACGCGCCGCAGAAGTCGCAGCCCGGCTCGCGCGGGAGGGCCTCGCCGACCGCCAGCTCGA
The DNA here is from genome assembly GCF_900188445.1 of Actinomadura meyerae. Taxonomy (GTDB): domain Bacteria; phylum Actinomycetota; class Actinomycetes; order Streptosporangiales; family Streptosporangiaceae; genus Spirillospora; species Spirillospora meyerae. The sequence goes on from NZ_FZOR01000031.1 coordinate 26,069, forward strand.
GCTCGTGGTCCCACGGCTCGACCCGCCGGTTGTGCCGGTAGCCGACGCCGTCCAGCGAGCCCTCGCGGTTGTGCGTCACGTCGTGCACCTCGCCGCCGCAGCGAGCGCACATGAGGCCGATGTCCTCCATGTCCCTCCCCTGATCGCTGAGGCACCGGTCTCACAGTATCCGGCCGGACGCCTCCGTCGAACCGGCGGCGCCGCTCGGGTACGTTGAAGATCCTCACCGACGCGCCCGCCCCGGCGATCCCGGCCTCCGCGTCCCCGCGCGCCGCACACTCCCCGCGTGCCCCATGCCGAGCCATCGAATCGGGAGGTCCCGTGTCCGACGTCGTGCTCAACGCCGACAAGATCGATCTGGTCCGCGAGCGCAGGACGCTGCTCGACCGGGTCACGATGACCGTGCTGCGCGGCGAGCACTGGGCGCTGATCGGCCCGAACGGCGCGGGGAAGAGCACGCTGCTCGGCATCCTCGGCGCCTACACCCACCCGACGCGCGGGACGGCGGAGATCCTCGGCCGCAGGCTCGGCCGGGTCGACGTCCACGACCTGCGGAAGCTGATCGGGCAGGTCAACCCGCGGCACCCCCTGGAGTCGGCGCGGACCGTCCGGGAGATCGTGCTGACCGGCGTGACCGGCACCATCGAGCTCGTCCCGCGCTGGCGGCCCACCGGCGCCGACCTGCGCCGCGCCGGCGAGCTGATCGACCTCATGGGCCTGTCGGCGCGCGCGGAGGCCCGCTGGCCGACCCTGTCGCAGGGCGAGCGGGGCCGGACGCTGATCGCCAGGGCGCTGATGCCCGACCCGCCGCTGCTGCTGCTCGACGAGCCCGCCACGGGCCTCGACGTCGCCGCGCGGGAGCGGCTGCTGCAGAGCATCGACCAGCTGCGCAGCGAGCGGCCGGACCTGACCACCGTGCTCGTCACGCACCACCTGGAGGAGCTGCCGACCAGCACCAGCCACGCGCTGCTGCTGCGCGAGGGCCGGGTGCTCGCCTCCGGCCCGGCGGGCGAGGTGCTCACGACGGAGCTGGTCAGCGCCTGCTTCGACCACCCGATCACGATCACCCGCCACCGCGGCCGCTGGGCCGCGACCGCGGGCCCGGCCTGACCGGCCCTTCCCCCTTCCGGCCCGGGGCGTCCGCCCGCGGGTCAGCCGCCGGCGACGCGGTGGCCGGACAGGTGGGCGAGGACCGACTGGTTCGCCTCCCAGCCGTCCGGGAACTTCACCGGGACGCCGAGGTGCACCGGCTCGGCGGACGGGTGCGCGTCCAGCAGCTCGGGGATGCCCGCCCGCGCCACCACCACGCACGCGTGCCGGTGCCGGGACGTGAGCACGCACAGCCGCCCCGACTCCAGGTGGAACGCGGTCGCGTCGCGCCGCCCCGACAGCGGGTGCAGCACGACCGTCACGTCGTACTCGCGGCCCTGCAGCCGGTTCGCGGTGTCGACGGTGATGCCCTCGCCGTGCGGGCCGAGCGCGGCGCGGATCGCCGTCACCTGGTCGCGGTGCGCGGCCCCGATCGCGACGCGGGCGGCGTCCACCGGCGCCGACCCCTGCTCGGAGTGCGCGACGGGGCCGCGCTGCAGGAGCCGGACGGCGAGCGCCGCCGTCGCGCGGACCGCCTCGGCGTCGGTGCGCAGCGTGTGCCGCGCCGGCAACTCGTACAGGGCCCAGCCGGTCGCCGCCGCCTCTTCGAGCGCGCGGTCGTAGGTGGTGCCCATGCCGCGCGCGCCGAACTCCAGCCGCCGGTCGCCCGGCTCCGTCCCGGCGCGGAACCCGGTGAACGGGTAGAACGCCCGCGACACGACGGGCGCCGCCGACGCGGGCAGCCGCCACGACACCGGCAGCCGGTGGACGGGCAGGTCCGGGTTGTGCGCCAGCAGCACCGACACCGCGCTGCGCATCGGGTCCCAGGTGAGGCCGGTCCAGCGCTCGACCTCCACCGTGGAGAACGGGTCGAGCTGGCCGGGGTCGCCGACGAACAGCGCCCGCTCGAACCGGCCGGCGATGCGCAGCAGCATGTCCGAGCGCATCTGGTACGCCTCGTCGACGATCGCCCACGGCCACGAGCCGTCCGACAGCGTCGCCCACTTCGCCGCCGTGGCGATCACGACGGTCTGCTCGGCGAGGTCGGCGGCCTTCTGCGCCACCCGCACCTGCGGATGGGCCAGCACCCGCTCCGACGGCGCGTACCCCGCCGCCGACAGCCGCCCCAGCGTGATCCCCGGGTGCCGGCCCGCGATCCGCTCGATGAGGTCGTCGACCTGCTCGTTGGTCTGCGCCACGATCATCAGCCGCTCGCCGGCCTCGGCCAGGTGCGCGGCGGCGCGGACCACCAGCGTCGACTTGCCCGCGCCCGGGGGCGAGTCGACGACCACGCCGCGGTGCCCGCCCGCGAGGTCGGCGAGGACGGCGTCGACGACCCGCCCCGCGGCCGCCGACGGGTCCGGCTCGTCCGCCGCCACCGGCGCGAGGCGGCGGCCCGCGTGCCCGCTCACGCCCACTCCTCCTCGGCGTCCTCGTGGGTCGGCGCGTACTCGCCGGGCGGGCCGCCGTGCGTCCACGGCGTGTCCTCGCGGTCGGGGAACCTCGCCGCGCCGAACGAGCCCTCCGTCAGCGAGGTGAAGCAGACCCGCGCGCCCGCCTCCGGGACGGCGCCCGGCTCCGGGGTGAGCTTGCGGCCCATCCCGCCCGTCAGCTCCAGCAGCACCGAACCGTCAGCGATCTCCACGATCCTCCCCTTGAGCGCGGGCCGCGCCGCGCTGCACACCGTCGTCCCGACGTCGAGCCGCACCGGGTCCGCCGTGCCGACCCGCAGCAGCGGGCGCAGCTTGGGGCGCTTGCCCGACTCGTCGAGCCGGGCCGGGTCGCACTCGGTGACCGTCCCGCCGAACGCCGCGCCGGCCAGCCGGTGCTCGGCCATGACCAGCGGGTCGTCGAACGCCCGCTGCGCCTCGTAGGCGTCCTGCGCGCGCTCGAGGTCGTGCAGCCGCCGGGCCGCGCGGACGGGCGGGTCGCGGCGCGCCTGAGGATACGCCTCGCCGAACGTCTGGTGGTAATAGGTGAACGCGTCCCGGTCGCGCTCCCAGCGGCGCGGCACGCTCGCGCCCTCCGGCAGGGCGCGGAGCAGCTCGACGCCCCGCCACATCAGCTCCCACGTCGGGGTGAGCTGCCCGGCGAGGACGTCCCGCAGCCGCTCCTCGGCGCGCGAGCCCGGCCCGGCCCGGTCGTAGGCGGCGATCGCCGGGGCGAGGACCTCGTTGTCGAACGTCGGGTCGGTGGTCGGCCCCGCCGGCGGGCAGAGGACGGGGTCCTCGGCGCGAGCCGCGGCGGCCGGGCCGTCCATGCCGTCCGGCGGGTCGATCCAGCCCATCAGCGCCGCGAGGTTGCCGTCCTCCAGCGAGCTCTGGCCCGTCGCCCAGTGCAGCCGCAGCGCCTCCGTCATCGCCATCAGCAGCGACGACCCGGGGTGGTCGAACCGCTCGGCGAACCACGTCAGCCACCGGCCGAGCACCGGCACCGCCGGATCGACCGCGTACGGGCCCTCGGTGCTGCGGAACCGCGTCGACCGGCCCATCAGCCGCAGGAACGCGACGCCGCCCCGGTTCGGGACGAGCAGCTGCGGCGCGTCCCCGTAGCGGATCCGCTCCTCGCCCTCCTTGCCGGGCGGGAGCGGCTCCACCTCGCCCCGGCTGGTCTCGATGTGGTTCAGCACGAGCCGGCCGAGCGCGGCGGCGAACCGGAACCGCAGGTCGCGGTTGCGCGGCTGCGGCACGACCAGCAGCGTCGGGGCGTCCGGCGCGCTCCCGGCCAGCACGGCGAGCGGCGCCGCCGCCTCCCCGGCCAGCTTCAGCGGGACCAGGACCAGGGGCGCCTCGGACACCCGGCAGTGCCGCACGGTCGCGAGCGGCTGCGCGACCCCCTCGGCCACCGCCTGCAGCTGCGCGAGCGAGGACAGTGCGCTCATCGGCGGGTCACGCCGCCCCGTGCAGCGCCTCGGCGCGCAGCCGCGCGGCGGCGCGCAGCTGCTCGGCGGTCTCGGCCAGGTCGTCGGACGGGGCGAGCGAGCCGTCGGCCAGCGCCAGCGCCGCGCCGATCGTGTCGACGCCGCCGAGGTCGTCGCGGACGGACCGGCCGAGCGCGCCCGTCGCGCCGCACGCGCGCGCCTCGTCCCGGCAGAACAGCGCCATCTCGCAGCCCGACATGCACTCGGGCGAGTACCGCGCCTCCACGGCCCGCACCGACTCCGCCAGGTCGTCGCCGACCTCGAACGTCAGCCCGCCGGGCAGCTCGGCCAGCAGCGCGTCGACGCGGGTGAGCCGCGCGAGCTGCCGTTCCAGGACGGCGAGCTGCGGCCGCACGTCCAGCGGCGTCGCCGTCGGCCGGTTGGAGAAGTTCTCCGGGCAGACCAGGAACACCTCGTGCGAGACGCGCGCCGGGTCGTGCCCGAGCTCGGCCACCAGCCGGCGCAGCGCCAGCACGTACACCGCCGACTGGCGGGCCGCCGCGGCGACCTGCTCCGGCTCGGCCTGCCCGTCCACGACGGCGAACGACTTGATCTCGATGACGTGCAGCCGCCCCGCGAGCTGGAACGCGATGACGTCCGGCTCCAGGTAGGCCGGGTACCCGGCGATCTCCAGCCGCAGCAGCGGATGGTCGAACAGCGTGCCCTCGCCCGACTCCAGCGCGCGGGCGAGCAGCCGCCGCGTCCGCGAGTGCCGCAGCTCCCGGCCCTCGTTGCCGGCGACGACCTCCAGGTCGTCGTAGGCGACCTCCGGCACGTCGAGGCCGAGCCGCTCGCGCAGCAGCGTCAGCAGCTCCGCGCACCCGTCCGCCTTCACCTGCGCCTCGAACGCGTTCCCGCGCGTGATCGCGAACTGCGACTGCCCGAACGGCGCGGGGAACCCGAGGGCGCGGGCCACCGCGTCCTTGTCGACGCCGGCCGCGTCCATCAGCCCGCGCCGGGCGCAGCCCGGATTGGACGTCAGCGCGGCGATCGTGCGGGCGTCGTGGTTGCGCGGGGGAGTGCCGCCGCGCAGCCGGTCCAGGTCCGGTGCGGTGTCGGTCATCGGTCCGTCTCTCCGTTGAGGGCAGGGCGCCGCCCGGAGGCCCGCACGGCGCGCAGCCGGCTGCCGAACAGCCGCTCCGCGTCGTCGAGCCGCTCCCGGGCGCGGGCCGCGGCGGCGCCGCGGCGGCGCAGGTCCGGTTCGCGGTGCACGTCCAGTTCGGCCCGTGCGGCGGCGGCGAGCGCCTCCGGATCGGCCGTACCGACCGTACCGGTGACCGCACCGGGAATGTTGGACGCGAAACGCCACAGCAGCCGCTGGACGTCCGGGGAAGGCGTGCCGCGGCCGGCGTGCTCGGCGAGGCGCACCGCGGCGGTGAGGAAGTCGGTCCGCGGGCTCAGCGGGCCGACGATCCGCCGCTCCAGCGGCCAGGTGCTCACGGTGAGCAGCCCGCGCGCGGGGGCGAGCAGGTCGGCGGTCAGCGCGGCGCACAGGTAGTACGGCCGCGCGTACGGCGCGGTGCGGAAGGAGCGCTCCTCGTCGCGGCGCAGGCTCGTCAGCCGGGACGCCGCGATCTCGCCGGGGAAGAACGCCGCGTAGACCGACCCGATCAGCTTCGGCGCGGCCGGCGCGCCGAGCAGCGTCAGCGCCTGGTGGACCTGGTCGCGGACGGGCAGCAGCCCGCGCTCGCCGCCGCGCTCACCGCCGCTCGGCCCGCGGTCCGGGCGGGCGGGCCGGTCGCGGCGGGGCTCCGGCTCGGCCTCGCCGCCGCCGAGGACCGCTTCGTCCCACGCCTGCTCGGCCTCGCGGAGCCGGGCGCGCAGCCCGCGCGCCTCCCGCCGGTCGCCCGCGGCCACGGCCCGCCGGACGGCGGCGCGCAACCCGGTGATGCGCGCCTCCAGCTCGTCGGGGGTCGGGGCGCCGTCGGCCGCGCCGCCGGGGGGCGGGGACATGCGGCAGACAGTACAGGTACTTCCGGACAATTCCAGTGTTTTCCAGTTTCCGGCGGGGGAGCGGGTCAGCGCGGCCTGCGCCACACGATCGAGTACCGCCACAGCAGGTGCCGTCGGAAGACGGCACCGGGCAGCAGCCGGAGCGCCTCCTGGCGCACCTCGCCCCAGGTCATGGCCGGGTCGAGCACGGGTGCGCCCGGGTCGCCCGCGAGCCGCCGGTGACGCAGCCGCAGCGCGTGGTGGGCGGGGACGCCGAGCGCCGAGAACGCCCAGTCGCGCGCGCCCCGGTTGTTCGCCAGGCCGATGACGACGAGGCTCCCGCCCGGCCGGACGGCGTCGCGCATCGCCGTCACGCCCTTGACGAAGTCCATGTGGTGGATCGCGGCGACGCTGCACACGAAGTCGTAGTGCTCCGCCTCCAGGTCGTGCTCCAGGAGACCGGCCTCGACGAAGCGGACGTTGCCCGCGCCCCCGCTCAGCCGCCGCGCCCTGCCGATCATCTCCGCCGACCGGTCCAGCCCGGTGACGCGGGCGGCGCGGGGCGCGAGGCGGCGCACGAGCAGCCCGTCCCCGCAGCCGACGTCCAGCGCCTCGCCGCAGCCGCGCGGCACGTTGCGCAGGACGAGGCCGTGGTAGTGGACGTTGTGGTTCCAGTAGTCGCCGTTCGGCAGGCCGTGGTCTGGCAGGTCGCGGGTCATCGTCACCGCCGGGTCAGGAGCGGGGGTCGCGGCGCAGGGGGTGCCCCTCCGGGACCTCCACGATAACGATCTTGACGCCGTCGGGGTCCTCGATCCACATCTCGACCAGGCCCCACGGCTCCTCGCGCGGCTCCCGGGTGACGTGCGCGCCCGCCGCGGCGAGCCGCTCGTGCTCGGCGCGCACGTCCCGCACCTGGAGCCAGATCAGCGGAGACGCCCCGGTCTCGCCCGCGCCGTGCCCCGACACCTCCAGGAAGCCGGGGCCGAGGAAGAACACGACGCCGGGGGAGCCGGCGGGGCCGAACTCCCGGTAGACGGCGAGACCGAGCACGTCGCGGTAGAAGGCCCGGGTGCGCGCGGGGTCGGGCGGGCGCAGCAGGATGCGGCTGCTCAGAACGTCCATGCCCCCATCCTCGCCCGCCGCGGCCCGGCCCCGGCGCACCGCCACGCCCGCGCCGGGCCGCGCGCGTACGGGACCGGCCGCGGACCAGACCGGACGAGGCAGGGTCAGGCCGGGAAGCTCGCGCGGTAGGTGGCGGCCATGTCCTCGTCGCCGTGGCCCTGCTCGATGACGCGCCGGAACCGTTCGCCGACGGCGTCGTTGACGTCCACCCGGATGCCCGCCGCCTCCGCCGCCTCGTGGATGATCCGGGTGTTGGTCTCCGCGTTGCGGACGGCGAAGCTCGGCTCGAAGTCGCCCTCGACCATGGCCTTCATCTTCGCCTGCAGGTAGACGCTGTCGAGCGGGCCGCCGGTGAGGACCTCGCCGAGCAGCGCCGGGTCCAGCCCGAGGCCCTTGGTCAGCGCGACGGACTCGGCCACGACCGAGGTCAGCGAGATGGCGTAGCTGACCGCCGCGAGCTTCAGCCGGGTGCCCGCGCCGCCGGCGCCGCTCTCGTCCAGCCACAGCGTGCGGGCGCCGACCGCGTCGAACACCGGGCCGAGCACGCCGCGCGCGTCCTGCGGGCCCGCGGCGAGCACGATGAGCTTGCCCTGCTCGGCGGGCTGCTTCGTGCCCTGGACGGGCGCGTCGACGAACGTGAGGCCGTGCTCGGCGGCGAACCCGGCGAGCCGCTCCAGCGACGCGAGGCCGACCGTGCCCATCTGCGCCCAGACCTGGCCCTCCCGCAGCGAGGGCGCCGCCTCGGCCATCACCGACAGCGCGGTCTCGCCGTCCTTCAGCATGGTGATGACGACCTCGGCGCCCGCCACGGCCTCGGCGGGGGAGCCCGCCACGGCGGCGCCGTCGGCGGCGAGCGGCTCGGCCCGCGCGGCGGTCCGGTTCCAGGCGGCGACCCGGTGGCCGGCGCGCAGCAGGTTCCGGGCCATCGCCGCCCCCATGATCCCCGTGCCGAGCATCGCGATCTGCGTCATCTCGCCCTCCAGTTTTGGACTAGACAGTTCATAATGGTGCGGTCGCCATCCTGGCACAGGGCGGTGCGCTCCGCATCACGGGTCCCCTACCCGGTGGCGGGCGGGCGAGCCCCGGGCCGGTCAGCCGAAGGCGTGGCCGTCGTCCGGCGCGTCGGCGTACGCGTCCGTGTACGGCGCGGCGAACGCGTCGAGGGTGCGGTCGAGCTGCGCCGACCACCACGCGACCAGCGCCGCCGCCCCGCGCCCGCCGGCGCCGTTCTCGCCGAGGTACCGGTGCCGCAGCGGCGCGACGTCGCAGAGCCGCTCCCACCACTCGCGGTGCACGGCGGCCTGGATCTGCCCGGCGTCCAGCGGGTAGGCCGAGCGGTGCCCGCGCACGAACGCCTGCACGCGGTCGAGGTCGAGGCCGCGCTCGTCCTCGCAGGCGAACAGCCGCGCCGCCGAGCGGACGACCTCGCCGGCCACCGGGCCCGTCGTCAGCCCGTCCCAGCCGAGGACGGCGGTCACGTTGCCCGACCCGCCGTAGCGCAGGTGGTCCGCGTGGAACGAGCCGTGCAGGTGCCCGACCGTGCTCACCTCGATGTCGGGCGGCTGGTGCCCGGCGAACTCGGCGAGGAGGTCGCGCCGCTCGCGCAGCCGGCGCGCGGTCAGCGCGTCGAAGTCGGTGCCGTCGCCGTCGCCGGGGACGTCCGCCAGCATCCGCTCGACGGCGGCGGCCGCGTCGGCGGCGCGCGGCGTCGGCACCAGCATGCTCTGCTGGACGGGGCCGGTCAGCTCGTCCAGCGCCGCGTGCAGCCGGCCGAGCAGCGCGCCGAGGGCCTCGCACCCCGCGAACGTGAGCTCCAGCCCGCCGCGCCGGCGGCCGCCGACCCACGGGTACAGGACGTAGCCGCGGCCGGCGGCGGTGACCAGCGTCCGGCCGCCGCGCGCCGGCAGCGGCGCGAGCACCGGCAGCCCCGCCGCGTCCAGGGCGGCGGTGACGGTGTGCTGGAAGCGGACGCGGCGGCGGTCGGGCTCGGCGTACTCGCGGAGGAAGAACGCCCCCGCGGCGGCGTCGACCCGCCAGCACCGGCCGCCGGGCCCGGCGGGCAGCGGGCTCGCCGCCGCCTCGGCGCCGACGTCCCAGCGCCGCAGCAGCCGCGGCGGCACCGGATCGGTGTCGGCACTCGGTCGGGTCTCAGTGCTCTGCGACGTGGGCACCCCGGCACCTCGGCTGCGTCGGCGGACGGCGGTCGAATGGATGTTCTACGACGACGCTACACGCCCCGCCCGCGCGGCGAAAGCGAACCTGCCGGGCCGTGGGCGGCGAGCCCGCGTCCGGCGGCGTGACGAACGCGTCCGCGGTGCGCCGAGCCGCGGCCGGCGGTGTCAGGCGCGCTCCAGCACGACCACGGGGATCTCGCGGCTCGTCTTCTTCTGGTACTCGTCGTAGTCGGGCCAGACCGCGGCCATCTTCCGCCACATCTCCGGCTTCTCCTCCGGGGTCGCGGTGCGCGCGCGGGCGGTGAACTTGTCGCCCTTCACCTGCACCTTCACCTCCGGGTTCGCCTGCAGATTGAGATACCAGGACGGCGGTTCGTCCGCGCCGCCCTTGGACGCGACGACGAGGTAGGCGTCGCCGTGGGGCTGGTAGATGAGGGGCGTCGTGTACTCCTTGCCGGTCTTGCGGCCCTTCGTCGTGAGCAGCAGCGTCGTCGTGCCCTGCCAGTCGTGCCCTTCCGCGCCGTCGGTCTCCTGGTAGCGCCGGACGTGTTCGTCGCCGTACAGCATGGTCCCGTTCCTCCTCATGGCTCCGGCCGTTGTCGCGGCCACGGGTGCAACCTCCGGAATGCCGATGACCTTCCCAGCGGTGCGACTCTCAAGCCAGGCCCGCGCGGCCGTCCGGCGGGTGGGCGCGGCCCTCTACCCTGGGCCGGTGGACGACGCGGCAGAGGTGGCGCGGCGATGCGCCGAGACGATGTACGCACGGGACAAGGTCGCCCAGGACCTCGCCATGGAGGTCGTGGAGGTCGCGCCCGGCCGGGCGCGGCTGCGCATGGCGGTCTCCGAGACCATGGTGAACGGCTTCGGGATCGCGCACGGCGGCTACGTGTTCCTGCTCGCCGACTCCGCGTTCGCCTACGCGTGCAACACCCATGACGCCGTGACGGTCGCCGCGTCGGCGGACGTGGTGTTCGTGGCGAGCGCGCGCGCCGGGGACGTGCTGGAGGCGTCCGCGTCCGAACGGGTCCGCTTCGGGCGCAGCGGCATCTACGACGTGACGGTGCGCCGCGTCCCCGACGGCGACGTCATCGCCGAGTTCCGTGGCGGCAGCCGCAGCCGGGGCGCGCGCGTCATCGGCGGCGAAGCCCTCTAGCCGGGGGCCTCCGGGACGCTCGCGGCGCGGCTCAGAGTTCCTTGAGGATGTCGGCGAGGATCCTGGTGGTGTCGTCGGGCCGCGCGGCCGTGATGCACAGGTTGTTCATCGCGCGCATGTAGGTGTCGACGTCCGTCGGCTTGTCGAGGTAGAGCGCGCTGGTGAGCTGCTCCAGGTAGACGACGTCGGACAGGCCGGGCTCGGCGAAGCGCAGGATCGTGAACGGGCCGCCCGCCGCCGCGTGCCCGCCCGCCCCGAACGGCACGATCTGCAGCGTCACGTGGGACAGCTCCGACACCTCGATCAGATGCCTGATCTGGGCCCGCATCACCTCGCGGCCGCCGAGCGGGCGGCGCACGACCGCCTCGTCCAGCACGGCCCACAGCGTCGGCGCGTCGGGGGAGGTGAACCGCTCCTGCCGCGTCGTGCGGACCTGGACGCGCCGCTCGACCTCCTCCTCCGAGGCGTCGGAGTAGCCGAGCCGGACGACGGCGCGCGCGTAGTCCTCGGTCTGCAGCAGCCCGGGGACGAACTGCAGCTCGTAGGTGCGCAGCAGCGAGGCCGCCTCCTCCAGGCCGAGGTACACCTCGAACCAGCTCGGCAGGATGTCGCCGTAGCGGTGCCACCAGCCGGGGTTGTTGGCCTCCTTGGCCAGCGCCAGCAGCGGTGCGCGCTCGTCAGGCTCGGAGACGCCGTAGAGCGTGAGCAGGTCGGCGACGTCGCGCTCCTTGAAGCCGACCCGGCCGAGCTCCATCCGGCTGATCTTGGAGTGCGAGCCGCGGATCTCGTAGCCCGCCTGCTCGGTGGAGATGCCCCGGGACTCGCGCAGGCGCCGCAGTTGCGCGCCGAGCAGAATGCGCAGGACGGTGGGGCCGCCGCGCCGGGGATAATCGATCAGCCGTCCGGCCGGATCACCTTCGGACGGAGGTGTTGGGGCAGCTGAATCCTGCGACAAGGGGTCACCAGCCAGTCGACGGGTCTGCGTGTGGGCCGCACGGCACCGCCCTATGTTAGAGGATGCGGGCACCTTTTTGGGAGGGATGGAAAACGCGCTCGTCCGCGGGCGCGTCGCGGCAGGGGTGCGCCGCCGTGCACGTGCAGATGCCCGATGACCTGTGCTGTCGGTGGCGGTCCGGCTGCGGACCGTGGCGCTCGCGGGCGGGTGAAGCCGGCTCCCGGCCCATTTCACCGGAGGGCGCGGTGCCGCCGGCCGGCCATTTACGCGCCGTTCTCGGCATTGGCCCGCAAATCCTGACAGGCCATTCCCAGATCCGTCGTGATACGCGTGAATGTCGCACGTCACGCGTTTTGGTGAACCTTCGGCGGCGAGTACGGGGCGCGGCGTCCGGACGCGTGACGAAGCTCTCGTCCCGCGCGGGCAAGATTCCGGGCCGCGAGGCGTTGATCAGGACGAGGCGGCGGCCGCGCCGCCGCACCGCCGATCAGACGGCAACCACCATCCATTTGGGGGAACCATGAACGCGACCCGTCAGCGGCCGGAGATCCGGTTCCTGACCTCGGGCGACGTCTCGGCGCACGAGCGCGCGGCGGCGGAGCGCGCCGTCCGCACGGCGCTCGCCGGAGCCCGCGGCGCCACCTCCGTGCAGGTCACGCTGAGCGTCGTCAACGACCCGTCGCTGCCGCGCCCGGCGCTGGCGCAGGCCGTCGTCGACCTGAACGGCCGGCGCGTCCGCGCCCAGGCCGCCGCGCCCCGCATCGACGAGGCCATCGACATGCTCCGCGAGCGCCTGGCCGTCCGGGCGACCTCGCTCCAGGCCGGCCGGTTCTGACGAGCCGGGCCCTTGACCGGGCCCGGCTCGGGCACCGCGCCGGATCCCGCCGCGCCGGATCCTGGCGCGCGCGGGGCGCGGGATCCTGCCACGTGAGGTCAGGCGTCGCGCCGGGTCAGGACGAAGGCCGCGAGCGCGAGCGGGACGAGCGCGTACCCGGCCAGCACGGCCGCGGCCTGCCCCGGTGACAGCAGATCGCCGTAGATGGAGTTCTCCGCGCTGAGCCCGGCCATCTGCCGGGGCAGGCCCGCGAGCATCACCGACCCGGCGCGCTCTCCCCACGGGCCCGGCAGGTGCTGGACGAGCACCGGAAGCATGTGCCACACGAAGACCAGCGCCACGATGGCTCCCGCAGCGGAGCGCAGCAGGACGCCGAACGCCAGGCCGAGCAGCGCGAACACCGGCACCACCGTCCCGGCGAGCACGATGTCCGGCAGGTCCTGCGCGATGGGCGCCCGCTGGTCGGCGAAGGGCCGGTCGCCGATCACGGCCCGCGTGCCGAGGAACGCGCCGACCGCCGCGGCCTGCCCGGCGACGGCGGCGACCACCGCGACCACCGCGGCCTTGGCCGCCAGCAGCGTCGTGCGCCTCGGCACCGCGGTGATGCTCGTGCGGATCATGCCCGTCCGGTACTCGGACGTGGCCGACAGCACCCCGAGCACGCCGAGGCTCAGCGACGCCACCCAGCTCGCCATCTCCTGCAGCGGGCGCAGCAGGAGGTCGTCGCGGCGGTCGGCGTCGAGGCCGTCCCAGACGTGCGCCATCTGGAACGCCAGCAGCACGACGATGCCGGTGAACGCGGCCGTCACCGCCAGCACCGCGTAGGTGGAGCGGACCGAGCGGAGCTTCCACCACTCGGCCGCGAGAACGTCCGGCATCAGGCGTCCCTCCTCGTGAACGCGTAAGCGCCGGCTCCGAGCGCCACGGCGACATAGGCCGCCAGCAGCGCCACCGCCGCCGGCGGGGACAGGACCCCGGTGTCGCCGGACGAGCCCGGCGCCGCCGCGATCTGGTTCGCCAGCCCGCCGGGCAGCGCCGACCAGATCCGCTCGTCCCACGGGGACGGCAGCAGCCGGACGAGCGGGGGCAGCACGAACAGCACGGCCATGCCGCCGGTGATCGTCGCCGCCGTCGAGCGCAGCACCGCGCCCAGCCCGAACGCGACGAGGGTGATCGCCGCCGTCTCCAGCCCGACCCACAGCAGGTGCGCCGCGACCTCGGCCGTCCGCCCCTGGAACGTCGGCACCGCCCGGTCGCCGACGATGACCGCGCCCGCGACCGTGCCGGCGGCGAGCGCCGCCCCGGCCGCGGCCGCCATGAGGGCCGCCGCGACGATCGCCTTCGCCAGGAACGTCCCGGACCGGCGCGGCATCGCGGCCAGCGTCGTCCGGATCATCCCGGACGAGTACTCCGACGTCAGCGTCAGGGCCCCGAGCACCACCGCGCACACGGGCAGCGCGAGCACGAGCGGCTGCTCCGCCGGTGCCGCCCGCGCCGTCGCCCGCCGCTCCGGCGAAAGCCCGTCCCAGTAGCGGGCCACGTACCACGACCACAGCGCGCACAGCAGCACGAAGGCGGCGACCGTGCCGAGGACGGCGGCCGTGGAGCGGACGGTCCGCAGCTTGTACCACTCCGCCGCGATCGCGTCGGCGGCCGGGCCGCTCATCGCGCCACCGCCCCGAACTCGGCGCTGCCCGCGGTCAGCCGCATGTACGCCTCCTCCAGCGACGCGTTGCGCGGCGTCACCTCGTACAGCGGGATGCCGTTCGCCGCGGCCGCGTCGCCGATCGCGGCGACGTCGAGCCCGGTGACGATGAGGGCCCCGTCCGGCGCGGACTCGACGCCGCCGCCGGCGCGGGCCAGCACCGCCGACAGCTCGGCGGGCCGCGGGGAGCGCACCAGGACGCCCTGCCGGAACCGGTCGGCCAGCTCCCGCACCGACGTGTCCGCGATCAGCCGGCCCCGCCCGATGACGATGAGCCGGTCGGCGGTCAGCTCCATCTCGCTCATCAGATGGCTGGAGATCAGCACCGTCCGCCCCTCCGCGGCCAGCGAGCGCATCAGCTCGCGGATCCAGCGGACGCCGTCCGGGTCCAGCCCGTTCACCGGCTCGTCGAACATCAGCACGCCCGGGTCGCCGAGCAGCGCCGCCGCGATGCCGAGCCGCTGCCGCATGCCGAGCGAGAACCCGCCGACCCGCCGGCGCGCCACCCCGGCGAGACCGACCCGCTCCAGCACGTCCGCCACCCGGCGCGTCCCGATCCCGTTGCTGCGCGCCAGCCAGCCGAGGTGGTCGAACGCGCGGCGCCCGCCGTGCACGGCGCCCGCGTCCAGCAGGGCGCCCACCTCCCGCATCGGCCGCCGCAGCGCCGCGTACCGGCCGCCGTTCACCAGCGCCTCGCCGGAGTCCGCCCGGTCCAGGCCCAGCAGGACGCGCATCGTCGTGGACTTCCCGGCGCCGTTCGGGCCGAGGAAGCCGGTCACCGTCCCCGGCCGCACGGCGAAGGACAGGCGGTCCACCGCCGTCGTCCCGCCGTAGCGCTTGGTCAGTTCGCGTACCTCGATCATGCGGTCAACGCTCCCGCCGGGCGGGCCCGCCGCGCATCGGAGCGCGGGCGGGACCCGCCCGTCCGCCCCTGCGGGGAGCACCGGGCTCCGCCTCCGCCCCCGGTATGACGGCCGGTGGTCGGAGGCACCGCCCCGCCCCGCCCGCTACCGTCGTGACGTGGACGAATCCGAACTGCGCTCACCGCTCGCCAGGCGGTTCGGCCGGCGGGCCCTCCTCTGGCTGGACGCCGGGGCCGCGGTCGTCTACACGCTGCTGATGCTGACGCTCTCCGCCGCTCCGGAGACCTCCGCGCTCGCCGCCGTCCCGGTCGCCGCCGCGGCGGGCCTGCCGCTCGCGGTGCGGCGGCTGTGGCCGGTCCCCGTCTTCGCCGCCGTGCTGGCCGCGTCCACCGCGGCGCTGCTGCTCGGGCTGCCGTTCGACTCCTACGCGGCCGCCGCGTACGCGCTGTACCCGGTCGCGCTGGCCCGGCGGCGCCGCCGCTGGATCCCCACCCCGCTGATCGGCGCCGCCAGCGCCGTCCTGATCTTCGGCGGCGCCATCGTCGGACCCGCCGACTGGCACGCGGAGATCGCCGGGGAGGCGGTGCTCGGGCTCGCCGTCCTCGGCGCCTCCTGGACGCTCGGCCGCGTCGTCCGGGAGCGCCGCGCCGAGGCCGGCCGCGCCGCCCGCCGCCTCGTCGACCAGGCCGTCTCGGACGAGCGGCTCCGCATCGCCCGCGAGCTCCACGACGTCGTCGCGCACAGCATGAGCCTGATCGCCGTGAAGGCCGGCGTGGCCGTCCACGTCGCGGAGGCCCGCCCCGAGGAGGCGCTCGACGCCCTCCGCGTCATCGAGACGACCAGCCGCAGCTCCCTGGCGGAGATGCGCCACCTCCTCGGCGTGCTGCGCACCGACACCGACCTCGGGCCGGCCCCCGGCCTCGCCGACCTCACCGCCCTCGCGGAGCGCGCCGCGATGGCCGGCGTGCACGTCGACCTGGAGGTGGACGCCCCCGCCCTGCCCGAAGGCGTCGCCCTGTCCGCCTACCGCATCGTCCAGGAGGCGGTCACGAACGTCGTCAAGCACGCCGCGCCCGCCCGGTGCGACGTGCGCATCCGCGCCGACGGGCGGCGCGTGCGGATCGACGTCACCGACGACGGGCCCGGTACCCGCGTCCTGCCCGGCGGCGACGGGGGCCACGGGCTCATCGGCATGCGCGAACGCGTCATGATGTACGGCGGCGACTTCACCGCCGGGCCCCGGCGGGGCGGCGGATTCGCCGTGTCCGCCGACTTCCCGTACGAACCCTAGGAAAGACAGTTGGAACTGCGCGTCCTCGTCGCCGACGACCAGGCCCTGCTGCGCGGCAGCTTCCGCGTCCTCATCGACACCGCGCCCGGCCTCCGCGCCGTCGGCGAGGCCGGCACCGGCGCCGAGGCCGTCGAGCTCGCCGCGCGGGAGCGCCCCGACGTCGTCCTCATGGACGTCCGCATGCCGGAGATGGACGGCATCGAGGCGACCCGGCGGATCTGCGCCGACCTCCCGGACGTGCGCGTCCTGATCCTCACGACCTTCGACCTGGACTCCTACGTGTACGCGGCGCTGAAGGCCGGAGCGAGCGGCTTCCTGCTGAAGGACACCCCGCCCGCCGACCTGCTGTCCGCCGTCCGGGCCGTCGCCGCGGGCGAGGCGCTGCTCGCCCCCACGGTGACCCGCCGCCTGATCGCCGAGTTCGTCCGCCGCCCCGCCCCCGTCCAGCCGCCGCCCGCCGCGCTGGAGGCGCTGACCGACCGGGAGCGGGAGGTCCTCACGCTCATCGCCCGCGGCCTGTCCAACGCCGAGCTGGCCGAGCACCTCCACCTCAGCCCCGCCACGGTGAAGACCCACATCGGCCACCTGCTCTCCAAGCTGGGGGCCCGCGACCGGGCGCAGCTGGTGATCGCCGCCTACGAGACGCGCCTGGTCCAGCCCGGCTAGGCCGGCGCGGAGGGCGGGCCGCTCAGACCAGCGCGGGGGCGAGCCGCTCGTACAGATCGGCGGACGACGCCAGATCCGGTGCGGGGGCCATGGCGACCACGTGGTCGGCGCCGGCGTCCAGATGGGCCTGGACCCGCTTGCCGATCGCGGCCTCGTCGCCCCACGCGAAGCATGCGTCGACGACCTCGTCCGAGCCGCCGTCGGCCAGTGCCTCCTCCGGATACCCCAGCTCCCGCAGCGCGCGTACGTAGGGCGAGCCGGGAATGGAGAGGAGCGGCACTTGGCGGGCGGCGGCGCGCGCCTTGGCGGCATCCGCCTCCAGGATCACGCTGATGAAGACGATCAGGAGCTTGTCCGGGCCGAGCCGCTCCCTGGTCGCCCTGGTGTGCTCGACGGGCATCGCGGCGGGCAGCGCCCCGTCCGCCTGGTCGCGCGCGAGACCCTGCATCTTCGGTCCGAGCGCCGCCACCAGCCGGGGGAACGGCACCTCGGGCACCGGCGCGGCCGCGACCGCCGCGTCCATCCCGTTGAGGTAGTCGCGCATCCGCGCCAGCGGGCTCGTCCACTGCTGCCCGCTCTGCTCGACGAACGCGGGCATGCTGACGCCCACGCCGAGCGCGAGCCGGCCCGGATGGGCGTCCGCGAGGACGGACGCCGCGCCCTGCATGGCGGCGGGGTGCCGCGCCCACAGGTTCGCGACCCCCGAGCCGGCGACGATCCGCTCCGTCGCCCCGAGTAGGACGCTGAGCTGGGTGAACACCTCGCGGCCGCCGATGGCCTCGTTCGTCCAGAGCGACCCGTAGCCCGCGTCCTCGATGCGCCGGGCCGCCCGCCGCCATTCGTCCGCGGGCGCGATCGGCGTCATCAGTCCCGCGCCCACCCTGCCCAGCCGCTCCCGCATCAGCCGTACCGCAGTGACCGTCATCGGTCCTCCTATAATCGGAACGTACAACCCGCTTAGGACGTTACCGGAACGACCGCCCCGCTTGTCAACGCGACGGGCGCGCCGCCGCGGCGAAGGAGGACGGTGTGAGCAGCGAGCCCCGGCGCGCCGACGCCCGCCGGAACCGCGAGCGCATCCTGCGGGCCGCGTACGAGGCGTTCGCGGCCGAGGGCCGCCTCGTCCCGCTCGACGACATCGCGCGCCGCGCCGGGGTCGGGGCGGGCACGGTGTACCGGAACTTCCCGACCAAGGAGGCGCTGTTCGCGGCCGTCGTCAGCGACCGCGTCGAGCAGATCGTGGCCGAGGCGGAGGCGCTCGGGGACGCGGCCGACCCGGGCGCGGCCTTCCACGGTTTCGTTACGAAGATCGTCCGGCGGGCCATGGTGAACCACGCGCTGAGCGAGGCGCTGGCGGCCGACCTGGGCGACTTCGACGTGTGCGGCGCGGACGCGCGGTTCACCGCGGCGCTCGACGTGCTGCTGTGCAGGGCCCAGGCCGCCGGCGCGGTGCGCGGCGACGTCGGCGTCCAGGACGTGCGCGCCCTCATGTCGGCCGCGATGTACATGGAGCGCCGGCAGGGCGGCGACGGCCGCCTGGCGTCCCTGGCCTACGACGCGCTCCGCCCGGAAGTAACGAAACGAAACGAAACTCACGCCGCCCGCTGCGAGCTGTGCGGGGCCCCCTTCACGCCGGCCTCGACGGGCCGCCCCGCCCGCTACTGCGGCGCCGCATGCCGCCAGAAGGCCCACCGGCGCAAGCGGGGCGCGCCGAAATCCGGTTGAGCCCGGCCGTGCCCTCGGGCACCCTGTCCGGACCATGGGCCCACGCGAGCCCGTTCCTCCAGAGCTGGCGGCCGGACTGGGAATGCGGTGACGCCGCTCCGGCCATGGCCGCGCCGTCGTCCTCAGGATCAGGACCAGATCCTGTGGAGCGTCCACGGGGCGTCGCCACCGGGGCTGTGGACCTCCGCGATGGCGAGGCCGTCCGGCGTGGCGACCTGGAGGCGGTAGTACCTCGCCTGCCCGGGGGCCTGCCACTCCTCAAGCACCCGGCGGACCCGGTAGCTGCCCCGCCGGCCGGTGATGCGGGACGGTCGGCCGGTGGACGTGGTCTCCGTGGAAACGGGTTCATCGATCAGCACGGGACGACACGCTACCCGAACAGGTGTTCGAGAGATGGGGAAACGCGCCGCAGTCGAAGGAACGGTCATCGGCTCCGGAGACGAAGGATCAGCCGCTCGTCGAAACCGCCTCTTTCGGCCGCTTTGGCGGCACGCCGCCGCTCCAGTCCGGCGGGCGTGAGCCCGTGGGTCGCGGCGAGCGCATGGACGACCTCGAGTACATCGGCGAGTTCGCCCGGGTCGCCGCTCGCGATGTACTCGCCCGCCTCCTCGACGAGCTTGGCGCGGAGCCACCCGGCGTACTCCGCCCGGTCGGCGACACGCGTCTCCGGCTCCTCGCCGGACGCCCGGATGATCTCGGGTATCCGGTCCCGGACGAGCTTCTCCGTCGAGCCGCCTTCCTCGGCCGCGTGGACCACCGCGCCGTGCCGCCGGTCCAGGGACTGGATCCACTTCACCGCGACGGCGGCGGTCTGCACCAGCTCGTTCCGGAGGGCGACCGGGTCCGACTCGGCGAGGGCCTCGAAGAACTCCTCGGCCAGGATGTGCCGCCACGTCAGCTCCCCCTTCGTCCAGGCGGTGGCGCACTCTCGCTTGGCCCGCTCCGCCTCGTCGCCGAACTCCGGGCCGCTCCCGTCGGGGAACTCCTGCACGCCCCACATGCGGTCCTGGGCATGACGTTCGCTTCTGACATCGGCCAGCACGCTTTCCAACGCCCCTGGCGCTTCCACCTCGTCCATGGGCCCCGACGTTAGCCGTGTGCGGTCGTTCGGTCGGGGTCGCAGGTGACGAGTTCGTGGAGGATGGGCGGTAGTTCGTCCCAGAGCCATTCGTTGAGCGTGCCCGGGAAGCTCCTCGGAGGCCGGATGCCCAGGCGGTGGGGAGCGACTTCGGCCAGGCGCACCGGGACGGGGCCGTCGTCCCACATGGGGTCCCGAATGCCCCAGAAGGCCGAGAAGTCGGCGCTCGTCAGCCTGAGCTCATCCGGGAGCACGTGGTCGCCGGGGTGCCGCCCCAGGGGGAGCAGCCGTTGCGCGGTCGTGCGGAGGAGGTTGAGCGCGGCCAGGTCGTGCGGGCACGCCACCCCGGTGATCTCCAGTTCCGGGATGCCGAAGCGGCGCAGCCCGGTGGTCCGGAGCGCGACGCAGGCGCAGCCGTCGATGTCGTCCTCGTCGGCGGTGCAGCGGCCGGAGTCTCGGTAGGGCGGCAGGCACGCGCCGAGCCACTCGTCGGCGAGGGCGGAGCCGTTCAGGCGGCCGAGGCGCGCCACCGGCAGCGTGCGGCCGGTGGCGAGGTCCACGAGCACCCCGCGGAGCGACTCGGCGATCGCCCCGGCCGTGGCGCGTGCGACCTGCGGACCGGACGGCACCTCACCGGACGGAAGAACGGCGGTGACGCCGATGTGCCATGGGGCGCGGCGGGCCCGCTCCGCATCGTCCCGATCGTCGCCGTTCACGTCGCTCAGGTCCCAGGGGGAATCCTCGGCGGGATGACAGGCGATCGCGAGGTGCGGCGTACCGGGGCGCTCCGCCGTCGCCGTGCCCAGGGAGCCCGGGAGCCGGCGGTGGAGCGCCGCGGGGTCGCCGGGATCCTTGCCGGCCGCGATCACGAAGCCGGCGGTCGTCTCTTCGGGAACCGTGATGGTGACGCGCATGGCAGCCTCCTCGTTGCCTGGACCGGCGTTCGTCGTCCAGCGTCGAGGAGGCCGCCGCGCACGTTCACTAGAACGGGGTTCTGTGGATATCCGGGTCAAGGCGCGCGGCGCATCGCCCGCCTTCGCGCATGGTGGCTCGGCCGCCGGCTGCTCACCCGTCAGCGGCCTTCTCCCGCCCTACGGGTGATCTTCAGGTCCGCGAGGCGTCGCCGGGCGTAATCGTTCTCGATGCGCCAGCCGCAGGCAGCCTCCCAAGCGTGGACGGCGGCACGGGCGCGTGCCTGCCGGGCGGCGGGCAGAACCGGAATCGGCAGGTCGGCCAGGTCGAGGTCAACGTGGTCGACCCGGGCCTCGTCCCAGTCCAGGAAACCAACGCCACTCGGGGTCACCCGGATATTGCCGGGCCCGGGATCACCGTGCACCACCGCCATGGGGACGCCGACGAGCCCGCGCCACGCCTCGCGGCAGGCCCGGACGGCTGCCCGCGGCATCGCCGACAGATCAACGTCCCCACCGCACTCATGAAGCAACAGGTCGCGGGTGGACCGGAACCCGGGACGCTGCGACCAGCCTCGCGTGACCGCATGCAACCGCCGCAGGTCAGCGGCCACGGCCACCCAATCCCCAGCTGCGGGCGGGCGCCCATCGAGCCACTCCTGCACCACCACCCCCCGCACGTGGCGCCGACCGTCCAGTGTGGGCACTACAGCCGGGACAGTGAAGCCACACCCGCCCAGATGTTCCAGGAGGTCCAACTCCCAGTCCAGTGCCCTTACCGTTCGCCTACTCCGCCGTACCGCCAATCGCCGCCCATCGCCCGCGACAGCCTCCCGCACGTGGTTGCGGTTACCGCCGCCCGGCCTCCCCGTGATCCGGATGTTGCCCCAGGCGCGAAGGTCCTCCTCCATCTCCTCATTCTCACGCCGCGAGCCATGACCGCGTCCCGTGCAGGCGCGAAGATCACAGATCACCCGTACGCACCCGCACGTGAACGGGGCGGCACCCGATCTTTCGGGTACCGCCCCGCAGAGGCGATCGTTCTCATGCTGATAAGGGCCCCGGGGTGTCCGGCTGGACGCCCGGGGGTGGGCGTGCGGCCATCAGCGCTCGGAGGCGGCCACGTAGTGGCGCTCGCCCGGGCCCACGTACACCTGGCGCGGGCGTCCGATCTTGGTGGCCGGGTCGTTCATCATCTCGCGCCACTGGGCGATCCAGCCGGGCAGCCGGCCGAGCGCGAACAGGACGGTGAACGCGTTGGTCGGGAAGCCCATCGCCTTGTAGATGACGCCCGTGTAGAAGTCCACGTTCGGGTAGAGCTTGCGCTCGACGAAGTAGTCGTCGCTCAGCGCGACCTCTTCGAGGCGCATGGCCAGGTCCAGCAGGGGGTCGGACTTGCCGAGCGCGTCCAGGACCTTGCCCGTGGCCTTCTTCACGACCGCGGCGCGCGGGTCGTAGTTGCGGTAGACGCGGTGGCCGAAGCCCATCAGCTTGACGCCGGGCTCCTTCTTCTTGACGCGCGCCACGAACGAGTCGATGTCGTCGCCGTCCTCGTGGATGCGCTCCAGCATCTCCAAGACGGCCTGGTTGGCGCCGCCGTGCAGCGGGCCGAACAGGGCGTCCACGCCCGCCGACACCGACGAGAAGAGGTTCGCCTGGCTGGAGCCCACCAGCCGCACGGTCGAGGTCGAGCAGTTCTGCTCGTGGTCGGCGTGCAGGACGAACAGCATGTCCAGCACCCGGGCGATCTCGGGGTCGATCTCGTAGGGCTGCGTGGGCAGCCCGAACATCATGCGGAGGAAGTTCTCCACGTACCCGAGGGAGTTGTCGGGGTACAGCAGGGGCTGCCCGTTGGAGGTCTTGTAGGCGTACGCCGCGATCGTGGGCAGCTTGGCGATGAGCCGGATGCTCGACTGGTCGACCTGCTCGGGGTCGAACGGGTCGAGGCTGTCCTGGTAGAACGTCGACAGGGCGCTGACCGCGGACGACAGCACGGCCATCGGGTGGGCCCGGCGCGGGAACGCGGAGAAGAACGCGCGGAACTTCTCGTCCAGCAGCGTGTGGTTGCGCACCTTGTCGGTGAACGTGTCGAGCTGGTCGGTCGTCGGAAGCTCGCCGTAGATCAGCAGGTAGGCCACCTCGAGGAAGGACGACTTCTCCGCCAGTTCCTCGATGGGGTAGCCCCGGTAGCGGAGGATCCCCGCCTCACCGTCGATATAGGTGATCGCCGACGTGGTGGACGCGGTGTTGGTGAAGCCGGGATCGAGCGTGACATGCCCCGTCTCTTTCAGGAGGCTGCCCACGACCAGCCCTGACGGCCCCTCGGTCGCCTCGGAGACCTCCAGAGGCATCCGGCCGCCCGCGTGGTCG
This sequence comes from Actinomadura meyerae, assembly GCF_900188445.1. Classification (GTDB taxonomy): domain Bacteria; phylum Actinomycetota; class Actinomycetes; order Streptosporangiales; family Streptosporangiaceae; genus Spirillospora; species Spirillospora meyerae. The sequence goes on from NZ_FZOR01000031.1 coordinate 48,858, forward strand.
AGCTCGAAATCCGACATACTCGCTCACTCCCAACTGGGTCCACACCTGCGTAGACGTTCTGCTCCTCATCGTATCCACGTGATCACCAACGCCGATCCGGCGCGTCCCGGTTGACCGCGGGGCGGCTCGGGTGCTCCCGTGGAGGCGTGACCGATGACAGGGCCGCGGAACTCGTCGCGCGCACTCGCGGGGAACTCGCGGGCGCGGCGCCGGCGAACCGCTTCGTCGACATGCTGGAGACGGGCGATGTGCCCCGGGAACGCCTGGTCTGGCTTGCGGGCGAGGAGTATCGGATCGTTGGCAGCGATAGGCGAAGTTTCGCCCTGCTGGCGGCGCGATTCCCGAATTCGTCCTCGGGAGAGCTGTTCCTGGGACTCGCGCAGGGCGAGGCGCACGCCCTGGGGCTGCTGCGGGAGTTCGCCGCCGCGCTCGGCCAGAGTGAGAAGAATCTCATGGCGTACGAGCCGAAACCGCTGGCGCAGGCCTATCCGGCCTTCCTCGCGCAGAAGGCGGCCTTCGGGACGGTCAGCGAGGTCGCCCTGGCCATGCTCGCCAACCTCGCGGAGTGGGGCTCGTACTGTGCGCGTACGGCGCGGGCCCTCCAGACCCGGTACGGCCTCTCCGGGGACGCGGTCGGTTTCTTCGAGTTCTTCGCCGAGTCCCCGCCCGGCTTCGAGGAGCAGGCCCTCGACGTGATCGCGTCCGGGCTGGCCTCCGGTGACGACCCGGTCGAGGCCGCGCGCGCGGCCCGCCTCCTGCACGCCTACGAGACCGCCTTCTGGGACGTGCTCGCGCAGGACCTGCCGTAACCGGGCGTCCCGTCACTCCCTGAGCGTGGGCAGCTCCCCGGTGATGTCGACCAGGGTCCGCTCCTGCGCGCCGATGAGCTGCTCGACGTCCACGGGCGGCCATTCCTCGCCGTAGTGCGCGTCCAGCAGCGTGGACAGGGCGACGAGGACCTGCTCCGGAGTGGGACGCTCTCCGGGGTCCTTGCTCAGGCAGCGGCTCACGAGCCCGACCAAGGGGGCGGGCAGAGGGGTGAGGTCCGGTTCGCCGTGGACGATGCGTGCGCGGACCTTGTGGCCGGTGCCGAACGGGGCGGCTCCCGTGGCCGCGAACACGAGCGTCGAGCCGAGGGAGAACACGTCGCTCTCGGGATGGACGGGGTCGCCGAGGGCCTGCTCGGGCGACATGTAGGCGGGAGTGCCGAGAATCTCGGTGCGCGACAGCGGCAGCGCGTCCAGCGGCCTCGCGATGCCGAAGTCGATCACCCTCGGCCCGTCGGACGCCAGCAGGACGTTGGACGGCTTCAGGTCGCGGTGCACGATGCCCGCCCGGTGGATCGCGATCAGCGCCTCGGCGAGCCCCGCCCCGAGGCGGCAGGCCGTGCGCTCGCGCAGCGGACCCTTCTCCCGGACGACCCTGGCCAGGCTCACGCCCCGGATGTACTGGGTGGCGAGCCACGGCCGGTCCGCGTCCGGATCGGCGTCGACGACGGGGGCCGTGTAGAACCCGCTGACCGCCCGCGCGGACGTCACCTCGCGGCGGAACCGCTCCCGCCACCGCGGATCGTCCAGGAGTTCCGGCCGGATCACCTTCACGGCGACGAGGCGCCTGCTGGGTGACGCGCCGAGGAACACCTCGCCCATCCCACCGGCTCCGAGCCGGGCGACCACGCGGTACGGGCCGATCACGTCTGGAAGTTCTGACTGCATGGGCAAGGGGAGGATCCGATCATGGTGGGCCGCGCTCAATCGTGCCATGGGCGGACGCCCGTCCGGCAGCTCGCGGAGGTCACGTCCAGGGCAGCGCGCCGCGTTCGGCCCAGTAGCGCTCGGGGGAGACGCGCAGTTCCGCCAGTGCCGCCAGCTCGTCCTCGTCGAGGGACAGCGTCGACGCGGCCAGGTTCGACCGCAGCTGGGCCGGGCTGACCGCACCGATCAGGACGGTCCCGGCCCAGGGCCGGCCGAGGGCCGCCGCCAGGGCGACCGCGTCCGGCCGTACACCGTTCTCGGACGCGATGGCCAGCACTGCGGCGGGCGGCTGAACGGCGAGCCGCCCGTTGGCCAGCACCTCCTTGAGCATGACGTGCAGCCCCTCCGCGTGGGCCTCGCGCAGGGCGTCCTCGGCCGAGGTCTCCAGGACGTTCCAGGTCGACTGGACGGAGGTGAAGAGCCTCTGGCCGGAGACGTCCAGTTCCATCGCCCGGCGGATCGTCTCGGCCTGCCTGGGGCCTGAGGTGGAGAAACCGACGCGGATGCCCTCGGCGCTCAGCTCGGCCATAGCCTCCTGCAGCCGGACGTCCTGGAACAGCGGGCTCTCCTCAGTCAGGGAGTGGACCTGGTACAGGGAAAGGTGCCCGTCCAGCAGTTCGCGGGTCTCCCGGTACTGGGCGCGGTAGCGGTCGAGGGAGTGCTCCTTGACCTCGTGCACCTCGGCGTCGGTCTTCCAGTCGCCGACATAGGTGTAGCCCCACTTGCTGGACACGGTCACGCCATCGGGTGCGCGTGCGCTGAGCCAGCCGCCGAGGAACTCCTCGGCCCTGCCGTACGAACGTGCCGTGTCCACCCATCGGACGCCGGCCGCATAGGCGGTGTCGAGGACGTTCCACGTGGCTTCGCGCATCAGGTCCACGCTGCGCTCCGGCGGCAGTTCCCCGGCCCGTCCCACGTTGATGTAAGCGGGCCGCCCCAGGGCCGCGAGCCCGATTCCCAAGCGCTCCATGGATACAGCCTCGCATGCCGTGCCCTCTCCCGAAGACCGGGTCAATTGCCCCGGGTTTTCCGATAAATCCGCCACACGTCCGCGGACTGTCCACAGAATCGCGTTCCATAGCTCGCGGGAGGTCCGGTCCGTGAGGCTGAGGAGCGTCAATGTCGAACCCGCGACGAAAGGCACGGCAATGGCTGCGCAGACCGACCGCACGCAGTACGGCCCCCACCAGTTCGCCGTCCGTCTCGGGCTCACGCGGTGGCAGCTGCGCGTGGGCCTGGAGCACGGCGTCCTCCCCGGCCCCGACCTGGACGACGGCCGCTGGTCCGCCGGTCTCGCCGAGAAGGCCCGGGAGGCCGGCCGGGAGGTCATCGCCCGATTCGGCGACGATCCGCCGGTCGGCTCCTCGCGCGCGGCCGCCCGCCTGGCCGCGCGGGTGAGCCTCGACGTGGAGCGGCGGGACGTCGAGGTCCTGGTCGCCCAAGGCGCGCTCGACGTCGTCAGCACCTTCCGCGGGCACCCGGTGTACCTCCTGCGCGACCTGGACGCCCTCGACCCGGAGGCCGTCCGCGCCGTCGTCTCGACGCGGAAGGGCCCGCTCATGGACTCCGTCGACACGGGCGGCGCGATGGCGATACTCGGCTGGCCCCGCCGCACGTTCGACCGCGTCGCGAGCGAGCGCGGGCTCGCGACGGACCGCCTCGGCCGGTACGCCCTCGCCGACATCCAGGCGCTGAGGGCGGACGACCGCCTGGCCGGCGAGATCGCCGAGGAGAAACGGCACCTGGCCCTCGCCAGGAAACGCGAGGCCGAATCCCATGCGGAGGACGTGGCGCGCGGCTGGATGCTGCGCTGCTTCGCCTACGTGGACGGCGACGCCGAGCAGCCGCCGGACATCGGCGTCATGAGCCGGGCCCTGCGGAACCTCCGCGCCCTCAGAGCCGAACTCGCGGGCCGCCGGGAGGCCGCCGCCTGCTGACGCAGACTTGCCGGGCCGTGCCCGGACGGCAGAGGTGCCAGGTGGAGGGGGCGGGCATGGGCCTTCGATGCGACGGCCCAGGGGGCGAGGTCAGGGACGGCGGGGGGAGGAGCGGCGTTTGGGGGAGGGCTTCTCGGGCTTCTTGTGCCGTGCCAGGGCCGCGAGGAGACGGTCGCGGGCCTCGGTGCGGGAGAGCGCCGGAACGTGGTCGGGCAGGCCGGCGGCCAGGCCGGCCGGGGCGGTGACCCGCCCGGTGTCGTCGATCACGGCCCGGTCGCCCGGCCACGGGCCGAGGAGGATCGCGGAGGCGCCGCCGGGGTGCCGGGTGAGAAGCGCCTGGATCCGGTCGGGCTCCTGGCTGCAGTCGGCCACCAGGAGGAGCCGCCTCGCCCTCGTCACGCCGGTGTTCTCGCGGATGACGAGTTCGGTCTCCAGGTAGGCGAGGGCCGCGTCGAGGTTGCCCGGGATGAAGAGCCCGTCCGTGTCGTCGTCGAGCAGTTCGTCCTCGGCCAGCCCGAAGAGGGTGGTCGCGTCGGGGCGCGGGACCACGACCAGGCAGTCGTCGCCGTGCTCGTCGAGGGCGGTCAGGGCCAGGACCCGCGCGGTGGAGACCGCGCCCGGCCCGGCCAGGCCCGTGGCCGGGGCGGCGAACGGGTCGCAGGCCGGTCGGTGGCCGAAGCGGGCGGGGGCCGGCTCCTCCTCGGGGAGGCCGAGGGTGGGCAGGCCCGCGGCGACGGCGTAGAGCCGGTGCCGGAAGGGGTAGCAGATCGCCGCCGCGGCGGGGATGAGCAGGCTCAGCAGCAGCACCGGCTGCAGGGAGGGGGGACGTGACTCCACCTCGTCCGCCCGCTCCCGTACGCGCGCCGGCTCGCGGGCGGGCGCTGTCGGGGGAGGGGGCGGCGTCCGGTCGGGGGCCGGGGACTCGTCGAGCGGGGGATCCGGCCGCCCGCCGCGGGGGCTCGGCTTCAGGAGCGGTGCCGGGGAGGGCGGCTTCTTCCGCCCGGACTCGGGCTTCCAGCCGTGCCGGCCCGCCCAGCGGGGGAAGTCCCGGCCGCGGCCCGATCCTCTGCGAGACCTCTCGTACATCGACCGCCATGCCTCCTTGCACTTGCGCCAGTCGCCGATGGTCACGGTGTGGCGGCAGACCTGCGGCACGGATCTGCGCACTCCCGGCTCGGGATGCGCGGCGGCCTGCGACGCCGCGGCGGCTCCGATGGAGATCGCGCCGGCCACCGCGGTGCAGCCCAGCACGCCGCAGGTGCAGCGGAACCAGTCGCCGAGCAGGCCGGCGAGCCTGGGATGTGCCAGAAAGCGGATCATCTTCGCCCCGGGGGATCGCGTCGGTCACCGTGAGAATGCCGATCGTAGTCAATTTGGCTACGGAGCGTTGAACATTGCTCACACTCGACTGAACGATCCGTGCTGCCGGGGTGGCGGCGGAAATGTGTGTTATGTCGTGGATGGAGGCAAAGACAGATGATGTCATGCAGGGGCCGTGGCGACGTGCCGCAAAGGCGGAAATCCTCGGCGTGTCGGCCCGCAGGCTCGCCTTTCCCGGGCGGTGGGCCGAAAGGTCCGGGGGGCGGGTTCGCGGATGATGCGACAATGGCCGGCCCGTCCGGAAGGCGGCGGGACGGCATGTATGGGTGACCACACGGTGTTATAAGTCTCACTCGGTGTTATCGCCCCGGGGAAAGTGCGGACGAGATGCCTTCCTGCTAATTTGCCGCGCTTGTGGCGATTCGTCCACCCGGATGTAATGTCCGGTGTATCGCGGGGTGCTGGGGGATGTGCTTCCGCCACACGAATTGCTTGCAATGTACCCCCGTCAGCCAGGCGACGTGGCGACCTTCCGATTCGGGCGTCCCCTGCGCGTTCGGGCTATTCGCGTTCGGAGAGATCGGTGCCGGCTCGTTCGAGCACGGGCCGCGCCGTCCGGTCGGCGGCCAGCAGGGCGATCGCGCCGAGCGCGAGCAGGCCGGCGAAGACGCCGGCGCTTTAGGGGTTGAGCGGGCTCGCCGAGCTGATCGTCGCGCCGCCGGCCAGCCCGGCGGTCGCGGCGATGCCGCCGAGCAGCGCCGTCGGCAGGACCATCTCCCGGCGCTGCGCCGTGAGCAGGACCGCCTGCGGGGTGCCGGCCAGTCTGAGGGCGATGAGCGTGTCCCGCTGGTCGAGGATGCGCGCGATCGTGCCGATGATCATCGAGGCGAGGGCGACCAGGGCCGCGGTCGGCAGCACCAGGAAGCCCATGGCGACCCCGTCCCGCAGCAGCCACATGCTCGGCAGGTCCTCGGCCAAGGTCATCTCAGGGCCCCAGAGGCCGTGCTCGATCATCGCGGTGCGGGCGCGGTCGGGCTCCTCACCGGAGCCGTGCGTGACCAGGGACAGTGTGGCCCACGCGTCCCGGTCCTCGAGCCAGGACGGCGCCGCGGCCGTCCCGACGTCGGCGCGGACGCCCCCGGTCCGCAGCACGGCCTCGGCCCTGCGGACGGCGGCGTCCACGGTGGCGGCGGGCACGACGGCATCGAGCCGCTCGGCCCGCGAGGCGTACTCGCCGGCGTTGCCGAGCCCGGCCGGGAGGCTCATGGCGACGAACCCGGCGATGAAGGCGGCGAGTGTCAGGCCGCCGACCGCCCGCCACGCGCCGCGCGGGCTGTCCGACAGGCGCCGTCCGGCGAGGAAGGTCGCCGGACGCCGGGCGCGCCAGGCCAGCAGCCTGCCGAGTCCCGCGACGATCCACGGCCCGGTCGACACCAGTCCCCAGCCCAGCACGGCCACGACGGTGAAGGCGATCCCCACGAAGGGGTTGCTGCCGCGCACCCAGAACAGCGCCACCGCCGCGCCGATGAACAGTACCGACCACAACCGCATGCGCGCCGGGTCGCGGCGAGCGCGGCGGTACGTGCCCAAGGGGTCGCGAACCGCCGCAAGGAGCCCGTTGAGTGCGCCCAGAGTCAGCATGCCCACCACCGCGGCCACGGTCGCGACCGTGAGCGGCACCCCCGGCCGCACGTCCGCGGGAAACCATCCCCCGCCCTTGATCGGCACCTGGGCGGTCAGCGGCACGAGGACGCGATGGAGCAGCGCCCCGCACACCGCCCCGATCGAGGCGAACGTCGCCACTTCGGCGATGGTCAGCCGCACCACCTGCGAGGTACGGGCGCCGAGCAGCCGCAGGGTCGCCAGCCGCCGCTGCCTGCGGCCCGCCATCAGCCGGGACGCGAGCCCGCCGAGGCCGGCGAGCGGGAGCGCGGTCAGGACGACGGCGAGCAGCGCGATGTCCCGGTAGGTGGTCTGGTAGAGGTCTGGAGTGGCCGACCAGCGGTCGATCCTTGCCGGCGTCACCGAGGAGACCTCGTTCCACTGGTGAGGCGGCCGGCGGTCGCGCATCGAGGGGTCGCCGGGACGCCGGCCGACCACCGCGACGAGCTCGCCGGGATGCTCGAGGGTCTCCCGCGAGAGTTCGGCGGTCACCCGACCCGCGAACCTGTCGGCGAGCTGGTCGGCGGGCAGGTCCGCCATCAGCTCGGCCAGGCGGGGAGAAGCCCAGATTTCGCCCGGCGCCGGGAATCTCCCCATCCCCGGGACAGCGGGCGGGTCGTCCCCCAGGGCGGCCAGTTCGATCACCGCGAGCGGACGGTCTCCGACGTAGTCGGTCGAGACGGCCTGGACCGCCGTGGCATCGCCTGCCGCCGCCTCGGGGGTCCGCCACGCCGTCCGCTCCGCCCGGTGATCCAGTCCCTGCTGCAGGCCGAGCAGCAACAGCAGGATCATCGTGATGACGGCGCCCGCCACCAGGGGGAGTGCGACCTCGAGCCGAGCGGACCGTCCGCCGCCGCGCAGCAGGCGCGGCCACAGTCCGCGCATCACCGGACGCCTTCCGGCTCGGGCGTGGTCCGGCCGTCCACGACATGGACGATCCGGTCGCAGCGCTTGGCGACCCGCTCGTCATGGGTGACGAGCACCAGCGCCGACCCTCGCTTCCGCACCGTCGACACCAGCAGCGACACGACCTCGTCGCCGGTCCTCGTGTCGAGCGCGCCGGTCGGCTCGTCGGCGAACACGATCGCGGGATCGAGGACGAGCGCGCGGGCGATCCCGACGCGCTGGGCCTCCCCGCCGGACAGCTCTCCCGGGCGCCGCCGCTCCAGGCCCTCGAGGCCGAGCGCCGGGAACAGCTCCCTCGCCCGGGCGACCGCGTCACGGGGGCCGGCTCCGTCCAGCATCAGCGGCAGCGCCGCGTTCTCGGCGGCCGGCAGTTCCGGCAGCAGGCCGGGGAACTGGAAGACGAAACCGAAGTCCGACCGCCGCAGATCGGTGCGCCGGGCATCGGGCAGTTCGTCGACCCGGACGCCGTTGAACAGCACTTCCCCGCCGTCCGGCCGCACGACGCCGGAAAGGCAGTAGAGCAGCGTGGACTTGCCCGACCCGCTCGGCCCCATCACGGCGACCAGCTCACCCCGGTCGACCACGAGCGAGGCGTGATGCAGCACGGTGGTCCGCCCGTAGCTCTTCGTCAGGCCCACTCCGGAGAGCACCGGACGGGCGCGCCCCGCGGCACCGTCAGCCCGCGTCATGGCGGTGCGACAGATCGAGGCGTTCCCGGCCGGAGATCCCCGGCATCGTGCGGCAGGCCGCGAACGGCGACTGCCGCCCGTCCTTCGCGGGCCGGCCCGGCAGTGCGTGCGGGCGCGGTGAACCGGGGGGAGCCTTGGTGTGCATGGTCTGCGATGACATGCGCACAGCCTCACCGGCCGGCGGTGACCGGGGCATCGGCCATAGTCGGTCGGCGGCCTCGTCGGAAAGTCGGAGCCGTCCAGGGCCCGAGTACACCTTTCTCTGGATGCTCTGGCGGCGCGGTGCCGGATAGCGTGCGACCCATGAGGCCGCCAACCCCAGCCGACCTGCGCCCCACGGCGGTCCGGGCGGCGGTCCGCGGGCGGCGGCACCAGCTGGTCGACGCGGTGGCGGCCATCGCCCTCGCCGCGAGCACGCCGTCCGGTGACGGCGGATCCGGCCGGTCCCTGGGCGAGGTCGGGATCGCCTACCTCGACGGGACGCCCGCCCGTGGATCGCGCTGCCGCTGGGGCTGGCCGTGGGCGCCGCGGCCTGGTGGCGCCGGCGGCACCCGCTGCCGTTCGCCGCGATCACCCTGGCCGGCTGGGTCGTGCTGTCCGCTTACGTGGCCGTCATGGTCGCGCAGTACACCCTGGCGCGGCACATGGCGTCGCAGCGGACGCGATCACAGCAAGCGGTGCGGATCGGCATGCTGGCGGGATCCGCGGTGGCGGTCGGCGTCCCGGTCTGGCGGACGGGCGGCGGCGACGCGGCGCTGGCGGTCACCGCCGTGATCTGCGGGGTCCCGGCCCTGCTGGGGCTCTATGCCGGCGCGCAGAGCGAGCTGATCGCCAGGATGCGCGAACGGGCGGACCGCGCCGAACGCGAGCAGCACCAGCGCGTCCTGCGGGCGCGCAGCGCCGAACGGCCCAGATCGCCCGGGACATGCACGACGTGGTCGCGCACCGGGTGTCGCTGATGGTCCTGCACGCCACCGCGCTGGAGGTGGCGCGGGACCAGGACGCCACCGCCATCGGCAAGCAGATCGGCGTCATCGGGCGCGAGACGCTGGGCGAACTGCGCTCACTGGTGGAGGTCCTGCGCGCCGACGGGGACACCGCCGTGCCGCTCGCGCCGCAACCCACCCTGGCCGATCTCGGCGACCTGGTCGAGGCGTCCCGCCGCCTCGGCATGCCGGTCACCTCGGAGTTCGTCGACGACTGCGACACCGCGCTTCCCGCGCTCGTCGAGCACACCGTCTACCGTGTCGTCCAGGAGGCCCTGACCAACGTGCACAAACACGCAGCCACCGCGCGGACGCACGTCCTCGTCCACCACACCCGCGGTTCCCTGCACCTGCGCGTGACCAACGGCCCGGCTCCGCAGGGCGGCCGCACCGAGCTGCCCGCCGGAGGGCACGGCCTGCTCGGAATCGCCGAGCGGGTCCGGCTGGTCGGCGGCGAGCTGACGACCCGCCCGACGGACGAGGGCGGGTTCGACATCACCGCCGAGATCCCCCTGACGAGGCAGCACACCCCATGAGCGAACCGATCCGGGTGCTGATCGCCGACGACGAGTGGATGGTGCGCTCCATGCTGCGCACCATCATGGAGTCGGCGCCGGACATCACCGTGGTCGGCGAGGCCGGCGACGGCGCCGAAGCGGTGACCATGGCCCAGGCCCTCTACCCCGACGTCGTGCTCATGGACATCCGGATGCCCCGCGCCGACGGGCTGACGGCCACCGAACGACTGGCGCGCTCGCCCCGCCCGCCGAGCGTCGTCATCCTGACCACCTTCGACCTCGACGAGTACGTGCGAACGGCCCTGGCGCACGGCGCGGCCGGCTTCCTGCTCAAGGACGCGACGGCCGCGGACATGATCACCGCGGTCCGCAGCGCGGCACGCGGCGAGGCGATGCTCTCGCCCAAGGTGACCCGGCGCCTGCTCCAGCACTTCGGCAAGACGGCAACGGTACGAACCGAGGCCGAGCACCGCCTGAAAGTCCTGACCACCAAGGAACGCGAAGTGCTCACAGCGCTGGGCAACGGCCTGTCCAACACCGACATCGCCTCCAGCCTGCACATGAGCGAGGCGACCGCCAAGACCCACGTCAGCCGGATCCTGACCAAACTCTCCCTCGCGAACCGCGTCCAGGCCGCCATCCTCGCCCACCAGGCAGGACTACTCGACTGACCCCTCGCTCTCCGCACCTCGGCCCCCGGCGCCTCGACCACACCGCCCGCTCCGGCCGTGCCGATGCCGCCCGGTGGCGTTAGGCGGCCTGTGAACGGTCGGCGGGGGATTCGAGGATGTCGTACATGCCCAGGGGGAGGGTGCCGCCCCAGAGCCAGTCGTTGATCGTGCCGTCGAAGTCGTCGGGCGGGGTGACGGTGAGGAGGCGCGAGGTCAGCGGGGTGAGGGTGATCTGGAACGGGTCCGGCGGGGTGAGCGGGACGCGGCGGGCGGTTCCCCAGAAGTCGTTGAAGTCGCGCCGGGTGAGGTCGAGCGCTGCGGGGATCGTGCGGCTGCGTCCGGCCGGGCCGGTCGCGAGCCAGGACCAGTGGCCGGTCAGGAGGCGGCGCGCCGCGGCGCGCAGGACGTTCAGGGCCGCCAGGTCGTGCGGGCAGGCGACGTCGCCGATCTGGAGCTCGGGCAGGCCGAAGCGGCGGAGGCCGCGGGTGCGCAGGCGGACGCAGGCGCACCCGTTGACGCCCTCGGGGTCGAGGTCCGGGTCGGCGGCCGTGCAGCGGCCGTTGGCGCGGAACGGCGGCAGGACGTCGCCCAGCCAGCGGTCGGCGAGGACGAAGCGCGTCCGTTCGGTGGCGGGCGGGGCCAGGACGTGGCCGGTGACGAGGTCGGCGGGGACGCCGCCGAGCGCCTCCGCGAGGGCGTACGCGGCTGCTCGGGCGACCTGGGCGCCGCGGGGCTGGTCGGTGATCGGTGTGAAGGCGGTGATGACGGCGAACTCCGAGGCGTCGTTGAAGGCCCGTGCGGACGCCCGGTCCCGCGGGGCGGCCGCGCGGATCTCGCCCGGGTCCCAGCGGAGGGCGGCGGAGTCCTCCCGGGTGAGCCGCAACTGCGGGGAGCCGAGCCGGCCGGTGATGTGGGCGTGGAAGGGGCCGGACGCGGCGTCGCGGAGAAGGGCCGGGAGGTCGTGCGGGACGCCGCCGGCCGCGACGGCGAACCGCGAGGTCGTGGTGGCGGGGACCGGGAACGTGATCGTGGCCATCGGGCCGCTCCTTCCGGAAGGGGACGTCGCCAGCCTGCGCGACCGGCCCCGAAGAAGGCAGCAGAATCCGGTTCTGGGGATAACCCGGTCAGCGGGGCCGGATCGCACCGGGCGTGGAGCCGAAGCGCTCGCGGAAGACCCGGGTGAAGTGGGCCTGGCTGGCGAAACCGTGGCGGTGCGCGATCTCCGCGACGGTCGCCGCGGCCGACGCCGGGTCGGCCAGGTCCGCCTTGGCCTTCGCCAGCCGCCGGTCCAAGACGTAGCGGGCCGGAGTGAGGCCCTCCGGTTCGAAGACGCGGCTGAGGTGGCGGGCGGAGATGCCCAGAGCGGACGCGACGCGCTGGGGGCTCAGACCGGGATCGTGCAGATGCCGGTCGATGTAGTCCTTGGCCACGAGGAGGTGGAGCAGGCGCGTGGGGGACGCGGGGCGGTCACCGGCCTGTTCTGCGGCGAGCAGGCCGAGCAGTTCGAGGGCCAGGTCGTCGGCATGGTCGGGCCCCTCGCCCGTCGTCAGCTCAAGCAGAAGTGACCGCAGCGTGCGGGAGGCGGGGGAGGGACGTGCCGCGCTGAGGGCTATGGGAGCGGGCAGGACCGGCGCCTGAAACCGCTCTGCGAACACCTCGCGCGGGACGTCCAGGAGGAGCTTCCGCATCGGGGCGGAGAAGCCGAACAGGTACGGACGGGCCGTGTCGTACAGGACGATGTCTCCCGCGCGGACCGTCAGGCACCCGCCCGAGTGGAAGAAGACGGCCTCGCCCTTGAGCACGAGGCTCGCGAACACCGAGTCCTTGGGGAAGTCGCGGCAGATGCCGGGCGTCCGCTCGATGACATGCGCGTTGCCCCGGATGTCGGCCAGGCGCAGCGCCCCCACGCGCAGGTTCGCCTGCCGGGCGAGCAGGCCGCCCTCGGCGTAGGACGTGCAGGTGAGCCCGACCAGGGCGCGCGCGTTGTACCGCTCCCAGTAGGAGACCCGGTCGCCCGGCGGGACGTCCTCGGTCGATACGCGCGACTCCAGCACCGAAGCGGCCATCTCGACCTCCCTCGCAGGTGGGAGGTCGAGTCTAGCCAGCGTCCGTCAGCGGAAGAGGGAGTCGACGTAGTCCGAGCCCAGGCCGACCTTGTCGTAGTGCTCGCGGCACATCGCGATGTAGTCGTGGACGTCGAAGTACCCTTCCGTGTCACCGTTCTCGTCGAGCCAGATGAGCGGGCCCTTCACGATGAACATCGTCTTCATGGGTTCGCCGCTCTCGTAGGCGACGAGCGTGTGGCCCTCGCCCGGCGCCTCGTAGATGAAGTCGCCCGCCGTCGCCGTCCACGGGCGTTCGAGGTAACCCCACTTGCCGGAGATGGTGTAGGCGAACACCTCGTGCGGGTGGTAGTGCCGGTTCACCAGGCCGGCGCTGGTGGCGCGCAGGATGTCCGCCCAGGAGTTGTCCTTGACGTTGATCCAGAGCGGGCGCGAGCCGACGGTCTCGGTGAACGGCACGTAGTAGCGGTCGTCGTCGGTGGCGACCTTCGGCAGGTACACCTCGGGCAGGGCGTCCGGCTTCTGGGAGTTCTGGATCGGCTTCAGGTTCTTCCAGAACTCGGTGGTGGCGTCCTCCGGCATGGCTTCCTCCAGTCGCGTCGGTCCGTCGGTCGGCGGTGAACCGCTGACCGGCAGTGAACCGTGCGGCCGCGGCCGTGTCTTCCCGCTGCCGGACGTCCGGCCTTGCCCGCCCGGGACACCGGCGATTCACCGGACGGTCGGCCGCGACGTTCGGTAAAATCCTCGTCACCCGCAGTAAAGATCATTAAGAGGTGACGACATGTGCCGGCTTTTCGGGATGAGCACGGGAGGCCCCCGCGTCCGGGCGGCGCACTGGCTGCTGGACGCGCCGCGGAGCCTGCGCGCGCAGAGCCACCGCATGCAGCACGGCGCGGGCCTCGGCTGGTTCTCGCTCGGCGGCGAGCCCGTCCGCGACCGCGCGCCCCTGGCCGCCTTCGAGAACGCCGACTTCGACCTGCACGCCCGCAACGTCCCGTCCCACACCTTCGTCTCGCACGTGCGGGACGCGTCCGTGGGCGGCCTGACCGTGCGCAACTGCCACCCCTTCGTGATGAACGACCGGCTGTTCGCCCACAACGGCGTGGTGAAGGGGCTGGACGTCCTCCGGACGTGGCTCACCGAGGTCGAGCACGCCCACGTCGCCGGGGAGACCGACTCGGAGCTGGTGTTCGCCTACCTGACGGCCGAGATCCGGCGCCGCGGCGACACCACGGCCGGGATCGTCGAGGCGGTGCGCCGCATCGGCGCGGAGCTGCCCGTGTTCGCGCTCAACCTCCTCGTCGCCGAGTCCGGCCGCCTGTGGGCGCTGCGCTACCCGGAGAGCAACGAGCTGTGGGTGCTCTCACCGGAGCGGGGCGGCGCCGGCGAGCCCGCGGGCCCCGGCGCCGTGCCGGCCGTCGTCCTCGCCAGCGAGCCGATGGACGACGATCCCGGCTGGCGGCTCCTCGAACCGGGCGAGCTGCTGGTGGTCGACGGGCTCGCCGAGGAGTCGCTGTTCCCGTTCGCGCCGCCGCGGCATCCGCTGCGCCGCGCGGACCTGTCGCTCCGCGAGGCCGCCTCCCAGGCCGTCTCCGAGCCTGCGTCCCCGGCCGTCTCCCCGGCCCCCGCGGCGGCCCCCTCGGCGGCCGGGGCGGCGGCGCTCCCGCCGGTCCCGGAACCGGCCGTGCCGGCGCTGGGGCGGGTTCCGGTCCGGGTGCCGGTGCGGGCGGTGATCGTTCGGAACGGGCGGACGCCAGCGGTTCCGGACCCGTCTGTCTAGATCCGACACGCCGTTCACCACGGATAAGACCAGCTTCGGCCGAATTCGCGGTGATTCGCGCGGCATCGACGGCGTAATCAGGGGGAATGTGTACGTTGGGGAGATCAACACTGCTGTGAGCTGCGGGGACGGGCCCCGCAGCCCAGCCTTGGAAACAGGAGGTCCCCGTGGCTCGAACACTGTCGAGGGGCACCCGCGTCACCGGTGCCGAACGCACGCAGCTGGCCGCCGAGCTCGCTCCGCGCTACGCGGCCGGTGAGAGCATCCGCGACCTGGCGGCCGAGACCGGCCGGTCGTACGGGTTCATCTACAACGTCCTGAAGGAGGCGGGAGTGCCGCTGCGCGGGCGCGGCGGCAACACCCGGCGCAAGAAGGGCTGACCCGCTCCCGAGACCACGTACGACCACATCAAGGCCGAGAAGGAACGAGCACATGGACGGACGTCCCCCTCGCCCCCCGGGGGGACCCCGTGCGCTAAGGACGGCGGAACGCCCCGGTGACCTCGGAGCGCCCGTTCAGGCTGGCGAGGTCCGCGGCGGCGCGCCCGGCCACCCAGCCCTCATAGTTGGAGACGGACCCCGCCCGCCCCTGGGCGAGGTTCGGGAACATCTCGTCGACGGCCCGCTCGACGGCCCGGTCGCGCGCCGCCAGCACGGGAAGAAGATCCTTCCCGCCGGCGTCGGCGGTGGCCCGGTCCGCGGCCTCTCCCGCGGCCTCGCGGAGCCGCTCCCCGATCCGGGACGCGTACGCGTTGAGGAAGGCGTGCCGGAACGACCGCGTCCGTGAGCGTCCCCGCGCGTCGCGCCGCGGGCCCGCGTGCACCATGGCGGACGTCGCCTGGACGAGCAGCGACGTGAACAGCATCTCCACCGCGGCCAGATCGGCCGGGAAGCCGAGGACCGTGGAGAACCCCAGCTCCCGATGCCAGACCGCGCGGCAGCGGTTGGCGTCGGCGACCACCGTCAGCAGGACGGCCTTCGGTGCTTCGTAGGGGTTGTCCACCGCGACGCGCCGCCCGGCGGGCCCTCGCGTGTCGCCCGTCTCCGCGGCCAGCAGCACATGGTCGATGCTGTGCCGTGCGATGAGTTCCTGGGCGCGCGCGCTGAGCGCCTCGGCCTCTTCCGGGAACTCGGTCGACTCCGCCTTGGCGAGGAGCGCGCGAACCTTGCCGAGTACCCGCTGATCCACCTCCCGCATCGGCTCCGACGCGGGCTCGCCCGCCCCGGAGGAGCCCGAACCGGGCGGCGGGGCGAGCGGCGGGAGCTTCGGCAGCGTCTCCAGGATGTGGACGAGCTCGATCGCCGTCGCGATGTAGTCGGCGTGCTCCACGCCCTCGCGGTCGCACCACTCGGCCGGATGGGAGTCGTCGTCCGTCCACCACACGGTGGCGTCGAGGGAGGCGAGCTGCTCGTGCCAGAGGGCGTCCACGGTCGTGGCGGCGTAGGCGCGCATCTCGCCGGCGATCGCGTCCGCGGCGAGCGCGGCGTGCCGGGCGGTGCGCCGGCGGGAGGCGAACCGGACCACGTCGGCCGGCTGCCAGCCCCGGCTCCAGGCCGTCGTGACGCCCCGCCGCAGCCGGTCGGCCAGGTACCGGTCGGCCGCGAGCGCCCAGCGCGGTGTGCCGGACCCGTACTCCAGCTCGTCGACGAGGTCGCGGAACGCCGCGCCGTCATCCCGCGCCAGCGCGGCGACGGCCTCCGACACCAGGGGGCCGGCCGCTCCGGCCGCCGGCTCCGCGCCGGGATCCGGGTCCGAAAGAGGATCCGAGGGCGACTCCGGCGATCCGGGACCGCGCCGCCGCCACGACTTCCACACCGCCACTCCCACGGTCTGCTTGCACGGGCACCCAGCATCCTGCCATCCGGTCCGGACCCGATCGGCCGCCACCGCGACGTTTCGCGGGTTTCGGCGGAGACCGGAGTCGGCCGGACCGGTGGCGGCATGCGACGGCCCCGGCCGCGAGGGCCGGGGCCGGGTCGCTTCAGAGGACGGCTACGGGCCCGCGTGCTCGTCGCCGCGCATCTCCTCCACCACGACGCTCTGGTACGCGCGGGAGGTGTCGGGGACGTAGCTGAGCCGCGCGAGGGCCTTGCCCTCGTGGTCCCTGATCTCGAAGTGGTAACCCCGGCCGGCCTCGCCGACGTGCGCCACGGCCTGGTCATGCCGCAGGCGGCACATCGTGTCGACCTTCTCCAGCGCCACCTTCAGGCTCCCCGCGTCGCTGATGAGCCGGGCCGGCTCGCTGGTCTCCCAGATCTCGAACATTGATCGTGTCCTGTCGGCGGTCGCTTCGAAGGAACGGGCGGGGCATTCCAGACGTCTGGGACAGCTTGCGCCCCATTGATGGATCTTTCAATCAGTTCAGGTATCGGATTGGTCACCATTCGGAGTTGTCCGCGCTCATAGTGTCATGCCCGCACGCCGTCGTGGACCAGTGGTTCCCCGGGAGTCCGCGGATCGGTAGGGTCGGCGGCACGTGACCGAATGGGATTCGGAAGGGGCCGGGGTGGAGTACCGGGTCGTGTCCATCGTCCGAGACCACGCGCGCGACCGGGGGACGGCGCCCGCCGTCACCGGGGACGGGCGCACCGTGACCTACGCCGAGCTCGACGAACGCTCCAGCCGGGTCGCGCAGGCCCTGCGGGCGGCGGGGCTCGGCCCCGGCGCGCGCGTCGCCTACGTCGGCAAGAACGCGCCCGAGTTCTTCGACCTGCTGTTCGGCGCGGCGAAGATCGGCGCCGTGACCGTCCCGGTCAACTGGCGGCTGACCCCCGCGGAGATCGCGGCGATCGTCGAGGACGCGGGCGCGCCGGTGACCGTGCTGGACGCCGAGTTCGCCGGCCTCGCGGAGCGGCTGCCCGGCGGCGCGGTCCGCACCGGCGAGGAGTACGAGCGCTGGCTGGCCGGGCATCCGGCCGACGACCCCGGCTACACGGGTGAGCCGGACGACATCGTCGTGCAGCTCTACACCTCCGGCACGACCGGGGTCCCGAAGGGCGTCCAGCTCAGCAACACCAACTTCGAGGTGGGGGAGCGGATGGCCCGCCGCTGGGGGCTGGACGCCTCGTCGGCGAGCCTCGTCCCGATGCCGCTGTTCCACATCGGCGGCACGGGCTGGGCGCTGGCCGGGCTGTACGCGGGCTGCCGGCAGGTGCTCGTCCGCGACATCGACCCGGCCGCCCTGGTCGACACCTTCGAGCGGGAGCGGATCACGAACGCGTTCATCGTCCCGGCCGTCCTGCAGTTCATGTGCCAGGTGCCGGGCGCGGCGGACCGCGACTACTCGGCGCTGCGCGCGATCACCTACGGCGCATCCCCGATCACCTCGGAGGTGCTGCGCCGCGCCCTCGACACCTTCAAGGCGCCGCTGTTCCAGCTCTACGGCATGACGGAGACGACCGGCGCGATCGTCCAGCTCGAACCCGAGGACCACGACCCCGAGGGGCCGCGCGCGCACCTGATGCGGTCGGCCGGGCGGCCCTACGACTGGGTCGAGGTGAAGATCGTCGAGCCGGGCGGGGACGCCGAGCGCCCGCCCGGCGAGGTCGGCGAGGTGCTGACGCGCTCGCCGCAGAACACCCCCGGGTACTGGAACCGCCCGGAGGACACCGCCCGGCTGCTGGCCGGGGACGGCTGGCTGCGCACCGGCGACGCCGGGTACGTCGACGCCGAGGGGTACCTGTTCCTCACCGACCGGATCAAGGACATGATCGTCACCGGTGCGGAGAACGTGTACCCGATCGAGGTCGAGGAGGTCCTCGCCGCGCATCCCGCCATCGCGGACGTCGCGGTCATCGGCGTCCCGGACGAGCGCTGGGGCGAGACCGTCAAGGCCGTCGTCGTGCTCGCGCCGGGCGCCGAGCCGACGGAGGACGAGGTGCTCTCCTACGCGCGCGAGCGGCTCGCGGGCTTCAAGCGCCCGCGCTCGGTCGACTTCGTGGACGAACTGCCGCGCAACCCCAGCGGCAAGATCCTCAAGAAGGACCTCCGCGCGCCCTACTGGGAGGGATTGGGCCGCACGATCGCCTGAGCGCCGCCCACCGCCCACCGCCCGCCCCCAGGCTCTCGCCTACGCCTCCTCAATTGTGACGACGGTCTCCTTGGCGTCGGGCTCCAGGAAACGTAGGAGCGCCTGCCCTTCGGTGGTCAGCGCCTTGACGGCCTTCTGCGGAAGCCGCTCGAAGGGCCGCATCGTCAGGGTGGCGACCTTGCGCTTGTACTCGGTGTCCCAGATGCCGCGAGCGAAGCCGTCCCAGAGGAAGACGGCGCGGACGCGCAGGTTCTTGGTGGTGAGCATCGGCCGGTCGGCGTCGGAGATGACCCGCCTGCGGTCCGCGTGCGCGAGGACCAGGCTGTCGAACTCGGGCAGGAAGCGCGCCGGTGCCGGGGCGTCCTCGCCGGGACGCGGCGCGTCCGGCAGGTCGAACAACTCCCGGCCCTTGTCGTCGGTGAAGACACGGAGGTCGGGCCGTAGGCGCTCCAGAGCCGCACCGGCGGACGCGAGGCCGGACCATGTCTGGGCGTCGGCGGCGGAGGCCGGCCCATACGCCGCCAGGTACCGGAGCATCAACTCGTCGAGCGCGGTCTCCGCGGACGGTGCGGACCCCAGCCAGCCACTGGCGAGCGTGAACTGCGCCGTACGCGGGAAGCCCCACCTGTCCTGTGTGGGGACCATCACCAGCGGCAAGCACAACCGGACCGCATAGCCGAGGGCCCGGTCGTTGACGTCCGGGAACTGCTCCTGGAGCAGCGCGCGGATCTCGTTGAAGGTCCGGGGGCCGTCCGCGAGGAGCGCGCCCGCGGCGGGCACGACCTCGTCCAGATCCAGGCCCTTGGCGCGTTCGCCCAGGACGCGCAGGGCACCGTCCAGCATCGGCTGCAGGGGCGGGCGGAAGGCCGTGTAGTCGGCGCCTGTGACCAGGTGCAGGGTGGCCCGCATCATCGTGGCCCGGACGAGTGCACGGTCCTGCAAGGCCGTATGGACATCGGACGCCTGGAAACCGTCCAGCCGCGACCACAGCGCCAGGAACGGCGGCTTGGGCTCCTGTGCCTGCAAGCCGCCCAGCCGTGCCACCGCCTCGGTGACCGGGACCGCCTCCCGGGCGAGCAGCATCTGCCGGGCCAGCGTCGCCCGGTTCAGCGCACGGGTGCTCAGTGTCTCCGTCATCCGTCCAGGATGCCGGGATCCCGAGGCCGCCCGCACACGGCCCCGTGCGGGTCTCCGGCGGCCGGCCGAGCCGGGAATCGCCTACGTGGCCGGGGAGGCACGCACCGTACAGGCGGTCCGCGCCCACCTGGTCCGGAACCGGGGCCGGCCGCGCAGATCCGTGCTGGTCAAGCCGTTCTGGACGCCCGGCGGGTGAGGGACGGAGTGACGCTGGAACGATCGACACGGATGGGGGTTACGGGGGGATATTTCTTGAAATGCACGTGCATCAGCCCTTGCACCTGCACGCCATCCCTAGCAGGATGATCCCGGACCCCCGCACGTGAACTCCCCGGAGATCGCGATGAACGCACACTTGAGCGACAGTGACCGACAGGCGCTGCGGCTGGCCCAGGATCTCCGCGAGGAGATGCGGGCCGCGCTTCCGCAGCTGCCGGCCGCCCCCTCGGTCTCCCCGTTCGTCGACCAGTCCGGGATGCCGAGCGTCCTGCTGCGGATGGACGCCGAGACCGCCCACGCGCTCATGGCCCTGCTGGCCGAGCGGCGTGCGGGGCAGCCGGGCCTCCCCGGGCCCGAGCCGCGCCGGGCCGACGG
This sequence comes from Actinomadura meyerae, assembly GCF_900188445.1. GTDB lineage: Bacteria > Actinomycetota > Actinomycetes > Streptosporangiales > Streptosporangiaceae > Spirillospora > Spirillospora meyerae. The sequence goes on from NZ_FZOR01000031.1 coordinate 68,905, forward strand.
CACCGTGCCGCCGCCCCCGGCCCAGGCCGTCCCCGCGGCGCAGGGCCCCATCGTGGCGCCGGCCGACCCCTACGGCGAGTCCGCCCACCAGGGCGCTCCCTATCCGGGCGGCGCCTACCCGGACCCCGCGTACTCCGGCCCCGGCTACCCGGAACCGGCCTACCCGGAGCCCGCTTACACGGACGGGCCGTTCGTCCCGCCGCAGCCGAGCGCTCCGTTCTTCGCCGGCGGCACCGGGCCCACGCCGCTCGTGCCGACGGTCTACCCGACGCACTGATCCGGCCGCCCGCCGGCGGGCGTCCCATCGGCCGCTCTTCCAGACGCCGCGGGCCCGCCCGCGGCGTTCGCCATGTGCGGGGAGCCCCGTCTCGCAGGCCCTCCGCGCCACCTCGCCCAGGCTTTACCTTCGCTGGGGGGATGGTTGGAATGCCCGTTGCGGTGGGTGTGTTCTTTAGGGTGTCGTGGTGATGCTGTGGCACTCCGCTGGAGCATCCACCCCGGCTCTGCCCGGTCTCGGGGGCGGGACGGCGCGCTGACGCCGGCCGCGATCCGGGACCATGAAGATCTTTTTTGCCGGGCGTACGGCCCGCAAGCCCGCTGGCCAAGGGGCTCCGGTCCACTTCCCGGTTAAATGATCTACCTGGGCAAAGGTAAAGAAAACGGCGGTTTGGCGAAAGTACGGTATTGCCGTATATAGTCAACCGCAGGTCAGGCCCAAGAACCCTTGACCTGGCCAATCGCATAGCCGTCGCCTCCCGCCCGCCAGGCGGGAACCCTCGCGCCGAACCGCGGTCGTCCCATGCACCGGCCGCGCGTATCCGGGATGTGCCCATGAGCCCCCGGCCCGGCGTTCCCTCCGCTTAATCCAGCCCGTGTCCACGCATGCCCGAGAACGGTCGTGCGGATCTGAGCGCGGGCGCGGTCCACCATGCCCGTGGATCGTTCCAAGCGGGTCCTTCACCGCGGCGGTGCCTCCCGAGTCCCGAGTCTCGGAGCCGCTTCCCCCTGCCCGGAGACGGGCGCACGCCGTTCCGGCGGAGCGTCCCCGGCGCGGAGCGGCAGCCCTGTTCCCCGAACGAAGGAAATCCATGCAGCAGCGAGCGATCAACGTCGTCCTGACCGGTGTGACCGGCACCGCCCTCGCGGGCATGCTGGTGGCCGGTGTCGCAGCGGCCAGTGATGACTCCGCTCCGGAGAAGCAGTTCCTGTCGCAGCAGGCCGTGGCCTCGCAGGAGCACAAGACCTCCCCTGAGAAGACCCTCGACGCCGGCAAGAAGGCCAAGGTCGAGACCGGCTCCGAGGCCGGTTCGAAGGCCGCCGAGAAGCCGGCCAAGCCGGACGCCAAGCGCGAGAAGACCGGCCCGAAGGCGCTGCTCAGCGGCAAGACCACCGCGTCCTACTTCTGGGACGACGGGTCGGGCGTCAACGGCGACACCGGCGCCCCGGCGGGCGGCAAGCCGATGCAGAAGGGCCTGTTCGCCAGCCCGAGCTGGCCCATGCACACCAAGGTCAAGGTGACCTACAAGGGCCGCAGCGTCACCGGCTTCGTCGGCGACCGCGGGCCGGGCAAGCCCTCGCACCGGGGTGTCATGCTCGACCTCGACACCTACACCTTCCGCTACCTGCTGGACGGCGGGAAGCCGAAGAGCAAGTACAACGCCGGCACGGGCGAAGGCCACCTGAAGAACGTCAAGTGGGAAGTGCTCTCCTGGGGCCACGGCGCCGGGAAGAAGGGTGCCCCGAAGCCTTTCGGCTCCTGACCCGGAGGCGATGAGACCGCCCGCGCGGTAAGGCGTGAAGCGGCTCACAAAAGGTAAAAGCCCGCGGCCGGGCAGTGAGCCCGCTCACGTCCTTTCGCCCGGCCGCGCATAGACCCCGGCACAGGGCTGCCGGTGCATGGAAGACGGGGATTCCCCGGTATCGAGAGATCACCGGGGAATCCCCGTTTTCAGCTCTCGGGGCCCGGCCGGCCGGCCAGGAGGGCGACGACGGGCGCGAACGCCTCCATGGCCGAGTCCGGGACCTGGTAGTAGGTGAAGCCGTAGCGGTCGCGGCGGGCGAGCATCTGCTCGGCGATGTGCTCGGCCGGCCCGACGAACTGCGACGGCATCTCCAGCACGAGCCCGGCCGACGACGCCCCCCAGCCGCGCGTCACCGCGACGCGGGCGGCGGTGCGGCGCGGGTCGTCCCCGAACACGGGGCTCACCATCATGCTCAGCTCGACGTCGCGGCCGCCGGCGGCCTCCCGGACCAGGTCGGCCTTGCGGGCGATGGTGTCCGGCAGCCGCTCGGTGAGCTCGTCGGAGATCGCCCCCTCGGGAAGGGCGCGGGGGAGGATGCCGACCGTGTCGGCGAGCCGTCCGGCGATCCCCAGCATGCGGGCGCCGCCCGCGCCGACGACGAGCGGGGGCCGCCGCTCCGGGCGCGGGAAGACGGTCAGCCCGTCGACGCGGTAGTGCTCCCCGGCGAAGGAGGTCTTCTCGCCGCCGAGGAGGCTCCGCAGGATCCGCAGCGACTCCTCGAGCCGCCCGACCCGCTTCCCCGCCGGGTCGAAGGGCATCCCCGCGGCCGCGTACTCGTCGCGGAGCCAGCCCGCGCCGACGCCCGGCTCGAATCGCCCGCCCGACAGGTGGTCGAGGGTGGCGGCCTCCTTGGCGAGCATCACCGGATGCCGGTAGTCGTTGGCGAGGACCATCGTGCCCAGCCGCAGCGTCGACGTGGCGGACGCGGCGGATGCCAGCGCCACCATCGGGGCGAGCTGGTCGCCGAACGGCTCGGCGACGAAATGGTCCCGCAGCGTCAGCACGTCGTATCCGAGGGCTTCGGCGCGCCGCGCGGTCTCGATCAGTCCGGTGCCCGACCTGATCGACTCGCCCACGACGCCGAAGCGGAATCTCCTTGCCATGCGACGAGCCTGCCCGCCGGCCGGGGCCGGACGCTGGCGGAAAACCGACCTCAGGCTCCCGGGGCCCGGCGGGACGTCTCGGCCGAGGGGACGTCTCGACCGGCGGAACGGGGCGAGCGGCTCGGTCGCCGTCCGTGCGGCGTAAGGGCGTCACCGACTGCCCCGTTCGCACCGGTCCCTTCCCAGGCTGCGTCCCGCCGCCCGGAATTTCAACCTTCCCGGGGCTCCACCCGCTGCGCCAGCAGGCGTCCGGGCCAGTCGCCGACGGTGAACTCCGCGACGGGCTCGAACCCGTTGCGGCGGTAGTACTCGACGAGCCGCCCGTCGTCGCCGCCATAGCAGTCGACGCGCAGCAGGGAGACGCCCTTGGCGCGCGCCTCGTCCTTCGCCTTCGCGATGAGCGCGGTGCCCACCCCCTGCCCGGCGAACGCCCGGTCGGTCACCAGCAGCGTGATGTACAGCTCCGGTTCGCCGGCCGGCTCGATGTAGGGCGTCGGATGGGGCGCGACGGCCATGGCCCCCGCCGGGCGGCCGTCCACGGTCGCGACCCAGATCTCCTCGTCGCGGGCGATGCCCTCGATCCGCTCCACCTTCCGCGGGTCGCCCGACCACGGCTCGGTGCCCCACTGGCCCGTCCGGCCGTTGGCCGCGAGCCACGCGACGGCGGCGTCCAGCATCGCGAGCATCAGCGGGGCGTCCGCGGGCCCTCCGCTCCGGATCCCGATCATGCGCCGATGAAGTTCTGCGCGCGGCGGAACAGGCCGAGGGTGATCGAGTGCAGCAGGTCGCCCGTCTCCTTGGGCGCCTTGCCCGCGAACGCGCGGGCGTGCGTGCCCTCCAGGACGATCCCGAGCTTGAAGCAGGCGAGCACCGCGTACCAGGTGATGGACGACAGGTCGCGCCCGGCGACGGCGTCCGCGCGCTCGGCGTAGGTGGCGACGAGGTCGCCGGCGTCCGGCAGCCCGCCCGCCTCGCCGAGCGGCCCGGCCAGCGCGGCGCTCTGGTCGTCGCGGTCCGGCCAGGTGGCCAGCAGCCAGCCGAGGTCGAGCAGCGGGTCGCCGATGGTGCACATCTCCCAGTCGACGATCGCGGCGACCTCCGGGCCGTCGAAGGAGTACATCAGGTTGGCGAGGTGGTAGTCACCGTGCAGGATGCCCGGCCGCCACAGCGGCGGACGGCGCTCCTCCAGCCAGCGGGCCACGTCGTCCAGGCCGGGTATGTCGGGGCCGGGATAGCCGTCGAGCGCGCTGTAGGAGTCGAGTTCGGACATCCAGCGGCCCACCTGCCGCTCCAGGAACCCCTCGGGCTTGCCGAAGTCGCCCAGCCCGACGGCCTCATGGTCGACCGCGCCCAGTGCCGACAGCGCGCGCGCCGCGTTCAGCCCCATCTCGCGGCGGACGGACGCGTCGCCCGCGTGCAGGGGCGGGAGCGTGACCGAGGCGTTGAAGCCCTCGACCGGCGTCATCAGGTAGAAGACCGCGCCGCCCATGACCGACTCGTCGGGGCAGGCGGCGATGAGGCGCGGCGCCGGGACGTCGGTGCCGTCCAGGGCGCCGAGCACGCGCGCCTCGCGGCGCAGGACGTCGTTCGTCCTGGCCCGCAGGTGCGCCGGCCCCCGCCGGAGGACGTAGTCGCGGCCGCCCCGGCGGAACCGGATCAGCGTGTTCTGGGTGCCGCCGGCCAGCGGCGCGACGTCCTCGAACGGGCCGCCCGGCAGGCCCCGGTCGTCCATCCACCCGTCCAGGACGGCGAAGTCCACGAGGGCGCGGTCGATCTTCTCAGGCTGCACGGCGGGTCCCTTTCCGGCGCAAGGTCATCCGGAGGGTAACAGTCATGCACTTGCATTACTTACTGAGGTAGGCCGATTATCGGGGAAACGACGCAGGAGGCTCGCCATGGCATGGGACTTCGAGACCGACCCCGACTACCAGGAACTCCTCGACTGGGCGGACGCCTTCGTCCGGGACGAGGTCGAGCCGCTCGACCTCGTGCTCGGCGACCCCTACGACAAGACCGACCCCCGCTACAAGCGGCTCGTCCGCCCCCTGCAGGACCAGGTCCGCGACAAGGGGCTGTGGGCCTGCCACCTCGGCCCCGAGCTCGGCGGGCAGGGCTACGGCCAGGTCAAGCTGGCCCTGCTGAACGAGATCCTCGGCCGCTCCCGGTGGGCGCCGTCGGTGTTCGGCTGCCAGGCGCCCGACTCCGGCAACGCCGAGATCATCGCCCACTTCGGCACCCCCGGGCAGAAGGAGCGCTACCTGCGGCCCCTGCTGGACGGCGACATCTCCTCGTCCTACTCGATGACCGAGCCGCACGGGGGAGCCGACCCCACGCTGTTCACGACGCGCGCCGTCCGGGGCGGGGACGGCTGGGTCATCAACGGCGAGAAGTGGTTCTCCTCCAACGCCCGCCACGCCACCTTCCTGATCGTGATGGCGGTGACCAACCCCGACGTGTCGGCCTACGAGGGCATGTCGATGTTCATCGTGCCCGCCGACGCGCCGGGGCTGACCACCGTCCGCAACGTCGGCGTCGGCGGCGAGCGCGAGGGCTCGCACGGCTACCTGCGCTACGAGGACGTCCGCGTCCCCGCCGAGAACCTGCTCGGCGAGGAGGGCGGCGCGTTCGCCATCGCGCAGACCCGCCTGGGCGGCGGCCGCATCCACCACGCGATGCGGACGATCGCGCAGGTCCGCAAGGCCTTCGACATGATGCTGGAGCGCGCCGTCTCCCGGCAGACCCGGTTCGGCGCCCTGGCCAAGATGCAGATGACCCGCGAGAAGATCGCCGACAGCTGGATCGAGATCGAGCAGTTCCGGCTGCTCGTCCTGCGCACCGCGTGGCTGATCGACAAGCACGGGGACTACCGGAGGGTCCGCAAGGACATCGCCGCCGTCAAGGCCGCGATGCCGAAGGTCTACCACGACGTCGTCCAGCGCGCGATGCACCTGCACGGCGCCCTCGGCGTCTCCAACGAGATGCCGTTCGCGGGCATGCTGCTGGCCGCCGAGGCGCTCGGCATCGCCGACGGCCCCACCGAGGTCCACAAGATCACCCTGGCCCGGCAGCTGCTGCGCGACGTCGAGCCGGTCGAGGGCCTCTGGCCCTCCGGGCACCTCCCGACGCGCCGGGAGGCCGCCCGCGAGCGCTTCGCCGAGGCCCTGGAGCTCGCGATCGCCGATGAGTGACACGCGCGAGCGGCTGCTGGACGCCGCCGAGGCCCTCTACGCCGCGCGCGGCGTCGACGCCGTCAGCCTCCGGGAGATCCTCCAGGAGGCCGGCGCCCGCAACGCCACGGCCGTCCAGTACCACTTCGGGGACCGCGCGGGCATCCTCAGCGCGATCTTCGCCCGGCACGCCCCCGACGTGGAGGCCCGCCGGCACGCCCTGCTCGACGCCTACGAGGACGGCGAGCGGGGCGTCCGGCCCCTCGCCGCCGCCCTCGTCCGCCCGCTCGCGGCCCGCCTGGCCGACCCGTCCGGCCGGGCCTACCTGCAGATCTGGGCGGACGTGGTGAACCGGCCGGACCCGCTCGTCCCCGTGGCCGTCCTGGACGACCCCCGCGACAGCCTGTGCCGGTGGCGGAACCTCGTCGAACCCCTCCTGGAAGAGGACGCGGCCCGCCTGCACCGCCGCTTCACCGCCATCCTGTACGCCTCGATCGAGCTGGCCCGCCGCGCCCGCTCCGGCCCCCGCACCGACGACCGGCTGTTCACCAGCTACCTGATCGACGTCGTCGCGGCGATCCTCGGCGCCCCCGTCTCGCCCGAGACCCGCCGCCTCGCCGCCGAGCGCGACGCCGCCCGCGGATGAGGTGACATCCGTCCAAGACGGGGCGGATCCGCGCCCCGCACACTGGGCATGCCACACCCAGGGAGGACGACATGACGAGCGAGATCCGCCGGACCTTCTACCCGCTGATCAGGTCCGCCGACCCGGCGCGGACGATGGCGTGGCTGGAGAAGGCGTTCGGCTTCACCGAGGTCGCCGCGCACAGGGACGGCACCGGCAAGATCGTCCACGCCGAGATGCGCTTCGACACCGGCCTGGTGATGTTCGGCTCCGCCGCGAAGTCGCCGGCGTCGGTCTACGTCGCCGTCGACGACCCCGACGCCCACCACGACCGCGCGAAGGCCGCCGGCGCCGAGATCATCAGCCCCCTCACCGACCAGGACTACGGCTCCCGCGACTACGCGGCCCGCGACCCCGACGGCAACACCTGGTACTTCGGCACCTACCGCCCCTGACCCGGGCGCCCCGCCCCCGACCCGAACGCCGGCCTCTGCGGCCCGCGGCGGGTTATTCGGAGGCTCGGGGGCGGGGGGCGGTGTTACGGTTCGGGGGCCGGCCGCGGGACTTCGGTGCGACTTCCGGAACCCACCTTTACAGTGATGATTCGCAGCTCGCGCTTCCCTTCCCCGGCCGGCGCCTCCCTCCCCCCGAGCGAGCCTGGGAAACGATGAGCGAGACGTTCGCGGACCTCGTCGCGTGCGAGGACGTGCTGATGTTCGTCAACGCGGCGATCACCTCGACCGGGCAGCGGGAGTTCCACGCCGGCGGGGGAGAGCAGCGGCTCAGCCTCGGCTTCCTGCACGAGTACATGCTGGAGAACTACCGCGAGGTGTACGCGGCCGCGCTCGCGCTGGACGTCAACGACCACAACGCGGCGATCATCATCCGGAACCTGCTGGTGCGGGCCGGGGACGTCCCGGTCGAGCGGCGCAGGCGGGAGGGGCGGCTGATCGCGCGGCGGCTGGAGCGGATGCCGCGGCAGCGCGTGTACCGGCTCTTCCGGGAGCTGCGGCGGCTCGGGGTGAACAACCGGCGGACGCGCGCGATCATCCGCGACTGGATGGCCGGGCGCCGCGACCCCGCGTTCGACCTCGTCAAGTACCGGGGCGCGGTGAAGGACGTGGCGCGGCACGCGCACCTGCGCTTCGACCGGGAGCAGCACTGCTTCCTGTTCGCGCCGCGGGCGGTCAAGGCGTTCGAGACGCCGATCTTCGAGCAGTGGCGCCGGGCGCACTACGAGCAGGCCGCGATCTACGAGCTGCCGTACACGGTCGCGGAGGGCTTCGCGGCCAAGCACGGGATCCCGCGCGAGGTGTTCCTGGAGCGGATCGAGCCGCGGATGACGCGGCTGGAGCGGCTGCGCGCGCAGGGCGCCGGCGTCCCGGCGGACCTCTCTGAGATGCCGCTGACGCGGCTCGCGACGTACGTGCTGTCGCTGCCGCTGGACGAGCGGGCCGCGCGGCGCGCCGAGCTGTCCCAGGCGCTGCGCACCGCGGCCGGGCGGCTCGCCGGCGCGGCCCGCGGGTCGTGGGGCCGGGTCACCGCCGTCCTGGACGACAGCTACTCCTCCCTCGGATCGGGGGAGAAGCGCCGCCGCCCGCTCGCGGTCGCGCTCGCGGTGCACTACCTGCTGGAGGCGCTGGCGAAGGACTACACGCCGCTGTGGACGTCGGGCCGCGCCGACGAGCTGCTGCTCTACCCGTCCGGCCCGACGCCGCTCGGCCTGCGGATCATCGACGCGCTCGACACCGCCCCCGAGCGTCTCCTGATCGTCTCCGACGGCTGGGACAACGCGCCGCCCGGCCTCGCCGCCGACGTGCTGCGGATCTGGCGGACCAGGCTCGACCCGGGCCACCGGCTGGCGCCCGGCCACCGGATGCTGATCGTGCACCTCAACCCGGTGTACGACGCGGAGGGCTTCGAGGTGCGGCGGCTGGCCCCGGGCGTCCCGACGGCGGGCATCCGCGACGCCGGGAACCTCGCCACGCTGGTGGAGCTGGCGCGGTTCGCCGAGGGGCGGGTCGGGCTCGCCAAGCTGCTGGCCCACCTCGACGACCGCGTCGCCCGGTTCCTGGGAGTGCGGGCATGACGTTCGAACTGGGCGGCCTGGAGACGGGCCCCGCGCAGGTGTGGGGCTCGGTGCGGCTCGTCCCGCTGATCCGCGACGAGCCCGTCCCCAACCTGCGGCTGCACCGCAAGGTGTACGCCGAGCCGGTGTCGGTCGTGGACGTCGGCGACGCCGACTACGTGTCGTTCGTCCCGCACGCCTTCGTGGCGTCGTGGGACGACGGCGGCCGGGCTCCCGGCGCCTCGTACGGGACGCGGCTGCTGGAGCGCGACGCCGGCGAGGCGCCGCCGCGCATCCCGGTGCGGATCGTGCGGCGCATGGCGCGCAAGGCGAGCAAGGACCGGCTCCGCTTCCTGCCCCTGCACCTGGCCGTCGAGGGCTACCTCGCGCTGCACTTCGGCGGCCCGGAGATCGCCTGGGACGAGTGGGCGCGCCGGGCCGTCCGCCGGGGCCTGTCGCCCCGCTGCGAGGAGGCCTACACCGGCGCCCGGGTGCGGGGGCTGGAGGACGCGCTGCGGATCTTCGAGATCCATCCGGGGCAGTGCGGCGTCATGGTCTACGTCGCCGACTCGCTGGCGAGCGCGTTCGCGGTCCCGCACCCCGACGACTACCGGGCGCTGCACCCGACGCTCGTCGAGGACCTCTTCGGCGAGCTGATCTACACCTACGGGCTGCTGGGCGCGCCGCCCGGCGACCTGACCGCCCGCATCGACGACACCGCGATCCGGTCCCTGGCGGACCTGCGGGCCGCCGCCGAGCTCCAGCGGGACGAGTGGGCGTCGTTCCACGACGCGGTGATGGCCGGGCGCCTGTTCGACGAGGCCGGAACCCGCCAGGTCGTCCAGCGCCTGCACGGGTTCGAGCTGGCGCGGTTCCTGCCCTCGTTCGCGCTGCGCGGCGAGAACCACATCGGCGAGACGATCACCGGCGAGGACGGCCGGATCGCCTACCTGAAGTCGTTCCGGCTGTCGGAGACGCAGGTCCGGCGCGGATACCTGCTGCGCAGGCTCGCCGAGCACGACTGGCGGCTGAGCGCCACCGCCGCGGCCCTCGGCACCGGTGAGGCGGCGCTGGCGCTGCGCCTGGAGCGGGCGGGGTTCGGGTACCTGCTGAGGCAGGACGTCCTCGACCACTACCGGGCGCGGGCTACCTGAGGCCGGCGAACAGGTCCTCCTCCCGGTCCGGGGCGTCGACGCGGCAGAAGTGCCGGACGAACGCCTCGAACGAGAACGCCGCGCGCTGCATCTCCTCCGGCATCCGCAGCAGGAAGATGTTCTCGCCCTGGCTGGCGTGCGCCTCCAGCGCCTTGCGCTTGGCGTCCACGTGCGCGGAGACGTCGACCACGCCGGTGATCAGCTCGTCGGGGGTGCCGAAGTCGTCCGGCGGGTCGAAGTCGATCTCGACGCCGGCCGCCTTGACGGCGTCGGTCATCTGCTCGATGCCCGAGCGGGGGATGGCGGTGTAGTACAGCTTGTCGGGGATCCCGGTCCGCTCCGCGGCGGCCAGCGCGACGCGGTGCGCCTGGATGTGGTCGGGGTGCCCGTAGCCGCCGTTCTCGTCGTAGGTGACGACCACCTGCGGCCGGTACCGCTCCATCAGCTCGGCCAGCCTCCCCGCGGACTCGTCGAGCGGGACGTTCGCGAACGCGCGCGGGTCGTCGTTGGCCGCCCAGCCGTCCATGCCGGAGTCGCGGTAGCCGAGCAGCTCCACGTGGCCGATGCCGAGCAGCGCGGCCGACTCGCGGAGCTCGCCGAGGCGGCGCCGCGCGACCTCCTCGGCGTCGTGGCCGGGCTCGCCGGGCTTCACGCCGCCGGAGTCGTCGCCCTGCTCGCCGTTGGTGCAGGTGACCAAAACCGTCCGGATCCCCTCGGCGGCGCTGCGGGCCAGCAGGCCGCCGGTTCCGAGGACCTCGTCGTCCGGGTGGGCGTGGACGGCCATCAGCGTGAGTTCGTGCGTCATCCGGGCTCCTCAAGGGGTTTCGGCCGTCCACCCTACGTCCCGGCGCGCGGAGTTGATCAGACCTGCGGAGTCGATCAGACCTGCGGAGTCGATCAGAGCCGCGGGGTCGATCGGACCGGCGAGGTCGATCAGGCCTGGGAGGTGGATTCCGCCGGCGACAGGTCCGCGGGCGTCAGCTGGTGCGCGGGCGCGTCGAACGGGAACTCCGAGGACGAGTGCAGGCCGTCCTGCATGAGCAGTTCGCCGGGTTCGAGGAGCCGCCAGTCGGGGTCGTCGTCCATCGGCTCGCTGGCGAGGACCATCCCCGGGCACCCCACCCGGTGCGCCGCCACCGTCACCTGGCCGGGCTCGTGGCCCGAGCCCAGGCGCCGTGCGGGGCCCGGACTGTCCAGCGTGGGCCTGAGCACCCACAGCTCGTGGGTGTCCGGGTACCGCAGCGCCCACATCCGACGCGACTCGGCGAGCAGGATGTTCAGCGCGAACAGGGGAAGTTCGGCGGCGATGCGGCGCACGGCCGCGACCAGCCCCGCGGTGGTGTCGCCGTGCCGCCGGATCTCGGCGGTGATGTAGGCGAAGACCAGCTCCGAGTCGGTCTGGCCCTGGATCTGCGGGCAGTCCACGTCGGTGAGCCACGAGCCGAGGTCGTCCAGGCCGCGCACCACGCCGTTGTGGGCGAACAGCCGGTCGTCCATGACGAACGGGTGCGAGTTGTGGACGTCCGGAGCCCCCGTCGAGGCATAGCGGACGTGCGATATGAACGTGTGCGACACGATGTTGCGGGCCTCGGAGTTGAAGTCGGCGTCCTGGAACGCCGCGATCGGCGCGCGGTCGCGGACGGGCTCCTCGCCGAGCGAGAACCAGCCGAGCCCCGTCCCGTCCGGCATGCGGCGGGACTGGAACTCCAGGCTCTCGGGCGCGTCCAGCAGCCAGAACGTGGCGTGGACGCGCGGCCCGCCCGTGGTCATCCCGAACAGTCGGCACATGCCCGCAGGATGCCCGCAGAGCGCGCGCCGGAACACGGTGCGCGAAATGACCTTCTGCCGGACGCCCGCGATGACGTACCGTCCGGTGTATGGGGTCGCCGGTGCTGCTGCTGGACGTCGACGGGGTGCTCAATCCGTTCAAGAGGCCCCATCGCGGGTTCAGACGGCACCGGGCCTCGCCGAACGGCCAGACGTTCCATCTATGGCTCAACCCGGCGCACGGCCCCGCGCTGCTCCGCCTCGCCGAGTCGGTCGGCGCCGAACTGGCCTGGGCGAGCTACTGGTGCGACCACGCCAACGGCTGGATCGCGCCGAGGGTCGGGCTGCCGGAACTGCCGTACGTACCGATCCCGGCCTACCCCGGCAGGGCGGAGGGCCGCTCGCTCGGCGCGTGGAAGGCCCGGCACGTGGCCGCGTGGGCGGAGGGCCGCCCCTTCGTGTGGTTCGAGGACGAGCCGGACGCGACCGCGTGCATCGCCGGTGAACCGGGCGTCGCCGAGCACCTCCTCGTGGAGATCGACCCGCTCACCGGCCTCACCGACGACCACCTCGACGCCGCCGAGACCTGGCTCCGCGCCCTCACCCGCTGACCGGCCCGCGCGCGGCCCCGGCCCGGCCCGGGAGGTTCCATTCGTCCAAGACGGCATGCGGCGGCGGTCCGTAGCGTCCTCGGACGAACGGAAAAGGAGCCGACGATGTCGAGATCACCACTACTGGACCTGGCCTTCGGCTACATGCCGGCGCAGATCGTGCACACGGCCGCCGAGATAGGGCTGGCCGACGCGATGGCCGGCGGCCCGAAGTCGAGCGGGGAGCTGGCCGAGGCGACCGGCACCCACGCGCCGTCCCTGCTCCGCCTGCTGCGCGGCCTCGCCACCCTGGGCGCCGTCGAGCAGAAGGAGCGGGACCTGTTCGCGCTGACCGCCGAGGGGCAGCGCCTCCGCGCGGACGCGCCCGACTCGGTCCGCGCGCTGGTCAGGCTGTTCTGCGGCCCCGAGGTGTGGCGGACGTGGGGCGACATGACCGGGACGCTGCGCACGGGGGAGTACGCCTGGAAGCGGGTGACCGGGCACGCCTCGTTCGAGCACTTCGCGTCCGACCCGGAGCTGTCGGCGACGTTCAACGCGGCGATGGCCGAGCACACCCGCGCGGTCGCGCCCGGGATCATCGGGGCCCACGACTTCTCCCGCTACGGGACGGTCGCGGACCTCGGCGGCGGCGACGGCACACTGCTCGCCGCGATCCTGCGGGCGAACCCCGGCGTGCGCGGCATGCTGGTCGACCTGCCCGCCGGGCTCGACGCCGCGCCGGGCACGCTGGCGGACGTCGCCGGCCGCGCCGAGATCGTGCCGGGCGACTTCTTCGAGTCCGTGCCCGGGGGCGCGGACGCCTACGTCCTCAAGAGCGTCCTGCACGACTGGAGCGACGACAAGGCGACCGCCATCCTGCGGAACGTCCGCGCGGCGATGGAGCCCGGCGCGCGCGTCGTCATCCTGGAGCAGGTGATGCCGGAGACGGTCACCCCGGAGACGGCCGGCATCGTCCGCAACGACCTCAACATGCTCGTCTGCACCGGCGGGCGCGAGCGCTCCGAGGCCGAGTTCCGCGACCTGCTGGACGCGGCCGGGTTCAGCGGCGTCTCGTTCACCGGGCCGCTGCCTCCCTCCGCGTACCACGTGATCGAGGCCGTCCCGGCGACCTGAAGATCACGCCGGGCCGCACAAGCCGGAGGCCGCTCACCGGGAGGCCGCTTACGCCCGAACCCCGCGGACGTGCAGGATGGACCCTGGTAAGCGACCCCTGACGAAGGAGTGCCCCCATGAGTCCACTCGCCGGCCGTACCGCCCTGGTCACCGGAGGCAGCCGCGGGATCGGCAGGGCGATCGCGCTCGCCCTGGCCGCCGACGGGGCGCGGGTGGGCATCGCCTACCGGCGGGACGAGGAGGCGGCCCGCAAGACCGTCGCCGACATCGAGGCCGCCGGGGCGCGGGGCCGCGCGTTCCGCGCCTCGGTCGACAGCGTGGACGAGTGCCGCGGGCTCGCCGCGCGGGTCGAGGAGGAGTTCGGCTCCCTCGACATCCTCGTGCACAGCGCCGGGATCGCCAGCCGCGGCAACAGCGTCGCCGACACCGACCCGGCCGAGCTGGAGCGGGTCCTGCGCGTGCACGCGTTCGGCCCGCACCACGTCAGCCAGGCGCTGCTGCCGCTGCTGCGCCGGGCCGAGCGCGGCGACATCGTGTTCGTCTCCAGCGTTGTCACCGACTTCATGCCGGCGTTCGGCGGCCCCTACGCGATGGGCAAGGCCGCGATGGAGGCGCTCGCGCAGGTCCTCGCCAAGGAGGAGCGCGGCCACGGCATGCACGTCAACGTGGTCGCGCCCGGCCTGGTCGACACCGACATGGGGCGCCGGCTCGTGCGCGCCACCGCGGGCGTGGAGGACATCCGGCAGCAGGACGCCGTGTCCCCGTACGGGCACGTGTGCTCGCCCGAAGAGGTCGCCGACGTCGTGCGGTTCCTGGTCTCGGACGGCGCGTCCTACGTCACCGGGCAGCGGATCGTCGTGGACGGCGGCACCTTCTGAGCCGTGGCCGGGAGGGGCGGGCCGGCCGGGTCAGCTGCGCGTCCAGTCAGGCTGGGCGAAACCGGCGACCCTGGCCGGCCTGCCGAGCAGCACGACCTCCCGGAACTGCCACAGCATCGCGCCGGTCGGGGCGTGCACGCGCCACCTCGGGCCGAGCCGCATCTGCAGGAGGCTCCCGCCGTCCGGCTGCGGGAGCCAGTGCGGGGTGTCGTCGTCGGCCAGCCTCCGCAGGCTCGCGTAGTGGACGGAGTGGACCTCGTCCGGGTTCGGCGCGAGCGGCCCCGGATCCCGCAGCGCCACCACGACCGGCGTGATCGCGAAGCCGGAGCTGGCGGGGAAGTCGTCGAGCCGGCCGAGGACGTCCGCGGGCCCCGCGGCCAGGCCGATCTCCTCGTGCAGTTCGCGCAGCGCCGCCTCCTCGGCGGTCTCGCCGTCCTCCAGCCGCCCGCCCGGGAGCCCCCACTGGCCCGCGTTGCGGCCCCGGTAGGCGCGCTTGATCAGGATCACCGCCGGGACGCCGCCGTGCTCGACCGCGCACAGCACCACCCCGGCGCGGCGCAGGCCGGGCGCGTCCGGGACGGTCGTGTGCGCGAACGAGTCGAGCCTTCGGGCCGCCAGCGCCCCGAAGGCGTCCAGGTCGTCGAGGGGATCGCGGTCGCCGGGGGAGGGCTGCGGGACGGTCATGCCCCGATACTGCCAGGGCCCGCCTCGCGGGCGTACCGCGCGGGCGGCGTCCCGACCGCCGCGGTGAAGTCGCGGGTGAAGTGCGCCTGGTCGGCGTAGCCCAGTTCCACCGCCAGCGCCGCCCAATCGATCGCCGCGCCCGACGCGGCGCGCTCGGCGGCCTCCTGCATCCGGAACCGCCGGATCACCCATTTCGGGTTGATGCCCACGTACTCGTGGAACAGGCGCTGCAGCCCCCGCACGCTGAGCCCCTCCTCGGCGGCCAGCTCGTCCACCCGGACGAGGCCGGGGCGCTCCGCGATCCGCGCCACCACCGCCGCGGCCCGCTCGGCCGACGGGTCGGGCTCGGGGGCCGTATCGGCGAGGAACCCCTCCAGCAGAGCGACGCCCTCCTCGGCGCTCGCCGCAGCGAAGACCTCCCGGGCGAGTGCGAGCCCCGCCGCGCCGAACACCTCGTCCACCCCCGCGAAGCGGCCGGTCAGCGTGGCGGCGGGCGCGTCCATGAACGGCCGGAAACCGCCGGGCCGGAACGCGGCCCCGACCACGCGGCCCTCACCGTGGATCTCCTCCACGAACTCGTCGCGGACCACGCCCGCGATCCGCGCGCGCGTCGCCCCCGAAGTCAGGTAACTGGTGAACGTGACGTGCACGGACGGGCGCGTGAGCACCTGCTGCCGGTGCGGTGGCCGTCCTCGCAGGTCCCACCGGAGCACCCAGAAGTTCGCCACGAACGGGGCGAGCGCGGGGCAGGGCGCGATCCGCTCCACGTCGAAGCGCTCCAGGCCCGTCCGGGGGCGCAGGATGCCGCGCGTCCCGCCGGGTAGGGATCGGTCCATCGGGATCCAGGCTACCGGTGTCGCGTTTCTTCAAGACCCGGGCCGCGTCCCCGCCCTACCGTGGACACATGTTCGAACTGATGAGCGAAGAGAAGGCCATGGACATACGGAGCCAGATGCTCCCCGCCGCCGAGGTCGCGGCGCGGATCGTCCTGCGGATACCGGAGGCGGAGCTGGACGCCCCCACCCCATGCCCCGAATGGGACGTCCGGGCCCTGGTGAACCACCTGATTCTCTGGAGCGGGCGGGGTGAGTCGGCCGCCCGCAAGGCGCCGCCCACCGGCCCTGGGGAGGACCACGACTTCACCTCGGAGTCAGGCTGGGCCGAACTGTTCGAAGAGCAGTCCCGCAAGACCGCCGAGGCGTGGCAGGACCCCGCGGCCTGGGAGGGCGAAACCAGCCTCACCGGCGGCGCGAAGGGCATGCCCGCCGGCTTCATCGGCGGCATCGTGTTCGTCGAGAGCGTCCTGCACGGCTGGGACCTCGCGGTCGCCACCGGGAGCGAGCCCGAGTTCGCGCCGGAGACGGTCCAGGCGGCCTGGGAGCAGACGGTCGCGATGGCCGACGTCAGCCGCCAGTACGGCGCGTTCGGGCCGGAGGTGCCGGTCGCGGAGGACGCCCCCCTGCTCGACCGGCTCCTCGGCCTCGCCGGCCGCGACCCGCGCTGGAGGCCCTGAACCGGAGCGCCGAATGCGCGGCGGCGCGCGGGTCCCGGCGCGAGCGGGGGCCCGTGCGCTCTACCCTTGAGGCATGTCTTCGACCTCTTCGATCCGCGTACGCTTCGCCCCGTCCCCGACCGGCATGTTCCATGTCGGCGGCGCCCGATCGGCGCTGTTCAACTGGGTGATGGCCGCCCAGTCCGGCGGGACGCTCGTACTGCGCATCGAGGACACCGACGCCTCCCGCAACAGCCCCGAATGGACCGAGGGCATCATCCGCGCCCTCGCCTGGCTCGGGATGGACGGCGAGCAGTACGAGGGCCCCTATTTCCAGTCCGCCAACGCCGACAAGCACGCCGAGGCCGTCCAGACGCTGAAGGACGCGGGGCGCGCCTACTACTGCGACTGCAGCCGGGAGGCGATCGTCGCCCGCACCGGCGACCAGCACAAGGGCTACGACGGCTTCTGCCGCACCCGCGGCCTGGAGCCCGGCCCCGGACGCGCCCTCCGCTTCCGCACCCCCGACGAGGGGCAGACCACCGTCGTCGACCTGCTGCGCGGCAAGCCCGTCTTCGAGAACGCCGTCCTGGAGGACTTCGTCATCGCCCGCGCCGACGGGTCGGTCACGTTCCTGCTCGCCAACGCGGTCGACGACATGAGCCAGGGCATCACCCACGTCGTCCGCGGCGAGGAGCACCTGTCCAACGCGCCCAAGCAGCAGCTGCTGTGGGAGGCGCTCGGCGTCGAGCCGCCCGTCTGGGCGCACGTCCCCGTCATCGTCAACGAGAAGCGGCAGAAGCTGTCCAAGCGCCGCGACAAGGTCGCGCTGGAGGACTACCGCGCCGAGGGCTACCTCGCCGAGGCCATGCGCAACTACCTGATGCTGCTCGGCTGGGCCCCCTCCGGCGACCGCGAGATCGTCCCCTGGGACGTGATCGTCGACGAGTTCCGCATCGAGGACGTCAACACCTCGCCCGCGTTCTTCGACGAGAAGAAGCTCCGCTCGTTCAACGGCGAGTACATCCGCGCGCTGCCCGTCGAGAAGTTCATCGCCGAGTGCCTGCCCTTCCTGGAGCGGGCCCCCTTCGACGTGGACGTCGCCGTGTTCGCCGAGCTCGCGCCGCTCGCCCAGACCAGGATCGCGGTGCTCTCGGAGATCGTCCAGATGATCGACTTCGCGTTCCTGGACGAGCCGCCGACCGACGAGCAGTCCTGGAAGAAGGCGATGAAGGAGCCCGCCGCCGACATCCTCGCGGCCGCCGAGGCCGCCTACCGGGACGCCCCCTGGAACGCCGCCGAGCTGAAGGACCGCCTGGAGCGCGTCGGCGCCGAGCACGGCCTCAAGCTCGGCAAGACGCAGGCGCCCGTCCGCGTCGCCGTCACCGGCCGCACCGTGGGCCTCCCCCTGTTCGAGTCCCTGGAGATCCTCGGCCGCGACCGCACCCTCGCCCGCATCGCCGCCGCCCGGGCCCGCCTCGAAGCCTCCGCCTGACAGGGCCCCGCCCGACACGGGCCCGCGTGACACGGGTCCGCGTGACACGGGTCCGCGTGACGCGACGGTGCCCGGCCCGCCGGGCCGGGCACGCGGCCGCGCCGGTCAGGACGCCGGAGGCTCCGCGCCGTCCAGGGCCGAGCGCAGCTCGGCCAGGCGACGGGCCAGCTCGTCGTACTCGTCGCGGCGCGCCGCCGGCAGGTGCTTGCCGACGACCTCCGCCTGCTCCTCCACCGCCGCCAGCCGGTCGAGGGCCGGGACCGGCGAGCCCGCGCCCGAGCGCTCGCTCAGCAGGTTCTGCTGCTCGCGGAGCAGCGCGGCCTGTTCGCGCAGCAGCGCCGTCTGGTCGCGGAGCTGCTTGTTCTTGGTGTGCAGCTCCACGAACACCGACACCTTGGCGCGCAGCACCCACGGGTCGAACGGCTTGGAGATGAAGTCGACCGCGCCCGCCGCGTACCCGCGGAACGCGTAGTCGGGGTCGCTGTTCACGGCCGTGAGGAAGATGATCGGCAGGTCGCGGGTCTTCTTGCGGCGCTTGATGTCGCGGGCCGTCTCGAAGCCGTCCATGCCCGGCATGACGACGTCCAGCAGGATGACGGCGTACTCGTCGGTCAGCAGCGCCTTCAGCGCGTCCTCACCGGACCGGGCCCGGACCAGGTCCTGGTCGAGCGAGCTGAGGATGGCCTCCAGCGCGATCAGGTTCTCCTCGCGGTCGTCCACGAGCAGGATCTTCGCCTTGTCGTCCACGCGCGCCTCTCCGAATTCGCTCCCCGCCCCCGCGGGCCGCGACGGGCCCACGAGGCGACCCTACTGCCCGGGTCTCCCCTCTCCTCAGCGGACGATGGAGGGTTGCAGCCAGTTCCTCATGACGTCGAGGAGATGGTCCACGTCCACGGGCTTCGGCACGTAGTCCGACGCGCCCGAGGCGAGGCTCTTCTCCCGGTCGCCCTTCATCACCTTGGCCGTGATGACGATGATCGGCAAGTCGGCGAACTGCGGCATCTCCCTGATCGCGGCCGTGGTCGCGTACCCGTCCAGGCCCGGCATCATGACGTCCATCAGCACGACGGCCACGTCCGGGTTGCGGTGCAGCAGGTCGATCCCGGCCTGCCCGTCCTCGGCGTACAGGACCTCCATCCCGTAGCCCTCCAGCACGCTGGTGAGCGCGAACACGTTCCGGACGTCGTCGTCGACGATCAGCACCTTGCGGCCCGACAGGACGGTGTCGAGGAAGTCCGTGGGGGGCTCCTCCACCATGCCGTTCAGCGCGGGCTCGGGCTCGGTGGCCGGGGGCCTCTGCTCGGCCGGCGGGCCGGTCTCGGCCGCGCCGGCGGGCAGCGGGCGCACCACGGCGCCGTTGCCCTGCTCGGCGCCCGCACCGAAGTCGGCCTCCCGCCCCGGGCCGCCGCCGGCCGCCTCGGCCGAGGGCTCGGGACGGCGCCGGTCCTCGCGCTCGCTGTACTGGGCGGGCAGGTACAGGGTGAACACGCTGCCGCGGCCCGGCTGGCTCTCCGCGTGGATCTCCCCGCCGAGCAGCCGCGCGATGTTCCGGCTGATCGACAGGCCGAGCCCGGTGCCGCCGTAGCGGCGGCTCGTGGTCCCGTCGGCCTGCTGGAACGGCTCGAAGATCTCCTGCAGCTTGTCGGCGCTGACCCCGATCCCGGTGTCGATCACCCGGAAGGCGATCACGTCCGGGGTGTTCCACAGCGCCGGCAGCGTGAAGTCGATGTCGCCGGCCCGCTCGATCAGCAGCCGGACCTCGCCCTCCGCGGTGAACTTCACCGCGTTGGACAGCAGGTTCCGCAGCACCTGCTGCAGCCGCTGCTCGTCGGTGTTCAGCGTGGTCGGGACGTCCGGCGCGACCTCCACGCCGAACTGCAGGCCCTTGTCGACCGACAGCGGCCGGAACGTCGCGTCCACGTAGTCCACCAGCGAGGACACCGCGAGCCGCTGCGGGTGCGCCTCCATCTTCCCCGCCTCGACCTTCGCCAGGTCCAGGATGTCGTTGATCAGCTCCAGCAGGTCGGTGCCGGACTCGTGGATCGTCCGGGCGAACTCCACCTGCTTGTCGGTGAGGTTGCCGTCCTGGTTCTCCGACAGCAGCTTGGCCAGCACGAGCAGGCTGTTCAGCGGAGTGCGCAGCTCGTGCGACATGTTCGCCAGGAACTCCGACTTGTACCGCGAGGAGATCGCCAGCTGCTCGGCGCGCTCCTCCAGCGTCCGCCGGGCCTGCTCGATCTGGAAGTTCTGGATCTCGATCGCGCGGTTCTGCTGGGCCAGCAGCGCCGCCTTCTCCTCCAGTTCGGTGTTGGAGTGCCGCAGCTCGCCCTGCTGGCGCTGCAGCTCGTCCGAGCGCTCCTGGAGCTCCTGCGCGAGCCGCTGCGACTCGCCGAGCAGCGCCTCGGTCCGCGCGTTGGCGCGGATCGCGTTCAGCGTCACCCCGATCGTCTCGATCAGCTGGCTGAAGAACGCCAGGTGGACGTCGGTGAACCGGCCGAAGGAGGCCAGCTCGATCGCGCCGAGCACCTCGTCCTCGAACACGATCGGCAGCACGATGATGTTGACCGGGGACGCCTCGCCCAGCCCCGACCCGATCTTGACGTAGTCGGCGGGCGCGTCCGCGATCAGCAGCGGCCGGCGCTCCTGCGCCGCCTGCCCGACCAGGCCCTCGCCGAGCGCGAACCGCACCGCGCCGTCGCGGCCCCGGCGCGTCCCGTACCCGGCGATCAGGACCAGCTCGACCTCCTCGCCGGCGGCCTCGGCCAGATAGAACGCGCCGTACTGGGCGCTCGCCGTCGGGGTCAGCTCCCGCATGATCAGCTCGGCGACCTGGAGCAGGTCCCGGTGGCCCTGCATGAGCCCGCCGATCCGCGCCAGGTTGGTCTTGAGCCAGTCCTGCTCCTCGTTGGCGCGGGTCGTCTCGCGCAGCGTCGCGACCATCAGGTTGACGTTGTCGGACAGCTCGGCGACCTCGCCGCGCGCCTCCACGGTGATCGTCCGGGTGAGGTCGCCGGTGGCGACCGCGCTCGCGACCTCGCCGATCGCCCGCACCTGCGTGGTGAGGTTCCCGGCCAGCTCGTTGACGCTCTCGGTCAGCCGCTTCCAGGTGCCGGACACGCCCTCGACCTCGGCCTGCCCGCCGAGCCGGCCCTCGCTGCCGACCTCGCGGGCGACGCGGGTCACCTCGGACGCGAACGACGACAGCGTGTCGACCATCGTGTTCAGCGTCGTCTTCAGCTCCAGGATCTCGCCCTGCGCGTTGACGTCGATGCGCCGGGTCAGGTCGCCGTGCGCGACGGCCGTCGCGACCTGCGCGATGTTGCGGACCTGGTAGGTCAGGTTGGACGCCATGCCGTTGACGTTGTCGGTCAGGTCCTTCCACATGCCGCCGGCGCCGGGCACGATCGCCTGGCCGCCGAGGCGGCCCTCGGTGCCGACCTCGCGGGCCACGCGGCTGACCTCGGACGCGAACGACGACAGCGTGTCGACCATCGTGTTCAGGGTGTCCTTGAGCTGCAGGATCTCGCCCTGCGCGGTCACATCGATCTTGCGGGTCAGGTCGCCCTGCGCCACCGCGGTCGTCACCTGCGCGATCCCGCGCACCTGGTTGGTCAGGTTGTTCGCCATCGCGTTGACGTTGTCGGTCAGGTCCTTCCAGACGCCGCCGGCGCCGGGCACGATCGCCTGGCCGCCGAGGCGGCCCTCGGTGCCGACCTCGCGGGCCACGCGGGTCACCTCGGAGGCGAACGCCGACAGGGTGTCGACCATCCCGTTCACGGTGTCCTTCAGCTCCAGGATCTCGCCCTGCGCGTCGACCGTGATCTTCTTGCCGAGGTCGCCCTCGGCGACGGCGGTGGTGACCTGCGCGATGTTGCGGACCTGGTAGGTCAGGTTGGACGCCATGCCGTTGACGTTGTTGGTCAGGTCCTTCCAGACGCCGCTCACGCCCGGGACCCGCGCCTGGCCGCCGAGGCGGCCCTCGGTGCCGACCTCGCGGGCGACGCGGGTGACCTCGTCCGCGAACGCCGACAGCGTGTCGACCATCGTGTTCAGCGTGTTCTTGAGCTGCAGGATCTCGCCCTGCGCGTCGACCGTGATCTTCTTGCCGAGGTCGCCGTCCGCGACGGCGGTGGTGACCTGCGCGATGTTGCGGACCTGGTTGGTCAGGTTGTTCGCCATCGCGTTGACGTTGTCGGTCAGGTCCTTCCAGACGCCGCTCACGCCGCGCACGTTCGCCTGCCCGCCGAGCTGGCCCTCGGTGCCGACCTCGCGGGCGACGCGCGTCACCTCGTCGGCGAACGCCGACAGCTGGTCGACCATCGTGTTCACGGTGAGCTTCAGCTCCTGCAGCTCACCGCTGGCCTCCACCGTGACCTTGCGGGTCAGGTCGCCCTTCACCACCGCCGTGGTGACCTCCGCGATGTCGCGGACCTGCGAGGTGAGCCGCGCCGCCATCACGTTCACCGACGCCGTCACGTCCCGCCAGCGGCCCGTCATGCCGCGCGCCGGGGCCTGCCCGCCGAGGCGGCCCTCGGTGCCGACCTCGCGGGCGAACTGGGTGACCTCCCAGGTGAACTGGTCGAGCAGCTCCACCATGCCGTTGGCCGACTTGGCCATGCGCAGCAGCTCGCCGCGCATGGGCCGGCCGCGCACCCGCAGCTCGACCCGCTGGCTCAGGTCACCGGCCGCGACCGCCTCCACCACCCGGCTCATCCCGGTCGCGAGGTCGGTGAGCTTGTCGATGATCGCGTTGGCGTCCTCCACCGAGGCCGCCCACGAGCCGCGCAGGCCGCCCGCGGCCAGCCGCCCGCTCAGCTTGCCCTCCCGGCCGATCTCCCGGCGGACGCGGCTCAGCCCCGACGCCAGCTCCTGCTCGTTCTGCCGGATCTCCTCCAGGATCGCCGCGGCCTCGGCCACGGCGCCCTCGCCCGGCACGTCGAGCTCGGACCTCGCCCTGCCGTCCCGCACGGCGACCAGCGCCTTCAGCAGCGGCTCGAGGTCGGCGTCGCTGTAGCGCGGGGTCGTGTCGCGGTACCCGCCGGGGCGGGCACGTGACGCGGTACGCGGCATTGTCTTCATCCTCCTGGCCCGCGATCGTCGAAAATCCGGACACGTCAGTGAAATCCCGGACGAAGGCCCCCATCCACCGGGCCCCCGGCCGGCCTCCCAGGCCCACTCTTCCGGCCGCATCTGTACTCTACGTCCCCGCGCGGCGCCCGGACCCGTTCGCGGGCCAGCCGTGATCGGACGCCGATGGCCGTGCGTCCGCGCTCGTAGTCTTCGTGTTACGGTCTGTCGTGTCGTGGCCGGGAGGTAGCGTTCGTCGAGGCCGGACGCGTCACGGAAGCCCCCACCCCCGGCTCTCGTGGCCGCGCGGCCGACCCGTCTGCCACGATGGTCGGACGGGGGCAGAGACGCTTCGAGCAAGGGATGACGTTTGGATCGGCAGACGGCGTCGGCCATCTTCCCGTCCGCCGCGGCGGCGGTGGCGGACGCGCGCCGCTTCGTCCGGAAGGTGCTGGCCGACTGGGGCATGGACGAGGCCGCCGACGACGCGGTGCTGGCGACCAGCGAGCTCGCCACCAACGCGGTCGCCTATGCCGGGACGTCCTTCGAGGTCACCTGCCGGCTGGAGGACGGCGACATCAAGATCGAGGTCCGCGACCGGCACCCCACCCGCGGTATCGAGATGCCCGGCGTGACCGCCTCCAGCGGCCGCGGGCTGCCGTCGATCGCCCGGCTCGCCGCCTCCTGGGGCGTCTCCTACGACCACCGCACCAAGGGCGTCTGGTTCCGGCTGGCCCGGCCCGGCGCGGCGTCCGCCCCGGCCGGGGCCGAGGACGCCGGCGCCGCCCCCGCCGAGACCCCCGCCGGCCCGGCCGCCCGGGGCCCGAAGCACCGCGAGCGCGGCCGGCGCGACCGCGAGCCCGCCCGCGAGACCCCGGGCGCGCAGGGCCGCGAGACCGGCCTCGGCGACGCCGCCGCCGACATGCCCGTGGCCGGCGACCGCCTCCTGCGCTCCCCGGCCGCCGTGGAGGCCATGGAGGACGGCGTCGCCACCGCCCGAGAGATCCTCGGCGCCGAGGGCGCCGCCGTCCTGCTCACCGAGCGCGACGGCCGCATGATCATGGGCTCGTCCGCCGGCACCGCCGCGGAGCTGCCGCTCGGCGAGCTGTCGGTGGCCGGGCTCGGCCCCGCCGCCCGCGCCGGCTCCCCGTGGGTCGCGGCCGAGACCGACCCGACCGCCATGGCCCTGCGGGCCCGCTCCGTGGCCGCCGCGCCGCTGGAGTCCCAGGGGCGCCTCACGGGCGTCGTGGTGGCCGTCTCGTCCGCCCCGGGCCGCTTCGACGAGGCGGACGGCGTCCGCCTCGGCCGGCTCGCGGACGAGATGTCGCTCTCCCTGGAGAAGGCCAGGGTGGGGGAGTTGGAACGGTCCTGGCGGGGCTGGCTCAGCTTCGTCGCCGAGGCCAGCGACCTGCTGGCGGGCACCCTCGACCAGGAGCGCACGATGGCCCTGGTCGCCCAGCTCGTCGTCCCCCGCCTGGCGACCTGGTGCGCCGTCTACACCGTCGCCGAGGGCGAGCCCGACCGGCTCGCCTACGTGTGGCACGCCGACGAGGACCGCGCCGACGGGCTCCGCGAGCTGCTGGAGCACGCGGGCGCCGCACCGCCGATGGACGGCCCCGGCCCCTGGAACGGCCTCGCCACGGCCCCGGAGGAGGTCCGGGCGGCCGTCGGCGACACCGCCGCCGACCAGGTCTACGCGTTCCCGCTGATCGCCCGGGGGCGGCGCATCGGCACCATCGTCATCGGCCGCCCGTCCGGCGACCGGTTCCCGCGCAGCGCGATCGAGCTGGCCGAGGAGCTCAGCCGCCGCGCCGCCCTCGCGGTCGACAACGCGCGGCTGTTCTCCGCGCAGACCGCCATGAGCAGCGCGCTGCAGCGCAGCCTGCTGCCGCCCGGCATCCCCGAGATCCCGGGCCTGGAGGTCGCCGTCGTGTACGAGCCGGCGGGGGAGGGCAGCGAGGTCGGCGGCGACTTCTACGACGTGTTCGAGAGCGGTCCCGGGCCCGGCGGGCCCGCGTCGGCGTCCCGCTGGCGGTTCGCGATCGGCGACGTGTGCGGCACCGGCCCCGAGGCGGCCGCCGTCACCGGCCTCGCCCGGCACGCGCTGCGCATCCTCGCCGCCGAGAACATGTCCGTCCCCGCCGTGCTGTCCCGGCTCAACCGGCTCATCCTCGGCGAGGGCGAGCGGGGCCGGCTGCTCACCCTGCTGCACGGCGAGATCGCGACCCGCCGCCCCGACGGCGTGCGGATCCGGCTGACGAGCGCGGGCCACCCGCTCCCGCTCGTCCTCGGCACGGACGGCGAGGTGCGCGAGGCGGCCACGGCGCAGGCGCTGCTCGGCGTCTTCGACGGTGTCGACTTCCACACCGACACCGTCGACCTGCGCCGGGGCGAGGTCCTGCTCTGCGTGACCGACGGCGTCACCGAACGCCGTTCCGGCAACCGGCTGCTCGGCGACGGCGACGGCCTCGAACGGCTGCTGGCCGACTGCACCGGGCTCAGCGCGGGCGCCGTCGCCGCCCGCATCCAGCGCGCGGTGCGCGATTTCGGCCCGGAGCCGTCGAATGACGACATTGCCCTCATCGTTCTACGGGCGTCATGATGGAGACCAACAATCGGTAAGGTGGGGTGGCGTGGGGCTTGCCTTGCACACGACACGACAGGACGGCCGCGCGACGATCGCCGCGCGCGGCTCCATCGACCTGCACTCCTCCGAAGAGCTGCGCACTCGGCTGACCGAGCTCGTGGACGCGGGCGAGCGGGCGGTGGTCGTCGACCTCGCGGCGGTGGACTTCTGCGACTCCTCCGGGCTGAACGTCCTCGTCCGGGCGTACAAGCACGCGCGCGCCCAGAACGCGAAGCTGACCGTCACGGGCGCCTACGGCCGCGTCGAGAACGTCCTGCGCACCACGGGGCTCGACCGGTTCCTCATCGAGGACGCGGCGGAGGAGGCGGCGGCCGATGAGCGGTGAGTGAGCGCGATGAAGAACGGCGAGCGGGCGGAGTGACCGACCCGATGACCGAGACCACACTGCGCGCGGCGCCGCAGACCGAGGCGGTGGAGTACGCGCGGCGCCTCGCGGCCCGCACCATGCGCACCTGGGCGCTGATGGACCGCGAGGAGCTCGTCACCGCGATCGTGGCCGAACTCGTCGCCAACGCCGTCCGGCACGCGGGGACGGCCCTGGAGCTGCGGCTGCTGCGCGGCAGCGGCCGCGTCCGCGTCGAGGTCCGCGACCGCGCCGCCCAGCTGCCCCGGCTGACCGTCCCCGGCCCGCTGGACGAGTCGCACCGCGGCCTGTTCATCGTCGACCGCTTCGCGAACTCCTGGGGCGCCGACCCGGTGACCGGCGGCAAGGTCGTGTGGGCCGAGGTCGACATCTGAGCCGGATCTCCGCCCTGGAACGTGCCGCGGCGGGCGCCCTGTCGTGGGAGCGCGCGCACCGGCTCGCCCCGGAAGGGCCCGCCCGGACGGACGGGCCCGGGGGCCGCTAGACCGACTTGCGGTACAGCTCGGCCACCATGAACGCCAGGTCGAGCGACTGGCCCCGGTTGAGCCGCGGGTCGCACGCCGTCTCGTACCGCTGGTGCAGGTCGGCCTCGGCGAGACCGTGGCCGCCCCCGACGCATTCGGTGACGTCGTCGCCGGTGAACTCGATGTGGATGCCGCCCGGGTGGGTGCCGAGCGCCCGGTGCACCTCGAAGAAGCCCGCGACCTCGTCCAGCACGTCGTCCAGCCGCCGGGTCTTGTGCCCGCTGGGCGCCTCGAAGGTGTTGCCGTGCATCGGGTCGCAGATCCACGCGACCGGCGCGCCGCTCTGCCGCACCTTCTCGATCAGCGGCGGCAGCACGTCGCGGATCCGGCCGGCGCCCATCCGGGTGATGAAGGTGAGCCGGCCGGGCTCCGCGTCGGGGTTCAGCCGGTCGATCAGCGCCAGCGCGTCGTCCGCGGACGTCGTCGGGCCGAGCTTCACCCCGATCGGGTTGCGGATGTGCCGCAGGAACTCGACGTGGGCGCCGTCCAGCTGCCGGGTGCGCTCCCCGATCCACAGGAAGTGCGCGGAGACGTCGTAGGGCAGCCCGCTGAGGTGGTCGATGCGGGTCAGCGCCCGCTCGTACTCCAGCAGCAGCGCCTCGTGGCTCGAGTAGAGCTCGACCTCGTGGAACTCGGTCGGATTCGCCCCGCACGCGTTCATGAAGGTCAGCGCTCGGTCGATCTCGCCCGCGAGCTGCTCGTAGCGGCGGCCCGCCGGGCTCTGCTGGACGAAGTCGCGGTTCCAGGCGTGCACCTGGCGCAGGTCGGCGTAGCCGCCCTTGGTGAACGCCCGGCACAGGTTCAGCGTCACCGCCGAGCAGTGGTAGGCCTTCAGCAGCCGCCGCGGGTCGTTGCGGCGGGACGCGGCGTCGAACGCGAACCCGTTGACGGCGTCGCCCCGGTAGGCGGGCAGCTCCACGCCGCCGCGCACCTCCACGGGCTTGGAGCGGGGCTTGGCGAACTGGCCCGCCATCCTGCCGACCTTCACCACCGGCACGCTGGCCGCGTAGGTGAGCACGACCGCCATCTGCAGCAGCGTCTTCAGCTTGTTCTTGACCGCGTCGGCGTTCGACCCCTCGAACGTCTCGGCGCAGTCGCCGCCCTGCAGGACGAACGCCTCACCGCGCGCGACGTCCGCGAGCTGCGCCTTCAGCTGGTCGCACTCGCCGGCGAAGACGAGCGGCGGCTGCGCCGCGAGCTCGGCGGCGACCGCGCGGACCTCGTCGGGATCGTCCCATTCGGGCTGCTGGAGGGCGGGGAGCGCGCGCCAGGCGTCGAGGTCCCCGGTGACGGCGGAGGTACTCACCCTGAAAGGCTATGGCACCGCCCGCCCGGCCCGGAACGGCGAACCGGGCGGACCCCTCCGCGGGGCCGCCCGGTTCGCGGGGGCGGGGGCACCGGGCGCCGTCAGGCGGCCCGGTTCCCGGCCGCCGCGTGCTCGCGCCGGGCGTCGGGGGCGCCGGGGCCCGCCGGCGGGCCGGTCAGCGTCATGCGGCCGCTCAGATCCGTCTCGTTCGCCAGCTGCCGCAGCCGCCGCAGCGAACGGTCGGTGATCTGCCGCACCCGGTTGTGGCTCAGGCCGTACCGGGCGCCGATCTGGGCGTAGGACAGCGGCTGGCCGCTGTCCATCCCGAACCGGGCGCGCAGGATCGCGGACTCGCGCTCCGGCAGCCGGTCGAGCAGCCGGGCGAGGCCCTCGATGTCGTCCAGCGCCAGGATCTCCGCCTCCGGCGTGACGGCCTCCGGGTCCTCCAGGAGGTCGCCCATCGGCGTCTCGCCCGCGTCGTCGACGGTCGCGTCCAGGCTCGCCGGGTCGCGCCGCCAGCGCAGCAGCTCGTCCACATGGTCGGCGTCGGCGCCGATGGTCCCGGCGAGCTCCTCGCGGGTCGGCTCCCTGCCGAGTTCACGGCCCAGCTGGCGCTCCGCGCGCCGCAGCCGGGAGAGTTCCTCCTCCACGTGGACCGGCAGCCGGATGGTGCGGGCGGTGTGGCTGAGCCCGCGGCCGATGGCCTGCCTGATCCACCATGTCGCATATGTAGAGAACTTGAAGCCCCGGCGGTAGTCGAACTTCTCCACCGCGCGCATCAGCCCCAGGTTCCCCTCCTGAATGAGGTCGATGAGGGGCAACGAGTCGGTCGGGTATTTCCGGGCGATCGAGACCACGAGCCGCAAGTTGGCCTCGACGAAGCGCTGCTTCGCGCGCAGCCCCGCCGCGGCCAGCTCCTCCAGCTCCTCGGCGGTGGCGCCCGCGGGCGTCCTTCCCTCCGCGAGGAGCTGCTCGGCGTACAGGCCCCCTTCGATCGCCTTGGCCAGATCGACCTCCTCCTGCGCGTCGAGCAGGGGGGTACGGCCGATCCGGTCGAGGTATGCCCCGACGAGATCCTTGTCGGGGACGTCGACCCTGTCGCCCTTGGTACGGGTTGCAGCCATCCTGACCCTTCTCCGGTGCGATCTCCCTAAGTGGAGAACGCTAATTACCGCTCTGTGATTCCCGGGCGGGGAATACTGCGAGGCTGTGTGCCGCTCTACGACCTGATACCCCGACTGAGGAGAAACCGACATGGCGACCGTCACACTCACCGCTGACAACTTCGACGAGGTGGCCCAGGCCGAGGGCATCGTGCTCGTCGACTTCTGGGCCGAGTGGTGCGGTCCGTGCAAGCGCTTCGCGCCGGTGTTCGAAAAGTCGGCGGCCAAGCACGAGGACATCGTCTTCGGGAAGGTCGACACCGATGCCGAGGTGGAGCTCTCGCAGCGGTTCGGCATCCGGTCCATTCCCACGCTGATGGCGATCCGGGACGGGCTCATCGTGTTCGCCGAGCCGGGCGCGGTGCCCGAGCCGGTGCTGGAGAACGTGATCGAGCAGGTCCGCGGCCTCGACATGGAGGACGTCCGGCGGCGCGCCGACTCCTGAGCGCGGCACCGGGCAAAGAACGGGGCGGCGCGGCCCGGTACCGGGCCGGCATGGACGATGATGGACGGATGCTCGCCGATGTCGTCGCTTGCCTGGTGTGCCCCGTGTGCGGAGCCGGCCTCGAACTGGCCGACCGCGGACTCGGGTGCCCCGGCGGGCATGCCTTCGACATCGCGCGCCAGGGGTACGCGAACCTGCTTCCAGGGAACGCCCGTCCGGGCACGGCCGACACCCCGGAGATGGTCCGCGCGCGCGACGGGTTCCTGAAGGCGGGTCATTTCGCCGAACCCGCCGACCGCCTGGCGCTGGCGGTGTCCCGCGCCGCTCCGTCCCTCGTCCTGGACGCGGGCGCCGGCACCGGGTACTACCTGGGCCGCATCCTCGACCGGGCGCCCGGCGCGGTCGGGCTCGCACTGGACATCTCCAAGCACGCGGCCAGGCGCGCCGCCAAAGCCCACCCCCGCGCGGGCGCCGTCGTCGCCGACCTGTGGCGCCCCCTCCCGGTACGCGACGGCGCGGCCGACGTCGTGGTCAACGTCTTCGCACCGCGCAACGCGGCCGAGTTCCACCGGGTGCTGCGCGACGACGGGCTGCTGTTCACCGTGACCCCGTCACCGCGGCACCTCGCCACCCTGGTGGAGCCGCTGGGGCTCCTCACGATCGACAAGCGCAAGACCGAGCGGATGGACGCGGCCCTCGCGGGCTACTTCAAGTTCGACTCGCGCCGGGAGATCGAGACCGAGGCCGTGCTGACGCACGACGAGGTCACCACGCTGGTAGGGATGGGGCCGAGTGCGCACCACGTCCCGGCGGACCTGCTCCGCGAGCGGCTGCGTCCGCTACCGGACCCGCTGACCGCTTCGCTGTCCTTCGTCCTGTCGACGTACAGGCGGCTCGTTTAGACGGGCGTCCGGGCTCTGCGTGAGTTCGAGCAGTACCTGGGGCACCTCGCCGGGCTCCGTCACGTCCTGGGCCTCGGCACCGGCCGTGTCGACGGCCGCGTACACGAACGAGACGGAGACGGACCGGACCGCGCCGCTCAGCAGCAGCCGCTGGAGCGCCTGGCCGGCGCGGAGCCACGCGGGCGGCGAGTCGCCGCGGGTGGTGAGGACGGCGCGCCGGCTTCGCGCCTCCGGAACATCGGGGAGCGGACGGAGCCCCGCTCCCTCCAGCCGCGCCGCCTCGCCCAACTCGTTGACGAGGGGGACCGGCGGCCGGAACCCCGATGCGGGACGGTGCCCCGGGAGAGACTTCAACGTCGCCGCGTACAGGAGACGTTCTGCGCGGGTCACCCGGTGCCGTCCGGCCAAGCGCACCGTCGCGAGGACGTAGGGCCGCTCCGGGTCGGGCAGGAGCCGCACCACGGCCGCGTGCCCGAGCTGGGCCGCGGCGAGGCGCAGGTTGACGAGCGCGGCGCCGCTGCTGAGATGGAGGCCGCGTCCCGCGGGGTCGTGCGTCGACCTGAACCGCTCCGGGTCGGCGTGCAGCTCGATCGATCCCGGGACGACCCTGAACCGCCAGGCGTGCACGTCATGGACGGTCGGCCCCATCGTCGCGGCGACCACGAGGCGTTCCGCGGAAGAGCGGATGGCGACGGGCACATTCACGAGGTGATCCTCCTGACCTCGGCGGACTGGACGTGCCGGGAGCCGCTGCCCGCCTCCGGCCGCGTTGCGCGGCGGGACGGGCCGTCCGCGCACGCTACCCCACTGTGACCCGGCGCACGTAGTGCGTGAAATACGAGGTCACGGAGGGCGAAGGTGTGCGCGGGTGACAAGGGGGAGGAGAAGCGCCCGCTCCCCGGTTTGACGGTGCTCGCGGGTACCCATAATGTTCCCCGTGCCCCGAGAGACGCGGGACGCCGGAAGGCGGCCGGTCTCGGGTGACCACCAGGGAATATCTCCGGCCGCAGGCCGGGTTGTCCCGGGGTGGGAGCCCGGTTGGGATGCGGGACGCCGGAAGGCGGCCGGCCCAGGGGGACGGGACCTCCAAAAATCGGATCGAGCGGCGCTCGGGCTGATGTAGGATGGTGAAAAGCCCAAGAGGGATGCAGGACGCCGCGAGGTGGCCGGCCCGCAGGGCATCTCCTACGGAACGATCGTCGCCAGGTTCACTGCCTGGGGGTGTGTCGTCGCCGCAGGGGACTGGGAAGCCTCCGACCGTCAAAAAGATCTTCACCGATCGGCTTGACAACGGGAGCGGACCAGGTAAGTTAGAAGGGTTGCCCCGGAGCCGGGGTCCGCGAGAGCGGGGTTCGGCGCGGTGGGTGTCCGTTTCTTGAGAACTCAACAGCGTGTTAAAAGCCAGTGC
>NZ_FZOR01000109.1 GCF_900188445.1 Actinomadura meyerae
GACGTGTGGTTCTCCCCCCGAAGAACGTGGGCGCTTCACCCACTGATCACTTGCTCCCCAGCAAGATCACTTTCCACACCTGAGGGAATACCCCCCATTCGGGGGGCGGCAGCAGGGTTCCCGCCGCGTGCATTGTTCATCGGTCAGGTCGAACCGCCTCGTCACCGTTAGGGGTGGCCACGAGGTCTCCGGTGTCGTTCTTCACTGCGTCCGGCGTGTGAGTTGCCGCCGCTCGTCTCACTTCGAACAGGCCTTAGCCGAGCACACAGCCATAGATCAAGGCCAGCAAGGCAGGTCACCGGGTGTGGGCGGGCGGGCCCGGCCCGCGCCGCTGGGGGCGGGCGGGCTCGGGCGTTGGTCTGTTGTTCATGCGGCTTCGGCCCATATGGGTGGTGGGCGTCTTCGCTGGTGCAGGGCGTCGGTGCCGGGTGGGTGGAGGCGGTAGGTGTAGCGGCCGTCGGGTGTTTTGATGATGTGGAGTCGGTCGGGGTGGGTGTGTTTGTAGCGGTTGTGCCAGCCGCAGGTGAGGGTGAGTTTGTCGATGTCGGTGGGGCTGTTGCCGAGGGCCCAGCCGTGGACGTGGTCGACCTCGCACAACGTGCCCGGTACTTCGCACCCCTGCACCGCGCAGGTGTCGTACAGCGTTTCCAGGACTTGGCGCTGCGGGACGGTGGCGAATCGCACCCGGTGCCCGAGGTAAAGCGGCGTGTTCCCGGCACCGAGCAGCAGCGGCGACACCCCAGCGCTCAGCGCGATGCGGCGGGCCTGGGCTGCCGGGATCGGGGTGCCGTCGGTCAGTCTGGCTGGGGCGGTGCCGCCGGTGAGGGTGTCCAGGTCGCAGATGACGGTGACCTTGGTGGCCGTGTGCCCACCCGCCAGCACGCCGGTGAGCGCGGCCGCGGTGCGTTCGGACAGGTCGCGGTGGTCGTCGGTTCCGGCGGGCTTGGCCAGCGGTGCGAGGGTGCCGTCCCAGATCGCGGCGTCTTCGGCGTTGAGCCAGCCCTTGATGTAGCGGCCACCGTCCAGGGAGCGGGTCGAGTCGATCCACGACCGCTCATACCCCCGCTTCACGTCCTGCGGGGCTTGCTCGCGTCCGTCGCGTTCGGCGATGACGTCGCGGATCCGCTTACCGAAGCTGGCGACCTTCCCCGCGGAGAAGCCCTTGTCGACCATGTCCAGCAGGATGTCCTCAGCGGCCGGGCAGTCGTCATCGTCCAGGCGGGCGGTGGCCTCGGCGATCGTCGCGGCGTATCCGGTCGACAACTCACCGGCGGTCCACCGCTCGGTGACCTCCGTCAGACGGTGCCGCTGCCGCGCCAGCGTCAGCCGCTCTTTGGCGCGGGATTCGCGCATGCCCATGCGCGACCGCAGCCATGAACGGGTGGAGGGGAAACCCCACCGCTGCACCTCCCGCGCACTATCCACCACACCGACGAAACCCGCCAGCGCAGCCTCCTGCAGATCGTTGGCGGAGGCGAGTTCTTCGGCGAGTTCCAGGCAGGTGGCTGGGGAGTCGGGGGCGGTGCGGGAGGCGAGTGCTGCGGCGATCGCCGATACCGCGTGCACCAATTCCATGGTGCAATGCCGTTAAATTAGCCTGACCGTCAGGGTGTTATCCACATATCCACAGGCGTCGCAGGTCCATGTGGAGTTCGTGAAAGCGATTGAAGCC
>NZ_FZOR01000038.1 GCF_900188445.1 Actinomadura meyerae
CGCTGTTCCTGCCGATGGGCGCCAGCAAGCCCATGCGCATCCAGAACGCCTACGTCTCCGAGAAGGAGATCCACGGGATCGTCGACCACTGCAAGAGGCAGGGGGCGGCCGCGTCCATCTGACGCGCCACCCTCCGAGGTCGGCTGACCTTCCCACGACCGAGGTCACTCGAACACTGCCGCCTTCGCGGTGTCCCGTGAAGCTGGGGGTGTGATCTACGAAACTCTGTAGTGGCCGAGGTAGATTTTCGAAGGAGGAGCGGGTAGCTTAGGTGTCATCGAAGAGAGAAGAGTCCAGAAGGTCCGGCAGAGGACGAACTGCCGGAAGGTACGGAAGACACCGACCCGGCGTGCCGGGGCCAGCGCAGTGAAAGGGGCCCCGGCAGCCGGTCGGCCCGGTGACCCCAGGGTCGCCGGGAGCGGTACACAGCACGAAGAAGTACGCACGAGAACACGTAGTACCGGTAGTGATGTCAAAGAAAGGAGGGTCCGACGCCATCGGGATCGCCCGTTGCAGGCTCCAGTCACGCCGCGCGGGTACCGGAGTTCCACGGATTGGACGGTGGTCTACGGTCACGCTTACGCGATCCCCGCTTCCCCGCCCTCGTCTGGGCGGCCGACGCGGAAGACCGGTTCGCCAGAGCCGGTAGATGGTGTTGTACCTCTGGGCCCCGGCGCCGCGGTAAGGCGCCGGGGCCCCTGTCGTCGTCACTGCCCACCCAAGGCAGTACGGAAGGTTTAGTGAAAGCAACCCAACCGCCTCAGACCGGTGACCGGCAGCACGCGCAGGCCCCGGAGGACGCAGGCGGGCTCGAAGGCAAGCTCGACGATGAGGACTACCCGGCCTACAGCATGGGCCGCGCCGCCGAGATGCTGGACGTCACTCCGGCGTTCCTGCGCAGTCTCGACACCGCCCGCCTGATCGTCCCGCAGCGCTCGCCCGGCGGGCACCGGCGCTACTCGCGCTACCAGCTGCGCCTGGCCCAGCGCGCCCGCGACCTGGTCGACCAGGGCACTCCCCTGGAGGCCGCCTGCCGCATCATCATCCTCGAAGACCAGCTCGCCGAGGCCCAGCGCATCAACGCCCAGCTCCAGCGGGACCGGGCCGAACGGCAGCCGCCTCCGGACACGGCGTAGCGGGGCCGCTCGCCGGTCAGATGTGGTGCCGGAGGCGCAGATCGGCGGGATACGGGTCGAGGTAGGTCTGCTCCGCCAGGTAGGCGAGGTGCTCGCCTTCGGCGTGGTGGCGCAGCAGGGCGATCGGGACGCTGAGCGGCGCCTCGCCGCGCTGGTAGGAGTCGATCGCGGCCAGGATGTCGGCGCGCCGGGTCGGGTCCAGGTGCGCGCTCAGCGGGCTGAAGACGTGGAGGAGCGCGTTGGCGTGCCGGCCGCGTCCGGGACGGACGGCGAACGCCTCGCCGAACGCGCGGCGGTAGTCGTCCTCCAGTTCGGCGCGCGGCCGGGCGCCCGCCTGCGCGACGATGCGGCCCATGTGCCGGTAGGCGGCGGGGTCGTGGGAGAGGACCTGCAGCTTGTGGCGGCTGTGGAAGGCGACCAGGTCGCGGGGCCGCCAGCCGCCGCCGAAGAGTCCGCGGAGCCGTGCCTGGGCGAAGACGCGCTCGACGAAGTGCTCGCGGAGGACGGGGTCGTGGAGCCGGCCGTCCTCTTCGACGGGAAGGTACGGGAGCGCCTCGGTGACGAGGGCGGCGAACACGCCGCGGCCCCGGCGGTCGACCGGCTGCCCGTCGGTGCGCTCCCCCGGCCGCCCGGACGCGTAGCGCGGCAGGCCGAGGAGCCCGCAGCTCGGCGAGCGCGACTTGAACACGTACCCGTCGATGTCCGCGAGGCCGGGGATCCGGTCGCCGGCGAGCGCGGCCATCGCGCCGGTGTGGTCGCGGCCCGGGTCCTTGCCGACGATCCGGCCGTCGCTGAGCAGGTGCAGGCTGTCGCGCGGGGCGCCGAGGCCGATCTCGATCTCCGGGCAGACGGGCACCCAGTCGACGTGGGCGGCGAGGGACCCGGTGAGGAACCGGTCGCGGCTGTGGCCGCCGTTGTAGCGGACGGGCTCGCCCAGCAGGCAGCTCGACACCGCCAGCCGGGGGCGCGGGGCGTCCGGCACCGGGGCGGGCGGCGGTCCGGGAGGGGTCACAGCAGGTCCCTCAGCCGCCGCAGCCCGCGGGTGGTGCGCGCCTTGACGGTGCCGAGCGGGACGGTCAGCCGGTCGGCGATCTCGCGCTGGGTCAGCTGCCCGAAGTGGGCGAGCACGATCGCCTGCCGCTGCGGGGCCGGCAGCCCGGCGAGGGCCTTGCGGACGTCGCACGCGGCGTCCACGGCGGAGGTCGCGTCGGGCACGCCGACGGTGTCCTCCAGCGGCACGGACCGCCGGGAGTGCCGCGCCTCGGCCCGGAGCTGGTCGATGGCCCGCTTCCGGGCGATGGCCAGCACCCACGGTTCCAGCCCGCGCGCCGGGTCGAAGCGGGCGCGCGACCGCCAGACCTCCAGGAAGACCAGCTGGACGACGTCGTCCACGGCGTGGTCGGGCACCAGCCTCCCGGCGTGGCGGCGGACGAGCGGGCCGAGCGCGGTGTAGCACTCGTTCAGCGCCGCCTCGTCGCCTTGGGCGAGCCGCTGTTCCAGGGTCATGCCGCCCCGATGCCCGGGAAAATCGCTTCAAAACTTGTTCATAGTTAAGGCTGGGTGAAGCGGTGACAAGGCAGCGCAAAACGAACGGGCCTCGCGCCGGGTGGCGGCTCAGCGCGTCCCGAGCAGGGACGTCAGCTCCGTGACGGCTTCGGAGAGGGTCGCCACCGGTGCGGCGTGCGGGGGCAGCCGGTCGCGCGACCAGCCGGGTCCACCCGTCATCAGCCGGTAGGGCGGGCGGGAGGCGGGCAGCGCCGCGAGCCATGCGGGGTCGCCGGTCTCGGCGATCCGCGACCAGACGAAGACGGCGTTCGGCCCGGTCCGGCGGATCGC
This sequence comes from Actinomadura meyerae, assembly GCF_900188445.1. GTDB lineage: Bacteria > Actinomycetota > Actinomycetes > Streptosporangiales > Streptosporangiaceae > Spirillospora > Spirillospora meyerae. The sequence continues at coordinate 2,973 of NZ_FZOR01000038.1, forward strand.
GGCGGCGAGGGCCGCCGGCGGCACGCGCGCTCCCAGGACCAGCGCGTCCACACCCGCCTCGGCCAGGGCGGCGCCCAGCGCGTGCACCGGCAGGCTGTGCTGCTCCTCCGGCGCGCACGCGAGCAGTACCGGGCGGACGTTGAGCGGCCGCTCGGGCGGCGCCGTCTCCGCCAGGCATCCGAGCAGCACCGTGGACAGCAGGTGCTCGACCTCCACGCAGTCGCCGGACGCCTCGTGCTTGCGTCCGATGCCGTCCAGTACGGGCACGATGAGGCCGTCCCACGCCGGGACGACCCCGTCGCGGCGCAGCGCGGTCCGCACGGTGTCGGTCATCGCGGGCCGGTCCAGGGCCATCGCCGCGCGGGCCAGGCCCCGTACCGCCGCCGCCTGCCGCTCGTCCCGCCCGGGGGCGGTCACGGGGACGCGGTTGCCGCCGGCGCCGTGCGCGCGCGGCGGCGGAGGCGCGCCCTCAGGCGTGCCCAGCGCGACCCGGGCGGCCTCCCCCGGCGGCGCGCCGGCGAGGATCCGGCGCTGCATGATCTCCAGCCGCGCCAGGTCGGCGGAGGTGTAGCGGCGGTGGCCGCCGGGGCTGCGCCCGCTCGGGCCGATGCCGTAGCGGCGGTCCCAGGTGCGCAGGGTGGCCGGTGCGACGCCGAGGCGCTGGGCGACCGCGCCCACGCCGAGGCCCGCCTCCCGCTCCGCCGGCCCGCTCATGCGTCCGCTCCCCTTCATCCCGCCCGAGCGTACGATCTGCCAGGTCTTCGCCGGAAGTCGCGGCGCCGGTTGCACCCGGCCGCCCCGGAGGCGTGCAGGCGCCCCCGCCGCGGGAAGGGGCACGCCATGAAACCGACGAAGAGACCGCGGCGGAGGTCCGCCGCCGAAGCAAGGCTGACCTACGCGGCCACGGCGGCGGCCACGGCGGCGGCCGCGGCCATCGGATCCAAGGCCGTCAACGCCAACACCGTCTGGTACCGGTCGCTGTCCAAGCCGGCGTGGCAGCCGCCGTCCTGGGCGTTCGGCCTGGTGTGGACGCCCCTGTACGCCTCGATCGCCTGGGCGGGCGGACATGCCCTGCTACGGGCCGGTGGACGCCGGCACCGGGAACTGGCCGCCGGCCTGGGAGTCAACCTCGCGCTGAACGCCGCTTGGAACCAGCTCTTCTTCGGCAGGCGCAGCACGAAGGCGGGGCTGGTCGGGACGGTGCTGCTCGACCTGAGCAACGCCGACCTGATCCGCCGCACGGCCGCCGTCGACACCGCGGCGGCGGGTGCGCTCGTCCCGTACGCGGCGTGGTGCGCCTTCGCGACGGCGCTGAACGCCGACATCGCCCGCCGCAACCGCTGAGCATGCTTGTGCAGGTCAGGAGGGGGTAGAGCGAACGGACCAAGGGGGGCAAATGATCATTTCGGGGCGATCGTGAACGACCGGGGGCTGTGCCTGGTGACGGGAGCCAGCGGCTACATCGGGGGGCGGCTGGTCCCCGAGCTGCTGGACGCCGGGTACCGCGTGCGGTGCATGGCGCGGTCGGCGCGGCGCCTGCGCGACCACCCGTGGGCCGGGCGGGTGGAGATCGCGGAGGCCGACGCCACCGACCCGGAGGCGACCCGGCGCGCGCTGGACGGCGTCGACGTCGCCTACTACCTGATCCATGCCATCGGCGGCGCGGGCGGCTTCGCCGGCAAGGACCGGGAGGCGGCCCGCGTCTTCGCCCGCGCGGCGCGGGACGCGGGCGTGCGGCGGCTGGTCTACCTCGGCGGCATGGAGCCGGAGGAGGAGCTGTCGCCGCACCTGCGGTCCCGCGCCGAGGTGGGCCGGATCTTGCTCGGCAGCGGGGTGCCGGCGGTGTGGCTGCGGGCCGCGGTGATCATCGGCTCGGGGTCGGCGTCGTTCGAGATGCTGCGCCACCTCACCGAGCGGCTGCCGGTGATGGTCACGCCGAAGTGGGTGCACAGCCGGATCCAGCCGATCGCGATCCGGGACGTCCTGCACTACCTGGTGGCGTCGGCGGGCCTGCCCGCCGAGGTCGACCGCGGGTTCGACATCGGCGGGCCGGACGTGCTCACCTACATCGAGATGATGCGCCGGTACGCCGCCGTGGCCGGGCTGCGGCGGCGGCTGATCGTCCCGGTGCCGGTGCTGAGCCCGGCGCTGTCGAGCCTGTGGGTGGGGGCGATCACCCCGGTCCCGGGCGCCCTCGCGCGCCCGCTGGTGGAGTCGCTGCGCAACGAGGTCGTGTGCCGCGAGAACGACATCGCCCGGTACGTCCCGCCCCCGCCGGACGGGCCGACCGGGTTCGACCGGTCGGTCGCGCTCGCGCTGCGCCGCGTCCGGCAGGCCGACGTCGCCACGCGCTGGTCGTCGGCGAGCGTCCCGGGGGCGCCGAGCGATCCGCTGCCGACGGACCCGGACTGGGCGGGCGGCAGCCTCTACACCGACGACCGGTCGTGCCGGGCGGACGCTCCGCCGGAGCGGCTGTGGGAGGTCGTCGAGGCCATCGGCGGGGATCGCGGCTGGTACTCCTTCCCGCTCGCGTGGCGGGCCCGGGGCGTCATCGACCGGCTGGTGGGCGGCGTCGGGCTGCGGCGGGGGCGCCGGGACCCGCGCCGGCTGCGCATCGGCGAGACCGTGGACTTCTGGCGGGTGGAGGAGATCGAGGCGGGCCGGCTGCTGCGGCTGCGCGCCGAGATGCGGCTGCCGGGCCTGGCCTGGCTGGAGCTGAGAGTGTCGGAGGAGGACGGGCGCGCCGTGCTGGGGCAGCGGGCGCTGTTCCACCCGCGCGGGCTGGCGGGCCACGCGTACTGGTGGGCGTTCCGGCCGTTCCACGACCGGATCTTCGGGACGATGTGCCGCGGCATCGCCCGCGCGGCCGAGCAGGCCCGGCGCGAGAGGCCCGCCGTGGCGGCCGCCCGGTGCTGAAGCCGCCGATCGGCCGCCGATCGGCACGAAACCGGACGACTTACCGCGACAGGGGTGCAACCGGTCGACCGGCGGGTCCCGAAGAAAAGGACAGAACCGTACGGACGACGACGCAGGAGGAGACAGTGCGCTTCCGACATCGTGCGCCGCGGCGCTCCCGGCATCGTGCGCCGCGGGCCGGCGGCCCGCCCGGGCGACGCTGATGGCGGCACGCGGCCCGGTCGTCGTGGTGGGGGCGGGCCTGTCCGGCCTGTCGGCGGCGATCCATCTCGCGGCCGGGGGGCGGGAGGTCGTGGTGGTCGAGGCCCGCGACGGGCCCGGCGGCTGCTGCGGGTCGGCGAACCTGGGGCCCTACCGGTTCGACACCGGCCCGTCGGTGCTGACCATGCCGGACGTGCTGGCCGGCACGTTCGGCGCGGCCGGGCAGGACATCGGCGGCCGGCTGCCCCTCCGGCGCCTGGACCCCTTCTACCGGCTGTCCTTCCATGACGGTTCGCACCTGGACGTCGTGCCGGGCGCGGAGCGGATGGCCGAGAACGTCCGCGGCCTGTGCGGGCCGGACGAGGCGGCCCGGTACCTGCGGTTCCGGCGGCGGCTCGGGGCGATGTTCGAGGCCGAGTGGTCGTCGTTCATCGACGCGGACATGACCCGGCTGCGGAGCATGGCCCGTCCCATGGCGCTGCTCAGGCTGGCGGCGGCGGGCGGGTTCCGGCGCCTGGACCGGTTCGTGGCGGGCCGGCTGACCGACAAGCGGCTGGTCATGGCGCACACGTTCCAGGCGCTGTACGTCGGGCTGCCGCCCGCCAAGGCGCTGGCCATCTACGCGGTCATCGCGCACATGGACACCGTCGGCGGCGTCTACGTCCCGGTCGGCGGCGGCATGAACGCCATCCCGAACGCCTTGGCCGCGACGGCGGAGAAGGCCGGAGCGGCGATCAGGTACGGCGTGCGAGCGGAACGGGTCGAGACCGACACCTCCGGCGTCAGCGCGGTACGGCTCGACACCGGTGAACGTCTCCGCGCCGACCACGCCGTCATCGCCTGCGACCTGATGCACGCGCATCGGGGGCTGCTGCCGGAGGAGGCGGCGGACTGGCGGTTGCGCCGCCCGCACTTCTCGCCGTCGTGCCTGGTGGCGCACATCGGGCTGGACCGGCGGCCGTCCGGCCGGGCGCACCACACCCTGCACTTCGGGCGGGAGTGGAAGGCGGCCTCCGCCGCGCTGGCCGCCGGGCGGCCGCAGCCCGATCCCAGCCTCCTGGTCACCTGCCCCGAGGACGACCCGACCGCGGCACCGTCGGGCCGGGCCACGCTGAGCGTGCTCGAACCCGCCCCGAACACGGCGTCGGGCGCCGACTGGGACCGGCTCGCCCCCCGGCTGGAGCAGCGCCTGCTGGAGCGTCTCGCCGGCCTCGGCTACGGCGATCTCTCGGACCGGCCGCGGCTGCTCTTCGACCCGCCGGCGTGGGAGCGGCTCGGCCACTCCGCCGGGACGCCGTTCGCGCTGGACCACCGGTTCGGCCAGACGGCCTGGCTCCGGCCCTCGGGCCGCAGCCGCCGCGTCCCCGGCCTGCACTTCGCGGGGATGTACACCGCGCCCGGCGTGGGCGTCCCACCGGCTCTGATCTCCGGGCGGCTCGCCGCCGCCCGCATCCTGGAAGGCCGCCGATGACGCTGACCGCGAGCTACGAGCACTGCCGCCGCCTCAACGCCCGCCACGGACGCTCGTTCTACCTGGCGACGCTGCTGCTGCCGGCGTGGAAGCGCAGGCATGTGCACGCGCTGTACGGGTTCACCCGCCACGTGGACGACATCGTGGACGCGAGCGGCGAGACGGCCGCCGGGACCGGCGGACGGGCCGCCGCCCTCGACGAGGTGACGCTGCGGCTGGGCGCGAGCCTGGCGGGCGAGGAGATCGATGACCCGGTCCTGCCCGCGTTCGTGCACACCGTCCGCTCCTTCGGCATCGAACGCACCGACCTCGACGCGTTCCTGCGGTCCATGCGCACCGACCTCACCGTCACCCGGTACGCCACCTACGACGACCTGCTGGTCTACATGGAGGGCTCGGCCGCCGCGATCGGGCTGATGATGCTCCCCGTCCTGGAGACGGTGCCGGGCGCCGCGCGGCAGGCCCGCGAGCCCGCCCGCGAGCTGGGGCGGGCGTTCCAGCTGACGAACTTCCTGCGGGACGTCGCCGAGGACCTGGCGAGGGGCCGGGTGTACCTGCCGCAGGAGGACCTCGCCAAGTTCGGGGTCACCGAGGACGACCTGCGCGGCGGCGGCCGGGAACGGGCGCTGCGCGAACTGGTGGCCTTCGAGGCCGGACGCGCCCGCGACCACTACCGCCGCGCCCTCGACGGCGTGGAACTGCTGACCCCGTCGTCGCGCCCGTGCATCCGGGCCGCGTACGACCTGTACGGCGGCATCCTGGACGAGATCGCCGCGGCCGGCCACGACGTGCTGCGCGCGCGGGCGCGGGTGCCGCGCCGCCGCCGGGCCGCGATCTTCGCGCGGCACCTGCTGGCCGCCTCCGCCGCCGGCCGCGCCGAACGGCGGCGGCCCGCCGGGGTGCGCTGATGGGCGGGTGCGCGCGGCCGGGCGGGACGGCGCATCCGGTGGTCCTGGACGCGATGGGCGGCGACCACGGCCCGGCGGAGACGGTGCCGGCGGCGCTCGCGGCGCACCGCGACCACGGCGTCCCGGTCGTGCTCGTCGGGCGGACCGGTGACGTGCACCGGGAGCTGCGGCGGCACGGCGGCGCCGGCGAGGTCGAGGTGCTGCACGCCGGAGAGGTCGTGCCGATGGCCGAGCGCGGCGCGGGGGCCGCCGCCCGGCGCGATTCGAGCCTGGTGGTCGGGTGCGCCCTCGCCCGGCGGCGGAACGCCGCGCTGGTCTCGGCCGGGTCCACCGGCGCCGTCGTGACCTGCGCGGTCCGCGCCTTCGGGCGGCGGGCGGGCGTGCTGCGCCCGGCGCTGGCCGTGGCGCTGCCGACGCCTGCGGGTTTCACCGTGCTGGTCGACGCCGGCGGGACCGCCGACCCCACCGCGGAGATGCTCGCGCAGTTCGCCGTGCTGGGCGCCTCCTATGCGCGGAACGCCCTGGGCGTACCGGACCCGTCGGTGGGCCTGCTGTCCATCGGCACCGAGCGGGGGAAGGGCAACCGGCTCGCCCGCGAGGCCGCCGAGCTGCTGCCGGGCATGCCGGTCCGCTTCCACGGCAATGTGGAGGGGCACGATGTGCTGTCCGGAAGGGTCGACGTGATCGTGACGGACGGCTTCACCGGCAATGTCGTGCTGAAGAACATCGAGGGCTGCGTCCGGACGACCCTGGACATGGTGGCCGCCGCGGGCATCGCCCCGCCCGGCCGGCTGGCGGAGGTCGCACGGCTCTACACGGCGGACACCCACGGGGGCGCCGCCCTGCTGGGACTGGCGGGCACGGTCGTCGTCGGGCACGGCTCCTCACGCGCCACCGCCATCGCCCGCGCATGCGTGGTCGCGTCCGAGCTGGGCGCGGCGGAGCGGCCCGTGCCGGCGGACGGCCGCGCCTCGGTGGGGCCGGTCGCGTGAGGCGCTCACCCGGGGCGGTGAAGGCTGAGCGGGTCGCGCCCGTCCCAGGTGCCTTCGCTCGCGTACGGGGTGAAGCGGGCGAACAGCTCCTCGGCGTACCAGCCTTCGCCGCGCACCCGGTCGATGACGCTGCGGTGCGCGTCCGTCCGGTAGGCGAACCGGGTCATGGCGGCCTCGTCACGCCACAGCGAGAACGTCGCCTGCCGGGCCAGCGGCCACTCCCCCACCCCGATCGACGCCAGGCAGCCGTCCCGGCGGCGCAGTTCCGCGTCCACCCCCGAGACCGACCGGTAGAAGGCCACCAGCCGGCTGGGACGGATCGACGCCCTGGTCAGCACGGCCACCGGCCCGGCGCGGGGCCGCCGGGCGGGCGGAGCGGCGGCGAACGGGTCGCGGCCGCCCCAGCGGCCGCGGGAACCGAGCGGCGCGAGCCGGACGTGCCACGACTCCTCGGCCTCCTCCCGCCACCGCGCGGCCACCGGCGAGGCCGCGAGGAACTCCTCCAGCGCGGACTCCCCGTCCCACACGGCGAACAGCGCCCAGCGGCGCAGGTCCGCGCCCAGGCTCATGGACCGGCCCCGGCCCGTGCCCAGCAGCCGCCAGAACGGCAGGCCGCGGGTGCGGCGCAGCAGCGGCCGGTCGAACGCCATGTACCGCATGGCGTCCGCACCCGCGTACCGGATGAGGTGGAACGAGGCGATGACCCCGGAACCGATGTCCCTGGAATCGGCGGCTCCCGTGCTCGGCGCGGCCATCGGCGGCTACCTGCTCGGCTCGGTGCCGGTCGCGGTGCTCGTCGGGCGCGCCCACGGCTTCGACCCGCGCGACGTCGGGGACCGCAACCCCGGCTTCTGGAACATGATGGAGCAGCTCGGCTGGAAGGCCGCCGTCCCCGTGTTCGCCGGCGACCTGCTCAAGGGCACGGCGGCGGGCCTGCTCGGGCTGGCCGCGGGCGGCGGCCGGACCGGCGTGCTCGGGACGGTCGACGGCGCCGCCGTCCCGGTCGTGTACGCGGCGGTCGGCGGTGCGATGGCCGGGCACGCCTGGCCCGCGTTCGCCGGACGGCGGGGCGGCCGCTCGATCCTCGCCTTCGCGGGCGGCTTCGCGGTGATCTGCCCGCCGGCGTTCGCGCTCGGCACGGTGGTGCTGGCCGGGGTGGGCCTCGCGTCCCGCTCGTTCGCCCTCGGCGCGCGCGCGGCGGTGTTCTCCCTGCCGGCGCTGCAGCTGCTCTTCGCGCCCGCCCGGCACGTCGCGGGCACCGGAGCGCTGATGTCCCTCATCGGGCTGCGCTTCGGTCAGGCCGCCGTGGCGGCGCGCCGCGCCTGACCGCCGGGCGGCCGTAGGTCCGTCCCCGCCAGGTGCGCGCCGGCCGCAGCACCGACCACGTCAGCCGCGCCGCCGTCAGCAGGTCGAGGAGCGGCGAGACCGCCAGGCCCGTGCGCGGGTCCGCGTAGCTGCCGCGCAGGGCCGCCGCCAGCAGGAGCCGCTGGACGAGCAGGCCGAGGTCCAGCGGCGTCGGACGCCCCGCGGCCAGCCGCGCCGCCGGCAGCGCGAGGGTCAGCCAGACGACCGCGAGATCGGCCGCCAGCCCGCCGGTCCCGGTCACGTCCCGCAGCGCGATCGACCGGCCCCACTCGCGCCAGACGCCGGCGGCCGAGTCGTGCATGTCGACGTCCAGCAGGGCTCCGGCGTCCCGGAAGGCGATCCGCCAGCCGTCTCCCGCGAGCAGCCGGCCGAGGGCGACATCGTCGGTGAGGTGGCCGCGGACCCGCGCGAACCCGTCGGCCCGCAGCATCGCGTCCTTGCGGAAGGCCATGCACTGCCCGTTGACCAGGAGCCGGGCGGGCGACGTGGCGGCCGGGCCGATCGGCCCGAAGCGGTAGACGAGCCCGGCGAGGAACGAGGCGTGCAGCGCCTGCTCGGCCACGCCGCCGCAGACGAACCGCGGTCCGGCCGACACCAGGTCGAAGCCGCCGAGCAGCGCGGCCAGCTCCGCGCACAGCCCCGGCTTGGGGCGCGCGTCGGCGTCCAGCAGCACCACGATCGGCCCCGCGGCGGCGTGCACGCCCTGGTGCAGCGCCCACTGCTTGCCGACCCAGCCGTCCGGCAGCGGTGCCCCGGTGACGACCTTCGCGCCCGACCGCGCCGCGATCCGGGCCGTGCCGTCGCGCGACTCGTCGTCCACGACGATCACCTCGGCCACGCCGGGGTCCGCGAGCAGGGGCCGCACGCAGCCCTCGATCCGGGACTCCTCGTCGCGGGCCGGTACCACCACCGAGACCGGCTCGGGCGGCGGGCCGGAGCGGCCGGGCACCAGGGGCGGGGGACGGTCCCGGCCGCGCGCCAGCCGCGCGGCCGCCACCCCCGCGGCCAGCGCCTGCGGCGGCGTGAGCATCCTCATCGCGCCCGCACCCCCGTCCGGGCCGGGAAGTCCCGCTCGACGAGGGAGGCGACGATCCGGCCGCCCATCGCGACCAGCGGCAGCCCGCCGCCCGGATGCACCGACCCGCCCACCAGGTAGAGCCCGCGGCGCGGCCCCCGGTTGCCCGGCCTGCGCAGCGGCGCGAAGGCGCCCCGGTACGCCGTCCCGTAGATCGCCCCGCCCCACGCGCCGTACCGGTCGCGCAGGTCCGCCGGGGTGAACCGCTCCACGAACCGCAGCCGCCCCGACAGGTCGTGCCCGCGGCTCGCCAGCCGTTCCAGGACCAGGTCGCGGTAGGCGTCCGGGGACATCGGCCAGCGGCCCGGATCACCGGCGGGGACGTTGACGAGCAGCACCCAGTTCTCCGCTCCGGGCGGGGCCTGGGACGGGTCGTCCACCGCCGAGCAGCCGATGTAGACGGTCGGGTCCCGCGGCGGCACCCGGCGCTCGAAGATGTCGCCGAACTCCCGCCGGTAGTCGGCCGAGAAGACGACGGAATGGTGCGGCAGCCCGGCGGTGCGTCCCTCCACCCCGGCCAGCAGCAGGAACGCCGACGAGGACGGGCCCAGCCGGCCGATCCGGCGCAGCCTGCGCCGGTCCGGCGACAGCCGGCCGTACAGCGCGGCCGCGTCGGCGTTCACCACCACCGCGTCGGCGCGCACCCGCTCCCCCGAGTCCAGCACCACGCCCGACACCGCCGACCGGCCGGCGGTCACCTCCGCCACCCCGGTGCCGGTGCGGACGTCCACGCCCGCCTCGGCCAGCAGTCGGGCCAGGTCGTCGGCGAGCCGGGGCAGCCCGCCCGGCACGTACCAGCCGCCGTCCCCGTGCTCGATCGCCGGGACGCAGCCGAGCGCGGCGGGCGCCCGGTACGGGCTCGACCCCGCGTACGTCGCGTACCGGCCGACGTACTGGTGCAGCCGCGGGTCGCGGAAGAACCGGCGGGCCAGGCCGTGCAGGGTCCGGCCCGGCGCGACCGCGAGCAGGTCGCCGACGCGCGCCTCCTCGGGCCGGCGGCCCAGCGGCCCGGCGAAGAACGTCCGCCGCGACGCCTCCAGGCACCGCGCCGCCCACCGGTGGAAGGCGCGCCACGCCTCCCCCTCCCCGGGAGCCAGCCGCTCGACCCGCGCCGCCATCCGGCCGGGGTCGCGGTGCGCGCGCAACTCGGACCCGTCGGCGAAGCGGTAGCGGCACAGCTCGTCCAGCTCCAGCAGTTCCCGCGTCACGCCCAGCTCACGGAAGAGCCCCGGGAGGGTCAGCAGCGACGGCCCCAGCGAGAAGGCGAACCCCTCGCGCTCGCGCTCGGCGAGCTTGCCGCCGAGCCGGTCGAGCCGCTCGTACAGCCCGACCTCGTGGCCGCTCCGCGCCAGCAGCAGCGCGGCGACCATCCCGCCGACCCCGCCGCCGACGACGATCACCTCGGGCATCGGCGCCTCCACGCCCGGACGGCGAACGACCCCGCGGCCGGGACGGCGAACGCCCCCATCGCCGCCCCGCCGGCCGCGGCCACCGCCCGGTCCGGCGGCTCGAAGACCGCCGCGAACGCCAGCGTCTCCATCGCCGCCATCACCCCGTAGATCGCGACGAGCCCGCCGGACGCGGCCGCCTCCGACCGCCCGGCGACCAGGTCGATCATCCCCATGACCAGCAGCGACACCCCCAGCCAGCCCGCGAAGTTGCTGATCGGCACGCCCCGGTACGGGCCCTCGTCCGCCCACTGCCACAGGCCCAATCGGAGCATCTGCGGGTCCAGGAACAGGTCCCACGCCGTCAGCGCGGCGGCTCCCGCCGCCCAGCGCGCGGGCCCGCCCTCCGGGACGATCGCGGTCGCGGCCGCGTGCGCGGCCAGCCCCATGCCGCCCCACGCCACCGCGACGATCACCGGGACGCCGCCGAGCTGCGGACGCAGCAGCGGGGTGTAGGAGTACCGCCCGAACGGCACCCCCGTGCGGACCCCGATCCACTCCGCGGCGTACCCGGTGGCCACCGCGGCCCCGAAGGCCCCGCCCGCGCGGCCGATCCCGTCCCGTCCGGCGGCGAACGCCACGGCGCCCGCGCCCAGCAGCACCACGACCTTGCTCGTCAGGCGGACCGGCTCGGGCCGGATCCCCGACAGCACCTGCGCCCCCACCATCGCGCCGAGGCAGCCGGCCCCGGCGAGCGTCCAAGCCCTCGCCCGCCGCCGGGCGCCGCTCACACGCCGCGCGGCGCCGCTCGCCCGCCGCCCGGCGGTCCGCCGCCCACGCACTTGCCCCATACACCGCATTCGCAGAAAACCGCCACCGCGGATGCATGGGAGCATCCGCGATGGCGGTTCTCAAAGAAGCGGCGTTCCCGCCGGCTCAGGCCGTGGCGGCCCGCTTCGGCAGCTTCCACCCGGGGCGGGGGAAGTGGCAGGTGTAGCCGTTCGGGTACTTCTGGAGGTAGTCCTGGTGCTCCGGCTCGGCCTCCCAGAAGTCACCGGCCTCGGTCACCTCGGTCACGACCTTGCCCGGCCACAGGCCGGAGGCGTCGACGTCCGCGATGGTGTCCTCGGCGACCTTCCGCTGCTCCTCCGAGGTGTAGAAGATCGCGGAGCGGTAGCTCGTGCCGATGTCGTTGCCCTGGCGGTTCAGGGTCGTCGGGTCGTGGATCTGGAAGAAGAATTCCAGCAGCGCCCGGAAGTCGGTCTGGTCGGGGTCGTAGATGACCTCGATGGTCTCGGCGTGGGAGCCGTGGTTGCGGTAGGTGGCGTTGGGGACGTCGCCGCCGCTGTAGCCGACCCGCGTGGAGACCACTCCGGGCTGCCGGCGGAACAGCTCCTCCATGCCCCAGAAACAGCCGCCCGCGAGCAGGGCCCTCTCGGTTGCCATGTTCCTTGTCCCCCCTCCTGTCCTTCGTCGGACAGTACAGCGGGCTCCGCACCGCCATTATTCCGGGGTCCGCCGGGCCCGGCCGCACGGCCGGAAGCGGTCACGGTCGGCGGAGGTCAGCTCCAGTCGCCGGCGCCCGGCCGGCGCGCGGTGATGAAGGCGGCGGCCGCGACCGCGGCGAGAATCACGGCCGCGCACCACAGCGGAGCCGCGATCGAGACATTCCGGATGAGCACGGCGCCCACCGCCGCGCCGCCGAGCAAAGCCGCCACGGACAGGGCGCGGCGCGCGATCCGCTCTTTCGCCTCGGCTTTGTCGGCGACCAGCGAGGTGAGCGTCGTGGTGATCACGACCGTCCGGAAGTCGGGCACGCCGAGCCGGCGGACGATCGCGTACTGCCAGCCCATCGAGAGGGCCAGCACGGCGATGGCCGCCTGGCGCTCCGTCTCGCGGAGATGGCCGGGGCCGGTGACGATCAGCGCGGCCGCGACGAGCGCGCCCGCCTGCGTCGCGGCGGCCGCCCCGAGCAGGCGGCCCCGGTGCCTGATCCGCGCGAAGGCCGCGTGCCCGCCGGTGGCCGCCCCGGCGCTGAAGCACGCGACCGCGAGGGCGATCGAGAGGATCCTCCCCGCCGTCCCCTGCCCGCCGCCAAGACCCAGCCCGAGAAAGATGATGTTTCCGGTCATATTCGCCACGAACACATTGCCCAGGACCAGATAACTGACGGAATCCACCAATCCGGCCATGACCGTGAGCAGTATCAGCAAGGGCGGCAGCGGTCCGTGATCGCGGGCTTCGGGCACGCGTGAATTGTTCCAGGCGGAGAAGTGGAGCCGTGGAGGACGACCATTGGCGTGTCATGAAAGGGCTTTGCGACCGAGTCCTTCGGGGCTCGGTCCGGGGCGGGCCGTACGGGCCGCAGCAACAGCCCGCGCGGGCGGGCGGAAGCGAACCGGGCCGGGCTTTCGCGACCGCGAAGGGCTGCGCGGCGCCGCGCCCGCATGGGATCATGAAGGCCCCTTCCGGATCCATGATCGAGGTGGCTCGAATGGGCGGCGACGGCGTCCTCTCCTCCTATGACACGGGCACGCCCTCGCCCGCGCGCATGTACGACTACTTCCTCGGGGGCAAGGACAACTACGACGTCGACCGCGCGGCCGCCGAGCAGGTCAAGGCCGCCGTCGGTGACATGCTGTGCCACGCCACCGTGTGGGAGAACCGCCGGTTCCTGCAAAGGGTCGTCCGCCATCTCGCCGAGTCGGGGATCGACCAGTACATCGACCTCGGCACGGGGCTGCCCACGCAGGGCAACGTGCACGAGGTCGCGCAGGAGGTCGTCCCGGACGCCCACGTCGTCTACGTCGACAACGACCCGATCGTGCTGGCGCACGGGCGGGCGCTGCTGGCGACCAACGCCACCACGACCGTCATCACCGCCGACGTGCGGGACCCGGACGCGATCCTCGGCCACGAGGACCTGCGCGCCCTGATCGACTTCTCCCGGCCGGTCGCGGTCCTGTCGATCGCGCTGTTCCACTTCATCCCCGACGAGGACGACCCGGCCGGCATCGTGGCGGCCTTCCGGGAGCGGCTGGCCCCCGGCTCGTACTTCGCGCTGTCGCACCTGACCACCGACGGCACGCCCGCCGAGGAGCTGGAGCGCGTCGTCGAGGTGTACCGCAAGGCCACCAGCCCGATCGTGTTCCGGCCGCCGGAGGAGATCGCCTCGTTCTTCGCGGGCTTCGAGCTGGTCGAGCCGGGGCTGACCCGGCCGTGGAAGTGGCGGCCCGAGCTGGGCCCGGAAGGGCCGCAGACCGACTCGCTGTACGCGGGCCTGAGCCGGCTGCCGGTCGACTGACCCACGCGCGGCCGGCGGGCACGCCGGGGGACGGAGCCGCGGCACCCCTCCATCCCGGGACGGGCGCCGACCCTGGGTCGATTGATCGTAAACTGAGGGTCATGTCCGGCGACCGCCCCTCGTGCACGTGCGTCATCTGCCGTGACTACGGCGACCGGGACCGCCTGGACAACTTCCAGCTCCGCACCATCGTCCACATCACGCAGTACGGGTGGAGCGTCGTCCTCGTGCAGCCCGACGCGGACGGGCCCGGCTGGGCGTACACGATCGGCCTGTGGCACAGCCACGGCGCGCCCGAGCTGGCGATGTTCGGCGGCGACGTGTACGAGACCGAGGAGGTCCTCAACGCCCTCGGCCGGCAGACCGCCGAGGGCTCCGCCCCGGCGGACGGCGAGCGCCGCGACGGCGTCGTCCGGGGGCAGCAGGCCGCGTTCCGGGACGTCGACCCGCGCTGGTACGACGGCCTGCTCCCCGGGGCGGTGGCGTTCTACCGGCGGCCGCCGCTGCCCGTCCTGCAGGTCGTCTGGCCCAACCGGGACGGCCTGTTCCCCTGGCAGCCCGGCACCGACCTGCCGTTCCGGCACGCCCAGCCGTGGCTGTGGCTGAACCCGAAGCAGCATCCGGCCGGCATCTGGACACGGCGGCTCTGAAACCGGGCCGGCGCCCGCCGGGCGGCATACGATCGGCGGGTGTACGGGCCGATCGCGGACGCCATCCGGACCCCGCGCCTCCTGCTGGAGCCGCTGGCGGTCCACCACGCGGACGAGATGGCGCCCGTCCTGGACGATCCGCGCCTGCACCGCTACATCGGCGGCGAGCCCCTCACCCGGGACGAGCTGCGCGCCCGCTACGCGCACCTGGTCGCGGGCCCCGCGCCGTTCCACCAGGAGTGGTGGCTGAACTGGATCGTGCGCCGCGCCCGGGACGGGCAGGCCATCGGCTACGTCCAGGCGACGGTCCACCCGGCCCCGCCCGGGTTCGCCGTGGGTCCCGCCTCCACCGGGTCGACGGTCACGCCGGGCCCGCCCCGGCACCTCGCATCTGTCGCCTGGGTCATCGGCATGCCCTACCAGGGGTTCGGCTTCGCGACCGAGGCCGCCCGCGCGGTGCTGGACTGGCTGCGCGCCCACGGGATCGCCGAGATCGTCGCGACCGTCCACCCCGCCAACCGCGCCTCCACCGCCGTCGCGTCCAAGATCGGCATGGTCGCCACCGGCGAGACCCGCGACGACGAGCACGTCTGGCGCCTGCCCCCGGACGCGGACAAGGGTTAACAAAAACACCACCGGCAATGCAGTTGCGAGCTGTGACGCCAAGCCATAGCATCGTCCATGTCGCGGAGACGCGGTGGCCGCCGGACCGACTGGCCGGCCGTAGTACTTCATGAAAAGGCTGTGCCCCGGGCGGCATGCGCAGCAGAGGCGGACCCGGGGCTTCCAGCCACGACTATAGCACCCAGCCTCCACGACACTCGTGGACCAACTGCACAGCCCCGGTCAGCCGCCCCATCGTTCCAGGTGAGAAGGGCACGTCGTGAACGGCCACCCCCCTGTCTGGCTCCCCCAGGCGTTGTCGCAAGCACGCTTCGCGTCCTATGTCACAGCCGCCGCGGGCGATCCCGAGCGAGCGCGGAGGTTGTACTGGTGGAACTTGCAGGCGTCCGCGGCCTTCTATGGCCCGCTGCACTGCCTGGAAGTGGCGTTGCGCAACGCGCTTCACGAACGCCTGCGGGAGAAGTACGGCCGAGAGGACTGGTGGAGCGCTGCCCCGCTCTCCCCGGAGGGGGGACGCAAAGTCGCACGGGCGCGAGCCAACGCGCGCAAGAACTCCGCCCGCCGAGCGGAGATCCGTCCCCTCGTCCCCGACGATGTCGTCGCCGAGCTGACCTTCGGCTTCTGGGTGGAGCTTCTCAGCCGCCGCAACGACCGGTCGTTCTGGGTCCCCTGTCTCCACCGCGCGTTCCCCGGCTACTCGGGCCGTCGCGACGGGCTGCACAGGGACCTGCTCTCCACGGTGCTGCTCCGCAATCGCGTGATGCACTACGAGCCCATCCACCATCGCGACCTGGCGAAGGACCATCAGACCGTCTACCGGCTGATGCAGTACATCTCACCGGAACTTGCCGGAGAGGCACGGCGGCTCGATCGCGTTCCCGACGTACTCTCCCGCAGGACCGACGTGTGCGCGGGCGTCCATTCGTCCAGCTTCTAGGAGGCGCGTGCCGTGATCATTCCGGGAACACTGGTGTCCATGGCCGACATCGCGCGCCGCGCCGGTGTCCAACGGCCGGCGGTGACGAACTGGCGCCGCAGGCACGCCGATTTTCCCGCGCCTACGGAGCGCTCGCCGCGGGAACTGTTCGATGCCGCGGAGGTCGCGCGATGGCTCGACGCACGACGCGTGTCCGCGAAGGTTCTGCGCCCGGACGAGCGGCCGGGCAGCACCTTCGGGGAACGGTTCCGCCGGACGTACGAGGCCGAAAGCCCTGACACCGCCGCTACGGTGCCCCCGGGCCACCTCCAGGATGATCCGGTCGAGGCGCGTACCTTTCACCCTCCACCGCATCGGGACCACGACGAGGAGCAGGCGCGCCGGCTGAGCTCACTTCTCATGAGGCGATCCCGCGCGATGAGCGGTGTCGGCGACCCCGCCGCCTACACCGATGTGGTCCTCATCCTGCTCTACCTGCGGTCCACCGACCCGCAGAGCTGGTCGCGGCTGGCATCGGAGGCACACGGCGCCCGGGACTTCACCGACGTCCTGAGAGAGACGATCGACCGGCACGTCGGTGAGCGGCCCACACACGAGTGGCTCTCGCATCACGCCCTGCGGGTGGCCGATGAGCTGCCTCCGGCCACCCATGGGGATCCGATATCCCTGATCGAGCTGGTGGACTCCCTGGCCCCTGCGCACTCCACACCCTCGGCCACGCTGGTCGCCCGCCTCATCACACGGCTTCTCGATGAGATCGTCCGCCAAGAGGGGCATCGGGGCGGAGAATTCCGCACGCCGCGCTCGGTGACCGAACTCGTGGCCGGTCTCGCGGCGGCGGAGCCGGGCGATCGCATCCTGGACCCGTGCTGCGGATCCGGCGACCTGCTGCTCTCCGTGGCCGAGTCGATCAAGACATCGGCTTCGGCTCCCGTGACCGGACGAGCACTGTCGCCCAGACCGGCGCTGTGGGCCGGCATCAACCTCACTCTGCACGGCATCCCGGCGCATCTCTCATCCGATGCTCTGGACGATCTGCGCCACCCGGCCGACCCCGGCGAGTCCTACGACCTGATCGTTTCGAATCCACCGTTCGCGATGCACTGGGCCGAACAGGTGGCGCCGGCGGACCCGCGCTGGGTCTACGGCACGCCGCCCGGCAACAACGCGACCTTCGCCTGGCTCCAGCACATCGCCGCCCGGCTGGCTCCGGGCGGCAGAGCCGTCGCCGTCATCCCGCCGAACGCGACCTTCTCGACGCGGAAGGCCGAAGGCGCCATCCGTGCGGGAATGATCGAAGCCGGGCTCGTGGCGTGCGTGATCCTGCTGCCCGGGGGCCTGTTCGCCAGCACCGGCATCCCGGTCGCCATCTGGGTCCTCGAGAAGGACCGCGGTTCGCGCCAGGACGTTCTCATGATCGACGCCGGCGGTGCCACCGAGAGCGATTTCCCGGAGATCGTCCGCATCTACCAGGAGTGGCTCGGGGGCCGGGGCTCCGGCACCCCCGCGATGCCGGCGCGGGCGGTCGGCTTGGACGAACTCCGCACCGCGGGATACTCCCTGAGCCCCGGGCAGTACCTGTCTTCGGGGAAAAGCGGCATCGACCGGGAGGAGTCCGCTGCGCTACTTCGGCACTCAGCCGCACACATCGCTCATCTTGCCGCGTCCGCCAGACGCATCGACGAGGAGGTCGCGGCGCTCACCGACGCCTTCGTCGCCCAGGGGCCCGAAGAGGGCGGCCAAGACGGCGCGTGGGACCGGTCCCCGCTCGAAGAACTCTGCACCGTCCAGCCGGGCCCGCCCAGGACAAGGCTCCCGGACGGGGATCCGTCCGTCCCCGTCGTCACCGCGAGGCAGATCCGGAACCGCCGCATCGATGACGAGGGCGTCGAGTACACGACGGCGGAGTTCGCGGCCTCGGTACCGCAATGCCGCCTGAGGCCGGGTGACGTCGTAGCCGTACGTACGGGGACGATCGACCGCGTGGCGCTGGCGGACGACCGGCACACCGGCTGGCTGATCGGAAGCGGCTGCGTCCTCCTCCGTCCGCGGGGCGGGATCCTCCCCAGCTACCTGCTGCACTACCTGAGCCACCCGCAGGTGGTCGAATGGGTCCGCCGCTCGGCCACGTCCGCGGTGCTCCCCACGATCAGCATCCGGAGGATCCGCGAGCTTCCGGTGCTCCTGCCGCCCATCGAACGGCAGCGGGAGATCGTCGGCCTTCTGGACTCGCTCGACGAGGCGATCGGCGCCCACGACGCCATCGTGGGGGCGGCGCGCGAGATGCACACCACCGCTCTCGGCGCCCTGCTCGGCGACATCGGGCCCGGGCCGGACCGGCCGACCCGCCGTGACACTCTGGTATCGGATCGTGGCAGGCGAGGAGGACACGGGTAAGCCAGAATCGGTGGGGAACACGCTGCGCGGCAGGCGGCATCCGTCGGTCCAGGGAGGGGATGGCATGCGGGAGGTCTGGCCCGGGGACGCCTATCCGCTCGGCGCCACCTGGGACGGGACGGGCACCAACTTCGCCCTGTTCTCGGAGGTGGCGCGGCGGGTCGAGCTGTGCCTGTTCGACGCCGACGGGACCGAGACGCGGCGGGACCTGCCGGAGGCCGACGGGTTCGTGTGGCACGGCTACCTGCCGGGAATCGGGCCCGGCCAGCGGTACGGGTACCGGGTGCACGGCCCGTTCAGCCCGCGGGACGGGCACCGCTGCAACCCGTCGAAGCTGCTGCTCGACCCGTACGGCAAGGCCGTGGAGGGCGGCGTCCGGTGGCACGAGTCGCTGTTCTCCTACCGGTTCGACGACCCCGACGCGCTGAACGAGGACGACAGCGCCCCCTACATGCCGAAGAACGTCGTCATCAACCCGTTCTTCGACTGGGCGGACGACCGGCCGCCGCGGGTCCCTTACCACGAGAGCGTCATCTACGAGGCGCACGTGAAGGGCCTGACCCGGCTGCATCCGGCCATCCCGGAGGAGCAGCGCGGCACGTACGCGGGCCTCGCGCACCCGGTGATGATCGACCACCTGCTCGACCTCGGCGTGACGGCCGTGGAGCTGATGCCGGTGCACCAGTCGGTCCCCGAGCACGCGCTGGTGGCGCGGGGCCTCGCCAACTACTGGGGCTACAACACGATCGGGTTCTTCGCGCCGCACAACTCCTACAGCTCGTCCGGGCAGGCCGGGGAGCAGGTGCTGGAGTTCAAGGCGATGGTCCGGGCGCTGCACGAGGCCGGCATCGAGGTCATCCTGGACGTCGTCTACAACCACACCGCCGAAGGCGACCACCTGGGGCCGACGCTGTCGTTCCGGGGCATCGACAACGCGTCCTACTACCGGCTGCGCGACGACGACAAGCGGTACCACCTCGACTACACCGGCTGCGGCAACTCGCTGAACGTCCGCAACCCGCACGCGCTGCAGCTCATCATGGACTCGCTGCGCTACTGGATCCTGGAGATGCACGTCGACGGGTTCCGGTTCGACCTGGCCTCCGCGCTGGCCCGGGAGCTGCACGACGTCGACCGGCTCGCGGCGTTCTTCGACCTCGTCCAGCAGGACCCGGTGGTCTCGCAGGTGAAGCTGATCGCCGAGCCGTGGGACGTGGGCGAGGGCGGCTACCAGGTCGGGAACTTCCCGCCGCTGTGGACGGAGTGGAACGGCAAGTACCGCGACACGGTCCGCGACTTCTGGCGCGGGTCGTACGCGACCATGCCGGAGTTCGCGTCCCGGCTGACCGGCTCGTCGGACCTGTACGAGCACAGCGCGCGGCGGCCGTTCGCGTCCATCAACTTCGTCACCTGCCACGACGGGTTCACGCTCACCGACCTGGTCTCCTACGACCACAAGCACAACGAGGCCAACGGCGAGGACAACCGGGACGGCACCGACGACAACCGCTCCTGGAACTGCGGTACCGAGGGCCCGACCCGCGACCCGGCCGTCCTGGAGCTGCGCGCGCGCCAGCGCCGCAACTTCCTGGCGACGCTGTTCCTGTCGCAGGGCGTGCCGATGCTCTCCCACGGCGACGAGCTGGGCCGCACCCAGCGGGGCAACAACAACGCCTACTGCCAGGACAACGAGACCGCGTGGGTGCACTGGGAGGACTCCGACGACATGGAGTTCGTCCGGATCCTGTCGCGGCTGCGGCACGACCACCCGGTGTTCCGGCGGCGCCGGTTCTTCACCGGGCGGGGCACCGGCGCGGCCGCCGACATCGCCTGGCTCACCCCGGCCGGCGACAGCATGACCGACCAGGACTGGAACGTCGGGTTCGCGAAGTCCCTCGGCGTGTTCCTCAACGGCGACGCCATCACCGAGCCCGACCCGCGCGGCCGCCGCGTCCGCGACGACTCGTTCCTGCTGCTGGTCAACGCCGGGTCGGAGCCCGTCGAGTTCATCCTGCCCGGCGCCGAGTACGGCGAGCGCTGGGAGTTCGCCCTCGACACCGCCGAGCCCGGCTCGGTGGGCGAGCGGCCCCGGGTCAAGGCCCGCGACGCCGTCCCCCTCACCGACCGCGCCCTCCTCGTCCTGCGGAGGCTGCCCTAGGCGCGGGCGGTCTGGAGCGCGGTCAGGAAGACCAGCACGACCGTGGTGACCGCCACCAGGCCGTGGACGGTGACCGCCGCGGCCGGGAACGCCTGCTCCGCGCCGCGCGCGTGCCGGCCGCCCCGCCCGACCAGCCAGCGGGTGAACAGCATGAAGCCCTGCAGGACGACCGCCAGCAGCCCCGCGAAGGCGATCCACGCGTATACGGCGTCCCCGGTGGCCAGGTAGGCGATCCACACGGCGAGGCCCGCCACGGCCGCGAGGGGGTGCCCCACCACGACCAGGATCGGGAACCGCGTCACCTTCGTCGAGCGCCCCCCGTTCAGAAACCAGATGACCAGCAGGTAGCCGCCCGCCGCGGCGGCGAGGATCCACGCGCACAGCGCCGCGTACTCCACCCCCCGCTCCCTTCTGTGGAATTCTCGTCCCCGTCCCCCGCGGGCAAGTGTTACCTCCCGACGGGCCCGGCATGACGGATTTCTACAGATTGGTACACAAGCGGTCATCCGGCCGGTCGAACGGCGCGTGCAGTAGCGTGAAAGATCTATGCGGATCCTGTCTCCGGAGCCCGGCGAAGCCGACCTCGCCGCGCGCTACGCGTACCCGCCCGACGGAACCTGGCTGCGGGCCAACATGGTGGCCAGCCTCGACGGGGCGGCGCAGCGCGACGAGCGCAGCGGCGGCCTCGGCAACGCGGCCGACCGGCACCTGTTCCTGCTGCTGCGCGGTCTCGCCGACGCCGTCATCATCGGCGCGCAGACGGTGCGTGCCGAGGGCTACGGCCCGGTCAGGCGCAGCGAGGGCTGGGACGCCGTCCGGGACCGGAACTCCCCCGCCCCGCCGATCGCGATCGTGTCCCGCAGCCTCGACCTGGACTTCGGCGCCCCCATCTTCACCGAGGCCGAGGTGCCGACGATGGTGCTGGCGCCCGCGTGCGCCGACCCGGCCCGGGTGGAGGCCGCGCGGGAGCACGCCGACGTCATCATCGCCGGGCAGGACTCGCTGGACTTCTCCGTCGCCGTCCGGGAGCTCGCCGAGCGCGGCCACCGGCGGCTGCTGTGCGAGGGCGGGCCGTCGGTGCTCGGGCAGGTGGTGGCGGCCGGGCTGCTGGACGAGCTGTGCCTCACGCTGAGCCCGATGCTGCTCGGCGGGAACCCGACGCGGATCCTGGACGGGCCGCCGGTGCCCGTCCCGCCGGAGTTGAAGCTCGCCCACGCCCTGCAGGACGAGGACTTCCTGTTCCTGCGCTACACCCGCAACCGGTAGCGGACGAAGAGCACGCCCTCGTCGATGTAGAGGGCGGTGGGGTCGAGCGGTACCTCGGTCTCCAGGCCGTCCAGGAGGCGGGTGTGGCGGGGGCTGCCGAGCAGGGTCGGGGCGATGCTGAGGCACAGCTCGTCGACGAGCGACTCGCGGATCAGCGCGGTCGCCAGTGCGGGGCCGCCCTCGCAGAGCAGATGCTCGTAGCCGAGGTCTTCGCGGAGCGTCTTGACGGCGGCGGCGAGGTCGACGCCGTCTTCACCCGCTGAGACCACCTGGATGCCCTTGGGCACGTTCTGCCGACCGCTCTGCGACGTCACCACGATGGTTGGGGTCTCGGCCTTGGTGAACAGCGGGAGCGTCCAGTCGAGGTCGGCGGAACCCGTCACCACGACGATGGGCGCGGGCGGGCGTCCGCGGCGCGCGCGCAGATCCCGGCGCAGGCGGGCCGGGCCGAGGCGCCCGGTCCGGACGGTGCCGGCGCCCACGAGGATCGCGTCGGCCAGCGCGCGCAGGCTGCGCAGGACGCGGAAGTCGGCGTCGCCGCCGAGGCCGTCCGTCCAGCCCTCGGCGTCGGTGGCGGAGCCGTCCACGCTCACGACCATGCCGAGCCGCAGCCCGGGGAGGTCGCCGTAGGCCTCGTAGGGGTCGACGCCGGTGGGGGGCTCTGGCAGCAAACGGCGCATGACCTGCACGTTATCGGACCCCCCGGGCTGTCGTTCTGTCAGTGCCGGGGCGCAAGATGGGGGGATGGACCTGCCGATCAGCCCGCCGCTGCCGCCGATGCTGGCCAAGGCGGTCAAGACCATGCCCAAGGGCGACCTGCTGTACGAGCCGAAATGGGACGGCTTCCGCTGCATCGTCTTCCGCGACGGCGACGAGGTGGAGCTGTCCAGCCGCGGCGAGAAGCCGCTCACCCGCTACTTCCCCGAGCTGGTCGAGGCGGTGAAGCGCGAGCTGCCCGAGCGGTGCGTGGTCGACGGCGAGATCGTGCTGCCGAGGGGGACGCGCCTCGACTTCGACGCGCTCCAGCAGCGCATCCACCCGGCCGCGTCCCGGATCAACCTGCTGGCGGAGCAGACACCCGCCTCGTTCGTGGCGTTCGACCTGCTGGCGCTCGGCTCCGAGTCGCTGATGGAGGTGCCCCTCGGCGAGCGCCGGAGGCGGCTCACCGAGACGCTGGCAGGCGTCAAGGCGCCCATCCACGTCACCCCGGCGTCCG
The DNA here is from genome assembly GCF_900188445.1 of Actinomadura meyerae. Taxonomy (GTDB): domain Bacteria; phylum Actinomycetota; class Actinomycetes; order Streptosporangiales; family Streptosporangiaceae; genus Spirillospora; species Spirillospora meyerae. Next base: position 25,841 of record NZ_FZOR01000038.1, read on the forward strand.
ACTCCTACGACCTGGCGCTGCGCTGGTTCGACGAGTTCGAGGGCGCCGGGCTGGACGGCGTCATCGCCAAGCCCCGCGACACCGTCTACGAGCCCGACAAGCGCGTCCTGTTCAAGGTCAAGCACGAGCGCACCGCCGACTGCGTGGTGGCGGGCTTCCGCTGGCACAAGTCGGGGCCGATCGTCGGGTCGCTGCTGCTCGGCCTGTACAACTCCGCGGGCAAGCTCCAGCACGTCGGGGTCGCGGCGTCCTTCACGATGAAGCGGCGCGCCGAGCTGGTCGAGGAGCTGCAGCCCTACCGGCTGGAGGACCTCTCCGCCCACCCGTGGGGCGAGTGGGCGCGGCAGAGCGAGGCGACGGCCGACCGGATGCCCGGCGCCGTCTCCCGCTGGACGGGCAAGAAAGATCTCAGCTGGGTGGCGCTGCGCCCCGAACTGGTGGTGGAGGTCGCGTACGAGGCGATGGAGGGCGACCGGTTCCGGCACACCGCCCGGTTCCGCAACTGGCGGCCCGACCGCACCCCCGAGTCGTGCACGTACGAGCAGCTCGAGGTTCCCGTCGCCTACGACCTGGCCGACATCCTCTCCGGCCCGGCGACGAGCCCGCGCGTCGACCGCTGAGGCACCGCCCTGGGGACGCGCCGCCGGGCACGTCCCCAGGGGGTGGCGGGATCAGGGCTGGGTCTCCTTGGCGATGGTCTGCTGGATCAGCTCGCCGTCGGGCTGCGGCGTGGCCTTCGCCGACACGAACGGCCGCAGGTAGGTCTGGTTGACGCCGGGGACGCGGTCCTCGATGACGAACGTGGCCTTGGTGGAGATCTCGGCGCCCGGGGTGCGGACGGTCGGCAGGGTCTTGAAGTCGGCCCTCATCTCGTCCTTGCCGATCGTCGTCATGACGTAGCCGCGCTGGTCGTTGTAGAAGCGCAGGTGCGGGTTGATCTTGAGGAAGGGGTGGTCGGCGGGGTTCGAGTCCTTCCCGTCGCCGGTGCTGGTGATGGACGTGCACACCAGTTCCGAGCCCACGGTCTTCGAAGACGGGTCGTCGTAGTCGGCCTTCAGGTCGCTCGCCCAGTGCGCGTGGACGTCGCCCGTGAGCACGACGGGGTTGCGGACCTTCGCGTCCAGCCACCCCTGGGTGATGCGGTCGCGGGACGCGACGTAGCCGTCCCAGGCGTCCATCGAGGTCTTCTTCACCGGCCCCTCGGTGTTGTCGCGCTGGGCGAAGAACACCTGCTGCCCCAGGACGTCCCAGCGCGCGCGTGAGCGGCGGAAGCCGTCCAGCAGCCATGCCTCCTGCTGGTCGCCCGTGATGGAGCGCTTCGGGTCCGTGGCCTCGGGGCAGTCCTTGTAGCCGTCGCCGCAGCCCTGGTCGTCGCGGAACTGGCGGGTGTCGAGCATGTGGAAGGTGGCGAGCCTGCCCCACTGGACGCGCCGGTAGATCTGGATGTCCGGCCCCTTCGGGACGGACGCGCGGCGCAGCGGCATGTTCTCGTAGTACGCCTGGAAGGCGGCGGCCCGGCGGGCGCGGAACGCCTCGGAGGACGGGGTGTCGGAGTCGGCCTCGGGGATGTCGCCGGCCCAGTTGTTCTCGATCTCGTGGTCGTCGAACACGACGAGCCACGGCGCGGCCTCGTGCGCGGCCTGCAGGTCGGGGTCGGACTTGTACTGGGCGTGCCGCAGCCGGTAGTTCGCGAGCGTGACCGTCTCGGGCCCCTCGTGGTCGCGGACGTTGCCGCCCGGGACGGTGTAGACGCCCTTCTTGTACTCGTACTGGTAATCGCCCAGGTGCAGGACGAGGTCGGGGTGCTCCTCGGCGAGGCGCCGGTAGGCGGTGAACCAGCCGTGCTCGAACTGGCTGCACGAGACGAACGCCATCGCGAGCGCGGGTCCGTAGGCGGCGGGGTGCGGGGCGGTGCGGGTCCGGCCCGCCGGGGAGATGTGCGCGCCGGCGCGGAACCGGTACCAGTAGTCGCGTCCGGGGCGCAGGCCGTCGAGCTCGACGTGGACGGAGTGCGCGGCCTCGGGGCGGGCGGCGGCGGTGCCGCGCCGCACGACGTGGCGGAAGCGCTCGTCGGACGCGACCTCCCAGCGGACGGGGACGGTACGGGACGGCATGCCGCCGAGGCCGTCCTCGGCGAGCGGATTCAGGGCGAGCCGCGTCCACAGGACGAACCCGCCGGGGCCTGGGTCGCCGGACGCGACGCCCAGAGTGAACGGGTCGCCGGGCAGGGTGCGCGGGCGCGGGGCGGCGGCGCGGGCGGTGCCGGGGAGGAGCGGCCCGGCGGCGGTTGCGGTGGCGGCGGCGAGACCGCCGGCGATCAGGAACGTTCTCCGGTTCAGCGGGTGCGCGGAGTCGGCCATGGAGGAGCGACCTTTCGGAGGGTCCGGCAGTGATCGCCGGAAAGCCTCACGAAGATCGGTGACCGCGGGGCGGCGGGCGGATGACGCCCGGCCCAACAAAGACGATCTTTTGATCGCGACCAGAAGATCATCCGGAGTGCGGGAAAGGATGCTAGGCTAGCGACTTACGACCTGCGCACAAGAAACCTCATCCTATGAATAGGAGTGTAGTCGAGGCATGGGACTCCGTCAAGCGGATGCTGTCAACCCCGACCGCGAGAATTCGGTTCGCGAGGACTCCGCCCCCGCGAGCGCGCCGCTGCGCACCGAGCAGGCGCAGGTGTCCCGGATCTACGCGCGCCTCGACGCCGAGCGCGAGAAGGCCGAGGCCGCGCTGCGCGACGGGCCCGCGGCGGGCGGCGGCTCGGCGTTCCAGGCGCGGGTGGAGAGCGCCGTCGTGACCGACGAGGCGGCCCGCCGCCTCGCGCGGCTGAGCGCGGTGGAGCACGCCCTGTGCTTCGGCCGGATCGACCACCGGGGCGGCGCGGACGGCCCCGGCGACACGTTCTACATCGGCCGCATCGGGCTGCGCGACGCCGACCACGAGCCGCTCCTCATCGACTGGCGCGCCGCAGCGGCGCGGCCCTTCTACACCGCCACGCCGGGCTCCCCGGGTACCCTCGCGCGCCGCCGCCACCTGCACCTGCGGCAGCGGGAGGTCGTCCGGCTGGACGACGAGGTCTTCGACCTGGAGGGGCTCGCGGAGCCGGAGCGGCGCTCCGTCGTCGGCGAGGCCGCGCTGCTCGCCACCCTGCGCCGCGGCCGGACGGGACGGATGAGCGACGTGGTCGCGACCATCCAGGAGGAGCAGGACCAGGTCATCCGCTCCGGCCTGCACGGCGTGCTCGTCGTCCAGGGCGGCCCCGGCACGGGCAAGACGGTCGCCGCCCTGCACCGCGCCGCGTACCTGCTCTACACGCACCGGGACGTCCTCGAACGGCGGGGAGTGCTCGTCGTCGGCCCGAACGCCACCTTCCTCCGCTACATCGAGCAGGTCCTGCCCGGCCTGGGCGAGACCGACGTCGCCTTGGCCACCGTCGGCGAGCTCTACCCGGGCGTCAAGGCGACGGCCCGCGACACCCCCGAGGTCGCCGTCATCAAGGGCGACCACCGCATGGTCGACCTGGTGCAGGCCGCCGTCCACGACCGGCAGCGCGTGCCCGCGGACGGGCTCCGTCTCGACGTCGACGGCCTCGCCCTCGTCGTGGACGCCGAGAAGTGCGAGCAGATCCGCGACCGTGCGCGCGCTCTGCGCCGCCCGCACAACATCCAGCGGCGGCGCTTCGTCCACGACATGCTGGAGGCGCTCGCCGTCAACAGGGCCGAGCAGTACGACCGCCTCATGGACGAGCCCCTGGAGGAGCTCGCGAAGTCCGGCGGCATGCCCGAGTGGCTCCAGGAGCTCATCGACGAGGCCGAGGACGAGCCCCTCCTGGACGAGACGGACCTCCGCCTGGCCAAGGAGGCCCTCTGGCAGGAGCCGGCCGTCAAGAGGGCCCTCAACAGGCTCTGGCCGGAGTTGACCCCGCAGCGTCTCCTGAGCGATCTCTACGCCTCCCCCGGCACTCTCGCCCGCATCGGCGAGCAGATCGGCATGGACTGCGCGCCCCTGCACCGCCCGGCCGACTCCCCGTGGACCGTCTCGGACGTCCCGCTCCTCGACGAGGCCGCCGAGCTGCTGGGCCGGGACGACTCCGCCGAGCGGGCCCGGCAGCGTGCGGCCGCCGCCGCACGCGCGGAGGAGGAGCGCTACGCCCGCGAGGTCATCGAGTCCGTCGGCACCACGAACCTGCTCTCGGCCCGCGACGTGATCTCCGCGAGCGAGCTGGCCGACCGCCACGACGACGGCGGCCCGCCGCTCACCACCGCGCAGCGCGCCCTGGCCGACCGCGAGTGGGCCTACGGCCACGTGATCGTGGACGAGGCGCAGGAGCTCTCCGAGATGGCCTGGCGGACCGTGATGCGCCGCGTCCCGACCCGCTCCCTGACCGTCGTCGGCGACATCGCGCAGACCGGCAGCGCCGCCGGCGCCGCCTCCTGGGGCCAGATGCTCGACCGCTACGTCCCGGGCCGCTGGCGGGAGCAGCGCCTGCTCGTCAACTACCGGACCCCGGCCGCGATCATGCGGGTGGCCGCGGGCGTCCTCGCCGCGGTCGACCCGGGCCAGACGCCTCCGGAGCCCGTCCGCGACGACGGCCCGCCGCCCGCCGCGATCGCCCTCCCGGTCGCGGAGCTGCCCTCGCTCGTCGCCACCGAGCTGTCACTCGTCACCGACGAGGCGTCCACCGCGGGCCGCCTCGCCGTCATCTCCTCCGGCGCCCGCCGCGCCGAGGTCCTCGCGGCCCTGCCGGACGCGCCCGCCGGCGCGACGCCCGAGGCGCTCGACTCCCCCGTGGTCGTCCTGACCGCCGAGGAGGCGAAGGGCCTGGAGTTCGACTCCGTCGTCATCGTCGACCCGGCCGGCATCGTCGCCGAGTCGCCCAAGGGGGGCCAGGACCTCTACGTGGCCCTGACCAGGGCCACCCGGCGCCTGACGATCGTCCACGACAACGACCTGCCGCCCCTCCTAGCGTCCCTGGAGTAGGGCCCGCAGGGTCCGGGTGAGCTCGGCCCTGATGATGCGGCCGGCGGCCTCGGGGTCGCCGGCCGCGACGGCGTCCACCAGGGCCGCGTGGGCGGCGCGGCCGTGGGCGGTGTCGGAGGCGCGGACGTCCACCAGGGTCGCGAGGTCGAGGAGGCCGTCGCGCAGGACGGGGACGAACTCGGCGAACAGGTCGGCGAGGACCGGGTTGTGCGCGGCGGCCACGACGGCGGTGTGCAGGGCGATGTCGGCGTCGATGAACCCCTCGGTGGAGGGGCCGGCGAAGGCCGCGTCGCGGGCGCCGAGGGCCGCGCGCAGGGCGTCGAGGTCGGCGTCCGTGCGGCGCTCGGCGGCCAGCTCGGCGGCGCGGACCTCCAGCATCATGCGGATCTCGTAGACGTCGGCGACGGAGGCGCGGCGCAGCCGGGCGGGCCAGTCCTCGTCCGGCTCGGTCGCGATGACGAACACGCCGGCGCCCTGGCGGGCCTGGACGAGGCCGGCGCCGGCGAGGGCGCGCAGGGCCTCGCGGACGGTGGAGCGGCCGACGCCGAGCTCGCGCGCGAGCGTCGTCTCGCCCGGCAGCCGCGTCCCGACCGGCCAGGAACCGTCCGCGATCTGCTCGCGGAGGCGCTGGGCGGCCTGCTCGACGAGCGGGCTGGGGCGGAGCCGGCCGAGCGGCGCCATGCGGATCCCTTCGTCGCGGGGCGGGGCGATCAGCATATCCGCTCAGCTTGTCTGAGGAGCTGAGGTGTGATTGAGTGGCGGGCATGTCGTGGCGGGCGCTTCTCCTCGGTCGCCGCGGCGGGGCCTGATCCGACCGGCACCCCGCCGCGGGGTCCGGTGCTGCCGGTCGTCCCGGCGATCGCGAGGAAACGCCCCATGAACTTCCCGACCCTGCGCACCCCGTCCGGCCCCGCGGCCGGACCCTTCTGGAATCCGCAGCGCGGCAGCTCCATGCCGTTCGACCGCTACCGGTCCGTCCACGACCGGGTCCCGTCGCCCGTGCCGGACGTCGAGCGCACCTGGCCGTCGGCGCGCATCGAGGAGGCGCCGCTGTGGGTGCCCGTCGACCTGCGGGACGGCAACCAGGCTCTGGCCGAGCCCATGGACACGGCGCGCAAGCGCCGCATGTTCGACCTCTTCGTGGCGATGGGCTACAAGGAGATCGAGGTCGGCTACCCGTCGGCGAGCCAGACCGACTTCGACTTCGTCCGGCACCTGGCCGAGGCGGGCGTCCCGGACGACGTGACCCCCGTGGTCTTCACTCCCGCACGCCCGGAGCTGATCGAGCGGACGTTCGCGTCCATCGAGGGGCTGCCGCGGGCGGTCGTGCACCTGTACACGGCGACGGGCCCGGTGTGGCGGGACGTCGTGCTCGGCGCCGGACGGGACGGGGTGAAGCGGCTGATCCTGGACGGCGCCGCCGACGTGGCGCGGCTCGCCCGGCCCGGCGTGCGGTTCGAGTTCTCCCCCGAGACGTTCAACTTCACCGAGCCGGACTACGCGCTGGAGGTGTGCGACGCGGTCACCGCGCTGTGGGACGCCTCCCCCGACCGCCCGGTGATCCTGAACCTGCCGGCCACGGTCGAGATCGCCACCCCGAACGTGTACGCCGACCAGATCGAGTACATGCACCGGCATCTGGCGCGGCGGGACGCGGTGATCCTGTCGGTCCACCCGCACAACGACCGCGGCACGGGCGTCGCCTGCGCCGAGCTGGCGGTGCTCGCGGGCGCGCAGCGGGTGGAGGGCTGCCTGTTCGGCAACGGCGAGCGGACGGGGAACGTCGACCTGGTCACGCTCGCGCTGAACCTGCACGCGCAGGGCGTCGACCCGCGGATCGACTTCTCCGACATCGACGAGATCCGCCGGACGGTCGAGTTCTGCAACCGGCTGCCCGTCCACGAGCGGCACCCGTACGCGGGCGACCTGGTCTACACGGCGTTCTCCGGGACGCACCAGGACGCGATCGGCAAGGGCATGGCGCGGCACGCCCGGCTCGCGGAGGAGGCCGGTGTGCCGCCGGGGCGGCTGCCGTGGGACGTCCCGTACCTGCCGATCGACCCCGCCGACGTGGGCCGCGGGTACGAGGCGGTCATCCGCGTGAACAGCCAGTCCGGGAAGGGCGGCATCTCCTACCTGCTGCGCACCGGGTTCGGGCTCGAACTGCCGCGCCGCCTGCAGATCGAGTTCTCCCGCGTCGTGCAGCGGGAGACCGACGGCAGCGGCGCGGAGATCACGGCGGCCGAGCTGTGGGAGCTGTTCCGCGCCGAGTACGTCCGGCCGGCGGGCCCGGTGTCGCTGACCGGCTGGAGCACCTCCAGCACCGGCCCGGCGCGGCACGACTTCACCGGCGTCGTCCGGGTGGACGGCGACGAGTGCGCGTACACCGGGTCGGGCAACGGCCCGATCGACGCGCTCACCGACGCGCTGGCCGCCGCCGGGATCAAGGTGGACGTCCTGCACCTCGCCGAGCAGTCCACCGGTGAGGGCAGCGACGCCATGGCCGTCGCCTACGCCGAGTGCCGCGTCGGCGGCACGGTCATGTGGGGCGCGGGGCGCGACACGTCCGTGCTGGCCGCCTCGGTGGAGGCCGTCCTGTCGGCGGTGAACCGCGCCGGACGCTCCGGTTAGCGGTGCCGGACGCTCCGCTCAGCGGCGTCGGCCGAGCGAGCGCCGCCAGGACAGGCCCGTCCCGGGGATCCGGAACGTCATGTGGCGGCGGCCGTCCGCCCCGCGCGTGTAGCGGGCGCCGCGCCCGCCGACGCTGTGCCCGACGCCCTTCTTTGACAGGTTGATGCGGAACGGTCCCATCCTGAGTGCTTTTCGATAACTCCAACCCATGCGCAGGGGGATGCCCGGGGTAGCGCCGGGCATCCCCCTCGCCCGTCTCGGACGGACCGAGACCCTAGTTTCGGTCTGACCGTGTGACGCAAGGGCAGGAGGTGACCAAATCCGGGCGGAGTTCGTCGCGCACCGCCCTTTACCCGGCCGCGCCCGGCGAGGAGCGTGGCCGGCGTAGAGATCGTTTTCTCAGCTCCCGGAGGTGCGGGTTGGCCAGGCGACCCCTGAGACGGACCCGGCGGACGATGACGCTGGCCGTGCTGACCGGCGCGGCGCTCGCGGGCGGCGGCACGGCGGCGCTGGCGCAGCCGTCCCCCAAGATCGTGGTGAAGGACGGCGTGACCCAGCCCGTCTTCTCCTACAAGGACGCGATCCGCGAGCACGTGTACGTCGAGTCCGCCGTGGACAGCGACGGCGACGGACGCAAGGACCGCGTCAACGTCGACATCATCCGGCCCAAGGAGACCGAGCACGGCCTCAAGGTCCCGGTGATCATGGACGAGAGCCCGTACTACGACAACGCGGGCCGCGGCAACGAGAGCGAGCTGAAGACCTACGACGCCGCCGGGAACCCGGTGCGGTTCCCCCTGTACTACGACAACTACTTCGTCCCGCGCGGGTACGCGTTCCTCGCCGTGGACATGGTCGGGACGACCCGCTCCGACGGCTGCCCCGTCAGCGGCGGGCCCACCGACGTCCTCGGCGGCAAGGCCGTGGTCGACTGGCTCAACGGCCGGGCGAAGGCGTACCGGGCGGACGGCACCCCGGTCCGGGCGACCTGGTCGACCGGCCGCACCGGCATGATCGGCAAGTCGTACGACGGGACGCTCGCCAACGGCGTCGCCGCGACCGGCGTCGAGGGGCTGGAGACGATCGTCCCGATCTCGGCGATCAGCAGCTGGTACGGCTACAGCCGGATGAACGGCGTGAAGTACTGGACGGACGAGCAGCCCTGGCTCGCGAGCTACGTCGACACCGACCCGCCCGAGAAGTGCGCCGCCGTCAACGCCGCCCTGGACGCGGGCGAGGACGACGCCACCGGGAACTACAACGCCTACTGGAAGACCGCCGACTACCGGGACGGGACGATCGCCCGCGCGTCCCGGGTCCGGGCGAGCATCTTCGCCGCCCACGGCGTCAACGACCTGAACGTCAAGGACGACCATTTCGCCGAGTGGTGGAGCGCCCTCGCGCGGCGCGGCGTGCAGCGCAAGGTGTGGCTGTCGCAGCGCGGCCACGTCGACCCGTTCGACACCCGCCGCGACGCGTGGGTGGCGACGCTGCACCGCTGGTTCGACCACGAGCTGCAGAAGATCCCCAACGGGATCATGCGGGAGCCCCGCGCCGACATCGAGATCGGCCCCGACCAGTGGATCACCCAGCGGGACTGGCCGTCCCGCGACGCCCGGAGCATCGTCCTGCGCCCCGGCCCCGAGGGCGCTCTCGGCCTGGAGCGCGCGCCGCACGGCGCGACGGCCGCCTTCACCGACGCCCCCGGCCCGCGCGGCGGCGGCACCTCCGAGAGCGCGATGGTCGCCGACCCGACGGCCGCGCAGCCGTACCGGGCCGCGTTCGTGTCCGCTCCCCTGCCGCGGACGGGTCGCCTCTCCGGCACCCCCGAGGCCACGCTCCGCATCAAGCTGGACAAGCCCACCGCCAACCTCACGGCGCTGCTCGTCGACTACGGCGAGGACACCCGGGTGAACTACCTCGGCTCGGGCTCCGGGATCCGGACCCTCGACACCGAGGACTGCCACGGCGAGAGCACGCCCTCCGACGACGCCTGCTACAAGAAGACCGAGGTCACGACGGTCACGTCCCCGGTGAACGTGATCGCCCGCGGCTGGCTCGACGCCCAGAACGCCCATTCCCTGAGCCGCCCGAAGCCGCTGAAGCCGGGCCGGTACCACACCGTCCGCTGGGAGACGCTCAGCCAGGAGTACCTGCTGAAGAAGGGCCACCGCCTGGCGCTCGTCCTGGCCGGGACGGACGCCGACTACAACACCGAGACCCCCACCGGCGCCCAGGTCACGGTCGACCTGCGCGGCTCGTCGGTCAGCATCCCGGTGGTCGCCGCCGAGGACGACCCGGCCGCCCTCGTCGCCCCGCCGGAGCGCTCCGCCACCTGGCGCGGCCCGACACAGGTCACCCTCCCCGTCCAGGAACGCGAGCTGTACTGACCACCCCGGCCCGCCGCCCGCAACCCCGGGCGGCGGGCCGCGCCCCGTTTCGACCCACCCCAGCCCAGGGGAAGGCACAGTAAGTATCCGAATCATCACACACCGAACCGCGTTGTGCGCCATCATGCGAACCACAAGGAGGCTGGGCAAAGAGGGGCCGCGTGCTGGAAGGGGTGAGCCGCATGACCTTCTACCTCAGGGCCGATCTCACCTTCGTCTGCGTGGACCCGACACGCGACACGGACGATGATTTCGACACCTTCACCGACGCCGTCACCGATGCCCTCTACGATCTGGCCGATGTCGACGAGGGGATCATCGACCCGGACATCACCGTGAAGATCACTGAGCGGTGGGCGGGCATTCTCATGGGCATCACGGCCGATACCGAGGCGGACGCCGTGCGCCTCTTCTCGGCCAATGTCCGCGCCGCGCTGCACGCCGCCGGATGCGGTACCCCCGACTGGCCCATCTTCAGGCCGACCAACCCGGTGCCCGAGGTCCAGCCGGCCGATTTCACCCGCACCTGAGCCCCGCCGAGAACCGCCCCGCCTCCTTCCGGGCGGGACGGGTCGCGGGTGCGCCCGGTCGTCGGAGGTCAGCGGTTGTCGGTGTTCTTGCTGGGTTGGACGCGCTTCGGCTCGCCGGGCATCTTGGGGTAGTTCGGGGGGTACGGCATGTCGCCGAGGCCGTGGTCCTTCTCGTCGCGGTCGGCCAGGTCGAGCAGGCCGTCGAGGGAGAAGGACGCGTCGTCGATGGACGCGTGGAGGTCGCCCAGTTCGGCGAACCGGGCCGGCATGGTGGCGATGGTGAAGTCGCGCGGATCGGCGTCGGCCAGCTCATCCCAGGTCAGGGGGGCCGAGACGGGGGCGTGCGGGGCCGGCCGGACGCTGTAGGCCGAGGCGATCGTCCGGTCGCGGGCGTTCTGGTTGAAGTCGATGAAGATCTGCTCGCCGCGCTCCTCCTTCCACCACTTGGTGGTGACGTCGGCGGGGGCGCGCCGCTCGACCTCGCGGGCGAAGGCGAGCGCGGCGCGGCGGACCTCGGTGAACGTCCAGCGGGGCTCGATCCGGACGTAGATGTGCACGCCCGCCTTGCCGGAGGTCTTGACGTAGCCGGTGTAGCCCAGCTCGTCCAGCAGCTCGCGGGCCGGGCCGAGCGCGACCCGGACGGCGTCGGAGAAGTCGGTGCCGGGCTGCGGGTCGAGGTCGATGCGCAGCTCGTCGGGGTGGTCGACGTCGCCCTTGCGGACGGGCCACGGGTGGAAGGTCAGCGTGCCGAGGTTGGCCGCCCAGGCGATCACGGCGGGCTCGGTCGGGCACACCTCGTCGGCCGAGCGCCCGCTGGGGAACGCGATGCGCGCCGTCTGCACCCAGTCGGGCGCCCCCTTGGGGATGCGCTTCTGGTAGAACGCGTCGGACTTGCCCGCGCCCATGCCCGCCTGGCCGCGCGCGTAGTCTTCGCGGGTGGCCATCTTCGCGCCCTCGAAGACCCCGGCGGGCCACCGCTCCAGCGTCGTCGGGCGGTCGCGGGTCGCGCGCAGGATGCCGTCGCCGACGGCCAGGTAGTACTCCACCAGCTGCCGCTTGGTGTAGCCGTGCTCCGGGAAGTAGACCTTGTCGGGATTGGTCACCTTGACGAGCCGATCCCCGACCGGGATCTCGATGTAGGGCGAGGCCATGACTGCACGTTAACCCACGTGCACGACAGTCCTCCGGAGCGTCCCCGCCGGGTACCGTCGGAGGCATGGAGAAGATCCGCAAGAGCGAGGACGAGTGGCGGGCGCAGCTCAGCCCCGAGGAGTACCGCGTGCTGCGGGAGGCCGGTACGGAGAAGCCGTTCACCGGCGAGTACACCGACACCAAGACGGTCGGCGTGTACCGGTGCCGCGCCTGCGGGACGGAGCTGTTCCGGTCGGAGACCAAGTTCGAGAGCCACTGCGGCTGGCCGTCGTTCTACGAGCCCGCCGACTCCGACAAGGTCACCCTGATCGAGGACCGCTCCCTCGGCATGGTCCGGACGGAGGTGCGCTGCGCGGTGTGCGACTCCCACCTCGGGCACGTCTTCCACGGTGAGGGCTACGACACCCCCACCGACGACCGGTACTGCATCAACTCGATCTCGCTGACCCTCGAACCCGCCGAGTAGCGGGCCCGCCCGCACTCCGGTGCGGGCGCGTTGCCTCGCGGCGTGTTGCCCTCCATGAGCGCGCCGGGAAGGGCAACACGCCGGTGAGCGCCGCTCAGGCCAGGCCGGCGACCAGTTCGGCGACCGGCTTGCGGCGGCCGGTGTAGAACGGGATCTCCAGGCGGGTGTGCAGCCGCGCCTTCGCGCCGCGCAGGTGGCGCATCAGGTCGACGATGCGGTGCAGCTCGTCGGCCTCGAACGCCAGCATCCACTCGTAGTCGCCGAGCGCGAACGCCGAGACCGTGTTGGCCCGGACGTCGGGGTAGTCGCGCGCCATCCTGCCGTGCTCGGCGAGCATCGCGCGGCGCTCGTCGTCCGGCAGCAGGTACCACTCGTAGGACCGCACGAACGGGTACACGCACACGTAGGCGCGGGGCTCCTCATCGGCGAGGAACGCCGGGATGTGGCTCTTGTTGAACTCGGCCGGGCGGTGCAGCGCCATCTGCGACCAGACCGGCTCGCTGGCGCGCCCCAGCGCCGTCCGGCGGAACCGGGTGTAGACCTCCTGCAGGTCGTCGGACGTCGGGGCGTGCCACCAGAACATGTAGTCGGCGTCCGCGCGCAGCCCGGCGACGTCGTAGGCGCCGCGGGTGGTGACGTCCTTCTGCGCGGCCTGGTCGAGCAGGTCCTGCACCTCGGCGGCGTCCCGCTCGCCGAGCGTGCCGGGCTTCGCGACGCGGAAGACCGACCACATCGTGTAGCGGATGACGTTATTGAGTTCGCGTGCCTTCGGCTTGCCCGCCTGATCGGCCATGTTCCACTCCTTCTCGACTGCGCAGATGGTCCAGCACCCGGGTCGCCGCCGCGCGCGCCGAGGCGATGCACGCGGGGATGCCGAGCCCGTCGTAGGCGGCGCCCGCCACGGCCAGCCCCGGCGTTCCGGCGACCGCGGCGCGGACCCTGGCCACGCGGTCGGCGTGGCCCACGTTGTACTGCGGGAGGCCGCCGCCCCACCGGGTCACCCGGCTCTCGACGGGCAGTTCCGTGACGCCGCACGTCGCGGCGAGCTCGGCCATGGCGCTGGCGGCCAGTTCCTCGTCGGGCCGCTGGAGCGTGCGCTCCTCGCCGAGCCGCCCGATGGAGCAGCGCACGGCGATGACGCCGGGGTCGCGGTCGCGCAGGTGCGGCCATTTTACCGAGCTGAACGTGACGGCCTTGACGCCCCGCCCGCCGCGCCCGGGGTCGCTCTCCACGGCCGGGACGAGGTAGCCGCTGCCCTTCGGCAGCCGCGGGAACGCGGTGGTGCGGTAGGCGAGCGTGACGATCGCCATGCTGGCGTACTCGATGGCCGCGAGCTCCCGCGCGGCGGCGGGCACGTCCGGCTCCAGCAGCCGGGACGCGGGCGCGGCCGGGACCGCGACGACCACGGCGTCGGCGTCCAGGTACTCGGGGTCGCGGGTCGGGCCGACGGTGAGCCGCCAGCCGTCCTCGCGGCGGCGCAGCTCGCGGACCGTCGCGCCGGTGCGGACCGTCCCGCCGGCGGCGGTGATGTCGGCCGCGACCAGGTGCGGGAGGGTGCCGAGGCCGTCCGGCAGCGTGGCGAACACCGGGCCCGCGTCGGCGGGCGCGGCCTTGCGGATGCCCTGGACGGCGCTGATCAGCGACCGCTGGCCGCGCGCGGCGGCGGCGACGGCGGGCAGCGTGGCCTCGAACGACAGCAGCTCGGCACGGCCCGCGTACACGCCGCCGAGCAGCGGCTCGACGAGCCGGTCGACGACCTCGCGGCCGACGCGGGCGCCGATGTAGGCGGCGACGGACACGTCCCCGCCGCGCGGCGTCTCCGGCAGCACGAGGTCGAGCGGGACGCGCGCGAGCCCGGCCGGCGAGAGCACCCCGGCGGCGGCCAGCGCGCGCAGGTCGGACGGGACGCCCATGACCTGCCCGGACGGGAGGCGGCGCAGCGCGCCGCGGCTGAGGATGGCCGACGAGGCGGTGCCGGGGTTCACCAGGTCGGCGGCGCGGCCGAGACCGCGCACGAGGTCGAGGCCCTCGGGGCGGCGGGCCAGCATCGACTCGGCGCCCTCGTCCACCGGGACGCCGGCGATCTCGCTGACATGGAGCTTGCCGCCGATCCGGGGGGAGCCCTCCAGCACGGTCACCCGCACACCGTCCCGGGCGAGCGTCCGGGCGGCGGCGAGGCCGGCGATGCCGCCCCCGACGACGACGGCATGGGACGTGGTCATGCCTCCAGCCTTCCAGACGGTCCGGCGGATCGCGCACCGGGGCGGCCGGAGCGTCGCGCGTCACACCGGCCCGGCCCGGACCGCCGCCGGGCCCCTTTTTATCGGAGAAGTGACAAGATCTCCGACACCATGCCAGTGAATACTGGCATGCATGATCTCCTGGAAGGCTCCTCTGGCCGCCGCCGCGGCGCTCCTGCTGGCCGCCGGGCTCGCGTCCCCGGCCGAAGCCGCGACCCGCGGCGACTTCAGGCCGGTCCCGCTGCCGTTCTTCTGGCCGAACAACTCCCTCTACGACGTCGACGCCGCCTCGCCCGACAGCGTCTGGATCTCCGGGCACCAGGGCGAGATCGTCATTCCCGGCCCCATCCCCGGGACCGGGCAGTCGATCCCCGGCAACCCCGTCGTGCGGCGCTGGAAGGAGGGGCGCTGGGTCGAGTACGAGCTGCAGAACCTGCCCAACCACGCCTCGGTCACCGACGTCGACGCCGTCGCCCCCGAGGACGTCTGGATCGGCGCCAGCAGGCTCGGCGACGGGGCGCGCGGCCCCTACCTGGGCCACTTCACGGGAACGCGGTTCGAGGAGGTGGCCCTGCCGTCGGCGTCCAGGACCCTGGACGTCCACGCGGGCACGGACGGGGTCTGGGTGACCGTGGACAGCGGCGTCTACCGCCGGACGGGCGACACGTGGACGCACATCACCACGCCTCCGGACACCTACCTGGAGGAGTTCACCATCCGCGCCGACGACGACATCTGGGTCCTCGGCAGCACCGAGCAGAACG
Source organism: Actinomadura meyerae (assembly GCF_900188445.1). Taxonomy (GTDB): domain Bacteria; phylum Actinomycetota; class Actinomycetes; order Streptosporangiales; family Streptosporangiaceae; genus Spirillospora; species Spirillospora meyerae. The sequence goes on from NZ_FZOR01000038.1 coordinate 40,997, forward strand.
GCCGGACGGTGGAGGCGCACCATTGGGACGGGAACTCCTGGACGGAGGTCCCGGTGAACCAGCCGCCCGAGGGCATCGGCGGCATCAGCGACATGGTGGCCGTCTCCCCCACCGAGGCGTGGGCGGTCGGGATCGACTACCGCACGTCCCCGGCCACGTCCCGCATGCTGCACTGGGACGGCACCGCGTGGAGCAGCGTCACCCCGCCGCCCGGCTACAACGCTCTCACCCGGATCGTCAAGGGCGAGGACGGGACGCTGTGGGCGCTCGGCCACAACCTCGACGAGCCCGCCAAGCCCGGACTGATCCACTACAGCGGCGGCACGTGGGAGCGGGTCCCGACCACGGCCGTGCCGAACCGCAGCAACATCTACGCGGACGCCCTCGCCGTCGTCCCCGGCACCGGCGCCCTGTGGACGCTCGGGTCGGTGAACATCGGCGGCCCCGTCGTGCTCACCGACGGCTGACCCGGAACGGGTGACCGGAGACAGGTGACCGACGCGCGCCGGGCGGCCGGTGCGGTCACGGCCCGCGCGGGGGACGGGCCGTGGCCGCGCCGCACACCCTGTGCCCCGAGTGACCGCGCTTCGTGGCCTGATCGTGATTCGGCCCCCGGAACGGTGACCCTCGCCACCCCGTCCAAACGCCATGCGGAACGTCAGGAACGTCACATGCGCGCTGGTCGTCCTGCTGCTGGCCGGGGTCCTGGCCGCCTGCGGAGGCGGAGGCGGGGGCGGCGACTCGTCGGAGACCGTGGACCGGGGCGGATCGGCGGCCGGCCCCGCGGCACCGCCGCGGGCCGAGACCGGGGGCACCGGCAACAACGCCCGGCAGGGCGGCGCCAAGGGCACGCGGGCGCCGCTGCCGAACGGGCAGGAGGTCGTCCGCACGGCGCGCCTGCGGGTCCGCGCCGGCGACGTGGAGGACGCCTCCGCCAAGGCCAAGCAGATGGCGGAGGCGGCCGGCGGCTACGTCGAGCAGGAGTCGAGTTCGAGCGAGCCGCCCCGCTCGGAGATCACGCTGAAGGTCCCCACCGCCCGCTACTCCGACGTGCTGAACCGGCTTGGCACGCAGCTCGGCACGCGGCTCTCGCTCTCCCAGGAGGCCGAGGACGTCACCGGCGAGGTCGCCGACGTCGACGCCCGCGTCCGGTCGGCGAAGGCCGCCCTGGAGTCGTTCCGCAAGCTGCTCGGCCGCGCGAAGTCCGTGGGCGAGGTCATCCAGGTCGAGCAGGAGATCGCCGAGCGCGAAGCCGACCTGGAGGCCATGCAGGCCCGGCTCAACTCGCTCAAGCACCGCACCCAGTACGCGACCGTGACGCTGACGCTGGTCACCAAGGCGAACGCGCCGAAGAAGGACGACGACGAGCGCGGCGGGTTCGTCGGCGGCCTGCAGAACGGCTGGGACGCGTTCACCGCGTTCGTGACCGGACTCGCCGTCGTCGTCGGCTGGCTGCTGCCGTTCCTGCTCGCCGCCGCCGTGGTGGGCGTGCCGCTGTTCCTGCTCCGGCACCGGCTCCGCGCCCGCTTCGGCGGGCTGCTCGGCGGCCGCCGCGGGCCCGTCCCGCCCCGGGCGCCCGCGCCGCAGCACGGCCCGCAGCACGCCCCGCAGGGCCCGCAGCGGCCCGCCCAGCAGGACAAGGCGGTCGCCGGCCCTGGGGCCGCCGGCCCGGGGGCGTCGCAGCAGCCGCCGCCCGCCTAGTTCCGGTCCGTGCTCAGCTCCGGTCCGTGCTCAGCTCCGGTCCGTGCTGCTCGCCTCGTGGACGAGGTCCGCGAGGCGAGCCAGCACGTCGGGGTCGGTGGACGGCAGGACGCCGTGGCCCAGGTTGAAGATGTGGCCCTCGGCGGTGCGGCCCCGGGCGAGGACGTCGCGGGCGCGGGCCTCCACGGTCTCCCACGGCGCGAACAGGATCGCCGGGTCGAGGTTGCCCTGCAGGGCCTTGCCGGGCTCGACCCGGCTGACGGCCTCGTCCAGCGGGACGCGCCAGTCGACGCCGACGACGTCGGCCCCCGCCTCGCCCATCGGGCCGAGCAGCTCGCCCGTCCCGACGCCGAAGTGGATGCGCGGCACGCCGAGCCGCTCGATCTCGGCGAAGATGCGGCGGGTGTGCGGCAGCACCGACTCGCGGTAGTCCTGCGCGGCGACCGCGCCCACCCACGAGTCGAACAGCTGCACGGCGCTCGCCCCGGCCTCGACCTGGAGCCTCAGGAACGCGATGGTGAGGTCGGCGAGGCGGTCCATGAGGCTCGCCCACAGCTCCGGCTCGCCGTACATCACGGCCTTGGTGCGCTCGTGGTTCTTGGACGGGCCGCCCTCGATCAGGTACGCGGCGAGCGTGAAGGGCGCGCCCGCGAAGCCGATCAGCGGCGTCGGCCCCAGCTCGCCGACCAGCCCCCGCACGGCCTCGGTGACGTACGGGACGTCGTCCGGGGCCAGGGGGCGCAGCACGTCGAGGTCGCGCGCCGACCGGACGGGGTCGGCGATGACCGGCCCGACGCCCGGCTTGATGTCGAGGTCGACGCCGATCGCCTTCAGCGGCACCATGATGTCGCTGTAGAAGATCGCCGCGTCCACCGCGTAGCGGCGCACGGGCTGCATCGTGATCTCCACGATCATGTCCGGGCGGGTGCAGGACTCCAGCATCGGGACGCCCTCGCGGATCCGCAGGTACTCCGGGAGGGAGCGGCCCGCCTGCCGCATGAACCACACGGGCGTGTGCGGCACCGGGCGCCGGCGGCAGGCCAGCAGGAAGGGGCTCTCGGCGAGGGCGCCGTCGCCGGGCGCCTGCGCGGTGTCGTCGTTCGGACGGGCAGCGTCAGCGGTCACCCTGCGATGGTCCCATGAAACCCAGGTGGGGAAGGCACCGGAGTGACGGCCGAGGCGGAACGAACTTCCGGACACGCCGAGCGAAGTCCCGCATTCTGTCACCGGCGCGTGCGAACGTGATGCGTGTCATAGCCGAGGGAGGTTCCCCCTTGTACTGCTCCACCTGCGGTGATGAACGCGTGTTCGAGCAGCCGCCGTGTTCCGACGGGCACGGCGCGGAGTGCCCCGAGCGGGCGTGCACCGAGTGCGGCACGGCCGTCCTGGTCGGTCTGCCGCCGGTGACCGCCGCGCCCGTCGCGCCCGTCCGCGAGACCGCCCACGCGACCGTCCCGGCGCCCCGCGGCGCCGCCACCGCGCGGGCCGTGGCCTGAGCGGCCCGGCCCCCGAGACGAAACCACCTGTGCCGTGCCCGTTTCCCCTCCGCGTCCCCCCGTCGCCGCGTGCGGCGGGGCACCGCCCCGGCAGCATCCGCCCGCGCCGTCCGGCGGCGCTCCGCCACCTCCCCGCGACCAGGCCGGTCCATCCATGAACCCACCTGCCTTCCAGCGGGCGGTCGACACGCTCCGCGCGTTCCTCGACGGCCCCGCCGTCCGGCCGGAGCTCGACCTGGAGGACATGCCCGCCCCGCAGCGCCTCGCGCCCTACGCGGCGGCCATGTCCGGCAGCGTCTTCCGCGACGACGACACCGAGGTCGCCACCGGGCGGCTCATCGTCCTGTACGACCCGGACGGCAGACCGGGCTGGACGAACGGGTTCCGCGTCGTCGCCTACATCCGCGCCGACCTGGAGCCCGACATCGCCGCCGACGAGCTGATCGGCTCCGTCGCCTGGGACTGGCTGCTGGAGGCGCTGGAGCCCGCCGGGTACGCGAACGTGTCCGGGACGATCACCCGCGCGGTGTCGGAGAGCTTCGGCGACAAGCAGGGCGAGCCGTCCACCACCGAGCTGGAGCTGCGCGCCTCGTGGTCGCCGACGGGCGATGACCTCGCCGGCCACGTCGCGGCCTGGTGCGAGGTGATGTGCACCACGGCGGGGCTGCCGCCCTCCGGGGTCGCCGCGCTGCCCGACCGGCCCGGCGGCGGAGGGGGTTGACCGCGGGGCGGTCCAGGCGGTTGAAAGACGTACGGTAGGGGCGTGAGCAGAGCGCCCGGAACCGGATCCGGCATCGAGCAGGCGGCGGGGGAGAACACGGAAGCAGTGGGAGTGTCCGAAACGCGCGCCACCGGCCCCCAAGGGGAGTCCGGTGCGGAGGAGACGGCCGTCGATCAGCGGTCCGGGACCGTTCCCCAAGGGGCGGAACAGGGCCGGCAGGGCGCGGAGGACGACACCGGCCCCCCGGCGGTCCCCCTGCTGGAGCCGCGCGAGGGCGTCCCGCCGGTGGTCGCCACGGCCGCCGGGCTCGAGCGCGTCATCGCGGCGTTCGCCGCGGGCACCGGCCCCGTCGCGGTCGACGCCGAGCGGGCCTCCGGCTACCGGTACGGCCAGCGCGCCTACCTGATCCAGCTGCGCCGCGCGGGCGCCGGCACCGCGCTGATCGACCCGATCGCCTGCCCCGACCTGTCCGGGCTGGACGCGGCGCTCGCCGACGCCGAGATGGTGCTGCACGCCGCCAACCAGGACCTGCCGTGCCTGGCCGAGGTCGGGCTCGTCCCGCGCCGGCTGTTCGACACCGAGCTGGCCGGGCGGCTGCTCGGCTACCCCCGCGTCGGGCTCGGCTCCATGGTCGAGAACGTGCTGGGCTTCGTGCTGGAGAAGGGCTACTCGGCGGCCGACTGGTCGACCCGCCCCCTCCCCGAGGACTGGCTCCGCTACGCCGCGCTCGACGTCGAGCTGCTGGTCGAGCTGCGCGACGCCCTGCAGGAGGAGCTGGCCGCCGCCGGCAAGCTCGACTGGGCGCTGGAGGAGTTCGCCGCGATCCTCGCGACGCCGCCGAAGCCGCCGCGCCCCGACCCGTGGCGCCGCACGTCCGGCATCCACCGGGTCCGCAACCGGCGGGCGCTCGCGACGGTCCGCGAGGTGTGGACGGCCCGCGACAAGATCGCCCAGGAGCGGGACCTGTCCCCCGGCCGGGTGCTGCAGGACGCCGCGATCATCGAGCTGGCGCAGCAGGCCCCGAAGACCCCCGCCGAGCTGCAGGCCCTGCCCACCATGCGGGGCCGCGGCGCCCGCCGGCACCAGTCGGCGTGGCTGCGCGCGGTCGCCCGCGCCCGCGAGCTGTCGGACCGGGCGCTGCCGGAGTCGAACCTGCCCGGCGACGGGCCGCCGCCCGCGCACCGCTGGGCCGACCGCGACCCGGAGGCCGCCAAGCGGCTCACCGCGGCCCGCGCCGTCGTCGCCGCGCTCGCCGACGAGCACTCGATGCCGTCGGAGAACCTGCTCCAGCCCGACTCCGTCCGGCGCCTGGCGTGGACGCCGCCCGCGGAGTCGTCCCCGTCGGCGATCGCCGCCGCGCTCCGCGACCTCGGCGCACGGAACTGGCAGGTCGGGCTGACCGCCCAGCCGATCGCCAAGGCGTTCCTGCGGCTGGAGACCAAAGGCGAGCTCTGAGCGCCGTCCCCGGCGCCTTGCCGGGGGCGGGCGCGGAGGCGCAGACTGGCTTAGGTTAGCTTTGCCTAAAACACCTGTGCCTTCCCGAGGAGTGCGGCGATGCTACTGGGCAACTTCCTCATCGGACTGCGCGAGGGGCTCGAGGCCGCGCTGGTCGTGAGCATCCTCATCGCCTATCTGGTGAAGACCGGCAACCGCCGGGCCCTCCTTCCGGTGTGGACGGGGATCGGCGCCGCCGTCGCGCTGGCGTTCGCGTTCGGCATCGCCCTCACCGCCGCGTCCTCGGAGATGCAGTTCAAGACGCAGGAGCTGTTCGGCGGCGTCCTGTCGATCGTCGCGGTGGGGCTCGTCACCTGGATGGTCTTCTGGATGCGCAAGACCGCGCGGTTCATGAAGGCGGAGCTGGAGGGCAAGCTGGAGGGCGCGCTGGACGTCGGGCCGCTCGCCCTCGCCGCCGTCGCGTTCCTCGCCGTGGGGCGCGAGGGCCTGGAGACCGCCCTGTTCCTGTGGACGAACATCTCCAACTCCTCGGAGGGCTCCACCCAGCCGATCATCGGCGCGGTGCTCGGCCTCGCCGTCGCGGTCGCGCTCGGCTACCTGCTCTACCGCGGCGGCCTGAAGATCAACCTGAGGCGGTTCTTCACCTGGACGGGCGCCGCGCTCATCGTCGTCGCCGCGGGCGTGTTCGGCTACGGCTTCCACGACCTGCAGGAGGCCGAGGTCTTCCCCGGCCTGAACGCCGTCGCGCTGGAGCCGCACCTGTTCTTCGCCAAGTTCGGCTCCGCGGGCGACTGGATGCAGACGGTGTTCCAGGGCGTCCTGAACGTCACCCCGCAGATCACCTGGCTGCAGCTGGTCATGTGGGCGGCGTACCTGGTCCCGGTGATGGCGCTGTTCCTGCGGAACCCGTCCACGCCGCGCCCGGCGCCCGCGCCCGCCACCGGCGCCGCGGCCTCCTAGGAGCGCGGCCTCCTAGCGGCGCCCTAGAGGTCGGGGAGCGGGTCGCGGGGCAGGCTGTCCCGGTCGAAGATCTCGGCGTCGGCCGCGTTCACGACCGGGACGTACTCGTCGTCCACCTCGAACACCGCGCCCCCGAACTCGAACGACGCGCCGGCGCCGGTCTCCACCGGCCCGATCCGGGTGCCGCGCGGGTAGCTGCCCCAGACCGTCCGCGGCGTGCTGCGGCTGAGCGAGCCGGTGGTGATCACGGCGATCTGGTCGTCGGTGACGACGAAGATGAACGCGGCGCCGCCGCCGTAGGCCATCGCGGGGAAGATGTAGCGGATCTCCCCGTCGATCCCGAGGAACTCCCTGCAGCGCTCACGGAGCGGACGTGTCACCGGCATGGCTGCGAGGCACCTCCCCCGGGGGCGGAACACGGCGATGTCCCCATCATGCACCGGCCCGCGGCGGCGTGGCCAGAGTCAGACCGACGCGAGCGCGGCCGTCGGCGGCAGCCGCGCGGCCCGCACCGCCGGGTACAGCCCGGCGGCCGTGCCGATCAGCAGCGTCGCGGCGAGCGCCCCGCCGAGCGCCCAGACCGGCACGACGGGCGGCCATCCCTTCCACAGCGCGAACCCGCCGGTCACCGCCGCGCCGAGGACCGTCCCGGCGGCGCCGCCCGCCACCGACAGCAGCAGCGACTCGGCGAGGAACTGGACGCGGACCTGCCCGCGGGTGGCGCCGAGGGAGCGGCGCAGCCCGATCTCGCGGCGCCGCTCCAGCACCGAGATCACCATCGTGTTGGCGACGCCGACCCCGCCGACCAGCAGCGCGACCGCGCCGAGCCCGAGCAGCAGCCCGGTGAGCGCGCCGGTCGCCGCGGCCTTGGCGGCCAGCGCGTCCGAGGGGCGGCTGACCTGGACCTCCTCGGGCCGCTCGGGGTTGACCGTGCGGGCCAGCACGGCCCGCACGTCCTCCACCGACGCGTCCGCGGACCGCTCGTAGACCGTGGTCGGGTGACCGTCGAAGGCCAGGTGGCGGCGGGCCGCGTCCCAGCCGACGAGGGCGGAGCGGTCGATCTCCGGGGCGAGCTCGGCGGGCCGCAGCACGCCGAGGACGACGAACCAGCGCCCGCCGATCCACACCCGGCCGCCGGCCCGGTCCATGCCGAGGCGGCGCGCCGCCTCCGCGCCGAGCACGACACCGGGGTAGCGGGCGGTGCCGGCGTTCAGCCAGCTCCCGCTCGCGGTCTCCGCGCCGAGCGTGCCGAGCAGCCCGGTCGTGGCGGCCTGCACGGCGATGCCCTGGGTGACCTCCGCCGGGATCCGGTCGGTGCGCCGGACGGTCGCGTCCACGGACCCGGTCGCGCCGACCGACGTGACCGGCCCGATCCGCCGCACCATCTCCGGCGCCGACTCGGGCAGCTCGGCCGTGTCACCGAACAGGGTGTCGCCCGGCTTGGCGGTGAGCAGGTTGGTGCCGAGCCGGTCGAGCCGCCGCAGCAGGTCCTCCTTGCCGGACGAGGAGATCCCGATGACCGCGACCATCGTCGCGATCCCGAGCGCGATGCCGAGCGCGGACAGCACGGCCCGCGCCGGGCGGGCCCGCAGCCCGGCGAGGCCGACGCGCAGCACGTCGCCGGGGCGCAGCCGCGCGGGCGCCAGTGCCGCCCTCACCGCCGGGCCGCCTTCGCCCGCTCGTCCGCGACGATCAGCCCGTCCCGGACCCGGACCCGGCGCGGCGCGGCGTCCGCGACCTCCGCGTCATGGGTGATGATCACGACGGTGGTGCCGGCGGCGTTCAGCTCGTCCAGCAGGGCGAGCACCTCGGCGCCCGCCGCCGAGTCGAGGTTGCCGGTGGGCTCGTCGGCGAGCAGCAGGTCCGGCTCCCCCGCGGCGGCCCGCGCCACCGCGACCCGCTGCTGCTCGCCGCCGGACAGCTCGTGCGGCCGGTGCCCGGTCCGGTGCCCGAGCCCGACGCGGCCGAGCGCGGCCCGCGCCCGCTCCCGCCGCTCCTTCGGCCCGGCGCCGCCGTACAGCAGCCCGTCGGCGACGTTGTCGAGCGCGGTCACGCCCGCCGCCAGGTGGAACTGCTGGAACACGAACCCGATGTGCCGCGCCCGCAGCGCCGACAGCTCCCGGTCGCCGAGGTCGGCGACCTCGTGCCCGGCCACCCGCACCCGTCCCGCGGTCGGCCGGTCCAGCGTCCCGACCATGTGCAGCAGCGTCGACTTGCCCGACCCGGACGGCCCGGCGATCGCGACCAGCTCCCCCGGCGCGATCCGCAGGTCGACGCCCTTCAGCGCCGCGACGCCGCCCGCGTACTCCTTGGTGACCCCGGTCAGCTCGACGATGGGCGCACCCTCCTCCGCGAAGCTCATCGGGCCGGCACCCCGACCTTCAGGCCCGCGTGCACGCCGGTCCCGCTGATCTCGACCCGGCCGCCGCCGAACGCGCCGACCCGCACCGGCAGCAGCCGCCGGTCGGCGGTCTCGACGCCGAAGCCGCCCTCCCGCAGCGCCAGCAGCGCCTCGACCGGCACCGACAGGACGTCCTCGCGCCGCTCGCTCTCCAGCTCGACGCCGACCGGGGCCTCGTCCAGCCGCCCCGTGCCGTCACCGCCGACCGAGATGTCGACGCCGACCGTCGTCTTCTTCTCCTGGCCCGTCCCGGTGCTCTCCGCGACCCGGCTCACCTTGGTGATCTTCCCCTTGACGGTCTCGCCGCCGGGCAGCTCCACCGTGACCGCGGCGCCCTCCTTCGCGAGGTCCTGCTTGTCGGCGTCCAGGTCGACATGGACGACGCGCCTCGTCCCGGCCACCGTCAGCGCGGGCTGCCCCCGCCCGACGCGCTTGCCCTCGGGCGCCTTGACGTCCCTGACCCGCACGGCCCCGTCCAGGAAGACGACCTGCTCCGGCCCCACGGCACCGGTCACGTCCAGGCCGCGGTCGTCCTGCCACTCCTTCACCGCGGCCTCGGTCGCGCCGGTGAACTCGCGGTCCACCGTCATCCCGCCGTACCCGAGCGCCCGCAGGTTCTCTTCGAGCTGCCGGACGTCCTTGCCGGACGCGCCGTTCCGCAGCGTCCGGTACATGGGGCTGCCGCCGTACATCAGCGTGACCGGCTCGGCCGCCACCTTCAGCAGCGTCCCGCCCCGCTTGACCACCGCGCCCCGCTCCGGCGCCCACGTCACCACACCGGACACGCCGCTCCACACCTCCCGGACGTCGGCGTAGGTGAGCTTGCCGTCCACCTTCTCGGTGTCGACGAGGTCGCCCTTGGTCACGACGGCGGTGCTCAGGGCCGTGGGCGCGCCCTGCGCCTCGCCCCCGCCCGTCGTCCAGGCCAGCGCTCCCCCGCCGGCGGCCACCACCGCGACGGCGACCCCGCCCGCGACCGCGCGCCTCACTGCCGGGCCCCCGGCAGCTCGCCCTTGCACGCCTCCCGCGCCTTCTCCAGCGCGCCGCGGTCGATACCGCCCGTCGGGAGCTTGACCTGCCCGTCGGGCCCGGGGTCGGGGATGTCCACCCCGTGCTCGCGCATGCACTGCGCGAACTTGACGTACTGGTCGCGCACCTTGGGGTCCTTGAGGTCGGGCATCTGCCCGCCCGCCTGCAGCCACTGCCGGCACTTCTCCAGCGCGCCCTGCAGCTTCTTGCGGTCGACCCCCTTGCCGAACCGCAGGGCCTTCTCGTCCGCCGCGCCCGGGTCGGGGACGTCCACCCCGTTCTCCCGCATGCACTGCGCGAACTTCAGCCGCGCGTCCTCTGGCGAGAGCGACGCACTCGCCGACGCCGACGCGGACGCCTCCGCCGCCGCACCCCCGGCGGTCGCGACCCCGCCGCCGTCGTCACTCCCGCCGCACGCCGCCAACCCCAGGACCAGCGGCACCGCCAACCCGGCGGCCCACACTCGAATCGCCATGACTCCCTCTCCACCGAGGCGCCCTTCACCCCGACGAGAAGCCATGAGACCGACGCCCGGGTTAAACCCGCATTAGCCGTGTGGGCTCCGGGCGGAGCGGGGTTGGGGACGGGGGGCGGGGCTTATTCGGGTTTAACCCCTGGGGCGGGATGCTCTGGGTATGCGTGTTCTGATCGTCGAGGACGAGCGGGTGCTCGCGGACGCCGTCGCGGAGGGGTTGCGCGAGGAGGCCATGGCCGTCGACGTCGTGTACGACGGCGATGAGGCGCTGGAGCTCGCGTCCTACAACGAGTACGACGTGGTCGTGCTCGACCGGGACCTGCCGACGGTGCACGGCGACGACGTGTGCCGGGAGCTGGTGGCGCGGCGGAGTCCGGGGCGGATCCTGATGCTGACGGCGGCGGGCGACGTCGACGACCGGGTGGACGGGCTGACGCTCGGCGCCGACGACTACCTGCCGAAGCCGTTCGTGTTCAGCGAGCTGGTCGCGCGGGTGCGGGCGCTGGCGCGCAGGTCGGGGCCGCCGGTGCCGCCGGTGCTGGAGCGGCGCGGCATCCGGCTCGACCCGCACCGGCGGAAGGTGGCGCGGGACGGGCGGGAGCTGCGGCTCACGAGGAAGGAGTTCGCCGTGCTGGAGGAGCTGATGCGCGCCGAGGGCGGGGTGGTGAGCGCCGAGCGGCTGCTGGAGCGGGCGTGGGACGAGAACATCGACCCGTTCAGCAACATCGTCCGGGTGACGATGGCGACGCTGCGCCGCAAGCTCGGGCAGCCGCCGGTGATCGAGACGGTGACCGGGGCCGGGTACCGGCTGGAGGCGCGGTGAAGAGGCTGAGCGTCCGGACGCGGCTGACGCTGGTGTACGGGTCGCTGTTCCTGGTGACGTCGGCGGTGCTGGTCGCGGTCACCTACGGGCTGACCGTCCGGACGATGGACGACCGGTTCTCCGGGCGCCGCGACCTGGACGCGGAGACCATCGCGCGACTGCGGGCGCTGGCGCTGGACGGCGACCTCGACCAGCTCGCGGGGCTGAAGGCGGAGGCCGACCGGCAGCTCGCGCAGCAGAAGCGGGACGTGCTGGAGCAGCTCTTGCAGAGCTCGCTGGTGACGATGCTGGTGCTCGGCGTCCTCGCGGTGGTGATCGGGTACGTGGTGGCCGGGCGGATGCTGCGGCCGCTGCACACGGTGACGGCGACGGCGCGGCGGCTGTCGGAGAGCACCATGCACGAGCGGATCGCGCTGGACGGCCCGCAGGACGAGATCAAGGACCTGGCCGACACCTTCGACCGGATGCTGGACCGGCTGAACCGGGCGTTCGACGCGCAGCGCCGGTTCGTCGCGAACGCCTCGCACGAGCTGCGGACGCCGCTGACGATCAACCGGACGGTGTTGGAGGTCGCGATGGCGAGCAAGCGGAACCCGCCGGAGACCAAGGCGCTCGCCGAGGTGCTGCTCGGCAACACCGCCCGCCACGAGCGGCTCATCGAGGGGCTGCTGCTGCTCGCGAAGTCCGAGCGGGAACCGGCCACGAGGGCGGAGTGCCCGCTGCCGGACGTGGTCCGCAGCGCGCTCGACCAGCTCGGCGACCCGGGGGTGGACGTGGAGTCGCGGCTCGACCCGGCGCTGGTGCGGGGGGATCCGGTGCTGCTGGAGCGGTGCGCGGTGAACCTGCTGGAGAACGCGGTGAAGTACAACGTGCCGGACGGCCGGGTCTGGGTCCGCACGGGCGCCCGGGACGGCGGGGCGTTCCTGCAGGTGGTCAACACCGGGCCGCCGGTCCCGGCCTACGAGGTGGCGGCGATCTTCGAGCCGTTCCGGCGGCTGCGCGCCGACCGGACGGGGTCGCGGGACGGCGCGGGGCTCGGCCTGTCGATCGTGCGGGCGGTGGTGCGCGCGCACGGCGGCGCGGTCGAGGCCGAGGCGCGCCCGGACGGCGGGCTGGCGGTCACCGTCCGGCTGCCCGCGGCCATTCCACACGCCCCTCCGGAAGCGGCCGCCCTGGCCGCGCGCTGAGCCAGCGGTGCACGACCTTCCCGGTGGCGTTGCGCGGCAGCTCGGGGATGAAGTACACGTCGCGGGGCACCGCGTACCGGGCGACCTGGGCGTGCACGTAGTCGCGGACGGCCTCGGCGTCGAGTGAGGCTCCCGGGCGGAGCACGATATAGGCGGCGAGCCGCTGCCCCCACTCGTCGTCGGGGACGCCGGTCACCGCGACCTCCTGGATCTCGGGGAGGCGGAGCAGGGCGTCCTCCACGTCGCGGGGGACGATGTTCTCGCCGCCGGACACGACCACGCCGTCGCGGCGGCCGTCCACGAACAGCAGCCCGCGGTGGTCGATGTGGCCGAGGTCGCCGGTGGCGAGCAGCCCGTCGCGGACCTCCATCGGCTCGCCGCCGGTGTAGCCCTCGAACAGCAGCTCGTTGGCGGCGAAGATGTGGCCGCGGGTGGAGCGGCCGAGGCGGCGCCCGTCGGCGTCGAGGACGGCCAGCGCGGTGTTGCGCGGCGGCCGCCCGGCGGTGCGCGGGTCGATCCGCAGGTCGCGCGGGGTGGCGATGGAGACCCAGGACACCTCGGTCGAGCCGTAGACGTTGTAGAGCCGGTCGCCGAAGGCGTCCATGAACCGGGTGGCGAGGTCGCCGGCCAGCGCGGCGCCGCTCACGGCGAAGATGCGCAGCGAGGACGTGTCGTACCGGGCGCGGACTTCTGGGGGCAGCTCCAGGATGCGCTGGCACATGACGGGGACGGCGAACACCGTGACGTCGCGGTGCGCGGTGATGGCGCGCAGGGTCTGCTCGGGGTCGAACCGGCGGTGCAGGACGACCGGTGCCCGCAGCGCCCACGCCATCTGCATCGCGGCGTAGCCCCAGGTGTGGAACAGCGGCGCCTCGACGATCATCGTCTGCCGGGCGCGCAGCGGGATCCGCGACGTCATCGAGGCGAGCGGCCACAGGCCCGGCCGGGGCGGGCGGCGGGCGCCCTTGGGGCGTCCGGTGGTGCCGGAGCTGAGCATGATGGTGCGGCTCTGGATCTGGGGCGGGCCGGCCGCGGCGGCGGTGGCGTCCGCGGAGGCGATGAGCTCGCCGATGCTCGGGTTGCCGTCGGTGGGGTGGTGGGCCGGGTCGGCCGGACGCGGCGGGGGCGGCGCCGTCGCGAGCGCGACGGGCGCGGCGAGCGGCATGGCGGCGGGCGGGCGGCGGTCGGCCCACAGCACGTTGCGGCGCAGCGCGATGGGGACGCCGGCCAGCAGCGGCGCGAACTCGGCGTCGGCGACGATGAGGGCGGGGCGCAGCTCGCCGAGCACGGCGCGGATCTGGCCGGTGCCGAACCCGGTGTTGAGCAGCACGACCTCCGCGCCGCGCCGGGAGCAGGCGACGAGCGTCAGCGCCATCCCGCGGTGGTTGCGGCACAGCACCCCGACGCGGGGGCGGGGCCCGTGCAGGGGCAGCGCGGCGGCGAGGCGGGCGGCCCGCTCGTCGAGTTCGGCGAAGGTGAGCACGCCCTCGTCGTCGATCAACGCCGCCCGGGACGGGGAGCGGGCGGCGGACGAGGCGACGAGCCCCGCGAGGGTGGTGCCCCAGTGCCGCAGCGTGCCGAGCTGCCGGACGATGCGGCGCGGCCCGCCGCCGAACAGCAGGCCGGTGCGCAGCAGGAGGGCGGTGAGATCGCGGATGTGGCCGATCCGCCGGCGCATCCCCGGCCGGTACGCGGGCCTCGCGTGCGTCACCGTGCCTCCTCCCACGTCACGGTACTCACCCCCCAGGGGCCGAACAAGGCCGCCGCCGCGGGCGGCCACCGCAATATCGAAGTCTCCGCGCGGGCCGTGCGCGCCTAGGCTCGAAACGTCCTGGTGTCCGGTCGCTCGACAGGTCGGGAGCAGCGGTGAGGCGAGTTCTGGTCGCGGGCGGTGCCGGTTTCATCGGCTCGTGCTACGTGCGGGGTCTGGTGTCGGGCGCGTACGGCTGGGGCGACGCCGAGGTCACGGTGCTCGACAAGCTCACGTACGCGGGGAACCTCGCGAACCTCGCCCCGGTCGAGGGCGGGTACCGCTTCGTGCGCGGGGACATCTGCGACGCGGATCTGCTGTCCCGGGTGCTGCCCGGCCACGACGTGGTGGTCAACTTCGCCGCCGAGACGCATGTCGACCGCTCGATCCGGTCCGCCGGCGGCTTCGTCCGCACGAACGTGCAGGGCGTCCACACCCTCCTGGAGGGCTGCCTCGGCGCCGGGGTCGGCCGGGTGCTCCAGGTCTCCACGGACGAGGTGTACGGCAGCATCGACACCGGCTCCTGGGACGAGGAGGCCCCCCTGGCGCCCAACTCCCCGTACTCCGCCGCGAAGGCCGGCGGGGACATGCTCGCGCGCGCCTACGCCCGCACCCACGGGCTGCCGGTGACCATCACCCGCTGCGGCAACAACTACGGCCCGTACCAGTTCCCCGAGAAGGTCATCCCGCTCTTCATCACCCGTCTGCTGGACGGGCTCACCGTCCCGCTTTACGGGGACGGCGCGAACGTCCGCGACTGGATCCACGTGGAGGACCACTGCCGCGGCATCCAGACCGCGATCGAGCACGGCGGGCCCGGCGAGGTCTACCACATCGCCGGCACCGCCGAGTTGACGAACGTCGAGCTCACCCGGCGGCTCCTCGACGCCGTGGGCGCCGACTGGACGAGGGTGGAGCGCGTCCCCGACCGCAAGGGCCACGATCGGCGCTACTCGCTCGACGACGGGAGGCTCCGCGCGCTGGGCTACGCGCCCCGCGTCGCGTTCGGCGACGGGCTCGCGGCGACCGTCCGCTGGTATGCCGGGAACCGCGCCTGGTGGGAGCCGCTGAAGGAGCGCCTCGCCTCGGCGGCCGCGTGAGCCCGGGCTAGGAGCCCATGAGGCTGCCGGCGTAGTGGCCGGACGGCCGGTGCTCGCCGTGGAAGTCGCCGTTGACGGCGCAGGGCCCGCGGCGCAGCAGTTCGGCGAGGGCGATCGCCGGGCGCGCCGCGTCGAACTGCGGATCGGCCAGGCGGTGCAGGAGCAGGCCGTCGATCAGCGCCGCGAACAGGTCGGCCAGCGCGTCCGGCGTCGCGTCGGCGCGCACGAGCCCGCACGCCTGGTCCTCGGTGAGCCGGTCGGCCAGCAGGTTGCGGAAGGTCTGGAACTGCGCGGCGGTCTGCGCGCGGAGGTCGTTGTCGCGCAGGCCCTGCGCCATCGACTCGACGAGGACGCGCTGCCCGACGGACGGCCCCTCGGCGGCCAGGCCCGCGATCGCCACGACCAGCCCGTCCAGCGCGTTCTCGGCCTGCAGGATGGCGAGCACCGGTGCTTCGAGCTCGCTCTCCAGGGTGTGCGCGATCGCCGCGCGGCGGAGATCGTCCAGCGTTCCGAAATAGTAGGTGACCAGCGCCTCGTTGGCCTCGGCCCGTTCGGCGACCCCTTCGGAGGTCACCGCGAACCAGCCGCCTTCGGCCATCAGCTCGACGGCCGCGTCGAGCAGCCGCGGCCGGGTCCCGCCCGGTGGTCTGACCATCGCCATCGCGCCTCCAGATCGGCCGATTGGCACACTGCTCCGCACAAGCTAACTCACAACTTTGCATGGTGCAATGATTCAGGTCGAAGCGGTCGGGGCCGCGGGCCGCGCCGCGTCACGCCCAGCCGAGGGGTATGGGCGTGGTCGCCGGGGGCTCCGCTCCGGCCGCGGTGAAGGCCCGGAGCGCGGCGACCAGGGACCGCCGCTGCTCGGCCGTCATCCGCGCGACGATCGCGGCCAGCTCGTCGCGGCGGCGGGCCGTCACGGTGTCCACGACCTCGCGCCCGGTCTCGGTGAGCTGGATGCGGACCTCGCGCCCGCTGTGCGGGCTCGCCCGGCGGTCGACCATCCCGGCGGCCACGAGCCGGTCGGTCATCCGCATCGCGGTCGAGGGGTTGACGTGCAGCTTCTCGGCGAGGGCCACCAGCTTGGACGGCCCCTGCGAGGACAGGACGACGAGCATCCGGAACTGCGGCAGGGTGAGGGTCTCCTCGACCGCCGCGATCGACCGGGCGGAGATCGCGACGAGCAGGCGGGAGGCCGTCAGCAGTGCCGCGGTCATCTCGTCGACGCCCTGCCGGTCGACCGGGGGCTCGCCGGCTTCGGCGTTCCGGCGCCCCTCGTCCCCGTCCGCGCTCATCGTGCCCCCTCCGCCTTCCCGTCGCCGGCAACGTGCGAGCCGCGGGCGCCCGGCCGGGCGGCGGGCGCCCCGCCGGGCCGCCGCGGGTACCGGCGTCCGGCGCTCAGGACTCGTCGAGCAGTTCGACCTCCTCGCCCGTGACATCGCTGACCACCGCGAACGCCTCCGGGGTCTCGGGAAGCTTCTGCGCCAGCCCCTGCGCCTCGCGCAGGCGCTCCGGCGAGTCCCAGCGCCAGATGCTGATCCACGCGTCCTCGCCGGTCCTGCCGAGCCAGGTCTCGTCCAGGCCGGACACGACGGCGCGGATGGCGGACACGAGGGCGGCGTGCTTCGCGATGATCTCGTCGGCGTTGTCCGCGGCGCCCTTGAAGCGGGTGACGGTCATGACGGGTTTTCCCGTAGAGGCAGAAGTCATGGGGCAAGGATTCCCCTCCGCTCCTACAGTTCGCGCACACGCGACCTACGGGTGGGCGGGGGGTGTGTGCGCGGTTCATGGCGTGGCGTTCACCGTCCTGAGAGTCCTGTCAGCTCGGCCGAACGCGCCCACAGGTTCCGCTGGAGGGCGGCGTCCCGGCGCGCCGCGACGGGGGGAAGGTTCCGCACGCCGCGCATCGACGAGTAGAACCCGCCGCTGCGCCCCTCGAACGCGGCCTCGGTCGCCAGGCGCACCGCCAGGCGGGCGGCCTGGCCCGCCGTCCTCATCAGGGGCGTGCGGGCCACCAGCGACGCCGTCCGCTCCGAGCGCGGCAGGGACTCCCGCACCAGGCCCGTGGCGGCGAGGCCCGGGCAGAGCGCGTTCGCCGTGACGCGGGTCCCCGCGAGCCTGCGGGCGAGCTCCTGCGTGAACAGGATATTGAACAGCTTCGAGCGCGCGTAGACCCGCAGCGCGCCGCGCAGCCCGTAGTCGCCCGGCTCCGCGAACCGGTCGAGGTCGACGCGGCCGGCGAAGCGGTGCGCCTCCGAGGCGACGACCACGATCCGCGCCCGCCCGGCCGCCCGGACGGCGTCCAGCAGCAGGTTGGTCAGCAGGAACGGGCCGAGGTGGTTGGTCGCGATCATCAGGTCGAGCCCGTCCGGGCCGGTCGCGCCGCGCAGCCGCTGGACGCCCGCGTTGTTGACCAGGACGTCGAGCCGCCCGTAGCGGGCGGTGAGCCGGCGCGCGACCCGGCGCACGTCGGCGCGCACCGACAGGTCGGCGAGGAACGTCTCCAGGTCGGCGTCCGGCATCTCGGCCGCGAACTCCGCGACCAGC
Organism: Actinomadura meyerae; assembly: GCF_900188445.1. Taxonomy (GTDB): domain Bacteria; phylum Actinomycetota; class Actinomycetes; order Streptosporangiales; family Streptosporangiaceae; genus Spirillospora; species Spirillospora meyerae. Next base: position 58,642 of record NZ_FZOR01000038.1, read on the forward strand.
GCCGCGCCGCGGGCCGGGTCGCGGCACACGACCCCGACCCGGTGGTCCCGCGCCAGCGCCCGGGCGATCTCCTTGCCGATCCCCGAGGTCGCGCCGGTCACCACCGCGATTCGCTCGCACACGGATTTTATCGTGCCAAAACTTCGGTTCCGGAAGAAGACCGCGCACCGAATTGGATCGAGCAATCTGGGAGGTGAGGGCGGCCGACCCGGAGTAGATAGTGGAAAGGCATGCGTCGATTCCACCACCAGCCAGGAGGGGGCCTATGTCCGAGCAGCTGAGGGCCGTGGTCGAGCAGCTCTACGAGGGCCTGAACACCGCGGACGTCGAATTGCTGCCCAAGCTGTTCGACCCGGCGGCCGAGATCCGCACGCCGACCTCGCTCCCCTGGTCGACCGGTCACTACTCGGGACCGGACGGCCCCGCCCAGTATTTCCAGGGCGCGGTGGAAATGCTGGAGTCGACGCGATTCAACGTCGAGGCCATCCGCGTCGACGGCGACTGGGCCGCCGCCTTCGGCGACTGGACCGGGAAGTTCCGCGAATCGGGCGGCGAATTCAACGTGCGCTTCGTCCATTTCTGGACCTTCCGCGACGGGAAAGTCGTGTACAGCGAGGGCATCTCGGACACCGTGGGCATCGTCCGGGCGTACGAGGCGTCCGGCGCCCGGGCCTGACGGCCGCCGGGAAAGGTGTGAGGAGCGCCATGGCCACACGAGCCCCACTCCAGCACGCGGCGGCACTCGAGGGGCCGGTCACGGCCCAGGGCCGCGCGCTGCTCGACCGACTCGCCGAGCACCTGCCGCGGATCGAGGCGTCGGCCGCGGAGAACGACCGCGAGGGCGCCTTTCCCGCCGACACCTTCGACGCGTTCCGCAAGACCGGGCTGATGGGCGCGACCGTGCCCGCCAGGCTGGGCGGGCTCGGCGTCGACCGGCTCTACGACGCCGCGGTCGCGCTCCTGGAGGTGGCCAAGGCGGACGCGTCGACGGCGCTGGCCCTGCACATGCAGTTCAGCCGCGGGCTCACCCTCGGCTTCGAATGGCGGCACGGCGACCGGCGGGCCGCCGCGCTGGCCGAGCGGCTGCTGCGGCTCATGGCGTCGGGCGAGGCGGTCGTCTGCTCCGGCATCAGGGACCACCACTCGGTGGTCACGACGCTGAAGCCCGACGGCTCGGGCGGCTGGCTGCTCTCCGGCCGCAAAACGCTGGTCAGCATGGGGCCCATCGGCACGCACTTCGTCATCAACGCGAAGACCGACGTGCCCGGCGAGAAGCCCCGGCTGGTCTCCCCCGTGGTCTCCCGCGGCGCGCGCGGCCTGGCGGTGCTCGACAACTGGGACGGCCTGGGGATGCGGGCCTCCGGCACGGTCGACGTCATCTTCGACAACTGCCCCGTGCCCGCCGAGGACGTGCTCTTCCGCGACCCGGTGGGCTCGCGGAACGACGCCGTGCTCGCCGGGCAGACGGTCAGCTCGATCGCCATGCTGGGCATCTACGCCGGGATCGCCCAGGCCGCCCGCGACTGCACGGTCTCGTCCGTCGCCCGCCGGTCCGGGCCCCCCGCGGGCGCGACCCGCACGCTCCTCGCGGAGATCGACACGCGCCTGTACGCGCTGCGCGCGACCGCGGGCGCGGCGCTGGCGACCGCCGACGGCGCCGGCGACGACCTCGGCGGCGACCCGGCCGAGCGCGGGCGCCGGATGATGCGGTCCTTCCAGTGCGCCAAGATGCTGGTCAACCAGCTCGCACCGATGATCGTCAGCGACTGCCTGACGCTGCTCGGCGGCGCCTCGTACACCGCGTCCCACCTGCTGGGCCGGCTCTACCGGGACGTCCGGGCGGGCGGGTTCATGCAGCCGTACACCTACGTCGACGGCGTGGACTTCCTCAGCGCCCAGGCGCTCGGCATCGACCGCGACAACAACTACATGAGCACCTGGGCGGCGCGGCCCGGGCGGAACGGCGGAGCCGGAGACGCGGAGGTGGCCCCGTGAGCCGCGGGACGACGCGTGTGTGGGACTACCTGGCGGAGTACGAGCAGGAGAAGGACGACCTGCTCGACGCCGTCGAGACGGTGTTCGAGTCAGGTCAGCTGGTCCTCGGCAAGAGCGTCGAGGGCTTCGAGGCCGAGTTCGCGGAGTACCACGGGATCTCGTACTGCACCGGCGTCGACAACGGCACCAACGCCGTCCTGCTCGGCCTCCAGGCGCTGGGCATCGGCCCCGGCGCCGAGGTTATCACGGTGTCCAACACCGCGGCCCCCACGGTCGTGGCGATCGACGCGGCCGGCGCCACACCGGTCTTCGTCGACGTGAACGAGGGCGACTACCTCATGGACACCGCCCAGGTGGCGGACGCGATCACGCCGCTGACGCGCGCGCTGCTGCCCGTCCACCTCTACGGGCAGTGCGTCGACATGGCCCCGCTCGAACGGCTGGCCGCCGAGCACGGCCTGCACATTCTGGAGGACTGCGCGCAGGCGCACGGCGCCCGCCACCACGGCCGGACGGCCGGGACGATGGGCGACGCGGCCGCGTTCTCGTTCTACCCGACCAAGGTGCTCGGCGCCTACGGCGACGGCGGCGCCGTCATCACCGACGACGCGGACACCGACGCGAACCTCCGCCGGCTGCGCTACTACGGGATGGCCGAGCGGTACTACGTCGTCCGGACGCCGGGGCACAACTCGCGGCTCGACGAGGTGCAGGCCGAGATCCTCCGCCGCAAGCTCCGCCGCCTCGACGCCTACATCGCGCGGCGCCGGGAGGTGGCGCGGCGGTACGAGGAGGGGCTCGGCGACCTCACCGGCCCCGGCGGGCTGACGCTGCCGTTGACGGCGCCCGGCAACGAGCACGTCTACTACGTGTACGTCGTGCGCCACCCGCGCCGCGACGAGATCATCGAGCGCCTCAAGAGCCGTGACATCGCGCTGAACATCAGCTACCCGTGGCCCGTGCACACCATGAGCGGGTTCGCGAAGCTCGGCTACTCCGAGGGCGCGCTGCCGGTCACCGAGCGGCTCGCCGGCGAGATCTTCTCGCTGCCCATGTACCCGTCCCTGTCCGCGGACCTCCAGGACAAGGTGATCGACGCGCTGCGCGAGGTGCTGGCCGCGCTGTGACGGCCGGGGACGGATCCGCCTCCACCCGCAAAGGAGCCCGTCAATGAACGATCGTGCCGAGGTGCCCGCGCCCGCCGGCTGCCGCGTCTGCGGCGGAGGCGTCGAGGAGTTCCTGGACCTGGGCCGCCAGCCGCTGTCGGACCGCTTCCGCGACCCCGGCGACGAGGGCGAGGAGTTCTTCTACCGGCTCGCCGTCGGCCGCTGCCGGTCGTGCACGATGGTCCAGCTCGTCGACGAGGTCCCCCGCGACCTGATGTTCCACGCCGGCTACCCGTACTACTCGTCGGGGTCGTCGGTGATGCGGGAGCACTTCGCCGGCGTCGCGCGCCGCTTCCTCGCCACCGAGCTCACCGGCTCCGATCCGTTCATCGTGGAGATGGGCTGCAACGACGGGATCATGCTGGAGACGGTCAAGGACGCGGGGGTGCGCCACCTCGGCTTCGAGCCCTCGTCGGGCGTCGCCGAGCTGGCCGCCGCGAAGGGCGTGCGGGTGCGCACCGACTTCTTCGCCGGTGACACGGCGGCGGAGGTCCGCGCCGCCGAGGGTCCGGCCGACGTCGTCTACGCGGCGAACACCCTGTGCCACATCCCGTACATGCCCTCGGTGTTCGAGGGCGTGGACGCGCTGCTGGCGCGCGACGGCGTGTTCGTCTTCGAGGACCCCTATCTCGGCGACATCGTCGCCAAGTCGAGCTTCGACCAGATCTACGACGAGCACTTCTTCCTGTTCTCGGCGTCGTCGGTGCACCTGATGGCCGAGGCGTTCGGCTTCGAGCTGGTCGACGTCGAGCGGCTCGCCGTCCACGGCGGCGAGGTGCGGTACACCCTCGCGCGGGCCGGCGCCCGCCCGCGGTCGGAGGCCGTGCGGCTGCTGCTCGCGGCCGAGCGGCGGCAGCGGCTCACCGAGCCCTCGGCCCTGCGCGGGTTCGCGGAGAACGTGGGCAGGATCCGGGACGACCTCGTCGAACTGCTGCGCGGCATCCGGGCCGAGGGGGCCACCGTGGCCGGGTACGGCGCGACCGCCAAGAGCGCCACGGTGACCAACTTCTGCGGGATCGGCCCCGAGCTCGTCCCGTTCGTGTGCGACACGACCCCGGCCAAGCAGCACCGGCTGACGCCCGGCCGGCACATTCCGGTCCGGCCGCCGGCCGACTTCCGCGACCCCTACCCGGACTACGCGCTGCTGTTCGCCTGGAACCACGCCGAGGAGATCATGGCCAAGGAGCAGGAGTTCACGGCGGCCGGCGGGCGCTGGATCCTGTACGTGCCCGAGGTGCACCTGGTCTGAGTGCACCTGGTCTGAGTGCACCTGGTCTGACACCCCCGGGTGTGCGCGCGCCGGATCCGGCCGGGACCGGATCCGGCGCTCCGGGCTCAGGTCCGGCGGCGGTAGGCCAGCACCGCGAGCGGCGCGAACACGACCACCAGGCCCGCCGACCACAGCAGCGACTTGGTCAGGGGCTCGGCCACGTCGCCGCCGATGAGCAGGCCGCGGCACGCCTCCATGGTGTGCCCGACCGGGTTGACCTTCGCCCACGCCTGCAGCCAGCCCGGCAGCGTCTCGGTGGGCGCCACCATGTCGGTGCCGAACGCCAGCGGGAAGATGCTGAGCGCGACGATGGTCTGCACCGAGGCGGTCTCCTTGATGACCATCCCGAGCAGGATCCAGAGCCAGCTCAGGCTCATCCCGAAGACGATGGTCAGCAGCGCCGCCCCGAGCGCCCGGAGCGGGTCGGTCTCGATCCGGAACCCGATCAGGTACCCGAACGCCAGCAGCGTGACGATGGAGACGAGGTAGCGCACCACGTCGGCCAGCACCGAGCCGATCAGCGGGGCCGAGCGGCTGATGGGCAGGCTGCGGAACCGGTCGAAGATGCCCTTCTTGATGTCGAGGGACAGGTTGACGCCGGTGGCGATCATGCCCGCCATGATCGCGGACAGGACCAGGATCGCGGGGAGCGTGCGCTGCAGGTAGGCGTGCGTGGAGCCGGAGACCGCGCCGCCGAACATGTACACGAAGATCAGCAGGAAGGTGACCGGCGCGATCACCGCGTCGCTGATGCTGATCGGGTTCCGCTTGATCTTGATCAGGTTGCGCCGGGCCAGCGCGAGGCTGTGCCACAGCACCGCGTACCGGCGGTGCGGCGGCGCCTCCCGGCGGACGTGCTCCTCCTCCGCCGCCGTCCGTTCGACCGCGGACGTCGTCTCGCTCATGCGGCCTCCTCCTCGTCCTCGTCCTCGCCGTCCCGCTTCGCCTTGCTGCGGCCGGTGAGCGTGAAGAACACCTCGTCGAGGCTCGGCAGGCGCAGCGCGAGCTCCGTCACGCCGATCCCCGCCGCCTCCAGTTCGCGGACGGTCCGGTGCAGCTCCGCGTCCCCGTCCACCTGGACGGTCACGGCGTCGCGGCCGTGGGCCTCCGCCGGGCGCCCCGCGACCCCGCTGATGATCGTGGCGACCTCCTCCAGCCGCCCGGGGTCCTTCGGCCGCACCGAGATGGTCTGGCCCCCGACGAGCGCCTTCAGCTCCGCCGCGGTCCCGCGCGCGATGACCTCGCCGTGGTCGATGACCACGATGTCGTCGGCCAGCGCGTCGGCCTCCTCCAGGTACTGCGTGGTCAGCAGCACGGCACCGCCGCCGTCGGTCATCGACCGGATCATCCGCCACACGTCCCCGCGCTTGCCGGGGTCGAGGCCCGTCGTCGGCTCGTCCAGGTAGATCACGGCGGGTCGGCCGATGAGGCTCGCGGCGAGGTCGAGGCGGCGGCGCATCCCGCCGGAGTAGGTGCCGACCTTCTGCCCGCCCGCGTCGGTGAGCTCGAACCGTTCGAGCATCTGCGCGGCGCGGGCCTGCGCCTCCTTGCGGCGCATGTTGAGCAGCTGCCCGATCAGCACCAGGTTCTCGTGCCCGGTGAGGTCCTCGTCCACGGACGCGTACTGGCCGGTCAGGCCGATCAGCTCGCGCACCTTGGCGGCGTCCCGGACGACGTCGTATCCGCATGCCATGGCCCGGCCCTCGTCCGGCTGCAGGAGCGTGGCGAGGATGCGCACCGCCGTCGTCTTGCCCGCCCCGTTGGGGCCGAGCACGCCGAGCACGCTTCCCGGCCGCGCCGCGAGGTCGATTCCCGCGAGCGCCGTCGTTTCACCAAATCTCTTGACCAGGCCTTCGGTTTGAAACGCATAGGTCATGCCACTGAGCGTGACAGCCGTTACTGGCAAACCGCCTACAGAACGCTTGCAACCGAATCCGCGGTGCCGGGCAAGCCCTCAATTCATCCTTCAGCGGCCTCTCAGCGCGCCCTTCTAGACTTCGTCGGCACCTGCCTCGCCACCGGCTCAAGGAGTCTTCATGCGAGTCCTGTTCACGACATTCGCCGCACCCAGCCATCTGCAGAACATGGTCACCATGGCGTGGGCGCTGCAGACCGCGGGGCACGAAGTGCGGGTGGCCAGCCAGCCCGATCTGGCCGACGCCATCACCTCGGCCGGGCTCACCGCCGTTCCGGTGGGCGAGTCGCACGATGTCGCCCAGCAGGTCCAGGAGATCAACGATAATCTCGACCAGGAAAACGTCGCGGCCCCGCAAAACGCGGGCGACGCCGGCCTCGACATGAACGAGTTGCGCCCGGAGAAACTCACCCGGGAGTACATGCTCAAGGTATTCGGCACGATGACGCCTTTCGTGTTCCAGAACTGCTCACCGGACGGGATGATCGACGACCTGGTCGCCTTCTCCCGCCATTGGCGGCCCGATCTGGTGGTCTGGGACACCTTCACGTTCGCCGGCCCGATCGCGGCGCGGGCGTGCGGCGCCGCGCACGCGCGGCTGATCGCCGGGCTCGACCTGATGGGCGCCATGCGGACCCGCTTCGTCGCGGACCGGGACTCGCGGCCCGCCGCCGAGCGCGAGGACCCGCTCAGGGACTGGCTGGCGAGCCGCCTGGAGCGGCACGGCGCGGCCTACGACGACGAGGTCGCCACCGGGCAGTGGACGATCACCCCCACGCCCCGCTCGCTGTCGCTGCCGGTCCCCCTGCGCTACGTGCCGGTCCGGTTCGTCCCCTACAACGGCCGGTCCGTCGTGCCGGACTGGCTGCGCGAGCCGCCGCGCCGCAAGCGGGTGTGCCTGACGCTCGGCCTGTCCTACCGCGACATGTGGGGCGGCGTCTCCCGGCTCGGCGAGATGCTCTCCGCCGTCGCGGACCTCGACGTCGAGGTGGTCGCGGCGCTCAGCGCGGACCAGCGCGAGGCGCTCGGCGACATGCCGGGCAACGTCCGGATGGTCGACTTCGTACCGCTGAGCGCCGTGCTGCCGGACTCCGCGGCGATCATCCACCACGGCGGCGTCAAGACGTTCGGCACGGCCATGGCCTGCGCCGTCCCGCAGCTGATCGTCCCGGAGGGGCAGTGGGACACCGCCCATCTCGCGCGGCGCGCCGAGGACGGCGGCTTCGGCCTCTCGGTCGGGGACGCCCGCGGCATCGAGCCCAAGGAGTTCGCGCGCCTGGTCGCCCGGCTGGTGGACGAGCCGTCGTTCGCCCGCGCGGCCCGGAGCCTGCGCCGGGAGAGCCTGACCATGCCGGCCCCCAACGAGATCGTGCCCTCGCTCGAGGCGCTCACCGCCGAGCACCGCGCCCAGGCCGGCTGACCGCCGCCGCGACCGACGGAGAGGAAACCATGAGCGGACCCCATGACATCGCCGGCACCGCCGCCCGGCTGCGCGGCACGATCGGCGGCGCGGTCCTGCGCCCCGGCGAGGACGGCTACGACGAGGCGCGGCTGCCCTGGCGCCGGCTCACCGAGGTGGCCCCGGCGCTGGTGGCGGACGCGACCGGGCCGGGCGACGTGCGGGACGTCCTGCTGGCCGCCCGCGACGGCGGGCTCCCGCTGGTCGTCCAGGCGACCGGGCACGGCACCATCCGCCCGTACGAGGGCGGCCTCATGCTCCGGACCGGCTCCATGACCGGCGTCGAGGTCGACCCGGCGCGCCGCACCGCGCGCGTCGGGGCCGGGGCGACCTGGGGCGACGTCATCGCGGCGGCGACCCCGCACGGCCTCATGCCGCTGTCGGGGACGGCGACGTCGGTGGGCGTCGTCGGGTACACGCTCGGCGGCGGCGCGAGCCTGCTGTCGCGCCGGCACGGGTTCGCGGCCGACAGCGTGGTGCGGGCGGAGGTCGTGACCGCGGAGGGCAAGCTGCTGACGGCCGACGCCGAGGAGAACCCGGACCTGTTCTGGGCGCTGCGCGGCGGAGGCGGCAACTTCGGCGTGGTCACCTCCCTGGAGTTCCGGCTCTACCCGATCACGCACGTCTACGGCGGCATGGCGATGTTCGACATCGGGCGGGCCGCGGAGGCCATCGACTGCTACCGGGAGTGGGCCCCGGGCCAGCCGGACGACATGAGCACGGCGCTCGTCCTGCTCAAGATGCCGGACTCCCCGCAGCTCCCGGAGCCGATGCGGGGCATGCGGGCGCTCGGGCTGCGGGTCGTCCACGCGGGCGGCGCCGAGGAGGCCGAACGGCTGCTCGCCCCGCTGCGCGCGGCCGCCGGGGAGCCGATCATGTACCCGCTGCGGACGATGCCCTGCGCGGACATGACCACGGAGATCTTCGGCCCGCCGCCCCCGCCGATGCTCGTGGAGAGCAGCGTGGACCTGGCCCGGGACCTGCCCGCCGAGCTGGCCGGGGTCTGCGTGGACGCGGTCATGGCGGACGGGCCGGTCGCGGCGGTCGAGCTGCGCTACTGGGGCGGCGCGATGGCGCGGCCGGGGCCGGGCGCCGGGCCGGTCGGGCACCGCGACGTGCCGTTCTCGATCATCACCGGCAGCGCCCCCGCGGAGGGCAGGGAGCAGGCCGCCGAGGCCAAGGCCGCCATCGACACGCTCGTCGCGGCGCTGCGGCCGCACGTCACCGGCGGCGCCTTCCTGAACTTCCTGGAGGACCCGGCCCTGACCGCGACCGCGTACACCCCCGCCGACCACCGGCGGCTGGCCGAGGTCAAGCGCGCCTACGACCCCGAGAACGTCTTCGCGGGCAACCACAACATCCCGCCCGCCCCGTGAACGCGCCCGCCGTCGGCAAGGAGCCGTGATGAGCGAGACAGCCAACACCGAGATCGCCAACACCGCGCAGGCCGAGTCGTGGAACGGCCACGACGGCCGCCGCCACGCCGCCCAGCCGGACCGCTGGGACCGGGTGAACGGCGTCTTCAACGGGGACCTGTTCGCCGCGGCCGGCATCGGGCCGGAGGACGAGGTCCTCGACATCGGATGCGGCAACGGCCAGACGACGCGGCTGGCCGCCCGGCGGACCGCGGGCCGGGCGGTCGGCATCGACCTGTCCACCGCCATGCTGGAGACGGCGCGGGCCAAGGCCGCCGCCGAGGGGCTGTCGAACACGCGGTTCGTGCACGGCGACGCGCAGGTGTACCCGTTCCCCGACGCCGCCTTCGACGTGGCCATCAGCAGGTTCGCGCTCACCTTCTTCGCCGAGCCGGTGACGGCGATGGCGAACATCGCCCGCGCGCTGCGCCCCGGCGCCCGGCTGGCCTCGCTCTGCGTCGGCGACTACGGCAAGGGCGACTGGCTGAAGGTCTTCACCCACATGATGGCCAACATGCCCGTGCAGCTCATGGGAGAGCCGGCTCCGAGCGACGGCTTCACCGACCCGGAGAGCATCGCGCGAGTGCTCGACGGCGCCGGGTTCACCCAGGTGGCGACGCAGGAGGTCGTGCAGGTGAGCGTCTGGGGCACCGACGCCGAGGACGCCGCCGACTTCATGCTCTCCTACGGCCGGATCCACCAGATGCTCCAGGAGCTCGAGCCCGGGAAGGCGGCGGAGGTCCGCGGGGCCGTCGCCGACGCGTTCCGCCCGTTCGAACGCGCCGACGGCGTCCGCATGACCACGCCGGCCTGGCTGACCACCGCCGTCCGTCCCTGACCGCGGCGCAACCCGTCCCCCCGCCTGGGAGCACCCTCCGGGACGGGCCCCGCCTCAGTGCACGCCGATGTCGCGGCGCCGGAGCCGGTACGACGCCAGGGCCACCAGGACGGCCGCGATGCCCGTGAACCACAGCAGCGGCATGGCGTCCACGTGGCCGCCCGGCGCCTTCGGGGTGTGGGTGAACGGCGAGAGGTCGAGCGCCGCCTGGTCCAGCTTCAGGCCGGCACCGAGCTGGGTGAGCAGCACGGCCCCGATCACCAGCGCCCACACCGCGGAGGTCAGCCGCGGCAGGTAGGCGTGGAAGGCGTAGGCCACGGCCGCCGTCAGCAGCGCGGCCGGGACCTGCACCAGGGCGCCTCCCAGCACGCGGGGCAGCTGCCCGCCGAGGTCGTCCGCGCGCAGGCCGTAGACCAGGCCGGTCAGCGCACCCGCGGCGATCATGATGGCGGCGGCGCCGAGGGCCGTGACCGCCAGGTGCGCGGCGGACCACCGCCCCCTCGGGACGGCCGTGGCGAGGACCATGTCCGTCCGGAGCGCGTCCTCCTCCGCGCGCAGGCGTTGCACGGCGGAGACCGTGTAGACGGCCGCGGCCATGCCCGCGATGCTCAGCGTCCAGGCGATCCAGCCGTCGGCGGGCGAGGACGAGCCGCCGAGCCGCGCGAGGAGGTCGGCGGAGTCGCCGCCGGGCTCGGCCATGTCCCGCATCTCGATGGCGAACGAGCCGAACGCGACCGCGAAGAGCGCGACGCCGACGGCCCAGCCGGTCATCGCGCCGCGCTGCAGCCGCCAGGCCAGCGCCCACGCGGTGCCGAACCGGTCGGTGGCGGTCGCCCGGCCGGGCCGCGCGGGGATCAGGCCCGCGCCCACGTCGCGGCGGACGCCCAGCGCCGCCGCGGCCGCGACGGCGAGGACCGTCCCGGCGAGCGGCAGGAGCAGCACCCACCAGCGCTCCCCGGTGAACGGCCGGGCCTGGAACGCCCAGCCGAACGGGGACGCCCAGGACAGGTGCCGCAGCGCGCCGCCCGGCTCGGCGACCAGGCTCGCGTCGCCGATGGCGCGGAGCACGATCGACGCGCCGAACACCCCCGCGGACGCTCCGGCCGCCGCCCGCGAGTGCTCGAAGACCTGCGCGAACAGGACGCCGATCCCGGCGAAGAACCAGCCCACGAGGGTGACGGCCAGGCCGTAGGCGATGGAGCCGGCCACCGGCAGCCCGAACGCGGCGGTCAGGACGGCCGAGAGCAGCCCGGCGAGCAGGCCGAGGCCGCCCGCCACGGCCAGGGCCGTCGCGAGGCGGCCCTGCCGCCCCACCGCCGCCGAGGAGACCAGCTCGGCCCGCCCCGTCTCCTCCTCGGCCCGCGTGTACCGGACGGCGAGCAGCATCCCGGCGAGCGCGACCGCGAACATGACGATGGTGAGCGATTCGGCGACGACGATGCCCCCGAGCTCGGTCAGCTCGTAGAGCGGGCCGCTGAAGGCGGCCGCCGCGGCGCTGTCCCCGAGGTTGTCCGCGTACGTCCGCCGCTCACCGGCGTCCTGGTAGCCGCTCGTGACCCCGTTGACCAGGGACGCCAGGATGCCGAGCGTCAGCAGCGGCCAGACCGCGAGGCGGATGCGGTCCCGCCGCAGCATCATCCGCGTGAGCGCGCCCGCGCCGGCGAGGTCGGGGCCGCGGCGCGCGCGGCGCCCGGCCTCCGGGCGGGGCGGGGCGGTGGCGGGTGCGCGGGCGGTCATCGGGCCGCCTCCGCCCCCGCCGCCTCGGCCCGGTAGTGGCGGAGGAACATCTCCTCCAGCGAAGGCGGCCGGCTGACCAGCTCGCGGATGTCGTACGGCGCCAGCCGCTCCAGCACCGGCCCGATCCGGCCGGCCTCGACCTGGCAGGACAGCCAGCCGTCCGCGACGCCGACCTCGTGGGCGCCAGGCAGGTCGGGCGGCCCCTCCCCGGGCCCCGGCGGCCGGCCCAGCAGCACCCGGACGCGGGTCCGGGTGAGGTGGCGCAGCTCGTCGAGGGTGCCGGTCTCGACGATGCCGCCCGCCCGGATGATGGTGATGCGGTCGCAGAGCTGCTCCACCTCGGCGAGGAGGTGGCTGGCGAGGAAGACGGTGCGGCCCGCGCGGCGCTCCTCGGCCACGCAGTCCTTGAACACCTCCGCCATCAGGGGGTCCAGCCCGGAGGTGGGCTCGTCGAGGATGAGCAGTTCGACCCGCGAGGCGAGCGCCGCGACCAGGGCGACCTTCTGGCGGTTGCCCTTGGAGTAGGCCCGCGCCTTCTTGCGCGGGTCGAGCTCGAACCGGTCGAGCAGGTCGTCGCGGCGGGCGGGGTCGAGGCCGCCGCGCAGCCGGCCGAGCAGGTCGATGATCTCGCCGCCGGAGACGTTCGGCCACAGGCTGACGTCCCCGGGCACGTAGGCGAGCCGCCGGTGCAGCCGCGTGGCGTCCCGCCACGGGTCGCCGTCCAGCAGCCGGACGGATCCGGCGTCGGCCCGCAGCAGGCCGAGCAGCACGCGGATGGTGGTGCTCTTGCCCGCCCCGTTGGGCCCTAAGAACCCGTGCACTTCGCCGGTCTGGACGCCGAGGTCGATGCCTGCGAGGGCGGTGGTCGCGCCGAAGCGCTTGACCAGGCCCTCCGTCTGGAACGCGTAGCTCATGACCGCGCAGCCTGCCAACCGCCGCTGGCATCGCGCCTACAGACGGCTGGCAGCGCTCCCGCACGCGCCGCGAGCGCGGCGGGCGGCTCAGTCAAGGGAGCCCACGAACCGCAGCATCGCCTCGTTGACCTCGTCGGGGCGCTCCTGCTGCGTCCAGTGCCCGCAGCCGGGCAGCATCACCATGTCGCGCAGGTCGGGCACCGCCGCGGCGGACACGGGCTCCGCCGGCAGCATCCCGAGGGTCATGTCCCGGTCGCCGACGATGTAGAGCGCCGGGACGCGCACCGGGACGCCGTGCCACGGCGCGGTGAGGGCCCAGTTCCGGTCGAGGTTGCGGTACCAGTTCAGCCCGCCGGTGAAGCCCGCCTCCGCGAACTCGGTCACGTAGACGTCGATGTCCTCCTCGGTCAGCCAGTCGGGCAGCTTCTCCGGGTCGGGGCACAGGTCCAGGAAGCCGCCGCCCTCGGGGACGACCATGGAGCCGTCCTGCGGCCCGTCGCCGGACGGCGCGTACAGCACGCGGCGGAACGTGTCGTAGAGGTCGCGGGAGAGCTCGGCGTCGGCGACGCCCGGCTTCTGGAAGTAGAGCATGTAGTAGCCCTCCCCCAGGCCCACCCGCATGAGCGGGGTCATGGGGGCGGGCGTTCGCGGCAGGAAGGGGATGCTCAGCCCGATCACGCCGCGGACGCGGTCGGGCCGGAGCAGCGCGGTGTGCCAGGCGACGCCGCCGCCCCAGTCGTGGCCGGCGACCACGGCGCGCTCCTCGCCGAGCGCGTCGAGGATCCCGACCACGTCGCCGACCAGATGCATGATCGTGTAGTCCTCGACGTTCGCGGGCCGGTCGCTGCGCGCGTACCCGCGCTGGTCGGGCGCCACCACGTGATAACCCGCCCGGGCCAGCGCGACCAGCTGGTGCCGCCACGAATACCAGCACTCCGGAAAACCATGGATCAGCAGAACCAGGGGCCCGGTACCCGCCTCCGCGATATGCAGCCGAATTCCGTTCACCCTGACAAAGCGATGGGTGATCTCCACCGTGCCGCCCTCCTGGTCAGTCGTCGACTCAGCCGATTTACCACAGCGCGCTGAAGAACCGGTCAAGGGGAAATGGCGCGGCCGCCCGCGGCGGAAGGAGAGCAATCTGGAAGCTTCCCCCGGCGGTTCTTCGCGGCTCACACTCACTGGAACACCAGTAAGCGTCGAAAGGTGCCGGGAGATGACGCAGCAGGACGAGGGGATCTTCGCCGCGCGGCCGGACGGGTCGCCCCCGCCGGAATTCGACGAGCGCCGGAGGAAGTCCCCGCTCGCGCCCGTCACGATGCCCAGCGGCGACGAGGCGGTGCTGGCCGTCCGCTACAAGGACGTGCACGCCGTGCTGACCAGTCCCGCGTTCAGCCGGGCGGCGCTGCTCGCGCCGGACGCGCCGCGGATCCTGCCGGGCGAGGAGTTCGGCGAGGACCCCAACGCGCTCACCAACATGGACCCGCCCCGGCACACCCGCGTCCGCCGCATCCTCAGCGACATCTTCAGCCCCCGCCATGTGAAGACCTGGCATCCGAAGATCGTCGCCATCACCGAGCGGCTGGCCGGCGACCTGGTCGCCGCGGGGCCCCCGGCGGACCTCATCGCGGCGTTCACCCTCCCCCTGCCGATCCAGATCATGTGCGAGCTGCTGGGCGTCCCGGCGGGCGACCGGGAGCGGTTCCGCACCTGGACGGACATGATCATCTCGAGTACGGCGTTCACCGCCGAGGAGCGGGTCGGCGCGGCGGTCGAGTTCTCCGGTTACGTCCGCGACCTGATCGAGCGGCGCCGCGGCCGGGAGGGCGACGCGCTGGTCGACGCGCTGATCAGCGCGCACGACGAGGGCGAGCGGCTCAGCGAGGCCGAGCTGGTGCACCTGACCGTCATGCTGATCATGGCCGGGTACGAGACGACGGCGAGCGTGCTGGCGCGGGGCGTGCTGAGCCTGCTGACGACCGACCAGTACGGCGTGCTGCGCGACGAGCCGGAGATCATCCCGACCGCGGTGGAGGAGGTGCTGCGCTTCGGGATGCCCGGCGACGGGGGGCTCCTGCGGATGGCGACCAAGGACGTGGAGCTCCCGTCGGGGACCGTGCGCGCGGGCCAGGCCGTCATGCCGTCGATGGCGTCGGCCAACCGCGACCCGGAGGTGTTCACCGATCCCGAGCGCTTCGACGTGCGCCGCGCGCACTGCCCGCACCTGACGTTCGGGCAGGGGGCGCACTACTGCGCCGGGGCCAACCTCGCGCGGCACGAACTGCAGGTGGCGCTGGAGACGCTGACGCGGACGCTGCCCGGCCTGCGCCTGGACGCCGCCCCCGAGGAGATCGAGTGGCGCAGCGGCCTGCTCCTGCGCGCTCCCCTCAGCCTGCCCGTCGCCTGGTGACCCCGAGGAGGATGCCATGCGTGTGCTGTTCACGACGTTCGCGTCGGTCAGCCATCTGAACGGTCTCGTGTCGATGGCGTGGGCCCTGCGCGCCGCGGGCCACGAGGTCCGGGTGGCGAGCCAGCCGGACCTGGCCGACGCCATCACCGCCGCGGGGCTGACGGCCGTCCCGGTGGGCGAGCCCCTCCATCTGGAGGCGCGCATGCGGGAGATCGCCGCCAAGCTGGCGGCGCAGGGCGGTCCCGGCAGGGCCGCACCGGACATGAACGAGCTGCGGCCCGAGAAGCTCACCTGGGACGCCATGCGGAAGGCGTTCGCGACGATGACCCCGGTCGTCTTCGCCAACGCCTCCCCCGAAGCCACGGTCGACGACCTCGTCGCGTTCTGCCGCGGCTGGCGCCCCGACCTGGTCGTCTGGGACACCTTCACGTTCGCCGGGTCGATCGCGGCGCGGGCGTGCGGCGCGGCCCACGCGCGCATGATCCTCGGACTGGACATGCTGGGGAACATGCGGGCCCGCTTCACCGAGGCCGCGGCGGAGCGTCCCGCCGGGGACAGGCTCGACCCGCTCGGCGAATGGATCGAAGGCCATCTCGCCCGCCACGGGGCCGACTTCGACGAGGACGCCGTGGTGGGGCACTGGACCATCGACCCCACCCCGCCGTCACTGCGGCTACCGGTGCCCCTGCACTACGTGCCGGTGCGGCACATGCCGTACACGGGACGATCGGCCGTGCCCCGCTGGCTGCACGAGCCGCAGCGGCAGGACGGGCGCGTGTGCGTCCTGGCGGAACCGTCCCTCCAGCGGATGTGGGGCCCGGACGTGACCGCCGACGGGCTCGTCTCCGCCGTCGCCGGACTCGGCGGCGAGGTCGTCGTCGTCCTCGACGCCGAACAGCAGAAGGGACTGGGCGAACTGCCGGAGAACGTCCGGGTGGAGGACTCCGCCCCTCTGGACGCGCTGCTGCCGACGTGCTCGGCCGTCGTCCACGCCGGCGGCCACGACGCGCTCGGGACCGCGCTCCTGCACGGGGTCCCGCAGCTCATCGTCCCCGAGGGGCAGTGGGACACGGTGCACAAGGCGCGGCTCATCGAGGAGCAGGGCGCCGGGCTGCACCTGCCGCCCATGGAGCGGTTCGATCCGCGGGCGCTGCGTGAGCGCGTGGCGCGGCTGCTGGACGAGCCGTCGTTCGCCGAGTCGGCGCGACGCCTGCGCAAGGAGGTGCTGGCCGCGCCCGCTCCGACCCAGGTCGTGCCCCTGCTGGAGCAGCTGACGGCCGAGCACCGCTCAGCGCGTACCTGACGCGGGCTCCGGGGCCTTGCACGAGGCGTCGAGCAGGTCGAGCGCGCCCTGGTGCTCCAGGGCGGCGCCCTTGCCGTAGGCGGAGTCGAACGGGTCCCTGCCGAGGGCTTCGCGCAGCTTGTCGGCGAGGAGGGCGTCGTCGCGGCCGAAGGCCCCCGGGGCGCCGTGCAGGACGTGGCACGCGCCGAGGACCTCCGCGGCCAGTTCGGGCCTCCCCATCCTCAGCTGGAGGCGGGCGATGCCGACGCCGACGGCGGCGACCAGCGGCAGGTCGGCGACGTCCCGGGCGAGGCGGAGTGCCTCGGCGAGGTAGCGCTGCGCGCCGGTGAGGTCGCCGGTGGCGGCCGCCACCCTGCCGCAGACCGACTCCAGCATCGCGACCAGCAGGGTGTCCTTGCTCGGCGCGAGGTCGAGGCTGCGCGCCGCCACGGCCAGGTGCCGCTCGGCCTCGGCCAGGTCGCCGGCGTCCAGGGCGAGGTCGCACAGCGACTTGCGGATGAGGGCCGTGGCCCGGGCGGACAGCCGCAGGTTGCGGCCTTCGGCCGCTTCGAGCAGGTCGGCGCGGGCGCGCTCCAGGTCGCCCGCCTGGATGCGCGCCTCCGCGAGCCAGATCCGCTGCTGGAACGCCTCGTCGGCGGCGCCGAGCTCGCGCATCAGCCGGATCGACTCCTCCAGGACGCGGACGGCCTCCCCGCCCGCGCCGAGGGCGGTCTGGGAACCGCCGAGGAAGGTCAGCGCCATGGCGAGCCCCCAGCGCTCGCCGACGACCCGGAACTTCTCGACGGCGGTCTCCAGCTCCCGGCGCATCGCGTCCATGTTCCCGCTGTTGGCGAGCAGGAACGACCGGACGAGCCGCGCCATGGCGTCCGTCCAGGGGTCGGGGGCGCCGGGGTCCCCGGCGACGGCGAGCCCGCCGTCGAGGTCGTTGTCCATGAGCGCCAGCAGGACCTCGGCGAGGACGAGCATCGGGTGGCCGCCCGCACCGCGCGCCCGGCGGATCCGCCGCCGCATCCCGTCGGTGACGAACTGGGGTTTGCGGGGCCCCTCGGAGAGGACCAGGTTGAACAGGTGCAGGGTCGCGGCGGTCGCCCAGGCGACCTCCGGCGCCTCGCCGGGGACCTCCAGGGCCCGGCGCAGCCGGCGGGTCGCCTCGGCGTGGTCGCCCTGCATCGTCCAGAAGTATCCGAGCGCGGCGGCGAGCCGCACCGCGGTGGAGGCGTCGCCGGACTCGCACGCGAAGTTGAGGGCCGCGATCAGGTTGTCGTGCTCGTCGGCGAGCGCGGACAGCCAGCGGAGCTGGTCGCGGCCGCGCAGGTGCGGCTCGGCCCGCTCGGCGAACTCCAGGAAGAACGCCGCGTGCGCGGCCCTGGCCTCGTCGCGCTCCCCGGCCTTCTCCAGCCGTTCGAGCCCGTACTCGCGGATGGTCTCCAGCATCCGGTAGCGGGCCTCGTGGCCGTCCACCACCTGGAGCAGCGACTTGTCGACCAGGGCGTGCAGGGCGTCGAGGACGTGCCCGGACGGCGCGGCGACGCGCTCGGCCCCGGCGGGGGTGATCGTGGCGGGGAACACCGCGAGCCGCTGGAGGAACCGGCGCTCCTCGCCGTCGAGGAGCTCCCAGCTCCAGTCGACGACGGCGCGGAGCGTCTGGTGCCGCGGCAGCGCCGTCCTGCTGCCCCCGGTCAGCAGCTGGAACCGCTCGTCCAGGCGCCGGGCCAGCTCCCCGAGCGGCAGGGCGCGCAGGCGGGCGGCGGCCAGCTCCATGGCGAGCGGCAGCCCGTCCAGCCGGCGGCAGATCTCGGCGGCGGTCTCCACCACGTCGGCGCCGAAGGCCAGATCCGGACGCACTGCCGCGACCCGGTCGAGGAAGAGGCGGATCGACGGGGTCTGCAGCAGCGCGGCCGTGGAGGCGCCGGGCTCGGGCACCAGCAGCGGGTTCACCGGGCACAGCATCTCGCCGCCGATCCCGAGCGGCTCGCGGCTCGTCGCGAGGACGCGCAGCCCCGGGCAGCGGCCGAGCAGGTCCTCCACCAGCCGCGCGACCGCGTCGATGAGGTGCTCGCAGTTGTCGAGGACGAGCATCGCCTCGGCGCCGGACAGGACGTCGGCCAGGCGGGTGACGGCGTCGCGGGGCCCCTCCGCGCCGTCGAGTATCCCCTCGCGCAGGCCGAGGACGCCGATGACGGCGCCCGGCACGTCCTCCGGGTCGTCGAGCTTGGCCAGCTCCACCAGCCAGACCCCGTCGGCGTAGTCCTCGGCGACCCGGCCGGCGAAGGCGGTCGCCAGGCGGGTCTTGCCGGCGCCGCCGGGGCCGGTGAGCGTCACCAGGCGGCCCTCGGTGAGGTCGGCGGCGATCCGGCCGAGCTCCCGCTCGCGGCCGACGAAGCTCGTCAGTCCCTTCGGCAGGTTCGTGCGGGGCCCGGCCGCGCGGCCGGGCCACCCGGCGGGCTCCTCCTCGGCGGCGCCGCCGCGCAGCGCCGACAGGTGGATGTCCTGCAGCCGCTGCCCGGGGTCGGCGCCGAGCTCGTTGGCGAGGAAGCCGCGGAACTCCTCGTAGGCGGCGAGCGCCTCGGCGCGGCGCCCCGAGTCGCGCAGCGCCCTGATGTGCAGGCCGCGCAGGCGTTCGCGCAGGGGGTGGGCGGCGATGAGCTCGCCCAGCTCGGCGACGACGTCGTTGCCCGCCGTCCCGCTCAGCAGCTCGGCGTCGACCCGGTCCTCGATGGCGGCGAGCCGCAGCTCCCGCAGCCGCCCGGCGGCCGCCTCGAAGTACGGGGTCTGCGCCGTCCCGGCGAGCGGCTCGCCGCGCCACAGCGCGAGCGCCTCCCGCAGGTGCGACGCCGCGATGGCGGCCCGCCCGTCCGCCAGGGCGCGCCGCCCCTCGACGGCGAGGTCCTCGAACAGGAGCGCGTCCACGGCCTCGACGGGGATGTCCAGGCGGTAGCCGCCCTGGCTCCAGCGCAGCTCGGAGGCGCCCCCGAGCGCCCGGCGCAGCCGGGACACCAGCGTGTGCAGGGCGTTCACCGGGTCGGAGGGGACGTCGGCCCACCAGATCGCCTCGGCCAGCGACTCCACCGTCACCACCCGCCCGGCCTCCAGGGCCAGCCGGGCCAGCACGGCGCGCAGACGGGAGCCTCCGACCTGAGTCCTCTCCTCGTCGACCACGACCTCGAGTGTCCCCAGGATGCCCACGCGCATGGTCGACAGTCTGCCATCGGCGACGGGGGCTGCCCAGTTTCGGCGAGCATTACCGCCACTTCAGTACTTGTCATCAAGAGCCGAGCAATCAAGGCGAAGACAACTCCGAAAGCTCGCCGCATTCTCTTCATATCCGGCAGAGATGTCTCGCATCGCAACGCTGTGGGCCGACCGCGCTCGCTGGGAAGGACCATCGATGACCGACGCTCCCCCCGTAGCCCCGACGACGGCGGCCGGCCCCGACGCCGCGGCCGAACGGCTGTTCCAGCAGATCATGATGGATCCGGCGAACGAGAACCCGTATCCCGGATACCACGAGCTGCGCGACCGCGCCCCCGCGCTGATCACGTCCGACGGCACCCTGGTGCTGACCCGGCACGCCGACTGCGACGCCGCCCTGCGGCACCGCTCGCTGGGCAAGGGCAACGAGATCCAGGGGTTCCGGCTCAGGCCGATCCCGGAGGAGCGCCTGCGCGAGCTGATGGACCGGCTGGAGCGCAGCATGTCGTTCGCCAACCCGCCCGACCACAGCCGGCTGCGGCGCGTGGTCAGCTCCGCGTTCACCGGCCGCCACATCGAGAACCTGCGGCCCGCGGTGACCGAGCGCGTCGACGCGCTGCTCGACGGCCTCGCCGCCGAGCCCGGCGCCGACTTCATGGCGGGCTTCGCGCAGCGGCTTCCGGTGGGGGTGGTCGGGGACCTGCTCGGCGTCCCCGAGCAGGACCGCTCCGGGTTCGGCGCGAAGGTCGCCGCGCTGGCCGCCATGGTGGAGCCGACCGCCGACGCGGACACGCTCGGCCGGGCCATCACCGCCGAGTCCGAGCTCGCCGCCTACTTCACCGACCTGCTCGCGGACAAGCGCGAGCACCCCGCGGACGACCTGCTCAGCCGCCTGGTCGGGGCCCGCGACGAGGAGAGCCTCGACGACGCCGAGACGGTGGCGACCGCGCTGCTCCTCCTCGGCGCCGGGATCGAGACCACCGGCCACCTGCTCGCCAACACCCTGACCACCCTGCTCGGCCACCCGGCGGCGCTGGACGCGCTGCGCGCCGACCCGGCCCTGATCCCGGGCGCGGTCGAGGAGGTCCTCCGGTACGACTCCCCCGTCCAGTTCGACGCCCGGACCGTGCTGGAGCCCGTCTCCTTCGCGGGCGCGGAACTCGAACCCGGCCAGACCGTGACGATCATGCTCGCGGCCGGGAACTACGACCCGGCGCGGTTCGACGCCCCCGACACCTTCGACATCCGCCGCACCGACAACGCGCACCTGTCGTTCGCCGCGGGGATCCACTTCTGCCTCGGCGCCGGGCTGGCGCGCCTGGAGGTCCAGGTCTTCCTGGAGCGGCTCCTGGCGCGCCACCCGTCCGTCTCCCTGGCCGGCACGCCGCGGCGCCGCCCCGGCCTCGGCCTGCGGGGGTTCGAGCGGATCCCCGTCACCCTCGGGCCCTGACGGCCCGGACCGCCTCCACGAGCGCCGCCCGGCCGCCGTCCGTCCAGCGCTCGCCATCACCTGCCATCCATCCGAAGGAGCGTCCAATGGGGACGAAAGTCAACGCCGCCATGGCGGATCACTGGAACGGCGACGAAGGCGTGTTCTGGGCCGAGGAGCACGAACGCTGGGACCACCTGAACAGCGCGTTCAACGACCACATGTTCGCCAAGGCCGCGATCACCCCCACCGACCGGGTGCTCGACATCGGCTGCGGCAACGGCCAGACGAGCCGGCTCGCCGCGCGGCGCGCGTTCAAGGGCGGCGCGGTCGGGTTCGACATCTCGGCGCCGATGCTGGAGCGGGCGCGCGCCCTGGCGGCGGCGGAGGGCGTCACGAACGTCGAGTTCGTCGAGGGCGACGCGCAGATCCACCCGTTCGCCGACCGGGACTTCGACGTCGTCATCAGCAGGTTCGGCCTGACGTTCTTCGACGACCCGCACGCCGCGATGGTCAACATCGCGCGGAGCATGCGGCCCGGGGGCCGGCTGTCGGCCATCGTGCACGGCGACGTCACGCAGGTCGACTGGCCGCTGGTCTTCGGCGCCATCCAGGAGCAGCTCGCGCTGCCCTGGGTCAAGGAGCCGAAGGAGAACCCGATGGCCGACCCGGACCGGATGGGCGAGATCATGACGGGCGCCGGGTTCACCGACGTGGCGTTCCCGCACGTCATCGAGAAGCGGTCGTGGGGCAAGGACGCCGAGGACGTCGCCGGGTTCCTGCTGAACTGGACGCCGATGCGCATCAGCCTCTCCCAGGTGAGCGAGGAGGCGGCCGGACGCGCCCGGCAGGCGTGCATCGACGCGCTGCGGCCCTTCGAGACCGCCGAGGGCGTGGTCATGCGGACCCCCGCCTGGGTCCTCAGCGGCACCCTGCCGTAGCACCCCGTCTCCAAGCGTCCACTTCCCAGCCCCCAGTTCCCAGCACCCCCAGTTCCCAGCACCCCGTGCGGCCGGGCTCGTCCCCGCCCGCCTCCGAGCTGCGCCGGCGCGTCGCCGTGCCCCTGGCGCGCGCCGGCGAGAGGCGGGCGGGGCGGCCCGGCCTTCCGCTGCCGGCGGCGACCGGCCGCCACCTCTGCGGCACCCGCCGTCCAGGGGCGTTCCGGCATGCCCGGGCGCCGGCGATTCTCCGCGCGGCCGCCGGTCAAACGCCGCGGGCCCTTGTCTCGAACACGGCAATCTGGGCGAAGACAATCCGACTCGCCGCGCCGCACTCTCGACAGAGTCGAACCGGCCGCCCCGCGGATGCTCCTCGATGACTCATTCCAGTGCCGGAACCAGCTCGATTCGGATCCTGTCATCAATGGAATAGGCCAACTGCAATGGACAATGGAATCGCCATTATCGGCCTGGCCTGCCGCCTTCCGCGAGCCGCGGACGCGGACGCTTTCTGGCGGCTCCTGCGGGCGGGCGGGAACGCCGTCGGGCGGGTCCCCGCCGACCGGTGGAGCACCGCGCCGGACCCCGCGGGGGCACCGGCGGGCGGCTCCCTTCCCGGCACCGAGCACGGGGCCTTCCTCGACCGCGTCGACCTCTTCGACGCCGAGTTCTTCGGCATCTCCCCGCGCGAGGCCGCCGCGATGGATCCGCAGCAGCGGCTCATGCTGGAACTGGCGTGGGAGGCGCTGGAGGACTCGGGCACCGTCCCCGCCGCCGTGGCCGGCCACCGGGTCGGCGTGTTCGTCGGAGCGATCTGGGACGACTACGCACGGCTCGTCCACCGCCGGGACACCGCGGCGATCACGCGGCACAGCATGACGGGCCTGCACCGCAGCGTGATCGCGAACAGGGTGTCGTACACGCTCGGGCTGACCGGCCCCAGCCTCACCGTCGACACCGGCCAGTCGTCCTCGCTCGTCGCCGTCCACCTCGCCTGCGAGAGCCTCGCCAAGGGCGAGTCGGAGCTGGCGCTGGCGGGCGGGGTGAACCTCATCATCGACCCGGCCGGGTCGGTGAGCGCCTTCCGGTTCGGCGGCCTGTCGCCGGACGGCCGCTGCCACGTCTTCGACTCCCGCGCCAACGGCTTCGTCCGCGGCGAGGGCGGCGGGGCGGTGCTGCTCAAGCCGCTGGAGCGCGCCATCGCCGACGGCGATCCCGTCTACGGCGTCATCCGCGGTACCGCCGTGAACAACGACGGCACCGGCGACGGCGACGGCCTCACCGTGCCCAGCGCGAAGGCTCAGGCCGCCGTCATCGAGGACGCGTGCGCGCGGGCCGGTGTGGGGCGGTCGGACGTCCAGTACGTCGAGCTGCACGGAACGGGCACCAAGGTCGGCGACCCCGTCGAGGCGGCGGCCCTGGGCGCGGCGCTGGGGACCGCCCCTGACTCCCCCGACTCCCCGGACGCCCCGGAGGGGGGCGCGGCCCGCGGCGCGGCGCTGCGCGTGGGGTCGGTCAAGACCAACATCGGGCACCTCGAAGGCGCCGCCGGCATCGCCGGCCTCCTGAAGGTCGCGCTCGCGCTGAAGCACCGGGCGCTGCCTCCCAGCCTCAACTTCGAGTCGCCGAACCCGCGCGTCCCGCTGGACCGGCTCGGCCTGCGCGTCCAGACCGCGCTCGGTCCCTGGCCGGACGAGGAGCGGCCGCTCGTCGCCGGGGTCAGCTCCTTCGGCATGGGCGGCACCAACTGCCACGTCATCGTGTCGCAGGCACCGGCGAGCGACTCGGAGACCGGAGACCGGCGGGACGACCGGCCGGAGCCGCCCCTGCCGGCCCTGCCGGTCTCCGGGCGCAGCCGGACGGCCCTGCGAGCCCAGGGAGGGCTGCTGGCCGACCGGCTGCGGGACGAGCCCGACCTGGACCCGGTGGACGTCGGCCTCGCCCTCACGCACACCCGCACCCTGTTCGAGCACCGGGCCGTCGTCACCGG
This sequence comes from Actinomadura meyerae, assembly GCF_900188445.1. Classification (GTDB taxonomy): domain Bacteria; phylum Actinomycetota; class Actinomycetes; order Streptosporangiales; family Streptosporangiaceae; genus Spirillospora; species Spirillospora meyerae. The sequence continues at coordinate 82,613 of NZ_FZOR01000038.1, forward strand.
CGCCGACCGCGACGAACTACTCGAAGGGCTCACCTCGCTGGCCAAGGGGCGGGGACGACCCAACGTCGTCTCCGGCCTGGCGGGAACCGCGGGCCGCACCGCCTTCCTGTTCAGCGGGCAGGGCAGCCAGCGGCCCGGCATGGGCGCCGAACTGTACGCGGCGTTCCCGGTGTTCGCCGAGGCGCTCGACGAGGTCCTCGACCACCTCGATCCGCGGTTCGACCGCCCGCTGCGTCCGATCATGTTCGCGCCCCGGGACGGCGGCGAGGCGGCGCTGCTCGACCAGACCGCGTACACGCAGGCGACGCTCTTCGCTCTCGAAGTGGCCCTGCACCGGTTGTTCGCGTCGTGCGGCGCCGTCCCCGACCTCCTCATCGGCCACTCCATCGGCGCCATCGCCGCCGCGCACACGGCCGGGGTGCTGTCGCTCGCCGACGCCTGCACCATGGTCGCCGCCCGCGGCCAGGCGATGCAGGCCCTCCCCGCGACCGGCGCGATGGCCTCGCTCGACGCCACCGAGGACGAGGCGCGCGCGCTGGCGCAGGAGTACGGCGGGCGTTTCGGAGTCGCCGCCGTGAACAGCCCCCACGCCGCCGTGATCTCCGGGGACCGGTCCGCCGTCCTCGACGCGGTCGCGGCGTGGAAGGAGAACGGACGCAAGGCGAAGGTGCTGCGGGTCAGCCACGCGTTCCACTCCGCGCACATGGACCCGATGCTGGAGGAGTTCGGCCGGGTCCTGCACGGGCTCGCCTTCCGCCCGCCCGAGACGCCCATCGTCTCCGACCTGACCGGCCGCCTCGCCACCGCCGAGCAGCTCACCGACCCCGCCTACTGGGTGGACCACGCCCGGCACACGGTGCGCTTCATGGACGGCGTCCGATGTCTGGAGCGGCAGGGGGTCACCGACTTCGTCGAAATCGGCCCGGACGCGGTGCTCAGCGGGCTCACCGCGACGAGCCTCGCCGGCCGCGGCGACCCGACCGGCAAGACGCGGTTGGCGACGATCCCCACGCTCCGCCGCAACAGATCCGAAGTCCGCACCTTCGTCGCCGCCCTGTCCGGCCTGCACGTGCACGGCGACCCGGTGCGCTGGGAGGCCGTCCTCCACGGCGCGCCCCGGGAAGCCGGGGATCTGCGCACCCTGAGGGAGCTGCGGCTCCCGACCTACCCTTTCCAGCGGAAGCGCCACTGGATCGAGGCCGCGTCCCCCGCTCCGGGTCCGGCTCGCGTTCCGGTTTCGGCTCAGGCAGTGGCGGACTCCGACGATGACGCCGCCGCCGCGGTGCCCGGGGACGAGCAGGACGATGCGCGCTCCCCCTCGGCCGACCCGGCGCCGCGGTTCGCCGGGCTGGGCGACGCCGAGCGGGACCAGGCGCTCCTGGAGACCGTCCGGCTGAACACCGCCCTCGTCCTCGGACATGCCGCCCCGGACTCGATCGACCCGGCCCGCACGTTCAAGCAGCTCGGCTTCGACTCGATGGCGGCCGTCGAACTCCGGGACCGGCTGACCGAGTCGACGGGCCTGTCCCTGCCCACCACCCTCACCTTCGATCATCCGACTCCGGGCGACCTCTCGCGGCACCTGTCCGCGGTCGCCACCGGCCGGCCCGGTGACGAGGCCGGCGTTTCCGTCCGGGGCGTTCCCGCGGTCGACGAGCCGATCGCGATCGTGGCGATGGGGTGCCGCTACCCGGGTGGTGTGTCGTCGCCCGAGGATCTGTGGGAGCTGGTCGAGCAGGGCCGCGACGCCATCACCCCGTTCCCCGGCAATCGCGGCTGGGACCTGGACGCCCTCTTCGACGCCGACCCCGACGCGCCTGGGAAGTCCTATGCGCGCGAAGGCGGGTTTCTGCACGACGCGGATCAGTTCGACGCAGCGTTCTTCGGCATCTCGCCGCGTGAGGCCACGGCGATGGACCCGCAGCAGCGGCTGCTGCTCGAAGTCGCCTGGGAGACCATCGAACGCGCGGGGATCGACCCCACCAGCCTCCGGGCGAGCCGGACCGGCGTCTTCGCCGGCATGATGCCGCAGGGGTATGGGCCGCCCCAGCACGAGGCACCGGAGGAGTTCGCGGGCTACGTGCTCACCGGAACCACGAACAGCGTGGCCTCCGGCCGCATCTCCTATGTGCTCGGTCTCCAGGGCCCGTCCTTGACGGTCGACACGGCCTGCTCGTCATCACTGGTCGCGCTGCATCTGGCAGCCCACGCCCTGCGCACGGGTGAATGCGACCTGGCGCTGGCGGGCGGCGTCACCGTCATGTCCACCCCCGGCATGTTCGTCGAGTTCAGCCGCCAGCGCGGGCTGGCGGCCGACGGGCGCTGCAAGCCCTTCTCGGCGAACGCCGACGGCACGGGATGGTCCGAGGGCGTCGGCCTGGTGCTGCTGGAACGGTTGCCGGACGCCCGGCGCAACGGCCGGCACATCCTGGCCGTCATCAGGGGGTCGGCGGTCAACCAGGACGGCGCCAGCAACGGCCTCACCGCACCCAACGGCCCTTCCCAGGAACGGGTCATCCGGCAAGCGCTCGACGGTGCCCGACTCGATTTCGGTGATGTGGACGCCGTCGAGGCCCACGGCACCGGCACCACATTGGGCGATCCGATCGAGGCCAACGCACTGCTCGCCACTTACGGTCGCCATCGGGACAAGCCGCTCTACCTGGGCTCTTTGAAATCCAACATCGGCCACACTCAGGCGGCGGCAGGGGTCGCCGGGGTCATCAAGATGGTCCAGGCCATCAACCATGGCCGCCTCCCTCGCAGCCTGCACGCCGACAAGCCCTCCCCTCACGTCAACTGGGATTCAGGGGCCGTTGAGCTTCTTGCCGAGGCTCAGTTGTGGCCGGAGGTCGACCGGCCTCGCCGTGCCGCCGTGTCCTCCTTCGGAGTCAGCGGCACCAACGCCCACGTCATCCTCGAACAGGCTCCGGCGCCCGAGCCCGTCCCGACCGTAGCGGCCCCGGCCAGCACACCCGCGCTCGCCTGGCCGCTGTCGGCGAAAACCCCCGAAGCCCTCCGCGCCCAAGGCCAGCAGCTCCTAGACCACCTGGACCGCCATCCCAGCGTCAGCCCCGTGGACGTCGGATACACCTTGGCCACCGCCCGCGCCGCGTTCGCACACCGCGCCGTCATCACCGGGACCGGACTGGACGACTTCCGCACCGGCCTACAGGCACTGGCCACCGGACAGACCGCACCCGGCCTCACCCTCACGCCACCCGTTTCCGGGGAGAACCGGATCGTCTTCGTCTTCCCCGGCCAGGGGTCTCAGTGGGCCGGCATGGCCACCGAACTGCTGCACACATCGTCGGTGTTCGCCGACCACATCCGCGCCTGCCATGAGGCGCTCGCTCCCTACACCGACTGGTCGCTGCTCGACCTGCTCCACCAGCGACACGCGGCCCCCGATCTGGAGCGGGTCGACGTCGTCCAACCGGCACTGTTCGCCGTCATGACCGCACTGGCCAAACTCTGGCAACACCACGGCATCCACCCCGACGCCGTCATCGG
>NZ_FZOR01000029.1 GCF_900188445.1 Actinomadura meyerae
AACGCGGTCGGCATCGCCCCATGCCGCAACCGGTCGGTGTCATCGATGCTGTCGGCTCCGGCGCACATCGCCGCCACCAGCGACATCACCTTCGCCGCCGGGGCGGCGCCGGCGCTGTTGCGCGCACCGCCGATGCGCAGCACCTCGGCCGCCAGCTCGGGCAGCCCCGCCCGCTCGGCCAGCCGCACCACCGGCACCAGCCCGGCATCGGCGATCAAGTTCGGCTCGTCGAACGCGGCAGCCACCGCCGATGAGACATGAGAGGATTGCACTTACGGGATGCCTCGTTGCTTCTGCGCTGCTGGACCTTAGACAAGCCCATCATCGCAGGCCACGGGGCATCCCTTTTGTCGTTTCCGCAACCTGAACAGCAATCACCCGGTGGATCGAGGCTTAGCCCGCCAGACTCGGTGTCACGACCTCACCCGGTCATGTGTATGCACACAACCAGGACGATCGGCGCCACGTTGAGCGCCAGAGCGATGGGCAGAGCCCTGTGCAGGAAGCGGGCCATGCAAACCCTATCTACTAGGCGACAACAACCCGGTGTGAACGGGCAACTGGTAAGGAATCGTATAAGTCTGGATGGTCCCGCGTGGCGACATCTGAGAATTTGCTGCCTGGCAGGCCAAGATGCGGTGAGATATGTGGGTCTTTGGGTGACGTGTCCGGTTTGGCGGGGTGTTGGTGGACGCAGCGGATTGGAATCTCGTTCTTGAATGATGTTCGGTGGTGGGCGGCACGGTATTCGAGGGAGTGTGCCCGGCGAGAGTGGAATTGATTCTAGCCCGAATCAGGTGCCCGAGGCGTGGTCGAGGGACTGGAGTCGAGCTTGCAGGTCCGCCGCCTCGGGCAGGCCCAGCCTGGTCATTAGCTGAAGCGCCTTCTCCCAGGGGTGGCGGGCGGCTTCGCTGCCCTTCACGTGGAGAAGGGCCGTACCAAGGCTCGTCAGAGCCCGCGCCCGCTCGTCGGGGACGTCTATCTCGGTGGATAGATCGTAAGCTTGGCGGAGGTGTTCGACGGCGGCTGGATAGCGGCCTGATGAGGTGAGTACCTCGCCTAGATGGCGGAGCGCCACCGTTTCTTCGTAGCGCTCGCTGATCGAGCGTGATATGGCAAGGGCGCGTTCATGGTGAATGAGCGCCTCACCGTATCGGCCGGTGTTATGGAAAGTCGCGCCGATGCCGATGAGGGTGTCGACCTGGGTTCTTCGGTCGCCCAATTCCATTGCTATCGCGAGAGCCGCGCGGTAATCGGTCAGAGCCGTCTCGTACGCTCCGGTGCGGCGGTGGACGTTGGCCTTGTTGATGAGGACGATGGCCTCGTGCTGGCGGCTCAGCTCGGCTGCGTGGGCGACCTGCGCGTAGTAGCCGGCGGCGCGATCGACGTCGCCCATGCGGATCATCAGGTCGCCCATGTTGTTGAGCGCCATCGTCCGCAGGCGCGGGGCGTCGATCTCGCCGAGGATCGCGAGTGCTTCGAGGCGGAGCCGTTCGGCCTCGCGGTAGTCGCCGGTGAACTCCAGGATGATCGCGGTGCGGTCGAGGTTCTCCGCCTCTCCGCGGCGGTCGCCGAGGGCGCGGTGGATTTCCACCGCCGCACCGCAGTGGGCCAATGCCTCCGGCAGGCGAGACTGGTGCCAGTGGATGAGGCTCATGCGGCCGAGGATGTGGGCCTCTCCGTGACGGTCGCCGGTTGAACGGTGGATTTGCAGTGCCTTTTCGGCGTCTTCCATCGCGGTTTCGTAGTCGCCGACGCGGAAACGGATGTGGCTCAGGTCGGCCAGGGCGCGGGCGGTGCCCGGAGCGTCGTCCAGGCCCTGGAGCGCCTCGACCGCCCTGGTGTGCAGGCGTGCGGCGGCGTCCCAGTGGCCGCGCGACTCCAGGTGCCCGGCGAGTACGCGGGAGAAGCGGGCGACGTGCGCCGCCGAGCCGATGCGGTCGGCTTCGGCGGCGGCGTTCAGGAGGCAGGCGTGTTCGGCGGCGAACCATTCGGCGGCTTCCGCCTCGGTCGTGAGGGGGCGCGGGCCGTCGGTCCGGGTGGTGTCCCGGTGGTGCGGGTCCAGGAGGTGGTTCGCGTGTTCGGCGGTCGCCAGGTAGAAGTCCAGGATGCGGTGGACGGTCCGGCGGCGGTCCTCGTCGGTGTCGGTCTCGCGGGCCACGCGGCGGGCGTAGTCGTGGACGAGGTCGTGGAAGCGGTAGCGGCCCCGGGCGGGCTCGGTGATCAGGTGGCGGTCGAGCAGGTCCTCGAGGATCCGCTCGGCCTCGCGGACCGGGCAGGCCAGGGCCGCGGCCGCCGCGTCGGCCGTCAGGTCGGGGCCCGGGTGCAGGCCGAAGGCGCGGAACGCGTCCCGCAGCGGTGGCGGGAGGCCGCGGTAGGAGACCTCGAAGACCGTGGTGATCTCGCGGTCCTCGTCGCGGAGTTCGTCCAGGCGCAGGTCGTCGGACGACAGGCGCGCCAGCAGGTCGCGGGTGTCCCAGGTGCGGCGGTGGCGCAGCCTGCTCGCCGCCATGCTCACCGCGAGCGGCAGCCGCCCGCAGCGGTCGACCACCGCGGCGACGTCGGGGCCGGGCTCCGCTCGGCCGGGGCCCGCGATGCCGGTGAACAGCACCATCGCGTCCCGGAGGGGCAGGGTCTCCAGGGACAGCGGCCAGGCGTCGTGCAGGCCGGTCAGCCGGCGGCGGCTCGTCACGATCACCAGGCAGCCGGGGGACGCCGGGAGCAGCGGCCTGACCTGGTCGTGCCCGGCGGCGTCGTCCAGCAGCAGGATCGCGCGGCCGCCCGCCAGCTCGGACCGCCACAGCGCAGCGCGCTCGTCCAGGGCGCGCGGTACCCGCGTCACCGGGACGCCGATCATGCGGAGCAGTGTGTCGAGCGCGTCCGCCGGATCGACGGGCTTCTGCCGCGGGTCGTGCGCGTGCAGCTCCAGGTACATGGTGCCGTCCGGGTAGTGCTCGGCCAGCCGGTGCGCCAGGTGGACGGCGAGCGCCGACTTCCCGACCCCGGCCATGCCGTCGATCGCGATGACGGGCATCGCGGATCCGGTGGGCGGGCCGGCGATGCCCGGCACCGTTTCGATGAGCTGCCGCATCTCGTCGTCGCGTCCGACGAACACGCGCGCGCGGTGCGGGAGGGTGTGCGGGCGCCGGTCCACGCTCAGCTGGGTGCCGGGGACGCGCAGCAGGTCCGGGTCGCCCCGCAGGATCTGCTGGTGGAGCCGCTGGAGTCCGGGGCCCGGGTCGGTGCCGAGTTCCGCCGCGTAAAGGTCGTGGGTGCGCCGGTAGACCTCCAGCGCCTCGGCCTGCCGCCCGCAGCGGTAGAGCGCCTTCATGAGCCGTTCGACGGGCCGCTCGTCCAGCGGATGGCGTTCGGTGAGATCCGATAATTCGCGGAGGACGTCGGCGTGGTTGCCGTGCTTCAACTCCAGGTCGATGCGCGCGAACGCGGCGGACAGCAGTTCCTGCTCCAGATTGTGCCGGGTGCGTTCGGCCCAGTCGCCGGACAGGTCGGCGAGCGGTTCGGCGCGGCACAACTCCGCGGCCTGCCGGTGGTGGTCGAGGGCGTATTCGTCGTCGCCGCTCTCGGCGATGGCGCGCGCCTGGTCGCGCAGGCGGCGGAACCGGTGAAGGTCGACCGATTCCTCGTCGACGTCGAGCAGATAAGACCCCTGCCGGGAGATCAGCGCGGCGCCCTCCACGTCCTCCAGCCGGTGCCGCAGACGCGTCATGTAGACCTGGAGGCCCTGCCGGGCCTTGGCCGGGGGGTCGCGGTCCCATACCCGGCGGATGATGGTCTCGGTGGGCACCGGCTGCCGGGCGCTGTAGAGCAGGACGGCGAGCACGCAGCGTTCCTTGGGCGTTCCGAGGTCGCGCCGCCGGCCGTTCACCCACAGCTCGACGGGCCCTATGATGCGGAACTCCACCGGTTCCCCTTTGTGGAAATCTCCTCCTGAGCCGATTTTGGCACCGCGTGTACCGAATGGCCAGAGCGGAGCCGTGTTCCCCGTGACTTCCCGGGGGCCCCACTACTCACCGAGTCAGGACGATTGCAAGTTTTCGTCAAGCGCTCCGAACGACACTCGGTTCCGGAGGCGGGCCATTTCGGCCCGCGACGGAGGGACGGATGTTCGCATCCAAGGTCAAAGGGGGTTCGTTGACCGCAATGACCGGCTTCGAATGGCGTCGGGCCCTGACCGGGTTCGACCCCGGCTGGTGGGGACGGCTGGGGGACCGGCGCACCGTGCTGGTTGTCGTGGGCTCGCCCGAACCGGGGCAGCCCGCACTGGACGTGGCGCGGCTCGCGGGGACCGACCCGCGGCTGCGCGTGCTCTTCGCGGCGGCCCCGGGGCCGTCCTCGGCCGCCGTGGAGGTGATGCTCAAGGACGCGGGCGCGGCACCGCTGCCCTGGTCCGGACTCGCGGACGGCGACGTCGGCCTGGTCGTCACCGCGCACCGGGTCCCGGTGCGACTGCCGGACGCGCCGCTCGTCGCACTGCCCGGAACGGTCCCGGCGGAGGTCGCGCACCGGACCGCTCCGGCCGTGTACACCTACGCCCACCACCTGGACCGGCCCCCGGACGCCGAGCCCGGCCGCGCGGCCGTGGTGGGGGACTCCGACCACGACCGGCTCGTGGCGAGCCTGCCGCTGCGCGACTTCTACCGCCGCGCCCTCGGTGTCGGGGGGCGCGGCCTCGTCGTGGTGGCGCTGCCCGCGACCGGCGGCGGGGGCGGGTGCCCGTGCCGCAGGTCGCCGGACGTCCTGCACCGGCTGCTCGCCGAACTGCCGCGCGACCGGTACCAGGTCCTCGGCGTCCCGGAGCCGCGCGGCGACCGGTGCCCGGACGGGCCGCCGGGCCTCGGCGCGCACCTGCGGGCCGGGCTGAGCCTCATGCCGCCGGAGGCGGACTGGCGGGCCGCGCTCGTCGCCGCCGACTGGATCCTCGGGCCGCCGGGTCCCGTCACTCGGTACGGGACGGTCGTCGGGGTCCCGGTGCTCATCACCGGGCCGCCGCCGGGGGACGCGCTGCGCCTGCTCGCCGTCCGGCTCGCCGCGCACCGGCCGGTCCGCCCGCAGCTGGCCGAGGCGGCGGCGCGGTGGCGGCCCGAGCGGGTCCGGCCCGTCCTCGGGCGGATCACCTCCGAGCCGGGACGGTTCGACCGCAACATGCGCAGCCTGATGTACGGGCTGCTCCGGCTGCCGCAGCCCGCCACGATCCCGGTGGCGGACCCGGTCTCGCCGCCCTTCCGCATCTCCTCCCGGGCCGGCCACGCCTGCTGCGGAGGTGCGCGATGAACCTCCCGGTGGACGGATGGGTACCGGGCCCCTTCGGCCTCGACGCGCTGAAAGGCTCGACGGTGCGGGCGCTCAGGACCGTTCTCGCCGTCGCGCACCACGTGACGTCGGCGACGCGGCTCGCCGACGTCATGCCGCTGCTGGAGACCGACCGGCGGGTCGCGGTCGCCTACACGGCCGCACCGGCGTCGGCCAACACCGGTGGCCTGGACACGCACCTGCGGGACCTCGGCGGGCTGGTGCTGCCCTGGCGGCAGGCGGTCAGCACCAAGTGGGACCTCGTCGTGGCGGCGGGCCACGGGATGCTGGAGAAGTTGCACGGGCCCGTCATGACCGTGCCGCACGGCGCGGGGCCGGGCAAGCTCCACCCGCGCAATCTCGGTTCCGGGCCGGCGGCCGCGCGTGCGATCAGCGGTCTGATCAGGGAGCGGCTCGTCGTCGGCGGGCGGGTCGTGCCGTCATCGATCGTCCTGCCGCACGACCGGCACCTGGAGATGCTCGAACGCGAGTGCCCCGAGGCGCGCCCGGTGGCGTTCGCCGGCGGCGACCCCTGCCTGGACCGGCTGCTCGCGAGCCTGCCGTACCGGAAGGAGTACCGCCGCGCGCTCGGGGTGCGGCCCGGCCGGCGGCTCGTCTTCGTCAGCTCCACCTGGCACGAGGACTCGCTGCTGGGCCACGATCCCGATCTGCTGCTGCGCGTCGCGGCCGAACTGCCGCGCGACAGGTACCAGGTCGTCGCCGCGCTTCACCCGAACGTGTGGTCCTTCTACGGGAGACGTCAGGTCTTGGCCTGGCACGCGGACTGCCGCCGGCTCGGCGTGCGGCTGTTCCCGCCCGAGGAGGGGTGGCGGGCCGGGCTGGTCGCGGCCGACGTGGTGGTGGGCGACCACGGGTCCGTCACCTGCTACGGCGCCGCGATCGGGGTGCCGGTGCTGCTGGGCGCGTTCCCGGAGGACGCCGTGGCGCCGGGGACCCATGTCGCCCGGCTGGGCGCGCTCGCGCCCCGCGTCGACTGGAGCCGCCCGCTGGCGCCGCAGGTGGACGAGGCGGCGCACGCCTTCACCGGACGGGTCCACGCCGCGATCCGGGGCGACATCACCTCGCGGCCGGGGGAGGCGGCCCGCCTCATCCGCGGGGAGATGTACCGGCTGCTGCGGCTGCCCGACCGGGCCCGGCCGCCGGCGGTCGAGCCGGTCCCGTTACCGGGCTCCCCCGGGCTGCGAGCCGCGTGATGGCCACGGTCGTGCGGGTCTGGGACGACCTGCCGGGGCCCGAGCGGGTGCTCATCGCCGGGCGGGCGTTCACGCTGCGGCGCCCGCCCGGGGACGGCCCGGTCCCGCCGCCGTGCGACGAGCATCTCGTGGCCGGACCGGACGAGACGTCGCCGGCCTGGCTGGCATGCGCGGACGTGGTGGTCGGCACGGGTGGCGATCCCGCTTGCGCGGCTCCTCCCGGATGCCTGGTCGCGGCGGTCGTCACCGAGCGGGCCTGCCTGCTGGCGATGGGCGGCGTGCAGGCGCGGCTCGACCCGGTCATGGGCGGGACGTGCACGGTGGAGGACGCGGCCGCCTACGCGTCCGCCCTGCACGCCTGGCTCGTGACGGGCGGTTCGCCGGCCGCGCTCACCCGGCTCACCCTCGTCCGCGAGAACACGGTCACGGTGGTCAGGGTCACGCCGGTCAGGGGCCGCCGGACGGCGCGGGCGGGAGTTCGGCGAGCCGCTCGCTGACCTCCGCCGCCTGCGGCGAGGCCAGCGCGGTGTAGATGGCGAGCGCCTGTTCCAGCAGCAGGCGCTCGGCGGCCGGGTCGTCCAGCCGCTCCGCGATGCGGGCCAACTCGCGGAGCGCGCCCGCCTCGACGTGCGGGGCGTCCGCCTCCCGCGCGACCTCCTGCGACTCGCGGAGCGCGGCGGCTGCCTCGGCCGGGCGTCCGGCGCGCAGCCGGGCCTGGCCGAGGCAGGTGAGCGTCCGCGCGTGGTGGTACGGCTCGTCGCGCCGGTCGAACCGCTCCAGGACGCGGGTCAGCGTCGCCTCCGCCTCGTCGTGGCGGCCGGCGACGCTGAGCGCCTCGCCGATGTGGCGGTCCATCAGCGCGATCCCGCGCGAGCGCCCCAGGTCGACGTGCACGTCCCGCGCCTCGGAGAACAGTTCGATCGCGCGGGACGCGTCGCGGGTGGCGAGTGCCGCGACGCCGAGCCCTTCGAGCGCCGACGCCTCGCCGAGCCGGTGCCCGGCCTGCCGCTCCAGGCCGAGGGCGGCCTCGTAGTGGACCGTCGCCGTGCCGAATTCCTGGAGGTTGAGGCGGGCGACACCGAGGCCCTCCAGCATCCGCGCCTGGGCCTTGGCGTCGCCGCACGACTCGGCGGCGGCGCGTCCCAGCTCGTACATCCGGATCCAGGACGGGTAGTGCCTGCGCTGCAGGAACAGCGGCCACATCGCCTCGGCGAGCTGCCAGGCGACGGCGTGCAGGCCGGTGTCGTGCGCCTCCTGCGCGACCGCCGCCAGGTTCGGGCGTTCCAGGGCGAGCCAATCGAGGGCCTGCCCGCGGGACGCGAACCGGTCGTCCCGTGGCTCCGCGTACCGCTCGCCGAGGTGCCAGCGCCCCGGCATGAGGGTGCGGTCGGCGGCGACGGCGGTCGCCAGGTACCAGTCGGCGAGGCGCTCGAACGCCGCCGCGCGGTCCGCCGCCGGAGCGAGGGACTGGTCCCGCGCGTGCAGGCGGACGAGGTCGTGGAAGCCGTACCGGTCTTCCGGGCGCTCTTGGAGCAGGCTGGCGTCGACCAGGCCGTCCATGAGCCGGGCCGCGTCGTCCTCGTCCGTGCCGATGAGGGCGGCCGCGGCGGCGGCGCAGAGATCGGGGCCCGGATGGACGCCGAGCAGCCGGTAGGCGGCCGCCTGCTCCTCGTCGAGTGCCTGGTAGGAGGTGTTGAAGACGGCCCCCACCGAGATGTCCCCTTCCCGGGTGCGCAGCGCGGCGAGCCGCCTCGCCTCGTCGCCGAGTTCGGCCACGGCGCGGGCGATCGGCCAGCGCCGCCGGGCCGCGAGCCGGGCGCCGGACGCGCAGACCGCCAGCGGCAGCGTGCCGCAGAGCGCGACCAGGTCGCGGGCGTGGTCGCGCTCCGCGCCGATCCTGTCCGCGCCGATCAGCCGCTCCAGCAGTTCCAGCGCCCCCGGCTCGCCGAGCGGGTCGACGTCCAGGAACCGCGCGCCGTCCACTACGAGGCCGGTCAGCCGGTGGCGGGAGGTGACGACGACGAGCGCGGGCCCGTCCCCGGGCAGCAGCGGGCGGACCTGCGCCGCCGAGACGGCGTTGTCGAGCATGATGACCAGGCGGCGGCCCGCGGTCATCGAGCGGAACAGCGCGGACTGCTCGTCGGCGCCCACCGGGATGTGCTCGGGCGCCGCGCCGAGCGCGCGCAGGAACCGCTCCAGCGGCTCGTCCGGCGGCAGCGGCTCGCCGCCGGAGAAGCCGCGCAGGTCGATGAAGAGCTGCCCGTCGTAACCGTCCTTGATTTCGTGCAGCCAGTGCAGCGCCAGCGTGGTCTTGCCGACGCCGCCGGGGCCGGTGAGGACCACGGGCCCTGGACCCGGCTCCTCCGCGAGCGCCGCCAGCCGGCGCAGCTCGGCCCGCCGGTTCGCGAACAGGCCCGGCGGCGGCAGCTGGGCCGGAGCGGGCAGGGGCGGGCCGGGCGGGGACGCCGCACCGGGCGCGGTGATGTGCACACCGCCCGCGATGGACCCGGCCTGGACGCTGGAACCCGCAATCCTCCCCGTCAGTTCGTTGGTCCACCGGTCCCGTTCGTCGGGAGACTGCACGTTCCATCCATCCCATTGCCTCAGTGGTGCGTTGATCGCCCCGCTTTATGGCAAAGATAACCGAATGCCGGAATGTCGGTTCCGGCGGGCGGTATTTGCTTTTTTGGTCAGACCTTCTGCCGGAAGCCGGTCAGAATGGCGATTGTCGATGCCGGGCCGGCGTGGTGAACTGGGGGAATGACAGATCCGATGACCGTCGCCATCGCCACCGCCATGGCCGGCAAGGCCGTCGAGGTGGCGGGCGAGCCGGTCCGGGCCGCCGTCGCCGAGCTGTCCCGCCGGGTCCGCGAGCGCTTCCGGGGCCGCCCGTCCGACGAGGAGGCCCTCGCACGGGCCACCGAGGACCCGACGCCGGAGCGGGTCGGCGGCCTCGCCTCCGCCGTCGCCGCCCTGCTGGCCGGCGACGCCGCGTTCGAGGCGGAGGCGCGCGGCCTGTGGAACCGGGCGCAGACGAACGCCGCCGCGACGGGCGACGGCGTGGTCAACGTCCTCAACGGCCAGGCGGGCAGGATGGTCCAGCTCCGCGACGTGCACGGAGACATCAACATCGGCTGAGGAGGGCGCCGGGGCCCGGGGCGGCGGCGGTCGCGGACGGAGTCAGGCGTCGGTGGTGAGGCCGTAGCGCTCCTGGTCGGACGGGCGCGGCGACTCGGGCCCGTCGCGGCCGAGGCGGAGCATCCGGGAGACCCGGACCGTGCGGAACTCCCGCTCGCGGACGTGGAACGTGTGGCCGGACGTGGCCCGGATGGCGGCCGCCATCTCCTCCCACTCGGCGAGCTCCGCCGCCGTCGGCGGGTCGCCGCCGAACTCCCGGAGCCGCGGCAGCAGGCCGGTGAAGTGCCCGGCCAGCCGCTCGCGCGCCGCGTCGGGGTCGTCGCCGCCGGTGAGCGGCGCCCAGGAGTCGCCGTCGAGCTCCACCACGATGAACGTCGGCGGCAGCACCACCACCCCCGGATACGCCTGGATCGCGTGCCGCGCCTCCGTCCGGACGATGTCCGGGACCGTCCCGGCGACCGGCATGAACGCGACGAGGTTCAGCCGCAGCTGCGCCTCCCACTGCCCGCACGGCGCCGCCGGCTCGATCGGGTGGTCGCGCAGCAGGCCGTCCCCGGCGAGGTCGGCGTCGGTGGACCGGGGCGGCTCCAGTACCCGGTCACCGAACTGGATGAACTTCTCGACCCGGATGATCCGGTAGCGGCGGTCGCCGATCTCCCACTCGTCCTTGGCGAGCTGCTCGCCCTCCTCCGGGTCGAGCCGGCCGGCCGCCGCCCGCATCGCCGCGGCGGTCGGGCCGTCCGGCTCGGCGGCGGCCTCCGTCCGCAGGTCCATGGCGAGGCCGTAGCGGGCCGCCGCCGGGTCGTCGCAGCCGAGCGCGCCGATGCGCCAGGCGTCCCCGCGCTGCACCGCGTGCCCGAAGTCGGGGGCGCCGGCGGGAAAGATCTTCGGATAGCGCAGAATCCGCTCGCCGAGTTCCCGGTCGCGGACCGCCGCGACCGGATCGAGGCGGGCCACCACGTTGATGTGGTCGTACCCGCGCAGCAACGCGAAGGCCATGCCCCGCATCCTGGCCGGACGGCCGCCGCGCCCGCACGGCTTTTCCCGCATTGCCGGACGGAAGGCGTCCTTCTTGCTCGCAATTGAACGCCTTTCTGCCCGCACTTTTTTCGGCGGTCAGCCCTCCAGGTCGATGACCACCTTCACATCGTCCGGTCGCGGGGTGAAGGCCGCCTCGTACCGCTCCAGCGGGACCCGGCGGGAGATCAGCCGGCCGAGCCAGCCGCGGTCGGCCTCGGCCAGCGCGCGCGCCGCCGCCGCGTAGTGGCGGAGGTTCGCGTTCACCGACCCGATGATGGCGTCGTTCTCCAGCACGATGTCGCGGTTGAGCGCGCCCGCGTCCACCTCCAGCGTGCGCCCGGACGACGACACCCCGGTCAGGCACACGACCCCGTACGCGGCGTTGCACGCGACCGCGTCCAGCACCAGCCGGGACGCGCCGGTCGCCTCGATCACCACGTCTGGCGCGCCGCCGCGGACCGCCTCCGCCACGCCGTCGTGGTGGTACGTCGCGCCGAGTTCGGCGACGAGCCGCGGCTTCGGCCCGTCCGCGACCTGGTCGAGGACGTGCACGTCCAGCCCGCGCTGCACGCCCAGCAGCGCGGCCAGCAGCCCGATCGGCCCGGCGCCCGTCACCAGTACCCGGCGCGGCTCGAACCAGGACCGCCCGCCGACCCTCTCGATCTGCTCCCACGCCTTCGCGACGATCGAGGCCGGCTCCATCAGCACGCCCACCTCGACAAGCTCCGGGTTCAGCCGCACCGCGTAGTCGGACTCGACCCGCCACGCCCGGCTCGCGAACCCGTCGAGCTCCTTGATGCCGCGCTCGGTGTACCGGCCGTTGCGGCACATGTCGAACTCGCCGTGCGCGCACGCCCCGCACGGCTCCGGGTCGGGCCGCCGCACCACCCCGACGACCAGGTCGCCGGGGAGAAGCCACTGCCGGACGGGGCCTCCCGCACCCGGCCGAGCGACTCGTGCCCGATCACCAGCCGGTCGCGGCCGGGCGGCGGCGTGCCGTACTCGCCGCCGGCGATCTCCCGGTCGGTGCCGCACACCCCGACCGCGATCCCGTCGACCAGCAGGTCCCCCTCCCCGGGTTCCGGGTCGGGGACGTCGGTGACGGCCAGCGAGCCGGGCTTGCCCGGCAGGACGGTCAGGGCGCGCATGGTGCTCTCCCTCCGTGGAAGTCGCTATTCCTTCGGGTCTTGCGGGGCGGGGTCAGGACCGGCGCCCGCCGGCGCCGCTCAGCCGCCGCGCCGTGTTGACGAGCCCGACGTGCGAGTACGCCTGCGGGGTGTTGCCGATCTGCCGGCCGGCGCGGGTGTCGTACTCCTCGCTCAGCAGCCCGAGGTCGTTGCGCAGCGCGAGCAGCCGCTCGAACAGCTCCGTCGCCTCCCCGGTGCGGCCGGTGCCGTGCAGCGCGTCCGCCAGCCAGAACGTGCAGGCCAGGAAGGCGCCCTCCTCGCCGGCCAGCCCGTCCACGCCGCCGCCGTCGGCCTCCGTGTCGTAGCGCAGCACGAAACCGTCCCGGTACAGCTCGCGCCGGACCGCGTCGACCGTGCCGACCACCCGCGGGTCGTGCCACGGCAGGAACCCGACCTGCGGGATCAGCAGCAGCGCCGCGTCCAGCCCCTGCGAGCCGTAGAACTGGGTGAACGTGCCGCGGTCGGCGTCGAAGCCGTTGGCGCACACGTCGGCGTGGATCTCCTCGCGCAGCGCCTTCCACTTCTCGACCGGCCCTTCCAGGCCGTACCGTTCGACGCCCTCCACCATGCGGTCGACGCCCGCCCACGCGAGCACCTTGGAGTGGACGAAGTGGCGCCGCTCCCCGCGGACCTCCCACAGGCTGTTGTCGGGGTCGCTCCAGTGCCCTTCGAGGAAGTCCATCAGGGCGAGCTGCATGTCCCAGGCGCTCTCGTCCGTCTCGATGCGGCTGGTGCGCGCGAGGTGCAGGCCCTCCAGCACCTCGCCCCACGTGTCGAGCTGGAACTGGTCGGACGCCGCGTTGCCGACCCGGACCGGCTTCGACCCCTCGTACCCGGCCAGCCAGTCCAGCTCGAACTCGGTGAGCCGCCGCGTCCCGTCGATGCCGTACATGATCTGCAGGTCGGCGGGGTCGCCGGCGACCGCGCGCAGCAGCCACTCCCGCCACGCCCTGGCCTCCGCGACGAACCCGGTGCCGAGCAGCGCCTGCAGCGTGAACGTCGCGTCCCGCAGCCAGCAGAACCGGTAGTCCCAGTTGCGCGGCCCGCCGAGCCGCTCCGGCAGGGACGTGGTCGCGGCGGCGACGATGCCGCCGGTGGGCGCGTAGGTGAGCGCCTTCAGCGTGATCAGCGAGCGGCGGACCGCCGCGTCCCAGTCCCCGTCGTAGGAGTACTCGGCCATCCAGTCCGACCAGAAGACCTCGGTCTCGGTAAGCGCCCGCTCGGCCTCCACCGCCTTCGGGCGCGGCAGGTGCGACAGCTGGTAGGTCAGCACGAACGGCACCCGCTCGCCAGCCGCCACGGCGAACTCGGCGTAGGTCGTGAGGTTGTGGCCCTCCATCGGGACCGGCGTGTTCAGCCACGCCGCGTCCGGGCCCGCGATCGCGTTGCGCTCGCCCTCGCGGTGCCGCACCCACGGGACGATCCGCCCGTAGTCGAACCGCAGCCGCAGCTCAGCGCGCATCGGGACGCGCCCGCTCACGCCCTCCACGATCCGGACGATGTCGGCGGCCTCGCCGCGCGGCGGCATGAAGTCGATGACCCGGACGGTGCCGTCCGGGGTGTCCCACTCGCTCTCCAGGATCAGCGAGTCGCCCCGGTAGCGGCGCCGCGCGCACAGGCCGCCGGACGCGGGCGCGACCCGCCAGAACCCGGCGTGCTCGTCGCCGAGCAGGGCGGCGAAGCACGCCGGGGAGTCGAACCGGGGCAGGCACAGCCAGTCGATCGAGCCGTCCTTGCCGACCAGCGCCGCGGTCTCGGTGTCGCCCAGCAGCCCGTAGTCCTCGATCTTCAATGCCACTGCGCATACCCCGCTTCGCCTCGCCGCCCACTCCGCCTTCCCCGTGATAGTGGATGTATGTCCCGGCCGTCAGAGGTTCCGGGGTTAGACCTTCGTCCGGAAACGGGCTGGCACCGTCCGGAAACGGGTTCGCACCGTCCGGAAACGGGTTCGCACCGTCCGGAAACGGGCCGGCACGGCGGCATGGGAGCTGCCGCCGTGCCGGAGTCGGAGGGATTTCAGGGGGCTGTATCAGGGCGCCGTATCAGGGGCGCCGTATCAGGGGGAGCTGCACGTGATGGACGGGTTCTCGACGTTCCCGCTCGGCGCGTTCGCGGTGAAGCCGAACGACGCCGACTGGCCCGCGGCGAGGGCGGAGTTCCAGTCCACGGGCTTGACGGTGACGACGTTGCCGTTCGTGGTCGGGGTGCCGTTCCACAGGGCGACGATCGACTGGCCGGAGTTCAGCGTCATGACGACCGTCCAGGAGCTGACGGAGCCGCTGCCGGCGGTGATGGTGACCTGGCCGTTGAAGCCGTTGTTCCACTGCGTGGTGCGGGTGTAGGCGCAGCTGACGGTGCCGTCGTCGTCCCCGTCGCCGTCTCCATCCCCGTCGCCGTCGCCGTCGCCGTCCGAGCTGCCGCCGAGGGCTTCGAGGACGGCGTTGTAGGCGGGCTTCTTGTTGTAGTTGTCGTCGAAGAGCAGGGCCGCGCCCTCACCGGGGAACGTGTCGGGCACCCACGAGTACTTGTCGGTGATGCCCCACACCGTGAGGACGTTGCACCGCGACACGGCGAGGCAGGCCGAGACGACCTTCCTGTAGTCGTTGGCCTGGGTGGCGAGCTTGGAGCTGTCCGCCGGGGTGTTCATGCGGATGTCCAGCTCGGTGATGTGGACGTCCACGCCCAGGGCCGCGAACCGCTGCATGTTGGCCTGCATGTCGGACGGGACGTTGCCCAGCGTCAGGTGCGCCTGGAGCCCGACGCAGTCGATCGGGACGCCGCGCGCCTTGAAGTCCTGCACCATGGTGTAGACGGCATTGCTCTTGGCGTTCTGGCCGTCGATGTTGTAGTCGTTGTAGCAGAGCTTGGCGTTCGGGTCGGCCTGCCGTGCCGCCCGGAACGCCTCCTCGATGTAGCCGTCCCCGATGACCCGCTGGAACACCGAGTCGCGGCGGGCGCCGGAGCCGTCCTCGAACGCCTCGTTCACCACGTCCCAGTAGTCGATCTTCCCGGCGAAGTGGCCGGCCTCCCGCGCGATGTGGTTGCGCATGACGCTCAGCAGGTCGTCGCGGCTGGAGATGCCGCTGACCCAGCCCGGAAGCTGGTTGTGCCACACGAGCGTGTGCCCGCGGATCGCCATGCCCCGCGCCTGGGCGTGGCTGACGAGCTGGTCGGCCGCGCTGAAGTTGAACGAGTCGCGGGACGGCTCGGTGGTGTCCCACTTCATCTCGTTCTCGGGGGTGAGCTGGTTGAACTCACGGTCGAGGGTGGTCGCGTAGGCGGATTCGCCCATGTGGCTCTGGGCGGTGGCGGTACCGAAGACGCGGCCCTTGGCGGCGGCCGCCTCGCCGAGCGTGCCCGGGGCCGCCGACGCGGGGAGCGCGACGGCCACCAGCATCGCGAGGAGCAGTGGCACCGCTCCCAGCACCGCGGTGAGTGCCTTTCTCATGGTTTCGTTCCTCCTTGAAGGACGGGGGTTGAGCGAAACCCGGCCCGCCGGCTTTCCGGGGGCCCGAGATAAGAGGTCCTGAGTCCTCCGGTGTCGACCACGATCTTCTGCAGGACCACGGTCGGGTCGACCATCCAGAACTTCAGGGTGTGCGTCCCCGATCCGGTGATGGCGTGGGTGGTGACGGTGCGGTTCACGTTGTCGGACGTGTTCCGCTCCCACTGCCTGTTCATGGTGGTGTCGTTGGCGCCGGTCTCCGCCGTGACGTTCACGACCTGCGGTCGCCCGTCATCGATCGAGACCGCGTATTTCAGGCCCTCGGTGGATTTCAGGCCCTCGGTGGAAAGGACGCTGTTGCGCGGCGACAGGTACGCCCAGACCTTCACCGGGCCGGTCTTCGTCAGCGTCATGTCGTATTCGAGGCGCGGGCCCTTGCCGGGTTCCTGGCTGGGCGCGGTGACGGGGAACGGTTCCATTCCCGCGTCCGTCCGGCCGATTCCAGGAACGCGCTTCCACCGGGCCGCCGCCGTGCCGGTCGCGCGGGTGTAGTGGTCGGCGTTCATCGAGACGTAGCCGCCCGCCTCGACGAAACCGTGCGCGCGGTACGACGCCGGCTTCTTCACGACGGCCTGGACGGTCACCGTCCGCCCGTCCGGCCCGGAGACCTCGATGGGCACGCGGCTGGTCCCCTTCGGTGCGCGTGCCCAGTCGACCGACACGGTGGCGCGGACCTGCTTGCCGACCCGCCCGCGGTCGTGCGTGACGCGTACCCACGGCTCACGGGGCGTGATCTTGTACTGGAAGGGGTCGGAACCGCGGTTGAACACCTCGATGTACTGCGCGGGGCCGCTCTGGTAGGGGCTGAACTCCGGCAGGACGGCTGCGGACTTCGCGTCCGGCCACCATTCGTCGGAGCCGTCGATCGCCACGCCCATGTCGGCGCCGTCCGGGACGTCGATCCGCTTCAGCTTGGGGAAGATCTCGTCCGGCAGCGCCACATTGTCGAGTTCCGGCTGCTGCCAGGGCGCGTTCGGGCCGTACCGCTCGACGTCGCCGTAGCCGATGTGCGGCTGGCTCTGGAAGCCGTCCCATTTCCCGCCGGCGATCCCGGTGTTGTAGTGGTTCGCCATCGCCAGGTCGTCGGCGAAGCGGGCCTCGGCGAGGTCGGCGTAGTCGTTGGTGGCCGCCCGCCCCTGCCTCGCGTACAGGATGTTGGTGAATTCCGCCTCCCGCAGCTCGTACAGGTTCGCGGTGGCCTTCACCTGGTAGTGGACGAGCTGGTAGTAGGCGTCCTGGTACGCCTTCGGCAGGCGTTCGCGTATCCGTTCCGCCTTCGCCGCGAGCTGCTTCCAGCGCTCGGTCAGCGTCGCCATCTCCCGGTACTGGTTCAGGTAGAACGGCGTCTGCTGGTCGTCATAGACCACGGCGCCGGAATCGGTGGGCAGGTCCTTGCCCGGGTCGAGGGTGATGCGGCGGTTGAGCAGTTCCGGCTTCCGCAGCGCCTGGAGGTTCCCGTACGCGTCGAGGACCTCGGCGATCTCGCCCGCGTGCTCCGGTCCGAAGTTCTGCGCGGCGTACTGCCGCTCCCATTCCCCGAGGTTCTCCATTGGCCACTTCTGGGGGTTCCAGGCGTAGTCCAGGAAGAACTGGAGCGGCAGCTCGTTGCTCTTCATGTCGCCGACGTTCGCCACCCACAGGTCGCGGATGCCGTACTGGTACGACTGGTGGAGCTGCTCCCACGTGTTCCCGAGCTGCGCGGTGTCGACCCACTTGTAGTTGCGGCCGCCGCCCACGTAGTCGAAGTGGTAGTAGAGCCCGTACCCGCCCGCGCGCTCCGGCAGGCTCCGGTCGGGCATCTTGCGCATGTTGCCCCAGTTGTCGTCGGTGAAGACGACCGTGACGTCGTCGGGCACGCGCAGGCCCCGGTCCCAGTAGCGCTGGACCTCCTTGTAGAGCGTCCACACCTGCGGGGTGGCGGTGGGGTCCTTGCCGGTGACCTCGCCGAGGATCTCGCGCTCCCTGGCGATGATGTCGCGCATCAGCTCGATGCCGTCGCCGTCCGGGAGGCCGACGTCGCCGTTCCCCCGCATGCCGAGGGTGACGACGCCCTCGAAGTCCTCGTCGACCATGCGCCGGACGCCGTCCCTCCAGTACTTCTCGATCGCGCCGGCGTTGCGGCGGTAGCTCCATTCGCCGGTGCCCCCGTACGGGTCGTGGCCCGGCTCGACGATGTTCCCGTCCTCGTCGCGCTGCGCCGGGACCGCGTGCCGGTTCCACTCCTCGATGCCGCGCATCATCGGCGCCTCGTGCGAGGTGCCCATGACCACGCCGTACCGCTTCGCGGTCGCGTGGTTCAACGGGTCGTCCTCGGCGAACGCCCGGCCCCACACCGCAGGCCACAGGTAGTTGGCCTTCAGCCGGAGCATGGTCTCGAAGATCTTGGCGTAGAACGCGTGGTTGAAGCCGTTGGGGAAGCCGGGGGCCTTGCCCGGCCCGAAGAACTTCGGCGCCCACCGGTTCAGCGCCGGGTTCTCGTCGTTGATGAAGAAGCCCCGGTACTTCACCGCGGGCGTGCCCTGCGTGTGCCGGCCCGGCTTCACGTACAGCGCCCCGCAGTGCGGAGACGGGACGTCGTCCCAGAAGTACCAGGGTGAGACGCCGATGTTCCGCGACACGTCGTAGGCGCCGTAGATCGTCCCGCGCTGGTCGCTGCCGGCGATCACGAACGCGCGGCGGATCCCCGGCAGCGGGTGGTCCACGACCTGTTCGAGGGAGGTCTCCCACTTGCCCGCGATGCCGCGCACGTCGAGCTTCCCGCGCGAGACGAGGCCGTCGATGAGCGGGCTCCGGCCGATCGTGCCGACGATGACGGCGTCCCGCCCGGACGGAGCCGCTCCGGTGACCGTGGTTACCCGCGGCTTCACGCCGGTCACCCGCTCGATGTCCGACCCGAGGTCGCCGGCGACCCGCACCACGCCGGGGAAGTCGGCGCCGCTGACCAGCAGTGGGGCGGCCCTGCCGTGCTCGACGAGCGGGAAGTGCCCGTGCCCGTCGCCGAAGGAGATGTAGGACGCCGGGTCGGCGGGGCCGGTCCGGCTGTGGCCCGCCGGGGCGGCGGCGGCCGGGCCCGCGGCGGCGGGTACCGCGGTGAAGGCGACGACGGCGGGGATCAGGGTCAGGAGGACTTTCCACGTCCGCGGGGATCTGCCCATCGGCGGTCTCCTAGGGGAGCGCTCTCGAAACTTTTCGATAGCTTTTCGAGATCAGACAGGAAAATAACCCCAAGGGCACCAGGCGTCAACCACTTGCGCACGCTTTCCATGGCCTGAATGGCCGAGCGTCGGCCGGGCATTGTGATCATGCTTCCGAAATCTTTCGGAAGCGCTGCCGCCCCCTCCCGGCGTGCGTTGTGCCGGGCCTGTGAAAGGTACGGATTTGGAGAAATTACGTAGATACGTAATATTGGGGGCATGTCCGAGGAGGAGAGCCTGGCGGACCGCGTCGCCCGCTTGGAGGAGCGCGTGGCCCGGATGGAGGGCCGCCCCGCGCGGACCGCCGAGCCGCAGCCAGACTCCGGCGACGCCTTCTGGGCGCTGCGCGGCCTGAAGGAGCGCGCCGAAGAGCCCGGCGCCGTGCTGTTCACCGGCTCGGTGACGCTGCCGCCCGGCGAGCACTACGAGTGGCAGCAGGGGCATTCGGCGGGCGACCTGCTCGCCGACGACTGGGCGCAGGCCGCCGACGCGCTGGGTGCGCTCGCGCACCCGGTGCGGCTGCTGCTGGTCCGGGAGATCCTGCACGGCGCCCGCACCACCGCCGAGCTGGCCGCCCACGAGGGCCTCGGCACGACCGGCCAGCTCTACCACCACCTGCGGCGGCTGACCGCCGCAGGCTGGCTGCGCACCACCGCGCGCGGGCAGTACAGCGTCCCGGGCGAGCGGGTGGTGCCGCTGCTCGCCGTGCTCGCCGCCGCGCGCCGCTGACCGATCGGAGAAGAAGATGCTCAGGACGATCGCCCGCTTCCGCACCCTGCTGGTCCTGCTCGGGCTGCTGCTCAGCCTGACCGAGTTCCTGCACGGCGACCGCCGGCTCGCCGTCGCGGGCTACGTCCTGATCGCGGCCGGGCTCGTGCTGATCTTCGTGCCGGGCGGGCGCGCGGACCGCGAGCCGGTCGTCGTGGACGCCCCGGTCCGCGGCCGCTGGGTACCGGTCAACAGCCCGGCCGACAAGGTGCCGAGCCACGGCACGCACGAGCTGGGCCAGACGTACGCGATCGACCTCGTGCACGTCCCCGATCCGGCGGAGCCGTGGCGCCCGCTGCGCCGCCGGCCGCTCGCGGCCCATCCGGAGACGTTCCCGGCGTTCGGCCAGGAGGTTCTCGCCCCGGCGGACGGCGTCGTCGTCCAGGCGAGCGGGCGGCAGCGCGACCACTGGAGCCGCAACTCCTGGCCCGGCCTCCTCTACCTGCTGGTCGAGGGCATGCTGTTCCGGCAGGTGCTCTCCCTGCTGACCCTGTCGGGCGGACGGTTCATCGTCGGCAACTCCGTCACCCTCGACCTCGGCGGCGGGGTGTACGCGGTGTTCGCGCACCTGCGCCGCGGGTCCGTGCGCGTCGCCAAGGGCGACCGGGTCCGAGCCGGCGACGTCCTCGGCGAGGTCGGCAACTCCGGCAACTCGTCCGAGCCGCACCTGCACTTCCACCTGATGGACCGTCCCCGGCCCCTCGTCGCCGCGGGCGTCCCGTTCGCGTTCCGGTACGAGAGCGGAGGCCGGACCGAGACCGGCGCCCCCGGCGGCCGCGCGCCCTTCACCGTGCCCGCACCGGAACCCGAGCCCGCGCGCTGACCCTTCGGCATCGGCCATCAATCGCGACAATAAGCAGGTTTCGCGAGAATAGCCGCTCTTTGCCGGGCCAAAAGTGTCACCTTGATGGCGGCGGCCCGCCGTGTAGCATTTCCGTGGGCCGTGTAGCATTTCCGCGGGGATATGGCGCGGGAATTCGGCGGCCTTCCGGTGGCCGGCGCGAATCGCCGCGAACGGGGAGGACGGGGTCGATGCCCTACGACCGAGCGGTGCCCTGTGACGAAGCAGGGCCCTACGATCACGCGAACGCCGTGCGGGAAGCCATCGAGTCCACCGTCGCCCCGCAGGCGGCCGAGGTCGACCGCACCGGGGCGTTCCCGCGCGCGAGCGTCGACGCGCTCGCGAAGGCGGGCCTGCTCGGGCTGGTCAGCGCGGCCGAGGCCGGCGGCCGGGGCGCCGGGCTGCGCGCCGCCGCGCACGTCGTCGAGCGGCTCGGCGGCGCCTGCGGCTCGACCGCGATGGTCCTGCTCATGCACTACGCGGCCACGGCGATCATCGAGGCGCACGGGCCCGCGGAGGTGCGCCGCGCCATCGCCCGCGACGAGCACCTCTGCACGCTCGCCTTCTCCGAGGCCGGGTCCCGCAGCCATTTCTGGGCGCCGACGAGCACCGCCCGCGCGGACGGCGGCGGCACGGTCCGGCTGGACGCGCGCAAGAGCTGGGTGACCTCCTCCGGCGAGGCCGACGTCTACGTCTGGTCGAGCCGCCCGCTGGAGGCGGACGGCCCGATGACCCTCTGGCTGGTGCCCGCGGGCGCGCCGGGCGTCGAGGTCGCCGGCCCGTTCGACGGGCTCGGGCTGCGCGGCAACGGCTCCAACCCGGTGACCGCCGAGTCGGTGCCCGTCCCGCGCGAGGCCATGCTCGGCCCGGACGGCGCCGGCCTCGACATCGCGCTCCAGACGGGCCTGCCGACCTTCCTGGTGCTCAACGCCGCGTTCTCGCTCGGCCTCATGGACGCGCTGGTCGCACGGGCCGCCGACCACCTCGGCCGCACCCGCCTCGACCACCTCGGCGGGACGCTCGCCGAGCAGCCCGCGCACCGCGCCCGGTACGCGGGCCTGCGCACCCGCGCCGACCAGGTGCGGGCCTTCCTCGACGACACCCTCACCGCCGTCGAGACCGGCCGGGAGGACGCGACGCTCCGCGTCCTGCAGGTGAAGGCGGTGGCGGCGGAGGCCGCCTCGGACGTCGCCGACGGCGTCATGCGGCTGTGCGGCGGATCGGCGTTCCGCAGGGACTTCGGCGTCGAACGCCTTTTCCGCGATTCGCTGGCCGCCCGCGTCATGGCGCCCACCACCGAGGCACTCCACGATTTCGTGGGCCGCGCGGCGCTCGGAATGGCCCTGCTATGACGTTCGTATTGGGGGCCGTCGCCTACGACCCCAAAGTGGTCTCGATCTGGCACGGTTTCCGCTCCTGGTTCAGGGGCCGCGATTTCGATTTCGATTTCGTCCTCTACGCCCATTACGAGCGGCAGGTGGAGGATCTCGTCGCCGGGCGCATCGACGGCGCGTGGAACTCGCCGCTCGCGTGGGTCCGCGCCGTCCGGCTGGCGGCCGCGCGGGGCCGCCGCGTGCGTCCCCTCGTCATGCGCGACACCGACCAGGACCTCACCTCGGTGGTCGTCGTCCGCGCTGACTCGCCCTACCGGGACATCGCCGACCTCAAGGGCGAGTCCGTCGCGTTCGGCGCGGTCGACTCGCCGCAGGCCACGCTCATCCCGGCGTCGTTCCTGCGCGACTCCGGCGTCCGGCCGGGCGAGGACGTGGACGTCACCCGGTTCGACACCGGCGTCGGCCTGCACGGCGACCACATCGGCGGCGAGCGCGACGCCGCCCGCGCGCTGATGGCCGGGCGCGTCGCGGCGGCCTGCATGATCGACGGCAACCACCTGCTGTTCGCGCGGGAGGGCACGCTGCCGCCCGGCGGCACCCGCGTCATCGCGCGGACACCGCCGTTCGACCACTGCAACCTCACGGTCGCCGACGCCCCGGACGCCGACCGGTTCGGCGAACTGCTGCTCTCGATGTCCTACGCCGACCCGGAGGTCAGGCCCCTGTTCGATCTGGAGGGGCTGACCGCCTGGCGGCCGGGCCGGACGACCGGGTACCCGCCGCTCGAACGGGCGGTCGACGAGGCCGGCTTCTACGACGCGGAGGGCGCGGTCACGGCCGCCGGCTACCGGCCGTGAACCCGTCCGCCGGAACGCCCGCGGTCCGGCTCGGCGGGCTCGGCTTCGACCGGGGCGCGCACCTGCTCGTGCAGCGCGCCCTGCACGACCTGCCGCCGGGCGCGGAACTCGCCGTCATCGGGCACGACCCGGCGCTGGCCCTCCACCTGGAGAGCTGGTGCCGGTCGCGGGGCCACCGCGTCCGGCGGCCGGACGACCCCGACGGCCCCGTCCGCGCCTACGTCGTCCGGGGCCGGACGGACCTCGACCGCTGGGCGGGCGCCGAACGGGCCGGCGACCCCCGCCCCGGCGGCGTGCGGAAGGAGCCGGAGGCCCACTGGGGGCTCGCGGCGCGCGGCGCCCTGGTGGAGCCGGGCGGCCCCGAACCCGGGTTCGACCTGGCCGACCGCGACGTGCTCTGGGCCGACCTGGCGCCGTCCCTCTACGCGCACGCCGCGTCCGCGCAGTGGGACCCGGCCGACGCCGTCGACTGGGACGCCCGGTTCGAGCTGCCCGCCGGCATCGAGCGCGCGGTCGTCCAGATCATGACGTTCCTGGTGGAGAACGAGCAGGCGGCGCTGGTCGTCCCGGCGCGGCTCCTCGGCCGCGTCCACCCGCACTTCCGCGAGGTCGTCCAGCTCCTCGCGGTGCAGGCGGCGGACGAAGCCCGGCACATGGAGGTCTTCACCAGGCGCGCGCTGCTGCGCGGCGGCGAGATGGGCACCTCCTCGGTGAGCGGCCGCGCGTCGCTCGCGACGCTGCTCACCGAGCCCGACTTCTCCCTGGCGTCGTTCCTGCTGTCGGTGCTGGGGGAGGGCAGCTTCCTGAACCTGCTGGCGTTCCTCGACCGGCACGCCCCCGACCCGGTGACCCGCCAGGTCGCACGTCTCGCCCGGCAGGACGAGGCCCGGCACGTCGCCTTCGGGGTGGCGCACCTGCACCACCGGTCGGGGTTGGACCCGGCCTTCCGGTCCCGGCTCCGCGCCGCCGTGGAGCGCCGGCACGACGCGCTCGCCCGGACTTCCGGGCTGAACCAGGACGTGTTCGACGCCCTGGTCCTGCTCGCCGCCGGGGGCTGGGCTCCGGAGGACATCGGCCGCGGTCACGACGAGGTCCAGCGGCTCAAGGCCGAGATGGACGAGGGCCGCCGGCGCCGCCTCGTCCATCTCGGCTTCCCCGCCGACGAGGCCGCCGAGCTGTCGCGCCTGCACACCCGCAACTTCATGTGACCTTGGGAGCGGGTCAATCGCGGGAGGACCCGGGCGCGTGGTCAGCCGGGTGGGGCCGCCGCCGGCGCTCCGGTGGCGCGGGACCGGAGCAGGTCGGCGACGTCGGCGAGGCCCGTCTCGATGCGGCCGTAGACGCGGGGCGTGAGCAGCGTGGTGCCGTCGAAGTCCCCGCCGGACGCGAAGACCGCGACCGGCACCGTCAGCGCCTGGAAGAACGCGAACAGCGGCCGCAGCGCGTGCTCCAGGACGAGCGCGTGGTGGTCGCCCCCGCCGGTCGCCGCCAGCAGGACGGGCTTGCCGGCGAGCGCGTACTGGTCGACGAGGTCGAAGAAGTGCTTGAACATGCCGGGGTAGGAGCCCCGGTACACCGGCACCGCCGCGATCAGGAAGTCGGCGTCCTCGGCGAGCCGGAGCGCGGCCTCGACGTCGGGCGGTACGCCGTCCCGCTCGACGGCCCCGGTGAACCCGGGGCCGAGCCGGTACACATCGATCCGGGACACCTCGACGGGGAGCATCCCGCGCAGCGTGCCGAGGATCGCGTCGACCAGGCCCATCGTCTTCGACGGCCGGCTCGGGCTCCCGTTGACGACGACGACCCGCAGCGCGGCACTGCCCTCCACCGGCTCGTCCGTGCGCGTGTCCTTCAGCGCGTCGGGTCGGGTGTCGGGTCGCGCGTCGGGTCGGAGGTCGGTCCGCGTTTCCGTGCGCGCGTCGATGGCCTGGGTCGTCATGCCGCGTCCTTCCGCCGGGCGGCGATCTCGCGCCGCACGACGGGAGCGACCTCGGTGCCGAGCCGCTCGATCGCCGCCAGGTGCTCCTTCTGCGGCATGCCGCCGAAGCCCATCTGGATGATCGCCCGGTCCAGGCCGTACAGCTCGTGGTAGCCGAGCAGCTTGTCGATGACCTCCTGCGGGCTGCCGACCAGCAGGCCGGCCCGCGGCGACGCCTGCGCGTCGAACGCCACCCGCGGCAGCAGCATGCCCCGGCCGCGCTGGTGGTTGTTCTCCAGCATCCCCTTCGCGAAGTAGGGGTACATGGTGTCCCTGGCCTCCTGGCTCGTCCGCCCGACGTAGCCGTGGACGTTGATGCTGACCGGGAGCGCGGCGGCGTCGTGCCCCGCCTCGGCGGCGGACGCGCGGTACAGCTCGACGGTCTCCTCGTGGAAGGTCATCGGCCCGAGCAGCAGGGCGAGCGCCATCGGCAGCCCGAGCCGCCCGGTGCTGATCGCGGACGCCGGAGAGCCGCCGACCCCCACCCAGACGGGGATGGTCTCGCCGTCCGCGCGCGGCGCGATGTCGGCGTCGACCAGCGCGGGGCGGAAGCGTCCCGACCAGGTGAGCGGGTTCTGCTCGCGGATTCGCAGCAGCAGGTCGAGCTTCTCGCGGAACAGCTCGCCGTAGTCCCGCAGGTCGTAGCCGAACAGCGGGAAGGACTCGGTGTACGAGCCGCGGCCCGCGATGATCTCGGCGCGGCCGGCCGAGAGCAGGTCGATCGTCGCGAACTGCTCCCAGACGCGCACCGGGTCCTCCGAGCCGAGCACGGTGACCGAGCTGGTCAGCCGGATGCGCTCGGTCGCCTCGGCGGCCGCCGCCAGCAGGATCGTCGGCGCCGACCCGACGAAGTCGGAGCGGTGGTGCTCGCCGACGCCGAACACGTCCAGGCCCGCCTCGTCGGCGACCCGCGCCTGCTCGATCGTCTCGCGCACCCGCTCGCGCGGGGACGGCAGCGCCCCGGTGACGGGATCCTCCGTCACCTCGCCGAAGGTCATGATCCCGATTTCGAAAGCCATCGTCCGGTCTCCTCTCCACCGGGGCCGTCCCGGCACGTCCGGTAGAAAGTTATCTGCGCAGGCAGATATTCCCGGGTCGCCCGGCCTCCCGGTGGGAGTCGCGGCGCGGCTCAGGGCTTGCGGGCGACACCGCCGACGAAGTGGCTCATCCGAGGGTCGGCGCCGGGGGCGGGCGGGTGCGGCAGGTCCCATTCGGGGATCCACACGATGCCGGGGTCCAGGACGTCCAGCCCGGGGAGGAGGGCCGCCACCTCCCCGGGGCCGCGCGAGCAGATCGGCGCGGCCGTCGTGCGGCGGACGCCGAGCGCGTGCTCGACGTCGCCGGGGTCCATCCCGCCCTCGTAGCCGTGGGAGACGACCACGAGGCTGCCGGACGGCAGCCGCTCGACGAGGCGCGCGACGAGGCCCGCCGGGTCGTCGTCGTCCGGGATGAAGTGCAGGACCGCCACCAGCAGCAGGCCCACCGGCTCGGTGAAGTCGATCAGCTCGGTGAGCCGGGGGTCGGCCATGAACTCCTCGGGGCGCCGCAGGTCTCCGGGGACGACCGCGACGCTCGGGCTCCCCTCCAGCAGGGCCCTGCCGTGGATGAGGACGACCGGGTCGTTGTCGACGTAGACCACGTGCCCGTCCGGCGCGATGCCGTGGACGATCTCGTGCACGTTGCCCTGCGTGGGCAGCCCCGCGCCGACGTCGATGAACTGCCGGATCCCGGCCCGCGCCGCCAGGTACCGGACCGCCCGGCCGAGGAAGTCCCGGTTGGCGCGCGCCGCGGCCGGCGCCTCCGGCACCGTCTTCATGATCGCGTCGGCGGCCGCCCGGTCGACCTCGTAGTTGTCCTTGCCGCCCAGGTAGTAGTCGTAGATCCGGGCGGGCGAGGCCGTCCCGGGATCGATGTGCAGGCCGGCCGCCCGGTCGGGCGTCAGCGGTGCCCGGGGCGTGCGGGGCCGGAAGTCCAGCCGCGGGTCGCGGCGTTCGATCAGCGCGGCCGTCCGCCGCAGCCCGGGGCCGGGCCCGGCCGGGTCGAGCAGCGCGGCGGTCCGCTCGTGGAGGCGCAGCGCCTCGGCCGAGCGCCCGTCCCGGTGGAGCGCGAGCATCAGCAGGCCGATCAGGTGCTCGTTCACCGGTTCCTGCGCCGCCCACGACCGTCCCTGGACGATGAACTCGCGGTGCGCCCCCTCGGCGAGCAGGATCTCGGCCAGCTCCTCGCGGACCCGGCTGCGCTCGCCGAGCAGCGACCGGCGGACCGGCTCCATCGCGGCGGTGTCCGGAAGGTCGCCGAGCGGCTGGTCCGACCACAGCCCGAGCGCCCGCCGGCAGCTCGCGGCGGCCGCGGCGGGGTCGGAGCCGCGCAGGCGCCGCGCGTCCGCGGCCAGGCCGCGGAACTCGCGCAGGTCGAGGCGGTCGCCCTCGTCCAGCCGGAGCTTCAGCCCGCCGCGCTCGGCGGCCAGCAGGCCGTCCGGCAGCGCGCGCCGCGCGTTGGCGACGACCTGCTCCAGCTCGGCGGCCGGGTCGATGTCGGCGGACGGGTCCCACAGCCGGTCGGCGAGCGCGCGCGCCGGGACCGGCCGGCCCTCCTCGGCCAGCAGCACCGCCAGCAGCCGCCGCACCCGCGGCCGGAAGACACCGATGGACTCGCCTCTCGCGCCCCGGACTCTGACCCGACTGCCAAGGATGCGGAACTCCACCGGGACGACCCCTCCGTGCTGTCCGAGTTCGGGATGACTCAGCACGTTAATTGAGGTGACCGGGCAGTTGACCCGGCGGTGGCCGTCTCCGGTCACGTCCCGGAATGCGGTAACGGCCCGGGGCGTTGACGCGGCCGACAGAACCTTGATCGGGCGACCGGGGGGAGCGGAACATGACGGACTACGGGCACGAGCTGGAGTTCGGGGCGTTCATCACGCCGTCCAACGCCGAGCCGCAGCAGGCGGTGGAGCTGGTGCGCGCCGCCGAGGACGCGGGGCTCGACCTCGCCACCTTCCAGGACCACCCCTACCAGTCGCGCTTCCTCGACACCTGGACGCTGCTCTCCTACGCGGCCGCGCGGACCGACCGCATCCGCCTGTCGGGCAACGTGCTGAACCTGCCGCTGCGCCCGCCGGCGGTGCTGGCGCGCGCGGCGGCGAGCCTGGACCTGCTGTCCGGCGGGCGGTTCGAGCTGGGCCTCGGCGCCGGCGGCTTCTGGGACGCCATCGAGGCCATGGGCGGCCGCCGGCTGTCACCGGGCCAGGCCGTGGACGCGCTGAGCGAGGCGATCGACATCATCCGCGGCGTCTGGGACGCCGGCGACCGGACGCGCTTCAAGGTCGACGGGACCTACTACCAGGTGGACGGCGCCAAGCGCGGCCCCGCCCCCGCGCACGACATCGGCATCTGGCTCGGCGCCTACAAGCCGAAGATGCTCCGCCTCACCGGCGCGAAGGCCGACGGCTGGCTGCCCACCCTGGCCTACCTGCCGGACGAGGCCGCGATCCCGGAGGGCAACGCGGTCATCGACGAGGCCGCCCGCGAGGCGGGCCGCGACCCGCGCGACATCCGGCGCCTGCTGAACGTCGGGCGGCTGGACGCCGACGACGCCCGCTGGGCCGAGCGGCTCGCCGAGCTGGCCCTGCGGCACGGGTTCGGCACCTTCATCCTGGCCGGCGACGACCCGGCGGAGATCCGGGCCTTCGGCCGGGAGGTGGCGCCGGCCGTCCGCGAGATCGTCGCCCGCGACCGCTGACGCGACGAGGTCACCCGGGCCGGGTCACTCGGGGTCGGCGGCGAGCCGCTTCCAGATGTCGGCGAGGACGCGCAGGTCGTCCTCGCCGAGCCGGTCGAGGAACAGCCTGCGGATGTCGCCGTACTGCTGCCGCCACGCCTTGCGCAGCAGGTCGCGCCCCTCGTCCGTCAGCGTCACCTCGAAGCCGCGGCCGTCGGCGGCCGACCGCCGCCGCTCGATGAGCCCCCGCTTCTCCAGCCGGTCGGCGAGCCGGGTGAACCCCCCGGTGGACATCAGCCGCCGCTCGGCCAGCTCCGACATCCGCATCGGCTCCGGCGCGGCCTCGCCGAGCAGCGCCAGCACGCTGTACTCGGCCATGCTCACGTTCAGCGGCGCGAGCCCCTCCTGGATCGAACGCCAGATCCGGTCGTGGGTGAGCAGGAACCCGCGCCACGCCTCGTCCTCCAGGGGCCGCAGCCTCTCCGTCGCCATGAAGGGCACCGTACCGGCCCCCGCCTTCGCGGCCGATGACGCGGGCGGCGCCGAACGGGCACGACGCGGGCAGCATGAAGGGGGCATTCCCGCCAATCCGCGAATGCCCTGGAGGGCGTCGTCCTAATTCGGTGCTATTCGAGAAGCTTGCCGTCCGCGGAAACGTCGTGCATCAACGCGGCGATGTCGGTGGGGATCGGGGGAACGGGTTCACGGCGTACTCCTGCCTTCGGCGACCACACCAAGTTGACGCGCAGTTCCGGATCGGGATCGGGGTAGTCGGACCGGTGGTGCGAGCCCCGCGTCTCGCGCCGCTCCAGCGCGCACTCGAGCGTCGCGCGGGCGGCGAGGACGGTGGATTTGAGGTCGAAGGCGTGCGCGAGGTCCCGGAAGCCGCCGATGTCGACGTGGACCCCGGCGTCCGCCGCCCGCGCCTCGACCTCGTCCAGCCCGGCGAGGCCCGCGGCGAGCCCCGGCCCGTCCCGCACCACGCCGGCGTGCTCGGTCATCAGACGGCGCACGGACCGCTGGAGGCCGCGCACGTTGTGGTCGCCGTCGGCGGTCAGCAGCCGGTTCACGTCGGCCTCCGCGGCACGGGTCGCGCCGCGCGACCGCCGCTGCCCGGAGAGCCGGGACGAGTACTCCACCGCGGCCCGTCCGGCGATCCGGCCGGACACGAGCAGCTCGGTCAGCGCGTTGCCGCCCAGCCGGTTCGCGCCGTGCAGCCCGCTCGCCGCCTCCCCGATCGCGAACAGCCCGGCGACGTCCGTGCCGCCGTCCTCGGGCCGCACCCGGACGCCGCCCATGGAGAAGTGGGCGGTCGGCGCGACCTCGAACGGATCGCGGGTGACGTCGAGCTTCCGCAGGTCCAGCAGGGTCTCATGGACCCGCGGCAGCCGGGACAGGACGGTGTCGGCCGGCAGGTGGGACAGGTCGAGCCAGACGCCGCCCGACTGGCTGCCGCGTCCCTGCCTGATCTCCGTGTAGCACGCCAGCGCGACCGTGTCCCGGTCGGACAGCTCCATCCGCTCGGGGTCGTAGCGGGCCATGAACCGCTCACCGAGGTTGTTGAGCAGGACACCGCCCTCACCGCGCGCCGCCTCGCCGACCAGCGCGCCGGGCGAGCCGTCCGGTTCGACCAGCCCCAGCGGGTGGAACTGGACCAGCTCGGCGTCGCGCAGCCGGGCACCGGCCTCGGCGGCCAGCCGCAGGGAGTCGCCGGTGTTCTCGTCCCGGCGCGAGGACGAGTGCCGCCAGATGCGGGTGTGCCCGCCCGTCGCGAGGATGACGGCGTCGGCGTGCACGAGGTAGCGCGAGCCGTCGTCGAGGTCGAACCCGTAGGCGCCGAACACCGTCCCGTCGTCGACCAGCAGCCGGGTGACGTACAGGCTCGACAGGACCGGGACGGCGAGCCGGCTCGCGCGGGCCCGGAGCACCCGCTGCATCTCCAGCCCGGTCCGCTCGCCCGCGTAGGCGGTGCGCGGGTGGGAGTGGGCGCCGGAGTACCGCTGCGCGATCCGCCCGTCCTCCTGCCGGTCGAACCGCATGCCGAAGCGCAGCAGGTCGTTGATGCCCTGCGCGGCGTTCCTGGCCATGGCGAGGACCGTGCGCGGGTCGGCCAGAAGCCGGGCCTCCTGCAACGTGTCCGCCGCATGCTGCTCCCACGTGTCGGCCGGGTCGGCCGTGGCCAGCGCCGCGCTGATCCCGCCCGTCGCCAAGACGGTGTGGGCGTCGCCGGCGGCGCGCCTGCCCACCGCGATGACGGCGACACCGGCCTCGGCGACTTCGATGGCCGCTCGAAGCCCTGCCCCACCGGTCCCCACCACCAGGACGGAGGTGGAGAGCTGGTGTTCGAGCGATGACAAGGGACCTCCTGCGAGGGCGGACGAACGTAGACAGTGCTCGACCGGACGGCCCCGTCGTTTGTGACAACCCTGAACCGGAGCCTAGTGTGACGTGCATCACACGCGCCTCGTGGGGCCATCGCGGGAGTCACCTGGAATCGGCTAGGAGGCCCGGATTCGGTACTGGTCGCCTTTTGCGTCGCCGAGGGCTCGGAATGGCGTGATTCGTTGAATGGTGCCGGGCTTCAAAAAGGGTATTCGGCGGTGCTGTTCGGAGTGCGCCGCCTCGGCCGTGCGAAACGCCTCCCAATTGCATGTTCGGCATCCGGTTCGCCGGTCGTCGGAGTGGGTGGAAATCCCCTGTGCGGCCTGCCGTGAACCGGGG
The DNA here is from genome assembly GCF_900188445.1 of Actinomadura meyerae. Classification (GTDB taxonomy): domain Bacteria; phylum Actinomycetota; class Actinomycetes; order Streptosporangiales; family Streptosporangiaceae; genus Spirillospora; species Spirillospora meyerae. The sequence goes on from NZ_FZOR01000029.1 coordinate 30,788, forward strand.
TGCGGCGCTCCGTCCGCAGGTCTGGGCGCTGCGGGCGATCTACTCGTCCGTCACTCGGCCGTCACGTCGCGTCGCCGAGGCGGCCCGATCGCGCCGGGCGCACGGTGCCGCCGCCGTGTCCGCCGCACTCTTGCATTAGATGAATGAATTTCCCTATTTCCGAAGGAGAGGGGTGAAAATGCGGTGGATTCATGTATCGTTTCAATGTTCTTGCCGACAAGTGTCCTGGGTCGTCCCCGGGAGTCCTTCAGGGAGCCGCTTCCATGACCGCGAGCCCGCCTCCTGCCCTGGTCGGCCGGGAACGCGAATGCGCGGCGCTCGACGACCTGCTCTCCGGGCTGCGCGGCGGCGGGGCCCGGGTCTGGGTGATCCGCGGCGAGGCGGGCATCGGCAAGTCGGTCCTGCTGGAGTACGCGGACGCGCGGGCGTCCGGGGTCACGGTCACCCGCTCGCGGGGCATCGAGGCCGACATGGAACTGCCCTACGCGAGCCTCCACCAGCTGTGCGCGCCGTTCCTGGCGGAGATCGCGGAACTGCCGGACCCGCAGCGCGACGCCCTGCACGTCGCGTTCGGGATGGCCGCAGGCGACCCGCCCGACCGCTTCCTGGTCGGCCTCGCCGTCCTGTCGCTGCTCACCCGCGCGTCCGAGACCCGGCCGGTGCTGGTCGTGGTCGACGACGCCCAGTGGCTGGACCGGGTGTCCCTGCAGACGCTGGAGTTCGTCGCCCGGCGGCTGCTCGCCGAGGCGGTCGCGATGGTGTTCGCCGTGCGCGACCCCGAGGGGGAGGCCGCGCTCGCCGGGCTGCCCGCGATGGCGATCTCCGGCCTCGACGCCGCCGCGGCCGGCGAGCTGCTGGAGACCGCCGTCGGCGGGCGGCTGGAGAAGCGCGTCCGGGAGCGGTTCGTGGCCGAGACGCACGGCAACCCGCTCGCCCTCCTGGAGTTCTCCCGCGGCCGCAGCGCCGCCGAGCTGGCCTACGGCCTGGACGCGGGCCACCCGCGCGCCCAGGGGACGGTGGCCGGCCGCGTCGAGCGCGACTTCGCGCGGCGGCTCGGCGCGCTGCCGGCGCCCACCCGGACGCTGCTGCTGATCGCCGCCGCCGAACCGGTCGGCGACGCCCGCGTGCTGGCCCGCGCGGCCGCCGCCCTGGAGATCACGCCGGACGCCGCGCCGGCCAAGGCGGCCGGGCTGATCGAGTTCGGGGAGTCCGTCCGGTTCCGGCACCCGCTGGTCCGCTCGGCGGTCTACGACCAGGCCGACCCCGCCGAGCGCCGGGCGGTGCACCGGGCGCTGGCCGCGGCCACCGACCCCGTCCTGGACCCCGACCGCCGCGCCTGGCACGCCGCGCAGGCCGCCGAGGGGCCGGACGAGGAGGTCGCCGCCGAGCTGGAGCGGGCCGCCGGCCGGGCGCGGCAGCGCGGCGGCATGGCCGCCGAGGCGGTGCTGCTGGAGCGCGCCGCGGAGGTGACGCCGGACCGCTGGGCGCGGGGCCGCCGCGCCCTCGCCGCCGCCGAGGCGCACTTCTCGGCCGCCTCGCCCGACCGCGCCACGGAGCTGGCGACACTGGCCGAGCTGTGCCCCCTCAGCCCCCTGGACCGCGCCCGCCTGGCCCGCCTGCGCGCCACGATCCTGTTCGCCCGCAACCGCAGCGACGAGGCCGCGCCGCTGCTCCTCGACGCCGCCGGTCGGTTCGCGGCCGCCGACTCGCCGCTCGCGCGCGAGACCTACCTGGAGGCGATCAGCGCGACCATCTTCGCGGGCCGGGTGCACGGGCCGACGGGCGCCCGCGCCGCGGCGATCGCGGCCCGCGAGTCCGGCGCGCCCCCGTCCGGCTCCAAGGCCGCCGACCTCCTCCTGGACGGCGTGGCCGCGCTCCTCGCCGACGGCCCCGAGACCAGCGGCCCGGCGCTGCGCCGCGCGCTGGAGCCCCTCGTCCACGAGGAACTCCCCACCCGCGAGGCGACGATGCGCTGGCTCCTGCTGGCCCCGGTCGCGCTGGAGTCGTTCATCCACTACGCCTGGGACCTGCCCGCCTGGGACCTGATCGCGACCCGCGCGGTGCGCCTGGCCCGCGACATCGGCGCGCTCGGCGTGCTGCCGCCCGCGCTGATCTACGCCGGCGGCGTGCACATCCACTACGGCGACTTCGCCGAGGCCGCCCGGATGATCGACGAGGCCGACGCGATCGCCGCCGCGACCGGGCACGCCCCGCACCAGTACGCGGCGCTCGTCCTGTCCGCGTGGCGCGGCGACGAGGACAGCGCGATCGGCTACATCGAGGACGCCAGGGCGAGCGCCGCGCGCGGCGAGGTGTCCCTCCTCGGCGTCAGCGGCTACGTTCAAGGCGTCCTGTTCAACGGCCTGGCCCGCTACGACGAGGCCCTCGCCGCCGCCCGCTCGGGCATCGACCACGACGGGTTCAACTTCACCGGCCTCTCCCTGGTCGAGCACGTCGAGGCCGCGACCCGCTGCGGCGAGCTCGACCTGGCCCGCGCCTCCCTCGCCCGGCTGGTCGAGCTCACCGGCGCCGCCGACTCCGGCTGGGCCCGCGGCGTCAGCGCCCGCAGCCGCGCCCTGCTCACCGACGGCGACGAGGCCGACGGCCTGTACCGGACGGCGATCGAGGAGCTCGCCCGCGACCGCGTGGCGGTGGAGGTGGCGCGCAGCCACCTCCTCTACGGCGAGTGGCTGCGCCGGAGCCGCCGCCGCTCGCAGGCCCGCGAGCACCTCCGCACGGCCTACGACATGTTCGACGGGATGCGGGCGCACGCGTTCGCCGAGCGGGCCCGCCGCGAGCTGCTGGTCAGCGGCGAGCACGTCCGGGTCCGGGAGGCCGAGCCGGTGAGCACCCTGACCCCGCAGGAGTCGCAGATCGCGACCCTCGCCGCCGGCGGCATGACGAACCCGAAGATCGGCGCGGAGCTGTTCATCAGCCCGCACACCGTGGAGTGGCACCTGCGGAAGGTGTTCGCCAAGCTCGGCATCAGCTCGCGGCGGGAGCTGCCGAACGTCCTCGGGACCACCCCGGCCACGGACACTGGGGGCTCGGCCGCACCCGCCTGATGCACGGTGCGTGGGCCCCCAGGCGGCGGCCCCGGGGGTGCCCCCGGGGTGCCCCACGGACTCGACCACGGACTTCGAGGGCGCGGTGGAGGCCACCGCGGACCGAGAGTGGAGCCATCGTTCAGATGCCCACGCAGAGGAGTCCTCGATGTCAGTGCTCAGCCTGGAGACGACGCCGGCCGGATCCCCGGCCGCCCGCCCGGCCGGAGACGACCTGGACGCCGCCCTCGACGTCTTCCTGGCCCACCGGACCCGCCTGTTCCGCATCGCCTACCGCGTCCTCGGCGACGTCCTCGGCGCGGAGGACGTGCTCCAGGAGCTGTGGCTGCGCTGGCAGTGCACCCCCCGCACCCGGATCGAGAACCCGGCCGCGTTCCTGACCACGGCGGTGAACCGGCTGGCGATCAACGTCGTCCAGTCCGCGCGCCACCGCCACGAGACGCCGACCGAGTCCCGGCTGGTGAACCTCGCCGACCGGGCCCAGGACCCCGTCCAGCGCGTCGAGCAGACCATGGCCGTCGGGGAGGCCCTGGCCCTGCTCATGGCGAGGCTCACCCCGGACGAGCTGGCCGCCTACGTCCTGCGGAAGGGCTTCGACTACGCCTACGCCGACCTGGCCGAGCTGCTGGGGACGAGCGTCTCCAACGCGCGGCAGCTCGTCCGCCGCGGGCAGGCGCGCCTCGAAGGCGACCGGGAGCGGACGGTCCCGGCGGAGTCGCACCGCCGCCTCGTCGCCGCCTTCCAGGCCGCGGTGGGCACCGGCGACCTCGACGGACTCGCCCGGCTGCTCGCCCCCGAGGGCCACGTCCACCGCCTGCTGTCGGCGACGCCCCGCTCGCCCCGCCCGGCCCAGGCCGCCGCCTGACCGAGAGGCAAGGCCCGGTCACCGCCGCCATCGACGCACGTCACTGCGCGGACGTGCCCGCCGTCCCCTTGGGAAACTCCTCGGTGCCGAGGACCCGCAGCAGCTCCAGCCGTTCACGGGTCTCGGCGTCGGCCGGGGTGAGCACCAGCAGTTGCTGCCGCTGGTCAGGGGTGACCAGGGTCTCGCAGTCCATCAGCATCCGTCCCACCCGCGGGTGGAGGAACGTCTTGCGGTCCGCGCGCCGTACCGCGACCTCGTGCTCGGCCCAGAGGCGGCGGAAGTCGGCGCTGGACGACCGCAACCGCTCGATGAGCCCGGTGACCACGGGGTCGTCGGACCGGCGGCCGGCGGTCGCGCGCAGGTCGGCCACGAGCTGCCGGGCCTGGTGCTCCCGCTCCTCGGGCGGGCTGCCCGCCCGGGCGGCCGGATCGGTGAACCACCGGTACACGACGTAGCGCCGGTCGCCGGAGAAACCGGTGAAGTCGCCCATCAGCAGGACGGCCGCCCGGTTCTGCGCCAGGACCTCACCGAGGTCCGACAGCACCAGCGCCGGTGTGGGACCGAGCAGGTCGAGCATGCGGATCAGGCCCGCGCGGGCGAGGCGGGCCACCCCCTCCGCGGGCGGCGGACGGTGGCCGGCCAGATGGAACAGGTGATCGCGCTCGTCGTCGGACAGGCGCAGGGCCCTGGCCAGCGCACCGAGCAACTGAACCGAGGGCTGGCTGCTGCGGCCCTGCTCCAGCCGGACGACATAGTCCACCGACATGCCCGCGAGCATCGCGACCTCTTCCCGGCGCAGGCCCGCGGTGCGGCGGCGCGGACCGTCGGCGAGGCCCACCTCCGCCGGGCGGATCGCCTCGCGGCGGCGGCGCAGGAAGTCGGCGAGCTGCTCACGTTCCATGCCCCCATGTTTCCTCGCCGCCGCGAGCCTTGCCAGGGAGCGCCCATCCCACGATGAGCGCTCCGCTTTCACCCGCCTCTGCGGGGGAGCAGTCTCGGAGACGGCATTGACGAGACATCGAGAACGGGAGAACACGATGCACACACGGACCCTGGGCCGTACCGGACCGGTCGTCTCCGCACTGGGGCTGGGCGCGATGGGCATGTCGGGCGCCTACGGAGCGGCCGACCGCGCGGAGAGCATCGCCACCGTCCACGCGGCACTCGAAGGCGGCGTCACGCTGATCGACACCGGCGACTTCTACGGCATGGGCCACAACGAGCTCCTGCTGGCCGAGGCGCTGCGCGGCCGGAACCGCGACGACTACGTGCTGAGCGTCAAGTTCGGGATGCTGCGCGGACCGAGCTCGGAGTTCGGCGGGGTGGACGGCCGTCCCGAGGCGGTGAAGAACTTCCTCGGCCACACCCTGACCCGGCTGGGCCTCGACCACATCGACATCTACCGCCCCGCGCGGCTGGACCCGGCCGTGCCGATCGAGGACACCGTCGGAGCGATCAAGGAGATGATCGACGCCGGATACGTCCGGCACCTCGGCCTGTCGGAGGTCGACGCGGCCGTGATCCGCCGGGCGCACGCCGTCCACCCGGTCGCCGACCTGCAGATCGAGTACTCGCTGATCTCCCGCGCGGTGGAGGAGGACGTCCTGCCGGCGCTGCGGGAACTCGGCATCGGCCTGACCGCGTACGGCGTCCTCGGCCGCGGTCTCATCTCCGGGCACTGGAAGGCCGGCCACTCCGCCGGCCCCGGCGACAGCCGCGGCTTCAGCCCGCGGTTCGCCGGCGAGAACGTGGAGCACAACCTCGCCCTGGTGGACGCGCTGCGCCGGGTGGCCGAGGCCAAGGGATGCACGGTCGCCCAGCTGGCGATCGCCTGGGTGGCCGCACAGGACGCCGACATCGTGCCGCTGGTCGGTGCCCGCACCCGCGAGCGGCTGGCCGAGGCCCTGCCCGCGGCGGAGCTGGACCTCACCGCCGAAGACCTGGCCGAGATCGAGAAGGCGGTACCGCGCGGCGCCGCCCGCGGTGACCGCTACCCGTCCGCGTTCATGTCCGGCCTCGGCGTGGGCAACTGAGCCCGGCCCTTCACTAATCGCCTTGCCGGCACCGGGACCGGTGCCGGCAAGCGGCCAAGAGAAGCAACGGGGAATGCAATTACCCCGAAAACCACTGAGGGCAAACGCGATAGCGTTTGCCCTGGTCATAGCGGGTGCGCCGTCAGGGACTTGAACCCCGAACCCGCGGATTAAGAGTCCGCTGCTCTGCCAATTGAGCTAACGGCGCCCGTCGTGTGGGGCCTTGGCCGTGGCCGGGGCCCTTGCGACAGGAAGAACAGTACCAGGGGCTGCGGAGCAGTGCGAATCGGTTTAGTCCCGGGCGGGCAGGACGCTGACCATGCCGCGCCAGAGGGCGATGGCGGTGGCGCGGGAGCTCACGCCGAGCTTGGCGTAGATGCGGTTGACGTGGTTCTTCACCGTCTTCTCGCTGAGGAAGAGCTGGCGCGCGATCTCGCCGTTGGAGCGGCCGGTGGCGATGAGGTCCATGACCTCGGACTCGCGGGCGGACAGGCCGAGGGTGGTGCGGGAGGCGTCGCGGACGCCGCGGATGAGGTCGCGGACGGTGAAGGAGCCGGGGGTGAGGTGGCCGCAGGCGCCGGCGCGCAGGGCGGCCTCGATGGCGGCCGGGTCGTCGGAGAGCAGGAACACGCGGGACGCGCCGCTGAGGGGGTGGGCGTGGGCGGCGGAGGCCGCGTCCAGGAGGACGATGTCCGGGCGCAGGCGCCGGGCGAGGGCGAGGGCGGTCTGGGGATCGGGGGCGTCGGCCACGACCAGGAGTTCGTCGCTGGCGTCCAGGAGGGAGATCACGTCCGTGCGGGCCCGGGGGTCGGCGTCCACCACGAGGACGCGCAGGGGGGCCGTCTCATCGACACTCATCCGTTGCCTTTGGCGTGTCGTTGACATTTATAGGGACGGAGCATAACGGGACGATCTGCGGGAGTCGATGACCGCGACGCATTGACCAGGCATGCCTCCGGCGGGGCCGGGGCCGCCCGCGGACGAGAAAAGAGCCCGGCCACTCGCGGTGGCCAGGCTCTTCACCTGGGGTGAGTGAGGGGACTTGAACCCCCGACATCTTGGACCACAACCAAGTGCTCTGCCAGCTGAGCTACACCCACCGTGGCCGGGAACGTGCCCGGCTCCAAGTAGTGTAGCGGCTCCCGGGGGGTGGGTCAGCCGGAGGACACCATGCCCGCGATGCGGCGGGCGGTGTCGGAGTCGGGGCCGGGCTGCGCGACGAAGACGGCGGCGCGGTAGTAGCGCAGCTCCTGGATGCTCTCGGTGATGTCGGCCAGCGCTCGGTGGCCGCCCTTCTTCTCCGGGCTGGCGAAGTACACGCGCGGGTACCAGCGGCGCGCCAGCTCCTTGATGGACGAGACGTCCACCATGCGGTAGTGGAGGTGGGCGTCGAGGGCGGGCATGTCGCGGGCCAGGAAGGACCGGTCGGTGGCGATGGAGTTGCCGCACAGGGGCGCCTTGTTGGCGTCCTTCACGTGGCCGCGGACGTAGGTGAGGACGGTGTCCTCGGCCTCGGCGAGGGTGACGCCGGTGGGCAGGGCCTCCAGCAGCCCGGACGTGGTGTGCATGTCCCGGACGACCTTGGTCATCCTGGTCACCGTCTCGGGGGGAGGCTTGATGACGACGTCGACGCCCTCGTCGAGGATGTTGAGCTCGCTGTCGGTGACCAGTGCGGCTATCTCGATGAGCGCGTCGTTGCGCAGGTCGAGTCCTGTCATCTCGCAGTCGATCCAGACCAGCCGCTCGTTCATGGGTTCACCCTACGGCCATGGACGACTGCGCGGGGCACCGAGTCCGGTCGATTTAGCGCGCCGCACGTTGGGCGATATGTCCAGGAATGGGGATACCGGGGCGCAGCAGCGGGTCGGGGGCCGGCGTACCGAAGACCTGCTGGACGGGCAGCACACCGGCCCACAGGTCGAGCGCGTAGTCGGGCTCGTCGTCGCCGGGCGGGCCCTGCCGGACCTTGACCGAAGCCTCGGTCAGGGGAACCGCCAGGACGGAGGTGGCCGCGAGTTCCTTCTTGGTGGGCCGGCGGACCCTGTCCCACTGGCCGGGGGCGAGTTGTTCGGTGATGGCGCCGAGTGCGGCGAGCTTGGCGTCCGTGTCGGTCACCGGTCGCGGGGTGCCGTAGATGACCGCGCTCCGGTAGTTGATCGAGTGGTGGAAAGCCGACCGGGCCAGGACGATGCCGTCCACGTGGGTCACGGTGATGCACACCTCTTGGGACGGGCCCGCCATGAGGCTGCTCGCACCCGTGGAGCCGTGGATGTAAAGGGTGTCGTCGATGCGGCCGTATCCGGTGGGCAGGACGCGCGGGGTGCCGTCCACGACGATGCCGAGGTGGCAGACCAGGCCGGCGTCAAGGACGTCGTAGAGGGCGGAGCGGTCGGTCTGGCCGCGCTCGGGGACCCTTCTCACGCGTGTGCGGGCGGTCGAGGAGAGTGGAGTCATGGCCGTTTACGCTAGGAGGAAAGTGGCCTGGTCGGTATGGCCACTTGGCGCGTACAGCCGGAGACCACTTTGTCGATCGATCTGCCCCTCGTCGTCGACCGGGACGCCCGGGAGCCGATGAGCGCCCAGCTCGTCGTCCAGTTGCGGGAGGCGATGACGGAGGGACGGCTCGCGGCGGGGGAGCGGCTTCCGTCCAGCAGGGCGCTGGGGAAGCTGCTGGGCGTCAGCCGGACGGTCGTCACCGAGGCGTACGAGCAGCTCTACGCGGAGGGGTGGCTCGAAGGGCGGCACGGGTCCGGGACGTATGTGACCGAGGGCGTCGCCGCCGAGCCCGTGCCGAGGCAGGAGAAGCCTGCGCCGAGCCGGGTGCGGAAGGTGGCGGCCCCAGATGAGATCGATCTGCGGCCGGGCGTCGCCTGGATCGGGGCCCTCGACACACCGGAGTGGCGGCGTGCGTGGCGGCTGGCTGCTGGAATGCCCCCGCAGCAGCGGCAGCACTCCTACGGCCTGCCGGGCCTGCGTGCGGCGCTCATCGACTACATCAGGCGCAGCCGAGGCGTAGCGTGCCCCCTGGACGGGCTCCTGGTGACGCGAGGAGCGACGAACGGGCTCGATCTGCTTGCCGCGACCGTGCTTCGCCCTGGCGACCGCGTAGGGGTGGAGGAGCCCGGCTATGGGCGGGCCCGCGTGGTCCTAGAGGGACGTGGGGCGCAACTGGTGCCGTGCCCTGTCGACGAGCACGGCCTCATCGTCGACGGCCTGCCGGACGATCTGCGCATCGTCTACACGACCCCGTCCCACCAGTACCCGATGGGCGGCGTCCTGCCGATCCCGCGCAGGCAGGGCCTGCTGGCGTGGGCGCGGCGCAACGGGGCCCTCATCGCCGAGGACGACTACGACGGCGAGTTCCGGTTCGATGTCGCGCCGCTGCCCGCCCTGTACGGTCTCGACCCGGACGTGGTCGTCTACCTCGGCACCACGGCGAAGATCCTCACGACGGACATGGGCGTCGGCTGGCTGGCGGGGCGCCCGGACCTGGTGGCGGAGATCGCGCTGCGCCGGGAGCTGCTGAACGACCGCACGGCCGTCGTCCCGCAGGACGCGCTGCGCCTCCTCCTCGAACGAGGCGATCTGGACAGGTACGTCCGGCGGATGCGCGCCGAGTACGCGCGGCGCCGGGAGGTGGTGGTGCGGGCGCTGGACGGCCTCCCGCTGCGCGGCGACACCGCCGGCCTCCACCTGGTCGTGGAGGCTCCGGAGCCCGAGGCGCGGCGCGTCGCGGCGGCGGCCGCCGAGCGGGGCGTGCTGGTGGACACCCTGGAGCGCCACCACATGGGCCCGAGCCGCGCGTCCGGCCTGGTGATCGGGTACGGCTCGGCGGCGACAACGACGGAACTGCGCAGGGGCTGCGAGATCGTCCGGACTCTCGCGATAGGCCGGGGCCCTCACGGGATAGGCCGGGCCCTCACGGGATAGGCGGGCCCACCGCGGGTGACGTCAGTTGGACATGGCGGACTGCCCGACCGGGACCGGTTCGGAGGGGGGACGCAGGGGCGAGTCGGTCGCCGGGGCGGCCGCACGGACGGGCTCGGGCGTGCGGACCGGGTCCGGGGTGCGCGGGCGCGGCAGCAGCCGGGCGCCGCCGGGCGCGCTCGGAGCGCGGGGCTTGGGGATCGGCGCCACGGGGGTGTCCGGCCCGGTGATGCGCCGGATGTCGATGCCGCCGGGGTCGGGCCGGTCGAGCGTCGGCACCTGGGACGCCCCGTAGTGCCCGCCGCGCGACCAGTCCTTGCGGGCGCGCAGCGAGTGGTAGGACTGCGGGGACGGCAGCGGCGGCCCGGCGGGCCAGCGGCGCGCGACGCCCCACGCGTCCAGCCACTGGACGATCGCGTCGAGCCCGCTCAGCGGCGAGCCGGTGAACGGCGTCCGGGCCTGGCCGACGACCATGATCTGCGCGCAGACGCGGCCCTCCCGGCCGACGCCGCCGAGCAGCCGGGCCGCGCGGGTGATCGGGAGGAGCTGGACGATCTCGCCGGTGCCGGGATGCCACACCAGGTGCGCGGGCCGGTCCTCCTTGGCGAGGTCGGCGGCCACCGAGCGCGCGGAGACGCTGCGCGGATCGTGCTCGCCGACGCACCATACGACCCGTGGAGCACCCCCTCGCAACGCTCCGCCATCGTGTCGTGCCGGCACGCGGCCGGCTCCTGGCAGCCATGCGTCTGCCACGGTGCGTCCCCCCCAATCGGGCGGTCTAGTCCCGAATGGTCTAGTCCTCTTCTCTTTAGCCCAAGCGGGACCTGTAGTCCAGCCTGCCGTCTCATGGGCCGGTGTGACGGCTGTCGACCTCCGTGCCGGGTGGCGACCCAGCGTGTTCGGGTGTCGTCGCTGAGGAGTACCCCAGGTGTCCAAAGATTCCACCTTGAGGCTGGTTTTTCTCCTGGGAGTTTCGGGGATACACACGCCCCCGCTTTCCCGGATCGCCGTTTGCGCAGGTCAGCATGGATGCTGAAGGCATTCTGAAGCCTTCCTGCAAAGCGGCCGGATGTGGCCGACAACTTACGCGGCGTATAAGCGTCCCTGGTCCGGGGTACGGGGGTGGGGTTCCCAGACCGGACCGAGCCGCGTTCTAATAGGGCAGCATGACCGTTGACGCAGAACTGCCGGCCGGGGTCCCCGGCATCGACGTCCCCCGCCTCGCGGCCTGGCTGGCGCGCGAGCTGCCCGGGTCCGGGCGGATCACCGCGATCGACCTGATCGCGGGCGGGCGTTCGAACCTCACCTACGGGATCACCCTGGACGGCGGCCGCCGCGTCGTGCTGCGCCGGCCGCCGCTCGGCCACGTCCTCCCCACGGCCCACGACATGGGGCGCGAGTACCGGGTGCTGTCCGCGCTCGGCACCGGGACGGACGTGCCGGTGCCGAATGCCCTGGCGTTCTGCGACGACGAGGACGTCATCGGCGCGCGCTTCTACCTGATGGACTTCGTCGAGGGCCGCGTCCTGCGCACCCGCGAGGACGCCGAGCAGATCACCCCCGAGCAGGCGCGCGGCCTGTCCGACGCGCTCGTGGAGGCCCTCGCGGCGATCCACACCGTCGACGTCGAGGCCGTCGGGCTCGGCGACTTCGGGCGCCCGAACGGCTACATGGAGCGCCAGCTCAGGCGCTGGGGCAAGCAGTGGGACAGCTCGCAGGAGGCGATCCGGGCCACCGGGACCGTCCGCGACCTGCCCGAATACGACCGGCTCGTCGCGCGGCTCGCCGAGCGGCTCCCGGCGGACGGCCCGGCCGGTTCCGGGGGGTCGTCCGGCGGCGGATGGGCCCGGCTCGTGCACGGCGACTTCCGGCTCGACAACGCGCTCGCCCGGCTGGAGCCGCGCCCCGAGATCGCGGCCGTCGTCGACTGGGAGATGTCGACGCTCGGCGACCCGCTGTCCGACCTCGGGCTGACGCTCGTCTACTGGGCCGAGGCGGCCGACGCCGAGGAGCTGCCCGTCGGCGCGACGATCACCTCGGCGCCGGGCTTCCACACCCGCCGCGAGTTCACCGACCGGTACGCCGCGCTGACCGGTTTCGACCTGGGCGACCTCGACTTCTACGTCGCGTTCGCCTGCTTCAAGCTCGCGGTGATCCTGGAGGGGATCCACGCCAGGTTCTTGCAGAAGGCGACGGTCGGCGAGGGCTTCGACGAGATCGGCGGGGGCGTCCCGATCCTGCTGGAGCGCGCCCATCGCACCCTGGACACCCGCTCCATCTCCTCCTAGCGCCCCTAGCCGCGGTCTCCCCCCGCGCGCATCGCGCAGGGGGAGACCGTGCAGGGGGTGACCGAAGGGCTCAGCAGTACCGGACGGACGCCGAGGCGCCGCCCGAGAACGACACCGACCCGGTCTTGCGGCCCCAGCAGATGACGGCCGTCCGCTTCACGGTGACGTTCGCGGACTCGCCCGCCGACAGGTGCCCGCCGCCGCCGGCGCTGATGTCGCCGGACGTCCCTGTCACGCTCCAGTCGACGGCGCCGCCGACCGCGGTGACCCGCACCGTGCAGGTGTCGCCGCCGCCCTGCATGCTGCATCCGGCCACCGACAGGCGGCCCGGCTTGGGCGGCTCCGGCGCGCGGCTCGTCGGCGGCGCGGGAGCCATCGTCGTCGGCGTCCTGGACGGCGTCTCGGACGGCGACGGCGACTTCGACGGCGTCTTGGACTTGCTCGGGGACGGCGAGGCGGAGGTCGGGGACGGGTCGGTCGGCGTCGGCTCCGGCACCTGGGAGTCGCTCGGCGAGGAGCTGTCGCCGGGCACGGACGGGCCGTTCGCGGACGCGTTCGTCGAGCCCTCCCCGTCGTGCAGCCACGACCAGGCGCCGACGCACATCACCACCAGCCCCACGGCGACGGCGACGGCGGCGAGCGCCGGGCCGCGCCGCCGGGGCGACCGGTCGCGGGCGCGCGGCGCGGCCGGCTGGTAGGGGAGCGGCCAGCCGTACTCGTCGAACGGCTCGGTCCACGCGGCGATGGCGCGGCGGTTGTCGGCGCGGTCCGCGGCGGTCGCGGCGGTCAGCACGTCCAGCCGCAGGTCGGCGGGGATCGCCGCGATCGGCAGCACCGACAGCAGCCGGTCCGGCGGCAGCGGCGGCGTCTCCTGCTCCCCGCACACCGGGCAGCTCCCCACATGCCGGACGAGCGACCCGGCCGACTGCGGGGTGAGCGGCCACGACTCGGTCAGCGCCGCGAGGCTGGGGCAGCTCTTCCAGTGGTTCTGCGCGACGAGGGCCGCGTGCAGCGCCGTGCCGAGGTCCTCGCGGGCCTTCTCGACGAGCGCGAGCGTCTCCTCCAGCGGGATGCCGAAGACGCCGCACAGGTCGACCTCGTCCAGCTCGTGCCGGACCGACAGGTCGATCGCCTCGCGCTGCCGGCCGTTCAGCGCGGCGAGCGCGCTGTGCGCGAGCAGCCGCCGCTCCTCGCGGCGGGCGAGCTGCTCGGGCGTCAGGTCGTCCTCGGCCTCGGGCGCCTCCTGCCCGATGTGGCGGTTCGGGCTGTCGCGGCGCCGCATGCACTCCTTGCGGGCGATCGCGTACAGCCAGCCGCGCAGCCGCTCCGGCTCGGTGAGCCGGCCGACGTGCTCGCGGGCCGCGATGATGACGTTGCGGAGCGCGCCCGCCGCCTCGACCCGGTCGCGCAGCAGACCGTGGCAGTAGTCGAAGAGGAACGGCGCGTAGGTGTCGTAGACCTCGGTCAGGGCGATGACGTCCCCGGCTCGCAGCGAGTCCGCCAGCCTGGATTCGTCGCTTCGCCCGGGCCCTGGCTCACCGGCCACGGAACCCTCCCAGCGAATTCGATGGTGTTGTGGATCTTGCCCCCGGCGAGCCCCGACGTGTGTCGGCCGACTCTGGTTGCCTGATCTTGCCACCAAGTAGCTGAGATTTCTCCCGTATGGGTGGATTTAAGTGACGAAACCGGTACGCGCCGTGGCCATCTGTCCTAGTCGGACGGCACACGCGCCGCATAAGGTGATCTGAGTCACATGACCCGGTGGTCGCCGCTCGTCAGCCGCCCTGCGGGTCGCCGTCCCCCGGAGGGTCGTCGTCGACCGGGCAGACCAGCGTCACCCCGCCGGTGTTGCCCGTGGTCAGGATCACGGTGCCCCGGCCGCCCGGCGGGGTGCAGTTCCCGGTGACGCGGATCGAGCCCGACTGCCCGGCGCGGAGCGTGCCGCCGCCGCTGGCGCTGATCCCGCCCGTCGCGCCCGCGACACCCCAGGTCACCGTTCCGCCGACCGCGCGGACCCCGATCGTGCAGGAGCCCGGGCCCGGGCCCTGGATCGTGCAGGAACCCACGCTGAGACGGCCCGTCCTGGGCGTCGTGAAGGTGGGGCGTGGTGTGGTGGCCTCGCTGGACGGCTTGCGGGTCCTGGTGGGAGTCGGGGTGGGCGTCGTCGTGGTGGGAGTAGGCGTCGGCGTCTCGCTCTGAGTGGGCGTCGGCGAGTCGGACGGCTCCTCGGAGTCGGGCGGCGTGGACGGGTCGAGCACCGACTCCGTCGCCCCTCCCGCGGGCCCCTGCGCGCTCGTCCCCCCGCGGCCGGACATGACGAAGAACGCGCCGGCCACGATCACGATGACCGCCGCGGCGGCCGCCAGCGCCGGCCAGAGCGCGCGCGGGCCGCGCCGCTCACCACCGCCGTCCGGCTTGGGCGCGCGGTCGACGACGAGGGGCCAACCCCACTCGTCGAGCGGCTCGGCGCGGTGCGCGATGTAGCTGAGGTCGCCGGCCAGCGCGGCGTCGGTGGCCGTGGCCATGACGTGCCCGCGCAGGTCGGTCGGCATCATCGCGACCGGCAGCACCTGGAGGAGCCGCGCCGCCGGGGCGGTCCGCTCGTTCCGGGACCCGCACACCGGGCACGACGCGACGTGCTGGACCAGCGCGCGGACCGCCGGAGGCTGCAGCGGGCGGGTGCCGCCGACGCCGCCCTCCTGGGCGATCCCGGCGAGCTCGGGGCAGCCGCTGCGGCCGGTGCGGGCGAGGTGGACGGCGGCGAGGGCCTCGTCCAGGCGGGCCTGCGCCACGCCGGTCAGGTCCGCGGACTCCTGCCCGTCCAGGCCGAGCACGCAGCCGACCTCGAAGGTGTCCAGGCCGTGCCGCAGCATGAGGTCGATCGACTCGCGCTCGCGGCCGCGCAGAGTCCCCAGGGCGCTGTGGACGAGCCGCCGCGCCTCCTGGCGCCGGGCGAGCTCTGCCTCGTCCAGGAAGCCCTCCTCGACCTCGGGAGCGCCGTGCCGCTCGGCGGGCCGGTTCGGGTCGCGCAGGCGCCGCATGCACTCGTTGCGGACGAGGGCGTACAGCCAGGCGCGGAAGCGGTCGGGTTCCCGCAGGACCGAAACGTGGGCGTAGGCGGCGATGAGCGCGTCGTGCAGCGCCCCGGCCGCCTGCTCCTGGTCGCGCAGCAGCGCGTGGCAGTAGTCGTACAGGCGGGCCGCGTAGCGGTCCATGACCTGGATGAGCGCGCTGGGATCTCCCGCGGCCAGCGCCTGCGCCAGACGTTCGTCGTCCGCGCGTTCGAAACTGGGCCAACCGGACACAAGGTCCTCCTGCGGGCTGCTTTCGGATTCCTCGTCCGCATCGTGGGGGACGGGCTGGAAGAAGATCCAAGAGGGAGCGGTGGGCTCTCCCGCCGCCGGTACGGTCCGGCGGGCGCCTCCCGGACACCGGGTCGGGGGAAGGCGAGTTGGAGGCCCGACGGCCCCGCTCCCCGTCGGGCCTCCGACTGTTTGACGATCGGCTCCGGCCCCCGGTTGACACCGGGGACCGGAAAAAATCGGGAACTACCTGACGCGTCGGTAAGATCACCGGAGCGTGATCACTGGATCCGGCGGGACAGCATCTTCAGGAAGATCTTCTGGATCTCCTGCGGGGTCTGCGCCACCTGGACGTTGCCGTGCGTGACCGCGGCGATCTGCTCCAGCTCGTTGCGGTCCACGCCCTTGCCGAACCCGATCATGTTGACCTGGATCGGCTTGTTCGGGTCCTGCATGGCCTTCAGCTGCTTGAGCGTGTCCGCCAGCGTGGGGCCGCCGTCGTCGTCGTTCTTGCCGTCCGTCAGCAGCAGGATCGAGTTGCCGAACTCCGGCTTGTAGGTGTCGTTCATCTGCTTGTAGGCGGCCAGCATCGTCCGGTACAGGCCGGTGTCGCCGTTCGGCTTCGGCTTCATCTGGTTCAGCACGGCGAGGACGCGCCCGCGCCGGGTGCTGGACCCGATCCGCTCGCCGAGCGGGCCGATCGGCACCGTGACCCGGTACGGGACGCCGCCGCTGCCCATGTTGGTGGAGAACAGCCACTGGCCGAGCTCGGTGTCGTTCGACATCATCGCGAGGCCGCCCTGCGACACCTGCGCGATGGCCTGGAGCCGGTTGGTGCCGGGGCCGACCTTCTCCGCCATCGAGCCGGACACGTCGATCAGCGTCAGCATCCGCAGCCCGAGCGACAGCTTCGACCACGCCTGCATGACCTTCGCGACGTCCGCGCTCTTCGGCGTGGGCAGCTGCCGCGGCTTGGCCGGGCTCACCCCGGCCGACTCGGTGAAGCCCGCCGGCGCCTTGGCGTCGGTGGTGCGGAAGCCGAGGTCGTGGACGTCCTTGCGGGTCGCCTCGGTGCTCATCGCCTGCTCCAGCAGCCGGGCGCCCTTCTGCTTGGCGGCGTCCTTGCTGGTGACGGTGAACGGGTAGTCGTTCGACAGCGTGCCCTCGATCGGGTACAGCGCCACCGCCGGCTCCCCGGGCTTCGTCCGGTTGTACTGGTACAGGGCCTGCTCGGACGACAGCGAGATCGGCTTCTTGCCGCCCTTGTCCTTGCGGAACGCGGCGAACTCCGCCTCCACCGAGGGGACGGTGCTCTCCCGGACGGTCCGGACGATGCCGGTGAAGATCGAGTCGCGGTTCGGGTCGTTGGCCAGCAGCATGCTGGTGACCATGAGCGAGCCCATGCCCGCCGAGTTCTTCATCGGGTCCGGCACGACCAGCCGGACCGTGCCCGCCGGGATCATCTGGTTCTTGGTCACCGCGCCGCCGGCGACGCCGCCCGCGGCCTTCAGCAGGTTGTCCCAGGACGGGCTGGCGGTGATGCCCTCCTTCTTCAGCTGGAGGGCGAGCGACTGCGGCAGCCCGATGACGATCGGGCTCTTCGCCAGCGACGTCTTGGTGGAGACCACGCTGCCCTTGTCGTCCCCTTCGGCGTTCGCCTGGGCCAGCGAGACCCACAGGGACGAGTCGGGGATCCACACGTCCGGCCGCTCGTTGGACCCGCTCGTCACGGCCTGCCCGGACAGCAGCGGCGTCACCGTGGACGGATCGACCTTCTTCACCGTCGCCTTGACGCAGGTGCCGTCGACCTTGTGCTTGCCGTCGTTGAAGCGTCCGGCCGCCTTCTCCACGACGGGCGCGATGTCCGGCGCCGCCGCGACCGACAGGTTCATCGCGTCGTCGCCGGAGCAGCCGCCGCCGCTCTCGGCGAACGCGTAGACGCCGACGCCGAGCAGCAGTGCGAGGCCCACGGCCCCGGCCATCGGGCCGATGAGCGCGGTCGCACTGCGCTTGCGCTTGCGGCGCCCGTACTCGTAGCCGCCGGACCCGCTGTCATAGCCGCCCGACCCGCCGCCGTAACCGCCGGAGCCGCCCGATCCACCGGATCCACCCGACCCGCCGCCGTAGCCGCCGGACCCGCCCGACGAACCGGAGCCGCCGAAGTACCCGGACGAGCCGCCGTCCGAACTGCGGATCGAGTCGTACTCGCTGTACCCGGTACCCGCCAGCGGGGAGGACTCGCGCGGCGGCCCCTGCGGGGACGACGACCGCGGCTCACCCTGCGGGTAGCCGCCGGACGGTTCCCGGCGCGGGTATCCGCCGGACGCCTCGCCCTGCGGGTAGCCGCCGGACCGTCCGAGCCGGTAGCCGCCCGTGTCGGACGCCGTGCCGAACGCGCCCGACCCTCCGGACCCGTAGACCGGCTGCTCGGACGACTGCCGGGGCGTGAACCACTCGGGCGTCTCGCCGGACGCGCCGGGCGGCGCGCCCTGCGGCCCGGCAGGAGGCTGGGAGAGCGGGGCGCCCTGCCCGTCCCGCGCGCCGAACCAATCGGACGACCCGTCGTTCGCAGGGCCGAAGACTGGCCTGGACGGGTCGTATCCGCCGTCCGTCCCCTCAGGGAAGTCATTGCGATGACGTCCGCTCATGGCCTGCCCTCGATTCACCAGAAACCCGCCGATGTTCCCCGGCACTGTAGTAGTACGAACGAGAGGTTACAAAGAACTCAAAACTGATAATGACGCAGGTCATCACCGTATGTCCCGACGAGCCTGGCATCGCCCCCGACCGTCACGGACCGCGACGGCGGCGGTACGAACAGGTGCGAACGGCGGGCCGCGGCGACCGGATCCGGCCGCCGGGGACGGCAGACTGGGGCCATGGCCGACCTCATCCCCGTCCCGGATCCCGCCGATCCGCGCCTCGCCGACTACGTCCGGCTCCGCGACGTGAACCTGCGCAGGAGCCTGGAGGCCGCGCACGGCCTGTTCATCGCCGAGGGCGAGAAGGTGATCCGCCGCGCGATCGCCGCCGGCCACCCCGTCCGGTCCCTGCTGATGGCGCGCCGCTGGGCCGGCCCGCTCGCCGACGTCCTGTCCGGCCTGGACGCCCCCGTCTACGTGGTGGACGACGCGGCCATGGAGTCGGTGACCGGCTTCCCGGTGCACCGCGGCGCCCTCGCCTCCCTCGAACGCCTCCCGCTGCCCCCGGTCGCGGACGTTCTCGCCACCGCCCGCCGCGTGATCATCTGCGAGGACATCGTCGACCACACCAACATCGGGGCGATCTTCCGGTGCGCGGCGGCCCTCGGCGTGGACGCCGCCGTCCTCGCCCCGCGCTGCGCCGACCCCCTGTACCGGCGCTCGGTGAAGGTCTCCATGGGCGCCGTGTTCGCGCTGCCGTACGCCCGCATGACCGACTGGCACAACGACCTGCCGATGATCCGCGACGCGGGCTTCCAGCTCCTGGCGCTGACCCCGGCATCCGACGCGGAACCGATCGACGACGTGAAGCCGGCCGACCGCCGGGCGCTCCTCCTCGGCTCCGAAGGGGACGGCCTGTCGTCCCGCTGGCTCGACCAGGCCGACCACCGCGTCCGCATCCCGATGGACGAAACGGCCCGGGAACGCGGCGTCGACTCGCTCAACGTGGTGGCCGCCGCCGCAATAGCCTGCTACGCCCTGACCAGATCCTGACAAGTGCGCTAATTGACGGCCGGATGGGCCGGAATTCATTTCCGGACAACGGCGGGAAGGGCGTCACCGCGGCGCCGCGGCGGCCGCACAGCCCCTTTAGCGCGGCATAGTTCGCGCTACCGCACCCGACTTGTGACCGGATGGCCCTGACGGGAATTCTGGTAATTCGGCCATTCCGTTATGAGCGTCGCCCGTGACGCCGAATGGCCGACCGGCCGCATCGGGGCGCGCGTTACCGGCATCGCTAGATGATCGATGAGATCGGCGGCGGAAAGGCCCTGCGACCTGCCGATCACTTGCCGAACATGCCGCGGCGCGGGCGCCGGTGCGTTCCCTTCGGGCGCTTGGCGGCGGCCCCGGCGGGCACCCGCCGGCGTCCGAGCCGCAGCTGCGTCAGCAGCAGCGAGAACGCGACCAGCAGCGCGGCCAGCCAGGCGATCTGCGTGCTCGCCATCCGCTCGAACGTGACGTCCTGCGCGACGGGCGCCTTGTTGCCCTGCAGCCGGCTCTGCGGCGTCCCCGACCCGGGCACCGGGCTCGGCGCGACCGAGGGGTTGGGCGCCTGGATGGGCGGCAGCGCCACCTGCGGGTTCCTCGGGTCGAACGACGAGTTCGGCGACGGCGGCACGTACCCTCCGCCCGACCCGCTCGACGACGACCCGCTCCCGGAAGAGGACGACCCGCCCCCGCCGCTCCCGCTCGCCGCCGCCGACTTCGTCGGCGTGGGCGACGGCTTGGACGGCGTCCGCGACGTCGGCTTCTTCGTGGGCTTCTTCGTAGGCTTGGAGGTCGGCGGCGGGGTGGTCGTCGGCGGGTCCGTGGGCGTCTCGGTCGGCGGATCGGCCTTGACGGGGTTGAAGGTCAGCGCGACGGGCTCGCTGGTCGCCTCCGACGGTTCCTCCCCGAAGTTACCCGTGACCGTCATCGTGACGGTCACGGTGACAGGGGCATCGAACTTACCGCTGACGTCCACCACGGAGGTGGCCGTCTCGTTCGTCGTGTTCACCTCGCCGAAGTCGCACAGCGTCTTCTCGAAGTCGCACCCCTGGATGACCTTCGGGTCCACACCGGTGGTACCCGAGGTCAGCTTGACCTCGCTGATGTGCACCGCGGAGGCGGTGTCCTCGCTGGTGGCGACCGTCGCGGTAACGGAGATCGGCTTGCCCGGCTCCGACTGCTTCTGGGCGTCGACGGTGATGGTGAGTTCGGGGGACGCGGCTTCGGCGGCGATGGCGGACGCGCCGCCGGCGGCGAGGACGGCCGCCGCGCCGAGACCGATGAACACCGGTTTGATCGCCGATCGGCAGAGCACTGCCGCAGCACCTCCGTCGCGTCGCCGTTGAACGCCAATGTCCGCCGTGTCCGGTTCGCACAGCCCGAGGGGTCGCCTCGACAGTCAAGCGAACACGCATCGGCGGGCCAAATCAACCCCGTCGGGGGTCAGATCATCTCTTCTCGGACGTCCTCGACCTCGGTGCCGGGCGCCCACGCCTGCCAGACGCCCTGGTCGATGCGGTCGAGGCCCAGGCTCTCGGCGACGGGCGCGCGCCCCCCGGTGTACTCGACGCGCAGCCAGCTCTCGTGCTCGCCGACGATGGCGAACCGCTCGCCGCGCCAGCGGCAGGTCGTCCGGACGTACCGCAGGTCCTCGATCTCGGACGCGGGGACGATCCGGCGGAACCGGCCGGGCCGCAGCTCCTCGAAGCCGTCGGTCGGGCCGGGCGCGTACAGCCTGACCTCCCCGTCGGCGCCCGGCGCGGCCTCGAAGTCGCGGCCGAGCCAGCGCGCGACGTACCCGTCCCGGATCACTGCGCCGCCTCCGTCCGTCCGTCGCCGTTCTCGGGGCCGCCCTCCGGTCGCAGCCAGGCGAGCCGGTCGGGGTCGTACATCGCCACGAACCGCTCGGTCCGGTCGCGGCCGAGGTAGTACATCTCCGCGCCGTACGGGAGCCGGGCGCTGTCCACCTTGTACTCGCGGATGGATCCGGCGCTGCCCGGGGCGAAGCCGTTGCCGACGAACGGCGGCCGCTCGATGACCCAGCCGGACTCGCCCCACGCGGACACCTCCGCCTCGTCGCGCCCGCCGAAGGGGACCCGGTACAGGTTGGGGCAGTAGGCGGGCCACCGGATGACGTACACGCCCTCGTCGGCGGGGGAGAACGGCGACCCGTCGTACAGCAGCCCCAGCGTCTCGTACAGCTGGCCGGGCGTCTGGAGCTCGGCGACGTCGCCGACCGAGTGCACGTACCCGCCGACCCGGTCGTAGCCCTGGTCGAGGTACCAGGACACGAGCCCGTGCGGGACGACCTTCTGCATGATGGTGGGGGACGAGACGCGGTCGTCCAGGTCGGACGGTGTCCGCGCCGGCTCCGGTCGGGGTTCGGGTTCGGGTTCCGGGCGCGGCGGCGGCAGCGGAACCTCGGGCCGCGCCGTGACGAGCCCGACCCGCAGCGCCCACTCGCTGAGCGACCGCACCTGGTCGCCTTGCAGCGACGCCCCGATGCGCGTCCCCGGGTTGAGCAGCATCGCCCAGTCCTCGCGGGGCCACGCGCCGATCAGCTCGCGGAAGTCGGCGTACACGAACCGGGACTCCGGCAGCACCTCGCGCAGCCGCACCAGCGACGTGAACACCCGCACGGACGACGCGTCGCGCAGCGCCGCGTCCCACCGGAACTCGCGCTGGACGGGCGTCACCTCCAGCGGCGCATCGTCCGGGATGGGGACGAGAACGTTGGCGTTCAGCAGCACCCGCAGGAAGGCGTCCGAGTCGCCGCTGGACGCGGCCTCGTAGAGCTCCTGGTCGATGCGGTTGCCGGGCTCGAAGGGCGGCTCGGGTTCGGCGACGGCACGCAGGCCGCGCGCCGCCGGCGGGGCCGCCTCGCCCGCATGGGGCACAGCGGGCGGTACGGGCTCGGCGGGTGGTACGGGCTCAACAGGCGGCACGGGCTCGGCGGGTCGCGCGCCGGGCGCGTCGTGCGAGCCGAAGTCGCCGTACGGGGATTCGGCGCCCGCGTCGCGTCCGGTGGACGGCTCGGCCGGTGCCGGAACGCCGCCGAGTGCCGCACCGGCGACCGCGCGGTGGGCGCCCGCCTCGCTCGGGGCGGGCTCTCCGAACCCGCTCGGAGCGGCTGCGGGCGGCACCGCCATGCCGGGCGCGTCCGCGGCGGGAGGCGCGGGCGGGACGGCCGGCGGCTGCTCCGGCGGCGGAGGAGGAACGTCGTGGTCGGTCGTGCCGGGGCCCCCGGCGAAGGGCAGGCCGGGCGCGTCGGCCGGACCGGCCGGAGGAGCCTCCGGCGGCGGGGCGACGTGACCGCCGGTGTCGGCGAAGGGCAGGCCGGGCGCGTCGGCCGGACGGCCCGGAACGTCGTGCGGCGCGGGCGCCGGCCGCGCGGCTTCGGCGGGAGGCGGGGCGGGCGAGCCGGGAGGCGGGGACGCGAGGCCGCCGCCCTCTCCGCCGGGCGGGACGGGCGCATCGGCCTGGCCGGCCAGAGGCTGCGACGGCGCGGTGCCGCCGGGCAGGCTCAGAGGGCTCTCGGACCGCCTGGGC
Source organism: Actinomadura meyerae (assembly GCF_900188445.1). GTDB lineage: Bacteria > Actinomycetota > Actinomycetes > Streptosporangiales > Streptosporangiaceae > Spirillospora > Spirillospora meyerae. Next base: position 53,509 of record NZ_FZOR01000029.1, read on the forward strand.
CTCCGGCGGGGAAGGTCCGTGCCGGGCGCGCCCGCCTGCTCAGGGGCTGGCGCGGGGGCGGGTGCGGGCGTCGGGCCACCGGGAACCGCCTGGGGCGGGGAGCCCGCGTGGTGACCGGCGTCCGCGGCTCGGGCCGGTTCGGGAGCGCGCGCCGGTTCGGGGGCCGGGACCGGTTCCGGAGCGGAGGCCGGTTCGGGCGCTGAGACGGGCTCGGAGGCTGCGACCGGCTCCGGAGGGGCGACCGGTTCCGGAGGGGCGACCGGCTCCGGAGGGGTGACCGGTTCGGGGGCGGGGGCGTCCTCGTGCGCGGGGCCGGCGTGGCGGCCGCGGTCGGCGGCCGCGTCCGGCGGGACGGCGGGCGCTACCGGCACCGCCGGGGCGTCCGGCGGCGGGGGCGTCGAAGCCGATGGCGGAGAGGACGGCGGAGAGGACGGCGGGGACGAGGGCGGGGCCGCCGACGGGGCCGAGGGCGGGGACGCCGGGAGGCGCAGGGTGCGGAGCTGCTCACCCGGCATCGACGCGTCGATGGGCGTCCCCGGGTTGAGGACGAGCGTCCACTCGGTGTCGGGCCAGGCGGCGACCATCTCGTGCAGGCTCGGCATGATGAAGCGGGACGACCCGATGGCCTCGTTCATCCACTTCAGCGACGTGAACACCTGGATGGACGTCCGGCCGTGGACGGGGATCGGCCGCCACGGGAACTCGGGGTCGCCGGGGACGATGCCCCACGGGGTGTCCGCGTCGGCCGGCACCAGCACCTGCGCGCCCAGCAGGATCTTGTAGAAGGACTCGGTGTCGCGGCGCCGGGCGGTGTCGAACAGGCGCTGCTCGATGTCGTTCTGCGGCTCGAAGCGGTCGGTCATGCGCTGCGCGGCGCGCTGGTCGGCCCAGGTGGCGAGGCCGGGGAGCTGCTGCGCGAGGACGGTGCCGCCGGCGGGGGAGCCGGAGTTGATGGCGAGGAGCCAGTCGTGGTTCGGCCAGTAGCGCAGCACGACGGTGAACGGCAGCGTGATGTACTCGGTGCCCGGCGGCGACGCCTCCGTGAGGCGCTCGGGCGAGGTGAACACGGGCACCACCGTGGAGCCGTCCACCTCGCGGGTCTGCCAGGGGAAGCCGGGCCGCCCCGGGCGCAGCGCGAAGTCGAGGTCGGGCGGGACGGGCAGCAGGACGTCGGTGGCCGCGAGGGTCTGCAGGAACAGGTCGTGGTCGTTGTTCGCGGCGGCGCGCAGCAGCTCGCGCTCGACGTCGTTCGCGGGCTGGAACTCGGGCCGCGGGGACTGCCGGGGCAGCTCGCGGTGCTGGTCGCGCAGCTCCTCCCAGGCGGCGGGCGCGCGGCCGACCCGCGGCGGGCGCCCGTCGCCCTCGGCGACCTGGCGCACGAACCAGGCCGGCATCCGCGCCTCGATCGGCAGCGCGGTGCCGACGCCGTGGGCGGGCGCGTCGATGGCGAGCCACCAGCGCGCGTCCGGCCAGGTCTCGGCGATGTCGCCGAACCGGACCGTCATGAAGTGCCGGTAGGACGGCCCGAGGCAGGCGCGCATCGCCGACGCCGAGGTGTAGGCCAGCACGTGGACGCGGCCGTCCTCCTCCTGGGTCGGCCACGAGGGCTGCGTCTCGTTGGCGAGGACGCCGTCCACCAGCTCGGGCGGGACGGGGACGACGAGCTCGCTGTCCGCGAGGAGGCGGAAGTAGCCCTCCTGGTCTCCGGCCCGGACGGTCTCCTGAAGCCGGTGTTCAAGCTCCGACGTGGGTCGCCACGCGTCGGCCACGGTCGCCACCCCCTGTTTCCTCCGTGCTCGTCCCCGCGCGACTGCCTACGCTACATGGGCGAACAGGACGTAAGAGCATATTCGCCTGACCGTCCGCGGGTCCGTGCAGGTCAGCGCACCGCCAGCGCGGCGAGGGCGCCGAGGAGCCGGTCGATGTGCTCCTCGCTCGTCCCGATGCCGATACTGGCGCGCACGGCCGCGGCGTCCCCGCCGGCGAGGTGCCGGACGAAGGGGTGGGCGCAGAACTTCCCGTCCCGGACGCCGATGCCGTGCTCCTCCGACAGCGTAAGCGCCACGTCGCGCGCGTTCCAGCCGTCCACGGTGAACGACACGATCCCGACGCGCGGCGCCCGGCCGCCCCACAGGCTCAGCTCCCGGACGGACGGGATCGCCGCGAGCCCCGCCCGGAGCCGTCCGACGAGGGCCTCCTCCCGCGCGGCGAGGTCGGGGAAGGACGCGGTGAGCGCCTCGCACGCGGCGGCCAGCGCGATCGCGCCGAGGACGTTCGGCGACCCCGCCTCGTGCCGCTGCTCGGCCGACGGCGCCCACCGGGTCGTCGCGCCGACCGACGCGCTCGCGCCGCCGCCCTTCAGGTAGGGGTCGGCGGCGCGCAGCCAGTCGGCGCGCCCGGCGAGCACGCCGGCGCCGAACGGCGCGTACAGCTTGTGGCCGGAGAACGCGGCGTAGTCCAGGCCGAGCGCGGTCATGTCGAGCGGCCGGTGCGGGACGAGCTGCGCCGCGTCCACCGCGATGCGGGCGCCGTTGCGGTGCGCGACCCGCGCCAGCTCCTCGACCGGCCACAGCTCGCCGGTGACGTTGGACGCGGCGGTGACGACGAGCAGCCGCGGCCCGACCGGGCACGACCGCAGCGCGCGGTCGGCGGCGGTGATGGCCTCGGCCGGGGTCGCGGGCGCGGGGAGCCGCACGGCGCGCCGCCACGGCAGTAGCGAGGCGTGGTGCTCGGACTCGAAGACCACGACGCTCGTCCCGGTGGGGACGGCGTGCGCCAGCAGGTTCATGGAGTCGGTGGTGTTGCGGGTGAACACGACGGCGGAGCGGCGCCACGCGCCGAGGAACGAGCGGACGGTCTCGCGCGCCTCCTCGTACGCGCCCGTCGTGACCTGGGACGCGTAGCCCGCGCCGCGGTGCACGCTGCTGTAGTACGGCAGCGCGCGGGTGACCGCGTCCTGCACCGCCTCCAGGCAGGGCGCGCTGGCGGCGTAGTCGAGGTTGGCGTAGGGGACGCGCCGGCCGTCGCGCAGCGGCACCGGGACGTCCGCCCCGATCACGCGCGGGATCCGGCGAACCCGGACACCTTCCGCGGGCGTCTCATCGTGCGTGATGGGGGCGTGCGTGATGGGGGAGCGGGAGAGCAGCGTGGGCATGCCGGGACCTTCCGGAGTCAGGGACCCCGGTACAAAGGTCGGGATCCGCGCTTGCCGGAACGCGGTAGTGCGTCCGGCCAGGTCCTCACCCGGGGCACCCCATCGCGGACGAAGGGTTGCCGGCCAGCAAGCCGGGGCTTGACGCTGGCGCTCATGACCTAATGCGGAATTATATGCGGGTCCGTTCGGGGATCAAGCGGGAGGGGATGCGATGCGGTACGGGGTGGCGCGGGCGCTGGCCGGGGGCGTGATGGTGCTCGGCACCCTGGGCGGGTGCGGGATGCTGGGCGGCAACTCCGACCAGGTGTGCGCCGAGACGAAGAAGGCGTTCCAGCAGTACATCACCCAGGTGCGGAGCGTTCCGGCCGCCGAGCCCGCGCGCTGGCGGCAGGCGACCGAGCAGCTCGCCGGACGCGTGGACGGCCTGGCGAAGCAGGCCGACGACGACGCGCTGCGCAAGGCGCTGAAGGCGGAGGCGGGCGAGTTGCGCGCCGCGGCCCCCGCCGTCGGCACCGGCGACGTCTCCCGGCTCGACGCCGTGATGCGGGAGACGCCCGCCAGGATCGGCAAAGCCTGCGACTGACGGCTCAGCCGCGCCCGCCGCCTCCGCCGCCGTCGCCGGGACCGCCGCCGCCTCCGTCGTTCCCGCCGCCGCCGTCGCCGCCTCCGTCACCTCCGTCGCCGTCGCCGGGACCGCCGCCGTCTCCGCCGCCCCCGCCGTCCGGGGGCTGGATGATGGTCGGCAGACCGGTCGGCGGCGTCGGGCGCTCGGGCTCTTCCGTCGGCGGCCTCGAGTCGGACGGACCGGAGGTGCGGGGCGGCCGCCCCTCGCCCGGTCCGGTCGGCCGCGACGGCAGGCCGCCGCCGGTGCCGGGCCGCATTGACGGCGACCCGAACGACTCGGGCTCGTAGTCCTTGATGTCGACGGCGTCGGTCATGTACGTGCGCCAGATCTGCGCGGGCAGTTGCCCGCCGTACGCCCCGTAGCCGGGGATGTTCAGCGGCTTGCCATCGCTGCGGAACATCGCGACCGACGTCGCCATCTGCGGGATGAACCCGTTGAACCAGATCGCCTTGCCCTTGTCGGTCGTGCCGGTCTTGCCCGCGACGTCGCGCCCGTCGGGGAGCTGGGCGCCCGTCCCGGTGCCGCCCTCGACGACCTTCTGCATCGCGTACGTCGCGTCCCGCGCGTTCTGCGCGCTGAGCGCCCGCTTGCCCTTCTCGGTGAACGTGCGCTTGTGGTCCTCGTTGTCGGTGACGGACTTCACCACGAACGGCGCCCGGTACACGCCCTCGGACGCGAAGGTCGAGAACACCCCCGCCTGCTGGACGGGGTGCAGCGACACGATCCCGAGCGGGAACGTCGCCGCGTTCCGCTGCTCCTTGGTCATCTGGCTCGCCGGGATGCCCATCTTCTCGGCCATCTCCGCGATCTTCTCGGTGCCGATGTCCTGGCCGAGGTTCACGTACGCGGTGTTGATCGAGTTCTGGGTGGCGGTGACGAGGTTCACCGTCCCGAAGCTCTGGTTGCTGTCGTTGTGGATGGACGACCCCGCGAACGTCTGCGGGGAGCTGCCGTCGTAGGTGGAGGTGAGCGACCGGCCGTCCTCCAGCGCGGCGGCCAGCGCGATCGGCTTGAACCCGGACCCGGCCTGCGCCCAGTCGCCGAAGGCGCTGCTCAGCGCCTCCTCCAGGTAGCCGCGGCCGCCGTAGAACGCGAGCACCTGCCCGGTGGCCGGGTCGACCGACACCGCCCCGGTGCGGATCTTCTTGCTCATCCCGTCGGGCGCGTTCTGGTTGACGGCCCGCTTCATCGCGTCCATCAGCCGCTTGTCGAACGTCGTGGTGATCTTCAGCCCGCTGCGGTTGATCTCGTCCTCGCTGTAGCCGCGGCGCTCGGTGAGCTCCTTCTTGGCCACGTTGACCATGTAGCCGCGCTGGCCCTTGAGGACGTCGGTGATCTTCTGCTTGACCGGGGCCGGGAACTTCATCGCGGCCGCGTCCGCGGAGGTGAGGTACCCGTCCCGCACCATGTTGCCGAGGACGGAGCGCCAGCGCTGCTCGGCGGCGGTGCGCTGGGCGCCGGCCGGGTCGGCGAAGTTGCTCGGCTGCTGGATCGCCGCGGCGAGGTAGGCGCCCTCGGCGGGCGTCAGCGCGGAGACGTCCTTGCCGTAGTAGGCGTGCGCGGCGGCCTGCACCCCGTAGGCGTTGCGCCCGAAGTAGATCGTGTTGAGGTACTGCTCCAGGATCCAGTCCTTGGGCTTCTCCCGGTCGACCTTCAGCGCGACCATGATCTCTTTGAGCTTGCGGGTGACCGAGCGCTCCTTGCCGATGCCGCCGTAGTAGTTGCGGACCATCTGCTGCGTGATCGTGGACCCGCCCTGCAGTTGCTGCCCCGTCACGGTCGACCAGAACGCCCGCGTCGTGCCCTGTACCGAGATCCCGGGGTCGTCGTAGAAGCTGCCGTTCTCGGCGGCGATGACCGCGTTGCGGGTGCTCTCCGGGATCTGGGCGAGCTTGACCGCGTCCCGGTTGACGCCGGTCTTCGCGATCACGGTCTTGCCGTCGGCGTAGTAGAACGTCGGCCCCTGCGCGATCGCCTTCTCCTGCGGGGACGGGACCGGGGTGAGCAGGTAGGCGACGCCGAACGCGGCGACGCAGAACCCGATCAACCCGAGCAGCAGGAACAGCGTCCGGCGCATGATGCGGGCCTTGCGGCTGCGCGGGCCCCTGCCGCCGCGGCCCCCGCGTCCTCCACCGCCGCCGCTTCCGGGCGGCGGCGGACCTGCGGGCTTGGACGAGGCGGCGGGCATGCTCTCGGTATCACCGCCGGCCGGCGCCCCGACACCGGCGGACGCCGATTCGGTCGCGGGATCGTCCGGTTCGCCGGTTAGGTCGTCCGATTCGTCCCCGGCCGTCTCACCGCCCTCTCCCGGGCCGCCTTCCCGCGCGTCTTCGGAGCCGCCTTCGGAGGCGCCTTCCGGGTCGCCTTCGGGGGCGTCTTCGGGGGCGTCTTCCGGGGGGTCTTCGGGGGCGCGCTCCGCAGCCGCGGATTCGGCCGCGTCGTCGCCCGAGTCATCCGATTCGAGGGCCTTATCGCCGTTCTGAGATATGCCGTCCGCACCGGACAATTCGGCGTCCTCGGCGGATTCCCCGGCCTGCGCGGTCAGCGTCGCCGCCGCCGGACCGTCCTGGTCGGCCGGTGTCCCGGCCTCGGTGCCCTGCCGGTCCACCTCGGCGGCCCCGGCGGGCGCGACGCCCTCCGGGGCCTTTTCGCTGTCGCTCACAAGCCCCCCGTGATTAATGCGTTACCGACGATACCTGAGGGGATCCGTGCGCCGGACGTGCAATGCGCGACCCGGGGCCTCCCGATAGGAGGACGGGCAATCCGCGCCGCAGGTTGTCGTGACGGGCGTCGCAATGCGCTTTTTCCCGCGACCTCCCGCGACGTCTCGCGAGTTCCCCGCAACGCGGAGCGGCGGGGGCCCGTACCGGGCGCCCCGCCGCCGTCACACCGCCCGCGCGGGCGCTACTTCTGGATCTTGGCGAGGATGTCCACGACGAACACCAGGGTGTCATCGCCCTTGATCTTGGGCGGGCTGCCCTGCTTGCCGTAGCCCTCCGCCGGCGGCAGGACGAGCAGCACGCGGCTGCCGACCTTCGCGCCGGTGAGGCCCTTGTCGAAGCCGGGGATGGTCGCCCCGGTGCCGATCGGGAAGTTGGCGGGCTGCTTGTTGTCCCAGCTGGAGTCGAACTTGTCGCCGCTCTTCCAGATCTTGCCGACGTAGTTCACGACCGCGTCGTCGCCCTTGGCGAGCGCCGGGCCGGTGCCCTCGACGAGCGTCTTGACCTGGAGCTTGCCCGGCGCGTCGGCGTCCGGGATCGTGATCTTGGGCTCCTTGGCGCCCTGGTCGGCGACCTTCGGCAGGTTCTTGTCGTCCAGCTTCTTGGCGGTGCCCTCCGGCTTCGGGTCCTTCGGGACGGCGGCCTGGATGTCCATGACGAACACCACCGCGTCCTTGTCGGTGATCTGCTGCGGGCTCAGCTGGCTGAGGTCCTTGGACGGCGGGAGCTGGAGCACGACCCGGCTGCCGACCGTCTGGCCGACCAGGTTCTTGTCGATCTCCTTCAGGCCGCTCTTGCCGATGACGAGGGGCCGCGGGCCGCTCGGCTGCTGGGCCTGCTGCTCGTAGGTGGAGCTGACCTTCTCGCTGGTGCTCTTGACGCGCGAGTTCTCCTCGTCCTTGTCCTTGGACCACTTGTAGGTGGCGAACTGGACGTAGACGGTGTCGCCGTCGGCGACCGCGCGGCCGCTGCCCTTGATCGGGTTGGTGATCTTCACGCTGGAGACGGGCGCGAGCTTGGTGGGGATCTCGACCTTGGGCTCGGCGGCGAACTTGCCGGTCACCTCGATCACCGGGTCGGGGCGGTTGACCCACCAGTACACGCCGCCGGTGATCGCCAGCGCGGCCACCACGATCCCCGCGATCATCATGATCCGCCGCTTGCGCGCCTGCTTGGCGGTCAGCGCGGACGGGGCGGACGGCCGGTTCAGCCCGCTGCCCCGCCCGGCGCTGATGCCGTGCGGGGTGAACTCGGGGCTGCGGATGCTCTGGGCGTTCGGGATCTTCGCCTTCGCCTTGACCGCCGGCTTGCCCCGGGGCTTGTCATCCTCGGACATGGTTCCTCACTTGCTCCGGGTTCGACGACATCACGAACGTGACCACCCTTCCAGGGCCGGGCTAAGCGCAGCGTGAAAACCGTGCAAAGGAGGCCGACCCGCAATCTACCGGGTCACGCGTGGATCATGGTGCCGTCCGGCAGGGGACTGGAGAAGCCGCCAGGATATCCCCGCCGGGGCGATGACTCACGTCCTCCGGATGGCAGGCTGGTGGAATGCGCCTCGCGACGTGGAACGTCAACTCGGTGAAGGCCCGGCTGCCGCGCCTTCTGGCCTGGCTGGAAGAGACGGAACCGGACGTCGTCTGCCTGCAGGAGACCAAGTGCCGCGCCGACCAGTTCCCGTCCGGGGACGTCGCGGAACTCGGCTATGCCACCGCCGCGCACGGCGACGGCCGGTGGAACGGCGTCGCGGTCCTTTCCCGGGTGGGCATCGAGGACATCTCCAACGGATTTCCCGGCGAGCCCGTCTACGAGGGCGAGCCGGACCCCCAGGTGAAGCTGGCGGAGCCCGTCCTCCTCGCGCCGGAGGCCCGCGCGATCGGCGCGACATGCGGCGGTATAAGGGTCTGGTCGCTGTACGCGCCGAACGGGCGCACTCCGGAGTCGGCCCACTACCGCTACAAACTCGAATGGTTCGCGGCCCTGCGTGACGCGCTGGCCGACGAACTGTCGGCGGGTACGCCGCTGATGGCGACCGGCGACTACAACGTGGCCCCCACCGACGACGACGTCTGGGACCCGTCCGTCTTCGTCGGCTCCACCCATGTCACGCCCGCCGAACGGCAGGCGCTGGCCGAACTCCGCGAGCTGGGCCTGCACGACGTGGTACCCACCCCGATGAAGGGCCCGCACCCTTATACCTACTGGGACTACCGGGCCGGCGCCTTCCACAAGAACCTCGGTATGCGCATCGACCTCGTCTACGGGAACGACGCCTTCGCGGGGCGGGTCAAGTCCGCCTATGTCGACCGCGAGGCCCGCAAGGGGAAGGGGCCGTCCGACCACGCCCCGATCGTGGTCGACCTGGACTGACGCGTGGGCCGGCCGACGAGCGGGCCCGGCCGGGGCGGGGTCAGCCGGGGCGGGGTCGGCCGGGGAAGCGGGCGAGGATGCGGCGCTTGCGGGTGGCCGGGTCGTCGGCCTGGTCGAGGACGGTGCAGCCGTCCGGCAGCATCGCCGCGGGCTCGCCGGGCGCGAGGCACCATTCGGCGGGCATGCCCGGCCGGTCGACGCGGGCGTCCTCGGTGAACGCCTCCCAGCCGAGCAGCCCGCCGGGTAGGACGGCCCCGGCCGCGCGCCCGAACACGGCGCGGTCCCAAAAGCCCGTGCACAGGACGAGCGCGTAGCCGTGCGGCGGCCGCCACGTTCCGAGGTCGGCCTGGACGAGGGTGATCAGCGCGTCGAGGCCGCGCCGCCGGGCCTCCGCGCCGAGCCGGCCGAGCGCGACCTCGGAGATGTCGACGGCCGTGACCCGCTGCCCGGCCCCGGCCGCCCGCAGCGCGCTGCCGGACGGCCCCGACGCCAGGTCGAGCACCGGCCCGTCCGGCATCGGCAGCGCCAGCGCCCGCTCCGCCAGCGGATGGGGCGGCGACAGGGCCGGGGCGTCGCCGTACTTGCCGTTCCAGCGGAGCCGGTCGGGATGTTCGGCGAGGTCAGCGGGCACGTCGTCCATGCGGCGACTCTAGCGGCGCTCCGCGATCAGGAGCATGAACATCGCCGTGGGGAAGCCCTTGCGCCACCACGGGTCGTCCCGGAGCTGCTCCGGCGTGGGGTGCGGTTCGCGCAGGTCCGCGATGACGAATCCGGCGTCTCGGAGCGTTCCAGCGTAGTACTCCAGCGGCCGGAGCCAGCTCGTGATGAGCGAAGGGGACTCCAGGCCGTCCACCAGGAAGCGCTGGTCGATGCCGCGGGACGCGAAGTACTGCGTCGCCGGGACGCTGTTCATCGCGCCCTGCTCGGAGTTCTCCACGTAGAAGCAGGGATGCAGCGTCAGCAGGACCAGCCGCCCGCCGCTCTTCAGCACCCGCGCGAACTCCCCGATCGCGGGCGCCGGGTCGTGCAGGTGGCTGAACAGGTGGTTGCACACGACGAGGTCGTACTCGCCGTCCGCCATGGGGAGGTCCTCGACGCCCGCCCGGGTGAACGTCGCGCCGGGGGACGGGTGGGACGCCGCCGCGTCGATGAGGCCCTGCGCGGCGTCCACCCCGGTCACCTCGGCGCCCATCGACGCGAGCGTGCGCGACAGGTAGCCCTCGCCGCACCCCGCGTCCAGGATCCGCAGGCCCGCGCACGGCCCGACGGCGTCGAGGACGGCGGCGTCGGTCAGCTCCGTCCGGTACCGGTCGCGGCCCTCCCTGATGACCTTTACCCAGTACTGCGCGTTGGCCTCCCACCGCGCGCGCGTCAGATTCGCGATGGCCTGCGCCGAGTCCTCCACCGGCTCCCCATTTCGTCGTGCGTTCGTGTCACGTCCGGTTCAGGCGAGTCCCTTGAGTCGCCGCACCAGCGTGTTGCAGGTCTTCCTGGTCGTTCTGTCCCGGCAGTCGGCCCCGCGCAGTTCCAGCGCCTGGATGAGCTCGGCGAGCTTGCCGCCGAACGCGGGGTCGCGCTTCAACGCCAGCGGGATGTACGTGGACGCCAGGTAGTACAGGTAGGCGTCGTTGTAGACCGCTATCTCGCGCAGCACCTCGGTGGCCGTGTTGCGCAGCGACAGGGAGCTCGGCAAGGTGAAGTCGCTGCTGATCCGGCCGTCTCTGGTGTAGGTCGGGAACGCCCATTCCTCCAGTGCCGCGTACACGGGCGTCGCGTCGAGCTCCCGCCGGTACCGCTCGGCGAGCTCGAAGTCGTTCGAGCCGATGAGGGAGCCCATGACGACGCCGCGCATCATGAACGCGGCCTGGCGCCCGGGGACCTCGAAGCCGAGGTCGGCCTCCAGCTTCCCGGTCACCTTGCTGACCTGGTGCGTGAGGATGTTCAGCGCCAGGATCGAATGGAACGAGTACGTCTTGCGGTTCAGGCGCGGGGCCAGGTCCACGGACGCGTCGAACAGTTTCTGCGGGTCGACCAGCAGGCCGCGGTCCCGCGAGTAGATGGCCTCGAGCGCGCGGTCCTGCTCCTGACCCCAGAAGCGGGCGATGAAGGACGACGTCTTCTGCGTCGCCTGCCCGCGCATGATGTGCAGCGCGGCCTCCAGCGCGTTCAGCAGGTGCTGCTGCGCGAGAGGCGACCGCTCCAGGGCGTCGACGTCGACCGTGAGCCCTTCGCCGTGCAGCTCGCCGACGAGCCCGTCCCGCCTCTTGCGGACGGCGTGCGCCATCGAGTACTCGGCGATTCCCGGGACGGACGACATCAGGCTCTGCAGGGACCGGCCGCTGATCCGGTCCAGCCATCCGGTGTTGTCCCACAGCCGGAAGATCGTGCTCTCGTCCAGGCCGGAGAAGGCCGCCACGTCGGACATGTTCAGGCCCATGTCGCGGGTGATGTCGGAGAGGGACTTCGGCGCACCGTCCGCTGTCATCGCTCGCCCTCGCGGTGGCAGTTGTCGACGCCTCGATCCTAGCGAAGCACCTGCCTCCCGGGGCGGGCCTCCGGCGGCGAGCAGCGCGGGCGCCATGTCACCCGTCGGCGCCCAGGAGGCCCCCGCCCGCCTGGACGGTCCGCGCCGGCGCGGTCACGGCAGCCGCCACTCGTCCCGTACGCCCACCCCGAACCAGAACGTGTACGTCCCGTTGCGGCCCCGGTGGGCGCCGAAGTCGGTCGCGAGCGCCTTGAGCACTGCGAGCCCGCGCCCGCGCAGCGGCAGGTGCTCGTCCTCCGCACTCCCGGGCGCCGGCCCGCCGCCGGTGACCTCGACCCGGACGTACCGGTCGAGGTGCAGCACCGACAGGGTGATCGTCCCGTCCCGCCGGGGCCGGCCGTGCAGCACCGAGCCGGTCACGGCCTCGCTGGTCAGCAGTTCGAGGTCGCCGAGCTCGGACCGGTCGGCGCCGAAGTGCTGCCCGACGAGCTCGCGGACGTAGGACCGCGCGAGCCGCACGGCGGGCGGCGTCGCCGCGAGGTCGATCTCGCCGATGAGCCGCCCCGACGACGCCTTGCCGTTGTGCCAGGCGGACGGGATCCCGAGTTCCAGCGATGGCGCGGGGGCCGGCAGGAGGCCCCCCGAGCACGCGTCAGATGCGTTCATGGCGGCGTAAGCTTCACGTCTCCGTGTCGGGCTGTAAGCGAACATGAGTTCTCAGACCAAGTCGAGGTCGGACGTGGAAGTGGGAGTGGGACCGTGAGGGTGGTACAGCGCCCAGCCTGACGCAGGCCGCGCGCCCCAGTCACGCACGCTTGCGCGCACGCAACCCCCTTGCCGCACCCAGCGGAGACGTTCCCCGGTGGCTGCGCGCCGCCCCCGCTGATCATGGGCCCGCTGATCACGGGCTTGCTGATCATGGGCCGCCGGTCACTTGCCGGGGACCCGTCCCCAGGCGGAGATCAGGGGTGCCGTGGTGAGGTCGAGGCGGCCCTCGGCGATCGCCGCGAGGACCTGCCGGATCTCCTCGCCGGTTGCGTGGCCGCCGGCGATGAGCCGGTCCCTCAACTGGAGGATCGTCGCGGTCTCCAGCACCCCGCAGGCGGGCGAGGCGATCGGGAAGAACGCCTCCGCGCGGACGTCGGCGAGGCCCGCGTCGCGCAGGACGCGGGGGAGCGTGCGGCCGTAGGCGAGGTCGGCGCCGCGCTCGGCGAGCAGCCTGCGGAAACCGCGCCGGACGCCGTTGGCGAGGCGCTCGTCCGGCCCGCGCTCGTCGGGGCAGGCGAGCGGCTGGAGCGCCGGGTCGGCGTCCTCCAGGAGCAGCACCCCGCCGGGGCGCAGGCTCTCGACCATCGTGCGGAGCGCCGTGTCCCGGTCGGCGAGGTGCACCAGGACCAGCCGCGCGTGGACCAGGTCGAACGGCCCCTCCGGCGGCGCGTCGCGCACGATGTCGTGCTGCCGGACCTCCACCGGCGCGCCCGTCGGCCATGTCCCGTCCCGCAGCCACGAGACGTCGATGTCGGTGGCGAGGACGTGCCCGCTACCGCCGACACGTCCGGCCAGCCAGGCGGGGACGGACGGCCAGCCCGCGCCGACCTCCCAGCACCGCCGGCCCTCGGCGACCCCGACGCCGTCCAGGTGCCGGAACGTCCACGGGTCGAACAGCTCCGAGATGGCGGCGAACCGGTCCCCGGCCTCGACCTGCCGGTTGCTCAGCAGATACTCCACCCGTAGATCATCGCGCGGTTCCGGCGGGACGTCACGGGATCAGGCGGGGGAGGAGGGCGTCGCGGAGCGCGGCGAGGGCGGTGCTCTCGGCGGCGGCGGCCCGCACGCGGGCGGCCAGCGGGGCCACGAACTCCTGGAACTCGCGGGCCCGCGCGTCGCCCGGCCACGGGATCTCGAACGCGGCGATGTCGGCCCAGCGGGCGCGCGGCATCCGGGTGCCGTCGCCGACGGCGGAGGCGTGCGCGACCACCTCGTCGCTCGCCAGCGCCGCGAGCAGCCAGCCCCGGTGGCCGGGCTCCTTCGGGCGGACGACGAGGATGTCGGTCGAGGCGACGCCGTCCACGAACGCGAGCCCGGCCTTGTGGAAGTACGGCCGCAGCTTGCCGAACAGGATGTCGCCGGACGCGAAGCGCAGCTTGGTGCTGGTGACGCCGGACGCGTCCGACCATGCCGAGAGCCACATGCGGCGCTTCGGCATGTGCTCCAGCGCGATGTAGTTCTCGGCGCCGCCGATCCGGGCGGGCGGGACGTTCACCCTGACCAGGTCTCCGAGGTCGCCGATGCGCACCGAGCCCCCGGCGCGGCACGCCGCGTAGCGGGCGCGGACGAGCTCGTCGGCGCAGGCCGCGATGCGCTCGTTGACCGCGATCTTGTCGTCCAGGGCGCCGAGGACGGACGCCGCCGCGTCCTGCCGTTCCCTGGTCAGCCGCCCGGTCGTGAGCCGCCTCAGGATCCCGTGGGTGAGGAGCGGCTGCCCCGAGCCGATGCGGTACCGGTTCAGCCCGAGCCGTTTCAGCAGGTAGTAGACGTAGCGGGGGTTCACCCCGTCCTTCGGCGCGGCGATGATGGCGTTGTCGGTGACCCAGCACGGTTCGGGGCTGTAGTGGACGGCGCCGCAGTACGAGCCGACCCGCCCGACGACGGTCGTGTGCGGGGCGGCGTTGGACTCACCGGACGTGCCGATGACGCCGTTGGCCCCGTAGGTGCGGTAGGCGGAGCCTTCGGGAGGGCGCGACCTGCCGTTGGTGAAGGTGACGATCTCGCCGAGCGCCACCTCGCCGCACGTGATCTCGCCGCACGTGATCTCGCCGGGCGCCACGTCAGCCATCCAGGCGCCCCAGTTCCGCGCGGACGGCCCGGTCGAGGCGCGCCGACTCGTCCAGCAGCGCGAGCAGTTCGCCGGTGAGGCGCTCGACCTCGCCGTCCGCCGGCTCCCCACCGGACGCGGCACGGGCGGCGCCGACGTACCGGCCGGGCGTGAGGACGTGGTCATGGGACCTGATCTCGTCCAGGCCGGCCGAATGGGAGAAACCGGGGACGTCCGTGTGCGCGCCGCGGCGCCAGGAGCGGTACGCGCCGGCGATCCGGGCGATGTCGTCGCCGGTGAGGACGCGCTCGGTGCGGTCGACCATCGTCCCCATCTGCCGGGCGTCGACGAACAGGACGCGGTCCTGCGGGGTCCGGTCGAGGAACCACAGGCAGGCGGGGATCGGGGTGCTGCGGAAGAGCCGGTCCGGCAGCGCGACGACGCACGACACCAGGCCCGCCTCCACCAGCGCCGCGCGGATTCCGCCCTCGCCCGCCTGCCGGGACGACATCGAGCCGTTCGCCATCACCACGCCCGCCCGGCCGCCCGGCCCGAGCTTGGAGACGATGTGCTGGATCCAGGCGAAGTTGGCGTTGCCGGAGGGCGGGACGCCGTACTTCCAGCGCGGGTCGCCGGGGTCGCGGTACCAGTCCGACATGTTGAACGGCGGGTTGGCCAGCACGTGGTCGGCGCGCAGCCCGGGGTGGGCGTCCTCGTGGAAGGTGTCGGCGCGGCGGATGTCGCCGGAGATCCCGTGCACGGCGAGGTTCATCTTGGCCAGCCGCCACGTCCGCTCGTTGGCCTCCTGCCCGTGGACCGCGATGTCGTCCAGCCGCCCCCGGTGGCTGAGGACGAACTTCTCCGCCTGGACGAACATGCCGCCCGAACCGCAGCACGGGTCGTACACGCGTCCCTTGAACGGCTCCAGGATCTCGACGAGCAGCCGCACCACGCAGGGCGGCGTGTAGAACTCGCCGCCGCGCTTGCCCTCGGCGCGGGCGAACTTCTCCAGGAAGTACTCGTAGACCTCGCCCAGCACGTCCCGGGCCGGGACGTCATGCCCGGAACGGCCGCCGAACCGGACGTCCCCGATCACCGCGACGAGTTCGCCGAGCCGCCGCGGGTCGACGCCGGTGAAGATCTTCGGAAGCGCGCCGTCGAGCGCCGGATTGGCCCGCATGACCGCGTCCATGGCCGCATCGATCCTCGCGCCCAGCCCGCCGGGCTCCCCGGACTCCAAGCGCTCGCGGGTGAGGTCGGCCCAGCGCGCCCCGTCCGGGACGGTGAACGACCCGTCGCCGGACGCGTCGGACACGTACTTGAGGAACACCAGCCCGAGAACGAAGTCCTTGTACTGCGCCGCGTCGACCGAGCCCCGCAGCTTGCCGGCCGCCTTCCAGAGCGCCTTCCAGAGGACATCGTCCACCCGCGTGACTCTAGCGCCGCCGCGCCTGGTGGACGGCGCCCCCGCCCGGTGACACGCTCCGGAGAATGGTGATCGTGGACGCGGCGGCGGTGGCGGCACTGGCCGGATGGCTGTACCTGGCGTTCGGCCACGGCGCCTTCTGGCGCACCGGCCCCGGCCTGCCGGACGCCCCCGACCCGCCCGAGTGGCCGGAGGTCGCGGCGGTCGTCCCGGCCCGCGACGAGGCGGCGATCCTGCCGGACACGCTGCCCTCGCTCCTCGCCCAGGACTATCCGGGCACGTTCCGCGTGGTCGTCGTCGACGACGGGAGCAGCGACGGCACCGCCGGGACCGCGGCCCGCCTCGGCGCGCGGGTCGTCTCCGCGCGGGAGCGTCCCGAGGGGTGGGCGGGGAAGGTGTGGGCCATGGCGGAGGGCGTCCGCGCCGCCGGGGAGCCCGAGTTCCTCCTCTTCACCGACGCCGACATCGCCTACGCGCCCGGCACGGTCCGGCGCCTCGTGCGCGCGGCGGTGGCGGAGCGGCGCGACCTCGTCTCCCAGATGGCGACGCTGAGCGTCCGCACCCGCTGGGAGCGGGTGATCGTGCCAGCGTTCGTGTACTTCTTCGCGCAGCTCTACCCGTTCCGGCGGGTCACGCGGGACAAGGCGCGCACCGCCGCGGCGGCCGGCGGCTGCATGCTCGTCCGGCGCGCCGTCCTGGAGCGGGCGGGCGGCGTCGCGGCGATCCGCGGCGCGCTGATCGACGACGTCGCGATGGGGCGCCTCATCAAGCGGGCCGGCGGGCGCTGCCGCCTCGACCTGGGCCGGGACGTGGTCAGCCGCCGCCCCTACCCGCGCCTCGCCGACCTGTGGATGATGATCGCCCGCAGCGCCTACCACCAGCTGCGCTACTCGCCCGCGCTGCTGGCGGGCACCGTCCTCGGCCTGCTGCTCCTCTACGCCGTCCCGCCCGCCGCGACCCTCACCGCGGCCACCGGGCTCGCGGGCGGCCGCACCGCACTGGTCGCGGGCGCCCTCGCCTGGATGCTCATGGCCCTCACCTACGCGCCGATGCTCCGCTTCTACGGCCTGTCGCCGCTGCGCGCCCTCGGGCTGCCGCTCGTCGCGCTGATGTACGCCGCCATGACGGTCGACTCCGCGCGCCGCCACCGGGCCGGACGGGGCGGCGCCTGGAAGGGGCGGACGGTCCACGCCCCGCTGCGGGACTGACCCTCGCCTCTGGTCGCCGCTTGTCGCCGAGGCTTTTGTCGTCGCACGACAAAACCACCCGCGCCGATGTGTTCCGAGCTCCATTGGAGTAAGTGTCCAATTACGTTACCTTCGGGTGGCCGTCATGCCGGCGGCAGCAAGACGAAGGGTTACCCGCCATGTCCATCACCGTCCGCCGCGTGCTGCGCACCCTGGCGGCGTCCTGCGTCGGCCTCGCCCTGGCGGCGAGCGCCCTGCAGGGCACCGCCGCGGCCGCGCCGCAGGACAGCAAGCCCCCGGCCGAGGATCCGTTCTACACGCCGCCCGCACCGCTCCCGGCGGGCGCTCCCGGTGACATCATCAGGTCGCGATCGGCCGTGTTCAGCATGGACCCGATCAGCCACTCCCCCTACGCCGGCGTCAAGTCCTGGCAGGTCCTGTACCGGTCCGAGACCGCGCAGGGCCAGCCGACCGCCGTGTCCGGCATGGTCATCGTCCCGACCAAGGCGTGGACGGGCCCGGGCAAGCGCCCGCTCGTCTCCTACGCCGTCGGGACGCGCGGCCTCGGCGACGCGTGCGCCCCGTCCTACACCCTCACCCAGGGCACGGACTACGAGATGTTCTTCGTCGCGGACGCCCTCAGCCGCGGCTGGGCCGTCGCCGTCACCGACATGGAGGGCCTCGGCACGCCCGGCCAGCACACCTACGAGGTGGGCGGCTCGCAGGGCAAGGCCGTGCTGAACATGGCACGCGCCGCGCAGCGCCTCCCCGAAGCCGGCCTCGGTGGCTCCCCAATCGGCCTCTGGGGCTACTCGCAGGGCGGGACGTCCTCCGGCTGGGCCGCGGAACTGGCCGCCTCCTACGCCCCCGAGCTCGACATCAAGGGCGCCTTCGCGGGCGGCGTCCCCGCCGACCTGCTCGCGGTCGCCAAGAGCCTGGACGGCTCCCCGTTCGTCGGCCTGATGTTCATGGCGGCGGTCGGCTACGACACCGCCTACCCCGAACTGGACCTGGAGAAGTACCTCAACGACGCCGGCCGCGCGCTGCTGAAGAAGGCCGAGAGCCTCTGCCTGGTCAGCGTCGACGGCATCAGCACCCTCACCGGGACGCTGTTCAAGAAGATCAGCGACTACACCACCAGCGACCCGCTGAACACCCCCGAGTGGCGGCAGCGGCTGGACGCCAACAAGCTCGGCTCCACCGCCCCGTCGTTCCCGGTGCTCCAGACGCAGGCCGTCTTCGACGAGATCATCCCGTTCGCGCAGGCCGACACCCTGCACAAGGCGTGGTGCGCCAAGGGCGCGAACCTGACCTGGAAGACCTACACGTTCGCCGAGCACGCGACCGGCATGCTGTGGAGCGAGCCCGACGCGATGGCGTTCCTGTCCGACCGGTTCGCCGGCAAGCCGGTCAGCGGCAACTGCGCCGCCTGATCGCGCTCGCCGGAACTCCCATGGGGCCGTCCCGCTCCCGCAGGGGGCAGGATGGCCCCATGGACCTGGTGGAGTTCCTCCGCGCCCGGCTGGCCCGCGACGAGCAGATCGCGCGCGACTGCGCGTCCGCCCCCTGGAAGGCCGCCCCCTCCGGGACGGTCGGCATCGACACGGACGAACCCGCTCCCACCGCTGAACCGGCCGCGAAAGCCGAGTTCGCGGCCAAGACCGAGTTCACCGCGAAAGCCGACTTCGTGGCCAAGGCGGAGAACGACGCCTACGCCGAGCACATCGCCCGGCACGACCCGGCCCGGACGCTCGCCGAGGTCGCCGCCAGGCGCCGGATCGTCGACGACTACGAGAAGAACGCCTGGATCCTCGGGCAGGGCCACAGCACCCCGGAGTTGGAGGCGGCGCAGGCCGTCCGCGAATCGGTGCTGCGCCTGCTGGCCCTCCCGTACGCGACGCACCCCGCCTACCAGGAGGAATGGCGCCCCTGAGCGGCCCCGACTGTGCTCACGCGGCCGTGATCAGCGCCGGGTGCTCGGGGTCGTCGACCTTCAGGACGACGTCGGCGGTGCGGACCGGGTCCACCTCGGAGTCGTAGCGCGCGAAGGCGGGCAGCGTCCACATCCGGTCATCCGGCGTGCGGCGCGCGAGGGCCCCGGCCGACAGCGCCAGATGGACCGTCAGCTCGATCGGCAACCCCCGTCCGAGCAGCAGCGATCCGTCCAGCAGGCACACCCCGCCGGGCTGGACGGCCACGTACCGGGCCCGGGTCGCCCGGTCGCGCTCGGCGTCCCACAGGCTCGGCAGGACCCGTCCCGTCCCGCCGGGCTCCAGCGGCGCGAGCACCTCCCGCACCAGGCCGTTCACGTCGAGCCACGCGTCGTAGAAGGCGTCCGGGTCATCCCGTCCGGACTCGTAGCGCAGCGACGCGGGGCGCAGGAAGTCGCGCGCCGACACCCGGACCACGTCCCGGCCGAGGGCGCGCAGCGGGGCGGCGAGCGCGTCCGCGAGATCCCACGGAGCCGCAGGTGGCGCGCCGTCCACCGCCACGCGGAGCCACGAACCGCGCCCGGCGGCGGCGATCCGCTCGGAGAGTTCGGTGACCACCCGTGACGGTGAGATCGGTCGCGCGCGCATCACCTCATGGTGCCCGCATCGTGGGACGCGACTGACACACCGGATCTCGGGAAGGTAACCTCGGGGACGGGTCCGAGAGGCGCTGCAACGGGCGTCAGCCCGCCACGCTCGGGCCCAGGACACCGACTTCAGCAAGGGCGCCTCCCACGTGAACTGGGAGGTGCTCGAAAAAATATGACCCACACGAACCTGCGCGAGCTTCTGGACGAGCGGATCGCGGTGCTCGACGGCGCGTGGGGCACGATGCTCCAGGGCGCGGGGCTGAAGCCCGAGGACTACCGCGGCGACCGCATCGGCGGCGACCACCCGAAGGACGTCACCGGCGACCCGGACCTGCTCAACCTGACCAGGCCGGACGTGGTGCTGGACGTCCACCGGCAGTACCTGGAGGCCGGCGCCGACATCACCACGACCAACACGTTCACCGCGACGAACATCGCCCAGGCCGACTACGGCCTGGAGGGCCCGCTCGTGCACGAGATGAACGTGCAGGGCGCCCGGCTCGCGCGGCAGGCGGCCGACGAGTTCGGCGGCCGGTTCGTCGCCGGGTCGGTCGGCCCGCTCAACGTGACCCTGTCGCTGTCGCCCCGCGTCGAGGACCCGTCCTACCGCACCGTCACCTTCGACCAGGTCAAGGACGCCTACGCGCACCAGATCGCCGGGCTCGCCGAGGGCGGCGCCGACCTGCTGCTGATCGAGACGATCTTCGACACGCTGAACGCGAAGGCGGCGATCGCGGCGGCCCGCGAGGTCGCCCCCGAGCTGCCGCTGTGGATCTCGGTGACGATCGTCGACCTGAGCGGCCGGACGCTGTCCGGGCAGACCGTCGAGGCGTTCTGGCGGTCGATCGAGCACGCCGAGCCGCTCGCCGTCGGGGTGAACTGCTCGCTCGGCGCCGCGGAGATGCGCCCGCACGTGGAGGAGCTCGCGCGGATCGCCGGCACCTACGTCGCCAGCCACCCGAACGCGGGCCTGCCGAACGCGTTCGGCGGCTACGACCAGACGCCCGAGGAGACCGGCGCCCTGCTGCGCGACTTCGCCGAGTCCGGCCTGGTCAACCTGGTCGGCGGCTGCTGCGGGACGGGCCCCGCGCACATCGCGCGGATCGCCGAGGCGGTGCGCGGCCTGCGCCCCCGCGAGGTGGCGAAGCCGGCCCGCGCCAGCCGGTTCAGCGGCCTGGAGCCGTTCGAGATCGGCGCCGACACCGGCTTCATCATGATCGGCGAGCGGACGAACGTCACCGGCTCCAAGCGGTTCCGCAAGCTCATCGAGGCGGGCGACCACCAGGCCGCCGTCGACGTGGCGCTGGAGCAGGTCCGCGGCGGCGCGAACCTCCTCGACGTGAACATGGACGCCGACCTGCTCGACAGCGAGCGGGAGATGACGACGTTCCTCAACCTGATCGCGACCGAGCCCGAGGTGGCCCGCATCCCGATCATGGTGGACAGCTCGCGGTGGAGCGTGCTGGAGGCCGGGCTCAAGACCGTCCAGGGCAAGGGCGTCGTCAACTCGATCTCCCTGAAGGAGGGCGAGGAGCCGTTCCTCGCGCAGGCCCGCCGCATCCGCGACTTCGGCGCGGGCGTCGTCGTCATGGCGTTCGACGAGGCCGGCCAGGCCGACACCGCCGACCGCAAGGTCGAGATCTGCGCGCGCGCCTACGACCTGCTCACGCAGAAGGTCGGGTTCCCCGCCGAGGACATCATCTTCGACCCGAACGTCCTCGCCGTCGCGACCGGCATCGAGGAGCACAACGGGTACGCGAAGGCGTTCATCGACGCGCTGCCCCGCATCAAGGAGCGCTGCCCCGGTGCCCGCACCAGCGGCGGCATCTCGAACCTGTCGTTCTCGTTCCGCGGCAACGAGGTCGTCCGCGAGGCGATGCACTCGGCGTTCCTGCTGCACGCCGTGCGGGCCGGGCTCGACATGGGCATCGTGAACGCCGGGCAGCTCGCCGTCTACGAGGACATCCCCGCCGACCTGCTGGAACTGGTCGAGGACGTGCTGTTCGACCGCCGTCCCGACGCCACCGACCGGCTCGTGTCGTTCGCCGAGACCGTCAAGGGCAAGGGCACGGTCCGCGAGGTCGACCTCTCCTGGCGGGACGCCCCGGTCGCCGAGCGCCTCTCGCACGCCCTCGTGCACGGCATCGTCGACTTCATCGAGGAGGACACCGAGGAGGCCCGGCGGCAGGCCGCCCGCCCGCTCGACGTCATCGAGGGCCCGCTGATGGACGGCATGAAGATCGTCGGCGACCTGTTCGGGTCCGGGAAGATGTTCCTGCCGCAGGTGGTGAAGAGCGCCCGCGCGATGAAGCGCTCCGTCGCCTACCTGGAGCCCTTCATGGAGAAGGAGAAGGAGGAGGCGCTCGCCGCGGGCCGCGTCCAGCAGGACCGCGGCCAGGGCAAGATCGTCCTCGCGACGGTGAAGGGCGACGTGCACGACATCGGCAAGAACATCGTCGGCGTCGTGCTCGGCTGCAACAACTACGACGTCGTCGACCTCGGCGTGATGGTCCCGGCCGCGCAGATCCTCGACACCGCGATCGCCGAGAACGCCGACGCGATCGGGCTGTCCGGGCTGATCACCCCGTCGCTGGACGAGATGGTCTCCGTCGCCGCCGAGATGGAGCGGCGCGGCATGCGGCTGCCGCTGCTGATCGGCGGCGCCACCACGTCCCGGCAGCACACCGCCGTGAAGATCGCGCCCGCCTACGGCGCGACGACCGTGCACGTGCTGGACGCCTCCCGCGTCGTCGGGGTCGTCTCCGACCTCCTCGACGACGACCGCGCCGCCGCGCTCGACGCCGCGAACCGCGAGGAGCAGGCGCGGCTGCGCGAGCAGCACGAGAGCAAGCAGCGCCGGCCGATGCTCACCATCGAGCAGGCCCGGGAGAACCGGGAGAAGGTCGACTTCTCCGACCTCCCGACGCCGGACTTCACCGGGGTGCGGATCGTGCGGCCCGACATCGCCGAGATCCGCGACATGATCGACTGGCAGTTCTTCTTCCTGGCCTGGGAGCTGAAGGGCAAGTACCCGGCGATCCTCGACCAGCCCGTCGCGCGGGAGCTGTTCGACGAGGGCAACCAGCTCCTCGACCAGATCGTCGCGACCGGCGCGTTCGAGGCGTCCGGCGCCTACGGGTTCTGGCCGGCGCACTCCGAGGGCGACGACATCGTCCTGGAGGGCGGCCCGCGGTTCCCGATGCTGCGGCAGCAGACGTCCAAGCCGGAGGGCCGCCCCAACCGGTGCCTCGCCGACTACATCGCCCCGGCCGGCGACCACCTCGGCGGCTTCGCCGTGACGATCCTCGGCGCCGAGGACCTCGCCGCGAAGTACGAGGAGCGGAACGACGACTACAAGGCCATCATGGTCAAGGCCCTCGCCGACCGGCTCGCCGAGGCGTTCGCCGAGTACGTCCACCTGGAGGCGCGCCGCGCCTGGTTCGAGCCCGGCGCCGAGCCCGCCCTCGCCGACCTGCACGCCGAGCGGTTCCGCGGCATCCGCCCCGCGCTCGGCTACCCGGCGAGCCCCGACCACAGCCTGAAGCAGCAGCTGTTCGACCTGCTGGACGCCGGCCGCCTCGGCATGAAGCTCACCGAGTCCTACGCGATGGCGCCCGCCGCCAGCGTCAGCGGCCTGATCTTCGCGCACCCGGACTCGCGGTACTTCACCGTCGGCCGGATCGGCCGGGACCAGATCGAGGACTACGCCGCCCGCTGCGGCCTCCCGGTCGCCGAGGTCGAGCGCTGGCTCGCCCCGAACCTGTCCTACGACCCGTCCTGACGGGTCCGCGGAGACGCCGAACGCCTGACGGCCGCCGCGCCGCGGCCGTCAGGCGTGCCCGTGCCCGGGGTCAGGGACGTCCGATGCGGACCCTCCACACCTCGGGTCCCGACTCCTCGTAGTCCCAGGTGAAGTCGCCGGGGTGCTCGGCGGCGAACTGGTAGTACAGCGGCTTCGGGTCGTGGTCGTTGACGAGGACGAACGCCGTCCCGGCGGTGAGCGCGTCGAACGCGGCGAAGATCTGCTGGTGGCGCTGCGCGGGGACGAGCGTCCGCACGTCCAGCTCCCCGTCGGTCACCTCGGCGGTCGCGCCCGGCGTGCCGGGGTCGTCATGGCCGCCGCAGGTGCAGTGGTGGTCGCCGCCGTGGGACGGCCGCCCCTTGCCGAGGATGTCGTGCATGCCGTCGAGCAGCGCGTCGAGCTGCACGCCGGCGTCCACGAGCGCGGGCAGGACGAGGTCGTTCTCCTTCTCCAGATGCGACTGGAACAGGGCGTTGACGGCCGCCGCGGCGGCGACGGCCTCGGCGGGCGTCCGGGCCGCCTCCAGCTCCGCCACCCGCTCCCGCAGGACGGCGTGCTCGCGCAGCATGGCCCGCAGCAGCAGCCGGGCTTCCGGCAGGTCCTCCGCGGCCTTGTAGAGCGTCGCCTCCTCGGCCTCGGCGTGCGGGACGATCTCCTCCTTCAGGAACGTGACCAGCGCGTCGCGCCGCTCGTAGGGGGCGGCGAGCTGGTCGACGGCGCGGGCGATGGTGAGCGTGCGGTCGGCCAGCGTCCGGCCGAGCCGCTCGTGGTGGTCCAGGACGGCCCGCACCGTCTCCTGCTGCGGGCTCGCGGTGGATGTGGTCATGCGCACTCCTCGATGCCGGCGTATTTTTCACAACGCTGCTTGTATTTATAATAGCTGCCATGGAGAATCAGAGCGCCGGGGTCCGCGGCCGAAGCCCCCGGGCCGCACCCCGCCTCGCGGCGCGCCGGCTGCCGCTGCTCGCCGGCGCGCTGCTCTCCCTCCTCGCCGGGCTGTGGGGCGCTCTCAACCTGCTGGACGTCGCCGTTCCGCTGCCGCGCGCGTCGTTCGCGCAGCAGCACGGCCCGCTGATGGCGCTCGGCTTCCTCGGCACGCTGATCTCCCTGGAGCGCTCCGTCGCCCTCGGACGCCCCTGGGCCTACGCCTCACCCGCTCTCGCCGGCCTCGGCGCCCTCACCACCGCCGCCGGGTTCACCGCCCCCGGACGGGTGCTCCTCACCGCCGCCGGCGGCTGGCTCGTCGCGGTCTACATCGCCGTCCTCGGCCGCCGGACCGGCCGCGACCTCGCCGTCCAGACCGCGGGCGCCGCCGCCTGGTACATCGCCGGGCTGCTGTGGATCGGCGGCCGGGGCGTCGGCGACATCGTCCCGTGGCTCGCCGCGTTCCTCGTCCTCACCATCGCGGGCGAGCGCCTCGAACTCGCCCGCGTCGCGTTCCTCGGCCGCCGCGCCTCCGACGGCCTCCTCGGCACCGCCGCGCTGATCGGCGCGGGCGCGGCCGTCTCGGTGTGGTGGGCCGGACCGGGCTGGCGCCTCACCGGCCTCGGCATGGCCGCCCTCGCGGGCTGGCTCGCCGTCCACGACATCGCGCGCCGCACCGTCCGCGGGACCGGCCTGCCCCGCTTCGCCGCCGCCTGCCTCCTCGCCGGATACGCCTGGCTCGCCGCGGCCGGAACCATCTGGCTCGCCGCCGGACGCCCCTCCGGCGGCGCCTACGACGCCGCCCTGCACGCGGTGTTCCTCGGCTTCGTGATGTCGATGGTGTTCGGGCACGCACCCGTGATCCTGCCCGCGGTACTGCGGATCCGGCTGCCGTACCACCCCGTCCTGTACGCGCCGCTGGTGCTGCTGCACGCGTCGCTCCTGCTCCGCGTCGGCGGCGACCTGACGGGCTCGCCGGCGGCGCGGACGCTGGGCGGCGTGCTGGGCGAGGTGTCGCTGCTGCTCTTCGCCGCCTGCGCGGCGGCCGCCTCGCGGCTGGTCGACAGAGCCGCCTCGCGGCTGGTCGACGGAGCCCCCTCGCGGCCGGTCGACGGAGCCGCGTCGCCGCCGGTCGGCGGAACCGTCTCGGAGCCGGTCGAAAGGGAACGGTCATGACGTCCATCGGCATCCGCCCGAAGGTGGGCCCACCGCCCCCGCCGCCGCACCGCCCGCGCGCGGCCTGGCACGCCGCCGCCAACGGCGTCGTGCTGGTCTGGCTGGCCTTGACCGTGGTCGCCGCGCTCGTCCGGCACGAACTGCCCGCGCCGCGCTGGCTCCTGATCCACCTGTTCCTGCTGGGCGCGGTCACCAACGCCATCGTGACGTGGACGGAGCACTTCGCGTCGGCGCTGCTGCGCGTCCCGGCACCGCCCGGCTGGTGGCCGGTCACGCGGCTGGCGACGCTGAACGCCGGGATCGCCGCGGTTCTGTGCGGAGTCTCTCGGGGCTTCCCCTGGATGGCCGTCGGCGGCGCCGCGGCGGTCGTGGGCGTCGTCGCCGCGCACATCACCGTCCTGGCTCTGCGCGGCCGGAGCGCCCTGGGCGGACGGTTCGCGCACGTCGTCGGCTGGTACCTGTGGGCCGGCGCGGCCCTGATCGCGGGCGGGACGCTGGGCGGGCTGATGGCGTCCGGACGCGTCCCGGCGCAGTGGAACGGGCCGATGCGGGACGCGCACGCCCACGTCAACATCCTCGGCTGGGTCGGGCTCGCGGTGCTCGGCACGCTGTTCACACTGTGGCCGACCGTCCTGCGCACCCGGATGGTGGACGGCACGGGCCGCATCGCCCGATGGTCGCTGCGCGTCGCCGTGCCGGGTCTGGCGATCGCGGTCGGCGGCCTGCTCGCCGAACTGCGATGGGCCGTCGTCGCCGGACTCGTGGTCTACGCGGGCGCCGCCGCGCTGGCCCTCGTCCCGTTCGTCCGGACCCTGGTGCAGCGGCGCCCGCACACGCCCGCGTCCTGGATGCTCGCCGCCGGAACGCTGTGGTTCGCCGTGACCCTGCTCGCCGACGCGTCCCGGCAGAGTCTCTCGGGATTGCTTCCGCCGGTGCTGGTCGGCTTCGTGGGGCAGACGCTTCTGGGCGCGCTGACGTTCCTGCTCCCGGTCGTCCTGGGCGGGGGACCGGCGGCGCTGAAGGCGAACGCCGCGCTGATCGAGCGCTTTTGGATCGTCCGCGTGGCGGCGATCAACCTGGCGGTGCCGCTGCTCGTCCTCCCGGTACCCGGTTGGGCGGAACGCGCCGGATGGATTCTCGTCCTCGCGGCGCTCGCCGCGTTCGTCCTCTTGGCGGTCGCGACGATCCTCCGCTCGCACCGGCCCTCACCGGTCGTCGCGGGCATTACGGCTGGGATCGTCCTGTCGGCCTTGGCTGTTGGGGTCGCGGCTGGCGGCGCCGATTCGTCCCCTCAGACGTTGGCGGCGTCGGGGACGCGGGTGGTGGACGTGGAACTGGCGAACATGCGGATCCGTCCGGGGACGATCGAGGCAGCGCCCGGGACGCGGTTGACGTTGCGGGTCACCAACAAGGACGCGATGCAGCATGACCTGCGTCTTGCGTCTGGTCAGGCGACGCCGATGCTTGATCAAGGTGAGTCGGCGACGCTGACCCTGCCCCCGCTGAAGGCGTCGATCGACGGTTGGTGCACGGTTGCGGGCCATCGTGCCGCGGGGATGACGATGCAGATCAAGACGGCCGGCGCGCACACGGCGCACGCACCCTCACCCGGCCATGAGTCGATGGGGACCGGCCAGCTTGATCTGGCGGCGGCTCCGTCGGAGGGCTGGAAGCCCTATGACGCCTCCCTCAAGCCCGCGCCCGGCGCCAAGGAGCATCGAGTGGAGTTGCGTGCCTCTGACCGGGTGTTGGAGGTGGCGCCCGGGGTTCGGCAGACGATGTGGACCTTCGGTGGAAGCGTGCCGGGGCCGGTGCTGCGGGGCCGGGTCGGGGACGTGTTCGTGATCACGCTGGTCAACGACACGAGCATGGGGCACGGGATCGATTTCCATGCCGGGAGCCTGGCGCCGGATGTGCCGATGCGCACGATCGGGCCGGGGGAGCGGCTGACCTACCGGTTCACCGCCCGGCATGCGGGGGCGTGGCTGTATCACTGCTCGACCATGCCGATGCTGCAGCACATCGCCAACGGCATGTACGGCGCGGTCATCATCGACCCGCCCGGCCTGCCGAAGGTGGACCGTGAGTACGCCCTCGTCCAGGGCGAGCTGTACCTCGGCCAGCCCGGCTCGGAGACGCAGGTGGCCAAGATGCGCGACGGCCGTCCGGACGCGTGGATGTTCAACGGCACCGCCGCCGGTTACGACCACGCGCCGCTGACCGCCCGCACCGGCGACCGCGTCCGGGTGTGGGTGGTGGACGCGGGCCCCTCGTCCAGTACGGCGTTCCACATCGTCGGCGCGCAGTTCGACACCGTCTACAAGGAGGGCGGCTACCTGCTGCGCAAGGACGAGCCGGGCGGCGCGCAGATCCTCGATCTGGCCCCGGGCCAGGGCGGTTTCGTCGAGACCGTCGTCCCCGAGGCGGGCCATTACCTGTTCGTCGACCACGACATGAGACACGGCGAATCCGGCGCCCACGGAATCCTGAAAGTCACTGGGTGATGCAATCATTTTGCCCGTGGAGACAAAGGCCCTTATAGAGCAACTGGCCGGACCGGACCCCAAGGCGGCGATCGATGCCCTGGTCCAGCTCGGAGCTCCGGCCGTGCGCCCCGTCCTGGACCTCCTCTGCGACGAGGACTCACCGGTCGAGTGGAGCACCAGCGCCATCGTGCTGCGCCGCCTGGGGCGCCCTTCCCTGGACCCGCTGCTCGAAGCGATCGCGACGGCCCCCACCGCCGAGGTCGCCCGCCGCTGCGGCTGGGCGCTCTGCGGCCTGAAACTCGACGACCTGTCGGTGCTCGTCCCCGGCCTGCGGCACCCGAGCCCGGTCGTCCGCGCCGACGTCGCCTACACGCTGCAGCTCAAGGGAGAGGCCGCGCTTCCCTATGCTCCCGACCTGGTCGCCCTCCTGGACGACCCCGACGCCGACGTCCGGCAGCGCGTCATCTGGGCTCTCCAGGGGATCGGGCCTGGAACTGTGCCTCTGCTTCGCGAAGTCCGTCGCTCCAGTACCGCCGGTCGCCGCCGCATGCCCGCCCTCCAGGCGATCGCCGCGATCGCCGGGCCGTCCGCCATGGACGACCGCGACCAGGCCCTTGTCCGGCGCCTGATCCGCGTCAAGCTCGCGACCGAGACACCGGAACCCATGCATCTCTGCGGCGCCTGGTACGCCGTCCCGACGACCGACCAGCAGGCCGTCCTGGAGGCGTTCGGCCTCAGCGACCCTGAACCGGTGACGATGCGGCTCGGCCAGTCGGCGTGGAACAGCGACACCCACGAGTGGGACACCGACCACGGCGGCTGCTCCCGCGTGTACGTCCCCCCGGCCTTCGACGACTGGACGCTGGTGTTCGGCCACCACTCCGACGATGCCCATCGAATCCGCGGCCTGGAGGACGACGAGGACGACGAGGAAGCATTCCGCGACATCGTCCTCAGCCGCTGCAGGAGCCTGAGCGACCGCTTCGGCACCGTCCACTGGTATGGCGTGAGCGGCGGCGACGGATGGACGTCCTGGTGCATCGCCGAGAAGGGGGAGATCGTCCGCTACTACGACTCCGAGGAACCCGAGGAGCAGATGGGTTCCCTGGCCGCCGAAGAAGGCCACCACCTCCCCGACCTTGAAGAGTTCGGGGACGACGACCTTCCCGAAGACCTCGAAACCGCCGACGCCACCACGATCGCCGCGCAGCTGTCGGTGAACCCGGAAGAGCTGGGCCCGCAGACCCGCGTCCAGGGCCATGGCGTCCTCGCCCTCACCGCCTGCGGCCGACAGCACGGCCACCCCCGAGGCGCCCTGGAGA
Source organism: Actinomadura meyerae (assembly GCF_900188445.1). Taxonomy (GTDB): domain Bacteria; phylum Actinomycetota; class Actinomycetes; order Streptosporangiales; family Streptosporangiaceae; genus Spirillospora; species Spirillospora meyerae. The sequence continues at coordinate 82,582 of NZ_FZOR01000029.1, forward strand.
TCTGACCCGGCGTGGACCGCACTCTGCCTTCGCGAGACGCTCGTCCTCCTGGTCCCACCTATCCCCAGTCAACGGGCAAAGCCGACACCTCGGATCACCCCGTGTGACCAGGGGAAATAGTCCACCCGGGCCAAGTCGTCAAATGGCACGCCTGCGGGCGCCTTTAACGCTCCGCGAGCATCCGCATACCGTTAGTTTGCATGCCATGCCGTCAACCGATCACGAGATGCCACTGGAGCTGGTCCGTGAGAGACCGGTGCTCGCGCCGGTGATCCTGCAGACCGTCTTCGGGCTGGACATGCCCTACGGCGCCGCCACCCTGTCGTCGGAGTCCTTCGCCGGCCTGAACCCGGCCGAGCTGCGGTGTGACGCCACCGTCGTCCTCGACGACCCGAAGAAGCCCAGCCACGGGATCATCGTCGAGTCCCAGCTCAAGTTCGATGAGGACAAGGCTTTCAGCTGGCCCGCCTACACGGCGCTGCTCCGGCACCGCCACAAGTGCGGAGCGACCCTGCTGGTCTTCTGCCCCAATGCGGCGGTCGCGCAGCGCTGCGCCGAGCCGATCGACATGGGGCATCCCGAATGGGTGCTCCGGCCGCTGACCGTCCACCCCGGCATGCTGCCCCCCGTCACCGACCCCGACCAGGCCAGCGCGCTGCCCGAACTGGCCGTCTACAGCGCCCCCGCACACGCCGACGGCCCGGACGCCGAAGCCGTCCTCACCAGCGTGGCCGCCGCCCTCGCCGCCGTCACAGCCAAGAACCACGACCACGGTCGTCTGTACGATGATTACCTGGCCCAACAGTTCTCCGAAGCCGCCCGCAAGCTCCTGGAGGAGATCGTGAAGACCGCCGGTTACGAGTGGAAGTCCGACTTCGCCAAGACCCACCGCGCCGAGGGCCTTGCCGAGGGTGAGGCCAAGGGCGAGGCCAAGGGTGAGGCCAAGGCACTGCTGCTGGTGTTGGAGGGCCGTGGGATCGTGGTTCCGAATGCGGTGCGCGAGCGTGTCACGAACTGCAGCGATTCCGATCAGCTCGAGCGGTGGCTCAAGCGTGCCGGTGTCGTCGAGCGGGCTGAGGATCTTCTGGACTGACACCGGGCTGGGTCTGCGCCCGCCGGGAGAAGGTGTGTGATGAACCTCGCGGGCTACGAGTGGAAGTCCGACTTCGCCAAGAAACACCGCGCCGAAGGCTTTGCAAAGGGCTATGCCGAGGGCTTTGCAAAGGGCTACGCCGAGGGCTTTGCAAAGGGCTACGCCGAGGGCTTTGCAAAGGGCTACGCCGAGGGTTTGCTAGCGGTGTTGGAGGCTCGGGGGATCGCTGTCTCGGACGAGGCACGTCAGCTTGTTTCGAGCTGTAGGGACACCGATCGGCTCGAAGGTTGGCTCCGGCGTGCTGGACTCGTCCACAAGGTCGAAGACCTCTTCGACTGACGGCCGCTACGGCCTCGCCCACTGCGTGTGAGCGGGGCCGTTCGGTGTATGAGGGGCGGCTGCTCCGTGCTGCGGGCGCGCGGTGAGCGTCGGCAATGGCGGGTAGATCTTTTCTTTTTGCTGGTCAGCGGCGGGTGACGGTCGTTTCGTGCCGATTTCTGGGGCTATGGCCCGAGGTGTACGAGGCATCGTCAACCGAGCGAAGTGATGACCATGGCGGACACTGGCGGAGACCAGAGCAAGGAGCTACCCGTTGAGCAGCTCAAGGAAGCCGGCCGGGAGCTCCTCCAGGCGCTCATGGTGCGCACGATCACGGGGGCCAGCGGCAAGATCCAGGACGTGACCAAGCGGGTGACCGATGCCACGGAAGGCGCGGACACCGGCACGAAGATGGCCGCCGCGGGCGCGAAGAAGATCGCCGAGGGGGAGTCCCCGCTCAAGGCGGGCATGAGCGCGGGCATGACCGGCGCGAAGGAGAAGGTGAAGAACGCCCTGCCCTTCGGTGGCGGAAAGGGCGGCAAGGACGGCGGGGGCCAGGACGGCAAGGGCGGAGGTAAGGGCGGCCCCAAGGTCGTCAACATCCTCGAAGAGTTCGATGTCGGACTGCCGCTCCGTGTCGCTTACAACCAGTGGACGCAGTTCGCCGACTACCCGAGCATCACGAAGAAGGTGGAGAGCGTCGAGCAGGAGTCGGACGAGAAGATCAACTGGCGGGCGCAGATCTTCCTCTCCCACCGCAGCTGGGAATCGACGATCATCGAGCAGGTGCCGGACGAGCGGATCGTCTGGAAGTCCAAGGGAGCCAAGGGCTACGTCGACGGAGCCGTGACGTTCCATGAGCTGACCCCGAACATGACGCGCATCCTGCTGGTCGCCGAGTACCACCCGGATGGCTTCTTCGAGAAGACCGCGAACCTGTGGCGGGCCCAGGGACGCCGGCTCCGCCTGGACTTCAAGCACATCAAACGCCACATGATGACCCAGGCCCTCCTGAGGCAGGACGAGATCGAGGGCTGGCGCGGTGAGATCCGCGACGGCGAGGTGGTCAAGACCCACGAGGACGCGCTTAAGGAGGAGCAGGAGGCCAAGGAAGAACAGGAAGGTCAGGGCAAGGACGAGCAGAAGGCCCAGGGCGAGGGCGAGCAGGAGGCCCAGGGCAAGGACGAGCAGGAAGACGCCCAGGGTAAGGACGAACAGCAGGAGGCCGAGGGCAAGAGCGAGGAGGAGCAGGAGGCTCAGGGCAAGGAGGAGCAAGAGACCCGCGAGAAGGAGAAGGTCGGGAGTGCCAGTGCCTGACGGAGACCCGACGTTTTCGCTGATAGGCGTCGGGTAGCGGGTCGTGACACGGAGGCAGAGACCGTCCGAGGCTCGGGGGGAGCGATGGACACCGGTGCGTCTGGCAAGCAGGAGCCCACGCGGGAACTACAGCGGAGCGAGGGCCCGGACGTCTACCTCAACGTCCCCCAGCTCGAAGTGGAGGAGATCTCCCTTGAGGTGGAGAACCTCGAGGCGCACGTCTCGCTCGTCGCCCAGGTCCTGGACCTGCTCAGGCTGAATGTCGGCGCGGATGTCTTCCTCGGACGGGTCAAGCTGGAGATCAAGGGGGTCAAGGCGCAGGCGGAGCTGGACGTCCGGCTGGACAACGTGGCCGTCATCGTCGACCGGGTGCTGACCACGCTCGACCGCAACCCGGAGATCCTCCAGCACATCGGACGCGGCGTGGAGGCGGCGGCGCGCGACATCGGCTCCGGTGCCGGTACCGCCGTAGGCGAAGTGGGCAGGGGCGCGGGCGGTGCCGTGCAGGACGTCGGTAAGGGCGCCGGAGGTGCCGTCCAAGAAGTTGGTAGGGGCGCGGGCGGTGCTGTGGAAGACGTGGGCAAGGGTGCGGGCGGTGCCGTGCAGGATGTCGGCAAGGGAGCCGGAGGCGCCGTCCAGGACGTTGGCAAGGGCGCCGGAGGCGCGGTTCAGGACGTCGGTTCGGGTGCGGGCGGTGCCGTGCAGGACGTCGGTCAAGGCACGGGTGGCGCCGTCCAAGATGTCGGTTCGGGCGCGGGAGAAGCTGCCAAGGATGTCGGTTCGGGCGCGGGTGACGCCGCCAAGGAAGCCGGTTCGGGGGCCGGTGACGCCGCGCAGAATGTCGGTAAGGGTGCGGGCAGCGCGGTTGGAGATGCGGGCTCGGCCGCCGGCGGCGCGGTCAAGGACGCCGGCGAGACCACCGAACAGGCTGCGGAAACGGCTGGTGCGGCGGCGAGTACGGCGGCCCCCGGCGGTACGGACGCCCCCGGCACCGCCGATGCCCGGCCAGAAGAAGACGAGCCCCAGGCGTCCTCTGAGAAAACAGAGGAGGCCGACGAGGACAAGGGCGAGGACAGGGAACCCAAGGACAAGGACAAGGGACCCGAGGACAAGGGACCCGAGGACAAGGGACCCGAGGACAAGGACAAGGAACCCGAGGAACCCGAGGGCGCCCCCGCGAAGAACGACTCCGGCGGCGCCTCTGAGGACGGCGGCGGGTCTGCTGGCCCGGCGTCCATGGAGCAGGCGCTGCACGAGGCTGAGGAGTCCGTGCGCGATCTGGGCCGGGCGCTGCTCCGGCTGGTCTCCGGGTCCGGGCGGTCGTGACCATGAGCGGCGACGAGCGTCCGGACGCCGAGGTCCGGCGGACGGCCGACATCCTCTTCACGGCCCGCATCCAAGCCGATGAGCTGCGCTTCGAGGTCGCCCCGGAGAGCTCGGTCGAGTTCACCGGCGACGCCTCCGCCGAATCGTCGTCCGGCAGCGCCCGCACGAACCTCCCGGACGAGGTGGACGAACACGTCACCTACCGCGACGTACAGATCGACTACGCGATCGCGGCCAAGCTCGCGCCCCCGGATGCGGACGACGACGACTGAACCTGGATCAGCCTTCCTGCGTCTGTACCTGGACATGTGATCGTCCAAAGGGAGCAGGATGCTGAACCTCGACGGCTGGAATGCGATCGACGGCGTGCTCAAGGAGCGGTACGGGGACGCCGAGCGCCTCGAATGGGACGCGCCGATGCCGTACCGGCCGATGGGGCCGATGCCGATGGGGCAGTTCGTCACCAACACGATCGCCGTCTATCCGCGCACGGACCCGGTGCCCCACTGGCATCTCATCGGCTACGCGCTCACCGCGCCGTTCGAGGAGCGCGGCTACGAGTTCACGCTGCGCGTGCCGCGCCTTCCGCACGACACGGCCGCGCCGAACTGGGCGATGGCCCTCCTGGAGAAGCTGGCGTCGTACGTGTCGAAGAGCGGCAACGACTTCCAGCCGGGCCACTACATCGAGTTCCCCGATCCGCTCGACCCGGAGCGGCCCGGCTCGGCGCTCCGCGCGGGCGCGTTCGTCCTCGACCCGGAACTCGGCCGCGCCGGTACGCCCCTCGGCGAGGTCGCCTTCCTCCAGTTCGTCGGCATCACGACCGACGAACTCCACGCCGCACAGTCGTGGCACGTCGCGGGTCTCATGGACGCGATGGCGCCGCACCTCCCGCTGCTCATGACGGACCTCGACCGTACGTCCCTCGCGGACGATCCCGGAGCCGCGGACGCCGTCCGGGACGGCTCCCGGCGCGACGGATCCGGCACCGGCTACCTGTACTTCCAGCAGCTCGACGCCGACACGTCCGACGGCGTGACGCTGGAGATCGGCGCGCGGCACGTCCCGCAGTTCACCCGCGTCCTGCCGGCGCGCGTCCCGCACGGCGCCCCGCTGATCCTGCGCGGCCCCGGCCGCCCCGTCGCGCTGCTCCCGGGCCAGTCCGTGACGCACAACGAGGCCGAGCATGCCCTCGAGATCACCCTTCCGGACGCCGTCTGCCACGCCATCGCCGAGACCGTCCGCCCCCAGCCGGGCACCTACCGCGTGGGCGCCCTGACCGTGACCATCGTCCCCTGACGCGCGCGAGCCGCCTCTTCACCCAAGGAGGGGCGGCTCGCACATATGACGCAACACCGCTGAACAGCGCGCACGCCACCCCAGAACGGAGCTACGGCGTCATCAGTCGGCGCAGTTCGGCGAGTAGCGCCTCCCGATCGTCGACGGACCTCAGCACACGCGGAATGTTGACCGCCACGTACGTCACCCCCGCGGCCGCGTTCCCGTCCCCACGATGGAGGGTGACCGTCCTTGACGGGACATCGCGGTCGCTGGCGTACACGATGAAGGCGACCGGGACGCCTTCCGAGCCGCCGGCCGCCTGCGCGTACACGAAGCTCTGGTACAGATCGGACGCCGCGACGTTCTTGTCCGCATAGAGCTTGTACTTGGCATCGACGGAACAGCGCCGGGCGTTCCGCCCATGCCCTTGGACGAGTTGGACGTCCGGCCGAATCTCGGTGTAAGCCCCGCTTCCCCCGCCCCTGATCGCCCCGGCCAAGCTCTCCTGTGCCCGCACGACGACATCGGATCCGCCGAAGGCGTCCCGCAGCAGCCTGGTCACGAACTTCTCGAACAGCGCGTTCATGTCGATCATGAAGGCGTGCGTCGTCCGGCCGTGGGCGGTGTGCCGATCGGTGAAGGACGAGCCCTCCAGCAGCATCCGGGCCCACCGGTGCGCGTCGCGGTAGTGCTCGTTGGCCCGGTGGTAGGTGAGGCGCTCCACGGCCGCGCGCACATCGAACGCGCCGGACGAGCACACGCTGGAGAAGTCGGCCGCGAGCCGCCGCGCCGCAGCGCGCACGTCCGGGTCCTTCGCCGTCCGGGCCGCGAGCTGGAGCGCCGCACCGCAGAGCCGGTTGTCGAGGATGTCGGCGCTGCGTTCGTCGTACCGGCACTCCAGCCGGTCGAGCATCCCGAACCGTCGCGTGACCTGCTGCTCTACCAGCAGCCTTCCCCGGACGACCGGAAGCGCGTCCTCGCGCCGCACGTACTCGCGCCGCAGCCCGTGCCGGAGCAGCCGGTCGCACTCCCGCGTCAGCAGCAGGCACACGAGGTCTCGCAGATCCAACCCGTCCCCCAGCCGCCGCAGCAGCGGCAGTTCACGCAGGGACTGCAACCCGGCCGCATAGTCGAGCATCTCCAGCACGCCGAGTTCGGATCCGGCGAGCTTCGGCACGACGCGGACGGATGCACGGTCGAGGTCGACCACGCCCACGTGCGACCCGGCCTCGATCTCGAGCCACCCGTCCCTGAGCCATCGCAGAGTCAGCCGCTTCGACAGTGCATCCGACCGGGTGACGGCGATGTCGGCCGCGGACGGTTCGAGCCCCGGCACCCTCCGCTTCTCGTACTCCTTGACGACGATGGGCTCCATCAGGCGCCCGCGTTCGCCTGGAGTTCGGAGGACAGTGCCTCGACGAGCCGTTCGTCGCTGAGCCCCGCGACGGTGTGGGCCTGCACGTCCACGATCTCCTGGCCGAGGAAGCGGGACAGCATCGAGTAGTCGTCGTAGGCGTACTCCTGGAGCAGCGGCAGCACCTCGGTGCGGACGATGGCGGCCAGGTCGGCCTCGCTGTCGACCGGCTCCCCGCCCGGCATGAAGAACGAGTGCCCGATCTGCCGCTCCCGTCCCAGCTCCTTGACGACCCGCCGGTTGAGTTCCCGCAGCAGCAGGCCCAGATCCACGTCTCCGACCTTCTGCCCGTCGAGGGCCTCGGTGTCGGGCAGCAGCTCATGGAAGGCGAACCGGCGCCGCAGTGCGGAGTCCAGCAGCCGGATGCTGCGGTCCGCGGTGTTCATCGTCCCCAGGACGTGGACGTTGGACGGGACGGCGAACCGCCGCCCGCTCGGCAGCGTGATGTGCATGCCGCGCTTGTCCGGCTCCAGCAGCGTGATCAGCTCTCCGAGGATCTTCGGGATGTCGCCCCGGTTGATCTCATCGATCAGCAGCAGGTACGGCCGTTCGGGATTGGCCGAGGCCGCCTCGCAGACCCGCTTGAAAACTCCGTCCCGCAGCACGAGCCGCAGCCCGCCCCGCCCGCCCTCGTCCGGACGGAACCCCTCGATGAAGTCCTCGTAGCCGTACGCGGGATGGAACGTCACCTGCGTCAGGTACCCGGCCTCGCGGAGAGCGTCCAGTGCGCGCCGGAACTCGGCGGTGCCGTAGGGGGCGAGCGGGTCCACACCCGTCCCCGGAACCTTCGTCACCAGCCACCAGAGGGCGAAGCGCAGGCTCGTGTACGTCTTCCCGGTCCCCGCGGCCCGTACAGGACCACCTGCCTCTTACGCCCGAGAAGCTCCGCGAGCTGGGTGAAGAACGGGTCCGCGGGGGCGACCTCGCTTTTGAGCTGCCCGGGCGTCCCCGTCTTGCGGAGAGACTTCCACAGCTCGGCCGAGACCCTTGCGACGGTGACCGTACCCCACGACTTCTGTGGCCGGGCCAAAGTCTGCGCGTAATCGGTGTCCCAGTCGACGGAAACCGTGTGCTGGAAAGCCGTGCGGTCGTCACGCCACTTGTAGCCCTCCTGGGTCACCGTCCCGACGCCGAGTACCTCCTTGGTGCCCTTGTTGGCCACCACCAGATCACCAGGCTTGAGCTGGTAGAGCCGCCACACCTCGTTCGCCTTCGCCGAGATCTTGCTCCTGTTGCCCCTGTACTCGGCGGAGTACGCCTCTTCGAACGCGGCTCGGAATTCCTCCTCCGAGCCGTACTCGGTAAGGTCTCCGACCTCTTCCCAGCCGATGCAGATGTAGCCGCCCGTGAGGCAGTCGTCCCAGTACTTGGCGTTCTCGCCGGGTGCGACCTTGAGGATCGTCGTGGTGGGCGGACGCGGGTCGGCCCACTCGTAGAGGAACGTGCCGATCTCGTACGGGTGCCAACCGGAGAAGCGCCCGTCGCCGTCGACGATCTGCTTGAGGCGCTCATGTGCCGCGAACGCGTCGAGTTGTGCCGTCTCTCCGGACAGATGAAAGATGAACGCGCGCACGTGGTCCCGGCTCCTGACCGGGACGAGCGCCTTGGGGAAGTAGCAGGAAAGCGCCTTGGCGGTCAGGGCGGGCGCCGGACGGATCGAGTCGATGGTGTCGACGTCGGCGAGCCGTCCCGCCTGGACGCTCTCGAATGCCTCGACGAAGCCTGCTCGCACACTCTCCCAGGCCTGCCGCTCGTCGGCGTACTCGGAGGGAAATCGCCACACGCCCTCCTTCTTCCGTCGGAAGACGAGATGTTTGCCTGCGCTTCCTCCTCTCATGCTCGCGAGGGCGGGCGTTCCGAACTCCATGCGGTGACAGAAGGAATCCTGGTAGACGTCTGTTCCCAGCGCGTATCGCTCCAACGGCATGGCCGGCCAGGCGTCCAACGGAAAGTCGCTCACCACTTGTGCGATCTGCGCATCCGCCTCCGCGATCCGACTCGCGCGGGCGCTTCGGTCGAACTCGGAGAGCGCTTCCGACAGCGGCTTGACGGGTGTGGTGATGCCGCTGAACGCGGCGAGGGGGACGAGTGTGCACGACTGGCACACCTTGGACACCGGGTGGCCGGCCCCGTTCCGCAGCCCGGCATCCGCCGCGAAGGCATGCCGTCTCCGCACGTCGTCCACCGGCCCGGCCTGCAGAAGGCGCAGCCACAGATCCCCGTCCGGGTCGGGGTGGACCTCCCAGCCGTCCTCGTATCCGACCATGTGCGTGCAGTTCCGGCTGTGGTGGAGCGCGGTCCCATCGCTCGCCGGGCAGATCACCTCACCGGAGGACGGCGTCAACTCGTAGGACTGTCCGTTGTAGTGGACGATGCGGCGCCCGTCGGGGGTTTCGTTGATGGTGACGCTCAGTCCAATGCCCATCCTCAATTGGTAGCGGATGTTCGTTGAGGCGTTACCCGTGGAACCCCGGTCGACACTGGCCGACTCCGGTCACTCCAAATAACGGGTACATGGAAAAGTAGGCTCTCGGTATGTATCGGCCGTTCCGCCAAATAAGCGGCGGCTCACCATATGCCGTGCGTCGCTGCGTCTATTCCGTTCCTGCGACTTATTCCGGTGCGAACAGCTCTTGCTGGACACGACTTCACCGAGCTGCTTCACGGTCTGAACACCGTCCACCAACCGCCGACGCGACCACTCGCGAGGCCTCCCCAGCCGATTGGGCCGGGGAAGCAACGGCTCCAGCACCCGCCACTGCCGGTCGGTCAGATCCTTACGCGCTCCAATCGATACCCTGGCCACCGAGGTCTCCGTGCAGATGGTCTTCTTGGTCGTTGATCCATCTACCGGAGACCTCACCCATCTCCAGACACGACATGCCGACCAGGGACGAGACTTCCTAAACAGGGCCTAGGTGCGGGCCTCGGCGGTCGTGGTCACGGATGAGCTCCGACCGCTCGGGCGATCGCGTCGGCGGCGGTGGTCGGGGCTTCGGCCGCGCTGATGGTGGCGCCGGTACCGGCCCAGGTGAACATCCAGGCGCCGCCGATGTAGTCGGCGCCGACCTCGGCGGACCTGCCGGGTGCGTGGGTGTTGATCACGTACAGGACGGGGGTGCCGCTGCGCTGGACGATGCCGCACGCCATCCCGCCGCGCCTGCGCACGGCCTCGTCGAGAGCGGCCAGGAACGCGCGCCGTCCCTGTGCCGGCATGGCCGTCTGATCGTCAATGGTCATCTCGCCGCTGTGTGTCGCCGCTGTTCGGTCTGCGCTGCCCCTCGACAAGGTCGCCGGGTTGGTGTGCCCGTCCCGTCCGGTCAAGTCGGCACCGCTGGACGGCGTGGGCGTCATCATGGCCGCCACCATCGACCCGTCAGGCTTTCCGGCGGACGTGTGCGCGGGCATCGGCTCCGGCGGGAGCCCCGACCGGTCTTGGCGCGAGGCCCGCACCGCCCTTCGCTTCACGACACCACGGCGTCCGGTCGTCCACCACGATGACCTGGGTGCGATGGCGCTGCTCGCCCAGATCCCCGTGGACGCCATGCGCGACAACGCCGATGTCGCCGCGATCGCCTGCCTGTCGGCCGAGGACGTAGAGACCTTGGACGCGTACTGCACCACTGGCTCGCTGCGGCGCGCCGCCGACGTCCTGCATCGGCACCACAGCAGCGTCGCCCGTCGCCTCGATCAGGTCGCTAGAGCCTTGTCCACCGACCTGACCACCCCTGCTGGTCTGACCCGGGCCCGGCTTGCCCTGACCGCCTGGCATCTGCTGAACAACTGAGAAACCGTACCGTCCGCTCGCCCGTCGCTGAATCAGGCGGTTGACGGGGAGCGTTTTGATTTACTCGCGGGATGACGGATTGGTCGCGACTCTCGCACGCCTACGGTTCCGCCGAGAACATTCCCGGGCTCCTCGATCGGGTTGCGGCCGGACGAGATGATCAGGCGTGGAACGAACTGTGGTCGGCGCTGTGCCACCAGGGAACCGTCTATTCCGCTAGCTTTGCGGCCCTGCCGCGCCTCGCGGCCATCGCGTCCGACCAGGAGACGGGAGACGATGACGCCGTCATGGCGGTCTTGCTGGCCGGCGCCATCGTGGCCGGTGAAGCCCAGCCGTACAACTCCGTCGACGTCCGCGCACGCCATGCGGCGGACATCGATGCCCTCGGCCGCATCGCCATCCGCATGCTGCCTGCGGCGTCCGACCGCAATACGTACGTGTACCTTCTGCAGTCCGTGCTGGCCTTCGAGGGCGTCCGCGTCTGGGGGCATCGGCTCGAAGGTCTCAACAATGATGAGTACGAGATCGAATGTCCGCAATGCAGTGTCGAGATGTTCGTCGCCTTCGGCGATGACGGTCACTTCTCCTGTGTCGGCGACTACGCCACGGACGCGGATGTTCCCAAGCTTCCGCTGCGCCCTGCGGACCCGAAGGCCATGAGCCGCTTGGCGGACCGCCTGCACACCACTGCCCGCACCCATGGCCAGGAGGAGGTGGCGGTGCGGCTGACGTACCTGTTCGGTACGGCGACCTGCCCTGAGTGCGGCGCGGAACTCCCAGTGGCGGACCAGATCCACCCCCACTGGTGATCGCTGCTGGGCGGTGCATGTCCCAGCCAGCGACTCAGTAGCAGAGCGGCCATTCCGTGCGTTCCGCGTTCCGCGAGGGCGGAACGCACGCTATGAGCACGAAGTCGGAGGCGACCCCGGCACCCGTGGACTAACGGCAGGCCGAACGCCTCCATTGGCGAAGAAGCCAACGGTGGGCCTGGACCTGCCGGTCATGACGGCTCATGCGGCCTCGGCCCATGTGGGTGGTGGGTGTCTTCGCTGGTGGAGGGGGACGGTGTCGGGTGGGTGGAGCCGGTAGGTGTAGCGGCCGTCCTGCGCTTTGGTGATGTGGAGTCGGTCGGGGTGGGTGTGTTTGTAGCGGTTGTGCCAGCCGCAGGTGAGTGCGAGTTTGTCGATGTCGGTGGGGCTGTTGCCGAGGGCCCAGCCGTGGACGTGGTCGACCTCGCACAGTGTCCCGGGGACCTCGCAGCCCTGCACCGCGCAGGTGTCGTAGAGCGTTTCCAGGACTTGGCGCTGCGGGACGGTGGCGAACCTGACCCGATGGCCCAGGTACAGCGGGGTGTTCCCGGCGCCGAGCAGCAGCGGTGACACCCCGGCGCTCAGAGCGATGCGCCGGGCCTGGGCCGCTGGGATCGGGGTGCCGTCGGTGAGTCTGGCCGGGGTGGTTCCGCCGGTGAGGGTGTCCAGGTCGCAGATGACGGTGACCTTGGTGGCCCTGTGTCCACCCGCCAGCACACCGGTAAGTGCGGCCGCGGTTCGCTCCGAAAGGTCGCGCCGGTCGTCGGTCCCGGCGGGCTTGGCCAGCGGTGCGAGGGTGCCGTCCCAGATCGCGGCGTCCTCGGCGTTGAGCCAGCCCTTGATGTAGCGGCCACCGTCCAACGACCGGGTCGAGTCGATCCAGGACCGCTCATACCCCCGCTTCACGTCCTCGGGGGCTTGTTCGCGCCCGTCGCGTTCGGCGATGACGTCACGGATCCGCTTACCGAACGAGGCGACCTTCCCGGCCGAGAAGCCCTGGTCGACCATGCCGAGCAGGGTGGTCTCGGCAGTGGCGCAGTCATCATCGTCCAGGCGGGCGGTGGCCTCGGCGATCGTCGCGGCGTACCCGGTCGACAGTTCACCGGCGGTCCACCGCTCGGTGACCTCCGTCAGACGGTGCCGCTGCCGCGCCAGGGTCAACCGCTCTTTGGCGCGGGATTCGCGCATGCCCATACGGGACCGCAGCCAGGAGCGAGTGGAGGGAAATCCCCACCGCTGCACCTCACGGGCCCCGTCCACCACACCGACGAAACCGGCCAGCGCAGCTTCCAGCAGATCAGTGTCGGCGGCGAGTTCCTCGGCCAGCTCCAGGCAGGCGGTTGGGGAGTCGGGGGCGGTGCGGGAGGCGAGTGCGGCGGCGATCGCCGATACCGCGTGCACCAATTCAGCGGTGGACGCGGCGTCAAGATCGCCCGCAATCAAGCTCATGCATCCATGATACCCGTCCGGACATCAAACCGCTCTTCAGAATCGAATATCGACCATGATTCTTTCGAACTCTCGTGATCGCCGCTGGCCGGTTCTTGCATATACCGCATTTCGGGCATCTTGGTTTTGTTGGCTTGTGGATTGTGTGTTGTGCGTTCCTTCTTGGGGTGGGGGCGGCGCGTCGGGCAGAGGGCAGGCGGAGCCTGCCCGACGAAAGCTGCACTCAGGGGCCGCAGAGGCTCCAAAGTCAAGGGTGGGACGAAGTCCCATCGCGAAGCGACGCCGAAGGCGCCCTTGACTTTGGAGGGGCGGCCCCGTACGCAGCGCCGCCCCCACCACGATTCCACCAACACACCTGGGACGAACTATGTCCGGCGCGCCTCCGACAGGCATCCCAAGGACGGTGGCCATCCGCACCGAGTGTGGGTGGACAAGGTCAACTCGTCATTCAGAGGGCGCCTCCGACTGCGCGGCATCGAATGCCTGAGCGACGGCAAGACTGTCCTCGTAGACGTGGTGCCGGGTGATGAGGCCGTGTTCGACCGTGAGGTGCAGCGCGAACCGGGCCCGGTAAGCACGTCCAGTGGACCGGGCAGTCTGACGGATCTCGCCGAGCACCACCGCCTCATCGCCGTCGACGAGGACATGCTCGACCTCGGTGGCCACCTGGTCCGGCACGTGGTGCTCGGCGAGTTCTCGGTAGTGGGCGGCCGCATCGGCGCGGGTGGAGCGATGGCGGATCCACGGGGTGTCGGCACGGCCGTGCTCGGCTTCGGGCCAGCTCAGCTTCCAGTCTCCATGATCGGCGTACAACGCCGCGATGCGCTCCGGGTCCCCCTCACCGATCCGGCGCAGCAACTCCTCCACGACCGCCCGCGTGGTCGTAAACGTGGCTATGGACATGGCGAACCCTCCCGATCTGGTGCCGTGTCACAACGACAAGCGACACGACACGCGTCGCCGCCACTCTTGCCCGCACCGACCGGCCAAGGCGATTACCTCGCAGGTAGGCAGCCTTAAGTCAGTCTTGAGGCAGTCCCAAAGGATGCGGGTCAGGGCGTAGGGCGAGGTCAGCAGGAGAAACGAGACAAGACACGGCCATGCTCGTCCTTGCCTCAGGCCGTCGGATCCCAGAGGCCGCCGGCCTCGCCGCGGGCGAGGTGCTCGGCGTAGACGCCGACCTTCCAGGCGATGACTGAACGGCACTCCTCCAGCGCCTGGATCTGTGCCTCGACGCGCTGCCGATGGGCGTCGAGGAGTTGCAGGCGCTCGGCCTCGTTGCCCGGACCATGCCGCACCAACTCGGCGAACCGTTTGAGGTCGGCGAGCGGCATACCGGATTCCCGCAGCTTGACGCAGATCAGCAGCCAGTCGACATCGGCGGTGGTGTATCGCCGCCGGCCGCCCGCGGTGCGCTGAACCGGTCCGACCAGCAAGCCCTCGCGCTCGTAGAAGCGCAGTGCGTGCACGCTGAGCCCGGTCCGCTCCGCCACCTCGCCGATGCTCAGCGGCTCCACACGGGTTTCGGCAGTCGCCATGCCGCCCAGCCTAGGACTTGATCTAGACCTCACTCTAGTTCCTAGCGTCGTCGGCATGACCATCACTGATCAGCAGCCGCTCGGGTCGCCCTTCTCCGCCTCCACCACCGTCGACGACGTCATGGCCGGCCTGGACCTCTCCGGCATGACCGCCGTGGTGACCGGGGGTTATTCCGGACTCGGGCTGGAGACCACCCGGGGTCTGGCGGCCGCCGGGGCCCACGTCATCGTTCCGGCGCGCCGTCCCGACACCGCCCGCGCCGTCCTCCAGGACGTTCGGGGCTGCGACGTCATCGCCATGGACCTGGCCGACCTCGGCAGCGTGCGCGCCGCCGCCGTACAGATCAGCGACCGGCTCGACCGGCTCGACATCCTGATGGCCGTCGCGGGCGTCATGGCCACTCCGGAGCGGCGAGTCGGGCCCGGCTGGGAAGGCCAGCTCGCCGCCAACCACTTCGGGCACTTCGCACTCACCACCGAGCTCTACCCGCTTCTGGCCGCCGCGGACGGCGCGCGCGTCGTCGTCAACAGCTCCGCCGGACATGCCCTCACCGACATCCGCTGGCATGACCCGCACTTCCGTACCGGCTATGACAAGTGGCTGGCCTACGGCCAGGCCAAGACCGCCAACGTCCTGTTCGCGGTGCACCTCGACACCATCGGACGCGACGACGGCGTCCGGGCGTTCGCCCTGCACCCCGGCAAGATCATCACAGGTCTCCAGCGGGACATGACTCGCCAGGAACAGATCGACCGCGGGTGGGTGGACGAGCACGGCAACGTGATCGGCGCCGACTTCAAGACCCCCTCCCAGGGCGCCGCGACCGGCCTTTGGGCAGCCACCTCGCCACTCCTCAACGGCCGTGGCGGGCTCTACCTGGAGGACTGCGACGTCGCACGCGTCTCCACCCCCGAGCAGCCCATGGACGACGAAGGCGTCCGCGCCTACGCCATCGCACCCGACTCCGCCGCGCGACTCTGGGACCTGTCTCTCGCGGCGACCGGCGCCATCCCGATCACCCGATGAACCCGCACTCCGCGCGCGCATACACGCTGTCTGCCACCGTGCCGCACTCCGCCCTGCGCAGCCGGCCTCACCGAGTGTTCACGGTCTGGACTCGAAACAGGCCAAGACGGTAGGCCGAGCGAAATCGGCAGGAGCGGATGCGCGGATTCGTATATCTGCACTCCACTATCGCCGGCCTCTGCCGGCAGGCCCGCGCCGGTCTCTGCCGGCAGGCCCGCGCCGGTCTCTGCCGGCGGGCCCGCGCCGGTCTCTGCCGGCAGGCCCGCGCCGACCTCTCCAACCGGCCCGCGCCGAGCCGCTCGCCGCTGAGGAAAGACGCCACCAGAGCCGCCTTTCAAGCGCGGTCGGCGCGGGCCCAGATCTGGCTTGCTGCCCACGACACAACCTTCATCCATCGTCACCGGCAACGATGCCTGCTACGGCTCAAATGACTTCACCCGCACCGTCGGGAGGAACAGTCAATACCTGTGGATCGGGTCTTTCGTGTCAGTGGAATTGGCCGGCTTGATGTAGGTGGTCGAAGATGACCTGGTCGACGGGGGATACCTGGTCGCGGTCGGCGTAGGTGAGCCAGACGAGTTCTGCGATTTCGCTGCCGGGGGTCGGCTGGCCATGGTGGTCGGCGGTGTAGCAGGTCATCTGCACGGTGACGCCGACGGCGTGGCCGTGTGCTTGCGCCCGGAAGGTGCCCACGTGCGTGGCGGTGGCCGGGACGATGGCGAAGGCGAGTTCTTCGTCGATTCCTCTGATCAGGGTGTCAAGGTCGGTTTCGCCTTCTTCGCGTTTGCCGCCGGGGATGTAGTAGACATCCTTGCCGTGTGAACGCTGCGCCTGCGCGGACGAGGGCGACCACGTGGGGTGCGTTCACCGCCCGCCAGCGGGTCTGAGCGGATTCGGTGAGCTTGAAGGCCATGGCCAGGCCGGCGGCCCGTGAGCCGGGAGGCCCCTTGGTGGCCTTGGTCCGGTGCCTGACTGTGGCGAAGGTGCTTTCGATCGGGTTCGTGGTGCGCAGGTTTCCAAATCTCGGCGAGCGCCTCACCGGGGAGGTACACCCCTTCCCGGCCGATCCACAGCTCTCAAGCATTGCTCCCGTCGGAAGCCGGCCGACCTTACGAATCACTGGAGGCCCGTCCCGTCGTAGGCGGCAGCCTGCCGGGAGAGCCGCCAGCCCTTAGACCGATGCAACAGGTCAGCGGTAGTGGTCGGCGACGGCCGTGAAAGCGGCCTTCGGTTCCCAGGGCATGTCGGGATAGGTGGTGCCGTGGCCGTTTTCGAGGACCTTCACGATGCCGTAGCTCGCCAGGTCCAGGTCGTCGCGCGGATCTCCGCCGGGGCGGTGCGGGTGGTCGTAGAGGGCGAAGATGAACACGAACGCGCTGTCGACGCCTTCGGCTTCGAAGACGTCCAGCACTTCGCTCAGGTAGGCGGCCTGGCCGGCTTCGTCGCGGGCGTACTCGCCGTCCAGCCGGACGGGCGCGCCGGTGTCCTCGTCGTACTCGACGATCTCCAGGCCCCGCGCGCCGACGTCGCCGGCCCCGCGGAAGCAGGCGGAGCCGAACTCGGTGATCGCGACCGGCTTGCCCTGCGCGACGAGCGTCCGGACACCTTCGCGGAACTGGTCCGCGATGTCGGCCGAGCGGTAGAGGTCCATGGAGATGATGTCGAAGGGCGTCCAGTCCACGAAGTCGAGCTGGACGGCCGCGTAGGTGATCCGGCCGCCGAAGCGCTCGCGGACGAGCTTCACGGCGTCGCCGAGGAAGGCGTTCACGCGGCCGCCGGCCTGGGTGATCAGCTCGCGCAGCCGCTCCGGTCGACTCAGGAGTGCGACCCGCTCGGCCAGGGAGTCGCCGGGGAGGAAGCCCCTGTTCATCAGGCTCAGCTCCGCGCCCGTCACGAACACCACGTCGGCGCCCCGCAGCCGGAGCCGCTCGGCGCGTTCGGCGCAGTCGGCGAAGAGCGCCAGCATCTCCTCGCAGGTCAGCTCCAGCGGATAGGGCGAGAACCAGACCTCGAGACCCAGGTCGGCGGCCAGCGTCGCGGCCAGTTCCAGCCGGTCGGGGTCGCCGCCGCTGATGCGGACGGCGTTGCAGTGCAGATCGTCCCGGATGATGCGGAGTTCGCGCTCGGCCAGCGCCGGGTCGAAGCGTTCGCGCGAGTTCCGCCCGTCGCGGATGAAGCCGGTGTCGTAGGTGATGCCCTTGGCGCGCATGGAGGGGTCCTCTCTTTTCGTTTAGGGTACGAACCGTACCTTACTTGCCTCCTGCACGGCGACGACGCCAACCTTGGCGAGGAACGGGCGGTACCGGATACGGGGATGAGGGCATGGCGGACGATCCGGAAAAGCGACCAGGGGACGGGCAGACGCGACGCCGTGGCGCCGTTCTGGAGGAGGCGATCCTCGACGCCGCCGTAGCGGAGCTCACCGAGTCGGGGTTCTCCGGGCTGACCATGGACCGGGTCGCCGAGCGCGCCCGCACCAACAAGAACGCGATCTACCGCCGCTGGCCCAACCGGCTGGCGCTCGGCATCGCCGCCTACCGGCGGCTGGCCAGGACCGTCCAGCCGCCCGACACCGGCAACCTGCGCGACGACGTCCTCGAGCAGCTCCGCCGGGCGAACCGCCACTGGAGTTCGCCGCTCGGCGCGATATTGCGCGATCTGCTCGCGGCGGCGGGCGGGGCATCGGAACTGCTGGCGCAGCTACCGGACCAGTCGGCGGACGCCGTCGCCGCGCCCTGGCTGACCATCCTCGGACGGGCGGTGGCGCGCGGGGAGGTCGCCCCGGAGGCACTCCATCCGCGCGTCGCGACCGTGGCGATCGTCCTGCTCCGCAACGAGTTCGTGGTGCGCGGCGTACCTACCGCGCCCGACGAGGTCCTCGTCGAGATCGTCGACGAGGTGTACCTCCCGCTGGTGCGCCGGCGCGGCACACCGGACGGCTGACCCGCGCCGGCGGCTCCTTGTCCGTGAGCTTCCAGAAACAGCTTGTCCGCAATGGTTTTCGCCGTGGTCGAACCGCTTTTCGTTCGGCATCCGGTCCACTCCGGGATTCCACGGATTTCGACACGCCGCCATAGCCGCCTAGGGGACGAACCCGTTAATGTGGCAACGTTGCCATGCTGCGATCGGTGTGATCTCGGCATGCGCCGCCACGAGCGCAAGGGGGCCTCGTCGAATGGGGATACCGCACGACCTCCACAACGATTCTCCTCATCCATGGGGCGTTTTCCTCGGGAGTGGCCGCTGATGGGGATCTTCGGCAAGAAGGAACAGATCGATCTTTCCGATCCGGGCGAGGTGGTCATAGCCGATCACGTGGCGGCCGCCGTCCCGGATGCGGGCGAGTACCTCCTCGATTCCCTCGCGCAATTCTGTAACGAACAGATGTACGTCCGCTTGAAGGCCGACATCGATGCGAGGCGCGCCCCCAACGGATGGCTCGTCGGCAACGGTTTCGCCGACGTTCCGCCAGTGGGCCGCAAGCAGACCCCGATGACTTTCCTGAGCCTGCTCGTCGGAACGGCGCGGGACGAGAGCGTCATCTCCGTATGGGGTACCTCGGCCAACCGCGGCAAGGATTACAACACCCTCGCGACCACCCTCAGGATTCTGGTGGGCACTCAAGGGCATGCCGCCGCCGCGACCTGGGCGATCATCGCCCGCCCGGAGGGTCGCTTCAGCCTGGACTACCTCTCGGAAGCCCTCCGGGGGAGTTGGGACGAGACTCTCGGGCTCCTGCGCAACAAGGACGTCATCAGGGCCTTCAAGAACTGGAACAAGTAACCCGCGACGGATGGCGCGGTGCAACAGGCGCAGGTAAGAATTGATCACGGGCAGTGGCCCGGCTTGCTCGACGTTCAGATGAGGTGCGGTGCTCACGTGTCCGTTCGGAAGCGGAGATGGTGAAGGGCGTGCTCGTAGGCGGCTCGCTCGTGTGCGAGATCTGACCAGTCCTCGGGTGCTTCCGCGACCCTGAAGCAGTCCTCGCCGGTGAGGTCCCACACCTCCGATTCCACCCAGGACAGGCGCCGGTACTTGCGCGGTGCCATGGCCTGGGAGCCGAAGTCCCAGCCGACCGCCGACACCGGACGTCCGGAGAACTGCTCGCGGGCCCGCTCGGCGTACCGGGACCGCGTGATCGTGTCGGGGTGCAGGAACGACAGGTCGAATCCGTTGTCGCCCAGGCCGAACGCCGCGAGGCCGAACAGGAACGTCGCCTCGATGCCCCGATCCGTGCAGAACTCGGCGATTCTGGTGGCGCCCACGAGTGTGCCCGCGTAGGAGATGACGAAGACGCGCCGGAGCGGGTGGACGTCCAGGAAGTGGCGCAGTGCCGTGATGATCGTCTCGCCGGACGCGACGGTGTCCCCGATCAGCAGGGTCTCCGCCGGAGCCTCGAAGCAGCAGTACGGGACCTCGATGCGGGCGGTGTCATGGGCGACCGCCGTCCGTGAGGTGGCGATCAGGTTGGTGGGCAGGTTGTGGCTCGTCTCGGCTGAGACGGCTTCCGCGAGCCGGTAGGCGAGACCCTTGCTGAGTATCACCAG
The DNA here is from genome assembly GCF_900188445.1 of Actinomadura meyerae. GTDB lineage: Bacteria > Actinomycetota > Actinomycetes > Streptosporangiales > Streptosporangiaceae > Spirillospora > Spirillospora meyerae. Next base: position 102,488 of record NZ_FZOR01000029.1, read on the forward strand.
CTCGGCGGTCTCGTCGGGCCGGTACTCGTCGCCCAGATGGGCGATGAACCACCGGCTGGAACGGAGACAGGCCGCGCGAAAGCCGGTGCCCATGAGGTTGCGATCGAAGAGCAGTTCCTCAAGGGCATCGTTGTGGACGAGATAGAGCCGGGGATCGTCCTTGACCAGTTCCGCGCTGCTCCGTTCCAGCTCGGTGTCCAATGGTCAGCGTCCTCTGGCGAGCGACGGCTCGTGCAGGCGCTCCAGCGCGGCCAGCATGGGCGGGTCACCGGGCAGGACGTTGTCCCGGTACTCCGTAATGGCCTCGTCGAGCCATTGGGGCATGTGGTGGACGTCGCGGACCTTCCGCGGTGCCAGTTCCGCGAGCATCTCCCCGGCGGCCGCGAAATCGTCGACGACCGCGGAGGCCAGCGCGGCCACGTGCGGGTGGACGTAATCGCGGACGAGGACGCCGCGGTACTCCAGTTCATCAGCCCGGTACCTGGAATTGCGCGGGGCGACGACGACGATCGGGGTTCCGAGGAGGGCGGCGGCGGACATCTCCACGCCGATGCCGATGCCGCGCCGTTCCCGGGCGTCCACGACGACAGCCGTCGCGACCATCACCTGGTACATGTCGCGGCCGAACTGCCCGAGCGTGTTCGTCGGGTCGGTAATGGGGTCGTCGGGGTTCAGGAAGACGACCTCGTGCGGGGACGCGCCCTTGGCGACCTCCAGCCGCTCGATGTCGGACCAGCAGAGTTTCTTCTCGTCCGAGGCGCCCTTCATGATGGAGCCGGAGCAGTATATGGATATGATCATCGATCGTCTCTCCAGGTCGTTCTGCCATTGAGTGTGAAATCGGCCATGGCGCCGGCCACGGCCTGCACGTTCGACTTCGCCTCGGCATAGGTCCGGGCGAGCCGGAATCCGCGTGATCCGCGGACCGCGAGGACGGCGAACCGCAGCATGTCGAGCGACGCTTCGTCGTAGGCGCGGTCGATGACGAGCCCGAACGCGGGCAGGGACCGCAGCCGCAGTAGTTGGTCCCATCCGGCGCCGCGGTGGACGAAATCCGCGATGCCGAGCCAGTGCAGCACCGTGTCGAGCCGCCGCGCCGACGGGAGCCTGCCGTTCATGTCCGCCGACCTGCGGCTGAGCCCGCAGGTCAGGTCGCCCGCGGGGAGGTCGGCGAGGACGGCGGCGTCCAGGTCGAGGAGGTAGCTGCGCAGGTAGGCGCGGGAAAGGAAGAAGGCGAGCGACGTGCTTTCGGCGGGTGACAGTGGAACGGGCAGCGTGGGTTCCACGAAACGTGCGATGAACGCCTGGCCTTCCAGCCGTTCAGGGGTCCGCGCGAGCAGCCGTTCAGCCCGTCCGCGCGGCCGGTGCCATCTGCGTGCGGTCCCGCGCGCGACGCGGTGCAGTTCTCCGCCGGGCCGCAGAGCCGTGCGCCATAGTTCGCCGATTCCGGCGGCCGTCCCGCCGCCGTGCCGGGGAGCCCAGAGGAAGTCGGGATCGGCGCAGATTCCCCGCAACCCGGTGTGGCGGTAGGGGTTGTGAGGGTCCCGGCGGTATTCGTCAACCTTCATTTCCCGGTAGTCGGCGAGGTCGGAGACCGGAGCGACGTAGCGCAGGGCGCCCGCGCGCACCAGTGGCTCCACGCATCCGAGGAAGATCGGGTACCAGGGAATCTCGAAGATGTAGGACGCGGGAATGAGCAGATGCCGCTCGGTCAGGAGCAGGGTCAGGCGTGTGGCGTCCAAGGCCTGGGTCAGCGTGAGCGCCGCGTGCCTTTCGCCGACGTCGATGCCGTAGCACGCCAGGATCTCCGGATTCGTGTACTGGACGAAGAGAGGTCGTTCACGCCTGAAGGCACTTCCTAAGGCATGGGACGGCTGGGATGAGCTCCCCAGCACCGCGGTGACGTAGATGTCTCTGGCCGCGACGAAGGCGTCGCGTCTCGCCCACACCTGCTGGGTGGGAGCCGGACGTTCCAGCTCCTCACCCATCGTCGTCCAGGGGCGGAGAGTCCAGGGTCAGGGATATGTGCTGGTCGCGGCCCGCGATGAAGGCGTTCCGGCCGGTGGTGATGTTCTGCACGACGTGGACGGTGTCCGCGTCCGGCAATGCCTCTCGGACATGCCGGACGAAGTCCTGGAGTTCGGCCGAAGCGTCCATGTGCTCGGCGAGGAAGGCCGTCAGCAGGGCCGTCCATCTCGCCTGCTCGGCGGCCAGGACGGCCTGCTCCGGCGGGGAACTCCGGCCGACCCTGCCCGCCGACTCCTCAAGTTCGCGCGCCAGGTCCGACTCGGCGGCCTGCGCGCCGCGGCCGACGATCCGGGCGAGCCGCGCCCTCGCGGTGCCTCAGAAGTCGGTCGTCATGGCCTCCACGAGGGCCGCCGCGACCGCGCCGGCGAGTCCTGCCAGCGCGGGATCCATGTCGTTGCACCTTCCCGGTCCGCCGCGGTCGCCCGTGTCCCTAATTCAGGCCTCATTATGGGACGGTAATCGCGGATCTTCCAGGGTTATCGCGCACAAGGACGGTCGCGGCAAGAGAACAACCGACTTCATTTCGGTCATAATCGACAATGTTTCGGATGTGCTGGACGGGACCGTAACCCGAACGGGGTTCGTATCACGGCCGCCTCGCATGCGGAAACGGGCGGGTGAGTACCTGCCTGCTTTCGGAGTTGTGTCCATAAATGCACTGACCTGCGGGTGTGCTGCGGGCGCGCATCGAGACGCAGATCACGGCCAGGAATTCTCAGGAAAACGGCTGTTCGGCGTTTGGGTCGCAGATGGCCCCGGGGTGGCCGACACCGGTCGTCGGTCAGGGAGCCTCGGCCAGGGAGCCTCGGCCAGGGAGCCTCGGCCAGGGGGCCTCGGTCAGGGGGTGTCGGTCAGGGGGTGGTCGGTTGGAAGAAGCCTCGGGCGTAGGTGTCCTCCAGGGCGGCCAGGTCGGACAGGTCGCCGGTGGCGGTGATCTTTCCGCTGCGCATCAGGACGGCGCGGTCGGCCACTCGGGTCGCGGTGAGCATCGGGACGTCGTGGGTGATCACCAGGACGGCGGCTCCGGCGTCGGCGTAGCGGCGGAGGGTGACCCATACGCCGTAGGCGGTCTCCATGTCGAGGGAGGCCGTCGGCTCGTCCGCGATGAGGATGCGGGGTTGCGGCAGCAGAGCGGCGGCGAGTGCGGCGCGCTGGATCTGGCCGCCCGAATGCTGGTTCGGGTAGAGGTCGAGCAGTTCGGCCGGGTATCCGGCGGCCGCGCAGGCGCGGTCGACGCTCCATCGCCGATGCCGGTCTTCGAGGGCGCGCAGTTGCGCGCCGACGGTGTCTTCGGAGTAGAAGGCCGTCACACCGGCCTGGGGCAGCAGTCCGACGGTACCGCCGCGGAGGCGCAGCCATTGGCGCCGGCCGCTCACCGGCTCGCCGTCGATGCGCACCTGGCCCGTGGCGCGGGCGGCGTCGGGCAGCGAGCCGGTGAGCGCGGCGGCGGCGATGGACTTGCCGCAGCCGGACTCGCCCAGCAGAGCGGTGATCTTCCCGTCCGGGACGACGAGATCGACGGCGTCCAGGACGGTCTCGCTCCACCGGCCCGTGTCGATGTGGACGGTCAGTTCGCACAGTTCGGCAGGCATCGGGCGATCCGTTCGGGGGCGGCGGTCATCGTTGTTCGGGAGCGGTTCTGGACGTGCGGCGAGGGAAGACGATCGCGAACACGGTGGTGCCCAGGCCGAGCGCGCCCGCGGCCCAGCCCGTCCAGGCGGGGATCTTGCCGAGTGCGACGGAACTCGCCGGGTCTGGGCGCAGACCGGTGGTGGTGGCGCGATTTCCAAGGACTCGGGCTTCCAGGTGGTACGTGCCGTCTGCGGCGAGGGCCCTCGACGAGCGGAGGGAGCGTCGCTCGGCCCTGGACATCGTGACGCCTCCGCCCACCCTTTTTCCGTCGACCGTCCAAGAGCCCGCGCATGTCTGGCCGGACAGCTTGCAGGTCCACTTGTAGGGAATGGTGACGGTGGTCGGCGTGCCGTACTTCCAGGTGTATCCGGGCTTGTCGCGTTCGATCGAGCCGATGATCGCCAGGACCGCCACCGAAAGGCAGGCACTCGCCAGGAGCATCGCCGTCGCGGTGCCCCAGCGGTCGGCCATGGCGCCGACCGCGACGGTGACCGGTGCCAGTAGGAACACCCCGATGAATCCCAGCAGTACGGCCAGCACTATGAGGCCGACCAGCCGTCCTGACGGATTCTTCAGCAGGGCCCACTCCGTGACCGCGACCAGCAGAATCCCGAGGGGAATGGCCCACAGCAGGGTGACTTTCACGGCCCTCCCCTCCGCGGTCGCGTGCTCATGACTGATCGGAGCGACGCGATCACGGTAGACCATTGAGGGCCGCGGCCGTCAGGTGATCTTCAGGACGAGTTTCCCGTGGACGGTCTGCGTCGTCAGGCGGGTGACGGCTTCGTCGATGCTCGTCCAGGGCAGGACGTCGTCGATGGGACGCGCAGGCGGCCGTCGGCGACCAGGGTGGCGAGGCGGGTCAGGATCGGGCCGCAGCCGGTGCCGGAGGTCATGAGGTTGCCGAGCCACAGGCCCTGCAGGCGGGCGCCGGGGATGCTGTAGAAGTCGACCGGGTCGAAACTGGCCGGGGTGCCGCTGCCGTTGCCGAAGCTCACGCAGACGCCGCCGGGGGCGAGGGCGCCCAGGGCGGTGCCGAGCGAGTCGCCGCCGATGCCGTCCAGGATGACGTCGTAGCGGCCGGCGTCGCGGGCCGCGCCGATCGTCGGGTGGACGGTGGCGGGAACGCCGTCCTCGCGGAGCAGGCGCGGCAGGTCGGGGCGGCGGCTGATGGCGACGACCTCCGCGCCGGCCAGGTGGGCGAGTTGGCAGGCGTAGCGGCCGACCCCGCCGGCCGCGCCGGTGACGAGGACGCGGCGGCCGAGGAGCGTGCCGGCCGATTCCAGGGAGACCAGCGCGGTGATCCCGGCGATCGGGAGCGCGGCGGCCTGGGCGGCCGTGACGCCGTCGGGGATCTCGGCCAGGACGGCCGCGGGGGCGGCGACGTACTCGGCCCACGCGCCCTGCTGCGGGATGGCGCCGTAGACGCGGGCGCCCTTGGGCGGGGTGCTGCCGTCCGCCGCGGGTTCCTCGACGACGCCCGCGAAGTCCCAGCCGACGACGTAGGGGGCGGTGGCCTCCAGGGCCCGGCGGGTCTCGCCCGCGTTCAGGGAGACGGCCTCAACCTTGATCAGTGCCTGGTCGGGGGCGGGTTCCGGGTGCGGGACGTCCGACAGGTGCAGGCGAGGGGTGTGCTCGGGGTCGGTGACGACGGCTCTCATGTCCATCCGCCTTTCGGGAACGGTGAATACCGGTAATCGCTGCTATTGGTATAGCGCGGCGGATATGCGGAAGTCAACGCTGCCGTTAAGGCTGGACCAGTGAGCGGCGGTGCGGCGTGGGGACGGCGTCCCGCATGGCCGTGCCGCCTCTCACGGCCATGCGGGGTGGGGGCGTCAGCCGATGGTGAGGCCCGGGACCACGCCGTCGGCGCCCCTCTCCCAGGGCACCTGCAGTTCGAGGTTCGCCGCGTTGGGGGCCGGCTTGTAGGCGTCCCAGAGGACGACGCTCTCGCCGGGGCCGAGGATGTGCCGCGCTTCGCTGAAGCCCACGACACTGCACACGCACGGGCCGGTCTCGACGCTCAGCGGGTTGTAGCGGACCTGCGCCGCCTTGTCGAACAGGAGGGCTCCGCCCGTGGTGCCCAGCCGCATCGGCCGCGGGTTGCTGCCGTGGTTCGCCGCCGTCCTTTCCAGCTTCTGCCCGAAGTCCTGCTTCTGCTGCCCGGTGTTGCGGAGCGTCCACACCATGACCACCAGGCCGGACGAGTCGCGGTGGAGGCCGTTGACCTCGACCTTCAGCCCCGCGGCCGAGGCCGACTGGAAGGTCCCCGTGCCCAGGGTGGCGGACTGCCCGCGCTGGTAGGCGCGGCCGCCGCCGGCCGCAGGCGGTGCGGATGGCCGCGGGCGGGTGAAGGCCACCGTGACCCGGCGGTTCTTGCGGCGTCCCTCTTCGGTGTCGTTGGTGGCCACGGGCTCCTTCGACCCGTGGCCCGCCGACCGGTAGGTCACCCCCTGCCGGGTGACCAGGCTCTTCAGGCGGTCGGCGACGGCCTTCGCGCGGCGCTCGGACAGCGGCTGGTTGATCGCGTCGTTGCCCGTCGAGTCGGCGTGTCCGTCGACCGTGACCGTGTCGTCGTCGGACGCGTCGATCTGCGCGGCGACCTGCCGCAGCAACTGGTCGGCCCGCGGGGTCAGGTCGGCCTTGTCGACCGCGAACAGGGTGTCGGTGGACAGCAGCACCGACCGGTCCTGCGCGTCGTCGGCCACCGACTGGTCCGTGCCCTCGGTGAGGTTGCGCAGGGCGAGGATCCTGGGCTTGCCCAGCTTCACCTTGGTCGGGTCGACCTGGGTCTTGAGCGGTTCCACCGGGGCGTCGGTGATGGGCACGTCCTGGAACGGAACTGCGAGGGGAACCATGACCGTGGCGCGCTGGACGTCGGCGGGCGGGCTCGGGAACGTCGCGTAGACGTTGATGTACCCGCCGGCCGGTACGGGGTTGTTGTGCAGCCAGGTGCAGGCGCACTTGTTGTCTTCGTCCGGCGTGGGGAGCGGGAAATAGACCTTGTCGTTCCGGGCGTCCACCAATCCGATGCCGCTGGCGGCGAGCGCGTCTCCGAGATTCGGGTCGAGCGAGTGCCCCATTTCGCTGAGACTCGTCGACAGTTTGATCGGGTTCTTGCCATCATTGACGATCCGGAAACGGGCGGTGACCGTGTTCGCCGCCGTCCGGCTCAGCACGAGCAGTTCGACGTGGGCGGGCCCGTCCTCGTGCTCCATCGGCACCGACGCGATCGCCTTCAGCTCCCCGGGCGGCGCCGTTGCCGCCACCGACGCCGACGCCGAGGGCGACTTGCCGGACGACGCCTCACCGCCATCGGAGCAACCGGTGAGAATGAGCGCGCCCGCCGTCAGACCTGCGGCTAAGCCCGTGATGCGCCGCCCTGCCCCCGTACCACGATTCACGGCTTCCTCCGGATGTGAAGCATTCGGTTCGCCTGGATTCGGCGGCCAGAGTACAAGACCCCTTTCCAGGCAGGTCGCGTAATGGTGTGGGCCCTCGTATTCGTGCTGGTCAGCGCCCGCTCAATTCGCACATAGATGATCTTTGAATCATGTGCGGGACACACCTGCGGGACGCACCTGCGGGACACACCTGCGGGACACACCTGATCGCGCGGATGCCCGTCCCGCCCAGCCCGTCGCCGATCCGAGACCTTCTCCGCCTTCCGCCACCTTGGGTCCGACCGGGTCCTAGTCCATTCGGACGTGCCCGCCTGGTCCCCTTGCCCGACGCGGACGAACCGGGTCGGAGGGCAGCATGGCCCAATGCCGTTAAATTAGCCTGACCGTCAGGGTGTTATCCACATATCCACAGGCGTCGCAGGTCCATGTGGAGTTCGTGAAAGCGATTGAAGCCTC
>NZ_FZOR01000020.1 GCF_900188445.1 Actinomadura meyerae
CCACCGACCCGGTCGGCGAGGCCTACCAGCGCTTCTTCGACGACGTGGAGGCCCGCACCTGCAAGAGCTGCGGCGAAGTGCTCCAGCCCTACTGAGCCGGCGGAGCGGACGCCCCCGGTACAGACGACAGCGAAGGCCAGTTCATGACGATCGACACCAGCACGCTCGACCGCGCGGCAGTCCGCCTGGACACCGCGCAGCACACCGCCTCGGCGGTCGAGCAACTCCCCGAGGGGCTCACCCCCGCCGACGCCTACGCGGTCCAGGACGCGGTCATCGCCCGCCGCCTGGGCCGGGGCGAGCGGCCCGCCGGGCTCAAGCTCGGCTTCACCAGCGAGGCCAAGATGGCGCAGATGGGCGTCTCCGAGGTGATCGTCGGGCGGCTCACCGACGCCATGCGGGTGCCCCACGGCGGCGAGGTCGCGCTCGGCCGCTTCATCCACCCGCGCGTCGAGCCCGAGATCGCCTACCGGATCGCCCGCGACGTCACCCCCGACGACGACGAGATCCCGGTGGACGCCGTCGCGCCCGCGCTGGAGATCATCGACTCGCGCTACCGCGACTTCCGGTTCAGCCTGCCGGACGTGATCGCCGACAACGCCTCGTCCGCGGCGTTCGTTGTCGGGGACTGGCGGCCGACGGGGGTCGGCCTCGGCGACCTCGCCGTCCGGCTCGCCGTCGGCGGCACCGTGGTGGAGAGCGGATCCACCTCGGCCATCCTCGGGCACCCCGACCGCGCCCTCCCGGCGCTGCTGAAGATCGCCCGCCGCCAGGGCATGCCGCTGCGCGCCGGGTACGTCGTCCTCGCCGGCGGAGCGACCGCCGCGGCCCCCTTCCCGCCCGGACGCGTCGAGGTGCACGTCGACGGGCTCGGCGCGGCCGCCGCCGTGGGCGTCACCGGCTGACGCGACCCGGCCCGGGGCGGCCCCGCCCGCGACTCTTCATCCTCCAGATTCTTTCAAGCACGAACATTTTCTTGGATGGTGCCAATGTTCAGGAGACGTAAGTCCGTGGCCGCCGCGGTCATGGCCGGCGCGCTCGCGGCGTCCGTCCTCAGTGCCTGCGGTTCGGGCTCGGCGAGCGCGACCAAGGACGCGTCCGGGAAGACCGTCGTCAAGCTGGGGCTCATGCCGATCTCGGCCCTCGCGCCGCTCCACCTCGGCATGCGCAAGGGCATCTTCGACAAGCACGGGATCAAGCTCCAGACGCAGGTCGCGCAGTCCGGTGCGGCGATCGTGCCCGCGGTCGTCAGCGGGGAGCAGCAGTTCGGCTTCGCCAACTCCCTCACGCTGATGATCGCCAGGTCGAAGGGCGTGCCCGTGAAGATCGTCGCGCCGGCGGCGCAGGCGGGCCCCGGACCCTCGCAGAAGTACGAGGGCGTCATCGTCAAGAAGGACAGCCCGATCCGCGCGCCCGCGGATCTCGCCGGGAAGACCGTCGCGGTGAACGCGCTGAACGACATCGGCGGCCTGCTGATCTCCGCCGCGCTGCGCAAGGAGGGCGTCGACCCGAAGTCGATCAAGTGGACCGAGATCGGCTTCCCGGACGTGAACGCGGCGGTCGAGGCCGGGCGGGTCGACGCCGCCTACCAGACCGAGCCGTTCCTCTACCAGGCAACGCGGGCCGGCAGCCGGGTCGTCCTCTACCAGTACCCGGACCTGGGCGACCGGATCACCATCGCGAGCTACTTCACCAGCGAGCGCTTCGCGAAGCAGAACCCCAAGGTCGTGTCCGACTTCCGGGCCGCGGTCGACGAGTCCTACAAGTACGCGGACGCGCACGAGGCCGAGGTCCGCTCGATCGTCACGACGTTCACCAAGATCCCGGAGCCGGTCGCGCGGAAGATGGTGCTGCCGAGCTGGAGCTCCGACCTCGACCCGCAGGGCAACGGCCTCGACCTGGTCGGGAGGGTGGCCGCGGAGGACGGCCTGATCAAGCAGCGGCCGGACTTCGGTGATCTCATTGCGAAGTGATCCGGAGGCCGCCGCGGAGCGGCTCGACGGGCACGAGCTGGCGCTCGCGCGGATCCGCCGCAAGAGCGCCCGGGTCCTGGCGGTCGAGAGCGAGGCGGCGGGCTCGTCCAACGCGGGGATCGTGCTCGGCGACGAACGCGTGCTGCTGTTCGACACGCGCGTGACCCCGGCGTACGGGGACGAGTTCGCGCGCACGGTCGTGGCGGCGACCGGCGCGCGGGTCGAGGAGCTCATCGTCGTCAACTCGCACTTCCACGGCGACCACGTCTTCGGCAACGGCGCCTTCCGCGGCGCGACGATCGTCGCGACCGCCTCGGCGCAGGCCGCCGAGCGGCGCGAATGGGAGCGGCAGGTCGAGATCTTCGAGGAGCTGCGCCCGCACCAGGCCGAGGACATCCGCGGCGGCGCGAAGGTGACGCCCACGATCGGGGTCACCGGGCCGACGCGGCTGGACCTGGGCGGCGTGGAAGCGGAGCTGGAGCCCATGGGCCCCGCCCACACCGAGGGCGACCTGGTGCTGACGGTCCCGGGCGAGGGGGTCTCCTTCGTCGCGGACCTGGCGTTCAACGGGCACTGGCCGTCGATGTGGAACGCCGACCTGCGGGGATGGCTGCGCGCCCTGCGCACCCTGCGCCGCACGGCCGCGCCGGTCGTGGTGCCCGGCCACGGGCCGCCCGGAGGCCCGGAGATGTTCGACGACGTGGCCGCGTCGCTGCGGTTCCTGATCGAACTGGAGGCCGAGGACGGGGACGAGGACGCGATGATCGCCGCGTCGCCCTTCGCGGCCCACCTGCACCCCGCGCGGGTGGCCGAGGGCCGGCAGCGCGTCCGGGAGCAGATGACGCCGGAAGAGCAGCGCCGGTTGGCGGCCGGGACGGTCTGACCCGTTCCGGTCGGCCGATCGGCTCGCACCAGAGGACGGGCAGGCATGGCACCACTGAACCTCACCTTCTCCTGCGGCGACTACGACCGCACACGGGCGCTGAGCGAGGGGACGATACGTCCCGACGGCATCGAGCTGACCTACCTGCGGCTGCCGGTCGAGGAGACCTTCTTCCGCATGATGCGCCACCGGGAGTTCGAGGTGGCGGAGCTGTCGCTGTCGTCCTACGTCCTGTCCCTGGACGGGAGCGGGCCCGGTGAGGCGCCGTTCGTGGCCTTGCCGGCGTTCCCGTCGCGGATGTTCCGGCACGAGGCCCTCTACTGCAACGCGGACGCGGGCATCGAGTCACCGGCGGACCTGAGGGGCAAGGTGGTCGGCACCCCCGAGTACCAGCTCACCGCGTGCGTGTGGATCCGCGGCATCCTCGGCGACCGGTACGGGGTGCCGTTCGACTCCGTCCAGTACCGCACGGGCGGCCAGGAGACGCCCGGCCGCGTCGAGAAGGCGAGCGTCGACCTCCCGGAGTCGCTGCGGATCAGCTCCATCGGCGGGGACCGGACGCTCGCGTCGATGCTGGCCGAGGGGGAGATCGACGCGCTGTACTCGCCGCGCGCCCCGAGCCCGTTCGTCGCGGGCGACCCCCGGGTGCGGCGGGTGTTCCCCGACGTCGCCGCGGCCGAGAAGGAGTACTTCGCGGCGACGGGCATCTTCCCGATCATGCACGTGGTCGTGGTCCGCCGGGACGTCTACGACCGCCACCCGTGGGTCGCCCAGTCGCTCTACAAGGCGCTGCTCGCCGCCAAGGACGAGGCGTACGGGCGCCTCTACGACACCGGCGCGCTGCGCTTCATGGTCCCCTGGCTGATCCCGCAGATCGAGGAGACGCGGAACCTGCTGGGCGAGGACTACTGGCCCTACGGGCTGGAGCCCAACCACGAGGCGCTGTCCACGTTCCTCCGCTACCACCACGAGCAGGGCCTGTCCAAGCGGCTGTGGACGCCCGAGGAGCTGTTCGCCCCCGAGTCGCTGGAGTCGGCGGTCATCTGACCTCCGGCCCCGCGCTCGCCGGGACCGGCGGTGCGGGCCCCGTTCCGCTTGCGCGGCGCGCCCGCCGAGAGAATTTCAAGCCAGCCGCTTTCCTGATGGAGTCAGAAACTCGGCCGACGGTCGAACGAAAACAGCCTGCCGGCCGGCCGGGCAGGGAACAGGTCGATAAATGAGGCCTTGACAGACGATCATGGTGGGGTGATGATCAACTTACCCGCGATCCCCGAAGGGAGCTCGAAATGAAAAAGGTGGGCAAACGGATCCTGTCCATGTCGGCCGCGGTCCTTTTGGCGGCCGCCGCGCCCGTCGCGGTCGCCGTTCCGAGCGCCTCGGCGGACGCGGACGGCGCCCAGCTCGCGGCCTCCTGCCGGGACTGGACGCCGCACATCCGGCGGGTCATCGTCGGATCGGCCGCCGTGCACACCAGCTATTCCGGCTCCTCCACGGTGATCGCCCACTGGAAGTCCAAGACGCTTTTCCGGGTCGACAAGCGGTGCGTGAACAGTGCCGGGAATCTGTGGTGGCATTCGGACTGCTGTACCGGTGTCAAGGGCTGGATCTGGAACGACTATACGGAGTTTGCGCATTACAACTGACGGCGGGTCGTCCCACGATATGCGCGGCTGAGCCGCGCGGACGGCCGAAGCGCTCCCGCCCATCCGCTCCTACCGGCCAGAGGCCCGGAACCGTACCCGGTTCCGGGCCTTTCGGCGCCGGCGCACCGGGCTTCCGGGTGGATGTGATCACACGTGCGACCGGGCGGGGCCGGGGGCGGGTACGTGCCGGTAACGTTGACGGACCTGCGGAGCGGGCCGCCGCGGCGGGGGCCGCTCCGGTCCGGCCGGGCGGTGCGCGAGGCCGGTAGGGGGCATCGGGGGAAGGAAGGATCGTTTTCGGAGGCCATGGCGTGACGGAACCGACTCAACGCGAGGGCGGCGCGCGGGACGTGCTCGATCCCGTCCTGCGCTCGGCCCCGTGCGCGGTTCTGTACGCCGACGCCACCGGGAACGTCGTCCAGGTCAATGACGCGGCGCGCCTGCTGTTGGGCGTCCCGCCCGGCGAGCCCGCGCACGCCGCCGTCCCGGACTGGCTGGGCCGCGCCCAGCGCTCGACCGGCGAGCGGGCGGGTCCGGGCGGGGCGGGCGCCGGGACGCGGAGCACCGGCCCGGTCGCCAAGGGCCGGATCGGCGACCGCGTGGTCGAGGCCTACCCGGTGCCGGACGGCACGGCGCCGGAGGGCCCGGGGCTGACGGCCTGGTGGCTGGTCGACGTCACGGAGCGGGAGCGCGCGGCGTTCCTGATCGAGATGTCCGAAGAGCTGCCCGAGGTGCTCAACCTGGAGCGGTGCATGGAGGTGACGGTGCGGCTGGCCGCCCGGCACCTGGCCGACGCGGCGGTGGTGATCGTCCCGCGGTCCGAGGGGAACCGTCCCGTCGCCTCCTGCGGGCCCGCCGGGCGGGTCGAGCACGGGACGCTGCCGATCGACCCGGCGGAGGTCGAGGGCCTGGCCGACGCGCTGCGGGGCTTCCCGCCGGTGCCGCCGCGCTGGATCGATCCGCGGACGGCTCCCGCTTGGCTCGTCGGCCTCGCACCGGCGCGGCCGGCGGCGATCGCGGTCATCTCGCTCCCGGGGCACGGCGTCCCGGCGGGCGCACTGGTGCTGATGCGCCTGTCGGGTCCGGAGGCGTTCTCGGTGGGGGAGGAGCCGGCCGTGCGCCTCTTCGCCGCGCGCGCCGGCGCGATGCTGTCGGCCGCGCGCCTCTACGGCGAGCAGGCGTCCATCACCGCGACCCTGATGCGCGAGCTGCTGCCGCCCCGCGCCCTCGAGGTGGACGGGGTGGAGGTGGCGGCGCGGTACCGGCCGTCCGGCGACGAAGAACTGGTCGGGGGCGACTTCTACGACGTGTTCCCCGCGAGCGAGGCCGGCTCGCGGGCCGGTGCGCTGATGGTCCTCGGGGACGTGTGCGGCAAGGGCCTGGAGGCCGCGGTGCTGACCGGGAAGATCCGCACCACGCTGCGCGCCCTGCTGCCGATGGCGGACGACCACCGGCGCGTGCTGGAACTGCTCAACGGGGCCCTGCTGATGGACGGCGCGACGCGGTTCGTCACGCTGGTGCTCGCCTCGGCCCGCCGGGAGGGCGCGGACGTGCGGCTGCTGCTGACCAGCGCCGGCCACCCCGCACCGCTGATCGTCCGGGCCGGCGGCGGGATCGAGGCGGTGCGGACGGGCGGCTCGCTGATCGGCGTGCTCGACGAGATCGACTCGCGGACCGCGGAGGTGACGCTCGCTCCCGGGGACACCTGCCTGCTGTACACCGACGGCATCACCGAGGCCGTCGGCGGGCCGCTGGGCGACGAGATGTTCGGCGACGAGCGGCTGCGCGCGGCGCTGGACGGGTGCGGCGGCATGCTCCCGGAGGCGCTGGTGGAGCGGGTCCACATGCTCGCCGCCGAATGGGTCGGGGCGGGCCGGCACGACGACATGGCGGTGATAGCGATCACCGCGCCACGGGGCGGCGCCGCCCGCGAACTCGAAGGGGGACCGGCATGACGCGCTCGACGCGGCCTTCCGGCGGCAAGGCGGAGGCGGACGTCCGGACGGACGAGCTCTGGGCGGCCGTCATGGCCGGAGACGAGTACGCCGCCACCGACATCGTGATGGCGGCGCTGGACGGCGGGATGGATCCCGAGGCCCTGCTGATGGACGTCATCGCCCCCTTGCAGGCGCGGGTCGGGCAGGAGTGGGCGGCCAACCGGATCACCGTCGCGCAGGAGCACACCGCGACCGCCGTCACCGAGCGGGTGATCGGCGCGGTCGCGCACCACCCGGCCGTCCGGCGGCGGGGCTCGGCGACCGAGGGCGAGCCCGGCCGGGTCGCGGTGGCGTGCATCGACGGCGAGTGGCACGCCCTGCCCGCGCGGCTCCTGGCCGAGGTGCTGCGGCTGCGCGGCTGGCGGGTCGACTACCTCGGCGCGCAGGTGCCGACCCCGCATCTGATCGCCCACCTGCACCGGACGCGCCCGGCCGCGGTGGCGCTGTCGTCCTCGATCCCCACCCGGCTCCCGGACGCGCACGCGGCCATCACCGCGTGCCAGGCGACCGGTACCCCGGTCATGGTGGGCGGCGCCGCCTACGGCCCCGGCGGCCGCTACGCCGCGCGGCTCGGCGCGGACGCGTGGGAGCCCGACGCCCGCGCCGCCGCCGACCGGCTGGCCCGCGGCCTGCCCGAGCCGCGGCCGCACCGGCCCGCCGACGACCTGCCGCACCTGGCCGACCAGACGTACACGCATGTCACCCGGACGGCTCCCCGGCTGGTCCGGCACGTCCTGGAGGGGCTGCGGGCCCGGGTCCCGGCGATGGCCGACTACACCGTGGAGCAGCGGGACCGGACGGCCGAGGACGTCTCCCACATCGTGGACTTCTTCGCCACCGCCCTGTACCTGGACGAACCCGACCTGTTCACCGGCTTCATGGCGTGGACCATCGACATCCTCGCCGCCCGGGACGTCCCGCCGCAGGTCCTCCTGCCGGTGTTCGACCTGCTCGCCGAGCAGCTCGCCGACTACCCGCGCGCCACGGAGCTGCTGTCGCGCGGCCGTACCGCCGTCCAGGAGCACAAGCCGGCCACTCCCGCCGCCAACCCCGAGGCCACGCACAACGGCCACCCGACGGACCCGGCCGGCGAGTGAAGGCCGTCTCGGGCTGAAGGCCCTAGGCTCGGCCGCCCGGGGCCGACGCTACACGGCCTGCGATTTTGGGCGTTGTTTGCCGGTGGCCGAGCGTCGCGGCGGCGCTCCCGGGCAGGCACCACGCCATGCCATCGACCTTGCTCAGCGGCGCGCGGGTGTGGGACGGCCTCGCCGACGAGCCGGCGGGCCCCCGGGACGTGCTGGTGCAGGACGACCGCATCCGGCAGATCGCGGCGCGCGTCGAGCCGCCGCTGGGCGCCGAGGTGATCGACCTCGGCGGGCACACCCTGACGCCGGGCTTCATGGACTGCCACACCCATGTCACCATCGCGCCCGGCATCGCCGCGATGGTCACCGGGTCGCCCGCGGCGACGGCGCTGCGGTCGCTCCCGGTCCTGCGGACCCTGCTGATGAACGGGTTCACCACCGTGCGGGACCTGATGTGCGCCGACGTCGGGTACGGCGTCCTCGACCTGCGCGACGCGGTCGGGAGGGGCTGGATCGCCGGCCCCCGGATGCTGGTGGCCCCGCACATGATCTCGGCGCGGGGCGGGCACGGCGACTTCAGCACGCTGCTGGCCGCCCAGTACCAGGGCTCCCCGCCGCTGCTGGAGCTGGCGTCGGCGGACGGGTGCGACGAGATCCGCGTCCGGGTGCGCCAGGAGGTCCGCGCGGGCGCCGACTGGGTCAAGTTCGCCGCGACGGGCGGCTTCTCCAGCCCCGGCGACGACCCGGGGCGGACCACCTACTCCGAGGCGGAGATGACCGCCCTGGTCGCGGCGGCGGCCGACCTCGGCGTCCCCGCCACGCCGCACTGCTACGGCGACGAGGGGGCCCGGCGGGCCGTGCGGGCGGGCGTCCGCAGCATCGAGCACGCCAACCTCGCCTCGGCGGAGACGCTCAGGATGATCGAGGACGCGGGGGTCTTCGTGGTCCCCACCCAGTACACGATCATCAACGACGCCCGGAACGCCTTCAACGAGGGGCACTGGAGGGACGCGCCCGCCTTCAAGCCGCGCAAGTTCCAGCGGTACCAGCAGGCGCTGCTGGACGGCGCCGAGAACCTCGCCGCGAGCGAGGTCAAGATCGCCTTCGGCACCGACGCGGGCATGTTCCCGCACGGTGACAACTGGCGGGAGTTCCCGATGATGGTGTCCAACGGCATCGCGCCCGCCCGCGCGCTGAAGGCCGCCACCAGCGTCGCCGCCGACCTGCTCGGCCTCGACGACCTCGGCGTCCTCGCCGAGGGCAGGACCGCCGACATCATCGCGATGCCCGGCGACCCGTTCACCGACATCCAGGCCACCGGACGGGTCGACTTCGTCATGAAGGAGGGCGAGGTCTACAAGCGTCCAGGCCCCGGAACGCCGGGCACCGGGGACTGACATGGGGCGCGACGGCACATCGCCGAGCGCACCGGCCGCGGGGGAGCGGTCGGTGCGAAGGTCCCGGCCGCCGCGGACGTTGGTCCCCGCTGCTCCTCCGGATTCCGGGGGATGAACGGGAGGGCAGCGACTTCCGGGAGGGGAGTGATCATGCAGCACGGCAACCCGGTGGGGCCGTCCCAGCTGCGGGCCGATGCCCGCAGGGCGGTCGAGGACGCGGTGTGGGCCCCATCGGTGCACAACACCCAGCCGTGGCGGTTCACCCTGGAGGGGAACCGGATCAGCCTCAGCGCGGACACCGACCGCCGCCTCGACGTGGCGGACCCGGACGGCCGGGAGATGCTGATCGGGTGCGGCGCCGCCCTCTACAGCCTGCGCTGCGCGCTGCGCGCGCTCGGGTACGAGCCCGCCGTACGGCCGCTGCCCGACCCCGACCGCCCGTTCCTGCTCGCCGACGTCGTCATGGAGCCGGGGGAGCCCCCCGGGCAGGAGGACCTGCGCGAGCACGCGCAGATCCGCCGCCGCCGCACCCACCGGGGCGGGTTCCGCGCGGAGCCGGTGCCCGAGGGGGTGCTGGAGGCCATGCGGCAGGACGCCGAGCGCGAGGGCGCCAGGCTGGTGGAGGCCGTGGACGAGCACGTCAAGGGGGCGCTGGCGGCGCTGACCGAGGCGGCCCAGCACGTCCAGCGGCGCTCGCCGGCGTACGCGACGGAGATCGCCCGGTGGGCGCCCTCACCGCGGACGGCCCGGGCGGACGGCGTCCAGGAGCACGCCTACCCGCGCCGGACCCCGAAGACCACGCCGCACTTCCCGGCCCGCGACTTCGCGCGCGGCCACGGATGGGGGGCGCCGGAGGCGCACGACGGCGAGGCGGCGTCGGCCGGTGTGACGCTGCTGCTGGTCACCGCCGGCGATACGGCGGCCGACTGGCTGCGGGCGGGGCAGGCCCTGCAGCGTGTGCTGCTGAGGGCGGCGGAGCGCGATCTGGCGGCGGCCTTCCACACCCAGGCGCTGGAGGTGCCCGAGCTGCGGCATTTCATCACGGACCGGTTCTGCGGCGGCGGCCACCCGCAGATGCTGATGCGCCTGGGCCACCCGGAAGGGGAGGAGCTGGAGAGCGTCCGCCGCCCGGTCGGGGAGGTGTTCGGGGAATCGTGACGCCCGCCGGGCGCCGCCGCCTCCGGCTGACAGCACCGAAGGCGCAGGAGATACTGGGGTAATGGCCCATGAATCCCAGGCCGGCGACGATCGGGCCAGGCTCGTTCTCCCGCAGCTGCAGCTGGACGACCTGCTGGCCGAGCTCCAGGCGCGGCTGGAGGCGGCGCGGGCCACCCGCGACCGGGTGCACGCGCTGCTGGAGGCCGTGGTCTCGATCGGCAGCGAGCTGGACCTGGCGTCGGTGCTGCGCCGGATCACCGAGGCGGCGACCACCCTGGTCGACGCCCGGTACGGCGCCCTCGGCGTCATCGGCGAGGAGGGCGAGCGGCTCGTCCAGTTCATCACGACGGGCGTGGGCGAGGACGAGATCGCGGCGATCGGGGACTGGCCGCACGGGCACGGCATCCTGGGGCTGCTGATCCGCGAGCCGCACCCGATCCGGCTCCCTGATCTCAGCGAGCATCCCGATTCCGTGGGGTTCCCTGCGAACCATCCGCCGATGAACACGTTTCTGGGCGTGCCGATCCGCGTCCGGGACGAGGTGTTCGGCAACCTGTACCTGACCGAGCGGGCCGGCGGCGGCGAGTTCGACCCCGAGGACGAGGTCGTGGTGACCGCGCTGGCCACGGCGGCGGGCGTGGCGATCGAGAACGCCCGGCTGTACGAGGAGACGCGGCGCCGGGAGCGCTGGCTGGAGGCGTCCACGGAGATCTCCACGGCGCTGCTGTCGGGCACCGACCCGCACGAGGTGACCGCGCTGGTGGCGCAGCGCGCCCGCGAGATCACCGACGCCGGGCTGGCGGCGGTGGCACTGCTGGAGGAGGACGGCGCGCGGTTCGTGGTGGAGGCCGCGGACGGCGAGGGCGCCGAGCGGCTCGCCGGGCTGCGGGTTCCGCCGGACCACTCGGTCGTCGGCCCGGTGTTCGGCCGGGGCGTCTCGCTGCGGCTGGCCGACGGCGGAGAGGCCGCGCGCGAGGCGGACGTGCCGACGCAGGTTCCGGTCGGGCCGCTGCTGGCGGTCCCGCTGGGCGTGGGGGACGCGGCGCGCGGGGTGATCTCGGTGGCCAATCCGCCGGGCGGCGCGGTGTTCTCGGAGGGGACGCAGCGGCTGCTGGAGGCGTTCGCGGGGCAGGCGGCGGTGGCGCTGGAGCTGGCCGGCCGCCGCCGCGACACCGAGCGGCTGGCGCTGCTGGAGGACCGCGACCGCATCGCCAGGGACCTGCACGACACCGTCATCCAGCGGCTGTTCGCGACGGCGATGACGCTGATGTCCGCGATCAAGATCACGCAGAAGCGGGAGGTCGCGGTCCGGGTCCAGCGGGCGGTGGACGACCTGGACGACACCATGCGGCAGATCCGCTCGACGATCTTCGCGCTGCAGGCGCCGGCGGACGAGGAGTCGCTGCGCAGCCGGGTGCACGCGCTGGTGGACGCGGCCGCCGAGCAGCTCGGGTTCGCTCCGTCGGTGCGGCTGGACGGGCTGCTCGACACCTCGGTCGGCGACGCCGTCGGCGAGCACCTGCAGGCCGTGGTCCGCGAGGCCCTGTCCAACGTCGCCCGGCATGCCGATGCCTCCCGGGTCAGCGTGGCCATCGACGTCGGCGACGAGCTGCGCCTGCGGGTGGAGGACGACGGCGTCGGGATTCCCGAAGGGGGCCGCCGCAGCGGGCTGCGCAACATGGGCGAGCGGGCCGAGAAGCTGGGCGGCACGTGCACCGCCGAGCGCCGCCCGGAGGGCGGGACGGCCCTGGTCTGGCGGGTGCCGCTCAACGGCGGCTGAGCGGGACGGGCCCGGTCACGGGCCGATGCGGTGGTTGTCGAGGCGCGCCCAGGCGGCGTCCCACGACCGGTCGCGCCGCCGGTCGCAGCGGTGCCGCACCAGCCGGTAGAGGCCGAGCGGCGGCAGGCCCGCGGCCAGCACGGCGCCCGCCGCGGCCACGGCGGTCCGCGTGATGGCGGCCGAGTGCCGTCGCGGCGGGATGTCGGAGACGGTCCGGGAGTCGGCCCACAGCGACACGCGGCTTCCGGCGCCGGGCCCGCGCCAGGTCGTGTAGTCGCCCGTCCGGCGCGTCCCGCCGGGCTCGGTCCATGCCACGGTGATCTTGTGTCGGCCGCGCGATTCCGCGGTCTTCACCACGGTCGCGTCCACCCGGTGCCATGCGGCGGCCTCGCGGACGGCCGAGGCGTGCACCGTCCGGGCGACATGGACGCCCAGCGGCGTGGCGACGCCGAGGAACAGGATGAGCAGGACGAGGCCGAGCCCCCACTGGGCGCGGTCCACGTCTCGTCGCAGGTCGTTGCGGTCGAAGCCGCAGGCGCGACGCCAGCGGTCCACCCGCGCCCACATCGTCGCCCGTTCCATGACGCCGTCCTCCGTCCCGGCTCGCCTGAGGCGAAGCTAGGCGCCCGCGGGCGGGCGCCGGCAGAGGCGGGAGGCCCGCGGGCGCGGGACCTTCAGCCCTTTCGCCGCGCCGGAAGCAGGGACCTTCGGCCCGGTGGCCGTGCGCCTAAGGGACCTACTGCGCCGGCCGCGGGCGGCGTTCACTCATAAGTGATGGAACCGGCGATGTGATGGAAGGTGAGAGGCGATGGCACTCTCCGAGCACAAGACCCACGTGGGGCGTAGCACCCTCATCCGGGTGGTGACCCCCAAGCCGCTGACGGAGTCGCCCGCCGCCCGTTACGTCTGGGCCGTGGCCCGGCTGGCGCTGGGCTGGGTGTTCCTCTGGGCGTTCCTGGACAAGCTGTTCGGGCTCGGCCACGCCACCCCGGCCGGGAAGGGCTGGCTGGACGGCGGGAGCCCCACCGAGGGGTTCCTGGCGCACGCGCCCAAGGGCCCGTTCGCCGGGTTCTACAACGACCTCGCCGGCGCGGCGTGGGCGGACTGGCTGTTCATGCTCGGGCTCGCCGGGATCGGCGCGGCGCTGATCCTGGGGATCGGGATGCGGATCGCCGCCGCGGCCGGCGCGGCCCTGCTGGTCATGATGTGGACGGCCGTCCTGCCCCCCGAGAACAACGTCTTCATGGACGACCACCTGATCTACGCGGTCCTGATCATCGGGCTGGCCCTGGTCAGCGCCGGCGACACCCTCGGCCTCGGCCGCTGGTGGGCCGGTACCGCACTGGTCAAGCGCCTCCCCTTCCTCAAGTAGCCGACCGAGAACCCCGAGGACGCCCGCCGCACCCGGCGGGCGTCCCGCTGTGTTGCGGGCTCGATTTCGCGGGGGTTGGTCGGGGCGTCCGCGCCGTGCGGCTACTGGAGGACGCTCAACGCCTGCTCGACGGCGTGATCGAGTGTGCCGCCGGTGTCGATCGGGGTGGATTCGGGCCATGGCGCGGCGTGCGCGTCCATCGCGGCGGCGATGGCGGCGTCGGCGTCGGAGGCGCCGCGTTCCCGGGTGCGGATCCGTTCGATGGTGAGGGCCTGGGGTGCCTCGCAGCGCAGGGCCGTCATGGGGGCGTGCTCCTGCTCGGCCACGCGGGCGAGAAGGTCGCGCTGCTCTTCGGACGTCCAGGAGGCGTCGAGGATGACGGTCTCGCCGAGCCGGAGCAGGTCGGTGGCGCGGGCGGCGAGCTCCCGGTAGGTGCGCCGGTGCCATTCGGGGCTGTAGATGCCGGTGCCGTAGGGGGCGGCGGCCGAGTCGAGCGGCGCCAGCCCGGCGAGTTCCTTGCGGGTGCGGTCGCTGCCGAGCACCGTGCAGCCGAGCCGGTCGGCCAGCGCGCCGGCCAGGGAGGACTTGCCGGTGCCGGGCAGGCCGCCGACCAGGATCAGGCGCACCCGTCCGGCGCGCAGATGGCGCAGCGCGACATCGGCATAGGAGCGCGCCTTGGCCGCTGCGTCAGGGTCGCCCTGGGCATGGCGCAGGCAGGCGACCTTGGCGCGGACGAAGGCCCGGTAGGCGATGTAGTGGTGCCGCAGGCAGGACGGGGCGGGGTCGCCGGCGAACTCGGCGTACGTGCCGAGGAAGTACTCGCCCAGCTCGGCGGCGCCGAGGCGTTCGAGGTCCATGGCCAGGAACGCGGCGTCGTCGAGGCCGTCCAGGCTGCGCAGGGTCCGGTCGAACTCCAGGCAGTCCAGGACGCGGGGGCCGTCGTCCAGGCAGAAGATGTCGCCGGCGAGCAGGTCGCCGTGGCCGTCCAGGACGCGGCCGCCGGCGATGCGCGCGTCGAACAGGGCCCCGCGCCCGTCCAGGAACTCGTCGGTGAGCGCCTCGATCTCGGCGGCGGCCGCGGCGTCGAGCACGTCGCCGTGGAAGGGGCGGACCTGGGTGAAGCTGTCGTGCCAGCGGGCCTGGACGGCGTCGCGGGTGCCCTGGGCGGCGATCTCGGGGCCGCGCGGGGCGCGGGCGTGCCAGGCGGCCAGGATCCGCGCGGTGTCGCGCAGGGCGTCCCGGACGGGAGCTCCCGCGGTGACCAGGGTGGCCAGGCGCCGGTCGGCGGGCATCCGGCGCATCACGACCAGGTGCTCGCACACCTGGCCGCCGGGGTCGTGCACGTCGGCGACGCCGAGGTAGACGTCCGGGGCGAACCGCCGGTTCAGCCGGACCTCCTCGTGGCAGGCGCGCTCGCGCCGTTCCCGGGTGCTGAAGTCCAGGAACCCCATGTCCACCGGTTTCTTGACCTTGAAGGCGCGGTCTCCGGCGAAGAAGACCACGCCGATGTGGGTCTCACTGACCGCGGCGTTGTCCACGGGCATCACGCTCCCGGTACGGGACGGGCGTCGCCGTGGGGTCGTACCCGAGGGGACGCGGGCCATCCACGGCGGCCGCCGTCGGCGGTGGGGCGGGCTACGGCCGGGCCTCTGACCCGGCGGTGTGGTCGGCGCAGATCACGATCCGGCAGCGTGCGCGCTCCCGGACGACCGGCACGGTGTCCCCGCCGAGCGGGTTGCCGTGCTCGGAGTGCGTCCGGGCTCCGACGACCAGCAGCTCGGCGTGCCCGGCCGCCCGCGCGAGCGCCTCCCCGGGAGCGCCGTGCACGATGCGCAGCCGGGTGTTCAGGTGCTGGGCGCGCGGGATCGCGTGCGCGACCAGGCGGCGCAGCCGCAGCCACTCGCGCGCGGTCCGCAGCGGGCGGGGCGCCGTGATGCCCTCGGTCTCGATCACGCGGACGACGTCCAGCCGCGCATGGCGTTCGAGGGCCTCCCGGGCGGCGCGGCGCAGCGCCGCCATGGAGTTGGGCGAGCCGTCCACCCCGACGACGACCGAGCGGTGCTCTGGCATGACCCACATCGGCGACCTCCCTCAGTCTCCTCCAGCCTCCCCCGGGCGGCGTCCGGGAGTCAGAGCCGACCGTCCCGGGGGTGCGGGACCTTCGGCCCCGTGCCTCCGGCCGGGACTACCGGTACGCTGCCGGGCACTGCGACGCGCGGAACGGAGACCGGCCGGTGAAACTCGATGTGCAGCTCGACGGCCGCCCGGACGAGGCGGCGCAGCGCGCCCGCACGCTGATCGGCGCCGGGGTGGACGGCCTGTTCACCTTCGAGGGCCCGCACGACGTCTTCCTTCCGCTGGCCGTCGCGGCCGGGTCGCCGGACGTCCCGCCGACCGACCTGATGACCAACGTCGCGATCGCGATCCCGCGCAGCCCGATGCACCTGGCCAACACCGCCTACGACCTGCAGCTGCTGAGCGGTGGCAGGTTCCGGCTCGGGCTCGGCTCGCAGATCAGGCCGCACATCGAGAACCGGTACGGGGCGTCCTGGAGCAGGCCGGCGGCCCGGATGCGCGAGATCGTGCTCGCGGTGAAGGCGATCCTGAACTCCTGGCAGGACGGCACCCGGCTCGACTTCCGCGGGGAGTTCACCAAGCACACCCTGATGCCCCCGACGTTCGCCCCCGGGCCGAACCCCCACGGCGTCCCGCCGGTCCTGCTTGGCGCGCTGGGTCCGCTGATGACCCGGACCGCGGCGGAGGTCGCCGACGGGCTGCTGGTGATGCCGTTCCACAGCCGCCGCCACTTCCGCGAGCGCACCCTCCCGGCCGTGGCCGAGGGCCTGGAGCGGGCGGGGCGCGAGCGGATCGACATCTACCCGCAGGCGATCGTCGCGATGGGCCGCACCCCCGCCGAGATCGAGGCCGCGGCCTTCGGCGTGAGGGGGCTGCTGGCGTTCTACGGCTCGACACCGGCGTACAGGCCGGTCCTGGACGTCGAGGGCTGGGGAGATCTGCAGCCCGAGCTGAACGCGCTCTCGAAGGCCGGCGACGTCATGTCCATGATCGGCCTGATCGACGACACGATGATGCGGACGCTGGCCGTCGTCGGAACGCCGGCCGAGTGCGCCGCCGAGATCAGGGACCGGTTCGGCGACGTGGCCGAGCGCGTCTGCGCGTACTTCCCCGGGACGACCCACCCGCCGGAGACCATCGCCGCCCTCGCGGCCGCGCTGCGGGACGACGCCGCCGGCTGACCCGCCGTCCGGTCACGCAGGCCCGGTCACGCCAGGCCGGTCACGACTACCGCTGGGCCGCCCGGCGGTAGTCGCTCGGCGACGCGTCGTAGGCCGTGCGGAACGCGCGGGTGAAGGCCGAGTGGTGGGCGAAGCCCCAGCGGGCGCCGATGTCGCGGACGGGGACCGCCCGCTGGGCCGGGTCCGCCAGGTCGCGGGCGGCGCGCTCCAGGCGCAGCCGGCGGATCAGCGCCCCGACGGTGTCGTCCTCGTCCTCGAAGAGCCGGTACAGATGGCTGAGCGAGATGTGGTGCGCGGCCGCGACGGCGTGCGGAGTCAGCTCCGGATCGTGCAGGTTCCTGCGGATGAAGGCGCGGACGCGCAGCACCAGCGCCCGCCGGTGCGCCTCGGGGGACAGCTCCCGGCCGGCGTCGGCGGTGTGGGCGAGCAGCGCGGAGACGAGGTCGGTCAGGACGGCGCCGAGGCGGGGGCCGTCGGTCGCCAGGTAGGCGCCGGTGTCGGCGCACAGGCGGGTGAGGAAGCCCGCGAGCAGCGCTCCGACGCCCTCGTGCCCCGAGAGCGGCCGGCCGATCGCCCGGTCGGCGCTCCTGCGCGGCAGCGCCAGGAGGTCCTTGGGGACCTCGACCCCGATGGACGTGACCGGTTGGTCACCACGGCCGACCCAGACCGTGCACGGCTCGGAGGAGTTCTGGCTGTGCAGGTCGTAGGGCCGGTACTCGGACTGGTGGACGCCCCGCTCCGCCCCCGCCGTCCCCTTGACGACGAGCGTGAGGTTGTAGGTCTCGGGGTCGGAGCGCCTGACCAGCCCGGCCGTCCGCCTGGAGAGCAGGGGCTGCACGGTCGCCGGCCACACGGTCACCTCGCCCAGCAGCAGGGTGCGCGTGCGGCCGCGGAAGTCCGCGGCGTGGTCGCTGCTCAGATCCACGGGGCAATGGGTGCGCCCCATCCATTCCCGCCAGCGGTCGAACCGGTCGGCCGGGGGATGGTCCTCGGTCCGGTACACCGTCTCGATCAAGGGGACCTCCACGCCCTCAGCGGAGACCACGATACTAAGCGGCTTTCTTTCGAGGGCATTTCCGTGCGTGCGGCGACCCGGGCATCGATGGATGAGATGCGGAGCCGCCATTCGGGACGCACTGTCAATGGATCTGGGAGGCGGTGTCGAGCGCGATCGATTCGCATGGGCGAAGGTAAGGGCCCGTGAATGAGATTCCCTGTCACGAGGTCGAAAGAACGCTCCTCGACGAGGCGCGCACCGATATCGAGAGGCGGACGTTCTCGCGCTGGCACGCGATGCGCTGGGGGTACGAACTCGAACCCGAGGCGTTCGCGCGGACCTGCGACGAGCTCCTGGACCATGTCGCGGCCTGCGCCCAGTCCGACCCGGCACTGCCGGGGAAGGCGGTGCGCGCCGCGCTGCGGACCGCCGCGGAGTGCGCGGCTGCCGTCCTGGACCGCAGGCTCATGCCGAACGGCGACTTCGACGTCGACTTCCCCGTCCTCACCGACCGGTACGGCCCCACGAGGCTGACCACCCCCGAGAGCTCCTACTCCATGGAGAAACCCCAGCCGCCGCCGGTCGCCGAGTGGGTCAGGGCGTACGCGCTGTGCCTGGTCAGCACCGCCTTCGAGGCGCCGTGGCACCGGAACATGGTCCTCAAGTTCGACGTGGCGCGCGAGATCCACTCCTTCCGCGCCGAAACGCAGGCCGCCCTCGCCGAGATGGACGCACTGGCCGGCTACATCGTCGACGGCGACGTCCCTCCGCTGGTCGCCAAGCCGGACCGGCAGGACCGCGCGACCGCCGCGCTCCGCCTGGACGCGGCCGGGCCGCTGACCCCCGACCAGCGGCTGCTGCGCGTGCTGCTCGACGACGACCGGTCCGCCTTCCAGCGGGCCCTGGCCGACCGGCTCGAGCGGTACCGCGAGGAGATCGGCGACGATCCCGCCCCCCTGACGCTGCTTCCCCTCCCGGCCATCGCCCTGGCGCACCTGGCGGTCCTCGCCCACGGATGGCGGCTCGACGTCCGCTCCGGCTACCTGCCCGAAGGGCTGCTTCCCGAGCCCTCTCCCGGCCCGGACCTCCGGCACCGTGACCGGATCCGGGTCCACCCGCACGACGGCGGGTAGGCGGTTCGCCCGGACGGTGACGTACCGTGTTCGTCACTCGATGATCAGAAGGGGGCGTGGGAGGCATGCCGGGAACGGCGGTCGCGCTGTGGCGGTATCCGGTCAAGTCGATGCTGGGGGAGGAGCTGTCCTCGGTGGAGGTGGCGGCGACCGGCCTCGCCGGTGACCGCCGCTGGGCGCTGCTCGACGCCGGAACCGGGCGGATCGCGAGTGCCAAGAGCCCCCGGCTCTGGCGCGCCCTGCTGACGATGTCGGCGGTGGCCGAGGGCGACGGCGTCCGGATCGTCCTGCCGGACGGCCGCGCGGTGCGCGGCGGCGACCCCGCCGCCGACGCAGAGCTGTCCAAGGAGCTCGGCCGGGAGGTCGTGCTCACCGCCACCCGCCCCGAGGGCGCCACGGTGGCGCGGGCCGTCCCCGACCAGGTGCTCGCGGCGGGGGTCGCCGCCGAGGTGGAGGACGAGGAGGTCGTGCTCGGGCAGGGCTCCCCGCCCGGCACGTTCGTCGACTTCGCGCCCGTCCACCTGGTCGGCACGGCGACGCTGGACGCGATCGCCGCGGCGGGGGAGCGCGGCGTCATGGAGGCCGCGCGGTACCGGCCCAACATCGTGCTCGGCACCGAGGGGCCGGGCTTCGGCGAGAACGCCTGGGCCGGCCGGGAGCTGGCGGTCGGGGAGGCCGTCCTGCGCGTCATGGCGGCGACGCCGCGCTGCTCGGTGCCGACGCTGGAGCACGGCGCGCTGCCCCGCGACACCGCCGCGCTGAAGGTCCCCGCCCGGCTGAACCTCGTGGAGCCGATGCCCGGACTCGGGGAGCGCCCCTGCGCGGGCGTGTACGCGCAGGTCGTGACGCCGGGCCGGGTGACGGCGGGAGACCCGTTCCACCTGCTGTGACGGTACGGCGGGCGGCCGTCGCGCTCCGGCCGCCCGCTCCGGCACCGGCGAGTTCGCCCCGGAGGGCACGGGCCGGGCAGCGGAGACATAGCAGGCTCTATGTGCTCCGCACGGCAGCCGCGCGGGGTGTCAGCCGTCCACCGCCGGGGTCCCCGCGGGCTGGATGAACACCCCGTCGGCCTCGACGGTCACGCCCTCGGCGTCGGAGATCGACGCGACCACGAACACCTTGCGGCCCTCCTCGCGGACGATCCTCGCCTCCAGGCGGAGGGGGCCGAGGGGCGTGCCGCGCCGGTAGCGCATGGTGAGCGTCCCCGTGAAGGTCGTCCGGCGCATCGCGGACGCCGTCACCCCCATGATGTGGTCGAGGAGCATCGCGGAGACCCCGCCGTGCACCAGCCCGGGAGGCCCCTCGTAGGCCGCGCCGAGGACGACGTCGGCGTGGCATCCCGACGCGTCGTGCACGACCTCCAGTGGCGGCGCGATCGCGTTCGCCGCGCCGACCACGGCGTTGCCCCAGTTCCAGGCCCGGAACTCGGCGTTGTACCTGATGCCGGCGGGGCCGGGCAGCTGGGCGGCGCGGAGCCGGTCGACGAGCAGGGCCAGCTCGTCGCGGACCCGGTGCACCTCGTCGTCGGCGACCGTCGTGCGGATCGTGGCGTCGACCAGCTCGCGGACGGTGCCGGCCAGCGACGCCATCACCGCTTCCCGGCGGTCCACCTCGGGGGTCGGCGTGTCGTCGCGGACGAACCCGCCCGCGCCCACCGCTCCTGCATCGGGGAAACGGCTCGTCATGCGCCGACCGTATACCGGAAAGATCGGCGCCGCCACTCATCACATAGAGGTCTCTATGTCTAACTCCGGCGCTCGCCGGGCCGCCCGCCCTACAATCGGCCGCGTGACCGAGCCCTCGACCGGCCGGGACGCGGAGCCGAAGGGCGCGGCGGGCCCTGGCGACACCGCCGCCCCGCTGAACGCGCGGGGCGCCCGGCTCAACCGGCGCGGCCTGGAGACGCGCGCCCGGGTGATCGAGACGGCCGCCGGCCTGCTCGCCGGCGGCGGGCACGGCGGCGAGATCAGCGCCAACCTCGTCGCGAAGCGCGCCGGAGTCACCTGGGGCACGGTCCAGCACCAGTTCGGGGACGTCGACGGGCTATGGGCCGCGGTCCTGGAGGAACTGGGCGGCCAGGGCGAGATGCTGCCGGCGGCGGACATGGACGACGGGTCCGTCACCGAACGGATGATCCGGATCGTCGACGCGCTCTGGGCGGGGCTCGACTCGCCTCCCGGGCGGGCCGTGGCGACCCTGCGCGGCCTGCTGCCCCGCGACACGGCCGAGCTCGCCGCGACCTACCCGCGGACCGCCGCGCAGCTCGCCCGGTGGGACCGCCGCTGGCGGCGCGCCTACGCGCGGGCTTTCCGGGGGCTCGTCGTCGACGCCTACCGCCTGGAGCGCGTGCGCCACCTCCTCCCGGCCGCCGTCCACGGCCTCTACATGGAGCAGCGGCTGAGCACGTGGACCGACGTCGACGAGGCGCGCGCCGTGCTGGCCGAATCGGTCGCCGGCTACCTCGAAGCCCGGCCCTAGAGCCGGCCCTAGAGGACGCGTCACGCCCGGATGCCGCCGCCCGCCGGGCGGGTTCGCCCGGCGGGCGGCGGCCTTCCCGCCCGGGCACCGCGTCCGGGCGCGGTGTCCGGGCGCGGTCAGGTCAGCGGAGCGGAGGGACGGCGCGCTGGGAGAGGCCCAGGGCGTACTCGGGCCACCAGGCGCCGGCCGCCGGGTCGACCACGCCGTACTCGGGGTCCTCCGGGCCGGCGGTGCCGCGGGTGCACTGGCCGTCGGACTCGCCGGGCCGCTTGATCCAGAGGAAGGCGTCGACCAGGGGATCGCCGGTGCGGGTCGAGGGCCGGGCACCGAGGCCGCGGCCCGGCGGGTTGCACCACACCTCCGGGTCGGTGTACTCGTCCTCCGGCGGCGTCCACGGTCCCTGGCCGTTGCGGCTGGTGTCCAGGACGAAGTGCGGGAGCATGCGCGGGTCGTCCGGGACGGTGGCCAGGTCGGCGTCGGTGCAGGCGGACGCGCCCGTCCGCACCCGGAACCGCAGGCACTTCGACAACCGGGTGCCGTAGGCGACCAGCTCGTCCGTGCCGCGGTAGTTGGAGACGTTGAGCGCGAAGCCGTCGGCCTTGGCGATGCCGCCCCTGAGCAGGCGGCTGGCCATGCCGAGCTGGGCCCGCGGTTCGCCGTATCCGGCGTCGTAGTCGTCGAGCGGCTGCCAGTCGGAGTGCCCGGAGTCCACGTAGACGCCGGTGTGCGGCAGCCGCTGGAGCGTGTCGACCGCGTAGTTGATCTCGCGGAAGCGCTCGTCGACCCGGGCGGGGTCCTCGGGGGTCCCGGTGGTGCCGCCGCCGCCCTCGTTGCACCACGGCTCGCTGGACAGCAGCGCGAGCCCGTCCGGCTCGACGATCACGACGGCGCGGCCGCCGCCGATCCCCCGGGCGAACGCGTCGATCCAGGCGCGGTAGGCGGCCTCGTCCGGAGCACCGCCCGCCGAGTACTGCGAGCAGTCCCGGCCGGGGACGTAGTACGCGACGAGCACCGGGACGGCGTGCTGCCGGGCCGCGCTCGCCATCGTCCGCCGTACCGCCGCCCGCACCTCGGCGGGCGTGCCGCTGGTGAACCAGACCGCCTGCGAGACCTTCGACAGGGCCCGCATGTGCGCGGCGTCGGCGGTGCGCCCCTCGGCCGCCCAGATCTCGGCCTGCCGCCCCGCGTTGCCGTCCGGCTCGACGTAGAACCGGACCTTCCGGTCCAGCGGGTTGTCGTGTCCTAACGCCTGCGCCGGCGCCGCGAGGACCGCGACGATGCCCGCCGCGACGGCGGCGAGCATCCCGATGCGTCGTCTCATCCGTACTCCAGGGTCTCGGGGTGGGAGAGCGCACGATCGTGGGAGCGCTCCCATGGGAGTCTCATCACCCTCCGGAGATCCGTCAAGACCCAACATCACGACCCGGCACCACTTCCGGGCCGTGCGTCCGGCGGCGGCCTCGCGCCCGCGCACCGCCGCGGCGGACGCGAGGCCGTGCCGACCGGTGGAGAGGTCAGGCCGGGGGCGTCCAGCCCGGGTCGCGGCCGGAGAGCGCGAGCGCCCGCCGGAAGGCGGGGGCGTCCGCGCCCACCGGCACGGGCTCGGCGAACCCGTCGTACTGCCGGTACATCTCGGCCTGCTCCTCGACGACTCCCAGCAGGTACCCGCCGGCCTCCGGCGAGACGCCGAACTCCTGCCCCGTCGCGGCGGCGACGTCCCAGCCGTGCAGGGCCATCTCCAGGATGAGCAGTCCGGCGACCTCGGACGCGGGTGACGCCGCGTAGCCCAGATCGATCTCGCCCTCCCACGCGGAGGGGTCGGCCCAGGCCGCGACGGCCCGGTCGAGCTGGGCGGCGTAGTCCTGCGCCCAGGCCGGGTCGGCGGTGAAGTCGCGCTCGGTGAGCTCCTGCGGAAGCTGCTTGCGCAGCGCGCGGTGCTCCAGCCCGTGCGAGGTGTAGACCACCCAGTGGTTCACCAGCGCCCGCAGGTCGAACTCCGCGCAGGGAGTCGGGCCGGTCATCCTCTCCGGGGGCACGCCGCGGGCGACGCGGGCGGCCTCGGCGGCGCATTCCTTCATATATGTGTGCAGGTCGTTCATGGTGCTTACGCTAGGGAGACCACCGGGGACGGGTCTTGGAGGAACGCGCCAAAGTACCCTGGTGCCCGTGGGGGAGATGGGACGCGGTGTGCTGTATCCGCGTCTGAACGCGTCCGTCGCCGACCTCGACCGGCGTGCGCCGGGCCCCGCCCTGGCACGGTTCATAGAACTCCACTGGCACGTCCGCTGGCATACGGACGAGCCGTACGAGACCAAGGTGCTCTCCCATCCCAACGTCCATCTCGTCTTCGAAGAGCCTCGCGCGCTGGTGTACGGCGTCGATCGCGGCCTGTTCGTGCGCCGCCTCGAAGGGCGGGGGCAGGTCCTGGGGGTGAAGTTCCGCCCCGGTGGCTTCCGTCCGCTGCTCCGGGGGCCGGTCATCGCCTTGGCCGACCGCAGGATCCCGGCGGCGGAGCTGCTGGGCCCCGCCGTCGACGAGGTCAACCGGGCCGTACTCGGTGCCGCCGGCACCGGCGAGATGGTCCGCTTGGCGGAGGCGTTCCTGGAGCCACTGCTCCCCGAACCGGACCCCGCCGCCGAGCACGCCGCGGCCATGGTCGGACACATCACCGCGGACCCCGGGCTGCTCAGGGTCGACCAGGCGGCCGAGAAACTGCACGTGTCCGTCCGGACCATGCAGCGGCTCTTCGCCGAGTACGTGGGAGCGAGCCCGAAGTGGGTACTGCGCCGGGCCCGCCTCCACGAGGCCGCCGCGCGCGCGGACCAGGGCACCCGCATCGACTGGTCTGCGCTGGCCGACGATCTGGGCTACTACGACCAGGCCCACCTGACCCGCGACTTCACCGCCGTCGTGGGCGTCTCCCCGGCCCGGTACGCGCGGTCCTAGGTGCGGGCCGGGCGGAAGCCCTTGGTGATGAGCCAGATGCCCAAGGACGCCTCCCAGACGATTTCCGGTGCGGTGCACAGGAAGTTCACCCCGGACTGCTGGTCGTAGGCGCCGAACAGGACGGCGGTCGCGGTGGCGCAGGCGATGGGCCCGCCGATGAGCCCGATGAGCGCCATGGGGCGCGGCACCAGACCCGACCGGTACATCAGGTAGCCCAGCAGCAGCCCGTTGCCGAAGCCCGCGCAGAAGGCGGGGCCGAGCAGGAACGTCTGGTCCTTCAAGGCCACGAGTGCCCGCCCGGCCAGGACGGGGTCGGAGCCGCCCAGGCCCGCCAGATCCTGTCGGAGGGCCACGACGGCGAGTACGCAGGCGATGCCGACCACGATGACGGTCGACTCGAGGATCCGCGTGGCCACGTACCCGAGGGCGATGCCCTCGCTCTGCCGCTTCAGGACGGGGAACAGCACGACCGCTGTGGCGACGTTCGCTACGGCGGTCAGGATCTCGAGCAGGGCTCCGAGCTGGACCCGCCCGTCCGCGCCCGCCCCCGCGATGTAGTCCGCATCGTTGAGCACCGGGTCGTACAGCAGCACCGCCGGGATCGAGAAGACGAAGGTCAGGACGAACCAGACTCCGGCGATCCTGGCGGTGCGCTGAACCGCGTCCACCGAGCTCTTTTCTTCCACGTGGCCCTCCAAGGCACGGCCCCGCCCGCTTGCCGGGTAGCCGTAGCGAACCATGCCGGACGGGCGCCGTCCCGCCTCGCCGGTGGCCGGTTCCAGCCGCGTGCACGCGCGCGCCCACCACCTGGGCGTGGCGCAATGCTAGAACGTGTTCTACTCTGAGCCCGGAACACTGACTGGACAGCTGTCCATCACCCCTGGTGTGCGCGGAGGTGCTCGTGGTTCGGGCCGATTACGTCGTCGTGGGCGCGGGCAGCGCCGGGTGCGCGGTGGCGCGCCGCCTCGCCGAGAGCGGGGCGAGCGTGGCGGTGCTGGAGGCCGGGGGCCGGGACACCGCCCGCGGGGTGAAGAACCTCCTGGAGATCCCGGGCGCGGTCGCGGTGATGCTCTCGACGCCGCAGCTGAAGAGGCTCGTCGACTGGGGCTACAAGTCGGTGCCGCAGACCGCCGCGTGGGGGCGGGTGATCCCGCAGACGCGCGGCAAGGTGCTCGGCGGGTCCAGCTCGGTCAACGGCATGCTGTTCGTGCGCGGCAACCGGCAGAACTTCGACGACTGGGCCGCGGACGGCGCCACCGGCTGGTCCTTCGACGACGTCCTGCCGTACTTCAAGCGCCTCGAGGACTGGGAGGACGGCGCCGGCGAGCTGCGCGGCTCCGGCGGCCCGGTCAGGGTGCGCCGCCAGAAGGACCTCACCGACGCCTCGCGCAGCTTCATCGACGCGGCGACCGACCGGCTCGACGTCCCGTTCCTGGACGACTACAACGGCCCCGAGCAGGAGGGCGTCGGCGTCTTCCAGCTCAGCGCGGACGGCGGCGTCCGCTACTCCGCCGCCCGCGCCTACCTGCGCACCGACCCGCTGGACAACCTCCTCGTCCTCACCGACGCGAGGGCGACGCGGATCGTGGTGAGCGGCGGCCGGGCCACCGGTGTGGAGGTGACCGGGCCGGACGGGGACCGCCAGGTCGTCGCCGCCGACCGGGAGGTGATCGTCTCCGCGGGCGTGTTCGACTCGCCCAAGCTGCTGCAGCTGTCCGGGATCGGACCGGCCGAGCACCTGCGGCGGCACGGCATCGAGGTCGTCGCCGACCTGCCGGTGGGCGACAACCTCCACGACCACCTGTTCGTCCCGGTCTCCTTCCGGATGGACTCCGCGCTGCGCCGCCCGACGCCGGCCTACTTCGCGCGCGGTCTCGCGCGGGCGCGGCTGCGCCGCTCCGGCTGGGCCAGCGGCTCGCAGTTCGAGGTCACCGGGTTCGTCCGCACCTCGCAGGCCGGCGCGATCCCCGACCTGCAACTGCACGCGCTCTACTGGGTCTACCCGTTCCCCAACCAGGACGGCGACAAGCCGGTGCGCCCGCCCACGAGCAAGCCCGGCCTCAGCGTGTTCCCGACGCTGATCTACCCCGAGAGCCGGGGCACGGTGAGGATCGCCGGGCCCGACCCGGAGCTCCCGCCGCTGATCGACCCCGCCTACCTGACGGCCGGCAAGGACGCCGAGGTCCTGCTGGAGGGCATGGCGATGGTCCGCGCGGTGATGGACGGGATCGGCGACAACCAGGGAGAGATCGTGCCCGGCCCCGACTACGCCGACCCCGACGAACTGCGCCGGTTCCTGCCCAACATCGTCCACTCCGTCTACCATCCGGCCGGCACCTGCCGGATCGGCTCGGACGAGCGGGCGGTCGTCGACCCGCAGTTGCGGGTCCTGGGCGTCGAGGGACTGCGGGTCGCCGACGCGTCGGTCATGCCGTCGGTGACCGGGGGCAACACCAACGCGCCGTCGATCATGATCGGCGAGCGCTGCGCCGACCTGGTGCTGGGGACGGAGGCGGGGCGGTGAGCGGGGAGACCGAGATCCTGCTGGTCGAGGACGCCGACCGCGTCCGGACGATCACGCTGAACCGGCCCGCCGCGCTCAACGCGTTCAACGAGGCCCTCTACGACGCGCTCACCGAGGCGCTCCGCGGCGCCGCCGAGGACCCGGAGGTGGCCGTCGTGCTGCTGACCGGCGGCGGCCGCGCGTTCAGCTCCGGCACCGACCTGGTCGAGATGGCCCAGCGCGTCACCGACCCGGACTTCACGCCGGGCGAGCACGGCTTCATCGGCCTCATCGACGCGCTGGCGGAGTTCGACAAGCCGCTGGTACTGGCGATCAACGGGCTGGGCCTCGGCATCGGGCTGACCGTCATCGGGTTCGCCGACCTGGTGCTGATGTCCGAGGACGCCCGGCTGAAGACCCCCTTCACCAGCCTGGGCGTCGCGCCGGAGGCGGCGTCCAGCTACCTGCTGCCCCGCCTCGTCGGGCGCCAGAACGCCGCCTGGATCCTGCTGTCCGCGGAATGGATCTCGGCGGCCGAGGCCAAGGACATGGGGCTGGTCTGGCGGGTCTGCCCGGCCGCGGACCTGATGGCGGAGGCGCGGCGGGTCGCGGCCACGCTGGCGAGCCGTCCCATCTCCAGCCTGCGGGAGGTCAAGCGGGACATGACGGCGCCGCTGCGCGAGGAGATCGAGCGGGCCCGGGAGCGGGAGAACGACGGCTTCGCGCGCCTCATGGGCGGCCCCGCGAACGCCGAGGCCCTGGCGGCCTTCGCCGAGGGCCGCGACCCCGACTTCACCTCGCTGCCGCCGGGCTGGTGATCCCCGCCGACCGCCCTACCGGAGGCCGAGTCGGAGTGGTGCTCGCCTATCGCGACCAACTCCGGACCTCCTTGCGCGGTGTCAGAGGCTGCGCACCACGGAGGCGACGATTCCGAGCACGACGGCGTCGTCGCCGTCGATGACCTCGTAGGCGGGGTTGCGCGGTTCGAGGAGGACGCGGCCGTCGCGGCGCCGGAACACCTTCACGGTCGCCTCTCCGTCGATCATGGCCGCGACGATCTGGCCGGAGTGGGCCTCGCGCTGCTGCCGGACCACCACGATGTCGCCGTCGCAGATCGCCGCGTCGATCATCGAGTCGCCGCGGACCCGCAGGCCGAAGACGGTGCCGCGCCCGGTGATCTCGCGGGGCAGCGCCAGGGTCCCGTCGACGTGCTCCTCGGCGGTGATGGGCGTCCCGGCGGCGATGTCACCGACCACGGGGACGCTCACCGGGCCGTCGGAGGACTCTCCCGGCGGACGCTCCCGGAGGAACGCGCGCACGTCGATCGGGCGCGACACGGCGGTGCCGCGCCGCAGGAACCCCTGCTCCTCCAGGCTCGCCAGGTGGCGCGACACCGACGACGTCGACCGCAGGCCCACCGCGTCCGCGATCTCGCGCGTGCTCGGCGCGTGCCCGTACCTGACCGCCCAGTCCCGGATCATGGCCAGCATCCGCTGCTGCCGCGGCGGGAGGGCGGAGGGGTCCAGGTCCCCGAACATGTCAAGATCACTGTAGGCGGTCACCCCGGAATCATAGGCCGCCGGGCCCGCCGCCACGGGCGGTGAAGACTGTCGGTGGCGTCGCGTTTAATCGGGGTGTGGACGTCGAGGAGCGCATCGCGGAGCTGGCCGCCGAGGTCAGGCGGCTGAACGACCTGTACTACGGCGCCGGCGACAGCCCGCTGCCGGACGCCGACTACGACGCGTTGAAGGACGAGCTCGCGGCGCTCGTCGCCGAGCATCCCGAGCTGGAGCCGGCCGACAGCCCGCTCGGCAGGGTGAACGCGCCGGCCGAGCTCGCCGGGCCGACCGTGCGCCACGCGCGGCCGATGCTGTCGCTGGCGAAGGCGACGAGCGAGGAGCAGATCCGCGCGTTCTGCGAGCGCTTCGGCGGCCAGGTCTTCCGCGTGTCGGAGAAGCTCGACGGGCTCTCGCTCAGCGTGGTCTACACCGGCGGGAGGCTCGACTACGTCGCCACGCGCGGCACCGGCGCGGTCGGCGAGCTGGTGACGGCCAAGGTGCGGCACGTGATCCCGGGGCTGCCGGCCGAGATCGACGAGCCCGGCCGCGTCGAGGTCCGCGGCGAGGCGGTGATGCTGCGGTCGGTGTGGGCGGCCTACAACGAGGCCCACCCCGACAAGACGCTGACCAATCCGCGCTCGGGCGCCGCCGGGACGCTGGTGCTGAAGGACCCGGAGGCGGCGGCGCGGGCCCAGCGGCTGCTGCGCTTCTACGCGTTCGGAGCCGACCGCGACGGAGCCGCCATCGGCGTCCCGGCCGGCTTCGAGCCCGTCGCCCAGTACGTGTGCGCCGGCGCCGGCGAGGTGCTGGACGCGATCCGCGAGATCGGCGGCCGCCGCGACGGGCTCGACTACGACATCGACGGCGCGGTCGTGCGGCTGCACGAGCCCTCGGCGTTCGAGGCCGCGGGCTTCAACAGCGCCGAGCCGCGCGGCGCGATCGCGTTCAAGTACCCGCCGGAGGAGAAGCTCACGACCCTGCTGTCGGTCGAGTGGCCGGTCGGCAAGATCGGCCGCGTCCCGCCGCGCGCCAAGGTCGCGCCGGTGTTCGTCGGCGGCGTCACGGTGGAGAACATCACCCTGCACAACCCGCGCCTGATCCGCGAGCGCGACCTGCGCATCGGCGACACGGTCGCGGTCGTGCGGCGCGGCGACGTGATCCCGTTCGCGGGCCGCTCGCTGCCGGAGCGGCGCGACGGGACCGAGGTCGAGATCGTCCCGCCGGCGCACTGCCCGTCGTGCGGCTCCGAGCTGGAGGTCCGCGGCGCCGGCGAGGAGCGCTGGTGCGTGAACCTCCAGTGCCCGGCCCAGGCGATGCGGCGGCTGATGCACTGGGCCTCGCGCCAGGCGGCCGACATGGAGGGCGTCGGCGACACCTGGATCGAGAAGCTCGCCGAGGACGGCGTGCTCAGGCGCCGCAGCGACTTCTACGACCTGACGGCCGAGCGGCTGCTCGACTACGAGCGGATGGGCGAGGTCAGCGCCCGGAACATGGTCGACTCGATCACCGCCTCCAAGGGCGTCGGGCTGCGCCGGGCGCTGATCGGGCTGGCGATCCCGATGGCGTCCGAGGGCACGGCCAAGCGCCTGTGCCTGGCGGGGTACGAGCGCATCGAGGACGTCGCGGAGGCCACCGTCGAGGACCTGGTGGCGATCCGCGACATCGGCCCGGCCGTCGCGGAGAGCATCGTGGCGTTCTTCGCCCGCCCCGAGGTGCGGGCGGAGATCGCGGCGCTGCGCGAGCGCGGCGTGAACCTCGACGTCCTGCCCGAGGACCGGCCGGTCGACGCGGCCGCCGCGGGCGACTCGCCGCTCAAGGGCCGGGCCGTCGTGATCACCGGCGCCTTCACCGACCCGCGCTCGGGCGCGAAGATCAGCAGGCCGGACGTCACCCGCCTGGTCGAGCAGGCCGCCGCCAAGGCCGTCTCGTCGGTCTCGGCCGGCACCGACTACCTGCTCGCCGGCGACAACGTCGGCGCCTCGAAGACCGGCAGGGCCGAGAAGCTCGGCGTCACGATCGTCCCGCAGGACGAGCTGTGGCGCTGGCTGGCCGAGGCCGGCGTCATCTGACCGTGGCGCCCCGTCCCTCCCCGAGGGGCGGGCACCCGGTGACGGCGTCGATCGCGGCGGGCACCCGCGTCACGCTCCGGCGGGCCCGGCGGGCGGGGCGGCCGGGTGGCCGCGCCGCCCACCGGGCCCGCCGGGATGACGGTGGGTCCGGTGGCCCGGTTCAGCCGGCCACGGGACGGTAGGTGAGGACGGCGACCCCGCTCGGGAAGACGGTGGAATCGGCGAGCTCGACGCTTCCGGCGCTCTCCGGGCGGAACAGCGGCTCGCCCGAGCCCTTGATGACCGGGTAGATCCAGATCTTGTGCTCGTCCAGCAGCCCGGCGGCGGCGAGGCCGTCGGTCAGCCGGCCGTGGCCCCAGATGAGGATGTCGCCGCCGTCCCGCTTCTTCAGGTCGGTCACCGCGCCGACGAGGTCGTCCCCGTCGATGACCGTCGTGGGGTTCCACGCGGAGGTGTCCACCGGCTGCGTGGCGACGACGTACTTGTCGATGGAGTTGACGTGGTCGCCGAACGGGTTGCCGCCCATGTTCGGCCAGGCCTGCGCCATTCCCTCGTAGGTGACGCGGCCGAGCAGCAGCGCGTCGGCGTTCCGGGTCATGGTGAACCCGTAGGCCTGCGACTCCTCATCGGAGAACCGCATCGACCATTCGTGCGGCTTGTCGATGAATCCGTCCAGGGTGGCGTACGTCGAGGCGATGATCTTTCGCATGGTCTCTCCTCCGGTTCCGGGTCCGCCGGTGTCGGCGCGATTAGACTCGCAATCCGGAGAAATCGCCGGTAGTGCCCGGGGTCAGCAGTTCGATGTGAAGGAATCACATGATCCGTGTGATGGTCGCCGAGGACGTCCGCATCCTGCGGGAGACGCTGACCACCGTCCTCGGGCTCGAGGACGACATCGAGGTGGTGGCCGCGGTCGAGCGCGGCGACGAGATCGTCGGCGCGGCCGTCCGGTCCCGGCCCGACGTGGCCGTGCTCGACATCGACCTGCCCGGCATGGACGGCCTGGACGCCGCCGCCGGGCTGCGCGCCGAGCTCCCGGACTGCCGGACGGTCGTCCTGACGGGGCTGGGCAAGCCGGGCCACCTGCGCCGGGGGCTCGCCGCGGGGATCTCGGGGTTCCTGCTCAAGCACGCCCCGGCCGACGACCTCGTCGACGCGATCCGCAAGGCCGTCGCGGGGGAGCGGGTGGTCGACCCGCAACTGGCCCTCGCCGAACTGGAACGGGCGGACAGCCCGCTCACCGAGCGGGAGGCCGACGTGCTCCGGCTGTCGGCGACCGGAGCGGAGGCCGGCGACATCGCCCGGTCGCTGTCACTGAGCCGGGGCACCGTCCGCAACTACCTGCCGTCGGCCGTCCTCAAGCTGAACGCCAGGAACCGCATCGACGCGATCCGCATCGCGACCGATCAGGGCTGGCTGTAGCGGCACCTCCGCCACGAGCCGGAAGACGTCCCCGTCCTTGCCGGCGGTCAGCGTCCCGCCCAGCTCCCGCGCCCTGCGCGTGAGGTTCCGCAGCCCCACCCCCGGCGTGCCGCCGCGCCCCGTGACACCGTCGTTGGCCAGGCGCAGCCGGACGCTCCGCCCGGTCACCTCGACGGCCAGCTCGCACCGCTCGGCATCGCTGTGCCGCAGCACGTTGGTGACCCCTTCGCGCAGGACGGTGGCCAGGAGCGTGTCGGTCTCCGCGGGCAGCGCCACCGGCTCGACCCGCCCGGTCACCTCGATGCCCGCGGCCGAGAGCGCCGCGCGCGTGGACTCCGCCTCCGCAGCCAGCGCGATCTCGCCGCGCCCGGCCACGACGTCCTCCATGTCCGCCAGGGCGCGGCGGGCCGCCTCCAGGCCCTCCGCCAGCTCGGCGCTGGCCCGGCCGGGATCCCTGTCCAGCAGCCGCAGCGCCAGCTCGCTCTTGAGGACGACCACCGACAGCCCCAGCCCGAGCAGGTCGTGCAGGTCGGTCGCGAACCGGAGCCGTTCGCGGGCCACGGCCGCCCTGGCCAGCTCGGCCCGGGCCTCCTTCACCCGCAGGGCCACCTCGCCCATGCGGACCAGCCCGCACACCAGCAGCGCCCGCTCCGCGGACCACACGACCTCGTAGGCCATGCCCAGCGGCGTCGGGTCGCCGAGCTCCGCGTCCCAGATCATGAGCAGCGGATCCAGGCAGATCAGCGGGACCGCCGTGGCCCACCGCGCCCACCCGCGCACCACGACCAGCACGGGGCCCGGCAGGAAGTAGACGACGTGCCACACGGCCAGGTCGAACATGAGCAGCGGTCCCAGGGCGGGGACGAGGACGGCGAGCGTCCACAGCGGGCGGCGGGCGGGGGCGCAGGCGCGCAGGAACAGCAGGACGAATCCGGCGAGCGCCGCGAAGTACACCGCCGTCTCGAGCGCGGTGAGGTCGATGCGCAGGAACTGCCGCACCTGGGCCGGCACGATCATGAGGCAGACGGTCACGGCCCCGAGGACCGCCGCGCCCGTCGCCGTCAGGTGGTCCGCGACCGCCGCGCCCGCGAGGCGCTCGCGCCCGTATCCGTGCGCCACCGACCGCGTCTCGTTCAGCGCCGCCCGTGCCACGTCCAGCCGCCGCCTGACCGCCGCCGGGTCGGCCGCGTCCCCGCCCCGGACGAGCCGTCCGAGGCTCACGCCCACCCGTTCGTTCAGCTGCTGGGCGAACACCAGACGCTCGCGGGAGACCTCGGCGAGCGCGAGCGCGTCCCGGGTCCGCCGCATCTCCGCGATGAGGTCGGCCAGCCGGGCGACGCCGTACAGCCCGATCCCGACGAACGCGGTGTGCCCGACCGCGAGGTAGGCCGCCTCGGCGGCGGTCGGCCGCACCGGCAGCGCCGCGGCGAACTGCGCGGCGATCACCACGGCGAAACCGCCCCAGGCCGCCCACCGCCGGCGGATGAGCAGCAGCAGCGCCGCCGCCAGGAACCCCGAGTTGCCGTACCAGGTGGAGGCGTACCAGACCATGCCCGCGGCCGTCAGGACCGCCTGGACGCCCAGCGTCCACGGCCAGCCCCGCGCAGGCTCCTCGTCCGACCAGCGGATGCAGTTGCGCAGGTGCAGGAGCACCAGCGCGGTCAGCAGGGCCGATGGCACCGCCTTGCCGCCCTGCTCCGCGTCGACGATGCCGATGTAGCCGCCGAACGCGAAACCGAGGCTCACCCCGACCGCGACCGCGCGGGCCCAGCGCGCGGCCGCGGCCGGAGACGCGGAATCCATACGGCCTCCCGAAAGGGGGAATCCGCGCATCGTAGAGGAGACCGGGCGTGGGGAAGGGCTAGAGCCACGGCCAGGCCGCGTCGCGCCCGGCCTCCAGCAGCGGGACGGCCCGGAACGCGGCGTCGGACAGGCCGCCGAAGGTGTGCCGGCCTCCGGTGCCGGACGGGCCGTGCCCGTACCTGTAGCCGGCCAGGTTCCAGGTGTAGACGGGCACGTCCGCCGGGACCTGGGCGGCCGGGTCGGCGCCGCGGTGGCCGCCCCACGCCTGCTCGTCGGTGACGATCACGACGCGGTCGTGGCCCCGGTAGCGCGCCCGGACCGCCTCGGCGGTGTTCGTGCCGCCCATGGAGGTGAAGCGCTCCAGGACCTTGAGCAGCGACTCGCCCCGGCCGAAGCGGACGGGCCGGTGGCCGGTGCCGAACTCGACCAGGTCGGCGTCCGCCGCGCGGAGCGCCAGCGCGGCGCCGAAGATCGCGGCGGAGTCGGCGCGGTTGAGCCCCGACTTCGGCGAGACGGGCCCGAACATCGAGCCGGACCGGTCGACCAGGATCAGCGTGCGGCCGGCCAGCGCCGGGACGCCGCCCAGCGAGTGTTCGAGCGCCCGCTCCAGCGGCCACGCCCACCGCAGCGACGGCGCGGCCCGGTACGCGGCGAGGAAGCGGAACGGGAACATGCGGCTCCGGGCGATCTCCCCGGGGTCGGCGAGCCGGGCCGCCACGGTCGCGGCGACCCCGTCGGACACGCCCGCCCGGTCGAAGTTCCGCAGGTTCCGCACCAGGGCCATCACGCCCATGCTCGGGATGACAGCCTCCCATGCCGCCGCGTCCATCGGGCCCTGCAGCCATCCGGCGAGGGCCTCCCAGGTGATGCCCGCCGCGCGGAGCCGTTCCGGGCCGTCGCCGGCGAGCAGCACGGCCCGGCGCTCGGCGGCGGGCGTCGCCATGAGGGCCTCGCGGGCGAGCAGCGTCGGCAGCGCGGGCTCGCCGCCGCGGCCGTGGCGCCGGTCGAGGGCATGGCGGAACAGCTCGCCCTGCCACGGCTTGTCCGGCGCCGGGCTCGGGTGGACGAGGTCGATCACGTCGCCGAAGCGGAAGCCCTTCGCCGCGGTGTCGTACTTCAGCAGGGACCGCTCGGTGTAGAGCCGCCGGACGGCGTCCGCGACGCCGCGCTTGACCGGCTTGGGCAGCGCGCGGCCGTAGGTCGACGTCCAGTAGGCGAGGGCCTCGCCCGGCTCGTCGGCACGCTGCAGGACGCTCGCGACGAGCTGCCGGTTGCCGCCGTTGAGGCCGGCGTCGAGCCGTGCCCGCACGGCCTCCAGGGCGGCGACGACCGGGGCGGAGCGCATGCCAGCCGTCTGGCGGAGCCACGGCAGGAACCCGGCCGTCCACTCGATGTCGTCGACGGCGACCCGGCGGACGAGGTCGCGGAAGCGGGCGTCGCGGTCGCCCGCGTTCTCGTAGAAGGCGTCCTCGCCGACCATGTTCGCGACGGCGAGCAGGAACAGCTCGCTCTTGGCGTCGCGGGCGTGGCCGGGCGCGCCCTCGTGGGTGCGGCCCGACGGCGTCGCTTCGCCGCGGACCGGGCTGGACACGGCCCGGCGGACGGTGCCGCGATTGAACTTCGCCATGGGCGGGGCTCCCTTCTGAGAAATGGAGGGAGCTGTTCGGATCCGGGCCCCCGGATCAACGAAGAATTATCCGCGGCCTGCGCATCGGCGCCCGCGAAGTATGTGCTCCCTCCCGAGATCGAGTCGGTGTACGGGGGTGCCCCCGATATGGGCGTCGCGAGCGGAGCCGGCGGCCCCTGCGAAGGGAATCGAACCCGGAAGTACCCGTTCACCTGCGCACCGGGAGGTGCGTATCCAGTTGTCGAGCCCTTCCGAGATCGAAGGCGGCCGCAGGATCGGTTTCTTTGACAGAGAAGTATCCCGTGGCCATCGCACCGGAAGGGCGATGGCC
Source organism: Actinomadura meyerae (assembly GCF_900188445.1). Classification (GTDB taxonomy): domain Bacteria; phylum Actinomycetota; class Actinomycetes; order Streptosporangiales; family Streptosporangiaceae; genus Spirillospora; species Spirillospora meyerae. The sequence goes on from NZ_FZOR01000020.1 coordinate 35,414, forward strand.
CAAGGAGACCATTCCGTACCGGGCGGGATCAACCGAATAAATGGCATTCTCGCGTTGCCGGTCCCGGCGCTCAGGCCCGGTTCAGGCCCGGGTCCGGGCCGGTGCGGGCTCCCACGCGAACCCGTCGGGGTCGGTGCCGGCCTCGCCGCCGCCGACCAGGACGAGCCGGCGCGAGCCGGTGCCCTCCTGGGCGACCCCGGTGTCCTTGGCGAGGGCGCGGCGCGGGTAGAGCGCCAGCGTGACGGCCGACGCCGGGGTGTCGAACTCGGCGTACTTGCCGCCGAAGCTCTTGGCGACGGCCAGGCCGCGAGCGGTGTAGAACCGCTTGCTCGCCTTCACGTCCGCGACCCCCAGCAGCAGCGTGACCTGCTCGAACGCCGGCCGGGCGGGGGAGGAGTCCTTCTTCTTCGAGGAGGCGACCTTGCAGATCGTCCCGTCCGGGGCCCGGACGACGCCGCCGTAGCCCCAGAAGGACTTCGCGGCGGGCTTCAGCACCGCGGCGCCGGCGCCGGTGGCGGCGGCGATGAGCGCGTCCACGTCGCCGGGCTGCGCCGCGACGAGCGACAGCGCGAAACCGCGGAAACCGGTGGACGGCTCGTCCGAGGCGCGGACGCCGACGTGGGAGGAGAGGCCGACGGCGGCGTAGAAGGCCGTGGCGGCGGCGGTGTCGGCGACTTCGAGGATGACGGATTCGAAGGTGTCCATGACGTTTCCTTCCGTGGCGAGGGTGGGGTCGTCCTGTAGCCGGGTGGCCGAAATCAGCGGTCCTGGATCAGCCCGAGGACGTTGCCGTCCGGGTCGGTGACGGAGGCGACCAGGCGCCCGCCGCCGACGTCGTGCGGGGCGTCCTTGACGGACGCGCCGGCGCCGGTCAGCTCGGCGACCTTCGCCTCGATGTCCGGCACGTGCCAGTAGGCCACCGGCGACGTCATGCCCTGCGGCCCGCCGTCCGGGACGAGCCCGATGTGCTGGCCGCCGGCCTCGAACCCGACGTAGTACGGCGAGTCGGTCTGCGGGTCCGTGCCGAGCAGGGCGGCGTAGACCGCCTTGGCCTTCGCCAGGTCGCTCACGGGATGCAGGACGGTCTTGATGCCCTGAGGGGAGGAATCGCTCATGGGTCCCAGCCTGGCTCCTGCCCCGCCCCGGCCACATCCGTGCCGGCTACGGAGCCGCCTACGGATCGCCGGCACGGACCGTGCACGGACGGCCCTGCACCAGAATGGGACGGTGGTCGTCACAGTGGACATCTCGCCCCGCGAAGCCGAGGTGCTGGAGCTGGTCGGGGAGCATCTCAGCAACGCCGAGATCGCGGCCCGGTTGTTCATCTCGGTCCGCACCGCCGAGAGCCATGTCTCCTCGCTGCTGCGGAAGCTGGGCGTCCCGGACCGGCGCGCCCTCGCCGCGCACGCCGCCGCGAGCCGCCGCGCCGCCGGCGCCGCCGACCCGGTGCCCGCCCTGCCCGCCCCGCTGACCTCGTTCGTGGGCCGCGCCGCCGAGCGCGCCGAGCTGGCCGCGCTGATCGCGCGGCACCGGCAGGTGACGGCGGCGGGCCCCGGCGGGGTGGGCAAGACGCGGCTCGCGCTGGCGGTGGCGGCGGACGCGGCCGGAACGTTCGCCGACGGGGTCTGGTTCGTCGACCTGGTGCCGGTCACCGACCCGGGCATGGTCGCGGACGCGGTCGCCGGCGCGCTCGGCCTCGGCGAGCAGCCCGGCCGCGGCATGGCCGCCTCGGTGGCCGCCGCGCTGGCCGACCGGCACGTCCTGCTCGTCCTGGACAACTGCGAGCAGGTGCGGGACGGCGTGGCGCCGTTCCTGGAGAACCTCCTCGCCGCGTGCCCCCGGGTGTCGGTGCTCGCGACGAGCCGGGCGCGGCTGATGGTGCCGTTCGAGCGCGTCTACCCCGTCCCGCCGCTGTCGCTGTCCGGTGACGGCGGGTCGGACGCGGTGGCCCTGTTCAAGGAGCGCGCGACCGCGATCGGCTGGCCGCTGGACCCGCCCCTGCACGAGCACATCCGCTCGATCTGCGAGCGGCTGGACGGCATGGCGCTGGCGATCGAGCTGGCCGCCGCCCGGTACCCCACGCTCGGCCTGGACGGCCTCACCGCCGCGCTGTCGCATCCGCTGCGGACGCTGACCGGCGGCTCCCGCGCCGACGACCGGCACCGCTCGGTGCGGGCGGCGGTCGACTGGAGCCACGCCCTGCTGGAACCGGCCGACCGGGAGCTGCTGCGGCGCGTGTCGGTGTTCGTCGCGCCGTTCACCGCCGCCGCGGCGGCCGAGGTGGCCGGGACCGGGGAGGCCGCCGCCGCCGACGGGCTGGCCCGCCTCGCCGAGCAGAGCCTGCTGGCCGTGCGGGCGTCCGCGGGTGCGACGGAGTACCGGGCGCTGGAGACGATCCGCCAGTACGGGACCGAGCGGCTCGCCGAGGCCGGCGAGCTGGCCGCCGCCCGCGCCCGGCACCTGCGCTGGTGCCTGGGCCGGGCCGCCGCCGTCGCGGGCGCCGGGACGGACCGGCGGTCCCGCTTCGACGCCCTCGCCGACGACCTCCGCGCCGCCCTCGCCTGGGCGTCCGGCGAGCCGGACCACCGCGCGGACGCCTACGACCTCGCGCGGCACCTGGCGGACCTCGCCTTCACCCGCAACCTGGTCGGCGAGTCCCAGCAGCGGTACGAGCAGGCCGCCGGACTCGCCGCCGACCCGGCCGACGCCGCGGCGATGCTCCGGCACGCCGCCGCCGTCGCCGGGTGCCGCATGAACGGCGACGACATGTACCGACTGCACCGCGCCGCCGCCGACGCCGCCCGCCGGGCCGGGCAGGACGCCCGCGCCGCCGCCGACCTGGCGACCGCCGCGACCACCGTGTACCGGTTCTCCGGCACGTTCGTCCGGCCGCCGTCCCCGGCGGAGACGCGCGCGCTCATCGCCGAGGCGCGGGAGCACGCGGGCGGCGCCCCGGCCGCGCTCGCCGCCGTCGCGCTGGCCGAGGCGGCGTCGGCCGCCGACGCGCTCGACGCCGACCAGGACCCGCACGGCGACGCCGTGGCGGAGGTCCTCGCACGCGCCGAGCACGCGGTCGACCTCGCCCACCGCACCGGGTCCCCGCCCGCCGAGTCCGCGGCGCTGGACGCGCTCGCCGCCGTGCGGAGCTGGGTCGGCGACCCGTTCGCCACCGCGGCCACGGCCCGCCGCCGCGTCACTCTCCTGGAGGCCGCGCCGGCCGGCCCCGCCGTCGCGCATGAGCTCGTCCAGGCCCTCGGCGAGGCCGCGCAGACCGCGATCGGCGCCGGGGACCTGCCCGGCGCCCGGCGCTGGGCGCGGCGGCTCGCCGACCATCCGTCGCTGGCCGAGGTGGGGCACCGCGCGACGAGCTGGCAGCTGGTCGCGGACGCGCTCGCGGGCGACGTCCCCGGCGTGCTCGGCGGCGCCGTCCGATTCCTGGACGCGTGGCGGCGCGGCGGCGGCCCCGTCCGGGCGGACCTCGAACCCGCGGTGACCGCCGTCGCCATGGTGCACGGCCTCCGCGGCGACGAGGACGCCCGCCGCGAATGGGACGCGGTCCTGGAGGAGTTCGACGCGTCGCCGAGCCGGCTCCACGGCTACGGCGCGGTCTTCGACGCGATGCTGCTCCTCCACCGCGGACAGGCGGCGGACGCGCTGGAGCGGCTGGCGCCCGAGCCCGGCGAAGTGTGGAGGTGGGTCACCTGGACCTGGCTCCACTGGTACGTCGCCCTGCGCGCGGAGGCCACCGTGCTCGCCGGGGCTCCCGGCGCCCGCCGCCGCGTGGCCGAAGCCCGCAAGCTCACCGAGGGCGACCCGGTGGCCGGAGCCATCGTGGAGCGCGCCGAGGCCCTGCTGGACGGCGACGAGGAGCGGCTGCTCACCACGGCGGACGCGTTCGGCGCCGCCGGCTGCGCCTACCAGTCGGCCCGGACCGCCGTCCTCGCCGGCGGTGACCACGCCGCCCGCGGAGCGCAGGCGGTCGCCGCCCTCGGCCTGGCGCCCATGGCCGTCCGGTAGCCGGAGCCGGGCCCGGTCACCGCGTCCGGTACTGGCGGCACTCGCCGGTGAAGACCTCGGCGAGTTCGGCCTCGATGATCGCGCTCGCCAGTTGCTCGGCGGGCGTCCCGTCCACACCGCCGGGATCGCGGTAGACCTGCGCCGCGAGGCCGTCGGTCACGGCGGCGAGGCGGACGGCCGCGGGCCACGGGTCCAGGCCGGGCTCGACCTCTCCGCACTCCTTGCCGTTGCGGACGGCCCGCGCGAGGTCGGCGCGCAGCGCGCGGGCCGTGCGGACGTCGACCTCCGCGAGGGCGGGGGCGTCCAGGGCGCGGCCGGCGAAGGCCCGGGCGACGCGGTACTCGGTGCGGCGCTCCTCGTTCAGCGGCAGCAGTTCCGCCATCGCCTCGGCCAGCACGTGCGAGATGGGCCGCCGGTGCCGCGTCCCGGCCCGGATCCGCTCGTCGATCCTGCTCCGGATCCGGGCGCTGACGTGGTCGAACGCGTGCAGGAGCATGTCGTCCTTGGTGCGGAAGTAGTGCTGCACCAGACCGACCGAGATCCCGGCGGCGGCGGCCGTGCGGGCGACGGTGACGGCGTCCAAGCCGTGCTCGGAGATGAGCGCGCAGACGGCGACCGCGATCTGCCGGCGGCGCTGCTCATGGTCGGCTGTCCTCGGCACTTGATAACCGTACCATCATACGATAAAAACCGTATGTCCATATTGTTATTCGCCCACCCCTTGCGAGGACCCCATGCGCAGCCGTCTGCGGCGTGCCGCCGCGGGCCTGGCGGCCCTGCTGCTCTGCTCGCTCGCCCTCACCCCGATCGCGCCGGCCGAGGCCCGGGCCGACCCGTACGGGGACATCGACGCCTTCGTCCGGGACCGGATGAAGGCCGCCCGCGTCCCCGGGCTCTCCTACGCCGTCGTCGGCCCCGGCGGCCCGGTCCACCAGCGCTGGTGGGGGACCGACGGCCGCGGCGACCCCGTCACGGCCGAGACCCCGTTCCTGTGGGGCTCGGTCGCCAAGCCGGTCACCGCCACCGCCGTGATGGCCCTGGTCGAGTCGGGCCGGCTCGGCCTGGACGACCGGGTCGCCGAGCACCTGCCCGGCTTCCGGTTCGGCGGCGCGGCGCACGCCTCGAAGGTCACGATCCGCCACCTGCTGACCCAGACCGCCGGCCTGCCCGCCTCCGCCACCGCGGAGGTCGCCGACTGCCTGGACGCCGGCTGCCCCCGCCCGGCCGGACGCCTCCGCGCCCTCGACGGGGTCGAGCCTCTCGGCCCGCCCGGCACCGCCTACGCCTACACCAGCGCCAACTACCTGGTCCTGACGGCCGTGGTCGAGGCGGTCACCGGCCGCCGCTACGCCGACTTCCTGCGGGAGGCCGTGCTCGCCCCGGCGGGCATGGCCGGCACCATCGCCGACGCGGCCTCGGCGCGCGAGCGCCGCCTCGCCCCCGGCCACCAACTGCTGTGGGGCGTACCCGCCGCGACCGCGGACGGGGTCGACGACTCCGGCGCCGGCTACGGCTACCTGGGCGGCGACCTCGGGGACCTGGCCGCCTTCGCCGCCTTCCAGCTCCGCGGCGCACCGGGCGTCCTGTCGCCCGCATCGGTGCGGCTCATGCGCCGGGAGGGCACGCTCCAGCCGGCCGGCGCCGGGACGGGCTACGGCCTGGGCTGGCGCGTCGGGGGCCTGGACGCGCCGCTGGACCGGGCCGTCTGGCACACCGGCGGTACCCCCGGCTTCTCGGCGCTGATGTTCCTGCTGCCGGAGCGGAACCTCGCCCTGGTCCTCCAGCAGAACATGTACGGGCTCCTCCAGGACGGGGCGGTCATGCACATCGGCTTCGGAGCCGCCCGGATGCTCGCGGGAGGGCGGCCGGGCCCCGCCCCGTCCGCCGCGCCGTACTACCTGGCCGCCGGCGCGACCACGGCGCTGGCCGCCGCGCTCGTCCTCGCCGCCGGACGCGCGGCATGGCTCCTGCGCCGCCCCGCGTCCACCGCCACCGGACCGCGCGCCGCCGCCGCGACGGCCGCCTGGATCCTGGCGGGCGCGCTGCCGTGGATCGCCGCGGTCCCGCTCATGCGGATGGGCCTGCGCCAGGTCTGGACATGGGTCCCGGACGCGACGGCCGCCCTCGGCGCCGCCGCCACCGCCGGCGCCGCCACCGCCGCGCTGCGCCTCGCCCTCGCCCTGCGATCGAGAAGGCGCCGGACCGGCTGACCCGCTCAAGGGGGCGAGGCGTCCTGGGCGGTGATCCAGGCGGCGTTCCGGGCGCTGGAGGAGTCGTCGTAGCCCCTCCGGCGCGGTCACCGCCGAGCGTCTTCTGCCGGATTCCACGATTCGGCAGGCGGGCTTGTGACGGCTTTTCTGTGCAGGATCAGAAGCGCCGTGTCGTCCGCCAATCTGCCGCGCGTGTACTCCTGCAACTCGTTGCGGACGGTCGGGGCGATGTCCTCCGGGGGGACGTCCTTCCACGACCTCACGCGCTGTTCCAGCGGGTAGAAGGAGCCGGCCGGGTTCCGGGCCTCGGTGACGCCGTCGGTGCACAGCAGCAGCGTGGAGCCGTACGGGAAGTCGAACCACTTGACGGGGCGCGGCTCGGAAGTGAGGGAGGCCAGCCCGAGCGGGACGGACGCTTCGCCGAGCGGTACCCGGCCGGTGCGGTCCCCGTCGATGAGGTAGGGCGGGATGTGGCCGCAGTTGATGGCCTGCGCCTTGCTGCCCGAGCTGACGCAGAGGACGAACGCGGTGACGAAGCGCTCCTCCTCGCCCGTCTGGACGGCGAAGGCGTTGTGCCGCAGCACCGACTTCTCCAGCGCGTCGACGACGCCGTTCAGGGTGGGCTCGGCCAGCGCCGCCTCCCGGAACGAGCTGAGCACCGAGAACGCCGTGCTGATCGCGGGCAGCCCCTTGCCCTGGACGTCGGCGATGAACGCCCGGCTGCCGTACGGCGTGGCCACGACCTCGTAGACGTCGCCGCCGACCAGGCTGTCCTCCTCGACCGGCTCGTACAGGCCGTGGGCGGTCAGCTCGGCGGTGTCGAGGGGGAACGGGCGCAGGATCTGGCGCTGCAGGGCCGCCGCGGCGGAGCGCAGCCGGGTGATCTCCCCTTCCCGGCGGACGCGCCGCATCGTCTGGAGCACGCTGAGGCCGTTCAGCGCGATGGCGAAGAGCATGACGCTCGCGTTCGCCGCCGGGGTGCCGAGCGGGCTGCGGATGAGGGAGCCGGCGATGACCAGGGTCGCCCACGCGGACGCGACCGCGGTCTGCCGGACCGTCCCCCGCCCGGAGATCAGCGTCGGCAGGAAGACCAGGAAGGGGGCGAGGCCGGTCTCCCGGCTGAGCACGACGCCGGTGATCGCGAGGACGGCCGTGATGCCCACGAGCCAGGACAGCACGACCGTCCAGCTGAGCGGGGCGGCGCGCCCGCTCCGCCTCGGGGCGGCGGCCGGGCCGCCCGGATCGTTCGAGACGCGCACCCTTCGCTCCCGCCGGAACCGTCAGTCTGTGATCATTAGACCACGGTCCGTGACGGATGCGCCCCGCGCCGCGTCAGAACGGGTACTGCGGCGGCTCGCCCCGCATGGTGATCCAGCGGGTCTCGGTGAACGCCTCGATGTTCGCCGCGGCGCCGCCGAAGCGGGAGCCGGTGCCGGATGCCCGCACGCCGCCGAACGGGGCGTTGGCCTCGTCGTTGACGGTCTGGTCGTTGATGTGGACGATCCCCGTCGGGATCTGCTCGGCGACGGACAGGCCGCGCATCACGTCCCGGGTCACGATGCCGAGCGAGAGGCCGTACTCGCTCGCGGCGGCCAGCTCCGCCGCCTCCGCCGCCGACGACACGCGGGTGACCGGGGCGATCGGGCCGAAGACCTCGTCGGCGAACGCGGGCGCGGTCAGCGGGATGTCGGCCAGCACCGTCGGCCGGTAGAACAGCTCCTCGTAGGTGCCGCCGGCGGCGAGCTTCGCGCCCTGCTCGACGCTCGCGGTGACCATGCCGTGGATCTTGTCGCGCTGGCCGGCGTCGATCACCGGGCCGAGCGCGACCTCGCCGCCCGCCGGGTCGCCGACCGGGAGCGCGCCCGCCTTGGCGGCGAGGCGCTCCACGAAGTCGTCGTAGAGCCGGTCGGCGACCAGGTGGCGGCCGGTGGTCATGCAGATCTGGCCCTGGTGGAAGAACGAGCCCCAGGTGGCGAGGTTCACCGCCGCGTCGACGTCGGCGTCGTCCAGCACGAGCAGCGCGGAGTTGCCGCCGAGCTCCAGGTGGGCGCGCTTGAGGTGGCGCCCGGCCAGCTCGCCGATGCGGCGGCCGACCGGGGTGGAGCCGGTGAAGGAGATGACCCGCACGTGCGGGTCGGTGATCAGCGCCTCGCCGGTGTCCGCGCCGCCGGGCAGCATCTGCAGCACGCCCGGCGGCAGCCCCGCCTCCTCGAACACCCGCGCCATCAGGGTGCCGCCGGTGACGGCGGTGCGCGGGTCGGGCTTGAGCAGGACGGCGTTGCCGAGCGCGAGCGCCGGCGCGACCGAGCGGATGCCGAGGATGATCGGCACGTTGAACGGCGAGATCACCGCGACCACGCCGGCCGGCATGCGGCGCGCCATGGACAGCCGCGGCTCCTCCGACGGCAGCACCTCGCCGATCGCGCGGGACGGCAGCCCCGCCGCCTCGTAGCACTCCTCCGCCGCGACGTGCAGGGCGAACCCGGCCATGCCGGGGACCGCGCCGACCTCCCGGACGTTCCAGCCGCTGATCTCCTCGGCGTGCCGCTGCCACAGGTCGCCCGCCCGGCGCAGCACGGCGGCGCGGGCGGTGTGCGGCAGCGCGGCCCACTCCCGCTGCGCCGCGGCGGCGCTCGCGGCGGCCTCGGCGACGTCCGCGGGGGAGGCCAGCCCCATCCGGCCGATCTCGGCGCCGGTCGCGGGCTCGACCACGGCGTAGTCGCCGCCGTGCGCCGCCGTCCACGCACCGTCCTTGAAGATCTTTCCCTGCCAGTCGACGCTGTCGAGCAGTCCCACGGGTCTCGTCCCTTCGTCCATCGTCCGTGCGCGAGAGGTGCGTGCGCGGGTGGTCCATGGGGGTACGGGCTTGCGTACCCACCGCGGCGGCCGCCGCCGCGGGCGGCGCGGCGGCGGGGCCGCGGCCGGGGCGGCGGAAAGTTGACGCGACCGTACGGGCCACCGACCTGCGGGGCAACAGCGTGTTCCGAAGGTTCGAACCCGAGTTTGCTATCTGGAACGCGGCTCCGCCGCGGGCCGGTGGCCTAGCCGCCGGGAGATCTCGGCGGCGGTGCGCCGCAGCGGCGGCTCGACCCGTCCGGCGAGGGCCTCGACCGACGCGGGCGCGACCGTCAGGTGGACGGCCACGTTGACCGCGGCGACGACCGTGCCCGACCGGTCGCGGACCGGTGCCGCGAACGAGCGCAGGCCCGGCGCGAGCTCCTCGTCGTTGACCGCCACGCCGCTCTGCCGCACCCGGGCGAGCGCGGCGGTGAGCTGCTCCCGGTTGGTGATCGTCTTCGGGCCCCGGCGCGCCATCTCGGTGCGGTCGAGGAGCTGGCGCAGCTCCGCGGCGTCCTTGTGGGCCAGCAGCACCTTGCCCATCGAGGTGCAGTACGCCGGCAGCCGCGACCCGACGTGCAGGTTGAGGTCCATGGCGAGCGCGCTGCGCCGCCCGCTGCGCCGCCGGTCGACGTAGACGACGTCGGGGCCGTCGCTCAGCCCGAGGCTGGCGGTGTAGCCGGTCTCGTCGGCCAGCGCCTGCAGCGGCGGGCCGGCGACGCTCGTCAGTTCCATGGAGTCGATCGCCGCGAACCCGAGGTCCACGGCGCGCGGCCCGAGGGAGTACTTCCTGGTCTCCGGGTCCTGCTGGAGGTACCCGAGCTTGGTCAGGGTGGCCACGTACCGATGGGTCGTGCTCTTGGTCAGCCCGGCGGACCGCGCCAGGTCGGCGACGCCCAGCACCGAGTGGCCGCCGGTGAAGGAGGACAGGACGCGCAGCCCGCGCTCCAGCGACGCGGAGAAGGTCGGGTCGGCGGCCGTGCGTGCGCGCCTGCGGGAGGAGTCATCGGTCACGCGGTCAGAATACGGTCCGCCAGTTCCAGATATTCGAACGTTTTTGACCGTCGCGGTGGGGGTGGCAGTCTTCTGGGGCCGGTGCCGACGACGCGAGCGAGGAGAACCGACCCCCATGTCCGGAGCGGAGCCGAGCGGGACCGGCCGGCGCAGGTCGCGCATCGGGCACTTCATCGGCGGCGCGTGGACGGAGCCGGTGTCCGGGCGCTCCTACCTGAACCGCTCCCCGTGGTCGGGCGAGGCGATCAGCGAGGTCGCCGCCGGCGACGCCGAGGACGCCGAGCGGGCCGTGGCGGCGGCGCACGCGGCGTTCGAGGGCTGGGCGCGGACGCCGCCGCACCGGCGGCAGCTGGTCTTCCTGCGCGCGGCCGACGTCCTGGAGCGCCGCGGCGCCGAGGTGCTCGCCGCGCTGGCCGCCGAGACCGGCTGCGGCGCCGTCTTCGGCGGCGTCCAGCTCGGCTTCGCCGTCCGGCTGCTCCGCCAGGCCGCCCAGCTGGCCTACCGCCCGGCGGGGGAGCTGCTGCCGTCGGACGTCGAGGGCACCACCGCGATGGCCGTGCGGCGCCCGGTCGGCGTGGTCGCGGCGATCGCGCCGTGGAACGCCTCGCTCATCCTCGCCGGGCGGGCGGTCGTCGGGCCGCTCGCGCTCGGCAACACCGTGGTGCTCAAGCCGTCGGAGGACGCCCCGTACACCGGCGGCGCGCTGTGGGCGGAGATCCTGCACGAGGCCGGCCTGCCCGCCGGGGCGCTCAACGTCGTCACCCACGCCCCCGGCGAGGCGGGCGGCATCGGCGACGCGCTGCTCGCCGCCCCGCTCGTCCGGCGGATCAACTTCACCGGCTCCACCCCGACCGGCCGCCGCCTCGCCGAGAAGGCGGGGCGGCACCTCAAGCGGGCGGTTCTCCAGCTCAGCGGGCAGAACCCGCTCATCGTCGCGGGCGACGCCGACCTCGGCTACGCCGTGGACGCCGCCGTCTACGGCGCGTTCGTGCACCAGGGCCAGGTCTGCCTGTGCGCCCGGCGCGTCTACGTCGAGCGCCCGCTGATGGCGGAGTTCGCCGAGCGGTTCGCGGCGCGGGCCGCGGCGCTGCCGGTGGGCGATCCGTCCGACCCGGCCACCGTCGTGGGCCCGGTGATCAACGAGTGGGCCCTCGCGCTCATCGACCGCCGCGTGCGGGAGGCGGTGGGGCTCGGCGCCCGGGTGCTGGCCGGCGGCGACCCCCGGCCGCCCTGCTACCCGGCCACGGTGCTCGCCGACGTGCCGGACGAGGCGGAGATCGCGCAGGGCGAGACGTTCGGGCCGGTGGTGGTGCTGGAGGCGGTCGACTCCGCCGAGGAGGCCGTCGCCCGCGCCAACGCCTCCGACCTCGGGCTCGCGGCGTCGGTCATCACCGGCGACCGCTCGCGCGGGCTGCGGCTGGCCGGGGCGCTCGACGCGGGCATCGTCCACGTCAACGACCAGCCCGTCAACGACGAGCCGCAGATGCCGTTCGGCGGCGTCAAGGACACCGGCTGGGGCCGGTTCGGGCTGGGGTTCGCGGCCGAGGAGTTCTGCGAGCTCCAGTGGATCACCGTCCGCGACCAGGACCGCGAGTTCCCCTTCTGACCGCGGCCCCGGCCGCCCGGTCCGGTTCCGGCGGGGTCAGACGGGGGTGATCGGCAGCGGCCGGCGCGGCTCGAAGGCGAAGCCGGCGCCGGTGCTGAACCGGACGACGGCGACCTCCCCGGCCTCGGGGGCGGGCTCGTCGCGGCGGACGACGGCCGCCCGCCATCCCGGGCCGTCCTCGGTGACCTCGACGTCGAGGTGCGGGTCGACGGCGCGCACGACGGCCCGCAGCGCGTCCGTCCAGCCGGGGCCGCAGAGCGAGATCCAGGCGCCGTCCTCGTGGGCGGGGGAGGGGCGGACGGCGACCGCCGTCCCGTCCACGGCGGCGTCGACGTAGGCGGCGGGGTTGAGGAGCGGGTGCAGGGCGAGGACGCGGGCGGCGCCCTGCTCGTCGCCCGGCAGGTCCAGGGCGCGGGCGAGCCGCTCGGCCGCGATGCCGGCGATGCCCACGAGCTGCTTGCGCCGGATCCGCAGCAGCGCGGCGCCGTCGGCGGCCCGCTCGGCGACGGCGAGCGCGAACGCGCGGTCGAGCAGGTGCATCTGCAGGCACACCTCGTCGGCGATCCGGGCCAGCGCGGAGTGGGAGAAGGCGGCGAAGTCCAGGTCGGACAGCAGCGGGCCGGAGTAGTCGGCGAGGCCGTCGCCGGAGGAGTCGATCGGCGCGAGTTCGAGGGTCGCGGCGCGGGACCGCTCGTTCTCGGCCAGCAGCGGGATGCCCCGCGCCTCCGGGTGCGACTCGTCGATGGTGACCGTCCACGCGCAGTGCGGGTGCCGGCCGGCGGGCCGGCGCGGCGGCCGGTGGATCGGCCTCACCCGCGCCTTGGGGTTGGTGGCGACGGCGGTCGCGTCGAAGGTCGGGTCCTCGATGTCGTGGCACATGGAGCGGACGTAGTCCTCGCCCATGGGTTCGACGTCCATGAGCGCGCCGCAGTGGTCGAGGTGGAACTCCCCGTGCCAGCGGTCGTGGACCGTGTAGCGGAAGTCCATGAACTGCGGGGGAGCGCCGATGTCGAGCTGGAGCCCCTTGAAGATGGTCGGCACGTCGCCCTTGCCGGGGACCTCGGGGGCGTAGCCGAGCGCCCGCTGCATCCGGCGCGTGTAGATCGGGCTGGAGGCCGCCCACTCCTCGATCGCGATCCGCGCCATCTCCTCCCGCCCGAACGCGGAGATGCACCAGGCCATCCCGGAGCGGTCGATGAGCTGCCCGATCAGCAGCAGCTCGGGGACGGCGGCCGCGAGCCGCTCCCGGGACAGGGCGGCGTAGCGGCTCGGCGGGGGCGCTTCGGTCATCGGCCGGTCTCCTCGTGGGGTCGGGTTCAGGCCAGGCCGAGCCGGGCGGCGGTCTTGTCGAGGTAGGCGAGCACGGCGTCCTCGTCCGCGTCCGGCACGCCCCAGATCAGCTCGGCGGCGCCGGCGGCCTCCCACTCGGCGAGGTCGGCGGGGGTGGGCTTGGCGGCGACCAGGATCCGCACGTCGGGCTCGCCGTCGCGGCCCGCCTCCGTCCACTCCTCGCGCAGCAGCGCGATCCGCGCGGCGATGTCCGTCTCGATCGGGGTGGTCATCCAGCCGTCGGCGTGGCGGGCGATCCACTTCATGGTCTTGGGCCCGCCGCCCGCACCGATGATCACCGGGATGCGGCCCTGCGGGGGCTTGGGGTAGGCCCAGCTCGGGCCGAACGACACGAACTCGCCGTCGTAGGACGCCTCCTCCTGCGTCCACAGGGTCCGCATCGCCTCCAGGTACTCCCGCAGGACGGTGCGGCGCCTGGCGGCGGGGACGTGGTGGTCGGCCAGCTCGTCGGTGTTCCAGCCGAACCCGGCGCCGACCGTCACGCGCCCGCCGGACAGGTGGTCCAGGGTGGCGAGCGTCTTGGCGAGGGTGATCGGGTCGGACTCCACCGGCAGCGCGACCGCGGTGGCGAGGCCGATCCGGGAGGTCACCGCGGCGGCGGTCGCCAGCGACACCCACGGGTCGAGGGTGCGCGTGTAGCGGTCGTCGGGCAGGTCCTCGCCGCCGGTGGGGTGGAGCGCGTCGCGGTGCACCGGCATGTGGGTGTGCTCGGGCACGTAGAAGGTGTCGAAGCCGCGCTCTTCGGCGGCCTCGGCCAGGGCCGCCGGGGTGATGCCGCGGTCGGAGGTGAAGAGCACGATGCCGTTGCGCATGGCGCCATACTAGAACCTGTTCTACCGATTCTGGAATAGTGCCTGGACGGCTGTCCAGTCGAGTTCGGCGCAGTCGGGTACCGTCCGGCGCCATTGCGGCGGCGACCGGCCCGCCGTAAGGTGGACAGCTGTCCAGGCAGCTGACCAGCCCCGGCGGCGAGGAGCACCATGGCCATCCGCGTCCTTCACGTGGCGACCGGCAACGTCGGCCGCATCGCCCTGTCGCAGGTCATCGAGGACCCCCGCTTCGAGCTGGCCGGGCTCGTCGTGTCGAACCCGGAGAAGGTCGGGCGGGACGCCGGCGAGCTCGCCGGCCTGGACGCGGTCACCGGCGTGGCCGCCACCGCCGACCTGGACGCGGCGCTGGCCCTGCGGCCGGACTGCACCGTGTACTGCGCCCTCGGCGAGACCCGCCTGTCCGCGGCGCTCGACGACCTCCGGCGCGTCCTCGCCTCGGGCAGCGACGTCGTGGCCTCGTCGCCGGTGCCGCTCATCCACCCCTGGGGCGTCCTGCCGGACCGCATGATCGCCCCGATCGAGGACGCCTGCCGGGCCGGCGGGACGAGCCTGTTCGCCACCGGGGTCGACCCCGGCTGGATCAACGACCTGCTGCCCTTCGCGATCGCGAGCACCTGCCAGCGCGTGGAGCGGGTGCGCTGCTCGGAGATCGCGGACTACGCGACCTACGACGGCGCCCCGGTCATCTTCGACTTCATGGGCTTCGGCCGCCCGGTGGGCGACCTGCCGAAGATGTTCCGGCCGGGCATGCTGGCGGCGTCCTGGGGCGTCAGCCTCCGGATGCTGGCCCGCGGCTTCGGCTTCGCACTGGACGACATCACCGAGCGGTTCGAGCAGGAGCCCGCGCCCGAGGCGTTCGACGTCGCCGCCGGGCACATCCCCGCGGGCGGGGTCGCGGCCGTGCGGTTCCAGATCACCGGTGTCGCGGCCGGCCGGGAGGTCCTCGTCATCGACCACACGACCCGGCTGCGCGCCGACCTGCGCCCCGACTGGCCCCGGCCGGCGCAGGACGGCGGCTCCTACCGGGTCGAGATCACCGGCGAGCCGTCCTACCGCGTCGACGTCTGCCCGACCAGCGCGCGGGGCGACCACAACTACGCGGCGATCGCGGCGGGCGCCGGGCGCATCGTCAACGCGATCCCGGACGTCGTCGCGGCGCCGCCGGGCCTGCGCACACCGCTCGACCTGCCCTTCAACACCGCCCGCGGCGTGTTCGCGGCGGCGCTGGGCGGCTGAGGCACACCGAGGAGAGGACACCGGCGATGGGACGTGTGGACGGCAAGGTCGCCCTGGTCAGCGGCGGCGCGCGCGGCATCGGGGCGGCCGCCGCCCGGGCGCTGGCCGCCGAGGGCGCGCGGGTCGTGATCGGCGACATCCTCGACGACGAGGGCCGGGCCGTCGCGGCGGAGCTGGGCGAGGCGTGCCGCTACGTGCACCTCGACGTGACGAGCCCCGAGGACTGGACCGCCGCGGTCGCGGCGGCCGTCGACGGGTTCGGCCGCCTCGACGTGCTGTTCAACAACGCGGGCATCGCCAACGGGGCCGCCATCACCCGGTTCTCGCTGGAGAAGTGGCAGCGGATCATCGACGTCAACCTCACCGGCCCGTTCCTCGGCATCCGCGCGGCCGCCGACGCGCTGATCGCGGCCGGCGGCGGCTCGATCATCAACAACTCCTCCATCGAGGGGCTGCGCGGAACCTCCTGGGCGCACGGTTACGTGGCCTCCAAGTGGGGCCTGCGCGGCCTGACCAAGTCGGTCGCCGTCGAACTCGCCCCGCACGGGATCCGGGTCAACTCGCTGCACCCGGGGCTGATCCGCACCCCGATCACCGAGGGCATCCCCGACGACATGGTCCCGATCCCGCTCGGCCGCCCCGGGCAGCCGGAGGACGTCGCCTCGTTCGTGGTCTTCCTGGCGAGCGACGAGTCGTCCTACGCCACCGGGGCGGAGTTCGTCATCGACGGCGGCACCGTCAACCAGATCCCGCACAAGGGCTGACCGGGCCCAAAACAAGCGCGCGCGCTGGGCTTTCAACCGAGGGGTTGACGGCTCGGCCCGGCGCGGTCTACGGTGGCTTTAAACCATCAAGTTGAAAATGGAGAGGCGATGACGGCGGACGCGCTGTCGCAGGTCTTCGCGGCACTGGCGGACCCGACCCGGCGCGACATGGTGGCCCGGCTCTCGGAGGGCGACGCGACCGTGAACCAGCTCGCCGAGCCGTACGAGATGTCCCTGCAGGCCGTCTACAAGCACCTGCGGGTCCTGGAGGGGGCGGGGCTCGTCAGCAGGCCGGCCGGGCCGCAGCCGCGGCGGGTGCGCCTGGAGGCCGGCGCCTTCGACCTGATGGACACCTGGATCGAACGCCACCGGGCCCGCGTGGAACGGCGCTACCGCCGTCTCGACGCCGTCCTGGAGCAGATGAAGGAGGACGAGCATGACCACCGAGACGACCATCGAGGCCGACCCGAAGCTGCCCGTGATCAGGATGACGCGTGACTTCGCCGCGACGCCCGAGCAGCTGCTGCGCGCCCACACCGACCCCGAGCTGTTCGCGCGGTGGGTGGGCCCCGACGGCATGACCACCCGGATCGAGCACTGGGACGCGCGCTCCGGCGGGAGCTGGCGGTACGCCGCCGTGCGCGGCGACGAGGAGTACCGGTTCCGCGGCTGCTTCCACGAGGTGGGCCCCGACCGCATCGTGCAGACCTTCACGTTCGAGGGCGAGCCCGAGGGCGTGGCGCTGGAGACGCTCCGGTTCGAGGACCTCGGCGGCGGCCGCACCCGGCTGCACGCGCAGTCCCTCGTCGACAGCTTCGAGGGCCGCGACGCGTGGCTGCGCAGCGGCATGGAGACCGGGGTCGACCAGGGGTACGCCAAGCTGGACGGGCTGCTGGCCGATGGCGCTGTCTGACCTGCCCGCCGAGCGGCACCGGCAGGTCGCCGGGGCGTTCACCGACCGCGTCCGCGGCACCCGCTCCTGGGAGGCGCCCTCCCCGGTCGCCGGCTGGACCGCCCGCGACGTGGTCGGCCACCTGACCGGATGGTTCCCCGGGTTCCTGGAGGCCGGCGCCGGGGTCCGGCTGCCCGCCGGGCCGCCGGTGGGCGAGGACCCCGCCGCCGCCTGGCAGGTGCATTGCGACGGCGTCCAGGCGGTGCTGGACGACCCCGCGACGGCGGATCGCAAGCTCACCAATCCGCACATCGGCACGCTGCCGCTCGCGGCCGCGATCGACCGGTTCTACACCGCCGACGTCTTCATGCACACCTGGGACCTGGCCAGGGCCACGGGCCAGGACGACCGCCTCGACCCCGACTTCTGCGCCGAGCTCCTCGGCGGCATGGAGCCGATGGAGGAGGTGCTCCGCTCGTCCGGTCAGTACGGGCCGCGCGTCGAGGTGCCCGCCGGCGCGGACGTCCAGGCGCGGCTGCTCGGCTTCATCGGCCGGGACCCGTTCTGGACGCCCTCCACCGGCGCTTGAAGCCGTCTCCATCGCGGGCCGCCGTCCGCGCCGGCGTCCGCCGGAGCCGTGCCGCGCGGTGTCTCAGCCGGTGCCGGTGGCGAGGCGGCGGCCCAGCAGGCGGCCGAAGGTCAGGGCCGGGGTCACCAGCATGCCGCCGCAGAAGCTGTTGCCGCAGGTCGCGGCGGCGCCGATCAGCTCGCCGAGCGCGTGCACGCCGGGCAGGGGCGTGCCGTCGGCGCGGCGGACGCGCAGCTGCTCGTCCACGTCCAGGCCGGAGAAGGTGATCAGCGTGATGCCGTGGTTCTCCATGGCGAAGAAGGGGCCGTCGGCGATGGGGGCGGGCAGGTGGGTGCGGCCGAACTCGGTGTCGGTCCCGGCCGCCACCGCCGCGTTGTACCGTTCCACGGTGCCGGCGAGGCCGGCGGGGTCGATGCCGGCGAGGGCGGCGAGTTCCCCGATCGTGTCCGCCTTGTGGACGCCCTTGCGGGTGCCCGCCTTCGCCAGGACGTCGTCGGGGCTCCAGCCGACCACCATCGGGACCGAACTGAGCCGGGCCTTGTCGTCGAAGACCGTCCAGAACGTCCCGTCGGTGGCGGCGGCGAGGGCGCGCTCCTTGCGGTCGATGCTCAGCTCGTCCTCGGCGACGAAGCGGCGGCCGGCGCGGTCGACGTAGATCTCCCAGGGCGCCCGCTCGGCCGCGACGAGCAGCGGACGCTCCTCGTAGTACGCCTTGCCCGGGGTGGTGGGGTGCGGCAGCCCGCCGAACGTGGGGAGGTACTGCCCGCGGCCGGCGATCGCCGCGCCCGCCTCCCGCGCGATGACGAGCCCGTCCCCGGTGGACGTCGGGTGCGCGGCGCTGACCAGGGGGACGCCCTCGATCTCCTCGAACAGCTCGGGGTCGGCGGCGAAGCCGCCGGTGGCGAGGACGACCGCCGGGGCGCTCACCTCGACCTCGTCGACGCCGTTCCGCAGGACGGTGACGCCCGGCCCGCCGGTGAGGCCGATCGCGGTGCTGCCGAGCCAGAGCTCGACGCGGCCCGCGGCGATCTGCTCGTCCAGCAGCCGCTTGAGGACGGCGAGGATCGACAGGCCGCCGTCCTTGCCGTAGTAGGTGCGCGGGACGCCGTAGGGCTCGTGGCCGTAGACGAGCCGGGGCGACTCGGGGGCGAAGTCGAAGCCCTGCTCCTCCAGCCAGTCGATGGTCTCGGGCGCGTGCCGCGCGGCGATCTCGACCAGGTCGGCGCGCGCGGTGCCGCCGCTGATCCGCTCGATGTCGGCCAGGTGCTCCTCGACGGTGTCGGCGATCCCGCGCTCGCGCTGCCGCCGCGTCCCGGCGGCCGACATGTGCCCGCCGCTGGTGTGCAGGGTGCCGCCGATCCGGGCGTCCTTCTCCACCAGCAGCACCCGGGCGCCGTGCCGCGCGGCCTCGACGGCGCAGGGGATGCCCCCGGTCCCGGCTCCGATGATGACGACGTCGTACGGCACACGCGCTCCTTCTTGTTCCGATTCTAGGAACGATGTTTCACTATCGTGGTCTATGTTGCTTGTCGGGACGGAGCGGCGCAAGCCCCGTCCCCGAATCGGGAACAGCGTTCCAATGGAGGTAGGCATGCTCGGAGCGGTCATCGAGGCCGTGGTGGCCACCCGCGACCTCGCGGCGTCCATCGGCTTCCACACCCGCGCCTTCGGCCTGGAGGTGCTGGAGCAGGACGCCGGCTCGGCCCTCCTCGGCGTCCAGGGATCGCCCACCGGCCGCCTCCGCCTCGTCGCGGACCCGGACGCGCCGCGGACCCCCGACCCGCGGATCTGGGACATCGGGCCGCGGCTCCTCGGCATCTACTCCCGCGACCTGGAGCGGACGGCCGCCGCGATCGACGCCGCCGGCGGCGCGTCCCGCGACCGCGTGACCTACCCGTACGGCGCCGCCACGCTGAGCGAGTTCGTGGCGCTCGGCGCCGACGGCGTCTGGTGGACGATCCCGCGCGCCGGCGCCGGCCACCGGCCGAGCCCCGCGCTGGAGGGCGACCCCGACCGGCTCCACGGCGAGCTGCACACGGCCGTCCTCGTCCCGGACGACCACGACGCGGCGGTCGCGTTCTTCACCGGCGCCGGCCTGGAGGTGCTGTTCTCGGGCGAGATGTCGGGGGAGCCGTTCGACCGGATGACCGGCATGCCGCCCGGCGCGGCGCTGCGCCTGACGTTCCTCGTCCCGCCCGGCCACGCGCCCGCGCGCCTGGAGATCATGTCGTTCACCGGCGTGGACGCCGCGGACCTCTCCGGCGCCCGGCTGGGGCTGCGCCGGCTGGTGTTCGCCGCCGCCGACCCCGGGGCGGCGCTGCGGAACCTGGCGGCGGCCGGCGCCGAGCGCCTCGGTGCCGCGGCGGTGCGCGGCCCGGCGGGCGTCGAGATCGAGGTGCGCTGACCGGGCGCACGCGCGGAGGCCCGGCCGGACCGCGCGGTCCGGCCGGATCACGCGGCTCAGCCGAACCACCAGGGCGCCCGGTCCTCGGGGGAGCGGATCAGGAAGGAGCGCTGCCGCTGGAACCGGCGGATCGACGCGGGCCCCATCCGCGAGCCGCCGAGCCCCGAGGACTTGAAGGCGTTCTTCTCGCCGTCCTGCACGAACCCGGTCAGCGACGCGTCGTTGACGCTGATGCCGCCCGCCTCCAGCCGCTCGCCGACCGCGAGGGCGGCCTCGGTGGTGGCCGCGAACACGGCGGCCGACAGCCCGTACTCGCTGTCGTTCGCCAGCCGGACCGCCTCGTCGGCGTCCGCGAACGCCATGACCGGCAGGACGGGCCCGAACGTCTCCTCCCGCATGACCTTCATGCTGTGGTCGACGCCCGTCAGGACCGTCGGCTCCAGGTAGGCGCCGCCGCCGAGCACGCGGATCTCCCCGCCGCAGCGGACGGACGCGCCGCGCGCGACCGCGTCCGCGAGGTGGTCGCGGATGATTTCGACCTGGGCGGCGGAGATGATCGGCCCGAGCTCGCCGTCGGTCACCTCCGGGTACGCAGGGCCGACCTTGCGCGCCCGCGCCACCAGCAGGTCGACGAACTCCTCGAACACGGGCTCCGCCGCGTACACCCGCTCGATCGACATGCAGGAGTGGCCGGTGTTGACCGTCCCGCCGTACAGGACGGCCTGGGCGGCGCGGTCGAGGTCGGCGTCCGCGCAGACGATCGCCGGGTCCTTGCCGCCGAGCTCCAGGAACGCCGGGATGAACCGGGCCGCGGCGGCGGCGCCCACGGCGCGGCCGGTCCGCACGCTGCCGGTGAAGCAGATCAGGTCGACGGTGTCCACGACGGCCGCGCCGGTGGCCCCGTCGCCGTCGACCACGGTGAGGACGCCGTCCAGCGCGGGCACCTCGGCGACGCACGCGCGCAGGACGGCCGCGAACCGCGGCGTGATCTCGCTCGGCTTGAGCAGCACCGCCGAGCCGGCGAGCAGCGCGGGCACGACGTCGATCATGGCCAGCAGCAGCGGGAAGTTCCACGGGCTGATCGCGCCGACGAGCGGGTAGGGCAGCGGCGCCTGCCGCAGGCCGATGCCCGGCATCGAGGTCGGCGCCGGGTCCGGGCCGGCCGTGCCGAGCAGCCCGGGAGCGCGCTCGCACCAGCGGTCCAGCGAGGCGAGGACGCTGTCGATCTCCAGCCGGGACACCTGCAGGCGCCCGGTGTCGCGGACGAGCGCCGCCGTCATCGCGGTGTCCCGCTCGGCGATCGCGTCCCGCAGCGCGCGCAGCGCCGCCACCCGCCCGGCGGTGCCGAGCGCGAGCCAGCCGGGCTGCGCCGCCCGCGCCCGGTCCGCCGCCGCGGCCACCTCGGCGGCGTCGGCGCAGCGGAGCGTCTCGTCGGTGCGCCCGGTGCGCGGATCCCGCACGCCGATCTGTCGAGCCATCCCAAACCTCCCGGAATCTGTTCCGGCGACTGTAACGCCGTTCCATCGAAACCGGAATGATGGTACGAATAATAGTCTGACCTTTCCCCCCGGACGGAGGCCCCGTGATCGGCACTCATGGATGGACGCTGCACAGCTGGGCGATCCTGCTGCACATCGTCCTGTTCGCCTACTGGCTCGGCGGCGACCTCGGCGTCTTCTACTCCAGCCGGTTCATCCTGAAGCCCGAGCTGTCCACCGAGGCGCGCGGCGTCGCGGTGAAGATCATGCACGTGGTCGACATGTCGCCGCGGATCTGCCTGGTGCTGTTCCTGCCGAGCGGCATCACGCTGATGGCCGCCGACGAGCTCGGCCGCGACATCTTCGGCGGCTGGCGGCTCGCCGTCGTCTGGGTGCTGGCGCTGGTGTGGCTGTGGCTGGTCATCGCCGACTACCGGCGCCGGCCCGGCCGGTTCGGCGACCTGGTGCACCGCGCCGACCTGATCGTGCGCGGCGCGCTGATCGCCGGGCTGCTCGGCGCGGCCGGCTACACCTTCCTCGCCGACGAGCCGTTCGGCGTGACGTCCAACCCCAAGTGGCTGGCCGGGAAGGTCGCCGCGTACGCGCTGTGCATCGCCGCCGGGCTGATGATCCGGGTCAAGCTGAAGCCGTTCGGGGCGGCGTGGGGGACGCTGCTCGCCAAGGGCAGCGACCCGGCCGTGGAGCGCGACATCCGCGGCGCGGTCCAGGGCAGCATCCCGTACGTGCTCGCGATCTGGACGCTGGTCGTGGTCGCCGCCCTGCTCGGCGTGGTCAAGCCCGGCTCGACGGCGTACTGAATGCGGCGCGACTCGCCGGGATCAGGCGGGCCGGTGGCCGAACCGCTCGGACAGCCGGCGCACCGTCTGCAGCAGCGCCGCGGCGCAGAACTCGGTCTCCTCGCGGAACCGGTCGATCGGGCCGCTGACGCTCATCACGGCGATCGGCCGGTCGTTCTGGTCGAGGATCGGCGCGGCGACCGACGCCGCGCCCGCCTGCCGCTCGGCGACCGAGGCGGCGTAGCCGCGGGCGCGGATCTCCTCGATCTCGCGGCGCAGCCGCGGCGGGCTGGCGATGGTGTCCGGCGTGAACTGCTCCAGCGCGGGCTGCGCGAGGTAGTGCTCGATCTCCTCGTCGGACAGGAAGGCCAGGAACGCCTTCGAGGACGCGCCGGCGTGCAGCGGGTAGGGCACGCCGAGCGTCACCGACATGATCAGCTCGCGGCGCGGGGTCACCTGGTCGATGTAGGAGCGCGTCCAGCCGGACCGGACCGACAGCGTCGCGGTCTCCAGCGTCCGCTCCGACAGCGCCGTGAGCTCGGGGCGGGCGACGGTCCGCACGTCGATCCGCTCCAGGTAGGCCATGCCGAGCTTCATCGCGCCGATGCCGAGGGAGTAGCGCCGGGTCTCCTCGTCCAGCTCGATGAGGCCGCGCCCGCGCAGCGAGGTGAGGATGCGGTGCACCGCCGCCTTCGACAGCCCGAGCGCGGTGGCCACCTCGGTGACGCCGAGGGTCGCCGCCCGCTGCTCGGCGAAGTACATCAGGACGTCCGCCGCGCGCTCCACCGTGGCGATGGTCTGGCCGGTCCCCGCGCGCTCCTCGGCGCGTGGGGAGAGCTCGCTCGGCTGCGCGGTGCTGGTCATGGGGGTGGTTCCTTCCCGGTCCCGGTGCTCGGGCATGGCTGACGGACACAAGCGTGCACGGTTTCGATCAGTGTAATGCCGTTCCACTCGGCGAGGCCGGTGACCCGCAGAACCGGGTCCACATTATGAGATGACGCACGTCCACGACCCCGAAACAGGAAGGAAAACAGAGATGAAGACACCGCTCGAAGCCACCGAGGGCATGCTCCAGGCGGTCATCGACCGCGATCTCGACGCCGTCCTCGACGCCTTCTCCAGCGCGCCCGACGCCTACGTCTTCCCCGAGGGCCCGCGCTGGACCACGCGCGGCGGCGACCGGATCGAGCAGGGCTGGCGCGCCTACTTCGAGGCCCCCGTCGGCATCGACGGCTACCGGTGGGT
The DNA here is from genome assembly GCF_900188445.1 of Actinomadura meyerae. Lineage (GTDB taxonomy): Bacteria > Actinomycetota > Actinomycetes > Streptosporangiales > Streptosporangiaceae > Spirillospora > Spirillospora meyerae. The sequence continues at coordinate 58,684 of NZ_FZOR01000020.1, forward strand.
CGAGGGCCCGCACGTGTTCGAGTCCGCCACCCTGGGACAGGTGACCGGCGTGATCGACTACGACGTGCACGGGGACGGCCGCTCGGGACGGCTCCGGATGCGGATGTCCTGGCTCCTGCGCGAGGAGGGCGAGCGGTGGCGCATCGTCCACGAGCACGGGTCGCAGCCGCTCGCCGACCCCTACGGCGCGGGCGACTGGTGGCCCTCCGGAGCCCGTCCCCTCGGCGCGGAGGGCTGACCGCCGCCTGGCGGCGGCGGGCGTGCGGCTCCCCGCCGCCGGCCGCGCCGCCGGGACCTCGGCGGCGCGGCGATGCGGCTGTCGCGGGGCGGGCGGGTCAGGCGACCTTGGACTCGTTGATGACCGTCCGCCTGACGAGGCGGTCGCCGTCCATCCAGTGCCAGGTGCGGCACTTGTGCAGGCCGTCGCGGGAGAGCTGGATGAGCTCGTAGAGGTAGTTGTCCGGGTCGGACTTGTACGACCAGGTCAACACGATGGACTGCGCGTCCACCTGGCTCATCTCGCCGATGATCCGGTCGTTGTCGAAGTGGCAGACGTCGCCGCGCATGCGCCCGCCGAACTCCAGCTCCTGCACCCGCCCGTCCGCCCAGGTGTAGGTGTTGATCTGGCAGATGTCGTACGAACCGTCCTCGGGCACCCAGCACTTCAGGTGCGAGGCGTGCCGGTCGACGACCGTCCCGCCGGCGTCGAGGTGGATGTACTCACCCCGCCATTCGCCGAGGTGCTTGCGGTTGATGGGCATGCCCGGGACTCCGGCGCGCATGGGCTCCTCCTGGTCGGACGCGTGGACGGGGGCGGTGCGGCGGGCGTTGACAGCCCGCCGTCCGCGAGCCTAGCGTCAACGCACCGCAAATTGGAACAGCATTCCGCAAGTCGGAACACGAAAGGGATCTTGGATGAGCGAGCACGGCCCGGCCCTGGTCGAGGGCATCACCGGAGCGGTCATCGGCGTGTCGGACTTCGCCCCCCACCTGGAGTTCTTCGGCGACCGCCTGGGCTACGAGGTCGCCGCCCGGGGCACCGTGTCCGCCGCGGCCGCGGACGCGCTGTGGGGCACCGGGACCGCCGACGTCGAGGCCGTCGCGCTCGCCGCGGCGGGCGCCGGCACCGGCCGGATCCACCTGGTCCGGGTGGCCGAGCCGCTCGCGCCCGCGGCGCGCCCGCACAACCTCGACGACGGCCTGATCGGCATCGACATGTACGCCGCCGACATCGAGGCGGCGCACGCCCGGTTCGCCGCGGACGGCATCGCCTGGTCGACTCCGCCCGCCACCTACGGCGTCGCGGTGGGGGACCGGGAGGTCCAGGTCACCCAGGGCGTGTGCCCCGCGCCCGACGGCACCGCGGTCGTGTTCGTCCAGCCCGCCGCGATCCGCGGGACCGCCGCCTGGGAGGCCGACCCCGAGCGCCCCTACACCGAGCTGACCTCGGTGGTGTGCCACGTCCCCGACGCCGACGCGGAGGTCGGGTTCTGGGGGCCGGACGGCCTCGGCATGTCCGTCTGGTACGACGTGGTCTTCTCCTCGCCGGGCTTCGACACGGTGGCGGACCTGCCGCCGGGCACCCGCATGCGGCTGGCGTTCCTGGCGGGCGAGCGGACGGCCCGCATCGAGGTCACCTCCGCCGAGGGGGAGCACCGCGTCGACCGGCGCCCGCTCCAGCGCCCGGGCCGGTCCCTCGGGCACAGCGGCTGGACGGTCCGCACGCGCGACCTGGCCGCCGCGCTGGAGAGCGTGCGCCGGACGGGCGGCACGATGGTGTCCGCCGAGCCGGTGGAGACCGACGACCCGCTGCACGGCAAGGCCGCCGCGGCGTCGGTCACCACGCCCAACGGCGTCAGTGTGACGCTCTACGAGCCCCGCGCCTGACACGGCCCGTGGACGCGGGCGCGTGCGCGCGGGGCCGCTCCCCGGTGTTCCGGTCAGGCCGCCCAGAGTTCGAGGTGGACGCCGTCGGGGGAGGTCGCGGTGAACGCGCGGCCGCCGCGCAGCGCGCTGTCCACGATGGCGCCCGTGCGCGCGCCCGCCTCGGCGAGGCGCGCGCGGGCGGCGTCCAGGTCGGCGACCGGGAAGACGCCCGCGCGCATGCCGGAGGCGAACGCGCCGCCGCCTTCGGGCAGCTCCAGGCCGGGGAAGCTGATCAGCTCCAGCCGGGCGCCGCGCCCGTCCCAGAACAGGTCGAGGACGATCTCGGCGTCCGGCCGGTCGATGCCGATCAGCGCCGCGACGGCCGGGTTCACCATCCGGTGCGAGTACAGGGACTCCAGGCCGAGGCCCGTCCAGAACGCGGTGTCGCACCGGTCGCTCAGGTGGACGGCGGCCTGCAGCTCGGAGTGCCGCCGCGCCTCGTCGCCGTCCAGCAGGCTCGCCCTGCGGGAGCTGCCCTCGACCAGCACGACGCGGATGCCGCCGGGGCCGACGAGACCGCATTCGGCGAACGGGCGCCCGCCGAGCTCCCACCGGGCGATGGGGGAGGGGACGCCCCCGGCCGCGGTGAGCTCCGCGACGCTCGCCTCGATGTCGCGCGTGTAGACGTCGACGCCGTAGCCGCCGGACGCGATGCCGGTGCCGCCCTCGGGGGCGGCGACGAGCAGGAGGCCCCCGGACTCGGCGCCCTCCGGGAGGTAGAGCACCTCCTCGGCCGGGCCGGCCAGCCTGTACAGGGCCGCCGCCGCGTCCGCGCCGAGGACGCCGCGGCGCCGCTCCCGGAAGCCGAGGGCGGACAGGAAGCCCGCGGCGGCGGGCAGGTCGTGGCATCCGAGCACGGCGTACCGGGGGCTGCTGAGCATGGGGACTCCCTGGGGTCGCGACCTGTGATGTGGCGCATGCTATCTGAAACACTGTTCCGAGAATAGAAACAGCGATGGGAGGGCTCGTGCCCCTGTACCTCGCCGCGGCGGACCCCGCGGACCCCGGGCTGCCCTGGAAGCCGTTCACGATCCCGGGGTCGAACGAGCCCGTGCTGCTGCTCCGGCTGGAGGTCGACCCGGTGGACGGGTCGTCCACCTCGCTCGTGCGGTTCCCGCCCGGCTGGAGGCGCCCGGGGCCGGGGCACTACGCCTGCGGCGAGGAGTTCGTCGTCCTCGGCGGCGAGCTCACCGTCTCGGGGGTGGCCTACGGGCGGGGCGACCGCGGCTGGATCGCGCCCGGCGCCACCCGCCGCGCGTCCGCGAGCCCCGAGGGCGCACTGGCGCTGGCCTGGTTCTCCGGGGTTCCGGCCTGGACGGACGGCGAGGGCGCCGCGCCGGCCGACCCGTCCGGCGGCAGGGTGCCGCTGCTGTCGGTGCACGTCCCGGAGGCGGGGCTGCCGCTGCGCACCGGGGTGGGAGAGCGGGAGGCGCGGCTGTACGAGCGGGCGCCCGCGTCCTTCGGTACGGCCGTCCGCGTGCTGTGGCCGGAGGGCGCCGGCGGCCCGCGCTGGGCGGCGTTCGGGCCGGGCGAGCCGCTCCCCGCCGGGCGCCGCGGCCGGATCTTCGTCCGGTCCGGCTGTTCCATTTAGCGGAAAGCTGTTGCAAGATGTCCGGCAACACGTGACGTTCGTGACGACGTTACGCAGCGCGGAACACCAGGAGGGACCCATGATCTACCTCGTCTACCGGATGAAGCTCAGCGAGCGGTCCAGGCGCAACCAGAAGGAGTTCTGGGCGTGGCTGGAGGACCGCGAGCGCTGGTTCTACCGCGACCTCCCCATGGTGAAGGAGGTGCGCTGGTACTACAGCGTGGTCGGCGACGTCTACACGCTGGAGAACTGGGCCGCGTTCGAGGACGAGGCCGCGTGGGGCGCCTACCGCGCCGCGCTCGGCGGGCTGAAGGCCGACGCCGACTGGGAGGGCGAGCGCGTCACCCAGGACGACTGGTGGGAGTTCCTCGACACGCGGATCGTCACCGATCCGCCCGTGCCCGTCGGGCTCAGCCGCGGCTGAGCGGGGCGTCGCTGATGCCCCAGGAGACCGGCGCCCGCCCCCGCGCCGCCGAGCGGGCCGGGCAGTCGGCGTCCACGGTGGAGCGGGCGGCGGACGTGCTGGTGCTGTTCGCCGAGGCGGGCGCCCGGACGCTCGGCGTCACCGAGATCGCCGACGCGCTCGGGCTCTCCAAGCCCGCCGTCCACCGCATCCTCACCTCGCTGCGCAGCCGCCGGCTGGTCCGGGTCGACGAGCAGACCCGGCGGTACGCGCTCGGGCTGACCGCGATGCGGCTCGGCCTGGCCTACCTCGACCACATCGACGCGCGCCGGCTGGCGGCCCCGGAGCTGGTGGGGCTGTCGCAGGCGACCCGGGAGACGGCGACGCTGTCGATCCGGACCGGCGCGGAGCGGGTGTACGTCGACCAGGTGACCCCGGACCGCGAGGTGATCATGTCGGTGTCGCTCGGGGTCCCCTTCCCGCTGCACGCCGGCGCCTCGTCGAAGGCGTTCCTGGCCTTCCTGCCCGCGGCGCAGATCGAGGAGTACCTGGCCGGCGACCATCTCAGCCGGCTGACCGACCGGACGGTCGTCGAGCCGGACGCGCTCCGCCTGGAGCTGGCGGAGATCCGGCGGCGCGGCCACGCCCGCTCGTTCGCCGAGCGCCAGTCGGGCGCGGCCTCGGTCGCCGCGCCCGTCTTCGACCACCACGGCCTCCCGGCCGCGGTGGTGAGCGTGTGCGGGCCCGTGGAGCGGTTCCGCGGCGAGGCGGACGCCTGCGCCGCGGCGCTGCTGGACGCGACGGCGCGGCTTTCCGCTCTGATGGGACACGTTCCCGATTAGCCCGGACGGCGCGCGGCGCTCCGTGCCGCGCCCGCCGCCCGGCGGGCGCGGTATCCGCGCGCGTTGTGGCAGCTCACCGCGTAACAAAAACGTCATGAGCGAAAAAGTCAGACCTATTGACACTGCTGCGCGGCCCTTTATAGCGTCCAACGTCACGGAACCGCGTTCCGATAACAGGAACATCCTGGCGGAGGTACACATGCGCAGATCAGTCGTCACGGTCGCCGCGGGGCTGGCGGCCCTCGCCGTGACCGCGACCGGATGCTCGGGCAAGGCCGCGGGCGACAAACCGGAGATCCAGATCGGGCTGATCGCGCCGATGAGCGGTCCCTTCGCGGTTCTCGGCATCTCCCAGCAGAACTCGCTGAACGTCGAGATCGAGCGGATCAACGGCGCCGGCGGGCTCGACGGCTCGAAGCTGAAGCTCGTCACCCGCGACTCGGGCCTCGACCCGGGCAAGGCCGTCCAGGCCGCGAACGAGATGGCCGGGAACGACGCGGTCAAGCTCGTCGTCGGCCCGTCCCTGACCGCGTTCTACGACGCGGCCAAGGGCACCTACGAGAAGAACGAGAAGCTCAACTGCCAGCCCGCCGTCTCCACCGGCAGCTTCGCCGACCTGAAGTACGGCTTCCGCTCGCAGGACCCCTCCGAGCTGGACGGCCAGAAGGTCGTGAACTGGCTGAAGCAGGAGGGCGCCACCTCGCTCGGCCTCGTCTACGAGGGCGACGACACCGGCAAGAACACCGACGCGCTGCTCAAGAGGCTGCTGCCCCAGGCGGGCATCAAGTACCTCGGCTGGCAGGTCAGCCGGGCCGACGACCAGAGCCACCGCGCCTACGTCGAGAAGTTCGGCGACGCCGGCGCGATCATGATCTCCAGCAGCGTCGGCGGCGCCAAGACGATGGCCGCGGCCGCGCAGACCGGCTTCAAGGGCAAGATCGTGGGCGCCGGCTCCGGCATGCAGAACATCTCCTTCATCGAGGCGGCCGGGGACGCGGCCAAGGGCGCGGTGTTCCCCGCCGCGCTCTACGAGTACCCGACCCGCAAGGACCGCTCGGAGTGGATGCCGGGGTACCGCAAGCACACCGAGGCGATCGAGCAGAAGTACGGCAAGAACGTCGGGCCGAAGAGCGGGGCGCAGTCGCCGAAGGGCGCGGCCATCACCGCCGACTGCCTGTACGCCTTCGAGCAGGGCGTGAAGGCCGCCAAGTCCACCGACGCCACCAAGGTCGCCGCCGCGATCGAGGCGCTGGACGTCCCGGCCGAGCAGAGCCCGTCCGGTAACGCCATCAAGCCCGGCCCGAGCCACGAGTTCTACCACGCGGTGCACCTGTACCAGTGGAACAAGGACGGCAAGGGCTGGTACACGACGGAGATCAGCTCCTCGTGAGCGCGCAGGTCTGGCTCGACGGCCTCTTCGCCGGGTCCGTCTACGCGCTGGTGGCGCTCGCGCTGGCGATCGTCTTCCAGCCCACCCGGGTGCTGAACTTCGCGCAGGGCGAGCCGATCGTGCTCGGCGCGGCCGTCAGCTACCAGGTGGTCGCGCTGTGGCAGTGGGGCTGGCCGGCGGCCCTGCTGATCACGCTCGTCCTCGGCGCGGCGATGGGCCTGCTCAGCGAGCGGATGATCATGCTGCCGGTGCGGCTGTCCGGATCGCGGTACGCCTGGATCATCGCCACCCTGGCCGCGGCGATGATCTTCCAGGCGCTGTTCACGCTGCGCTACTTCGACGTGGACGCGCTGCGGCCGCGCGCGCTGGCCCCCGGCCACCTGGAGGTCTTCGGGCAGCGGCTCGCCTGGCAGCAGCTGCTCACGATCGCCGTCGCGCTCGCCGTGATGGCCGGATACGACCTGTTCCTGCGGCGCACCGCCTACGGGCGCGCCATCCGGGCGGCCTCGCACGACGCCGACGCCGCCGTGATCATGGGCATCCCGGTCCGCCGGGTCGTCCTGCTCAGCTTCGTGATCGCCGCGGTGATCTGCGCCTTCGCGGGCGTGCTGGCCGCGCCGCTGCTGTTCATCGGCCCGGCCTCCGGGCTGATGTTCACCATCAAGGGCTTCATCGCCGCGGTGATCGGCGGGGTCGGCTCGCCGCGCGGCGCCCTGGCCGGCGGCCTGATCGTCGGCCTGCTGGACGCGGTGGTGCGCAACCTCGCCGGCGCGACGACCGGGGACTTCGTGGTCTTCGGCCTGCTGGCGCTGATCCTCGTGGCGTTCCCGTCCGGGCTGTTCGGCAAGCCGATGGAGGCGCACTGATGCAAGGTGCACACGACGTCATGCGGCGGTGGCTGCCCGGCGCGCTGACCGCGGTGGCCGCCGCGGTCCTGCTCGCCTGGCCGGCCATCACCGACTTCTACAGCTACAACGCCTCGTACTACGACGGGCTCGTCGCCGCCGCGGCGATCAGCGCGATCCTGACGATCTCGCTGAACCTGTCGATGGGCTACGGCGGCCTGCTGTCGATGATGCACACCGGCATGCAGCTGATCGGCGGGTACGCCGTCGCCTACACCACCGTCGAGGCGGGGCTGCCGTGGCTCGGCGGCGTCGCGCTGGCGATGCTGCTCGGCGCGGTGTTCTCCGCGCTCGTCCTGGTCATCAGCCTGCGCGCCACCTACCTGTACTTCGGCATGATCACCCTCGCCGCGAACCTGATCGCGGTGGAGGGCGGCAAGGCCTGGGAACCGGTCACCGGCGGCGTCAACGGCATCGTCGGGGTCGCCCCCGGCGGCCTCGGCAAGGTCCAGTTCTACTACGTCACGCTGGGCGCGCTGCTCCTGGTCTACGTCGTGCAGCGCAACCTCATGCGCAGCGGCGTCGGCCGGGCGGTCATGGCGGTCAAGGAGAGCCCGGACACGGCCGCGGCCATGGGCATCCGCCCGACCCGCACCAAGATCCTGGTGTTCACCGTGGCCGGCGCGATCGCCGGGCTCTCCGGCGGCCTGTACGCGCTGCAGCTCGGCTTCATCAACCCCGACGTCGGCATCCTGGACAACGGGCTGGTGTTCTTCGTCGGCCTGTTCCTCGGCGGCATCGGCACGCTGGCCGGACCGGTGATCGGCGTCGCGATCATCGCCGCCGTGGTCGAGATGATCAAGGACTACGCGCGGTACACGACGCTGTTCCTCGGCTGCACCCTGCTGCTGGCGATGATGCTCGTCCCGCGCGGCATCGTCGGCACCTGGCAGGGCAGCCGGTTCGCCCGGCCGCCCGAGGGGGAGGACCGGGAGCCCGAGGGGAACCTGCCGGCGTCGGTGCTGCCGCCCGCCGCCGACCCGGACGTCCCCGCCCTGGAGGGGCGCGGGCTGGTCAAGCACTTCGGCGGCGTCAAGGCGGTGGACGGCGTCGACATCTCCGTCGCCGCCGGGACCGTGCACGGCATCATCGGGCCGAACGGGTCGGGCAAGTCGACCACCGTCGCCTGCCTCACCCGGTTCCACCGGCTGGACGCGGGCGAGGTGCTCGTCCGCGGGGAGCCGGCCCCCGACCGCCCGTTCGAGGTCGCCGAGCGGGGCGTCACGCGGGTCTTCCAGATCCCGCACCTGTTCGAGCAGCAGACCGTCCTCGACAACGTCCTCGCCGGGATGCGCCGGCGCGAGCGGTACGGGCTGCCGTCGGCGGTGCTGCGGCTGCCCGGCTACCGGCGCCGCGAGGCCGCCTCGCGCGAGGAGGCCGCCCGGCTGCTGGCGTTCGCCGGGCTGTCCGGCCGGGCCGAGCAGCTCGCCGGATCCCTCTCGCACGGCCAGAAGCGGCTGCTGGAGGTGGTCCGGGCGGTGGCGTCGAGCCCGCGCGTGCTCATCCTCGACGAGCCCGCCACCGGGCTCGTCCCCGCCGAGATCGAGGCGCTCGCGCGGCTGTGCCGGGCGTTCCGCGACCACGGCCTCGCGGTGGTGCTCATCGAGCACAACATGGACTTCGTGATGGACGTCTGCGACCGCATCACCGTCATCGACAGCGGCAAGGTGATCGCCTCCGGGGCGCCCGCCGAGGTCCGCTCCGATCCCGCGGTGCTGGACGCCTACCTCGGGCGCTCCGACCTGGTGGAGGACCTGACATGACCGCGTGGAGGACCTGACATGACCGCGCTGCTGGAGATGACCGGGATCCGGGCGGGCTACGGCGGCGTCCGGGTCCTGGACGACGTCGCCGTGACGGTCGGGGAGGGCGAGTTCGTCGTCCTGCTCGGCCCGAACGGCGCCGGCAAGAGCACCACGCTGAAGGTGCTGTCCGGACTGCTGAAGCCGTCCGCGGGGACGGTCTCGTTCGCGGGGAAGGACATCACCCGGGTCCCCGGGTGGCGCCGCACCGGCCTCGGCATCGGGCACGTCCCCGAGGGGCGCCGGATCTTCCCCGACCACACGGTGCTGGAGAACCTCCAGCTCGGCGCGTTCCCGCTGCGGCGCGGCCGCGCCCGGACCCAGCGGCTGATGGACGAGGTGCTGGAGCTGTTCCCGCGCCTCGCCGAGCGCCGCGACCAGGCCGGCGGCACCCTGTCCGGCGGCGAGGCGCAGATGCTCGCCGTGGCGCGGGCGCTGATGAGCGAGCCGAAGCTCCTCGTGCTGGACGAGCCGTCCCTCGGCCTGGCGCCGCTGAAGGCCGCCGAGCTGTTCTCCTACGTCAAGCGGCTGCACACCGAGCGCGGCATCTCGGTGCTGCTGGTGGAGCAGCTGGCCCTGATCGCCCTCCGGCTGGCGGACCGCGCCTACGTGCTGGAGCGGGGCCGTGTGGGCCTCTCGGGGACGGCCGCCGAGGTGGAGGCCGACCCCATGGTCAAGACGCTGTACCTGGGCGGCGAGTCGGCCGCCTGACCGCGTCCCTCCAAGCCCCCCATACAAAAGTCCCCTATATAAAAAGCCCCCATATAAAGGAGCCCCGGGCCGATCGGCCCGGGGCTTCCTCATGGTCTCCGTGCTACATGCCGTCGCCGTTCCAGCGGCCGGCGCTGCGGCTGCGGACCGGGCGGCTGGACAGGATCGGGGCGGGGATGGGGTCGCCCTTCTTCCAGACGCGGCCGGCGCCCCAGACGTGCGCGAGGTCGTCGGTGCGCTCGTCGGCGTGCTCCAGCGACGCGGGGTCGGCGCCCCAGTCGGCGGCGACCGGCTCGTGCTCGTGGTCGTGGTCGTGGCCGTGCTCATGGTCGTGGTCGTGCCCGTGGCCGCCCTGCAGGCGGGCGGCGTCCAGGGCCTTGGCGATGGCGACCAGGCTCTTGTCGGTGCCCGTGCCGTGCTGGACGTAGTCCTCGTCGATCTCGCCCTGGTCGCGCTGGTACTGCACCGAGGCGCGGAGGTCGGCCAGGTCGCGCTCGCTGCGGCCGGGGGAGCCGACGCCCATGTCGTGCGACGACATCGACCAGCGCATGCGGCCGCCGTCCGACGGGCCCCAGTTGATCGCCTCGCCGCCCCAGCGGACCCACTCGCTCTGGGTGTACCAGTTGAACAGCTCGCCGTCGGAGCGCAGCAGCCAGGTCGCGCCGCCCTCCATGCTGGTGAAGTGGCCGTGCTTCACCCGGGCGGGCCGGAAGAAGTAGGTGCCGAGGTCCAGCGTGCCGAAGTTGTACTCCATGTGCCCCTGGACGGTGTACGCCTCCTCGTAGCACGGGTGGTGCGCGAGGCGGTGGTCCGTCCAGCCCTCCTGGGCGTGGACGAGCCGCGTGTAGAAGCCCGTCACCGGGTCCACGTGCAGGTACTTGATGAACAGGCCGGGCATGGGGCCGGGGTTGGGGACGGCGTCCCACTTCATCGCCTCGGAGTCGATGACGATGACGTCCTCGCGGGCGTCCTTCCAACGCGGCGCCTCGACGCTCTGCACCGGGTCGAATCCGGCGTCGCCGTACTCGCGGTAGTGCAGGATGCGGGTGCCCTCGCTGAAGGTGATGGCGTCGGTCGGGACGCCCTTGGGCGCGTACGCGTAGCCGCCCTTGCCGATCCGCCGGCCGCCGTAGGTCATCGACCCTTCGAGCACGTGGTACTCGGTGTTGGCGTGGTGGATGCCGGGGCCGCGGCCCCAGTCCGTGTGGAAGTCGATGCGGAGCGAGCAGGACCCGTCCTCCTCGTCGACCGAAAGGCGGCGCTCGCTGGCGCGGCCCTCGCCGCCCACGAGCTCCGCGGCGTGCCATACGTAGTCGTTCTCCTGGATCAGTTCCACGTGCGGTCGCAAAGGAGCCACCTCTTTCGATGTAGGGAAATGTGAGACCGGGCCCGCCGGAACGGGGTGGGCCCGGTGGTGGGTGAGCGAGCGGGTCGTCAGCGGTCCCGCAGCTCGCGCTTGAGGACCTTGCCCGCGCCGTTGCGGGGCAGGGCCGGGAGGAAGTCGACGCTGCGCGGCACCTTCGGGCCGGACAGCCGCTCGCGGCAGTGGGCCACCAGGTCGTCGGCGGTGACGGACGCGCCCGGCTGGACGACGACGTACGCGGCGACGCGCTCGCCCCACTGCTCGTCCGGGTGCCCGACCACGGCGCAGTCGGCGACGCCGGGGAAGTCGCCGAGCACCTCCTCGACCTCGCGGGGCGCGATGTTCACCCCGCCGGAGATGATCATGTCCTTCTTGCGGTCGACGATGTAGATGAAGCCGTCCTCGTCGCGGACGACGATGTCGCCGCTGGTGAGGAAGCCGTCCTCGGTGGTGCAGGCGGCGGTGGCTCCGTCGTCGCGCAGGTACCCGTTCATCAGGAACGGGGAGCGGCTGAACAGCTCCCCGCGCTCGCCCGGTCCGACGGGGTCGCCCGCCGCGTCCACGACGCGGACCTCGGTCATGTACCAGGGCAGGCCCACCGACCCGGTGCGCGCGGCGTCGGCCGGGCGGCAGTTGGTGACGATGCCCGCCTCGGTGGAGCCGTACAGCTCGTGGACGCCGGCGTGCGGGAACGCCTCCATGACCCACGCCTTCAGGGCGGCGGGCAGCGCCGCCGCGTTGAAGTACAGCGTGTCGAGGCTGGAGGCGTCGTGGCGGCCGAGGGCGCCGGACGAGCGGAGCGTCTGCGCGTGCGTCGGGACGAGGAACGCCGACTGCGCGCGGTGCCGCTCGGCGAGGGCGAGCATGTGCTCGGGGTCCCACTTGGGCAGCATCACCACGGTGCCGCCGGCGACGACCGGGGCGTAGTCGAAGACCATCCCGGCGCCGTGGTACATCGGCGCCACGGCGAGGCTGACGCGCCGCGAGCCGAGGCCCCACTCCATCGCCGACAGGTAGCACATGAGGGTGCGCGCGCGGTGGCTGCTGAGGACGCCCTTGGGCTTCCCGGTCGTGCCCGAGGTGTAGTAGAGGCAGCACGCGTCGTTCTCGTCGACGGGGACCCGCGGGTCGTCCGTCCGCGCCGACTCGAGCGCCTTGTCGTAGGAGTCCGCTCCCGCGCCGCCGATCCGCAGCACCACCTCCGCGGGGGCCTGCGGCTCCTCGTCGGAGATGTGGGCGCGGGCGCCCGAGTGCTCCATGATGTAGGCCGTCTCGGCCTCGGTGAGCCGCGTCCCGATCGGGACGAGGACCAGCCCGGCCTTCGCCGCCGCGGCGATGACCTCCGGGTACTCCAGCCGGTTCCCGAGCCGGACGGCCACGCGGTCGCCGGGCCGCAGCCCGCGCGCGAGCAGGGCCTGGGCGAGCCGGTTCGCCCGCTCGTCCAGCGCCCGGTAGGTGAGACTCCTGTCGCCGTCGACCACGGCGACGGTGTGCGGTGTCGAGGCGGCGAACTCCCGCACGCCCCCGGCCATGGTGAGCGCCGCGCCGCCGGGGTGTACTGCCATGTCCCACCTCCGTGTTCCGTAGATCGGAATACAGTTCCGATCGGCGTACTCCGAGAGCTTGCCGGGTGCCCGCACGGGGAGTCAATGCCTGGCTTCGAGAAAGTCTGACGTTTACCGTACGATGGCCGCGTGACCGTCGAGAGAGCATCGGACCGGCCGCCCGCCCCCGTCCCGGCGTACGCCGAGATCGCGGCCCAGCTGCGCGACAGGATCATCGCCGGGGAGTTCCGGCCCGGCGACCGGCTGCCGATCGAGCCGGAGCTGTCGGCCGAGCACGGGGTCAGCCGCAGCACCGTCCGGGAGGCCCTCCGGCTGCTGGCCAGCCAGAACCTGATCACCACCACCCGCGGCGTCGCCGGCGGCAGCTTCGTCGCCTACCCGCAGCCCGACCAGATCACCGAGTACCTGGCGACCAGCCTCAACCTGCTCGCCCTGGACACGCAGATCACGGTCGACCAGCTGCTGGAGATCCGGGAGATGCTGGAGGTGCCGGCCGCCGGGCTGGCCGCGGTGCGCGGCACCGCCGAGGGCCGGGCCGAGCTGCGCGGTTCGCTGTTCGACCCGAGCACGCTCGACCCGGCGGAGATCTTCGCGCCCAACCGGCACTTCCACGCCGTCCTGCTGAAGCTGGCGGGCAACCCGTTCCTGGAGGTCGTCACCCAGCCGGTGTTCCGGGTGCTCAACGAGCGGTTCCTGCGCGAGAACGCGCCCACCCGGTTCTGGTACGGGGTCGACCACGACCACCGCGCCATCCTCGACCGCATCGAGGCCGGGGACGAGGCGGGCGCCCGGGAGGCGTGCCACGCGCACCTGGAGAACCTGCGCGAGACCTACACCACCATCGACCGCACCCGCCTCGCCGGCTCCCGACCCGGCCCGCCCGGCCACTAACCGATCCTCACCTCGTCGATGAGGGTGCGCTGGTAGCAGGCGCCGTCCCTGATCCACTGCCACACGCGGCTGCGGTTCCGGCCGTCCTCGCTGAGGTGGATCAGCTCGAACAGGCGCAGGTCGTCGCCCTCCGCCTTGTAGATCCAGTTCAGGTAGACGACGCGGTCGTCGAGCTCCCAGAACTCGCCGCGCAGCCGCTCGGTGTCGAACGTGCAGTGCCCGTTCCCTCGGTAGACGCCGGGGAAGACGCGCGTCTCGGTGCGCCCGTCGGGCCAGGTGTACTCGTTGACCTGGTGGTAGTCGTACTCGCCGTCCTCGGGGAAGCTGCAGGTCAGCAACGACTCGTGCCGGTCCGTCAGCGTCCCGGAGGCGTCGATGTAGGTGTAGGTGCCCCGCCATTTGCCCGCGTGCCTGGCGAGCAGCGGCATGTCCTCGCGGATCGTTCCCATGGGTCTTCCTCTCCTGCGGGGTCGAAGGTCAGCGGGGGGCGGTGAGGCGGGCGATCGAGTCCCGCTGGCGTTCGGTGAACCAGGCCCGGTCGGGCGCGCGGCCGTCCAGCCCGTTGGGGCGCTCGACGTCGTGCCGCGCGTACTCCTCGGCCCACAGGCCGGGCTTGACCCGCGACGGCAGGTTGCCCATGCCGGGGCGGGCGCGGGTGCGGCGCAGCGCGGCCAGGTCGATCTCGGCGGAGGCGACGATGCTCTCCCCGCCGGCGGCCTCGGCCAGCACCCGGCCCTCGTAGTCGATGACCTTGGAGCCGCCGGACGTGGAGTCGCCGGGGATCGGGATGCCGTGCAGGCCGCCGCTATTGGCCGAGACCACGTAGGCGAGGTTCTCCACGGCGCGGGCGCGCCGGCCGATCTCCTTCGGCGTGAGCGCCGGGCTCGTGACCTCCGACGTCGAGTGGCAGAACACCTCGGCGCCGCGCAGCGCGAACGCCCGCGCCAGCTCGGGGTAGAGGATCTCCTCCGAGGCGATGCAGGCCAGGGCGCCGATCCCGGTCCTGGCCACGGGGAGCACCGCGTCCATGCCGTAGAGGTCGAGGTAGCGGTCCCACACGTCGTACGGCGTGGGCGAGTACAGCGAGTGCAGGCGCCGGTAGCGCAGCACCACGGCGCCCGCCGGATCGAGGACGAAGGACGCCTGGAAGTACAGTTCGGGGAAGTGCGGGTCGCTCTCGTAGGCGTTCCCGGCCAGGTAGAGCCCCTCGCGCGCCGCGATGCCGGCGAGCGCCTCGTACTCGGGGCCGTCGGGGGCGAGCGCGGCCATGTCCCGCCAGCGCTCGACGGGCTCGCCCATCGGGAAGCCGCTGAGGACGTACTCGGGCAGCACCACGAGCCGCAGGTCGGGGCCCACCCAGCGCTTGGCGGCGGCGACCTCGGCGCCGATCCGGGCGATGGACGCCGCCATGGCGTCGCGCGCCTCACCGGGCGACAGGCCGTTGACGGCCTCCGTCCGTGTCTGCAGTGCCAGCGCCCGGTAGTCGGTTCGCGGCGGTTCCGGGGTCGGATCCACGGCCTGCCCACCTCCCTCTTTCGTCGGAACGCCGTTACGCTAAGCGGAATATTAAGCGGCATGCAAGGGGGTCGGGGTCTTGACGGGAGAAAAGTCTGACCTTTAGGTTCGGTGTCAGCCCCCCGGAGAGGGGTGCCATCCGAGGAGGTGCGGGTTGACCGTCCATGAGGCCCAGATCGGCCGGTACTACGAGGACTTCGCCGTCGGCGACGTGTTCCGGCATCCGTTCGGCCGCACGATTGGCGAGACCGACAACACCTGGTTCACGCTGCTGACCCTGAACACGAACCAGAACCACTTCAACGCCGACTTCGCCGGCCGCTCGCCCAGCGGCAAGATCATCGTCAACTCGGGGCTGACCGTGGCGCTCGTCCTCGGCCTGTCGGTGATCGACGTCAGCCAGAACGCGCTGCTGAACCTCGGCTGGACCGACATCCGCCTCACGCACCCGGTGTTCGTCGGAGACACGATCTACGCCGAGTCGCTCATCACCGGGACCCGCGAGTCGGCGTCCCGCCCCTACGCCGGGATCGTCACCGCCCGGACCCGCGGCCTGAACCAGGACGGCGACGAGGTCGTCTCCTGGACCCGGACCGTCATGGTCTACAAGCGGGACGCCCCGCACGACAAGGGCTACTTCCCCGAGGCCAAGAACGGTCCGCTCACGGCATGAGGATCACCTACGGGCCGTGGGGCGAGACCATGGCCGAGATGGTCGCCGCCGCGCGCGCCGCGGAGGAGGCCGGGGCGGAGGCCCTGTGGGTCCCCGAGCTGCACCGCAGCGCCACGGTGTCGGCGGCGGCCGTCGCCGCCGGCACCTCCCGCGCCCAGGTGGGCACCGCGATCGCGCTGGCGTTCACCCGCAGCCCGATGACCACCGCGCTGGAGGCCCTCGACCTCGCCGAGCTGTCCCGCGGGCGGTTCGTCCTCGGCCTCGGCAGCGGCGTGCGGCGGCTCAACGAGGACTGGCACGGCGTGCACTGGGAGCGCCCGGCGGCGCGGCTCCGCGAGACCGTCCGGATCATCCGGCACTTCGCCGAGCACGCCGCGTCCGGCGAGCCGATGACCGTCGAGGGCGAGCAGGTGAGCCTGCGGGTGCGCGGCTACCAGCGGCCGTTCCCGTCCGTCCCGTTCCCGATCTACCTGGCGGGCATGGGACCGGTCATGACCCGGCTCGCGGGGGAGATCGCCGACGGCTGGATCTCGCACGAGCTGTGCTCGCCGGACTGGCTGCGCGAGCGCGCCCTGCCGCTGCTGCGCCCCGGCGTGGACGCGGTCGTCTCGGCGGCCTGCTCCATCGACCCCGACCCGGCGGCGGCGCGCCGCCGCGCGGCCGGGCTCGCCGGGTTCTACGCCTCCGTGCGGACCTACGCCGACTTCTTCGCCTTCCACGACCTCGCCGCCGAGCAGGACAAGGTCGTCGAGGCGTTCCGGGCCGGCGCCCGCGCCGACGACCTCGCCGCCGCCGTGCCGGACCGGATGGTCGACGCGCTCACCCTGTCCGGCACCGCCGACCAGGTCGCCGAGCGCATCGCCGGGTACGCCGGGCACGCCACCACGATCAAGCTGACGCCGCCCACCCACGGGCTCGACCCCGCGGAGACCCGCACCGCGCAGGCCCGCATCATCGACCTGATCAAGGAGCTGACATGAGGCCGCTGGAGGACGTGCGCATCGTCTCCCTGGAGCAGTACGGCGCGGGTCCGTTCGGCTCCCTGCACCTCGCCGACCTCGGCGCCGAGATCATCAAGATCGAGGACCCCCGCACCGGCGGCGACGTCGGCCGCTACGTCCCCCCGTACGCCGAGGGGGAGGACTCGCTGTTCCACGAGGCGTTCAACCGCAACAAGCGGTCGGTCTCGGTGGACCTGTCCACCCCCGCGGGCCGGACGGTGTTCGAGGAGCTGGTCCGGGTCTCCGACGCGGTCTACTCCAACCTGCGCGGCGACGTCCCCGCCAAGCTCGGCATCACCTACGACGACCTCAAGCACATCAACCCGCGCATCGTGTGCTGCTCGCTCACCGGGTTCGGGATGACCGGGCCGCGCGCCAAAGAGCCGGGCTACGACTACATCCTGCAGGGCCTCGCCGGCTGGATGGACCTCACCGGCGAGCCGGACGGGCCGCCCGCCAAGTCGGGCCTGTCCCTGGTCGACTACTCGGGCGGCTACGTCGCGGTGCTGTCGCTGCTGGCCGCGCTGCACGCCGCCCGCCGCGACGGCGTCGGCATGGACTGCGACGTCTCCCTCTACGACACCGCGATCTCGATGCTCACCTACCCGGGCGTCTGGCACCTCAACGCCGGGTTCACGCCCGTCCGCACCCGGCACTCGGCGCACCCGTCGCTCGTGCCCTTCCAGAACTTCCGCGCCAAGGACGGCTGGCTCGTCGTCGGCTGCGCGAAGGAGAAGTTCTGGCAGCGGCTCACCGCCGTCCTGGAGCGGCCCGACCTCGCCGAGGACCCGCGCTTCGCGACGTTCGCCGACCGGCAGCGCAACGCCGCCGACCTGCTCGGCATCCTCGAACCGCTGTTCCTGACCCGGACCGTTGCCGAGTGGCTGGAGCCGCTGTACGCCGCCTCCATCCCGTGCGGGCCGGTGAACGACGTGGCCGCGGCGCTCGCCGAGGAGCACACCGCGGCCCGCAACCTGGTCGTGGAGACCGAGCACCCCCGCTACGGGACGCTGAAGAACCTCGCCTCGCCGGTCCGGGCGGGCGCGGAGCCGCCCTCCTACCGGCGCGCCCCGCAGCGCGGTGAGGACCTCGCGCACGTCACCGCCGAGGTGCTCGGGTTCACCGGCGAGCGCGTCGCGGAGCTCGCGGCGGCCGGCGCGTTCGGCCCCGACCACCCGTTCGGCCCCGCGCCGGACCGCGCGGACGGCGGGGATCCGGCATGACGGTCGCCCGCGAACTGGCCGGCTGGGCGCTCGGGCTCACCCTCGACGACGTCCCCGAGACCGTCCGCCGCGCCGCCGTCCGGCACGTGCTGGACGGCATCGGCTGCGCGGCCGCCGCCGCCCGGCGCCGGGCCGCGACCGCCGCCGTGCTCACCGCCTGCGACCTCGGCGGGGGCTGCGCGGAGGCGACCATCATCGGCGGGCCGCCCGGCGCGATGCGGGTGACCCGCGCCGAGGCGGCGTTCGCCAACGGCGTCCTGATGCACGCGCTCGACTACGACGACACCCACGCGGGCGGGCTCGTGCACGCCTCCGCACCCGTCGTCCCCGTCGCGCTGGCGGAGGCGGAGGCGCTCGGTCTCACCGGCGAGGACCTGCTGCTCGGCGCCATCGTCGGGCTGGAGACCGTCTGCCGGCTCGGCGCCGCCGCCCCGCACGGCTTCCACGCCCGCGGGCTGCACGCCACGGCCGCCTGCGGGGTGCTCGCGGCGGCGCTCACCGCGGCCCGGATGCGCGGGCTCCTTCCGGACACCGCCGTCCACGCGCTCGGCATCGCGGGCAGCCAGGCCGGCGGCCTGCTGGAGTTCCTCAACACCGGCGCGTCCACCAAGCAGCTCCACCCGGGGTTCGCCGCGCGCGGGGGAGTGCTCGCCGCGACCCTCGCCTCCCACGGCGCCACCGGGCCCGACTCGGTCGTCGAGGGCGAGTACGGCCTGTACGGCGCGCTGCTCGGCCGCCGCGTCGAGCCCGCCGCCGTCCTGGACGGGCTCGGCGAGCGGTGGGAGCTGGCCCGCATCACCGTCAAGCCGTATCCGGCCTGCCAGCTCATGCACGCCCAGCTCGACGCCGCGCGGCGGCTGCACGGCACCGCGGTCGAGAGCATCACCGCCGAGGTCCACCCGGACGCCGCGGCCATCGTCTGCGGTCCGGGCAAGGAGCGGCCGCGCACGTCCTACGACGCGAAGTTCAGCCTGCCCTGGAGCGTCGCCGCGATGGTGCTCGACGGCGAGGTGACCGCCGCGACCTACGACGCGATCGACCGCCCCGAGGTGCTCGACCTCGCCGCCCGCGTCCGCACGGAGGTGGTCGCGTTCGGCGGGGCCGCCGCCGACCAGCCGGGGCGGCTGCGCGCGGTCACCCCCGGCGGCGAGGCCGTCACCGCCGAGGTGCCGCGCAGCGGCGGCGGCCCCGGCGACCCGCACATCGACGCGACCGTGCGGGCCAAGGCGATCGCCAACCTCGGCTCGGCGGACCGCGCCGACCTGATCCTCGGCCTGGCCGGCCTGCCGTCGGTCCGGCCGCTGCTCACCAGTCTGGAGGAAGAGTGACTGTTCGGCTGCCCGCCTTCGCGGGGACGATCGAAGGCGCCTACGAGCGGGCCTTCGCCGCGCTCGCCGAGGCCGGTGCCGCGCCGGGCGACGTCGTGCACGTCGTCGAGTACGCCACGGCCGCCGCGCTCGGCGCCTACGCCGAGGTGGAGGCCGCCCGCGGCGCCGCGCTCGGCGGCCACCGCGCCCCGGTCGCGACCGTGGCGGTGGAGGCCCTGCCCGGCGGCGAGGACCTCTCGGTCGAGCTGACCGCCTACCCGGGCGGCGGCGAGCTGGTCGAGGCCGCCCCGGACGAGGGCCTGCACCGCGGCGCGCTGCGCATCGCGGGCGGCATCGTCTACCTGCCGAGCATCCACCCGCGCGGCGGCGACTTCCGCAGCCAGTACCGGCAGTGCCTGGAGCAGGCCGCCGAGCTGCTGAAGGCCGCCGGGCTCGGGCTCGGCGCGCTCGTGCAGACCACCGACTACACGGCCTCCGCCACCCGCGCCGAGTACCCGCGCTGCGGCCGCCCCCGCAAGGAGCTGCTCGGCACCGCCGACGGGGTGTTCCCCGGCGCGGCGGGCATCATCGTCGACCAGCCGGTCATGCCGGGCGCGATGGTGTCGCTCGACGCGATCGCGTCCACGGCGGAGCTGCGCACCGTCAACCCCGGCTGGAAGCGGTACGACACCCTCACCTATAAGCCGGGCGTCGCGGCCGGCGACACGCTGTTCATGTCGGGCTTCGGCGCGCTGGAGCCGGCGACCCAGAAGGGCATCTTCGACGGCGACCTGCTCGCCCAGGCCGAGTACACCTACGCGTCCATCGCCGCGACGCTCCGCGAGGCGGGCCTCGGCGACCGGCCGCCGTACCCGAGCGTCGTCCGGCTCGTCGAGTACATCACCCCCGCCGCGGTGGAGGGCTACGAGCAGGTCGCCGAGATCCGCCGCAAGTACTTCGGGGACGGGCCGGCGCTGTCGTCGGTGGTGTGCTCGGCGCTGCTGCGCCCCGACTTCCTGATCGAGGTCGTGCCGACGGCGGTCCTGAAGTGAGCGGGGTCGCGGCCTCTGGAAGGGGTGCGGCATGAGCCTGCTGACCGAGGAGATGAAGGCGCTCGTCGGGCGCGAGGTCGTCTACACCGCGCCCGAGGAGCTGGGCCGCGCGTCGATCCGGTACTTCGCGGAGGCCGTCGGCGACGCCAACCCGCTCTACACCGACGACGCCTACGCGCGCGAGCACGGGTACCCCGGGGTGGTCGCCCCGCCGACGCTGATCTTCGAGACGAACCAGTACACCGGCCTGCGCCGGGACGACGACGGCTTCGCCGGGCACAGCTGGCACCTGGACGTGCCCGGCACCCGGCTGGTGCGCGGCGGCAACGCCTACACGTTCCACCGGCCCGTCCGCCCGGACGACGTCGTCACCGCCACCTGGCGGATCACCGACATCACCGAGCGGGTCAACGCGCGCGGGCAGGCGATGCTCATCGTCACCTCGACCGCGACGTACACCGACCGGCACGGCGAGCCGCTCGCCGCCAACGAGGAGACCCTGATCTACGTGGAGATCGCATGACGGCCGCGGGGGAGGCGGTGCCGGAGCTGGTGCGCCGCATCGAGCTCGCCGACATGGTCGCCTACGCCGGCGCCACCTGGGACTGGCACCGGATGCACTACGACCCGGCGTTCCTGGAGCCGCGGAAGCTGCCCGCGCCCGTCGTGGACGGCCAGGTGTTCGGGGCGCTGCTCGCCGAGCAGGTGCAGGACTGGCTCGGCCCGTCCGCGCACCTGGTCACGCTGTCCTTCCGGTTCAGGAACCTGGTGTTCGCGGGGGAGACCGTCCGCTGCACCGGCACCGTCACCGAGGCGCGCGACGGCCTGCTGACCATCGAGCAGCAGGTCTCGGTCGTGGCGGACGGCCGCGTCGCGGTCGCGCCCGCGGGCTGCGAGGTGCGGCTCGGCGGGGGGACGCCGTGACCGTCGCGATCGCGGGCGCGGCCGAGTCCGACCTCGGCGTGACCGGCAAGTCGATCCTCGGCCTGCAGGCGCAGGCCGTCACCCGGGCGCTGGACGACGCGGGCCTCGCGCTCTCCGACGTCGACGGCCTCGCCACGACCGGGATCTCCCGGTTCTCCGCCACGCAGCTCGCCGACTACCTGGGCATCGAGCCGTCCTGGACGGACTCGACGTTCGCCGGCGGGTCGGCGTTCGAGATGTTCGTCGCGCGGGCGGCGCAGGCGATCGAGGCGGGGCAGTGCAGCACGGTCCTCATCACGTTCGCGTCGAACCAGCGGTCCGCGCGGTCCCGGTCGCTCGGCGGCGTGCTCGACCCGCACACCCCTGAGGCGGTGTTCGAGTCGCCGTACGCGCCGCTGTACCCGATCTCGTACTACGCGATGGCGGCCCAGCGGTACCTGCACGCCTACGGCGCCTCCCGCGAGCAGCTCGCCGAGGTCGCCGCCGCCGCCCGCGAATGGGCGCTGCTCAACCCCAAGGCGTTCCGGTACGGCAAGGGGCCGCTGACCGTCCCGGACGTCCTGGACGCGCCGATGGTCTCCACGCCGCTGACCACCGCCGACTGCTGCCTGGTCACCGACGGCGGCGGCGCGGTCGTGGTCACCTCCCTGGAGCGGGCCCGCGACCTGCGCAAGCCCCCGGCGATCGTGCTCGGCTACGGCGAGTCGACCACCAACACCAGCATGACCTCGGCCCCCGACCTGCTGCGGCCCGGCTCGTTCGACTCCGGGCGGCGGGCGTTCGCGATGGCCGGGCTCGACCCGTCCGACGTCGACGTCGCCGAGGTCTACGACTCGTTCACGATCACGGTGCTGCTGACCCTGGAGGGGCTCGGCTTCTGCGCGCCCGGCGAGGCCGCCGGGTTCGTCGCGGACGGCCGGATCCGCCCCGGCGGCGGCCTCCCGCTCAACACCAACGGCGGCGGCCTGTCCTACTGCCATCCCGGCCAGTACGGGCTGCTGCTGCTCGTCGAGGCCGTCCGGCAGCTGCGCGGCGAGTGCGGGGACCGGCAGGTCGCCGGCGCCGAGATCGCGCTCGCGCACGGCACCGGCGGCATCCTGTCCAGCCACGCCACCGTCCTGCTGGGAGCGGACCGATGATCGAGGACGAATGGTGGGACGCGACCCGCGAGCGGCGCCTGCTCGTCCAGCGCTGCGCGTGCGGGCACGCCCAGCACTACCCGCGCGAGCTCTGCACCGCCTGCGGCGGCACGTCGCTGGAGTTCGAGGAGGCGTCCGGGCTCGGCGCCGTCGACTCCTTCACGGTCGTGCACCGCGCGCCCGCCCCGGACCTCGAGGTCCCCTACACGGTCGCCCGGGTCCGGCTCGCCGAAGGCCCGGTCATCCTCAGCCACCTGGACGGCCCCGGGCCGTGGGCGTGCGACGAGCCGGTCCGGCTCGGCTGGCGCCCGCTGCCCGGCGGCCGCAACCTCCCGATCTTCACCAAGGACGCCTGATGGACTTCGAACTGAGCGAAGAGCAGCGCCTCTTCCGCGACACGCTCCGCGACTTCGTCGACCGCGAGATCCGCCCCGTGGTCCAGGAGTGGGAGGCCGCCGACCGGTACCCCACCGAGATCGTCGAGACGATGAAGGAGCTCGGCCTGTTCGGGCTGACCGTCCCGGAGGAGTACGGCGGGCTCGGCGCCGACATGGTCTCCTTCGCCCTCGTCTTCGAGGAGATCTCCAAGGGCTGGATGGGCATCGCCGGCATCCTCGGCAGCCACTCGCTGTCCTGCTGGATGATCGCCCGGCACGGGACGCCGGAGCAGAAGGACCGCTTCCTGCCCGACCTCGCCGCCGGGCGGCGCCGCACCGGCATCGGCCTCACCGAGCCGGGCGCCGGCACCGACCTGCAGGGCATCACCACCACCGCGCGCCGCGACGGCGACCACTACGTCATCGACGGGCGCAAGACGTGGATCACCAACGCCCGGCACGCGAGCCCCCTGCCCGTCCTGGTCAAGACCGACCCCACCGCGTCCCCGGCGCACCGGGGCATGTCGGTCCTGCTCGTGGAGGACGGCTTCGAGGTGCTGCGGGACCTGCCCAAGCTCGGCTACAAGGGCACCGAGTCCTGCGAGATCGTGTTCGACGGCGTCCGCGTCCCGGCCCGGAACCTGCTCGGCGGCGTCGAGGGGCGCGGCATGCAGCAGGTGCTGTCCGGGCTGGAGACCGGCCGCATCAACGTCGCCGCCCGGTCGCTCGGCATCGCCCAGGCCGCCTACGACGAGGCGCTGCGCTACGCGGCGGAGCGGGAGGCGTTCGGCCGCCCCATCCAGGACTTCCAGGCCATCCAGCTGAAGCTCGCGGACATGGCGATCAAGGTGCAGGCCGCGCGGCTGCTCGTCTACTGGGCCGCGTCCCGCGCCGACGCCGGCGACCGCGTCGACATGCAGGCGGGGATGGCCAAGACGTTCGCCAGCGAGGCCGCGATCGAGTGCGCGCTCGCGTCGATGCAGGTCCACGGCGGCTACGGCTACTCCAAGGAGTTCGCCGTCGAGCGCCTCTACCGGGACGCGCCGCTGATGAGCATCGGCGAGGGCACCAACGACATCATGCGCACCGTCATCGCCAAGGCCCTGACCTCCGGCAAGGAGACCGTCGGATGAGGACCACCGCGCTGTACGTGCCGGGGGACCGCCCCGACCGTCTCGCGAAGGCCCTGCGCAGCGGCGCGGCGGAGCTGATCGTCGACCTGGAGGACGCGGTGCCCGTCGCCGCGAAGGAGCGCACCCGCGCCGAGGTCGCCGCCCGGCTCCGGACGCTGCCGCCGGACCGGCCGGCGGTGACCGTCCGGATCAACCCCGGCGAGCAGGGCCTCGCCGACGCCCGCGCGGTCGCCGGGCCGGGGCTGGACGGCCTCTGCGCCGCCAAGACCGAGAGCCCCGCCGACCTGCGCGCCCTGGACGGGGTGCTCACCGCCGCGGGCCTGCCGGAGCTGCCGGTCGTCCCGCTGCTGGAGTCGGCGGCGGCGGTGTTCGCGGCGCGGGAGATCGCGTCGGCCCCCCGCGTCGCGGGCCTCCAGCTCGGCGAGGCGGACCTGGCCGCCGACCTCGGCGTCACGCCGGGGCCGGACGAGGCGGAGCTGCTGTGGGCGCGGTCGCAGGTGGTCGCGGCGTCCGCCGCCGCCGGGCTGCCCGCCCCGATCGCCCCGGTCTCCACCGAGTTCCGGGACCTGGACGCCTTCCGGGCGACGACGCTGCGGCTCAAGCGGCTCGGCTTCCACGGCCGCGCCTGCATCCACCCCGCCCAGCTGCCGGTCGCCGACGAGGTCTTCACCCCGTCGCCGGAGGAGGTCGAGCGGGCCCGCGCGCTGCTCGCGGGCTACGAGGAGTCGCTCGCCTCCGGCTCGGCCGTCTTCACCGACGCCGCCGGCCGCCTGGTGGACGAGGCCGTCATCCGCACCGCCCGCCGCCTCCTCAGCTGACCGGCGGGCGGCCGGCCGGTGACGGCACCACCGGCACGAGGAAAGGCGGGGCCGCCGGCCGCCCGCCGCGGTCACTCATCGGCGAACGCGGCGTCCATGCCCCGCGCCTGCTCCTCCTCGGTCGTCCGCATCCGGAACAGCCGGTCGATGATCGTGCCGACGAGGTAGGTGACGGCGAAGGCGTAGGCGGCGACGGCGAGCACCGCGACGACCTGCTTGCCCAGTACCGAGGCCGGGCCGCCGTAGAACAGCCCCGGCGCGCCGCGCTCCCAGCCGGTGGACAGGAACCCGAGCGCCACCACTCCGACGATCCCGCCGGCGCCGTGGATCCCGGCGACGTCGAGGGTGTCGTCGTAGCCGGCGACGAGCTTCAGTTCCACCGCGTAGGTGCACACGAGCGCGGCCACCACGCCGACCGCGAACGCGCCCTCGACGCTGACGAAGGCGCAGGACGGGGTGATGGCGACCAGGCCCGCCAGCGCGCCGCTGGTGGAGCCGAGCTTGGTCAGATGCCGGAAGCGGAGCCATTCCAGCGTCCGCCAGGCGAGCATCCCGGCGCAGCCCGCGATCATCGTGCTGACGAACGCGCGGGTCGCCAGCGCGCCGTCGGTCAGCGCCGACCCGGCGTTGAAGCCGAACCAGCCGAACCACAGCAGGCCGAGGCCGAGCAGCACGAACGGGATGTTGCCGGGGCGGGGCCCCGCGCCGCGCCGGAACGCGATGCCGCGCCCGAGCACGAGCGCCATCGCGAGCCCGGAGACGCCGGAGTTCAGCTCGACGACGAGCCCGCCCGCGAAGTCCATGACGCCCCATTCGCTGAGCCATCCCGAATCGGCGAAGACCCAGTGCGCGATCGGGAGGTAGACCACCGTGACCCACACGACGACGAACAGGATCCACGGCCCGAACCGGGCGCGGCCCGCGATCGAGCCGCTGATCAGCGCGACCGTGATGATCGCGAACGTGAGCTGGAAGCAGACGTAGATCTGCTTCGGGATGGCGCCCTGCAGCGCGGTCGGCGCGATGTGCCCGAGCCGCCAGTCGCCCCAGCCGATGAGCCCGAGGCCGCCCGCGTCCTCGCCGAACGCGATCCCGTACCCGTAGAGGAACCACAGGATCGTCACCACGCTGATCGAGATGAAGCTCATGTAGAGCATCGACAGCATGTTCTTCGAGCGGACCATGCCGCCGTAGAAGAAGGCGAGGCCGGGAGTCATGAGGAGCACCATCGCGGTGCTCACCATGAGCCAGGCGGAATCCCCCGTATTGAGGCCCGACGGCATATGCGAACCCATCGTCGATCCGTCTCTCCCGGGTATGCGGCGGGTGAGCTTCCGCCTTCATGGTGTGCTTCCGGGAGGTCCGGCAAACTCGACATTCCATGCCTTGACCAATGATTTGCCGCCAACGGTTTTTCTCGGTGGGGTAACGCGGGAAGCGTCCTTCTTGTCGTGCACGTCGATGAATGCCGGGTCGCTCGGGCGATGGGGATTTCCGGCGATCTGTGAGGAGCATCCATGGCGTCATCGCCGCCGTCCGCGGACGCGCCCCGCGAATCGCCCGGCGAGCGCCCGGCCCCCGCCTCCGAGCGGGCGAAGGACGCCCTCCTGACGATCCCGCGGGGCGTCGCACAGGTCGACTTCCAGCCCAGCGTCTGGACGGGGCTGCTCTTCATCGTCGCGCTGTTCGTCGGCGGCTGGCAGTTCGGCGCGTTCGCACTGCTCGGCGTCGTGACCGCCACCGTGACCGCGCACCTGCTGGGGGTCGACCGGGACCGCATCTCGATGGGTCTCGAAGGCTTCAACGGGACCCTCATCGGTGTCGCGCTGGTGCTCTACCTGGGGGCGGACTGGTCGACGGTCCCGCTCGTCATCGGCGGGGCGGTCGCGGGCAGCGTGCTCACCGCGGCGATGAACGCCGTGCTCACGCCGTACGACCTGCCCACATTCACCGCGCCGTTCTGCGTCGTCGCCCTGGTGATGGCGATCGGCGCGCCGTCCTACGCCCGCGTCTGGGCCGGCCACACCAACACCGCCCCGCCGTCCGCCACCGACCCCGGGACCGCGATGACGTGGACCGACTTCTGGCACGGGTTCTTCAACGGGGTCGGGCAGGTGTTCTTCCAGGACACGTGGTACGTGGGGCTGATCTTCCTCGTCGGGCTCGCCGTGTCGAGCCCGCTGGCCGCCGGGGCCGCGGCCGTGTCCAGCCTCATCGGCCTGCTCACCGGCTGGTGGCTCGGCGCGCAGGCGGCCGACCTCGGCGCCGGCCTGTACGGCTACAACGCGGTGCTGACCGGGATCGCGCTGACCGGGACGTTCCTCGTGCTCAGCCCGGCCGGCGCGGTCTACGCGGTGATCGGGGCGGCGACGGCCGCCGGCCTCACCGCCGGTCTCACCAACCTGTTCAACGTGGTCGGCGGCCACACCCTGACCTGGCCGTTCGTGCTAGTCACCTGGGTGTTCCTGGCCGCCGTCCCGATCTTCTCCAGGATCCG
This sequence comes from Actinomadura meyerae, assembly GCF_900188445.1. GTDB lineage: Bacteria > Actinomycetota > Actinomycetes > Streptosporangiales > Streptosporangiaceae > Spirillospora > Spirillospora meyerae. The sequence continues at coordinate 85,732 of NZ_FZOR01000020.1, forward strand.
GCGGCCCGCATGAGGGGGCGCCGCCGTCCGCGTCCCGGGGGCATCCGGGCAGAAAGGGGCATCGATGAACCTGTCACCACGAGAGATCGACAAGGCGCTCATCTTCACCGTCGCGCAGATGGCGGAGCAGCGCCGGCGGCGCGGCCTGAAGCTCAACCACGGCGAGACGGTCGCGCTGATCAGCTCCGCGATCGTGGAGGCCGCGCGGGACGGCAAGACCGTCTCCGACTGCATGGAGCTGGGCAAGAAGGTCGTCGGCCCGGACGACGTGCTGCCCGGCGTGCGCGGCATGCTGTCGCTGATCCAGGTCGAGGCCGCCTTCGACGACGGCACCAAGCTCGTCTCCTGCCACGACCCCGTCGGCGGCGGCAGGTGACGGAGGCTCCCGGCCGCGCCGTCCTGCGGGTCGGCGGGCACGAGAGCGCCCCCGCGGCCGGGATCACCGGCCCCGGGCGGGGGCTGCGGACCGCGCTGCGGGACCGGCCGCGCGCCGTCGCGGTCCCGATGACGCTGGGCCGCGACCCGGACCTCGCGCCCGCGGCGGCGCAGACCCTGGCCTGGGCGGCGCGCGACCGGGCGCCGGGCGACCTGCTGCTCGCCGGGCCGCTCGGCACCGTCACGCACCTCGTGGGGTGGATCCGCGCCGCGGTCGAGCGCGCCGTGCGGGCGGCGCCGGGCCTGGACGCCGCGCTGCTGGTGGCACCCGCCGCCGGACCCGGCGCCGACGCCGAGCTGTTCAAGGTCGCGCGGCTGGTCTGGCACCACCTGCCGGTCCGCCGGGTGGAGGTCGCCTTCGATGGCGGCGAGCCCGGCGTGGCCGAGGGGGTGGAGCGCTGCCGGCTGCTGGGGGCCCGCCACGTGGCGGTGGTGCCCGCCTCGCTCGTCCCGCCCCCGCCCTGCCGCAGGGCGGCCGCCGCCGGGCCGCTGCTCGCCCCGGCGGCCGTGGCGGCGCTGGTCCGCGAGCGCGCCGCCGAAGCGGAGCGGCGCTGGGCGCACGCCCGCGACGACGGCCTCGCCGCGGCGGCGGGGCACGGGCACGGCCACGGGCACGCTTTTTCCGGAAACACCGAGACGACCCTGGAGGGGATGACCGCTCATGGCTGAGGACGTCTACATATTCGGCGACGGCGACCTGGAACTGAATTCCGGTCAGCGCCGGGAGACGCTGACCGTGCAGAATACCGGGGACCGGGCCGTCCAGATCGGCTCGCACTTCCATTTCTTCGAGGTCAACCGGGCGCTGAGCTTCGACCGGGAGAAGACCTTCGGAATGCGGCTGGACATTCCGGCGGGAACCGCCGTCCGGTTCGAGGCCGGCGACACCAAGGAGATCCAGCTCGTCGAGTACGGCGGCGGAATGCGCATCGTCGGGTTCGGGGGGCTGCTCAACGGCAGCGTCCGGTCCAAGTCCGCGCGGGAGGCCGCCTTCAGCCGGATGCACGAGTGGGGCTACCTGGACACCGAGGCGCCGAGCGGCGACGGGTCGGGCAACGGGCACCGGGCCCCCGCCGAGCGCGGCGCCCGCGCGAAGGCCGGCGCCGGCCGGTCGAGGAGGGGCTGACGATGGCGACCACGATCTCCCGCCAGAAGTACGCGAGCATGTACGGCCCCACCGTGGGCGACCGCATCCGCCTCGCCGACACCAACCTGGTGGTGGAGGTGGAGAAGGACTACAACGAGGGCCACTACGGCGACGAGACCCAGTACGGCGGCGGCAAGACCGCCCGGGACGGCATGTCCGCCGACCCGGCCTCGCTGAGCGCGACGACGACGCTGGACACGGTCATCACCAACGTGGTGATCATCGACCCGCTGCTCGGTGTCGTCAAGGGCGACATCGGCATCAAGAACGGGCGGATCGCCGGGGTCGGCAAGTCCGGCAACCCGCACACTCAGAACGGGGTGGACCGGCGGCTGATCGTCGGGGTGGGCACCGAGGTGATCTCCGGGGAGAACCTCATCGCGACCGCCGGCGCCATCGACTCCCACGTCCACTTCCTCGCGCCGCAGCAGGCGCAGCACGCGCTGAGCAACGGCACCACCACGCTGCTCGGCGGCGGCACCGGGCCCGCCGACGGCAGCCGCGGCACCACCTGCACGCCGGGACCGTGGAACATCTCCCGCATCCTGCAGGCCTACGAGGACATCCCGATCAACATCGCCGTCTACGGCAAGGGCAACGGCAGCCTGCCCGGCCCGCTGGACGAGCAGCTGCGCGCCGGCGCCTGCGGGCTGAAGGTGCACGAGGACTGGGGCACCACGCCCTCGGTCATCGACTGCGCGCTGCGCGTCGCCGACGACCACGACGTGCAGATCTCCATCCACACCGACACGATGAACGAGGCCGGTTTCGTGGAGGACACGATCAGCGCGATCGACGGCCGCGCGATCCACACCTACCACTCCGAGGGCGCCGGCGGCGGGCACGCGCCCGACATCCTGCAGATCACCTCCGAGCCGAACGTCCTGCCCGCCTCGACCAACCCGACGCTGCCCTACACGGTCAACTCGGCGGACGAGCTGCTGGACATGACGATGGTCTGCCACCACCTCAGCTACGACGTCCCGGAGGACCTCGCGTTCGCCGAGAGCCGCGTCCGGCCGGAGACCATCGCGGCGGAGACGGTGCTGCACGACCTCGGCGTCATCAGCATCATCGGGTCGGACTCGCAGGCGATGGGCCGGGTCGGCGAGTCGGTCACCCGCGCCTTCCAGGTCGCCCACCACTGCAAGGACAAGCGCGGCCCGCTGCCCGAGGACTCCTCGCGCAACGACAACACCCGCGTGCTGCGCTTCCTGTCCAAGGTCACCATCAACCCGGCCCGCACCTGCGGGATGGCGAACGAGATCGGGTCGCTGGAGGACGGCAAGCTCGCCGACATCGTGCTGTGGCCGGTCCGCTCGTTCGGGGCGAAGCCGGCCATGGTCATCAAGGGCGGGCTGATCAGCTGGGCGCAGATGGGCGACCCGAACGCCTCGCTGCCCACCCCGCAGCCGGTCTACTTCCGGTCGACCTTCGGCGCGTTCGGCAGGGCGCTGCGCGAGACCTGCGTGACGTTCATGTCGGACGCGGCGATCTCCGAGGGCGTCCCGGAGAAGCTCGGCCTGGAGCGGATCATCCGGCCGGTGCAGCAGTGCCGCACCGTCGACAAGCGGCACATGATGTACAACTCCACGCTGGCCGAGGTCAGGGTGGACCCGGAGACGTACCGGGTCACGGTGGACGGGGAGCGCGTCACCATCGACCCGGCGAGCTCGCTGCCGCTGAACCGGCTGCACTACATCGCATGACCGGCGTCCGGGCGGAGGGGAGGCCGGGGGCCGGCGGGCTGGAGACGCTGCTCGCGCAGCTGCAGCTCACCGACTCCGGCTTCCCCAGCGGGCTCTACACCCTGTCGCACGGCCTGGAGGGCCACACCCAGCTCGGCCTGGCCGGCGCGGACGACCTGCCCGTGCTGGTGGCGGACCTGGTGCGGGCGGCGGGCACCGGCGACGCGGCGGCGCTGGCGCTGGCGCACCGGGCGGTGACCGCCGGCGACTGGGACCTGGTCGTGGAGACCGACCGCAGGCTGCACGCGCTGAAGCTCGGCCGCGAGCAGCGGACGGCGTCGGTGCGCACCGGCCGGCAGGTGCTGGAGAACGCCGGGCCCGCGTTCGGGTCGGCCCCCGCCGCCCGGCTCGCCGGGCTCGTCGCGGACGGTGCCGCGCCGGGCACCCACCCGGTCGCCGTGGGCGTGATCCACGCGGGGCTCGGCGTGCCCGTCCGGGACGCCGTCGCGAGCGACCTGTACGCGTTCGCGGCGAGCTGCGCGGCGGCGGCGGTCCGGCTCGCCCGGATCGACTTCCGGCGGGCGCAGGCGCTGCTGCGCGAGCTGCGGCCGGATCTCGTCCGCGCGGCGGAGACGGCGCTGGCCGCCCGGGACCCCCGCGACCTGCACGCCTCGACGCCCGCCGCGGACGCGGTCGCCGCCCTGCACGAACGGGCCGAGGCCCGCCTGTTCATCACCTGAGAGAGCGAGGACGGACGCCATGGAACTGGACCAGGTCTACAAGGTCGGCATCGGCGGGCCGGTGGGGTCGGGCAAGACGGCCCTCATCGAGGCGCTGGTCCCGATCCTGGTGGAGCGCGGGCACCGGCCCGGCGTGATCACCAACGACATCTACACGCAGGAGGACGCCCGGCACGTCCGCCGCACGCTGGCGGGCACGCTGGACGCCGAGCGCGTCGTCGGCGTCGAGACGGGGGCGTGCCCGCACACCGCCGTGCGGGACGACCCCACGATGAACCTCGCGGCGGCGGCGGAGCTGCTCGACCGGTTCCCCGACATCGACGTGCTGCTGTTCGAGAGCGGCGGCGACAACCTGACGCTCACCTTCAGCCCGGCGCTCGCGGACGTGTACGTGTTCGTCCTCGACACCGCCGAGGGGGAGAAGATGCCGCGCAAGCGCGGTCCGGGTACCACCGACTCCGACCTGCTGGTCATCAACAAGATCGACATCGCGCCGTACGTGCGCACCGACCTCGCGGTGATGGAGGGCGACGCGCGGAGGGTGCGCGGGACGCGGCCCGTCGCGCTGACCGACTGCCTCACCGGGACCGGGGTCGCGGAGGTCGCGGACTTCGTCCTGAAGCGCCGGGAGGCGCTGTGCTCACCGGCGTGACGGCCCCGCCGGAGGGCGTCCCCGGCGGGCTCGACCGGGCGGCGCCGGAGCGGTGCGCGCCGGGGTGGCTGCCCGCCGGGGTGGCGCGGTACGCCGCGGTGCCGGACACGCTGCCGGTCGGCGCGCCGGGCAAGGTCGGCGTGCTGGAACTCGGCTTCGCGGTCGCGGGCGGCCGGACGGAGCTGACCGGCTGCTTCCAGAAGGCGCCGCTGCACACCACCCGCCCGCTGTACCCGGACACCGGCCGGCCCGGCATGCCGTACGTGCTGGTCATGACGGCCGGCGCCGGCGTCCTGCAGGGCGACCGGTACCGGCTCGCGCTGGACTGCGGGCCGGGGACGGCCGTGCACGTCACCACCCAGACCGCCACGCGGATCTACCGGATGGAGCACGACTACGCCACCCAGGTCGTCGACCTCGCCGCCGGGCCGGGCAGCCACGTCGAGTACCTCCCCGCGACCACGATCCCGTTCGGGGAGTCGCGGTTCTACCAGCGCATGAGCGTCACCGCCGACCCGGAGTCGACGGTCGTCATCGGCGAGAAGCTGATGGCCGGGCGGCTCGCCCGCGGCGAGTGGCACGCCTACGACGCCTACTGCACCGACCTGGAGGTCCGCGACCCCGGCGGCCGGCTGCTCTTCGCCGACCCGCTGCGGCTCATCCCGGCCGAGCACGGCCCCGGCGGACCCGCCGTCATGGACGGCTTCGGGCTCATGGCGTCGCTGTACGTCGTCACCGGGACCAGGCCCGCTCGGGAGGTCGCCGACGCCATGCACGAGGCGCTCGCCGGGACGGGGCTGCGCGGCGGGGCGAGCATCCTGCCCGGCGGAAGCGGGGCGTGGGCGCGGATGCTCGGCGACCGATCCCCGGAGGTGGACGCCGCGTTCCACCGCACCTGGGACGCCGCGCGCCGGCTGCTCCTCGGCGTCCCCGCACCGCGCCCGGGTGCGGGCGCGTGAAGGAACCGCTGCGGGGACGCCTGCACGACCGCGAGCGGGCCGAGGCCCGGGTCCTCCACCCGCACGAGGGGCGGCCGCCCCTGCCAGGGCTGAAACCGAGGGTGATCGGGGAGATCGCGGTGGGCGGTGCGCTCGGCGCGCTCGCCCGTTACGGGCTCACCCAGGCGATCCCGGCGGCCAGGCTCGGGTTCCCCTGGAACACCTTCACCGTCAACATCCTCGGCTGCCTGGTCATGGGCGTCCTGACCAGCTACCTGCTCGGGGGCCGCGCGCACCCCTACGTGCGGCCGCTCGCCGTGACGGGCTACCTGGGCGGGTTCACGACGTTCTCGCACCTGATCGACGGCGTCTACACCCTCGGTGACGGAGGCGAGCCGTCCCTCGCCGTCCGCTACGCGCTGATCAGCGTCGCCGCCGGCTGGGCCGCGATCGCCGTGGGAATGGCGATCGGGCGCAGGATCCCGCACCGCGACCCCGGGAGCGCGCCGTGACGACCTTCGTCGTGGTGCTCCTCGTGCTCGCGGGCGGCGCCGTGGGCGCCTCGCTGCGCTACGTCCTGGACGGCTACGTGAAGGCCGCCGCCGGCAAGTCCATGCCGTGGGGGACGCTCGCGGTGAACCTGCTCGGCGCGGGCGCGCTCGGCGCCCTGCACGGGGCGGGGACCGGGACCTACGTCGAGGCGCTGATGGGAACCGGCCTGTGCGGCGCGCTGACCACGTTCAGCACCTTCGAACTCGACACCGTCCACCTGATCCAGGACGGCGCGTACACCCGGGCGGCCGTGAACGCGGCGGGCAGCCTGCTCCTCGGGTTCGCCGCCTTCACCGCCCTGCACGCGGCCTTCGCCTAGCCGGCCTCACCTCCGGCCCGACACCCGCGCCCGCGGCTCGGCCCTCGTCCTCCCCGCGAAGCGGAGCGGACGAGGGCACCGGCCGTCACTTCAGGCGGGACTCGATGGCCTCGATGATGCGGGGGCGCAGTTCGGCGGCGGGGATGACGGCGTCGACGGAGCCGACCTCGACCGCGCGGCGGATGTCGTGGACGCGGTCGAACTCCGCGGCGACCTCGCCGAGCTTCTCCGCCCGGACCGACGCGCGCAGCTCGTCGAGCTCGGCGATCAGCGCGGCGCGGTCGGCGCCGGTCGCCGCGGCGACGCGCGGCTCCAGCGCGCGGACGCGCGGGTCGGCGGCGGTGCGGGCGTCCACGTCGCGGGAGAACACCGCCGCCGCGGCGGGCGCGCCGCCGAGCACCGACGCGAACGAGCCCTCCAGCGCGAGGACGGTCATGTTCGGGTTCAGCGCCTTGGAGAACACCACGAACGCGCCGCCGTGGTAGCGGGAGATCACGCAGAACACGATCGGGCCGCGGAAGTTCACGATCGCGCGGCCGATCTCCGCGCCGTACTCCAGCTGGAGCTTGCGCAGCGACTCCGGCGAGCCGTCGAAGCCCGACAGGTTCGCCAGCACCACCAGCGGCCGGTTCCCGCTGGCCGCGTTGATCGCCCGCGCGGCCTTCTTGGACGACTGCGGGAACAGCGTGCCCGCGGTGTAGGAGTCGGGGCCGTCGGTCGGCGGGAACCCGCGCCGCGGCACCGCGTGCGACTCGATGCCGAGCAGGCACACCGGGATGCCGCCGAGGTGGACGTCCTGCACCACCGCGGTGTCGGCGTCGGCCATGCCCGCCCAGCGCTCCAGGACCGGGTGGTCCTGGTCGGACAGCGCCCGCATCACCGTCCGGATGTCGAACGGCTTCTTGCGGTCCGGGTTGGCCGCGGCGGAGAAGATCTCGCCGACGGTGGTGAAGTCGCTGCCCTCGACGATGTGCGGGAAGTCGGAGACGTCGCGGTCGGCGGGGTCGGTGGTGGCGGCGCGGCGCGGGGCGTCCTCGCCGGGGACGACGTAGGTGTGGTCGTAGTGCGCCATCAGCACGTCCCGCGCGGCGACCAGGTTCGGCGCCCAGTACTGCGCCTGCCCGTTCGGGCCCATCACCCGGTCGTAGCCGCCGATGCCGAGGTTGTCCTCGGCCGAGACGCCGCCGGAGAAGTCGAGCGCCTGCTTGCCGGTCAGCACCATCGCCGACTCCGGCGTCATCACGAGGACGCCCTTGGTGTGCATGAGCATCGTCGCCTCGGCGTTCCAGTACGGCTGCGCGCCGACGTTGATGCCCGCGACGACGACGTTGATCTCGCCGCCGTCCTGGGTGAACTCGACGATCCGCTTCAGCGCCGCCGCCACCCAGTCCATGTTCTCCGTGCCCGACTCCATGGAGATCCGGGCGCCGGCCGACAGCGCGTACCATTCCACCGGCACCCGCATCCGCTCGGCCAGGTCCAGCGCCGCGATCACGCGGCGGCACTCCGGCTCCGACAGGGCGCCGAGCGCCTTGGTCGGGTCGCCGAGCAGCACGACCCGGGTGACGCCCTCCGGGTGCCGGGGCGTCGGGGTGGTGACGACGCCCGCGACGATCGCGGCGGTGTTGCGGCCCGCCGGCCGGTCGACCGGCACCAGCGCGTGCGCGGCGTCGAGGTCGTGCTCGGTGAAGTCGCCGAGCATCGCGGTCAGCTCGTAGGGGTACACGGTGTTGCGGCTGCGGGCGCGCAGCACCTTCTGCCGGTAGCCGTCGACCGGCTCGACCGGGTCGTCGGACGGCTCGCCCACGGTCAGGGACGTGCCGCCGGCGGCGTCGAACGCGATCCGGACGGTCCGCTTGAGCAGCTCGCCGGTCTCCGGGTCGCGGCGCCGCCCGATGATCTCGATCTCCTCCAGCCCGGCGCCCGCGGCGGTCGGCAGCATCCGGTCGACGAGCATCTCCAGCTCGGCGCGGGCGAGGTCGCTCGGCGGCCAGACGTAGATCACGATGCGGTTGGTGGGCAGCCGGTTCTTGGACGGGCGCCGCTCCTGGGCCCGCCGGATCGAGTCGAGGCAGGTGGCGATGATGAACTCGGCGGTCGGCAGCGACAGCAGCCGGCCGTCGTGGTCGCGCAGCCCGGTCAGGTCGCGGACCTGCGCGAACGCCACGAGCCGGTCGTCGGAGGGGTTGTCGCGCGCCACGCACTGGAACAGGTAGACCTCCTCGTCGGAGGACGGGAGCCGGGTGAGGTCGAACCCGCTCAGCCGCTCCATCCGCATCCGCTGCGCGATGTGCGGGTGCAGGCCGCGGATCAGCCGCTCCTCGGCCATCCCGTCCCCGTACGGGCGGAAGGTGAAGTGGTGGTGCATGACCGCGCCGCTGCTGCCCGCGACGGTGGCGGTGATCCGGCGGACCCCGCCGGGCATCGGATGCTCGGCGAGGACGCCGCTCAGCGCCTCCGCCATCGCCTCGAAGTCCTCCGGCTGGTTCTCCCAGGAGAGGTAGATGTCGGCGTCGACGACCTCGCCGCCGGTGGCGAGGCCGGCGAGCCCGGCCAGCGCCCCGCCGAGGGCGTCGAAGCTCACCGCGGCGGACACCAGCCGCGAGCCCTCCCGCTCGGCGACGACGAACGAGCAGCCGCCGGCCTCGGCGGTGCGGACGCCGGTCAGGCCCTTGTTGCCGTAGTAGCGCCGGGTCAGCACCTCCAGCATGACCGCGTTGTCGCGGTCCCCGCGGCGCAGCCGGCGGCCGAGCAGCCGCACCAGCGGCTCGGTGCTGCGCACCATCTCGGCGATGCGGTCGGCGCGGTCGGGCGAGTCCGGGTGGGCGTCGAGGTGGCGCAGGTGCCGCCGGACGTCGGCGTAGACGCGGGCGCGGTCGCGGCGCAGCATCGGCTGGGCGTACCAGGCGAACACGACACCGCAGGCGAGGTCGTAGACCACCGGGAAGCGCACCTGCGCCGCGTTGATCAGCCGCTGGAGCGCGAGCCCGGCGGGCTCGCGGAGCGCCTCGACCGGCGGGGGCTCGCGCAGCCACGCGCGCAGCAGCGCGCTGACGACCGCGGCGTCCGCGGACGCGCGCTGCCGGGACAGGAAGATCCGGAAGACCGCCGCCTCCAGTTCGGGGGAGCGGTCCAGGCTCGTGACGCCGTAGTGGCCGAGCGCCTTCGCCAGCCGGTCCTGGAACGCCGCCGGCAGCCCGGCCCGCTCCACGTCGAGGCTCTGCAGGTAGGTGTGGAAGTACTCGCGGGCGCTGTGCACGTGCCCGTCCGCGCCGTCCCCGCCGGCGGGCCGGTCGCGGGTCAGCTCGGCGAGGTCGGCGAACACGTCCAGCAGCGCGATCTCCTCGGCCAGCGGCCGATGGCCCTCCGCGGCGGCGGCCTGGCGTGCGGCGAGGTAGCCGGCGAGCGCGCGGCGCTCGTCGTGCGGGTCGACGTCGAAGCCGAGCAGCAGGCCGCGCAGCTCCTCCCGGCCGCGGGCGGCGCGCTCGGGGGCCGGGACCGCGGCGGGCGCCGCGGGCAGGTCCAGCTCGGCGGCCGCAGCGGCCGCGCCGTCCCCGGCCTCGGCGTCGGCGAGCGGCTCCAGCCGCAGCAGCGGCGCGCCGGTCTCCACCTGGCTGCCGACCGACACGACGCATTCCTTCAGCCGCGCCTTGAACGGCGCCCGCAGCACCGTCTCCATCTTCATGCTCTCCAGCACCAGGACGGGCGCGCCCGCCTCGACCTCGGCGCCGGGCTCCAGCGGGGTCGCGACGACCAGCGCGGGCGCGGGGGAGCGGACGACGCCGCCCTCGTCCCGGCTGACCCGGTGCGTCACGCCGTCCACCTCCACCAGGTGGACGGGCCCGTGCGTCCCGGTGAGCAGCCGGTACCGGGCGCCGTTGACGGTGATCTGCGCGGTGTGCCGGTCGAAGCGGTCCAGTTCGACATCGGCGGTGCGGACGTCGTCGCCCGCCTCGACGGCGACGCGGAACCGGTCCGCGCCGACCCGTGCGACCCGCACCCGGTAGGCGGCGCCGCGCAGCTTCAGGTCGAGCGGCCTGCCGCTCTCGTGCCGCACCTGCGGGCGCCCGCCGGACGCGGTGGACAGCAGCCGCCGCCGCGCGGCGCGCTCGTCCTCCTCGTACGCCTCGATGGCGGCGGCGGCGAGCGCGACCGCCGAGTGGCGGCTGGTGACCAGGCCGCCCGCCGCGCGCTCCCGGTCGATCCAGCCGGTGTCGGCGCTCGCGGCGACGACCTCCGGCCGGTCGAGCAGGTCGAGTACGAAGCTCTTGTTCGTCGCGCCGCCCTCGATGATCACGGTGGTCTGCGCCATCGCCCGGCGCAGCCGGCCGAGCGCCTCGTCCCGGTCCCGGCCGTAGGCGATGATCTTGGCGATCATGGAGTCGAAGTCGGCGGGGATGGTGTCGCCCTCCCGCACGCCGGTGTCGACTCGGACGCCGGGCCCGGCGGGCAGGTCGAGCCGCGCGATGCGGCCGGGCGCGGGGGCGAAGTCGCGGTCGGGGTCCTCGGCGTTCAGCCGGGCCTCCACGGCGTGCCCGCGCTCGACCGGCCGCGGGCCCTCCAGCCGGCCCCCGGCGGCGACGTGCAGCTGCGCGCGCACCAGGTCGAACCCGGTGACGGCCTCGGTGATCGGGTGCTCGACCTGCAGCCGGGTGTTGACCTCCAGGAACGCGAACAGCTCGTCGCCGGGGTGGTAGAGGAACTCGACGGTCGCCGCGCCCCGGTAGCCGACCGCGACGGCGAGCCGCTCGGCGGACGCCTTCAGCTCCGCGGCCTGCTCGGCGCGCAGCACCGGCGACGCCGACTCCTCGATGACCTTCTGGTTGCGGCGCTGCACCGAGCAGTCGCGCACGCCGAGCGCCCACGCGGTCTCGCCGTCCGCGATCACCTGCACCTCGACGTGCCGGGCACCGGTGACCAGGCGCTCCAGGAACACCACGCCGCTGCCGAACGCGCGCGCGGCCTCCTGGCTGGTGCGCTCGTAGGCGTCGGCCAGCTCGGCCTCGTCGTTGATCACGCGGATGCCGCGCCCGCCTCCGCCCGCGGTCGCCTTCAGCATCAGCGGGTAGCCGATCCCGGCCGCCGCCTCGCGCGCCGCGTCCAGCGTCTCGACGGCGCCGCGGCTCCACGGTGCGACCGGGACGCCGACCTCCTCGGCGATCAGCTTCGCGCCGATCTTGTCGCCGAGCCGGCGCATGGCCTCGGCGCTCGGGCCGACGAAGGTGACGCCCGTCCGCTCGCACAGCTCGGCGAACGCCGGGTCCTCCGCGACGAAGCCCCAGCCGACCCACGCGGCGTCGGCGCCGGTCTCCACCAGCGCCCGCTCCAGCACCTCCGGGTTCAGGTACGGCCGCTCGGCCGCCGGGCCCAGGTCGTAGGCGAGGTCGGCCTCGCGGACGAACGTGGCGGTGCGGTCGACGTCGGTGTGCAGGGCGACCGTCTCGATCCCGGCCCCGGTCTCGGCGGCCAGGGCCCGGACGGCGTGGATGAGCCGCATGGCGGCCTCTCCGCGGTTGACGATGGCGACACGACTGAACACCCGACCGAGCCCTCCTGTAGACCACGGCGCACGCCGCGCGACGGCGCCCCCGACGGTGCCACCTTTCCGCCTACCGGCCCGTAGCGCCATGTCGCAGACATCGCACGCTGAGCGGTTGGAGTTGTGGGAATCGTGCAAAGCCGGGACCGGGACGCCGCCTTACGGCGCGTCCGGAACCCGGACGGCGATGACGGCGATGTCGTCGGTGCCGGTGGTCGGGAGGCCGGTGAGGATGCCGTCGCAGAAGGCGGGCAGGGGGGCGGTGGCGAGCTCGGCGGCGCGGCGGCGGAGCCTGTCCAGGCCCCGGTTCAGGTGCTCGTGGGGATGCTCGATGAGCCCGTCGGTGTAGAGGAAGAGCGTGGAGCGGGGCGGCAGGGGCTCGACGGCGCTGACGCAGGGATCGTCCACGAGCAGGCCCAGGAGGGGGTTGGTGGCGTCCTCCAGCAGCCGGGTGTCGCCTTCTGCGGTGACCAGCAGCGGGGGCGGGTGCCCTGCGACCGCGTAGTGGAGCTGGAGGCCGCCGCTCCGGGCCTTCTCGACCCGGGCCAGCACGCAGGTGGCGGTGCCCTCGGGCGTCAGCGTGTCCAGGGCGACGTTCAGCCGGCGCAGGATGTCGCCCGGCGGCCCTTCGCGGTCGACGGCGAGCCCCCGCAGCATGTTGCGGAGCTGGCTCATCGCGACGGCGGCGCCCAGGTCGTGCCCGGCCACGTCCCCGATGACGAGGACGGTGGTGCCGTCGCGGAGCACGAAGGAGTCGTACCAGTCGCCGCCCACCTCGGCCGCGGCGGGGCTCGCCCGGTACCTGGCGACGATGCCCAGGCCCGGGACCTCGGGCGGCTGCGCCAGGAGGCCGTGCTGGAGGGCGAGCGCGACCCGCTGCGTGCGCTGGAAGAGCATGGCGCTGCTCAGCGCGTCGTGCGCGTGGTCGAACATCTTCCGTATCAGCGCGACGTCCTCGTCGTCGAACGGCGGGCGGTCTCCGCAGGCGGACGCGGTCACCGCGGCCGCGACCGTGCCGTCCACGATCACCGGCAGCAGCATCACCGTGTGGGCGCCGGCGTCGGTGAGCCACGACACCGAGCTCGCGGGCAGCAGGTCCCTCGGCGGCTTCCCGGGCGGGAAGCTGCGGCGCACCGGGCGCCTCGCCAGCACGGCCCGGACGAAGCCGCTGTCGGGCGAGAACCACTCCTCGCCGGCCGGGAGCCGCGCCGGCAGCCCCTCCCGTGCGGCGGTGGCGATGCGGCGGGACAGGACGGGCGCGCTCGGCGGGCGCTCGCCGAGCTCGGGCAGCAGGTGCACTCCGCAGCCGTCGGCGAGCGCCGGGACGAGGACGTCGGCGAGCGCGCCGAGCATGTCGTGCAGCTCGGTGTGCTCGGCGGTCGCGACGGCGGCGCGGCCGAGCAGCTCCTGGCGGCGCTCCCGCCGCCAGCGCTGCTCGATGTCGGTGCAGGTGCCCACCCATTCCACGATGGCGCCGTCCTCGTAGACCGGCGCGGCGTTCACCTCGAAGTGCCGGTACTCGCCGCCGGTGTTCCGCAGCCGGTAGACGTGGCGCCAGGGCTGCTCCCGGCGCAGCGCCTCACGCCAGGAGCGCACCGTCGCGTCGCGGTCGTCGGGGTGCACGGCCCGCAGCCAGCCCTCGCCGCGGAACTCCTCCCAGCCCTGCCCCGTCACCCGCTCCCAGCCGGGGCTCGGCTCGATCGGGCGGCCGTGCGGCCCGGCCACCCACACGACCTCGGCGCTCACCTGGACCAGGCTCCGGAAGCGGTGCAGCAGCCGGCGCCGCGTCTCGGCCATCTCCCGGGCGCGCCGGGCCGTGGCCACCTCCTCGGTGACGTCCGCGGCGACGGTGAGGACGCCGGGCTCGCCGTCCTCGAACCGGGAGAGGCTGAAGGAGAAGTAGCGCTTCTCCATGCCGGAGCCGAAGTGCAGCGTCACCGGCGTGTCCGTGACGCTGATCGCCTCCCCGGTGGCGTACACGCGGTCGAACAGGTCGAAGTGGTGCTTCTCGAGGAGCTCGCCGAACGCCTCGCGGATCGGCTGCCCGACCGGCCGTACCCCGAAGCTCAGCCGGTAGGCGGTGTTGGTGTAGACGAGCCGGTGGTCGGGCCCGGTCGTCACGGCCACGCCCACCGGCGCGAGGTCGAAGACCTCCAGCGTGAGCTTGCGGTACCGATCGGCGCCGAGGCGCCGTTCCGCTCCGGCGTCGTCCATCGTCCCCCCGTCGGCCGGCCGTCCTCCTGAGTCGCCGTACCCCGCGAGCAGGGCGGACATCGCGATTTTTACCCGCGGTTGGCGAAGAGGTTCACCGATGGGTGCGGGCCGTACCCGGCGCGGGTGTTCCCCCGGCCCGGACGGGCAGCCTGGAGAGCGTGGAACCGCTGCTGACGTTCGGCCACGGCACGGCGGGGCGCGCCGAGCTGGCGCCCCTGCTGCGCGGCGCCGGGGTTCGGTGCGTCGTGGACGTCCGCACCGCGCCGGGGAGCCGCCGCAACCCGGACGTCCACCGCGACGCCCTCCGCGAGTGGCTGCCCGCCGAGGGCATCGGCTACCGCTGGGAGGAGCGCCTCGGCGGCTTCCGCCGCGCCGCGCCCGGCAACCCCGACACCTTCTGGCGCAACGACTCCTTCCGCGGGTACGCCGGGCACACCCGCAGCCCCGAGTTCCTGGCCGCCATGGACGAGCTGCTGGGCGCGGCCGCGCGGACCCGGACGGCCGTCATGTGCAGCGAGTCGGTGTGGTGGCGCTGCCACCGCCGGCTGATCGCCGACTTCGCCGTCCTGGCGCGCGGCCGGCCCGTCCTGCATCTGGCCCACGACGGCCGCCTCACCGAGCATCCGCCCACGTCAGGAGCCCGCCTGCGGGAAGACGGGAGGCTCGTCTACGACGGGGAATGACCGCCCGGGGGCCCGGCGCGCCCGGGACTCCCGTGGGGCGGCCAGTGTCCCACCCTGGTGCCCCCGGCGGGCCCGGCGGCGAGGGTTGACGGTGTCGGCGGGCCGGTCGGGTGACCGGCGGGTCATGACAGGGACGGGCCGCTCGGGTCGCGAAAAGTCCGGGGGAACTGTCACGGGCGGGCGGCCCGCCTTGTCCTAGATGGCGGCCGGGCGGCGACGGACGCCGGCCGGCGGACTGGAGGGGAGCGACATGAAGATCGTGGTCATCGGAGGCACCGGCCTGATCGGGTCGAAGGTCGTGGAGAGGCTGAGCGCCCAGGGGCACGAGGCGGTGGCGGCCGCGCCGAACACCGGGGTGAACACGCTGACCGGCGAGGGCCTCGCGGAGGTGCTGGAAGGGGCCTCGGTGGTGGTCGACGTGGCGAACTCGCCGTCGTTCGAGGACGCCGCCGTCCTGGAGTTCTTCGAGAAGTCGACCGGCAACCTGCTCGCCGCCGAGGAGGACGCGGGCGTCCGCCACCACGTCGGGCTGTCGATCGTGGGCACCGACCGGGGGCCGTCCCGCGGCTACTTCCGCGCGAAGCTCGCCCAGGAGGACCTGATCCGCAAGTCGCCGATCCCGTTCTCGATCGTGCACGCCACGCAGTTCTTCGAGTTCACGCGGGGCATCGCCGACGACGCCACCGACGGCGGCGTCGTGCGGATCGCGCCCGTGGCCTACCAGCCCATGGCCGGCGACGACGTCGCCGCGCGGCTCACCGAGGTCGCGCTGGGCGCCCCGCTGGACTCCCCGATCGAGATCGCCGGGCCCGAGCGGTTCCGGATGGACGAGTTCATCCGGGACGCGCTCGCCTACTGGAACGACCCGCGCGAGGTCGTCACGGACCCGCACGCGCACTACTTCGGGGCCGAGGTCGAGGAGGACAGCCTGGTCCCGCTCGGCGACGCCCTCCTCGGCTCGATCCGCTACGCCGACTGGCCGGGCCGCGACGCGGTGAAGAAGTAGGCCGCGCCGGACGATCGGGGGAGTGCCATGACCGCACCGGCGATGGTCGCCGAGTTCGACGACGTGGCGGAGTGGACGGCCGAGGCCGTCGAGCTGCTCGGCGGCCGGCACGCGATCCCGGCCGCCTGCCGCGGCAGCGCGAGCCCGGCGGCGCTGGCCTGGCTCGCCGAGGCGTGCGAGCTGGCGCCCGGGACGGCGCTGCTGGACGTCGGCGCCGGCGCGGGCGGCCCGGCGGCCTGGGCGGCGGAGCGGTTCGGCGTGCGGCCGGTGCTGCTGGAGCGGATGCCGGCCGCGTGCCGGGCGGCCGCGCGGCTGTTCGGGCTGCCGGTCGTGACCGCCGACGCGGCGCGGATCCCGCTGCGCACCGGGTCCGCGGACGCCGCCTGGTGCCTGGGCGTCCTGTGCACCGTCCGGGACAAGGCCGCGCTGCTCGCCGAGATCCACCGGGTGCTGGCGCCCGGCGCGTCGCTGGGGCTGCTGGTCACGGTCGCCCGCGGCCCGGTGCTCGGCGCGGTCCCGGACGGGAACCACTTCCCCACCCAGCCGGAGCTCGCCGGACTGCTCGACGGGGCCGGGTTCGACCTCGTCGAGCAGATCGACAGTCCGGGCGACGCGCCGCTGGCCTGGTCGCGGCGCGCCGAGCGGGTCGCCGAGCTCGTCGCCGCCCGGCACCGCGGCGACCGCGCCTACGCCCTGGCCGCCCATCAGGGGGAGCGCTTCTCCCGCCTGCTCGCCTCCGGGCGGCTCTCCATGCAGCTCGTCCACGCCGTCGCCCGGCAACGTGCGGCGCGACCCCCGGGGAGGGGACATGACCTCAGCGGATGAGGACAGGAGTTTCGAGGTGGAACTCGAGATCGAGATCGAGGAGGAGCTGACGCTGGTCGCGTCGAGCCGCCCGGAGGAGGCGGCCGCCGCGCCGGTCGGCGAATGGCTGTTCGACCCGGCCGACGCCGAGCGCGACGAGATCGGACTGCGCAACCTCCTCGGCGCCGTGGAGAAGCTGGAAGGCGACTCATGACCCGGGCGACCGCCTGCCCGGCGCGGATCGCGACGCTGGAGAGCCTCCGCGAGCACCTGCAGTGGGCGATCGAGCTGGAGCACGCGACCCTGCCGCCGTACCTGTGCGCGCTCTACTCGCTCGACCCGGAGCGCAACCCCGAGGCCGTCCAGGTGGTGGCGAGCGTGTTCGCCGAGGAGATGCTGCATCTGGCGCTCGCGGCGAACCTGCTCAACGCGGTCGGCGGCCGGCCCCGGCTGGACGTCCCGGAGATGCTCCCGCCGCATCCGAGGCCGCTGCCCCACGGCGACCGCTCCCTGCGGCTGTCGCTGCTGCCGTTCGGGCCGGAGGCGATCGAGGCGTTCCTGCGGATCGAGCGGCCCGCGCCGCCCGGTGCGCCCCCGGAGGACGACGCCTACGAGACGATCGGGCAGTTCTACGACGCGGTCGAGGACGGGCTGCGGGGGCTGTGCGACCGGCTCGGCGAGGACGCGGTGTTCACCGGCGACCCCGCCCGCCAAGTGACCTCCGTCCACTTCCGCAACAGCGCCGGGCGGCTGTTCGCGGTCACGGACCTGACCTCGGCGCTGGCCGCGCTGGAGGAGATCGTCGAGCAGGGCGAGGGGACCGCGCGCGGCGAGGTCTGGGACGGCGACCGGGACGTCTTCCACCCCGAGCGGGACGAGGTCGCGCACTACTACCGGTTCCAGGAGCTGAAGGCGGGCCGCCGCTACCGGCGCGGCGACACCCCCGAGTCGGGGCCGACCGGCGAACCGGTCGACGTGGACTTCGGCGGCGTCCGGCCGATGCGCCGCGACCCGCGCCTGGACGACCATCCGCCGGGCAGCGCGATCCGCACGGCGCAGGAGGAGTTCAACCGCACCTACTGCGGCGTCCTGCACCTGCTCGAGCTGGCGTTCGACGGCAGCCCGGGGATGCTCCCGGTGGCGGTCGGGACCATGTACGCCCTGAAGGCGCAGGCCGAGGCGCTGATGACCATGCCGGCCGGGGACGGCGCGACCGCCGGGCCCACCTTCGAGTACGTGCCGGAGGAGGCCCGCGGCTGGAGCCGGGGGGACGGGCGGCGCATCGTCGTGCTCCGCGACGGCCCCTACGTCGTGTACGGCGGGATCCCGCTGCGCCGCAAGCGCAAGATCGTCTCGTCGGAGGGCGCCGCGCTGACCTGGCAGACCGGCGAGGACCTGCCCACCGAGGACGTGTACGCGCTGTGCCGCTGCGGCCGGTCGGGGTCCAAGCCGTTCTGCGACGGGTCGCACGCGCTCACCCGGTTCGACGGGACCGAGGCCGCCCCGCTCCGCCCCTACGCGGAGCTGCAGCACGTCCACGACGGGGAGGGCGTCTCGGCGCAGCGGGTCGGCGAGCTGTGCGTCCACGCCGCGTTCTGCATCGGCCGCACCAGGCCGATCGCCGAGATGCTCGCCGACACCGCCGACAGCGACGTCCGCGCCGAGATCATGGGGCGGATCGACCACTGCCCGTCCGGCTCCTACAGCTACGCGCTCCGGCGCGGCGGCGAGACGATCGAGGCCGACCTGCCGCAGGCGGTCTCCGTCCTCGCCGAAGAGGACGGCCTGGCGAGCGCGCTGTGGGTGACCGGCCGGGTGCCGGTCGTGCGGTCGGACGGCCTGCCGCAGGAGACCCGCAACCGGGTGACGCTGTGCCGCTGCGGCCACTCGCAGAACAAGCCGCTGTGCGACGGCACCCACCGCGACATCGGCTTCCGCGACGAGAACGCGCCGTGACTCCGCCGCGCCGCGACGCGGCCGCGCCGCACCCGGACTCCGGCATCCGGATCCGGGTGCGGATGCGGGCGCGCCCGATCGACGAGCCGCACCGGGCCGCGAGCCCGCTGGAGCTGCTGTTCGACCTGACGTTCGTGATCGCGGTCGCGGCGGTCACCGCGGAGCTGGCGCACGAGATCGCCGCGGGCCACGGCGGCGCCGGGGTGGTGCCGTTCCTGCTGGTGTTCTTCGCGATCTGGTGGGCGTGGATGAACTTCACCTGGTTCGCCTCGTCCTACGACACCGACGACGTGGCCTACCGGCTGCTGACCATGGTGCAGATGGCGGGCGTGCTGGTGCTCGCCGCGGGGGTGCCGGCGGCGGCCGACCACGACGACTTCCGCGGCGTCACGCTCGGCTACTTCATCATGCGGACCGGGCTCGTCACGCAGTGGGTGCGGGCCGGGATCGAGGACCCGGAGGGCCGCCGCACCGCGTTCCGGTACGCGGGCGGCATGGCGGCGCTGCAGGTCGGCTGGATCCTGCGGCAGGCGGCGGCGGAGACCGGCGCGCTGCCGCCGTCCGCGTTCGTGCCGGTCTTCCTGGTGCTGGCCGCGCTGGAACTGGCCGTGCCGGCGTGGGCGGAGCGCGCCGCGCCCACCACCTGGCACCCGCACCACATCGCCGAGCGCTACGGGCTCTTCACGATCATCCTGCTCGGGGAGAGCGTCCTCGCGGCGACCCGGGGCGTCGCGGGGGCACTGGAGGAGACCGAGGTCAGCGGCCCGTTCCTGGTGATCGCGGTGTCGGGCCTGGTGGTGCTGTTCGCCCTGTGGTGGCTGTACTTCCTCGCGCCCGCCGGCGCGGGGCTGCGCGACCGCCGGCACCGCTCCTTCCCGTGGGGCTACGGCCACTACGGGATCTTCGCCTCGCTCGCGGCGCTCGGCGCCGGGCTGGAGGTCGCGGTCGAGCAGACCGGCCACCACGCGGAGGCGTCGCCGACGGCGATCTGCTACGCGGTCGCGATCCCGGTGGGGGTGTTCCTCGGCCTGCTGTGGCTGGTGCACGCCTCGATCGTCGCGCGTCCGCCGGCCCACCCGGGCACGGTGGCGGGGTGCGTCGCGGCGGTGCTGCTGGTGCCGCTGGCGGCGCCGCAGCTGGGCGTGGCCGCGGTGATCGCCGTGATCGCGGTGCTGTGCGTGCTGCTGACCGCCGTCACGATCGCGTTCCGGTGACCGCCGGGCGGCGGGTCAGTCCTCGCTCCAGCCGTGCTTGCGGGCGAAGGTCAGCAGGCTCTCGCGCAGCCGGACCAGGTGGGCGCCGCTCAGCTCGGGCACGGTGTCGAGGATCAGCTCGGTCAGCTCGATGCGCAGTTCCGTCGTGGTGAGGACGTCGCAGAGGACCTCGTCGTCGGACGGGTGGACGCGCCCGCCGCCGGCGGCGGGCGCGCGGTCGCCGATCACGCTGACGTCGAACGCCTTCAGCCCCCGCTCGCCGTCGATCAGCTCGTATTCGACCGACGTCCCCGTGGTGATCAGCGTCTTGTCGTCGTTCAGATCGTTCACATGGACGAAGACGTCGGGACCGCCCTCGTCGGGCGTGATGAATCCGTAGCCGCGAACCTCGTCGAACCGCGCGATCTTTCCCACATGCACCACGACAGCATCCTTCACCGAACGCATCCGTCACCATCATCCACCGAAATGCGCGGAGGGATTCCCGATCGCGCCGCGTCGTCCCGGCCTTCGCCCCCAGGGTATCCAACGGCCCCCGCCGCGTCCGGGAGCGAAATCGCGCGATCGCGCGCCTACCAGGCCGCGGCCCCGGGGACGCGGTCCGGGCGGTAGGGGGCGAGGGCCGGCTCGCCGCCGCGCAGGTCGGCGGCGATCAGGTCGGCGAGGTGCGGGGCCAGCGTCATGCCGCTGTGCGCGACGGCGGTGTAGAGGCCGGGGAGGTGCGGGCCGGCGAGCGGGTACCCGTCGACGGGCAGCGGCCGGACGCACCGGTGGACCGCCTCGACACCGGCGGTGAGGCCGGGGAGCACCGCGCGGGCGCGGTCGAGGAGCTCGGCGGCGGCGCGGTCGAGGGCGGCCGCGGGGGTACCGAGGTCGGTGGCGTCGTCGATGTCGGCGGCCTCCAGCACGAGCCCGCCGCCCGGGACGGGCCGCAGGTCGACGCCGGGGGAGTGGACGACGCCGTTGAGCGGCTCGGGGACGGGGCCGGTGAGGGCGGTGAGGCCGGGCGCCGCGGACCCGGGCGCCTCGGCGTCGACCAGGGGGAGGGAGAGCCCGGCGGTCGCGAGCAGGGCGGGGGAGTGCCGGCCCGCCGCGCAGATCGTGAGGTCGGCCTCCAGGTCGTCGCCGCTGCCGAGGCGGACGCCGGTGACCCGGTCGCCGCGCAGGTTGAGGCGGGTGGCGGCCATCCCGGTGATCAGCCGCGCCCCGGCCGAGCCGGCCCGGGCGGCGAGCGCCGCGACCGCGTCCGGGCCGTGCACGTGGCCCTCGCCGGGATAGTGGGCGATGACCGCGCCGGGGCCGGGAGGACGCAGGGCCGGTTCGAGCTCGCGCAGCCGGTCCGGCGTGATCAGCACGGCCGGGTAGCCGAGCGCGGCCAGCCGCGCGACCCGGCCGGCCAGCCGGTCCGCGGCGGGGCCGGCGGCGGCCCAGGCCGTGTTGCCCGAGATGCGGAACCAGGCGGGGTCGCCGAACTCCCCGGCCAGCCTCCGCCAGGCGCCCAGGGCGGCGACGCGGAGCGAGTGGTAGGCGGGATCGCCCGGGTCGTTGGCGTTGAGCCAGGCGAAGCTCGCGCCCGAGGTGCCCGCGCCGGGCCTCTCCCGCTCGACCAGCGTCACCTCGGCGCCGCCCGCCCCGCGGGCCAGCCGGTCGGCCAGCGCGGTGCCGATGATCCCGCCGCCGACGATGACGATCCGCATGCGTCCAGGATCGCAGTCTCCGCGGCGGGCGGCCAGGCCCCTGCGGGCCCGGCCCCCGGCGGCCGCGCTCAGCCGGTGAGGCTCATGACGGTGACGAGCAGGACGAGCAGCAGCGGCACCAGCGCGCCGATGATCGCGATGGGCCGGGCCATCAGCGGCGGGCCCGGGTCGGCGGGCCGCCCGTGCGGCCGTCCGTCGGGCGGCGGCATCGGGGCCGGGAGGCCGGCCACCTTCCCGTGCCGGGTCAGGTTGATCAGCACGGTGACCGGCGTGGCGATGAACGAGATGTAGCCCCACCAGCCGCCGATCAGCGTCTTGGCGGTCATGTCGCGGAACACCGACAGCCCGCAGTCCCGGCAGAAGGGGCCCTTCAGGTGCAGGAAGGACATGACGATGATCATTCCGCGGTGGCCGCGGAAGGTCGTGTCCACGGCGGGGACGCAGCCGCAGAAACGGCATTGCGGATCCATCGGCGCCCCCTGCGGCATGCCGTACGGCATTTGCTGCTGCGGCGGCGCATAAGGCGCCTGCTGAGCGGCGCCGTAGGGCGCATTCGGCGGTGTGCCATAGTGCGCATTCGGAGGCGCCGCATAAGGGGGATTAGGCGGCGCACCGTAAGGCGCGCCGCCATTCCCGTAGGGATTCGGTTGCTCCACGGGCGGAGATCATGCCACGCGCGCCCGGGGCGGCGTTCGCATTTTCCTCCATTCCCCGGTTTACGGACGTTCCCGGGGGCGTTTGCGGGCGCGCGGCAGCGGACCGGCCGGCCGCGACGCCGCCGCCGATGTCCTGGAGTCTTCCCGGCCTGACGCTCGTCAGGCGGAAAGCTCCGACTCGCGCCGGGTGAGGACGAGCGGGCCGTCCTCGGTGATGGCCACCGTGTGCTCGGAGTGGGCCGTCCGCGAGCCGTCGGCGGACCGGATCGTCCAGCCGTCGGGGTCGTAGACGATCCGGTCGGTGGTGCGGGCGAACCACGGTTCGAGCGCGAGGGTGAGGCCCGGCCGGAGGGTGAGCCCGCGGCCCGCCTTGCCCTTGTTCGACACGTGCGGCCCCTCGTGCATGGTGCGGCCGAGGCCGTGGCCGCCGAACTCGTCGTTCACCGGGTAGCCGTAGTCGGCGGCCACCGCGGAGATCGCCGCCGAGATGTCGCCCAGCCGGTTGCCCGGCCGCGCGGTCTCGATGGCCGCCTCCAGGGCCTCCTCGGTGGCGCGGATGAGCCGCACGTCCTCGTCGGCGGGGGTCCCGACGATGACCGTGCGCGCCGAGTCGGCCACCCAGCCGTCGATGCTGACGGCGATGTCCGCGCTGAGGACGTCCCCGTCGCGCAGCGTGTAGTCGTGGGGGAGGCCGTGCAGGACGGCGTCGTTCACCGACAGGCAGATGACGTTGCGGAACGGGCCGTTGCCGAAGGAGGGCGCGTAGTCCCAGTAGCACGACTCGGCGCCGCGCCGCTTGAGCATGGAGCGCGCGTGGTCTTCCAGGTCCAGCAGGTTGACGCCCACCTCGGCCAGCCGGCCGACCTCCGAGAGCACCTCGGCGACGAAACGGCCGGTCACGTGCATGCGCTCGATCTCCGCGGGCGTCTTCAGTTCGATCACGGGTACCTCGGTCCAGGGAGTTTCGGTATTACTATACCGGCACGACTGTAGCGCTTGACGGTATAGAAATACCACTCCTATCCTGGGCGCATGGTCCGCCAACCGCTCACGCCCGAACAGATCGAGGCCGGCAGGCGCCTCGGCGCCCTGCTCCGCCGGGCGCGGGCCGGACGCGACCTCGCCGACGTCGCGCTCGCCGCCGGCATCTCCCCGGAGACCCTCCGCAAGATCGAGACCGGCCGCCTGCCCACCCCCGGCTTCGGCACGATCGTCCGCCTGGCCGAGGCCCTCGACGTCCCGGTACAGGACCTGGCCGCCACCTGGCGCGGGACCGACCACCCCCTCGAAGCCGTCTCCTAGGCCCGTCCTCCCCGGCCTGCGGACGCACCGGTCGGTCAGTGGGCGTTCAGGGCCTTGGCGATCTCCTGTGCCGCCGCGTACGCGCCGCGGACCGCGTGCTTTCTGCTGAGCGGGTGGCGTTCGTCCGTCGCCTCGTAGGTCACCCTGACGACCACGTTGCCGTCCCGGAAGACGATCTCGCCGGGGATGACCTCGGGGACGTGCACGGCGAACGCCTGGTCGCCCAGGCCGGTCACGGCGCGGAAGTACTTCCTGTCATGGACGCTGAGCGTCTCCTCCGCGCGGGCGTCGTGGTGGCGCATCTCGTACTCGCGGGTGGCGAGCCGGGCGCCGTCGAACAGCTCCGAGCCCGGCACGACCGCCGCCGAGACCGCCAGCTCGCGGCCGTTCGACCTCCACGAGCAGCCGCCGGTGTCGGCGTCCCTGATGGCGAGCGCGGCGCTGCCCGCGCCCGTGCCGCCGGTGACGGAGTCGTCCTTCACCAGCCGTCGCAGGGTCCGCTTCGGCACGGCGGCGCACAGGTCGGGCACCGTGCGTGCCGGTGTCGGGCGCGGCGCTCCGGCGATCGCGGGCTGCGCGGGCCGTCCGCCCAGGGCGGCGACCACCTCGGACGCGGCGGCGAACGCGCCGTCCCGCGCCGTGGCCTCCTGAAGCGTCCCGAGTAGCGAGCGGTACTGGACGGTGACGTTCGCGCTGCCCACCCGCATCACGACCGTCGCGCCGGTGGACCCGGAGAGCTGCACGAACGCCTCGTCGCCGAGGCCCGTCACCGCCTTGCCGGGCACGTTGGACCATTTCGGGCCGAGCGCCGTCATGGCCGCCGCGACGGGAGCCCGTCCGGTCTGCGGTACCCCGGGACGCAGCCCGGTGCCGCGGAACAGGGTGATGCCCACCGACAGCCGACGATCGGACTTCCGGTCGTCGGTCCGGGACGACCAGGTGCAGGTGCCCTGGCCGCCGTCACTCGCCGTCCGCGCGTCGGGCACCAGCCGGGCGAGAGTGGCGGCGGAGATCCCGCAGTGCTCCGGATGCGCCTTGACGATCGGGCCGTCCGGGATCCGGTCGGGTCCCGCGGGCGGATCCGGCAGCCGGTCGAGGGCGTCGGGCGAGCCGAGCGCCTTCACCGCGACCGCGCTGAGCACGAGGACGACGATGGCGGCGAACAGGACGGCCCCACCGGTCTTCTTCGGGGATGCGGCGAACCGCTTCGGTGATGCGGCGAACCGCGGCGTCTCCGTCACGTTCGCAACGACCTCTCCACCGCGACGGCGACCGTGTAGGCGCTGTCGATCAGCCGGCTCCCGCTCAACTTCGTCTCCTCATCGGCGCCCTGGTAGGACACCTCGACCAGCAGGTTGCGCTTCTGGAAGACCACGAACCCCTCGTCCCCGCTGGACGAGGTCCGCGCGCCCCGGATGACCGCGAACGCCCGGTCGCCGGGCCCGGACAGGGGCTTGAACCCGGTGAACCGGTCCGTCCCCAAAGTTCTGCCCGCCCGCAGGTTCTCGTAGACGCCCAGGTACCGGCGCCCGGCCGTGAAGGCCCCGAGACCCGGCAGGCGGTCCTCGTCGACGATGATCGCCACCGTGAGGGTGCGCGACCGCCCCTCGTTGTAGTACTGGGACGTGCGCGCCTTCCACGTGCAGGCGTCGGCGGACGCCCCCGGCCAGGTGACGGCGGGGAACAGGGAGGCGGTGCCGCGCTCCCGGTACGCGCCGCGCGCCACCTTCTCGACGGTCGCCGCCGGGACCGCGTCGCACGGCTTCGGGACGTTCCGCACCGGCGGCGTCACCGGATGCTTCACCCGGCTCAGGACGGGCCGCGCCGCCGTGCCCATGCTCTTCGCCGTCTCGGCCGCCGCCGCGAAGGCGCCGTCCAGCGCGGCCTTCTCCGGGATCGTCCTGCGCTCGCCGCGCACGGAGTCCCAGCCGCGGTAGCGGACCGTCGCGACGGCGTTGCCGACGCGGAACCTGACGATCGCGCCCTCGGTCTCGGTGTCCGCCGAGTAGCGGGCGGTGGCCTCCTCGCCCAGCCCCTCCACGATCTGCTCCGCGGCGGAGGTGCGCACGTAGGGCGGTGTCTCGTCCATCTGCCGCAGCGCTTCGCTGATCGGCGACTGGAGCCGGCTCTCGGCGAGGACGATGTCGACGTTGAGGACGCGCTCGTTGCGGAAGTCGCCGGTGCAGAAGTCGCACTTGGCCTTGCCGTCGTCCAGCGAGTACCACATGCAGCTGCCCGGCCCGCCCTCCCGGAAGAGGCCGCCCTTCTCGGCGTCGGGATCGGAGCCGGGCGCGAGCCGCGCCGCCGTGGCCTTCGCCACCCCGCAGTTGGCGGGCGGCTTCTTCACGATCCGGCCGGCGGGAACGGTGTCGGCGGCCGCGGGCGCGGCCGCCAGCGGCCCGTCGGAGATCCCGGCCGGCTCGGACGGCCGCATGGCGGCCACGACGGTGGCGACGCCCACGACGAGGACGAGCGCCGCGGCCACCGTGCCGAGCTGCCACTTGCGGTCCGTCCGCAACCGGTACGCGAGGCCCGCGGATGCGTGATCGGGATCGGGATCGGGATCGGAATCGGGCATGCGAACTCCAGACCGGGGCGGATGACGGACGTTAGAGCCCGGTGGGGGAGGCGGCGGTTCCCATGGACCGTCGTCCTGTTTCGGCCAGTCTCCTGGTCCGGGCAGAGCTGCCGCACCGGCGCCGACCCCCAGACCGCGACCGGCCTCCGCATAACCGTCACCTACCCGAACGCCTGACGCCGCCGGCCCGGCCTCGAAATGGACACGCCGGAACGTCAGTACGCGACGCGGTACCAGTGCGCGGACTCGCCCGCGATCGGCTCCAGCCGGACCTGCTCGCCGCCCGGGTCGTCGAAGAGCGGCACCCCGTCCCCGAGGAGCACCGGGGCGATGAAGACGAGCACCTCGTCCAGGATCTTCGCCTCGATGCACTGCCTGGCGACGTCCGCGCCCAGGACATTGACGTAGCGGTCCCCGGCGGCGGCCCTGGCCTGAGCCACAGCCGTCTTCAGATCACTCGCGAAGGTGACCCCCGGCACGGGCCCGGCGGGCGGCCGGTGCGTCAAGACGATCACCGGCCCCCGGTACCGGCCGCCGAACGCGCCCTCCTTGTCGGTGCCCTTGTTCGGGTCGTCGCCGCCGTAGGTGCGGTTGCCGACGAGGAGGGCGCCGATCTGCGCGAGCAGGCGCTCGGCGGTCGGATTCGGTCCGCCCAGGTGCTCGGCCAGCCAGGACATGTCCCCGCCCGGCCCGGCGATGAAGCCGTCGAGCGACATCGTCGCCGAGTACAGCAGCTTGGCCACGGATCTTCCTTTCATCGTCTCCTGAAGGGAAGACTCCCCCCGAACCCGAAAGTCATCGAACGGGCAGGGGGACGGGCTGCCGCGGAGACGCGCGTCAGTGCACCAGGACGATCTTGCCGCGCGCGTGGCGGGTCTCGCTGAGCTCGTGCGCGGCCGCGGCCTCGGTGAGCGGGAACGCCGCCGCGACCGGCACCCGCAGCCTCCCCTCTCCGGCGAGGCGGACCGCGGTCTCCAGCCCGTGCACCGCCGCCGGGTCCGCCGAGGCGCCGAGCGTCGCGCGTGCCTCGTCGGCCGGTGCTCCGTGCGACATGTGCACGCCGTGGGACGCCGCGTCGAAGTCGGCGATCGTCACCACGCGCGCCCGGTCCCCGGCGATGGCGATCAGATCGGGCAGGGCGCCTCCGGCGCAGTCGAACACCGCGTCCACGCCGTCCGGCGCCAGCGCGGCCACCCGTTCGATCAGCCCCGCCCCGTAGGTCGTCGGCTCGGCGCCGAGGGAGCGCAGGAAGCCGTGGTTGTGCTCGCTCGCGGTCCCGATCACGCGGGCGCCGCGCGCGACCGCCATCTGGACGGCGACCGTCCCGACGCTCCCGGCCGCGCCCTGGACCAGCAGCGTATGCCCGGCGCCGACCGCCAGGCGGTCGAGCACGCGGGTGGACGTCTCGACGGAGCCCGCCGCGCCGCCCGCCTCCTCCCAGCTCCACGCCGCCGGTTTGGGCGCCCAGGCGACCAGGACGGCATGGTCGGCGTTGGTGCCGCGCGTGGTCATGGCGGCCATGCCGAACACCTCGTCGCCGATGCGGGCGCCGGTGACCCCGTCGCCGACCTCATCGACGACGCCCGCGGCGTCGAACCCCGTCCGGAAGGGGAACGCGGCGGGCATGACGTCGCCCATCCTGCCGGAGCGGAGGAGGGTCTCTCCGGCGGAGACCCCGGACGCCCGGACGGCGATGCGGATCTCGCCCGGCCCGGCATGCGGCGCCGCCACCTCGGCGACGTGGACGACGCTCGGCGGGCCGTACTCGGTGAACTGAACAGCTCTCATGCCGTGGACCGTAAAGGGAGGCCGGCCCCGGCTGGCTAAAGTGAGAACGGTGAGGGCCGAAGTGGGAACGAGTCGCCGGTCCGACGCCCGCGACAACCGGGCGCGCATCGTCATGGCCGCCCGCACGGCCGTGGCCGCCCGCGGCGCCGACGTGCCGATCCGGGAGATCGCCCGGCTCGCCGAAGTGGGCGTCGCGACCGTCTACCGGCACTTCCCGTCCAAGGAGGCCCTGCTCGCCGAGGCGTTCGCGGCGCAGACCGAACTCTGCTCGGCGGTCGTGGCGCAGGGCCTGGCGGTGCCCGACCCCTGGGACGGCTTCCGCCTGGTGATCGAGAAGCTGCTGGAGGCGCACGCCCGCGACCGGGAGTTCCGCGCCTACGTCGCGCAGCTGCCCCGGACGGCCGCCGTCACCGCCGACCGCGACCGCGTGCTGCGCCTGCTGCGCGAACTGATCCGGCGCGCGAAGGAGTCCGGCGACCTGCGCCCCGACATCGTGGTGGAGGACGTCGCCCTCGCGCTGATGGCGAACGACGGCATCCGCGCCGGCTCACCGGAGATGCGGGCGGCGGCGTCGCGCCGCCTCGCCGCCCTGATGCTGGAGTCGTTCCGCGCGACCCCGGCCCGCGGCCCGCTGCCCCCGGCCGTCCGCCTCCCCCTCACCGCCCGCTGACCCGCGGGCCGGTGCCATCGGGCTCGGGCGAGGAGCGCGAGGATCACCGGACCCGCCGCGTCGTCAGCGGGTGAGGCGGGCGGCGGTCAGAGCTTGAAGAGTTTGGCGAAGGGGGCCAGGATCTTCACTTTCTGCGTGCCGAAGTCGACCAGGACCGAGCGGCCGTCGTGGACTTCGAGGATGGTGCCGAGGCCGTACTTGTCGTGCGTCACCCGGTCCTCGGGGGCGAAGACCTTCGCGGGCGGCGCGGCGGGCGGTGGCTTGAAGGGGCTGGTGGGCAGGTGTCGCCGTCTGGCTGGTTCGGTAGGTTTCATCACCTGCAAGTATGCGCTCACCAGGGCGGTGACGGGGGGCTGTTCGTAAGCTGATACCGAAATCACAGTGAATCCTTGATTCAGCCGACGCCGGGCGGGCATGTGGTACTGTCGGGCTAGTTGCGGTTCCCAAGACATGTGCATGCGCCTGCGGATCAACTTCAGCAGGCGCATTTTTTGTTGCTCTGGATCTTCCGGATGGGCCATCGCGGCGTCCCCGGCCGCGCACGGTGTGCGGGCGGGACCTAGCAGAGGAGATCGACATGGCCACCGGTACCGTCAAGTGGTTCAACGCGGAGAAGGGCTTCGGC
Source organism: Actinomadura meyerae (assembly GCF_900188445.1). Taxonomy (GTDB): domain Bacteria; phylum Actinomycetota; class Actinomycetes; order Streptosporangiales; family Streptosporangiaceae; genus Spirillospora; species Spirillospora meyerae. The sequence continues at coordinate 114,935 of NZ_FZOR01000020.1, forward strand.
TTCATCGAGCAGGACGGCGGCGGCGCCGACGTCTTCGCCCACTACTCCAACATCGCGGCCCAGGGCTTCCGCGAGCTGCAGGAGGGCCAGAAGGTGTCGTTCGACGTCACCCAGGGCCAGAAGGGCCTGCAGGCGGAGAACATCGTCCCGGCCTGACGCCGGTCCGCGCGGCGGGCGGCCTCCCGGGGCCCGTCCGCCGCGCGCGGGTGTCCGCAGGGGCACCGCCTCCGGAGGGGCGTCCTCCGGCCACTCCCGCGGCACCGCGGGTCCCACCAGGTTCGTCTTGAGCTGTTCGTCCGGCCCTGGCCGCGCCTCCGCGCGGTGGAGGACTTCCTCGACACGCACCGTCTTCGAGGAAGGCACTCCATGTCACGCGCGCCCCGAGCAGGCTCCACCTCGCGGCCCCGCCGCCGTCCGGCACGGCGGCAGGACGCCGCACCATCCGCACCGAAGGCACCACCCGCACCGAAGGCTCCGCCGCTTCCCGCGGTCGAGTCGTTCGCCGACCTTCCGCTCCCGGCGCCGCTCCTGGCGGAGCTCGCGCGCCAGGGAGTGACGGCGCCGTTCCCCATCCAGGCCGCGAGCCTGCCGAACGCCCTCGCCGGGCGGGACGTCCTCGGCCGGGGCCGCACCGGCTCCGGCAAGACCCTCGCGTTCGGGCTGGCCGTCCTCGCCCGCACCGCCGGGCACCGCGCCGCGCCCCGCGCGCCCCTCGCGCTCGTCCTGGTGCCGACGCGGGAACTCGCCCAGCAGGTCACCGCCGCGCTCACCCCGTACGCGGACGCCGTGCGGCTGCGGCTCGCGACCGTCGTCGGCGGGCTCGGGATCACCCGCCAGGCGCAGGCGCTCGCCGCCGGCGTGGACGTGCTGATCGCCACGCCCGGCCGCCTCGCCGACCTGATCGAGCGCGGCGACTGCCGGCTCGGCGAGGTCGCGGCCACCGTGCTGGACGAGGCCGACCAGATGACCGACATGGGGTTCCTGCCGCAGGTCACCCGGCTGCTGGAGCAGACCCCGCCCGGCGGCCAGCGGATGCTGTTCTCCGCGACCCTCGACGGCGACGTCGACCGGCTCGTCCGCCGGTTCCTCAGCGACCCGGTGACCCACTCGGTCGACCCGCCGGCCGGCGCGGTCGCCTCGATGGAGCACCACCTGCTGCACGTCGCCGACACCGACAAGCAGGAGACGACCGCGCACATCGCCTCCCGCGCCGACCGCGTGATCATGTTCGTGGGCAAGAAGCACGTCGCCGACCGGCTGGTCCGCAAGCTGGGCGCCCGCGGCGTCCGCGCCGCCGCCCTGCACGGCGGCAAGACGCAGTCGCAGCGCAACCGGGCGCTGGACGCCTTCCACGCCTCGGACGTCACCGTGCTCGTGGCCACCAACGTCGCCGCCCGCGGCATCCACATCGACGACCTCGACCTCGTGGTCAACGTCGACCCGCCCGCCGACCACAAGGACTACCTGCATCGCGGCGGCCGCACGGCCCGCGCCGGGCGCACCGGCACCGTGGTCACGCTCGTCCTGCCGGACCAGCGGCGCGAGATGGACGCCCTGATGGCCAAGGCGGGCATCACCCCGGTGACCACCAGCGTCCGGCCCGGCGACTCCGAGCTGTCCCGGATCACCGGCGCGCGCACCCCGGCCGCGGCCCCCGCACCGGCGGCCGCGGTCGCGCGCACGCCGCGCGACCGCGCGCAGACCGGAGCCGCCCGGGGCGCGGGCCAGGGTCAGGGACGCGGGCAGGGGCAGCGGTCCGGCCAGGCGCAGCGGTCCGGCCAGGGCCAGGCGCGCGGCCAGGGGCGCAGGCCCCGCCGCCGCGCATCCTGACCGCCGCCACCGGTCGCACACCCCCGGAGCCGCACGCTGCCGCCCTTGATTGTGGACACCTGTCCAGACTAGATTCCGGGACGTGCAGCGCGCCGATCTTCCCGAACTGGGCTTCTACGGGCTCGCCGGCCACTCGGCCAGCCCCCGCGACCTGATCGCCGAGGTGGCCGAGGGGGAGCGGCTGGGCCTCGGCTCGGTGTTCCTGTCCGAGCGCTTCGCGACCAAGGAGGCCGCCGCGCTCTCGGGCGCCGCCGCGGCCGCGAGCGAGCGGATCGGCATCGCGACCGCCGCCACCAACCACAACACCCGGCACCCGCTGGTGACCGCGGCGTTCGCGACGACCATGCACCGGATGTCGGAGGGGCGGTTCGCGCTCGGCCTCGGCCGGGGCTTCGACATGCTCTTCGACGTCATGGGCCTGCCCAGGGTCACCATGGCCCAGCTCGAGGACGTCATCGGCATCCTGCGCCGCCTCTGGCACGGCGAGGCCGTCGCCGGGCACGACGGGCCCGCCGGAACGTTCCCCTACCTCAGCCAGGACCCGTCCTTCGACGAGGACGTCCCGGTCATCCTCACCGCGATGGGGGAGCGGACGCTGGAGTTCGCGGGACGGGTCGCCGACGGCGTCGTCCTGCACACCTTCTTCACCGACGAGACCCTCGCCAAGGCCGTCGCGGCGGTGCGGCGCGGGGCCGACCGGGCCGGGCGCGACCCGGCGTCCGTCCGCGTGTGGTCGGTGCTGGCCACGGTCGGCGACCACCTGGACGAGGAGGCGCGGCTGCGCAAGCTCGCCGGCCGCCTCGCCACCTACCTCCAGGGCTACGGCGACCTGCTGGTGCGGGTCAACGGGTGGGACCCGGCGCCGCTGGCCCGGTTCCGCACCGACGACCTCGTCTCCGGCTACCCCGGCGCGTTCGACGCGATCGGCAAGCCCGACGAGCTGCGGCACGTCGCCGGGCTCCTCCCGGACGAGTGGCTCGCGGCGTCCGCCACGGGGTCGCCCGAGGCGTGCGCGGCCCGCGTCCTCGACCAGTTCGCCGCGGGCGCCGACGGCGTGATCCTGCACGGCGCCACCCCCGCCGAGCTCGCGCCCGTGCTGGACGCCTACCGGGCCGTCCGCCCGGACGGGTTCGCCGGGCTGCCCCGCAACCCCGGCCGCGGCCGTTGATCACCGCGTCCTGGCTCGGCGGCGTGCTGGGCGCCCGCGTCGGCGACGTCGCCACGGAGCCGATCGGGACCGGGCAGATCGGCTCGGTGCACCGGCTGCGGCTGACCGGCGATGACGTCCCGCCCCGGCTGGTGGCGAAGCTGCCCCTGGCGGACCCCGCGGCCCGCGCCATGCTCGGCGGCGCGTACCGCACCGAGGTGCTGTTCTACCGCGACATCGCCGGCACCGTCGCCATCCGCACCCCGCGCTGCCACCACGCCGAGATCGACCCCGAGACCTTCGAGTTCGTCCTGCTGCTGGAGGACCTCGCCCCCGCCGTCCAGGGCGACCAGCTCGCCGGCTGCCCGCCGCGGCGCGCGCGCGAATGCGTCGAGGAGCTCGCCGGGTTGCACGGCCCGCGCTGGTGCGACGCTTCGCTGCTGGACGCCGAAGGGCTGAGCCGTCCGGCCGAGGCGGACGCACGTGCCCTGGCCGAGGTGTACGCCCCGGCCGTCGAGACCTTCGTCGAGCGGTTCGCCGACCGGCTCGGCGACGCCGACAAGGACACCCTGCGCGGCACGGCCGAGGGGATCGGCTCCTGGCTGCTCGCCCGCCCCGAGCGGTTCGGGCTCGTCCACGGCGACTACCGCCTGGACAACCTCCTCTTCCCGCCGGACGGCGCGGGCGCGCCCGTCACCGTCGACTGGCAGACCCTCACGATCGGGTTGCCCGCACGCGACCTGTCCTACTTCCTGGCGACCAGCCTGGACGCCGCCGACCGGCGCGCCCGCGAACGCGACCTCGTCGCGCACTACCACCGGGCCCTCCTCGGCCACGGCGTCCGCGACTACCCCTTCGACCTGTGTTGGGACGACTACCGCTTCGCCCTCCGGCAGGCCCCGCTCATCATCGTGCTGGGCTGCGCCTACGGGACGCCCACCGAGCGCGGCGATGCGATGTTCCTCGCCATGGCGGCCCGCGCCTGCGCCGCGCTCCGCGACCACGCGCCAGGCGCCTGACGCCTCGCGGAAGGGGCCTGTAGGGTCGGCCGGTGACTCCCGAACTCCGCACGGACCGCCTCGTCCTGCGCCGCTGGAAGGAGGACGACCGCGCGCCGTTCGCCGCGCTGAACGCCGATCCGGTCGTCATGGAGCACTTCCCTGCGCCGCTCACGCGCGCGGAGAGCGACGCGATGATCGACCGCATCGAGGCGTTCTTCGACGAGCACGGCTTCGGGCTCTGGGCCATGGAGGCCGCCGGGACGGGCGAGTTCCTCGGCTTCACCGGTCTGTCGGTGCCGCGTTTCGAGGCGCACTTCACCCCGGCGGTGGAGATCGGCTGGCGGCTGGCCCGCTCCGCCTGGGGCCGCGGCTACGCGAGCGAGGCCGCCCGCCGCGCGCTGCGCTTCGCCTTCGAGGACCGGCGCCTGGACGAAGTGGTCTCGTTCACCAGCCCCACGAACGTCCGGTCCCAGGCGGTCATGGGGCGCATCGGCATGGCCCGCGACGCGTCCGGCGACTTCGACCACCCGCTCGTGCCGGACGGGCACCGCCTGAAGCGCCACGTCCTGTACCGCGTCACGGCCGCGGAGTTCACCGCCGGAGTGTCCGGAACGTAACGATCCTCCCTGGGGCATCACCGGGCAAAGAACCCGATCGGCCACAAGATTCCGGGTCACGGGACGAACGTCCCCTTCTGCCGGCGCCGGACCGCGCGCAGACTGGCAGGAGGGAGGCAGGCATGAACGGCGAGGAGAGGACACGCTGGCCGCACGTCCTGTTCGGCTACGACGGGACGGCGGAGAACGACGCGGCCCTGCGCTGGGCGGTCGAGGAGGCCCGGCTCCGCGGGATCGGGCTGCTGATGTGCCACTGCTGGCACTGGCCCTACCCGGCCGGCCACACCGATCCCGAGATCGAGACGATCATGAAGCGGACGGGGGAGAACCTGCTCGACAGCGGCGTGCGCCGCGCCTACGAGCTGGGCGTGCCCGGCGCCGTCCGCAAGCGGCTGCGGCGCGGCCCGGCCCTGGAGGCCCTGCTGGGCGCCGCCGGCGGCGCCGAGCTGGTCGTGATCGGCACGTCCGGTGACCCGGTGGACGGGTCGATGGCGCTGGAACTGCCCGCGCGCTCCCCGTGCCCGGTCGTCGCGGTCCGCGAGGGCGACGGGCCCGTGCCGCGGCGGGTCGTCGTCGGGACCGACCGGTCGGCGGGCTGCCGGCCGGCCGTGGGCTTCGCCGCCGAGGAGGCCCGGCTGCGCGGCTGGGACCTGCACGTCGTGTACGGCTGCTGGGAGCCCGGCGCGGTCGCCGAGTCCGAACTCGCCCTGTTCCACGACCGGGACCGGCTGGCGGCGACCCGCGCGGCCGAGCTGGAGGAGGCCGTGGAGCCGGTGCGCCGCCGCTACCCGGACCTGCGGGTCGAGGCGTCGCCGATGCTGGAGCGCCCCTTCGACGCCCTGCGGGAGGCCGCGGACGGCGCCGGGCTCGTGGTGCTCGGGGAGCGGGCGGCGGGCCCCGGCCTCGGGCCGCTCGCCACCGGCATGCTGCGCCGCGACCGCCGCACCCTCGCGATCGTCCCGTCCGGGTGGGCGCCCGAGCCGCGCGCGCACGGCCCCGGCACGCCCGTCCCCGCCCGGCAGGGCTAGCGGGCGGCCGCGGCGGCGGCCGGTCGGCGCGTCAGGGGTCGGTGACCAGGGCCTCGGTGGCGTGCAGCGCCGGGCCCGTCGGCAGGTCCGGGTCGAGGATCAGCTGGAGCAGCAGGCCGTCCAGCATGGCGGTGAACAGCATCGCGGTGCCCTCGTGCCGCTCGGCCGGCCAGTCCGGGCACAGGTGCGCCAGGCGCGCCGCGATCCGGGCCCGGACGGTGCGCGACCAGTCCCGCCGCTCGGCGCCCATCCGCGGGTCGCGCAGCGCCCTGACCAGCAGCTCGGCCGCGAGCCGCAGGTTGCGCTCGCCGGCCGCCATGCGCGGCACGAGATCGCGGAGCGCGCGCAGCGCCGCCGGGGTGTCGGGCGCGGCGACCAGCGCGTCCACCACCGGATCGATGATCATCTCGCTGGCCCGCTGCGCCACCGCGATGTGCAGGCCCGGCAGCCCGTTGAAGTAGTGGTGCAGCAGCCCCGGCCGGGTCCGCGCGCGGTCGGTGACGGCGCGCGCCGTGACCGCGGGCCAGCCGCCCTCGGCGAGCAGGTCGAGGCCGATCCCGACCAGCTGGTCCCTGCGCGCCCGCCCGCGAGGAGTCGACGCCTCCCGCGCGCCGGAGGGGTCCTCGTGGGTCATGCCGCCCAAGCTATCCCAACCCTTGCACCATGCAAAGATCAGCTTCGCTGGGGGAAAGTCCCTCCGCCATCCTCGCACGGCGCCCCCGCCCCACCGCGGAAGAGCGCGGCGGCCGGGTGCGACCGGCCACCGCGCCCCCCGCCCGGAGGGTCAGGACTCCGCGCGCTCGCGCTCCGCCCGCAGCTGGAGCGCCACGTCGATGATCATGTCCTCCTGGCCGCCGACGTAGCCGGCCTCGCCGACCTTCTGCAGGATCTCGTGCACCGGCACGTCGTAGCGCTTCCCCGCCCGCTCGGCGTGCAGCAGGAAGCTGGAGTAGACGCCCGCGTAGCCCTGCGTGATCGCGCCCCGGTCGGCGAACGGCAGCCGGTGCAGGAACGGCTTCACCACGTCGTCCGCGGCGGCCATCACGCCCTGCACGTCCACGCCCGTCGGGACGCCGAGCCGCTCGAACGTCGGCACCAGCACCTCGGTGGGGGAGTTGCCCGCCCCCGCGCCGAGCGCGCACAGCGCCCCGTCGATCTGCAGCGCGCCGTTCTGCTGCGCCAGCACCGAGTTCGCGACGCCCAGCGACAGGTTCTGGTGGCCGTGGAAGCCGACCTGCGCCTCGTGCCCGATCTCCTTGACGACCGCGCTGATCCGCTCCTGCGCCTCGCCGAGGACGAGCGCGCCCGCCGAGTCGACGACGTACACGCACTGCGCGCCGCCGTCCACCATGATCCTGGCCTGCCGCGCCAGGACGTCCGGCTGCACCCGGTGCGACATCATCAGGAACCCGACGGTCTCCATGCCGAGGCCGCGCGCCGCGGCGAAGTGCTGGAGCGACACGTCCGCCTCGGTGCAGTGCGTCGCGATGCGGGCGACGGACGCGCCCGCGTCGTGCGCGAGCTTGAGGTCCTCGACCGTGCCGACGCCCGGCAGCATCAGCACCGCGATCTTCGCGCGGGTCGCCTCGTCCACCGCGGCGGCGACGAGCTTGACGTCGTCCTCCAGCGAGAAGCCGTAGTTGAACGACGAGCCGCCGAGGCCGTCGCCGTGGGTGACCTCGATGACCTCGACGCCGGCCGCGTCCAGCGCGTGCACGACCCCGCGGACCTGCTCCTCGGTGAAGCGGTGCGCCATCGCGTGGCTGCCGTCCCGCAGCGTCGAGTCGGTGATCCGGATCTTCGCCGGGGTCTCCTGCGCGGTCTCCTGCGCGGTCTCCTGCGCGGGGCTCATGATGCCACCTTCCTACGGGCGATCTGCTCGCCCACCCGGGCCGCGGCCGCGGTCATGATGTCGAGGTTGCCGGCCCACGGCGGCAGGTAGTCGCCGTTCCCGCGGACCTCCAGGAACACCGCGACGCGGGCCATCCCGTTCCAGATGTCGCGGGGCTCGTCGAACTGCGGCTCGGCGCGCAGCGTGTAGCCGGGCACGTACACCGCGACCTCGGCCACCATCTTCTCGATCGACTCCTGGATCGCCCGGGTGTCGGCGTCCGACGGGATCGCGCAGAACACCGTGTCCCGCATGATCATCGGCGGGTCCACCGGGTTCAGGATGATGATCGCCTTGCCCCGCCCGGCGCCGCCGACCGTCTCGATCGCGCGGGCCGTGGTCTGGGTGAACTCGTCGATGTTCGCGCGGGTGCCGGGCCCGGCCGACCGCGACGCGATCGACGCGACGATCTCCGCGTACGGGACCGGGACGACCGACGACACCGCGTGCACGATCGGGATCGTCGCCTGCCCGCCGCAGGTGATCATGTTGAGGTTGGGGGCGTCGGAGAGCGTGTCCAGGTTGACCGGCGGGCACACGAGCGGGCCGGTCGCGGCGGGCGTCAGGTCGATCGCCGTGATCCCCGCCTCCTCGTAGCGGGGCGCGTTCGCCAGGTGCGCCTTCGCCGACGTGGCCTCGAACACGATGTCGGGCAGCGTGGGCTGCTCGAGCAGCCAGTCCACGCCCTCCGCCGACGCCGGTACGCCGAGCTTGCGGGCGCGCTCCAGCCCGTCCGACTCCGGCACCACCCCGATCATCGAGTGGACGTCGATCAGCTCGCTGCGCATCAGCTTGACCAGCAGGTCGGTGCCGATGTTGCCCGGCCCGACGATCGCCGCCGTCAACTTGCTCATGAGCGCTCCTCCTTCCCGAACCGGGCGGTCACGGAACCGATCCCGGCGAACGTCGCCGTCAGTGTCTCGCCGGGCGCGACCGGCACGGCCGCCGTGATCGAGCCGGGCAGCACCACGTGCCCCGCCTCCAGGGACACGCCGCGCTCGCCGAGCACGTTCGCCAGCCACACCAGCGCGTTGATCGGCGAGCCGAGCACGGCGCCGCCCGCCCCGGTGTCGATCAGGTCGCCGTCGCGGCGCAGCAGGCAGCCCATGAGCGACAGGTCCTGGTCGTCCAGCCGGACGGGCCGGGTGCCGAGCACCACGGCGCCGCTGGAGGCGTTGTCGGCGATCGTGTCGGGCAGGGTGATCTTCCAGTCCGCGATGCGGGAGTCGATGACCTCCAGCGCCGGCAGCACGTACTCGACGGCGGCGACGGCGTCCGCCGCGGTCGCGCCGGGTCCGGACAGGGGGCGGCCGAGCACGAACGCGATCTCCGGCTCGATCCGGGGCTGCAGGAACCGGCCGGTGTCGATCGGGGCGCTGTCCTGCAGGAACATCGTGTCCAGCAGGACGCCGAAGTCCGGCTGGTCCACGCCCATCTGGCGCTGCATCGCGGCCGAGGTCAGCCCGACCTTGTGCCCCTTGATCCGCGCCCCGGCGGCGGTCCACGCCTCGACCTGGGCGAGCTGGACCGCGTAGGCGTCGGCCACCGACATCTCCGGATGGTCCTTCGTCAGCGGCGGGATCGGAGTGCCGGTGGCGTACGCGTCCAGTAGCGCCGCCGCGGCCTTCTCCACGGAACCCGGGTCCATTGGGGCCGTCCTTTCGTTGTCTGCCGAGGCCGAGCCTCCCCCGTCCGGCACGCGGCGGGCAACGCGGGCGTCCCGCGTGGTGGGACACATCTTCTACAGTGGCGCCATGCCGCCCGACGACACGTTCCTGCGCCGCGCCGTCGCCGTGCTGAGCGCGTTCCGGGCCGACGACGACGGCCTCGGCGCCGCCGAGCTGGCGCGCCGCAGCGGCCTGCCCAAGTCCACCGCGCACCGGATCGCGCTCGACCTCGCCGAGGCGGGCCTGCTGGAGCGCGACGGCGCCCGCGTGCGGCTCGGGCTGAAGCTGTTCGAGATCGGGCAGCGGGTACCGCGCCAGCGGGTGCTGCGGGACGCCGCCGCGCCCTACATGTCGGACCTGCGGGAGGCCACCCGGCAGACCGTCCACCTCGCGGTGCTGGAGGGGACCGAGGTCGTCTACGTGGAGATCCTCGGCTCGTCGCGCGGGCCGCGGCTGCCGTCCCAGGTCGGCGGGCGGCTGCCCGCGCACGTCACCGGGGTCGGCAAGGCGATCCTGGCGTTCTCCCCGCCGGAGGCGGTGCAGGCCGTGCTGGACGCGGGCCTGGTCAAGCGGAGCGAGCGCAGCGTCACCGCGCCGGGGCTGCTGGCCCGGGAGCTGGCCCGGATCCGCCGCGAGGGCGTCGCCTACGACCGGGAGGAGTCCGGCGCCGGCATCGTGTGCGCGGCCAGCCCCGTCCTCGGCGCGGACGGCCTGGCGCTCGGCGCGCTGTCGGTGTCGGGCTGGGCGGCGAGGATGCGCCTCGCGGCGGTGGCCCCGGCCGTCCACACCGCCGCGCTCACCCTCTCCCGCACCCTCTCAGCCGGGAAGGCGGCGGGCCAGTAGCTGGGCCAGGTGCTCGCCGCCGCGGCCCGCGAGGTCGTCCAGCTGGGTGCGGCAGCTGAACCCGTCGGCGAGCACGACCTCGCCCTCGCCCGCCTTCCGGACGGCGGGCAGGAGCGCGGTCTCCGCGACCGCCGCCGACACGTCGTGGTGGCCCTTCTCGACCCCGAAGTTCCCGGCGAGGCCGCAGCAGCCGCCGACCCTCGCGACGTCCGCGCCCGCCCGCTTCAGCAGGGCGGCGTCGGCGGCCCAACCCATGACCGCGTGGTGGTGGCAGTGCGGCTGCGCGACGCCCGTCACGCCGGACAGGTCGGGCGGCGTCCAGCCGGAGGTCTCGGCGAGCAGCTCGGCGAGGGTGCGGGTCGCGGCGGCCACCTCGCGCGCCGCGGCGGCGTCGACGCCGCGCAGCAGCTCCGCCGCGTCCGAGCGCAGCACGCCCGTGCAGGACGGCTCCATCCCGACGACCTTCGCCCCGCGCCGGACGTGGGGAAGCAGCGCCCGGACGGTCTGCCGGGCCTGCGCGCGCGCCCCGTCGAGCTGGCCGGTGGAGATCCACGTGATGCCGCAGCACACCGGGCGCTCGGTCACGGTCACGCGGTAGCCGGCGTGCTCCAGCACCTTCACCGTCGCCTTGCCGACCTCGGGGGAGAACGCGTCGGTGAAGGTGTCGACGAACAGCACCACGTCGCCGTGCCGCCCCTCGGGGCTGCGGTGGGACGCGAACCAGCGCCGGAACGTCACCGGCGCGAACGCGGGCAGCGAGCGCCGCCGGTCGATGCCCGCCGCCCACGCGAGCAGCGGCTTCAACGCGCGCGACCGCAGCACCGCGTTCACCGCCCTGACCGACGCGGGCGCCTTCGCCGCGAGCCGCGTCCACCGCGGGAGCAGGCCGAGCGCGTAGTGCGAGCGGGGCCGGACCCGCCGGCGGTACCGCCGGTGCAGCGCCTCGGCCTTGTAGGACGCCATGTCGACCCCGGTCGGGCAGTCGGACGCGCAGCCCTTGCAGGACAGGCACAGGTCGAGGACGTCGTGCAGCGCGTCGGACTTCCAGCCGTCCGGGCCCAGATGCCCGCTGACGACCTCCTGCAGGACGCGCGCCCGCCCGCGCGTGGAGTCCTTCTCCTCGCGGGTGGCGAGGTAGGACGGGCACATCACCCCGCCCGCCGCGGTGTTGTCGGCGCGGCACTTGCCGACGCCGGTGCACCGGTGCACGGCGCGCGACAGGTCGCCGCGGTCGTCCCGGTGGGCGAGGCCGAGCCCGCGGTTCAGCGGGACGAGCCCCACCGCGCGCAGGTCGCGGTCCACCGGCGCCGGACGGACGATCACCCCCGGGTTCAGCACGTCCTCGGGGTCGAACACGTCCTTGACGGCGGCGCACAGCGCCAGCGCCTCGGGCGAGTACATGTGCGGCAGCAGCTCGCTCCGGGCGCGGCCGTCGCCGTGCTCGCCCGACATGGTGCCGCCGTGCCGCGCCGCCAGCGCGGCCGCGCCGTTCAGGAAGTCGCGGAAGACCCGCGTGCCCTTCGCCCGCCCGAACGGGAAGTCGATCCGGACGTGGACGCAGCCGTCGCCGAAGTGCCCGTACGGGACGCCGAACAGCCGGTACTCCGCCAGCAGCGCCTCGAACTCCCGCAGGTAGGCGCCGAGCCGCTCGGGCGGGACGGCGGCGTCCTCCCACCCGGCGTGGGCCTGCTCGCCGTCCGGCGTCCGCGCGACCAGCCCGGACCCGTCCTCGCGGATCCGCCACAGCGCGTCCGCGAGCGCCATGTCCTCCACGACCATGGAGCCGGTGCCGCCGGAGTCGCCGACGACCTTGCGCGCCCTGTCCCGCAGCTCCCCGAGCTCCGCCCCGGCCAGTTCCACCAGCAGCCACCCGGAGCCGTCCGGCAGCGCGGGCACCGCGGCGTCGCCCCGCCGCTCCCGCACCACGCCGGTGATGCGCGAGTCGAGGCCCTCGCAGGCCACCGGGCCGTGCGGCAGGATCGCCGGGACCGCGTCGGCGGCCTCCGCCATCGACCCGTAGCCGAGGACGACCAGCACCCGGCGGGCGGGCTCGCGCACCATCCGCAGCCGCGCGGCCAGGGTCAGCGCGAGCGTCCCCTCGCTGCCGACCAGCGCCCGCGCGACGTCGAAGCCCTTCTCCGGCAGCAGGTGTTCCAGGGAGTAGCCCGACACCTGCCGCCCGAACCGCCCGAACTCGGTGCGGATCAGCGCCAGCTCGCCGTCCACCAGGTCACGGAGGCGGTCCAGCAGGGGGCTCTCGGACGGCCCCCCGGGGACGTCGCCGAGCCGGAGCCGCTCGCCGGAGCCGGTCACCACGTCGAGGCCGAGGACGTTGTCGCTCGTCCGGCCGTAGCCGAGCGCCCGCGACCCGCACGCGTTGTTGCCGATCATGCCGCCCAGCGTCGCCCGCGTCCGGGTGGACGGGTCGGGCCCGAACCGCAGCCCGTGCCCGGCCGCCAGCTCGTGCAGCCGCGCCTGGACGATCCCGGGCTCGACCAGCGCCGTCCCCGCCTCGGGATCGATCTCCAGCACGCGGTCGAGGTGGCGGCTCACGTCCACGACGACGCCCGGCCCGACCGCGTTGCCCGCGATGGACGTTCCGCCGCCGCGCATCGTCAGCGGCACCCCGAGCCGCCGGCACACCTCCAGCACCGCGGGCAGCTCCGCCGTCTCCCGGGGCGTCACCACGACCGCCGGCGGCACCCGGTAGAGGGAGGCGTCGGAGGAGTACATGGCCCGTGCGAGCGCCGAGCCGTCCACGCCGCCGATCCCGGCCGCCCGCAGCTCCGCCGCCAGTTCGCCCCGCTCAGGATGCTCGGTCACGGTCTCCACGGTAGGACATCGGGCCCGCCCGGGGGGCGGGACCGTCGGCGGGACGAAGGTCCCTTCAGGGCGTCCCCCGCCCTCCGCGAGGGTGAGATCGAACCGGCGGGCGGCGATCGATCATGGTTACCCGCCGGGGGTCCGGGAACGACGACGGAAACCTGGCGGGAGCTATGGAAGCGGTGCGTGCGGTGGCCGAGCGACACGACGACGACCCGGGGCCGGCGGGGACCGGGCGGCCGTGGGTCATGCTGGCGGTGGCCACGCTCGGGTTCGCGGTGAACTTCTGGGCGTGGGCCCTGCTGAGCCCGCTCGGCCCGCGGTTCAAGGACGAGCTCGACCTGACGTCGTTCGAGCAGTCGCTGCTCGTGGCGGTGCCGGTGGTGGTCGGGTCGCTCGGGCGGATCCCCGTGGGGGCGCTGACCGACCGGTTCGGCGGGCGGGCGATGTTCCCCGCGGTGTCGCTGATCACGATCGTGCCGGTGCTGTACCTCGGGCTGGCCGGGCACTCCTCGCTGCCGGCGCTGCTGGCCGGCGGCTTCTTCCTCGGCATCGCCGGGACGGCGTTCGCGATCGGGGTGCCGTTCGTCAACGCGTGGTTCCCGCCGGAGCGGCGCGGGCTGGCGGTCGGTGTCTTCGGCGCCGGCATGGGCGGCACCGCCGTCAGCGCGCTCACGACCGTCAAGGAGGTCGACAGGTACGGGATGGAGTTCCCGTTCGAGGTCATGGCGGCCCTGCTCGCGGTGTACGCGGTCGTCGCGTGGCTCGTGCTGCGGGAGGCCCCGGGGCACACCGCCCCCGCCGAGCCGCTCGCGAAGCGGCTGGCGGCGACCGCCCGGCTCGGCGTCACCTGGCAGATGTCCGCCCTGTACGCGGTGGCCTTCGGCGGCTACGTGGCGTTCTCGGTCTACCTGCCCACCTACCTGAAGGCGGAGTACGGGCTGTCGCAGGCGGACGCGGCCAACCGGATGGCCGGGTTCGTGCTGCTGGCCGTGCTGATGCGGCCGGTCGGCGGCTGGCTGTCGGACCGGACGGGCGCGGTGCGGGTGATGACCGCGGCGCTCGCGGTGACGGTGGCGGGCGCCGTGGTCCAGTCGTTCGCGCCCGCGCTGATGCCGGTCGGGACCATCGCGTTCCTGGCCATGGCCGCCGCGCTCGGCGCCGGGAGCGGCGCCACGTTCGCGCTGGTCGCGCAGCTCGCCCCGGCGAACAAGGTCGGCGCGGTCACCGGCGTGGTCGGTGCCGCGGGCGGGCTCGGCGGGTTCGTCCCGCCGCTGGTGATGGGCGCGCTCTGGGGCAGCCTCGGCGAGTACCGGATCGGCCTGCTGCTCCTCGCCCTCGTGGCGGGGGCGGCCGGGGTGTTCACCGCCACGTCCGTCCGGCGCGCCGTGGCGGCGCGCGCGAACGGCTGACACCGCGCCGTCCGGCCGGGGCCCCGGCCGGACGGCGCACTCCGAGGGCGTTTTGCCCCGGTTGATGCGAAGAAGGGGATCCGAGATGAGTTCCACCGACGGCCGTCCCGGCATGGACGGTCCGCTGGAAGACGCGCTGGTGAGCACCCGGAGGTACTTCACCCGCACGCGCGTGTCGCCCGACCTGCGGACGGTGACCAAGAAGGGCGGCCGGGAGGCGGACTCCTTTTACCGGGACCGCTGGTCGCACGACAAGGTGGTGCGCTCCACCCACGGCGTGAACTGCACCGGGTCCTGCTCGTGGAAGGTGTACGTCAAGGACGGCATCATCACCTGGGAGGCGCAGCAGACCGACTACCCGTCGGTCGGCCCCGACCGCCCCGAGTACGAGCCGCGCGGCTGCCCGCGCGGCGCGTCCTTCAGCTGGTACACCTACTCGCCGACGCGGGTGCGGTACCCGTACGTGCGCGGCGTCCTGCTGGAGATGTACCGGGAGGCCAGGGCCCGCACCGGCGACCCGGTGGCGGCGTGGCGCGAGGTCGTCTCCGACCCGGAGAAGGCGCGCGCCTACAAGGACGCCCGCGGGCGCGGCGGCCTGGTCCGGGCGACGTGGGACGAGGCGACCGAGATGATCGCGGCCGCGCACGTGCACACCATCAAGGAGTTCGGCCCCGACCGGGTCGCCGGGTTCTCCCCGATCCCGGCGATGTCGATGGTGTCGCACGCGTCCGGCGCCCGGTTCGTGTCGCTGCTCGGCGGGACGATGCTGTCGTTCTACGACTGGTACGCCGACCTGCCGGTGGCGTCCCCGCAGGTGTTCGGCGACCAGACCGACGTCCCCGAGTCGGGCGACTGGTGGGACGCCGGGTACCTCATCATGTGGGGCTCCAACCTGCCGGTGACCCGCACCCCGGACGCGCACTGGATGACCGAGGCCCGCTACCGGGGCCAGAAGGTCGTCGCCGTGTCCCCGGACTACGCCGACAACGTCAAGTTCGCCGACGAGTGGCTCGCCGCCCAGCCCGGCACGGACGGCGCCCTGGCGATGGCCATGGGCCACGTCATCCTCAAGGAGTTCTTCGTCGACCGGCAGGTCCCGTACTTCACCGACTACGTGAAGCGCTACAGCGACCTGCCGTTCCTGGTGCGCCTGGAGGAGCGCGACGGGAGGTACGTCCCCGGCAAGTTCCTCACGGCCGCCGACCTGCCGGGCGCCGAGGCCGAGTCGGAGCACGCCGCGTTCAAGACCGTGATCCTGGACGCGGCGACCGGGCGCCCGCTCGTCCCGAACGGCTCGCTCGGCTTCCGGTACGGCGAGGCCGGCGAGGGCCGGTGGAACCTCGACCTCGGCGGCGCCGACCCGCTGCTGTCCGCCGCGGGCGGCGCGGCGGTCGAGATCGACCTGGCCCGCTTCGACGGCGTCGACGGCGCGCCCGGCACGCTGCGGCGCGGCGTCCCCGTCCGCGAGGTCGGCGGGCATCTGGTCACCACCGTGTTCGACCTGCTGCTCGCCCAGTACGGCGTCCGGCGGGACGGCCTGCCCGGCAGCTGGCCCACCGGGTACGACGACGCGTCCGAGCCGGGCACCCCGGCGTGGCAGGAGACCTTCACCGGCGTCCCCGCGCGGGCCGCCGAGCGGATCGGCCGCGAGTACGCCGCGAACGCCGAGGAGACCCGCGGCCGCTCGATGATCATCATGGGCGCGGGCACCAACCACTGGTTCCACTCCGACACCATCTACCGGACGTTCCTCGCGCTGACCACGCTGACCGGCGGCCAGGGCGTGAACGGCGGCGGATGGGCCCACTACGTCGGGCAGGAGAAGTGCCGCCCCGTCACCGGGTGGGCGCAGCTGGCGTTCGGCCTGGACTGGTCGCGCCCGCCCCGGCAGATGATCGGCACCGCGTTCTGGTACCTGCACACCGACCAGTACCGCTACGACCACTTCGACGCCGGCACCCTGTCGGCGGCGACGGCCGGCGGCGCGTTCGCGGGCCGGTCCACCGCCGACGTGATCGCGCAGGCGGCGCGGCTCGGCTGGATGCCGTCCTACCCGACGTTCGACCGCAACCCGCTCGTCCTCGCCGACGAGGCGGAGGCCGCCGGGAAGCAGCCCGGCGAGTACATCGTGGACGAGCTGAAGGCCGGCCGGCTCAGGTTCGCCTGCCAGGACCCGGACGCGCCGGAGAACTTCCCCCGCGTCCTGACGGTGTGGCGGTCCAACCTGCTCGGGTCGTCCGCCAAGGGCAACGAGTACTTCCTGCGGCACCTGCTCGGCGCGGCCGACGCGATCCGCGCGGAGGAGGCTCCGCCGGAGTGCCGGCCCGAGGAGGTCGTCTGGCGGGACGAGGCGCCCGCCGGCAAGCTCGACCTGCTGCTGTCGCTGGACTTCCGGATGACCAGCACCACCGTCTACTCCGACATCGTGCTGCCCGCCGCGACCTGGTACGAGAAGCACGACCTGAACACGACCGACATGCACCCGTTCGTGCACTCGTTCAACCCGGCGATCGGCCCGCCGTGGCAGACCCGCAGCGACTGGCGGGCCTTCCAGGACATCGCCAACGCGTTCAGCCGGCTCGCCGAGGGGCACCTCGGCGTCCGCAAGGACGTCGTCGCCGTGCCGCTGCTGCACGACACCCCCGACGAGATGGCGACGCCGCACGGCCGCGTCCTCGACTGGGCGAAGGGCGAGTGCGAGCCGGTCCCCGGGGTGACGATGCCGAAGCTCGTCACGGTCGAGCGCGACTACCCGGCCGTCGCGGCGAAGATGACCGCGCTCGGCCCGCTCGCCGAGCGGCTCGGCGCCACCACCAAGGGCGTCACGTTCGACGTCGGGCGCGAGGTCGAGTACCTCAAGCACAAGAACGGCGTCGTGCGCGGCGGCCCGGCCGACGGGCGGCCCTCCCTGAAGCGGGATGTGCACGCCTGCGAGATGATCCTCGCCTTCTCCGGCACGACGAACGGGCACCTGGCCACCCAGGGCTTCCGGACCGTGGAGCGCCGCACCGGCACCCGGCTCGCCGACCTCGCCGCCGAGCACGAGGGCAAGCAGATCACCTTCGCCGACACCCAGGCCCGCCCCGTCCCCGTCATCACCTCCCCGGAGTGGTCGGGGTCGGAGAGCGGCGGGCGCCGGTACTCGCCGTTCACCATCAACGTCGAGCGGCTCAAGCCCTGGCACACCCTCACCGGCCGGCAGCACTTCTACCTCGACCACGACTGGATGGCCGAGCTGGGGGAGCAGCTCCCGGTGTTCCGGCCCCCGCTGAACATGTCCGCCCTGTTCGGCGAGCCGGAGCTGGGGGAGACCGGCGAGCTCGGGCTGACCCTGCGGTACCTCACCCCGCACAACAAGTGGTCGATCCACTCCGAGTACCAGGACAACCTGTTCATGCTGTCGCTGTCGCGCGGCGGCCCGGTCATCTGGATGAGCGGGATCGACGCCGCCAAGATCGGCGTCCGCGACAACGACTGGATCGAGGCGGTCAACCGCAACGGCGTCGTCGTCGCCCGCGCGATCGTCACGCACCGCATGCCGGAGGGCACGGTGTACATGCACCACGCCCAGGACAAGCTGATCGACGTCCCGCGCGCGGAGGCGTCCGGCCGGCGCGGCGGCATCCACAACTCCCTGACCCGGCTGCTGATCAAACCGAGCCATCTCGTCGGCGGGTACGCGCAGCTGTCGTTCGCGTTCAACTACCTCGGGCCGACCGGCAACCAGCGCGACGAGGTCACCGTCATCCGCCGCCGCTCCCAGGAGGTGCAGTACTGATGCGCGTCATGGCGCAGATGTCGATGGTCATGAACCTCGACAAGTGCATCGGATGCCACACCTGCTCGGTCACGTGCAAGCAGGCGTGGACGAACCGCAGCGGCGTCGAGTACGTGTGGTTCAACAACGTCGAGACCCGCCCCGGCCAGGGCTACCCCCGCCGGTACGAGGACCAGGAGAAGTGGCGCGGCGGCTGGACGCTGAACCGCCGCGGGCGGCTCGCCCTCAAGGGCGGCGGCCGCTGGCGCAAGCTGCTCACGATCTTCTCCAACCCGAAGCTGCCGGGGATCGACGACTACTACGAGCCCTGGACCTACGGCTACGAGACCCTCACCAACGCGCCGCTGCAGGAGCACACGCCGGTCGCCCGGCCGAAGTCGCTGCTGTCCGGCAAGGACATGAAGGTCACCTGGTCGGCGAACTGGGACGACGACCTCGGCGGCTCGGTCGAGCACGGCGACAAGGACGTCCTGCTCAAGGAGATCTCCGACAAGGTGAAGATGGAGTTCGACAAGACCTTCATGTTCTACCTGCCGCGGATCTGCGAGCACTGCCTCAACCCGTCCTGCGCGGCGTCCTGCCCGTCCGGCGCGATCTACAAGCGCACCGAGGACGGCATCGTCCTGGTCGACCAGGACAAGTGCCGCGGCTGGCGCATGTGCGTGTCCGGCTGCCCGTACAAGAAGATGTACTTCAACCACCGGACCGGCAAGGCCGAGAAGTGCACTTTCTGCTTCCCGCGCATCGAGGTCGGCCTGCCGACGGTGTGCGCGGAGACGTGCGTCGGGCGGCTCCGCTACATCGGCCTGATCCTCTACGACGCCGACAAGGTGCTGGAGGCCGCGTCCACGACCGACGACAAGGACCTGTACGAGGCGCAGCGCGGCGTGTTCCTCGACCCGAACGATCCCGAGGTCATCGCGGCGGCCGAGCGCGAGGGCATCCCGCAGGACTGGATCGAGGCCGCGCAGCGGTCCCCGATCTACGCGCTCATCAACACCTACAAGGTGGCGCTGCCGCTGCACCCGGAGTACCGGACGATGCCGATGGTCTGGTACATCCCGCCGCTGTCGCCGGTCGTGGACGTCATCCGCGACACCGGCCACGACGCCGAGGACAAGGGCAACCTGTTCGCGGCGATCGACGCGCTGCGGATCCCGGTCGAGTACCTGGCGGAGCTGTTCACCGCCGGGGACACCGCGGTCGTTGACGGCGTGCTGCGCCGCCTCGCCGCGATGCGCTCGTACATGCGCGACCTCAACCTCGGCCGCGACGCCGACGAGGCGATCCCCGCCGGCGTCGGGATGTCCGGCGAGCAGATGTACGACATGTACCGGCTGCTGGCGCTCGCCAAGTACGAGGAGCGGTACGTCATCCCCACCGCGCACGCCGAGCAGGCGCACAGCCTGGAGGAGATCGCCACCGAGTGCAGCCTGGACTACGAGGGCGGGCCCGGGATGGGCGGCGCGGGCCTCTCCGGCGGCTCGGGGCCGTTCGGCGAGGCGTCCGGGCGGCCCAACCCGATCGCGGTGGAGAACTTCCACATGCTGCGCGACCGGCAGACCTCCGACAACCCGGTCGATCCCGCCGACAAGCACAAGCGCGTCAACCTGCTCAACTGGGACGGCAAGGGCATGCCGTCCGGGCTGTTCCCCGAGCGCCGGGGCGACGCGGACGGAACGGAGCCGAAGCCATGAGGACCAAGCCCCCGAAGACCGCCGGGTTCGGCGACGCCGAGCTGGCCACCGCCTGGCAGGCGGCCTCGCTGCTGCTCGGCTACCCCGACGAGGAGCTGCTGGCGCGGCGGCCGCTGCTGCGCCGCGCCGTCGCCGCCCTGCCCGCGCCCGCCGCGGAGCCGCTCGGCCGCTTCCTCGACCACCTGGACGCGACACCGCCCCAGCGGCTCGCCGCCGACTACGTCACGACGTTCGACCAGCGCAAGCGGTGCTGCCTCTACCTGACGTACTACGCGTGCGGCGACACCCGCAAGCGGGGGATGGCCCTGCTGCGGTTCCAGCAGGCGTACCAGGCGGCCGGGCTCGAACTGGACGGCACCGAGCTGCCCGACCACCTGGCCGTCGTGCTGGAGTTCGCCGCGACCGGCGACCTCGCGGAGGGGCGGCGGCTGCTGGTCGAGCACCGCGCCGGGCTGGAGCTGCTGCGCCTCTCGCTCACCGAGGCGGGGTCGCCGTGGGCGCCCGTCCTGGACGCGGTGTCGGCGACGCTGCCGCCGCTCACCGGCCGCACCGAGGAGGCCGTGGCCCGCCTCATCGCCGAGGGCCCGCCGGAGGAGACCGTCGGCCTCGCGCCCTACGGCGCCGACCCGGCCACCGCGGGCCCCGTCCCGCTGCCCGATCCCGTCGTTCCCGTCGCTGGAGCACGCTCATGAGCACCCTGCTGTGGGTCGTCCTGCCCTATCTCGCCATCGCGGTGTTCGTCCTCGGGCACGTCTGGCGGTACCGCTACGACAAGTTCGGCTGGACGACCCGCTCGTCCCAGCTGTACGAGCGGCGCCTGCTGCGCATCGGCAGCCCGCTGTTCCACTTCGGCATCCTGGTCGTCGCGCTCGGCCACGTCGGCGGGCTCGTCATCCCGGACGCCTGGACCGAGGCGGTGGGGATCACCGAGCACATGTACCACGTGGTCGCGGTCGTGCTCGGCACGATCGCCGGGTTCTGCACCCTGGCCGGCCTCGCCATCCTGATCTACCGGCGCCGGACGGTCGGCCCGGTGTTCCTCGCCACGACCCGCAACGACAAGCTGATGTACGCGGTGCTCACGATCACCATCGCGCTCGGGCTGGCCGCGACGGTCGCCGCGAACGTCGTCGGCGGCGGCTACAACTACCGCGAGTCGGTGTCGCCGTGGTTCAGGTCGGTGTTCTACCTCCAGCCGGACGCCGGCCTGATGACCGGCGTGCCGATCCTGTTCCAGCTGCACGCGCTCAGCGCGCTCGCGCTGTTCTGCATCTGGCCGTTCACGCGGCTGGTGCACATGCTCACGGCCCCGATCGGCTACGTGACGCGCCCCTACATCGTCTACCGCAGCCGTGACGAGCACCTGGGGATGCACCGGACGCGGCGCGGCTGGGAACGGGTCCAGTAGCCCGCCCGCTCGCACAACGAGGACGCTCCCACCCCGGGCCGGAGTGGGAGCGTCCTCGTTGTGCGAGGGTGCGGGGGTCAGCGGATCCAGAGGTCAGCGGATCCAGAGGTCGGGGCCGAACACCTCGTAGTGGATGCGCTCGTCGGAGACGCCCGCGTCGAGCAGCCCGCGCCGGATCTCCCGCATGAACGGCAGCGGCCCGCACATGAACACCCGGGCCTTGTCCGGCAGCGGCAGCGCCGCCACGTCGATCCGGCCGGCGCGGACGTCGTCGCCGAGTTCCGCGTCGCCGGGCTCCTCGTACCAGGTGAGCTGCCGGAATCCGGGGATCCGGCGCCCGGCCTCGGCGGTCTGCGCCCGCAGCGGGTGGGTGCGGGGGCTCCGGTCGGCGTGGACGGCGAGGACCGGCCGGTCCGGGTCCGACGCCGCGAGGTGGTCCAGGACGGCGGCGGCGGGGGTGATGCCGATGCCCGCGCTGATCAGGACGAGCGGCTCCTCCCCGTCGTCCAGCACGACGTCGCCGAACGGCCGGGACACCTCCAGCACGTCGCCGGGCGCGGCGTGGTCGGCGAGGTACCCGGAGACGGCGCCGTCCGGCGCCCCGTCCTCGCCGCGCACCCGCCGGACCGTGATCTGCGCCGTGCCGCCCGCCGCCCGCGACAGCGTGTACTGGCGGGGCTGGCGCAGGCCGTCCGGCAGCGTCACGGCGACGGAGACGTACTGGCCGGGCCGGTGCGCGGGGACCTCGCCGCCGTCGGCGGGCTCCAGGACGAGCGAGAACACGTCCTCGGCCTCGTCCCGCCGGTCCACGACCCGCCACGGCCGGTACGGGGCGGCCGGGTCGCAGCCGGCGTCCCGGTAGAGCCGCGCCTCCTCGGCGATGAGCAGCGTCGCGAACAGCCAGTACACCTCGGACCAGGCCGCGTTTACGGCGGGCGTCACCGCGTCGCCGAGGACGTCGGCGACCGCGTCCAGCAGGTGGCGCCCGACGATCGTGTACTGCTCGGGGCGGATGCCGAGCGAGGCGTGCTTGTGCGCGATCCGCGGGAGCATCTGCTGGAACGGCGTGGTGGACCCGGGGTCCACCAGGTGCGCCGCGAACGCGGCCACCGAGCCGGCGAGCGCCTGGCGCTGCTCGCCGTTGGCCTGGTTGCCCTGGTTGAACACGTGCCGGAGCTCGGGGTGCGCCTCGAACATCGAGTCGTAGAACCGGCCGGTGATCTGCACACCGTGGGCGCCGACGGCGGGGAGCGTGGCCCGCACCGTCTCGGCATGGTCGGACGACAGCATCGGATCCCTTCCTGTGGGGGCGTCGCCGCGGGACGGCGGCGACGACAGGAGAGCGCGTCCGGACCGCTGGACCGGACGCACTCTCCATATACTTATTGGCGGGGCGACAATAAGCGCTGTGACATTCGTCACGGCACGGCGGGAGGACTCACGGCGCGAGGGCCGCGCCCTTCCCGATCCGGCGGCCGGTGATCAGCTGGGGCCGGATCCGGACGAAGTGGTCGCGCTCACCGGGAGCCCAGCTCCGCAGCGGCAGCGCCGCCAGCGCGGCGGCGTCGGCGGGGTCGGCGACGTGCCGGGCGGGCCCGACCGCGACCACCGACCAGCCCGTCTCGGCGTCGGTGTCGAACTCGTCGATCTCGAACGCCACGATCGTGTCGGCGGCGGCGCGCGCCAGCCGCGACGTCCGCGACGTCCGGAACACGATGTCGCCGTCGCTGACCGCGAAGTTCACCGGCTGGACGGCGGGCAGCGCGTGATGGGTGAACACGATCCGCCCGATCGTCGCGCCCGCCAGCAGGGCGCGGCACTCGTCCTCGCCGAGGACCTCCAGGCCGCTGTGGTCGAGCTCCATGCCACCAGGGTGCGCCGCGCGCGCCCGCCGCCGTTAGGGACCAAGGTCCCGAGAACCGGGGTGGTGCCGGAGCTGCCCTCCGCGGGCGGTAACGTCCCGCACAAGGACAGACGACGACCCCGTCCAGGAGGACCCCCGTGCTCGCCCTCACCACCGCCGACGTGCGGATTTTCCTGCATGTGCTCGCCGCGACGATCTGGGTCGGCGGCCAGATCACCCTCGGCGTGCTGGTACCGGCGCTGCGCGGCTACGAGGGCGTCACCAAGGTCGCCGCGCGCCGCTACAACATGGTCGCCTGGCCCGCCTTCGCCGTGCTCGTCCTCACCGGCGCCTGGAACATCAGCGCCGGGGACATGGGCGACGCCGCGCAGCGGACCCTGGAGGTCAAGCTGGTGTTCGTGCTGCTGTCCGGGGTCGCCGCGTTCCTGCACACCCGCGCCAAGTCCAAGGCCGGGCTCGCCGTCTGGGGGGCGCTCGGCATGGTCGGCGCGCTCGCCGCGCTGTTCTTCGGCGTCCAGCTCGGCTGACCCGGCCACCTGGCGAATCGTCTAGGTTTGCCCCATGAGCGATTCTGTGGCGGTGGGGCTGGTCGGAGCGGGCCCGTGGGCCGGGATGGTGCACGCGCCCGCCCTCGCGGCGGGGCGCGCGACCCGGCTCGCCGGGGTGTGGGCGCGGCGCCCGGAGGCGTCCGCCGAACTCGCCGGCCAGCACGGCGCGCCCTCGTTCGAGCGGATCGAGGAGCTGTTCGACGCCTGCGAGGCCGTCGCGTTCTCCGTCCCGCCGGACGTCCAGGCGGCGCTCGCCGCCCAGGCCGCCCGCGCGGGCAAGGCCGTGCTGCTGGAGAAGCCCCTCGCCATGGACCTCGACGGCGCGCGGCGGGTCGCCGGCGCCATCGCCGAGGCGGGCGTGGTCTCCCAGATGGTCTTCACGCTGCGCTACTCCCGCGCCGCCCGCGACTTCCTCGCCCGGGTCGCCGGCCTCGACCCGTTCGGCGGCTACGGCTCGTTCGTCTCCTCGGTGCTGAGCGGCGGCCCGTTCGCCACCCCGTGGCGGCTGGAGAAGGGCGCGCTGCTCGACCTCGGCCCGCACATCGTCGACCTGCTGGACGCCTCGCTCGGCCGCGTCGCCGGCGTCCGCGCGCACGGCGACCCGCTCGGCTGGCTGGGCCTCACGCTGGAGCACGAGGGCGGCGCCGTCAGCCAGGCGTCGGTCTCCATGGCCGGCACGGGGGAACTGCCGCCCGCCCGCGTCGAGGTGTACGGGCGCAAGGGGCACGCGATCCTCGACTGGTCCCAGCTCGGCGACGACGCGTTCGCCACGATGGTCGCCGAGTTCGCCGCGGCCGTCCGCGGTGGCCCGGCCCCGCAACTCGACGCCGCCCACGGCCTGCGCATCCAGGAGGTCCTCGCCTCGGCGGAGGAGCAGCTCACCTCCTGAGAACCGCCATGATGGACCCATGGCACAGACCATCGACGACATCCTCGCCGCCGCCCGCGCGCGCCTCGACCGCGTCCGCCCCGACGAAGCCCATGCCGAGGCGGGGGCCGGAGCGGTGCTGGTCGACATCCGGCCCGCCGCCCAGCGCGCGGAGGAAGGCGAGATCCCCGGCGCGCTGATCGTGGAGCGCAACGTCCTGGAATGGCGCTTCGACCCGGCGTGCGACGCCCGGCTGCCCGTCGCGACCGGGCACGACCTGCGCGTCATCGTGTTCTGCTCGGAGGGCTACACCTCCAGCCTCGCCGCCGCGTCCCTGCACGACCTCGGCCTCACCCGCGCGACCGACATCGTCGGCGGGTTCAAGGCATGGCGCGCCGCCGGGCTCCCCGCGACGGGCGGCACCGGCCACTGAGAGCCGCCCATGCGCCGCGCGCTCATTCCGGGCGGCCCGGTCCGATCAGCCCGCCCGACCCGATACGCCGATCCGGGCGGGCTGTATCGTATTCGCTTTAGTGTCGCGTTCCGCACTTTTAGCGGGGTCCGATAAAAGGCGATCTTCTTTCCGGACAGGCCTTGATTTCCGTGATGACTCGGGTAGAAAAAGTGAAACCCGCCCCCCGAGGAGGAAATCCCCCGTGAAGGCTCCCATCATCAGGCTCGCCGTTCCCCTGGCCGCCGCGACCGCCGCCCTGGCCTTGACCGCCACCGGCGCGTCCGCCGCCTCGACCACCGTCCGCGCCGACAACGCCACCGGAGCGCCCTACTCCGGCAACTGGCAGGTCACCACCGTCGGCGCCCTCACCTTCTCCGTCGACTACCTGGGCTCGAAGATCACCGGCTCCTGCGACGGCGCCACCCTCCAGGGCACCGTCGAGTCCACCGGCGCCGGCGAGCTCACCGCCGCCTCGATCGGCGCCTGCCAGACCTCCAACGGGCTCAGCTCGCCCGCCACGGACCTCGACCTGTCCGAGCTCCCCGACAAGAGCGGGCAGATCACCTACGACCCCGTCGCGGGCGGCCGCGACGGCGTCCTGGCGATCAACGGCGGCCTGAACTTCAAGCTCGAAGGCAAGATCCTCGGCATCACCGTCACCTGCTACTACGGCTTCCAGACGGCCGGCGCCCCCGGCCTCAGCCTCGACGTCTACAACCGCGACAACCCGAACCGACCCCTCGCGGACCAGGACGACGCGCAGGGCAAGTCCGACGACATCAAGCTCGTGCGGCAGTCGGGCAGCAGCTTCCTCTGCCCGTCCAACGGCACCGGGAGCGGCGCCGGGATCGCCCGCGGCGAGACCGCGCCGGGCTCCGGCGTCTTCGACGGCAAGCTCTACCTGACCTCGTAGCGCGGAGCGGCGGCCGGACCCCGGGACCGGTGCAAGGGAGTGATCATCCACCCCGGGGCCCGGCCGCCCCCCACTTGCCCTCGCGGTGCTGGGTCGCCGTGTCGGAACGACCGGGGGCGTACGGCCGGAATCCTTCTGACGATTCGCGAGGAATTAGAGCCTAACTCCACTGGTCAGCGTGACGTAATGACATCGTGCTTACAGTTGTTTCCCACCGGTGTCCGGGCCGGGCCGTGGCAAAATCACCCGAATACCCGTGCGGAGTACCGGGCCGCGTGCGGAACAATGGGGGGCGTGAGAGCGGTGGCCATCTCCGACACCCACGCGCCCCGGCGCTGGAAGTCCTGCCCGCCGCGGGTGGCCGAGCACCTGCGCGGCGCCGACGTGATCCTGCACGCCGGCGACGTCTGCACGGCCGCCGTCCTCGACGAGCTCGCCGAGTACGCGCCGGTCCACGCCGTCCTCGGCAACAACGACGGCCCCGACGTCGCCGCCTGGGGCGCCCCCGAGCGCCTCGAACTCGACCTCGGCGGCCTCGCCGTCGCGATGGTCCACGACAGCGGCCAGGCCCGCGGGCGCACCGCCCGCATGCGCCGCTGGTTCCCCCGCGCCGACCTCGTCGTCTTCGGCCACTCCCACATCCCGCTGGACGAGACGGGCGACGGCGTCCGGATCTTCAACCCCGGCTCGCCCACCGACCGCCGCCGCCAGCCGCACGGCACCCTCGGCCTCCTCGACATCAACGGCGGCCGCCTCACCGGGGCCCGCATCGTCCCCGTCACCTGACCCGCCCTCGACCGGCCGCGGGCGGCATGGAATCGTCCCCGTGAGACGATCCGCCACGACGGAGGAGTGCCCGGGATGACCGACCGCGTCACCGTGAGCGTCCACGAAGGAGTCGCCGACGTGCGGCTCAACCGGCCCGACAAGCTGAACGCCCTGGACATGGCGATGTTCGACGCGCTCGCCGAGACCGGGGACGCGCTCGCCGCCGACGCGTCCGTGCGGGCCGTGGTCCTGTCGGGGGAGGGCCGCGCCTTCTGCGCCGGGCTCGACTTCTCCGGCTTCGCGGCCATGGCCGGCGACGGCGTCCGCACCGGGGAGAGCGAGCGCGCGCGGCGGCTGCTGGGCGACATCACGGACCGCGAGCCGGGCCGCATCACCAACCTCGGCCAGCAGGCCGTGCACGTGTGGCGGGAACTGCCGCAGCCCGTCATCGCCGCCGTCCACGGGCACGCCCTCGGCGGCGGCCTGCAGATCGTCCTCGGGGCCGACATCCGCATCGTCGCGCCGGACGCGAAGCTGTCGGTGCTGGAGATCCGGTGGGGCCTCGTCCCCGACATGACCGGGACCGCCGCGCTGATCCGCCTCGTGGGCGAGGACGTCGCGAAGGAGCTCACCTTCACCGGCCGCATGGTCTCCGGCGAGGACGCCGCCCGCATCGGCCTCGCCACCCGCGTCGACGCCGACCCGCACGCCGCCGCGACCGCACTGGCCCGCGAGATCGCCGGGAACAGCCCCGACGCCGTGCGCAGCGCCAAGCGGCTGCTGAACCGCGCCGCCGACCACGACCTGGCCGGCCAGTTCCTGGAGGAGTCCCGGGCGCTCGGCGCGCTGCGCGGCACCCCCAACCAGGTCGAGGCCGTCCGCGCCTACTTCGAGAAGCGACCGCCCTCCTTCACCTGATGCTCCGAAGCCGTCCCCGACTCGGTGGGCCGAGCCCCCGGACTGCACGGCAGCACGCCGTCGTCCATGGGCACGCGGGGCGGCGTGTACTCGGCGCCACTCGCGCGAGCAGGGCACGCCGCACTCGCTCAGCCCCAGAAGGGGGCGATCTTCGCGGCCGCCGCCTCGCCCTGCGCGAGGCCCGCGTTCGCCGCCGGAGTGCGGCTGGACGGGTCGAGCGGGTCGCCGCCGAAGGCCGCCAGCGCCGCCTCGTCCGGCACGATCACCTCGACTCGCCCGCCCGCCTTCTCCACGGCGGCGATGTCGGCGGACAGCCCGGGGTCGTCCATCGGCGCGACCAGCAGCACCCGACCGAACCCCGCCGCGAGGTCGAGGTTGTTCACCGAACGCACGCCGCCGTCCACGTAGCGGATCCCACCGATGGTCACCGGCGGCCAAATCAGCGGAACGGCGCAACTGGCGGCCACAGCGTCCACCAGGGAAACGCCCGAGCCCCGGTCGAACACGCGAAGGTCGCCGGTCAGCGCGTTCACCGCGGTGATCCGCAGGTCCCTGGACGGCCACTCGTGCACGGGCAGGCGCCCCGCGATCACCTCACGCCGCGCCGCCTCGTCGACGGTGTCCGCGGCGAGGGCCCGCGCCCCCAGCCCGCGGCGGATCGCGGCGGGGTCGTCGTCCTCCTGCGCGAGCCGCATCCAGATCTCCCCGAGCTCGGCGACCGTCACGCCCCCGGACGGCACCAGCTCCCGGTTCTGCAGCGCCGGGTCGGCCTGCCGGGCGAACAACTCTCCGATGGGCGACCCGCCCGCCACCTGCGCGGCGACCGCGGAGCCCGCCGACGTACCAAGCAGCAGATTCGCGCCCGTGACGTCCGTCCCCTCGCCGGCCAGGCCCGCGAGCACCCCCGTCAGCCAGGCGATCCCCGCGACACCGCCGCCCCCGAGCACCAGGGCGCGTCCGTTCTCACTCATGATCGATCCTCCGTTCAGACCGTGAGAGCGTAGAGGCGCGACGGGACATTCCCGTGCGCGGCCGGCCCGTCGATTTGACGTTGCCGCGGCGACCACGTAAGTTAACCCCTCGTCCCCTCCCGGATGCAGGACGCCCGCATGGCGGCCGGCCGGACGACGGGGAAACCTCCACCGAACCAGTCGACGCGGTCTCGCCGTGTCGACCGTGTCGTGGTGGGCGTCGGAAAGGCTCGGTTTTGACAAACGGGCCGGATCTGATGAAATAGCACCACCGCCCGGAAGGCGCCGCGCAAGCGGAATCGGATGGGCGTTATCGGAGAAAGCCGAAATTGACAGACCGGCCGGAACCGATAAAGTAAGAGAGTCGCCCCGGGGCGGGAAACGCGAAAGCGGATCCAGCACGGTGGGTGTCCGTTTCTTGAGAACTCAACAGCGTGTTAAAAGCCAGTGCCTTTATCGGCTCGGTCCTCTTCGGAGGGT
Source organism: Actinomadura meyerae (assembly GCF_900188445.1). Classification (GTDB taxonomy): domain Bacteria; phylum Actinomycetota; class Actinomycetes; order Streptosporangiales; family Streptosporangiaceae; genus Spirillospora; species Spirillospora meyerae. The sequence goes on from NZ_FZOR01000020.1 coordinate 143,861, forward strand.
TGAGTCGCCCCGTGGC
>NZ_FZOR01000114.1 GCF_900188445.1 Actinomadura meyerae
CTAGTACTACATAGCTAGATCTTGATCATCTGGAGGCTCAGGTGTCGCCTGAAGTGATGCCTGCGCGCTTCGGCTTGATGGCCGCGACGGAGAACGGACCAGTAGAGTCCCAGGTCAACAGTGCGATCGTCTTTGCCGATCAGGTTGAACAGACGCCGGATCTCAGCGATGGACAGGCTGAGCAGTCGCTGGACCGGCCGTTGGGGTGCCGGCCCGGTGGCTGGTGGTGATTGCTGCCGGTTCGTCCGTTGTGGGTTGTCGGTCGCTACCGGTTGTCCACAGGGGGCGGGCCCCCTTTTTAGCGGTATGGCGCAGCACGGCAAGAAAGGTCAAGGCGAGCATCGCCAGGGTGATGTGGCGGTACCAGGCACGGTAAAGCCGGAACTGGTATTGCGCCAGCCCCGCTTCCTGCTTGGCGGCCTCGAAGCACTCCTCGATCGGCCAACGGGAACCGATGGCGCGGACCAACTCGCACAATCCTTCTCCACGGGGATTGTGGCAGTGAAAGTACGCGAGTTCGCCATCGTTGATGTTTCGCCGGATGACGTACTGGTGTCCAGTGAACGGTGTCTCGATCACGGCCCAGTCGTAGACCCGGAAGCCTTTTGATCCGATTCCGCAGGCCCGGCGTTGCCAGTCGCAGGGTTTCAGTTGTGCGGCGATGGTCTCGATAATGGCGGGATCGCTTGTTGCCGTGGAGGGGCTGCCGGTGGTGAGGGAGGTGTTCTTGGGTACGGCCATGCAGTAGGCGATCTGTTGTTCCTCCAGATGGCGGCGCAGTTTGTGGTTCTGGCCGAACTCCTCGTCCGCGGCGAACCATGCGAACGGCACCCCTGCCTCGACTGTTCGGTCGATCATGGCCTGGACCTGCTGCGGGCGGGTCATGAACACCAGGTCCTGCGGAACGCCCGCCTCGTCCCGCCGCTCGGCGTCGGCGCACCAGGAGCGTTCGGGCATATAGAGTTCCCGGTCGATGAGCACCCGGTCTCCGGCCGTGTTGGCGTAGGCCAGGAACGTACCGATCTGACAGTTGTCGACCCGGCCGAGCGTCCCAGAGTACTGCCGTTGCACACCGGCCGACTTCTTCCCCTTCTTGGCGAACCCGGTCGGGTCGGCGATCAGCACCGCCCGGGGATCGGCGAAATACTCCATCGCGTAGGCCCGTACATCGTCGCGCAGCCGATCGGCGTCCCATGCCGTCAGGTTGATGAACCGCTGGACCGCTGTCGGCCTGCGCTCGCCGGTGAACTCCGAGATCGTCCATGAATTCTTGCGCGCCAGTGGCGCCAGCAAACCCCGCAGGTACTGCCGGAAATGCTCACGTGACTCCGTCCGGTACCACCGGCTCTCGAACCGGACGCACACCGCCTCGAATTCCGATTTCCAGTTGTCCAGATCTGCTGCGGTTACCGCACCGGCGAACTCACGAGCCTCAGGCATGCAGACAGCGTCGCACCACCCAAGGTGATCACGTACAGGAATCGCTCAATCGCTTACCGAGATCTAGGCATGTAGTACTAG
>NZ_FZOR01000065.1 GCF_900188445.1 Actinomadura meyerae
GCCACGGGGCGACTCAACCCTCCGAAGAGGACCGAGCCGATAAAGGCACTGGCTTTTAACACGCTGTTGAGTTCTCAAGAAGCGGACACCCACCGTGCTGGATCCGCTTTCGCGTTTCCCGCCCCGGGGCGACTCTCTTACTTTATCGGTTCCGGCCGGTCTGTCAATTTCGGCTTTCTCCGATAACGCCCATCCGATTCCGCTTGCGCGGCGCCTTCCGGGCGGTGGTGCTATTTCATCAGATCCGGCCCGTTTGTCAAAACCGAGCCTTTTCCGACGCCCACCACGGCACAGCGGACACAGCACAACCGTGTCGACCGATTCGTTGGTGGTTTCCCCTTGGGTCGGCCGCCGGCAGGCGTCCCGCTCCCCGTGGGGCGAAGTGAACAGTATGCCCAGGAGGCGGGAACGTCAAACCGGCTCGCACGGCCGGATCGCTTCCGCCTCGGCACACCGCTCCGCCGGCGTGGGGCGCAACCCGCGCACAACACCCGTTCTACCTTGGGCTTCTTCCGGATTCGCCCCGCCTCGGCCGCCTCGTCCCTCCATTCGGGCCGCCAATGTTTCTTTTCGGCAACGCCGGAGGAACGGCCGAACTCACGGCTTGGCGAGGTAACCGCCGATGAAGAGCACCGCCTCGGCGAGCACCCAGATGATGGCCGCGACGGTCAGGAACGCGTCCAGCCGGTCGGGCCGGCGGCGGATCGTGCGGGCGGCCCAGGCGGTGATGGCGATGGCCGTGGCGAGCAGAGCGAGTGGAGACGACAGCCGCACCGCGTCGGTGAAGCCGGCACCGCATCCGGGGTCGTGCCCGTCGTCCTCACCGCAGAACGCGGCGTCGCCCCAGCCGCCGAGCGCGGAGAAGAACCAGAGGGCGGCCAGCGCGCAGTTCGCGATCGTCGGGATCGCCGGCGAGATGCGCCAGCTGTTCGACCGGTCCGGCATGGCCTGCACGCACGGACGGTACCCCGCCCCGCGGACGCCGTGAAGGCCCATCCGCGGGGCGGGGGCCGGTCAGGTGATCTCCTTGGCCTCGTGCAGGTTCATGTCCATGACGATCGCGGTCATGACCGCCATGGTCCGCAGCGGTTCCGGAACGGGATCGGCGATCTCGGTCGCGTACTTGTCCGCGGTCGTCAGCAGGTGCGTCGCGAGCCCTGCCCACTTCTTTCGCACGTGTGCCACTTTGCGGCCGTCGGCATCCTTCACCTGGAAGTTGTTGCGCGGCACGTCGACGTCCACCGCACCGATGAGCGTGCCGTCGTCGTCGTAGATGACGTAGCGGCGGCCGACCCGTTCGGTGACGAACGACCCGACGCGCTCGCCGTCCGGCCGGAGGATCTCGGTGTACTCGCGCCCGGTCTGCTTGTCCACGACCAGCAGCGGCTCACCGTCCGGAGTGGTCAGCGTCACGGCCCGGGCGTCGAGGTTCGACTTGCCCGGGAGCAGGCCCCGCATCTCCGAACGGCCCTCGTCACCGGTCTGCCCCGCGATGGCGAGGACGGTTCCGTCACCGTCCATCACCTTGTACCGCGACTTCGCGAACGGGCCCCGGCGAGGCTGTTCGATCCTGAGTACCGAAGGGCTGAACACTTCGCTCACGCGTTCTCCTGCCTCATCAGCCGCATGGGCGCGGACCGCGTCACTCTCCCGACCTCCGCACCCTCGTCATGCGACGGCGTCCAACCGGCGATCCTGCCAACGCCGGACGCGCAGGGGAAGCACTTTCCCGGTCCGTGCCCGCCCGCCGGCGGTGCCTGGACCCGGCCAACGCATCGCTGACCTGCGCGGCCACGAGTCAAGGCATCCTTCGAGAAATACTTTCCTTCCGATCAAGGGCGCGCCGGAGACGCTCAGGCCGGACGTCCGGATGGCGCCGATACTGTCCGCGTGTTACTCGCCCCGTCGGCCTGGGCCTTCGTCAAGGCGGCGGCCACGCCGATCGCGTCCGCCCCGGGGCTGAGTTGCTCGACGCTGGCGCGGACGGGTCAGTCGAGCGGCCAGTCCTTGGTCTCGTACAGCATCAGGTCGATCGCGAGTGGGGCGGCGACCACCAGGACGCGGAGCGGATCGGCGAGCGGCCGGAAGATCTCCAGCGAGTACCGGTCGGCGGTCGTCAGCATCTCCGTGGCGGCGCCCTTCCATTTCTTGTCGAGCTGCGCGACATGACCGCCGTGGGCGTCCAGCACCTGGAACTTGCGGCCGACGCGATTGCCGGCCAGGTGGCCGACGGGGCGCTCTGCGGCGTCCAGAAGCACGTAGTCGTAGCGCTCGCGGTTCTGCAGGGAGCCGATGTGGACGCCGTCGCGGGTGTTCACGCGGGTCCTTCTCCTGTTCTCCTTGTCCACGATCAGCAGCGGGGCTCCCCCGGCGTCCTCGACATGGACGATCCGGCGGCCGTCACTGCCGCCGAGGGCCGTCCTGACCGCCTGCCGGAGCAGCGAGACGTCGCGCTCCTCCGCCGCCGCCAGCAGCCTTCCGCCGCCGTCGGAGATCTTGTACCTGGAGCGGGCGGCGGGCGCACGGCGCGGCTGGTCGATGCGCAGTACCGGGGAGGTGAACAGGTCGATCATGCCCGGATGATCGCAGCACCGCCGCGGGCGGCGCACACAAAAGGGGCGGCCCGCGGGGCCGCCCCTCTCATGTCGCGTCGGTTACGCGTCGCCGATCAGAAGTCCATGCCGCCGGCGTCGGGCATGCCGCCCGCCGGGGCCGGGTTCTTCTCGGGCTTCTCGGCGATGACGGCCTCGGTGGTCAGGAACAGCGCGGCGATCGACGAGGCGTTCTGCAGCGCGGACCGGGTCACCTTGGCCGGGTCGAGGATGCCCGACTCGAACATGTTGACGTACTCGCCGGTGGCGGCGTTCAGGCCCTCACCCGGGGTGAGGTTGCGGACCCGCTCCACCACGACGCCGCCCTCGAGGCCGGCGTTCACGGCGATCTGCTTCAGCGGCTCCTCCAGAGCGCGCTTGACGATGTTGGCACCGGTGGCCTCGTCGCCCGCGAGCTCCAGCTTGTCGAACGCCTTGGTGCCGGCCTGCAGCAGCGCGACGCCACCGCCGGGGACGATGCCCTCCTCGACCGCGGCCTTGGCGTTGCGGACGGCGTCCTCGATGCGGTGCTTGCGCTCCTTGAGCTCGACCTCCGTCGCGGCGCCGGCCTTGATGACCGCGACACCGCCCGCGAGCTTGGCCAGGCGCTCCTGGAGCTTCTCGCGGTCGTAGTCGGAGTCGGTGTTGTCGATCTCGGTGCGGATCTGGTTGACCCGGCCCGCGATCTCGTTGGCGTCACCGGCGCCGTCCACGATGGTGGTCTCGTCCTTGGTGATGACGACCTTGCGGGCGCGGCCCAGCATGTCGGTCGTGGTGTTCTCCAGCTTGAGACCCACGTCCTCGCTGATGACCTGGCCGCCGGTCAGCGTGGCGATGTCGCCCAGCATGGCCTTGCGGCGGTCGCCGAAGCCCGGGGCCTTCACGGCGACGGACTTGAAGATCCCTCGGATCTTGTTGACGACCAGGGTGGCCAGGGCCTCGCCCTCGACGTCCTCAGCGATGATCAGCAGCGGCTTGCCGGACTGCATGACGCCCTCGAGGACGGGCAGCAGGTCCTTGTTGGCCGACGCCTTGCCCTGAACGATCAGGATGTACGGGTCCTCGAGGACCGCCTCCATCCGCTCGGGGTCGGTCACGAAGTAGTGCGAGATGTAGCCCTTGTCGAAGCGCATCCCCTCGGTGAGCTCGAGCTCCAGACCGAAGGTCTGGCTCTCCTCGACCGTGATGACGCCTTCCTTGCCGACCTTGTCCATCGCCTCGGCGATCATCTCGCCGATCTGCGGGTCGCCCGCGGAGATGGACGCCGTGGAGGCGATCTGCTCCTTGGTCTCCACGTCCTTGGCCAGCTTGGACAGCTCCTCGCTGACCCGCTCGACCGCGGCCTCGATGCCCCGCTTCAGCGACATCGGGTTCGCGCCCGCCGCCACGTTCCGCAGACCCTCGCGCACCAGCGCCTGGGCCAGCACGGTCGCGGTGGTGGTGCCGTCACCCGCGACGTCGTCGGTCTTCTTGGCGACCTCCTTGACGAGCTCCGCGCCGATCTTCTCCCACGCGTCCTCGAGCTCGATCTCCTTGGCGATGGACACACCGTCGTTGGTGATCGTGGGGGCGCCCCACTTCTTCTCCAGCACGACGTTGCGACCCTTCGGACCAAGGGTCACCTTTACTGCATCGGCCAGCTGGTTCATGCCGCGCTCGAGACCGCGGCGGGCCTCCTCGTCGAACGCGATCATCTTTGCAGCCATAGGCTCCAGTCCTCCCGGAACAAGGTGGCTTAGACGGATCGAGCCGACGCCCGCGACGGACGGCCCCGGCCGACGACTTCCATTCCGCCGCCGGACTGAGGCCTCATCGCCCCGACCCAGACTGTGAAGCTGTCACTCTCCACAGTAGAGTGCCAACCGTTTGTTTAGCACTCTACCCTGCCGAGTGCAAGCGCCACACATCCTCGCCGGGGGAAGGTTCATCTACCCGTCGGACCCGTCCCCACCTGCGACGGAACCCTGCTCGCGGGTGCTGCGGGTGTGTCGTCGGCGTCCGGCGGCCAGCAGGCGCAGGTCCGCTTGAGCCTGTCGGTGCAGCTGTTCGAGTTTGGTGACCAGGCCGGTTCGTTCGTTGATCGACAGGAAGCGGCGGGTCGTGTACTGGTCGATGCTGCGCATCGCGTCCTTGTGGACTGCGTCCAAGCGTCGCTCGGCGTCGGACGCGGCGGCTTCGGGCAGGCCGTCGTCCGAGGCGGCCAAGCGCGCGGCCGCGAGGACCTCCCGGTACTTTCGTTTGGCGTCGCCCAGATTCATGGCGGTCACACTTCGCGACGCGAATTCAGGCGCGCCGGAGGGCGTCGCGGGTTCGGTCGGCGAAATCGTCCACTACTTGGGCCACCGCTTCGACCAGTGCCTTGCCGCTCGCGTCGCCGGTGACGCTCCAGACTTCGCGGTCTTCCTCCCCGACGCCGGTCACGCCGGGCACGGCGGTCAGCGCGGCGGCGATGCCGTCGCGCAGTTCGGATTCGAGGGGGTCGGTGCGAATGAACTCCATGACCGCGACGCCGACGCTCCACCAGGGGCCCTGGCGCAGCTTGGACGCCGAAACGGCGCGCAGGTCCGGCTCGCCGGTCTTGCGCGCCCACTCCTCGGCTATCGCGGAGTCGAGCGGCTTGAGTTGCTGGACGTCATCTTTCACGGGGTGGAGGCTAGCGGCACGCGTGCGGCAGAGCACGACCTGAGGGGGATGTGCCGGGGACGGCGGCCGGGAGATCATGGCGCCATGACACGACGGAATGCCGGCCCTTTATGGGCCGTCGCCCGGTGGCCGCTCGTGGTCGGGCTGACATGTCTGGCCGGGGGCTGCCTCGTCCTTCGTATGGACGAAAAGCGTCCGTACAACTGCGACTTCAGCTGCGCCATGTCGAGTATCGGCTGGCAGGACCAGCTGGCGTTCGCGCTCTTCGTCCTCGGGGTCGTGGCGCTCTTGATCTGCGCCCTGGTCTGTGTGACGCACTGGGTGCTGTCGGCCGTCGGCATCGCTCGGAAGCGGCGGCGGTAGGCCGCTATTCGGCGAGCAGGGCGCGGACGGTGGTGAGGCGTTCGCGGTGGTCTTCCAGCCAATCGCCGGGGACTTCGATCGTGAGTTCCACGGTCACCAGAAAGGAGTGTGCGTCGACCACGGCGACGTGCACGCGGTCGTGGTCGTCTACTTCCAGGTGGATTTCGGTGGCGCGCTGGCCTTCGCGCCAGGCGGCTTCGGTGTTTCCCTCTGCCAGCGAGTCGAGGACCTTCTCCCAGGCGGTGAGGTCTTCGGCGTCCAGCCACGTCTTCACGCTGCCGCTGACGAAATAGCTGCCGACCTCTATCTCGCCGGTGAGGCCGCCGTTCTCCTGGCCCGTCACCCGTAGCGCGACGCTGTTTCCGAGGTCGTCCGCGAGGTTGATCAGTTCCGCTGGCACCGCGCCATCGTAGACCCGCGCCCGGTCCCGTGCGGACGGGACCGGGCGGCGGGCGGGCGTCAGCCGCCGGCGACGGCGGGGATGATCGAGATCTGCGCGCCGTCGGGGGTGGCGGTGTCGAGGCCGTCGGCGAAGCGGACGTCCTCGTCGCCGACGTAGACGTTGACGAAGCGGCGGATCTTGCCGGCGTCGTCCAGGATGCGGGCGGAGATGCCGGCGTAGCTCGCCTCCAGGTCGGCGACCACGGCGCGGAGGGTCGCGCCCTCCGCCTTCACCTCGGACTCGCCGCCGGTGTAGGTCCGCAGGATCGTCGGGATGCGCACGGAAACGCTCATGGTTCTCCTTCTCTCAGGCGAGGCCGGCGGCGCGGAACGCCTCCAGGGACGGGGCGATGTTCGCGGACGGTGCGACGACCGGGGCGACGGCGTCCAAGGTCTTCAGGCCGTCCCCGGAGTTGATGATCACAGTCTCGGCGGCGGGGTCGAGGGTGCCGGCGTCGATCAGCTTGCGGAGGGTGGCGACGGTGACGCCGCCGGCGGTCTCGCCGAAGATGCCCTCGGTGCGGGCGAGGAGGCGGATGCCCTCGACGACCTCGGCGTCGGTGACGTCCTCGACGGCGCCGTTGGTGCGGCGGGCGACGTCCAGGACGTAGGGGCCGTCGGCGGGGTTGCCGATGGCGAGGGACTTGGCGATCGTGTCGGGCTTCACCGGGCGGACGACGTCGTGCCCGGCCTTGAACGCGGCGGCGACCGGGTCGCAGCCGGCGGCCTGGGCGCCGAACACGCGGTACGGGCGGTCCTCGACCAGGCCGAGCTTGATCAGCTCCTGGAACGCCTTGTCGATCTTGGTGAGCTGGGAGCCGGACGCGACCGGGACGACGATCTGGTCCGGGAGCCGCCAGCCGAGCTGCTCGGCGATCTCGTAGCCGAGCGTCTTGGAGCCCTCCGCGTAGTACGGCCGGACGTTGACGTTGACGAACGCCCAGTCGTCCTGCTCCCCGGCGATCTCCGAGGCGAGCCGGTTGACGTCGTCGTAGTTGCCGTCGACGGTCACGAACGTCCCGCCGTACACGGCGGTGGTGATGATCTTCTGGGCTTCGAGGTCGGACGGCACGAACACCGCGCTGCGGATCCCGGCGCGGGCCGCGGCGGCGGCGACCGCGTTGGCGAGGTTGCCGGTGGACGGGCAGGCCAGCACCTTGAAGCCGAGTTCGCGGGCGGCGGCGAGCGCGACGGCGACGACGCGGTCCTTGAACGAGTGGGTCGGGTTGCCGCTGTCGTCCTTCACCCACAGGCTCTGCAGGCCGAGGCTCTCGGCGAGGTTGTCGGCGCGGACGAGGCGGGTCAGGCCGGGCTCGGTGTTCGGGGTGTCGGCGACGTTCGCCGGGACGGGCAGCAGCCCCCGGTACCGCCAGATGCTGCGGGGCCCGGACTCGATGGACTCCCGGCTGACGCCCCGGAAGTCGTAGGCGATCTCCAGGGGGCCGAAACACTCTTCACAGGCGTAGAAGGGGCCGAGATCGCGGGTGGTGCCGCATTCGCGGCAGACGAGCGCGGTCGCGGGTCCGAGGTCTGTGGCAGGCGTGAGTGCCATGAAGCGAGGCCTTTCTCCCCATCTTCCCTGCGCCACCTTGGTCGCAGGCCGGAGTTGGCACCATCTCCCGGCCGGCCTCGCAGGATCGCGACGCGCCTCAGCCGGGTGGTTGCCGGGGCTTCACAGGGCCGGTCCCTCCACCCCTCTGGATGAGCGGTATTCAGTTGTGGTCACGAGTGCTTTGAACTCGTATGCGTGACTTTACATGAACTGACCGGATGCCAGACAGGCGGGTCCAGTGGTTGAGACGGTACCCGGCTGAGGTCTTGATCACGCCGCCGATCCCTTGCGGGTGGGCCGCTGGGTCGGGTCCAGGAACACGTGCCGGATGATCGGGATCCGCTCGCGGAGCCGCCGGTCGATCTCGCCGGCGACGTCCTCGGCCTGGTCGGCGCTGATCGCGTCGGAGAAGTGGACCTTGGCCGCGACGAGCAGCTGCTCGGGACCGAAGTGCATGGTCAGCAGTTCGTCCACGCCGGTCACGCCGGGCGCGCGGAGGATCTCCGCGCGGATCACGCGCTGGTCGTTGGGGTCGGCGGCGCGCCCGATGAGCAGCACCGAGCTCTCCCGGCCGATCAGCAGCGCGAGCCCGGCGAGCAGCACGCCGATGAGGACGGACGCGAGCCCGTCCCAGAACTCGGACCCGGTCAGCTGCCGCAGCACCAGCCCGCCGGCGGCGAGGGCGAGACCGACCATGGCGGCGCTGTCCTCGAACAGCGCGGTCTTGAACGTCAGGTCGGGCGACCTGCGGACGTGCTCGACGAGGTCGCGGCCGTTCTCGCGGGTCTCCTTGCGTGCCTGGTAGAAGGCGCGTATCCAGGACGCGCCCTCCAGCACGGCGGCGAGGGCCAGGACGGCGTAGGCGAGCCACACCGCGGTGCCGGTGCCGCCGTGACCGGTCATGGTCAGGATGCCCTCGAAGATCGAGAATCCGGCTCCGGCGATGAAGATGCCGAACGCGGCGAGCAGCGACCAGACGTACCGCTCGTTGCCGTAGCCGAAGGGGTGCCGCCGGTCGGGGGGTCGCTCGCTGCGCCGCAGCGAGGCGAGGAGGAAGGACTGGTTGAGGGTGTCCGCCACGGAGTGGGCGCTCTCGGCGAGCATCGCGCTCGACCCGGCCAGCAGGCCGGCGATCAGCTTGACGATCGCGAGGACGAGATTGGCCGCTCCGGCGACGAGCACGGTCTTCGTCGTCTCGGACCTGCTCATGCGGCCCGGTTACCCCGCGCCTCTCCGGCTAATCGCGCCGGATCCGGCCGCGGCGGCGGGGTTTGGCGTCCGTGGCGGAAACCACGCGGGTCACTGTGGAGCGCCTGCGTCGCAACTGAGACCCTGCCCCTATGAGCCAAGTGCTGGTGGCGTCCAACCGAGGCCCTGTGTCGTTCTCGCTGTCGGAGGACGGGGAACTGGCCATGCGGCGCGGTGGGGGCGGGCTGGTGTCGGGCTTGGCGGCCGTCACGGGCGCCCCGCGCGACCCAGGGCCGCCGCGTCCCGCGCAGCAGGCGGAGCCGTCTTCTTCTACCGCGGACGTGCTGTGGGTGTGCGCGAGCCTCGGTGAAGGCGATCGGGCGGCTGCCCGCCGTTCACCGGACGGCCGCATAGACCTGGCGGGCTACGACACCGGTGGCGCCGCCGTGCGGATGCTCGACATCCCGGCGGCGACCTTCGACCGTGCGTACAACGGCGTGGCCAACTCGACGCTGTGGTTCGTCCACCATCTGCTGTACGACACCCCGCGCAGCCCGCATTTCGACGCTCGTGCACGGCGCGACTGGCAGTCCTATGAGGCGTACAACGCGGCCTTCGCCGACGCCTTGGCGCGGGACGCCGCCCATGGCGCGAAGGCCGCGATCCAGGACTACCACCTGTCGCTCGCCCCGCGGATGCTGCGGGAGCGGCGGCCCGATCTGAGGATCGTCCACTTCTCCCATACGCCTTGGGCACCGCCCGAGTACTTCAGGCTGCTGCCGGACGACATCGGGACGCAGGTCCTGCTGGGCATACTCGGCGCGGACCACGCGGGGTTCCTCACCGAGCGGTGGGCGTCGGCGTTCCTCGACTGCTGCGAACTGCTCCCGGGTGCGCGCGTCGACCGGTCGGCCCGGACCGTCACCTGCGGGGGCCACACCACGCACGTGGGCGTCCATGGCCTCGGGGTGGACGAGGCGGCGCTGCGCAAGCGCGCTGCCCAGCAGGACGTGGTGGAGCGGGCGCGCGCGCTGAGGGAGCAGGTGGGCGACCGCCAGCTCATCGTGCGGATCGACCGGACCGAGCTGTCGAAGAACATCGTGCGCGGCCTGGCCGCCTACCGCGAGATGCTCGTCAACCATCCCGAGTGGCGCGGGCGCGTCGTGCACCTGGCGTTCGCCTATCCGTCCCGCTACGACCTGCCCGAGTACCGCGAGTACACCGCGGCCGTCCAGCGGATGGCCGCGCAGATCACCGAGGAGTTCGGCACGGCCGACTGGGATCCGCTGATCCTGCAGGTGAACGACGACTATCCGCGGTCGCTCGCCGCCTACGGCCTCGCCGACGTCCTGCTGGTCAACCCCATCCGGGACGGCATGAACCTGGTCGCGAAGGAAGGGCCCGTCCTGTCGGAGCAGGGGTGCACGCTCGTGCTGTCACGGGAGGCGGGGGCCGCTTCCGAACTGTCGGAAGACGCCCTGATTGTGAACCCGTACGACGTGTCGCAGACGGCGGAGACCCTGCACCAGGCGCTGCTGATGCCCCGCGGTCTGCGCGCCGAGCGCTGCGCCCGCCTGGCCGCGGCCGCGTCGGCGCTCCCGCCGCAGCGCTGGTTCGCCGACCAGCTCGCCGCCCTCGACTGACGCCTCCCGCCGCACGCCCGTTTCAGGTGGCGCTCGGGGACGTCTCGGCGGCCAGCCGGCATTCGACCGGGTTCGGCTCGTGGCGCTGCTTCCAGCGCTCCCGCAGCGCGTCCTTGCTCTGCGCCATCCGGCGGTGGGCGCTGACGCGGGCGAAGTGGGCGAGCTGGGACGCGGGCGGCTTCGGCAGGCCGCTCGGCTCGTAGCCGTATTCGGCGAGCCGCTCCCCGAACGCGGCCTCCGCCAGGCTGATCTCCCAGGGGTCGAGGCGCTCCGCCCACGACCCGACGCGGCCGGTGTTGACGGCGTCGTGCGTCCGGCCGTGCCACCGCTTGCGGGACGGGACGGTCCGCCGCGCCAGCTCGTCGGGATGCGTCATCACCGGGTCGAAGTCCTCGCCGAGGAATCCGCAGAGCCGCGCCAGCTCGTCGGCGGGGTCGGCGACGAGCCGCTCGTACTGCAGCTCGTAGTAGGTGTCGGGGCCGAGGCGGTGGGCGAGCCGGCGGCCCTGGTCGATCGTCTCCCGCCAGAGCGAGACCGCGTGGTGGACGTCGCCGTCGTACCAGGGCATCTCCAGCAGCGAGGCGACGCAGTCCCGGCCGTCCCGGACGAGGTGGACGAACTGCGCGTCCGGAAACATCCGCAGCAGCGCGCCCGCGTACCGGGCGTAGCTCGGCCGCTTGTCGCCCCAGCGCGGCTTGCCGTGCAGCCGCGCGTAGGCGCGGAAGACGGTGCCGATCGCGGAGCCGAGGGTGGGCGGCCCGGCGACGATCTCGTCGATGACCGCGTCGGCGTCCAGCCCGAGGGTGTGCACCTTGGTCGACCGGTCGCCCGTGATCCACTTTGCGAGGGCGCGCCTGTTCTCACTGTCCGCGAGGTCACCGAAATCGCACCGTCCCGTGTAGGCGGGGAGGACGAACTTCGTCTCGCCGGGGATCGCGATGCGCGGGTGCGAGTGGAGCATGAGCCGCAGCAGCGTCGTGCCCGAGCGGGCGCAGCCGAGGACGAAGATCGGGCGGTCGTGGCGGGAGGCCGGTCCTGATGGCATGCACCGCATGCTGGTGGACGCGCACATGCCCCGGCCTGCGTTCTTGACGCACCGTGACCGGCCGATGACCGACCCTTGACGGGCCTGCCGGGAGGCGCGGTCCGGGGCGGCCCGCGGTGCCGCCCGTCAGGTGCGCCCGTCAGGTGTAGGACTCGCCCAACGTCTGCCTGACCTGCTTGCGCGCCTCGTGGATGCGGGACTTGACCGTGCCGAGCGGGAGCTTGAGCTGCTCGGCGATCTCCGCGTACTCCAGCTGGGAGACGTCCCGCAGGACGAGGGCCTGGATGAGGTCGGGTTTGCGGGCCTCCAGGTCCTCCATGGCGTCGAGGATGTCGACCCGGGACCCGGCGATGACGCTGGTGCGGCGGGGGTCGGGGCGCTGCTGGGGCAGCTCGCCGGCCTGCTCGACCGAGCGCCGCTTCAGGGACCGGTAGGTGGAGCGCGCGGAGTTGGCGACGACCACGTGCAGCCAGGTGCTGAACCGCGACCGGCCCTCGAACCGGTGGATGTTGCGGGCGACCTGGAGCAGCGCGTCCTGGCAGGCCTCTTCGGCGTCCTGCCGGCAGGGCAGGAACCGCGAGCTGTGCCGCAGCACGTCCGGCTCGATCTTGCGGAGGAGCTCGTTGAGCGCGCCCTGGTCGCCCTGGGCGGCCCTCACGGCCAGCTCCTCGGTCCTCTCGTCGAATGCCATGCCGCCTCATTGCTCGTTCGCGGGCTCACCCCGTTTGCTGGGATGATACGGGAGTGTCTTTCCCACCAGCTGTAGGCCGTTACCGAATCGATCGCGTCCTGGGTTCGGGGGCGTTCGCCTCGGTGTGGCTGGGACACGACGACGCCCTGGAGTCCCAGGTCGCCATCAAGGTCCTGAACAGCAATCTGATCGACGATCTGGACGTGCGCAACCGCTTCCTGGAGGAGGCCCGGATCCTGCGCCGCGCCGACTCCGAGCGGCTCGTCCGCGTCCATGACATCGGGGAGCTGCCGGACGGGCGCCCCTACTTCGTCATGTCGTACGCCGACCGCGGGACGCTCGGCGACCGCATGCGGGAGCGGCCACTTCCGGTCAGCGACGTGGTGGCGCTGGCCGAGCAGATCGCCTACGGCGTCGAGGTGATCAACACGCTCGGGGTGATCCACCGGGACCTGAAGCCGTCCAACGTGCTGTTCCAGTCGACGCCGGACGGCGGCGAGAAGCTGCTCATCGCCGACCTCGGCCTGGCCAAGGCCCTGGCGCACGCGTCGGGGGCGTTCACGCTGCCGGTCGGCACCCCCGGCTACATGTCGCCGGAGCAGGCGCGGTTCGGCGGCGGGCTGGACGTCCGCGCCGACGTGTACGGCCTCGGCGCGCTGACCTACCACATGATCACCGGACGGGCCCCGGGCCCGGCCCCGGTCAAGTCGCCGCCGAGCGAGCTGCGCGAGGGGTTGCCCCCGGCGTTCGACCAGGTCATCATGCGGGCGCTGGAGGTGGAGCGGGAGAAGCGCTGGCCGACCGCGGAGGCGTTCGCGGAGGCCCTGTCGACGCTGCGCCCGACGACGGCGCCCCCGGCACCGGCCGCGCCTTCGGCCCAATCCGCACAGCCCGCCCAGCCCGCGCCCGTGCCGGGGCCGGGGCCGCAGAACCCGCGGATCGACGCGGACGCCACCGTGCAGGACTTCTACCGGGACGGTTCCCTGGCGCGTCCGCCCGCGCCCGGCCCCGGCGCCGCCGCAGGCCCCGGCGCGGGGCAGGCGGGCCCGGCCGACATGCAGACGCGGTTCGACCAGCCCGTGGAGGACGACGTCCGCACGTCCGAGATGCGCCGGCCGCCGCGCCCGCAGCCGGGCGGGGAGCAGACGATCGTGGACGAGCCGGGCGGACGCGCCGTCCCGTTCGGGCAGCCCGAGGTGCCCACGCCCCCCGACAACGCCAATGACCGCACGGCCTCCTACCAGCAGGGGCCGCCGCAGGGCGATGACAACAAGACGGCTGTCTTCCCGACCCAGCCGCCCCCGCAGGGCGGCGGCGGCCCCCAAGGCCAGGGCGGCGGCCCCCAGGGGTATCCGCAGGGCGGCGGCCCCGGCCCGCAGGGCGGCGGTGGTCCAGGCCAGCCGATGGGCGGGCCCCCGCCCGGCCCCTACGGCGGCCCGCCACCGCCCACGGGTTTCCAGGCGCCCCCTCCGGTCCAGGGTCAGGGGCAGGGGCCCGGTGGCAAGCAGGGCGGCGGCCTGATGAGCCGTCTCGGAGGCGGCGGCGCCGGCGGGCCGGGTGGCAGCGGCGCGCCGAAGAAGTTCCTCACGCCGCTGATCATCACCGTGGTCGTGCTGGCGGTCGCGCTCGTCGGCGGGCTGACGCTCGGCATGCTGTTCTCCGGCGGGGACGGCAAGGAGGACAAGGACGACAAGAAGCCGCCGGCCGTCCCGAAGGACTTCGTCGCCGTCTCCGACACCGCGGGCAAGATCAAGACCGCGGTGCCGAAGGCGTGGCCGAAGGGCCAGGAGGAGACGTGGTCGCCGTCGACCGTCGGGCTGAACGACCCGCAGGCCCGGCCGGTGCTGCGCGCGACCCCGGACAAGGCGGCGTTCCTCGGCAACGGCAAGGGCCCGGGCGTCTTCATCGGCGTCACCACGGACCTGCGTCCCGGCCAGCTTCCGCCGCCGAGCGCGGCCGCTCATCCGCAGTGCACGAAGGCCGCGCCGGAGAACTACACGACGCCGGACGGCGCCCTCAGCGGGACGATCACCAGCTTCACCGCCTGCAAGGTCGGCACGCCGTCGGTCACGGAGGTCGGCCTCAAGGACAAGACCGGCAAGTTCGGCCTGTGGATCAGGGTCAAGGAGACCGACGACCGGCAGGCCACCAAGGACATCCTCGACCAGCTGAAGGTCACCGGCCCCTGACCTGACCCCGGCCCTGGCCTGATCCCGGCGCTGGCCTGATCCCGGCGCGCCGCCCGCGCGCCTCTCATCTCCTGGAACGCGCCCCGCGAGGAACGCCTCGCGGGGCGCGTTCGCATGCGCTCCCGCCTCGGGGGTTGCATGCGACATGTTTCCGATATATCGTTAATGCATCGCAACCGATCATTACTAAGGAGAAGCGATGCACGAGCACACGATCCACGAGCACCCGATGCGGGGGCGCGGCGGCTTCTGGGGTCCCCAGGCCCGCCGGCGCCGCGGCGGACCCTTCGGCCCGTGGGGCCCCGGCGGTCCGGGCTTCGGTCCGGGCGGACCCGGATTCGGCCCCGGCGGCCCGGGGCCCGGTCACCGCGGCCGCGGCGGCCGCGGCCGGCGCACCCGGCGCGGCAACGTCCGGGCGGCGCTGATCGCCCTGCTCGCCGAGCGCCCCATGCACGGCTACGAGATGATCCAGGAGCTGGACGGCCGCACCGGCGGCGTCTGGCGGCCGAGCCCCGGCTCGGTCTACCCGACCCTCCAGATGCTGGAGGACGAGGGCCTGGTCAGCAGCGAGGAGCAGGGCGGCAAGCGGCTGTTCTCCCTCACCGACACCGGCCGCGAGGAGGCGTCGGCGCAGACCACCGCCCCTTGGGACGAGGTCACCGAAGCCGCCGGAGAGAACGTCCTGCGCGGGCGCGAGGCCGTCGGCCAGCTGATGGGAGCACTCCACCAGGTGATGGCGGTCGGCAGTGAGGCCCAGAAGGCGCGTGCGCTGGACGTCGTCAACGACGCCCGCCGCCGCCTCTACGGGATCCTCGCCGACGACCCCGAAGCCGAGTGACCGCAGTGGCGGGTGACCCCCGCACCACAGGAACCGCCGCGACCCGAACCGGGCCGCGGCGGTTTCGCGTTCACTCCTTGCGCGGGAAGGGCGCCTGCTTGGCGAGCTGGTCGGCCATGTAGAGCTGCTTCCACACGTACAGGCCCATGTCCGAGCGCTTGATGCCGCGGTCGACCGGGACGTCCACCGTGGCGCGCACCAGGAACGCCGAGCCCGGCGGCATGTACTTGTCGCCCCCGTCCCCCGCGACCAGCGCGCCGCCAGAGAGGTGGCGGACGACCTGGCTCTTGGTCGGCGGCGTGCACATGTCCTCGGGGACGCCCGCCTGCGGCATGCACCGCCCGCGCGCGTTCGCCGCGATGAGGTTCCGCTTGACGAACACGTCGCCGGGGAAGTCGAGCAGGACCTGCTTCTGCGTCGGGTTGCTGAGGATGTACTCGATGTAGGCGAACGACGTCCCCGACGGCGGCGACTGCGACGCCGTCTCCAGACCGCCGCTGACCCCGTCCGACACGGCCGCGATCTTGTACTGGGAGCCGTCGGCGGTGCCGACCGTGATCGGCTTCCCGGCGGTGGGCAGTTCGCCGGTGCCCGCGGGCGGCTGCTCTCCGCCGGACGGTGCGGTGCCGGTGCCGGTGCCGCCGTCGTCACCGGATCCGGGCGTCAGCACGAGGCCGGCCGTGACGAGCGCGGCCAGCACGAGCACGCCCGCCGCGACGAGGCCGCTGCGGCGCCCCGCCCCGCCGTTCGCCCGCCGCTCGCGCGCCCGTTCCCGCGCCCGCTCCCGCGGCCCGAGCCGGACCTGCACGCCGCTCGTCTCGCGCACGCCCATCGGCCCGGTCGTGGACGACCGCTCCTCGCGCCGCGAGTAGGCCTCCTGCGCCTCGGGCACCCCGGCCCATTCCGCATCCCCGACCAGCGCGTTCCCCGCGCCGCCCGGCCACGGAGGGGCGGGCTCCACCGGCGCGGCCGGCGAGCCGGCAGCGGGGGGTGCGGCAGCCGGACGGGGCACGGCGGCAGGGGGTGCGGCGGGGGGCTTGCCCCACACGCTCGGCGGCCCTTCGGCGGCGGGCGGCGTCCGGACGATGGGCCGGTTCGGCGCGCCCGGCGGGACCGGGGCGCCGGGCGGCCGCACGGGCGTCCCCTCCCGCGGAGTGGCCTTGGGGAGGCCGTGGGCGGGCGTGTGCAGTGCGCCGCCGCCCGGAACGCGCGGGACTCCCGGTTTCGTGTCCACCGTCAAGCCTCCCCTGTCCTCGCGCGGTCCCCCGTGAACCACGCGTATCGCAGTTCACCATATTTTTACCTAATTGCACCTTTGGTCTATGGGTGCCCGCGGAGTCGCGCGAGATACGACAAAGCTGGTCATCGCACTTGTCACCTCACCGACAAGCCGATGGCCGGATGGGGTCAGGACAGGTCGCCGGCCAGTCCGTCGATCATGCCGACCACCCCGGCCGGGCCGTCGACCACCACGTCCGCGCGCTCGGCCAGCGCGGTGACTTCCGCCGACCCGCTGCACACCAGCACGCCGGGCACCCCTTCGCCGCGCAGCGCGTCGACGGCGTCGAACGCGGCGAGGTCGCCGAGGTCGTCACCGGCGAACAGCACCGCGGACGGGCGGGCGCCGAGGCCGTCGACGAACGAGCGGAGCGCCTTGCCCTTGTCCATGCCGGGCGGGCGCAGTTCGAGGACGAGCCGTCCCGGCTCCACGGTGAGCCCGGTCCGCTCGGCGAGCGCGGCGAGGATGCTCCGGAGCCGTTCGAGCGCGACCTCTGGTTCGGCGCAGCGCCGCGTGTGCACGGCGAGGGCCTGGCCCTTGTCCTCGACGAAGGTCTCCGGCGGGGCGCCCGCGGCGGCGAGGACGCCGGGCAGCTTCGCGCGCGCCTCGGCGACGCCCGGCGGCGGCTCCGGCTCGGTCAGCTCGCCGGACTCCCAGCGTTCGAGCCCGTACTGGCCGAGGACGACGAGCCCGTCGATGCCCGCCAGTCCGCCGTACTCGACGGCCACGGCCGCGGGCCGGCCGGTGATGATCACCACCGCGCCGACCAGCGGGGCCAGCCGGGCGAGCGCGGGGGCGGCGCCGGGGTGGGCCCGCGCCGCGGCCGGGTCGGCCACGATCGGCGCCAGCGTGCCGTCGAAGTCGAAGCCGAGCACGGCCCCGGCCGGGTTCGCGCGGATCGCGTCGAGGCCGGCGGCGCCGGCGTCCGTCACGGAGCGGGGAGGAGAGTTCACGCCACCCAGTGTGGTCGGCTCAGGGCCGGATGCCGAGTCGGCGCGCGGCGCGGCTGCGCTGCCGCTGCGACCGCATCCGGCGCAGGCGCTTGACGAGCATGGGGTCGCACTCGAGCGCCTCGGGCCGGTCGATCAGGATGTTCAGGAGCTGGTAGTACCGCGTCGCCGACATGTCGAACAGCTCGCGGATGGCCTGCTCCTTGGCGCCGGCGTACTTCCACCACTGCCGCTCGAAGGCGAGGATCCGCCGTTCGCGGTCGGAGAGGCGGCCGGCGGGGAAGGCGGCGGCGTCCGCCCCGCCCTCGTCGTCGAGTTCGCCGGCGGACTCGCCGTCGAGCCCGTCACCGGGCCCGCCGCCGAGCGGGGCGTCGTCGGTCAGCGGTCGCGGGGGTCGGCCATCGTCCATGCTTCCGTCCTGTGGGGGGACGTCACCGCGGGGGTCACCGGGGGCGTTCGCCGCTCGCATCAGGTCCCCTCTGTGGTTACTGATCCCGGGTCGTCCGGGTTCGGGCGGGTGCCATGCTACGCGTCCGAGCCGACAAGTTCCGGTGGTTCGGCGCGAACGGGGCCGGTGGTTCAGTGCATCACATCCCGCTTCACCTGCGGCTCCATCGCACCGCGTGTCTCGGCCGGAACACCTGTCGCAGGAATCCCGATCATATGCAGACTACATACGTTAGAGTGGGGAGTTCCGAACGTCCGGCGTCCGACTTCGCGAACGGAGACCTGCATGGCGACGGAGACCCCCGCGACGGGACGGCCCGCCGAGCCGGACGCCCCGATGCCGCCCGGGTCACCGGACGCAGCACCGGACCCCGGAGCGAGCACGGCGGCGGACGGGGCTCCCGACGAGCACGCCCACGATCCCGCGCTCGCCGACATCGCGATGGCGCTGTTCCACCTGCGCCGCGTGTGGGCCAAACCCGACCTCATGCGGCGGATCCGCGCCCAGACGTCCGCCTGCGCGGACGGCCGGCCGCTCCAGCTGTCCAACCTCATGGTGGTGAACGCCGTCGCCGCCCTCAGTGCCGCGGGTCCGCCGGAGGACTCCGCCGGGCGGCCCGGCGAGGTGACGGTCGGCGCCGTCGCCGAGCGGCTGGAGATCGACCCGTCCACCGCGAGCCGGCTGGTCGGGCACGCCATCGACGCCGGGCTGGTGTCGCGGCGCCCCTCCCCCGTCGACGCGCGCCGCGCCAACCTCGGGCTGACCGAGGCCGGGCAGCGCGTCAAGCGGGTCGCCGACCGGTCCCGCCGCGACTACCTCGACGCCCTGATGGCGGGCTGGTCGGCGGACGAGCGCGCCGAGTTCGCCCGGCTGCTGTCCCGCTTCGCCGACGCCGCCGCGCGGGCGCCGGAGTACTCCGACGGCATCGGCCGGATCTTCGAAGAGGCCGCCGCCGACTGAACCCCGGCGACTTGGCGGCCGCCCACCGAACCGCCGCAGACTGAACCGCCGACCGGGCGGGGGCCTGGTCGGCGGCGTCGCCCCCGGCGGGACGGGGCGGCGGTCAGTCGGAGTTGTGCAGCGCGGACGTGCGCCGGAGGTACTCGT
Source organism: Actinomadura meyerae (assembly GCF_900188445.1). Lineage (GTDB taxonomy): Bacteria > Actinomycetota > Actinomycetes > Streptosporangiales > Streptosporangiaceae > Spirillospora > Spirillospora meyerae. The sequence goes on from NZ_FZOR01000065.1 coordinate 18,969, forward strand.
CCTCGTCGATCTCGCCGCGGGCGAACCGCTCGGCGAGCACCGAGCGCGCCTTGGCGAGCGGGTCGGACGCCGCGGCCGCCGCGCCCCCGGCCCCGCTGCCGGTGCGGCGGCGGATCAGGTAGAACACGGCCCCCAGCACGGCCAGCCAGAACAGGCCGAACGTGATCGGGAAGACCGGCCAGAAGGCGGGCGCGTCCCCGTCCTGCCAGCCGCCCGGGTGCATCGCCGCGACCTGCGCCGCCTGTGCCGTCAGTGTCGTCATCATGGTTCATCGACCCTTCCTGTGCGGATACGTCGATGCTCGGCGAGAGGTCCGGGGTGCCGCATCGGCCCGCCGGAGACACCCGCGCTACGCCCCCCGGAGTACCGCGACCGCCACCGGACGCCGCGCTCACCACCAGGGGGGCCGGTAGTCCTCGTCCTCGGCGGGGCGCGCGTGCCGGGAGCGCCGTCCGTGCGGGCGGTCGTCGTCCGCGGCCGCCTGCGGGTGGCCGTCCGCGGGCTCGTCCTCCAGCGGAGGTACGGGCGGCGGGAGGACGTCGTCGAGCGGCTCCGGGGATACCGCAGCGGGCGGAGCGGGCGGGTCCTCCGGCGCCGCGAGCGGGCCGAGGGCCCCGCGCCGGAACTCCTCCCAGTCGGCGTCGTCGAGAGGCGGGTCGTCCGGGACGGCCCCGTCCAGGCCGGTGCCCTCCAGACCGGCGCCCTCCAGGCCCGTGCCGTCCAGGCCGGTGCCGTCGGTCTCGCCGTCGTCCACGCCGGCGGCGTGGCGGCCCCCGGCGTGCCGGCCGTTCGCGTGCTGCCCGCCGCCCGAGCCGTTCCCGTTCAGCGAGCCGTTCCCGTTCAGCGGGTCGTTCCCGTTCAGCGGGTCGTGGCCGTTGGTGCCGTTGGACGCGAACTCGCCGGGCAGGAACGGGCGCATCTCGTGCCGCATGATGGGCGGCTTCGGTTCGATGGTCGGCGGGAGCGGCACCTCGAAGGGCTCGGGACCGGACGCCGCACCGCCGGGCTCCGCGTACCCGTCCTGATGCTCGTCCCGGTGCCCGTCCCAGGGCTCGTCCTGCCGCCCCTCCTCGCGCCCTGCCTCGCGTCCGGCGTCGCGCCCGTCCTCGCGCTCGTCCCAGGACATGCCGAGGCGCGGCGGGATCTCCGGTGCCAGCGGCGGGCCCTGGTACGCCTCCGTGTTCTGCCAGAGCGGCACGTTGACCGGGGCGAACCCGGGGTCGGCGGCGGCGGGCCCGGCCGAGACGGGCGCGGCCGCCGGGACGGCGACGGGCTCGCGCGGCGCGGGCGGCAGGCCGTAGTCGGGGACGGCGTCGGTCTCCTCGACGTCCTCCTCCGGGCGGCGCCGCTGCCGCCAGCCGAGCACCAGCCCGACGGCGACGAGCAGCCCCCCGCCGCCGAGGACGAGCGGGAGCAGGACGCCGACGTCCCGCGCTGGGGACTCCGCGACCGGCGCCGGGGTGGGCGCGGGCGGCGGCGGTGTCTCCACCGGCCCGCTGGAGGTCTTGTTGATGTTGTGCGCGGCGACCAGCGCGCGGACCGCGTCGACCGTCCCGCGGCAGGTCGGCGAACCGGTCGGCGAGCCGGGACGGGCCGGGGAGCCCTGGATGAGCGCCCGCCTGACCTCGGCCGGGGACAGCTTCGGGTAGCGGGACTTGATGAGCGCGGCGACCCCGGCGACCATCGCCGAGGACGCGCTCGTGCCCGTCCCGACGACGTAGCCGTTGCTGGCGTCGGCGCTGACGATGTCGACGCCCGGCGCGCACACGGCGGCGCGGGAGCGGCGGTTGCTGTCCTTCCAGAGCCGCAGCCGGCGGTCGAGCGCGCCGACGGCGATCACGCCCGGGTAGGCGGCGGGGAAGTTCTTGCGGTTGGCGCCCGAGCCGTCGTTGCCGGCGGAGGCGATCAGCACGACGCCCTTGGAGAGCGCGTACCGGATCGCGTCCTCCTGGGACTTGGTGCCGTTGTAGAACTGGCGCCCGCCGCCGAGCGACATGTTGATGATGCCGGCGCCGTGGTCGACGGCGTAGCGGATGCCCTGGGCGACGGCGTCGTGCTCGCCGGTGCCGGACTGGGCGCCGTTGTCCTGCCGCAGCGGGTCGTCGTTCTCGAGCGTGACGCGCACGGACAGGATCTGGCTGAGCGGCGCCACGCCCATCATCCCCTGCTGGAGCCCGGGGCCGTGCCCGTGGCCGGCGATGATGCTGGCCATGGACGTCCCGTGCAGGCCCCAGTAGCGGCTGCCGGGGCTCCGGACGCCGCCGGTGAGGTCGGGGCCGTCGACGACGCGGCCGCTGAGGTCGGGGTGGCCGCCGTCGACGCCGGTGTCAAGGACGGCGACGGTGACGCCGCGTCCCCGGGAGTACTTCCACGCCTTCTGCGCGCGCAGGGCCTTCAGGTGCCACTCGCGCGACCGGATCTGGTCGGTCGGCGCGCCGACGAGCGGCCCGGCCGCGGCTCCGGCGGCGGCGCTGCGCCCGGCCTCCCGCTCCCCGCCGGAGACCATCGCCACCGGCACGGCCACGGCCGCCCCAAGGGTGAGGACGGTGAGGGCCGCGGTCGCCCGGGCACCGAGCCCGCGCGGGACGAGGACCGGTCGGGTGAGTCCCGGACGGCGTCGACCGGCTTCGGACACGCCGCCGCACCTCCCTCCGGCACACCGCCGCGCTCCACGGCGGCTGACATTCTGCCACGCGAACCGGGCTCCGCCCGTGCACTCGGCACATTGAACCCCTGGCCCGGACGGTGCGGGCGCGCCCGGCCGCCCCGTCCCGCCAGGCGTCCCGTACTCAGCGGTAACAGGAGGGCGGACCGGAATGTTAACCCGCCCACACCTCCGGACGGCAGTGCCCGCACCGGTACGGGCCTGTCGCCGTCACGGCCGGTCAGCGCCACACGGGCTGCCTTCAGTGCGCGCCCGCTCCGGTGAGCGCCCGGACGGTCAGGTCGTCGTAGCGGCCGGTGTCGGCCTCTTCGCGTCCGAGGAGGGTCCCGGCGACCGCGCACGCGAACCCGATGGGGATCGACACCAGCCCGGGGTTCTCCAGCGGGAACAGGTGGAAGTCGATGCCCGCGGGCAGCAGTGACAGGCTCTCCCCCGTCGCCGGATCGGTCTTCCCGGACACCACGGGCGACAGGACGACCAGCACCAGCGAGGCGGTCAGGCCGCCGTAGACGCCGGCGACGACCCCGGTCCCGTTGAACCGCCGCCAGAACAGCGACAGCACGATCACCGGGACGTTCGCCGCCGCCGCGATCGCGAACGCCAGCGCGACGAGGAACGCCACGTTCAGGTTCCGCGCCGCGACCGCGAGGACGATCGCGAGCGCGCCGACCAGCAGCGCCGCGAACCGCGCGACCGCCACCTCCTGCGACTCGCGCGGCCGGCCGAGCATCAGCACCTGCCCGAAGTAGTCGTGCGCGAGCGACGTCGACGACGCCAGCACCAGCCCCGACACGACCGCGAGGATCGTCGCGAACGCCACCGCGCCGATGAACGCCAGCAGCACCTCGCCGCCCGCCCGGCCGCCGACGTGCTCCCCGACGGCCTGCGCGAGCTGCGGCGCGGCGGTGTTGCCGGACGGGTCCTGCGCCGTGATCGCCTCCCGTCCGACCAGGGCGGCCGCACCGAACCCGAGCGCCGGCGTCATCAGGTGGAACACGCCGACGAGGCCGATCGCCCAGGTCACCGACCGGCGGGCGGTGCGCCCGTCCGGGACGGTGAAGAACCGGCCGAGGATGTGCGGCAGGCCGGCGGTGCCGAGCACGAGCGCCAGCGCGAGGCTGACGAAGTCCAGCTTGTTCACGATCGTCTGGTAGGGGTCGCCGGGGACGTCCTGCCCGAACCGGAGCCCCGGCCGCAGGAACTCCTCACCGCGCCCGCTGGCGTCGGCGGCCGACCCGAGCAGCGCTCCGAGGTCGAACCCGAACCGGCCGAGCACGAGCACGGTCAGCACGGTGGCCCCGGCCAGCAGCAGCGCGGACTTGATGATCTGCACCCAGGTGGTCGCCTTCATCCCGCCGCACGCCACATAGAAGATCATCAACGCGCCGACCGCGACGATCGTGACGGTCTTCGCCGTCCCGGCGTCCATGCCGAGGAACCGCTCGCCCCGGTGGATGCCGAGCAGCAGCGACACCAGCGCGCCCGCGCCGACCATCTGCGCGAGCAGGTAGAACACCGACACGGTCACGGTGGACACGGCCGCGGCCCGGCGCACCGGCGCCTGCCGCCGCACCCGCCGCGCCAGGACGTCCCCCATCGTGAACCGGCCCGCGTTGCGCAGCATCTCGGCCAAGAGCAGCGCCAGCAGCCAGGCCACCATGAACCCGACGGAGAAGAGGAGGCCGTCGTAGCCGTTCAGCGCGATGGTCCCGGCGATCCCGAGGAAGGATGCCGCCGACATGTAGTCGCCGGCGAGCGCGACGCCGTTCTGCGCGCTGGAGAACGTCCGGCCGCCCGCGTAGAAGTCGTCGGCGCCCCGGGTGCGCGCCCGCGCCCACAGCGTGATGGCAAGGGTGATCAGGACGAACGCGACGAACAGCCCGAGCGTCAGCGCACGCCCGGTCACCGCAGCTCACCGGCCAGCGGGTCCAGCCGCCGCCGCGCGTAGGCGGCGTACCCGAAGGCGAGCGCGAACGTCGAGGCGAACTGCAGCAGGCCGAGCAGCAGCGCGACGTTGACGTGCCCCGCCACCGGCCGCGCCATGAAGTCCCGGGCGAACGCGGCCAGCCCGACATAGAGGAAGTACCACCCGAGAAACGCGGTGGCGACCACCGCCGCGGCCCGCCGGAACCGCCTCCTGAGCAGCCGGAACCGCTCGTACTCCGCCACGGGCGCGAGTCCACCCACCATTTCGGTCCCCCTGACCGGACGTGACTCTTCGCATCGATTCGAGTGCACTATGAGAGCGAAGATTCATGTCCGCCGACTCACGTTTGGCGAGCCTTTGGCCAGACCCTTGCCCACCCGCCCCCTGCGCCGTCCTCGATCCAGGGGCGGCCGGTTCGGACGGCCGATGGGTGGTGGAGTTCGGGGCCGGTCGGTGGAGTTCGGGGCCGGTGGGGTCAGCGGGGGGCGCGGCGGCGGTACTTGCGGCGGCCTCGGAGGGCGGCGACCACGGCGACGCCCAGCACGGCGAGGCCGACCTGGAAGGCGAGTTCGATCCAGTCGATGCCGTTGGTCGTCGCGACGCCTACCTCCTGGGCGATCGCGGTGCCGACGATCGCGGCGACGATGCCGACGAGCACGGTCAGGATGATGCCGATCGGCTGGCGGCCGGGGAGCAGCAGCCGGCCCAGCGCGCCGATGATCGCCCCGATGATGATCGCGCTGATGATGCCTGTGATGTTCATTCCGTCCCTGTGCCCACTGCGGGCGGGCTCTCACTCGGCCCGATCGTCGCCCATGGACTCGAGGTCGGCGAAGGTCAGGGCCGGGCCGGCGAGGCCGGACGGGGGGCCGGGCGCGGCGCGCAGGCCGTCGATGATCAGGTCGAGGTGCCGGTGCGCGAGCTCGGCGGCGACCTCCCGCGGCACCGGGCCGGGCATCGGGCGCGACAGCCGGACCAGCAGCATGCCGACGTCGCCGTGGGTGACGTCCGGGCGCAGGTCGCCGTCGCGCTGGGCCGTGGCGACGATGTCCTGAAGGACGGCGACGCCGTCGGCGCGGGCGGCGGCGATGTCCTCGTCCTCGAACGGGATCTCCTCCAGGAGGACGGGGAAGACGGCGCCGATACCGATGTCCAGGACGCGGTGCATGTAGCGGACGAGGGCGGCGAAGGCCGTGGGCTCCTCGTCCCGCGCGCGCTTGATCTCCTCGGTGGTGCGCTCCAGGGCGTCCAAGGCGACGGCCCTGGTCAGGGCCGGCCGGTCGGGGAAGCGGCGGTAGAGCGTCGCGATGCCGGTGCCCGCGCGTTTCGAGATCTCCTCCAGCGGCGCCCCCGGCCCCTGCTCGACGAAGACCTCCGCGGCCGCGGCGAGGATCCGCCTGCGGTTGTCGCGCGCGTCGGCCCGCAGCGGCCGCTCCTTCTGCTTCTGCGCCATGGCTCCGAGCCTAGCAAGCATGTGGAGGATCTCCCTCCAATTCACCGCGATAAGTGGAGACAAATCCTCCGGTCGGTGCTACGGTGCGAGTAAGTGGAGAAAAAACCTCCGGAAGGATCGAGATCATGAACACCACCGCCCTCCCCCGCCGGACCGGGCCGCTGACCGTCGACGCCACCGGGCCCGCGGACGTGCGCGCCGCGATCCTCGCCTCCCGCGAGCGGGGCCTGCCGCTGACCGTGCAGGCCACCGGGCACGGCACGGTCGTCCCGCCGGACGAGGGGCTGCTGCTGAGGACGTCCGGCATGTCCGGCGTGCTCGTCGACCCCGCCCGCCGCGTCGCCCGCGCCGGGGCGGGGGCCCGCTGGAGCGAGGTCATCGCCGCCGCCGCCCCGCTCGGGCTGGCCCCGCTGTCCGGCTCGCACGCGTCCGTCGGCGTCACCGGCTACACGCTCGGCGGCGGTGTCGGCCCGCTGTCGCGCCGGTTCGGGTTCGCCGCCGACCACCTGCTGCGCGCCCGGATCGTCACCGCCGACGGCAGCTACCTGACCGCGGACGCCGACCACCACCCGGAGCTGTTCTGGGCTCTGCGGGGCGGCGGCGGCAACTTCGGCGTGGTGACGTCGCTGGAGTTCCGGTTGCACCCGGTCTCGACCGTGTTCGCGGGCACCGCGCTGTTCCCGGCCGAGCGCGCCGCCGACATGCTCACCCGCTTCCGGGACGAGGCCGACACCCGCCCGGACGCACTGACGGTCTCGGTCGCCCTGGCCGACCACGCCGTCCACGGACGGGTCGTCGTGCTGCGCGGGACCTACGCCGGCTCCGCCGAGGACGGCGCGCGCGCGTTGCGCTCACTGCGCGAGGCGGGCGGCCCTGCCCTGCACGACGACTTCCGCACGATGCCCTACGCCGAGACGGAGACACTCGGCGGCACCGTGCCCCACCACTTCCACCTGCACGCCGACCTCCCGGACGAGCTGATCGCCGCGATCGCCGGCTCCCGGGCCGCCGGCGTCGAGGTGCGGCACTGGGGCGGCGCGATGGCCCGTCCCGCGCCGGACGCGGGCCCGGTCGGGCACCGGGACGTCCCCTTCTCGCTGACCGTCGACGGCACCGCAGACGACGACGCGGCACTCGCCCCGTTCGCGACCGGCGGCTCGTTCCTGAACTTCCTGCACGACACGTCCAGGACGGCCACCGCCTACACGCCCGGCGACCTGCGGCGGCTGCGCGAGGTCAAGCGCGCCTACGACCCGCAGAACGTGTTCCACCGCAACCACAACATCCGCCCCGCCTGACCACCGGACTCCCTGGAAAACGAGGAAATGCGAGGAAACAGCCATGACCACGACGCTCACCGCGCCCGCCCCCGACCCGGCGCAGAAGCTCGACCGGGGCCTCGTCGCGCTCGGCATCGCGGTGGTGCTCGGCGCCATCATGTCGATCATCGACGCGACGGCCGTCAACGTCGCCACCCGCACGCTCGCCGCGGACTTCGGGGCGCCGCTCACCTCCGTCCAATGGGTGCTGACCGGCTACATGCTCGGCCTCGCCGCCGTCATCCCGGCCACCGGCTGGGCCACCGAGCGGTTCGGGGCCCGCCGGGTCTGGATCGCCGCGCTGCTGCTGTTCCTCGGCGGCTCCGCGCTGTCCGGCCTCGCCTGGTCGCTGCCCGCGCTGATCGGCTTCCGGATCGTGCAGGGCGTCGGCGGCGGCATGATCATCCCGGTCGCGCAGACCGTCCTGGCGCAGGCCGCGGGCCCCGCCCGGATGGGACGCGTGATGGGCTTCATCGGCGTGCCGATGCTGCTCGGCTCCGTCGCCGGCCCGATCGTCGGCGGGCTGATCCTCTCGTCCGCCGGCTGGCGCTGGATCTTCCTCGCCAACCTGCCGCTCGGCGCCGTCGCGGTCGTGGCCGCGCTGCGCCTGCTGCCCCGCTCGGAACCGCGGCCCGCGTCGCTGGACGTGCGCGGCCTGCTCCTGCTGTGCGGCGGCGTGGCCCTGTTCACCTACGGCACGACCGAGGCGGGACGGCCCGGCGGGCTCGGCGAGCCGCGCACCTGGGCCATCGCCGGGATCGCCGCCGCGATGATCGCGCTCTACGTCCGGCACGCGCGCCGCCGCCCCGCGCTGATCGACATCGCGCTGTTCCGGCACCGCGGCTTCACCGCCGCCGCCGTGACCAACGTCGTCGTCGCCGTCGCGCTGTTCGGCGTCCTGGTCCTGCTGCCGCTGTACTGGCAGGTCGTGCGCGGCCACGGCCCGCTCGCCACCGGCCTCCTGCTGGCGCCGCAGGCGCTCGGCGCGGCCGTCGCGATGCCCCTCGCCGGACGGATCACCGACCGGATCGGCGCCGGCGTCGTCGTTCCCGCCGGCATCGTCCTCGGCCTGCTCGGCACGGCCGCCTACACCCGGCTCGGCGCGGACACCTCGGTGACCCTCCTGGCCGCGGCGCTGTTCGTCATCGGGCTCGGCCTCGGCGCGACGATCATGCCGTCGATGGCGGCGGCGTACCAGTCCCTGCCGCAGCACCTGATCCCGCGCGCGACCAGCGCCATCAACACCCTGCAGCGGATGGGCGCGTCCGTCGGGACGACGGTGCTCGCCGTGGTCCTGCAGCACGAGATCAGCGCCCGGACGCCCGGTATCGCCGCGCTCGGCCCGCTGCCCGACGCGACCCGCGAGGCCGTGGCGCCCGAGCTGGCGGCCGCGTTCGGCCACGCCTTCTGGATCGCGCTCGGCATCGCCGTCCTGGCTCTGGTGCCTGCGCTGCTGCTGCCCCGCACCAAGTCCTGATCCCCGGCCGGTGGTCCCGGGTCCCGCGCGGGCCCGGTATCACCTGCGCGTGACCCGCATGGGAAGCACTCCGGCCGGACGGTACGTGATCTCCGCACGCGCCCGCACGTTCACGCCGGGCACGAGGTCGAGCCGGTGGGTGCGGGCGATCGCGGCCAGCACCAGCGTCGCCTCCAGCATCGCGAACCCGGCGCCGACGCAGATGCGCCGCCCGCCGCCGAACGGCAGGTACGCGTACCGGTGGCGCCGCTGCTCCCCCATGAACCGCTCCGGCTGGAAGCCCTCCGGGTTCGGCCAGATGTCGGCGTTCCGGTGCAGCAGGTAGGGCGGGACGGCGACGGTCGAACCGGCGGGGACCCGCACCCCGGCGACGTCGTCGTCCTCCAGGGCGTCGCGCTCGATCGTCCAGGCCGGCGGGTAGAGGCGCATCGCCTCGGAGATGACGGCCTTCGTCCACGGCAGCTGGTCGGCGTCGTCGGCCTTCGGCTCCCTGCCGCCGAGGACGTCGTCGACCTCCGCCTCCAGCCGGTCCCTGGCGGCCGGGTACCGGGACAGCAGCATCAGCGTCCACGCCAGCGCCGCCGCGGTGGTCTCGTGCCCGGCCAGTAGCAGCGTCAGGACCTCGTCGCGGAGCTCCTCGGTGTCGAACTCGCCGCGCTCCTTGAGCAGGACGAGCAGCTCCCCGCCGTCCGGGCCCTCCACGACCCGCTGCACCATCTCGTCCAGGTAGTCGAGCGCGCCGCCGAGCCCCGGCACGCGCCGGTACAGCTCCCGCTTCGCCAGCGCGCCCGGCAGGAACGTCCCGACGACGGCGCCGCGCTGCAGCGCCTCCAGCGCCCGCCCGACGCGCGGCGCCTCACCGGCGAGCGCGCTGCCGAACAGCGCCCGCCCCACGATGTCCAGAGTGATCTTCCGCAGCTCGCCCGCCGCGTCGAGCGTCACCCCGTCCGGCCACCGCTCGACGCCCGCGACGGCCGTCTCCGCCATCTGCGACCCGAACCCGACGACGCGGCGCTGCGAGAACACCGGCTGCACCAGCCGCCGGTGCCGCCGCCAGATGTCGCCCTCGCTGGTCAGCAGGCCCTCCCCGAGGACGGCCCGCAGCGGCCGGTACGTGAACGCCTTCACATAGTTGTCCTGGTTCGCCACCAGCACCCGCTCGGCGTGCTCGGGCCGCGACAGCAGGAACAGCGACCGGTGCGGCGTGAACGGCACCCGCACCGCGTCCCCGTACCGGCGGGCGAGCCCCCGGTACGTCTCCAGCGGATCGCGGGCCATCCGCCCCCACCAGCGCGCCGCCTCCAGGTTCCCGGGCCCCATAACGTCCATATCCCCCACCGTAAACCGGAGGCGGCCGCCTCTGGCAGGGCCCATGTTTCAGGGGCGCAGGCGGTATCCGGTGCCGCGCACCGTCTCGAAACGGTCGGCGCCCAGCTTGCGCCGCAGGTAGCGGACGTAGACGTCCACGACGTTGGAGCCGGGATCGAAATCGAAGCCCCACACGTGCGCGAGCAACTGCTCCCGCGTCAGCACCTGGTCGGGGTTCCGGCAGAACATCTCGGCGAGGGCGAACTCGCGGGAGGTCAGCTCGACCGTCCGTCCGGGCACGTGTGCGCGCCGCGTCCGCAGGTCCAGGGAGAGGTCGCCGACCCGCAGCAGCGTGGGCTCGGGGGTCCGGTCGGCGCGGAGCCGCAGCCGCACCCGGGCGAGCAGCTCCTCGAACGCGAACGGCTTGGCGATGTAGTCGTCGGCTCCGCTCTCCAGGCCCGCGACGGTGTCGGCGACGCCGTCGCGGGCGGTCAGGATGATGACGGGCAGCGCGACGCGGTCCTCGCGGAGCCGACGCAGCACGGTGAACCCGTCCCGCAGCGGCAGCCCGATGTCGAGGATCAGCAGGTCGAACCCGCCGGTCCGCGCCTGCTCGTAGGCGGCGACGCCGTCGGCGGCCACCGCGGTGCCGAAACCGGCGGCGCTCAGGCCCTTCTCCAGGAACGAGGTGATGCGCGGTTCGTCCTCGGCGATCAGGATGCGGCTCAAGCGTCCTCCCTCTCCCGCCCGTCGCCCGCGAGGACCTCCACCGCGCCCTCCCGGACCGGACGCAGCGGCAGCTCCAGGACGAAGCAGGCGCCCCCGCCGACCGGGTGCTCGACCCGGGCGGTCCCGCCGTGCGCCCGCGCGATCGACGCCACGATCGCCAGGCCGAGCCCGGCCCCGTCCGTCGGCCGCGGCCCCTCCCCGGCCCGGACGAACCGGTCGAAGATCCGGACGGCGTCCGCCTCGTCCACCCCCGGCCCGGTGTCGCGCACCCAGAGCACGGCCGCGGGCCCGTGCACCGCCGAGCCGATCTCGATGACGTCGTCCTCGCCGGTGTGCCGGACCGCGTTCGCCGCCAGCTGCATCAGCGCCTGCGTGAGCCGCTGCCGGTCGGCGACCGTCCGCACCTCCGCGACGCCGCCCACCCGCCACCGGCGCGGCGCCATCCCGCGCGCCTTGGCGACCGTCTCGACCGTGAGGTCGGCGAGGTCCGTCGCGTCCGGCGCGAGGAAGTCGGGACGTTCCGCCTTCGCCAGCACCAGCAGGTCGTCCACGATGCGGCCCATCCGGTCGAGCTCGTCGAGCAGCAGCGCCCGCGTCTCCGCCCGCCCCGCCGGGTCGTCGTCCATCAGCTCCAGATGCCCGCGGATCACCGTGAGCGGCGTCCGCAGCTCGTGCCCGGCGTCGTCGACGAACCGGCGCTGCGTCGCGAACGCCGCCTCCAGCCGGTCTAGCATCACGTTGAACGTGGCGGCGAGGGCGGCGACGTCGTCGTTGCCGCGCACCTCCAGCCGCCGGGTCAGGTCCGACCCGCTGATCCGCTCCGCCGCCTGCCGCACCAGCCGGACCGGCGCCAGCACCCGGCCCGCGACCAGCCATCCCGCCGCCCCGGCCACCGCGAGCGCGCCGAACGCGGTGAACCCGAGCACCCGGGTCGCCTCGACCACCTCGTCCCGCTGCCGGTCGCGGAACTCCACCACGACCAGCGCTCCGCGCGCGCGATCGCCCACCACCCGCACCGGCAGGACCGCGTACCGGACGCGTCCCGCGCGGCTGTCGACCCACCCGTGCTCGGGACGGCCGGCCCGCGCGGCCCGCGCGACGAACGCCGCGTCGCGGTCCAGCCGCGCGGGCGGCGGGTACGGGCTGCGCCGGTCGGCCCGGCCGTCGACGACCGTGAAGAACGTCTCCTCGTCGTCCGGCAGGTTCTGGGCGAGGTAGGTGGTCAGCAGCGTCCGGACGTCCCGCGCCTGGACGCCGCTCTGGGCGTACTCGCGGAGCTTCGCAGCCTCATGCCCCAGCTCCTCGTTGAGCCGCTCGTCCAACCGCGCCGACTGGACCGACCAGGTCACGAAGACCGACCCGCCCAGCGCCAGCGCGACCAGCAGCAGCATCCACCCGACGATGCGGGCGCGCGCGCTGAGACCGTGCGGCCCCGCCTCAGTCGTCGTCGGCATCGTCGTCATCGTCATCGCTGTCCGGCGGAGGCGGTGGAGCGACGGGCTGCACCGTCCGCTCCGGCGTCACCGAACGCACCGTCCGCTCCGGCGCCGGCCGCGGCGTCCTGGACGCCTTGGACGGCTCGGACGCCTCCACCGGACTGCTGGACGCGGGCGTCACCTGCACGGTGTCGCCCAGCCGTGGCGGTGCACTCGTCTGCGCATGGGCGAACACGGCGGCGAGCCCCAACGTGACGAGGGCCGCCGCTCCCGCACCTGCTAACGCCGCTCGGGTGGCCATGCGCCCACTATCCCCCGAGACCACCCCGACCACGACGAAGCGCGGATGAGAAGCCTCTCATGAGAGCGCCTTAACGGTGGCCTCATCGCGGCCTCACCGCTCCCGGGAACGCTGTACCCATGCGCGACGACATCATCTACGGCCTCACCGCGGACCTCCTGGCGATCGCGGTCCTGGCGCACCTGATCTACTTCCGGCGCCACCGCAGGCGCGACCTCCAGCTCGCCTACATCGCCGTCAACGCCGGCGTGTTCACGGTCGTCTCGCTGCTCCTCGTCCAACGCGCGGACCTGGCCATCGGCTTCGGCCTCTTCGGAGTGCTGTCGATCATCCGCCTCCGCTCCAGCGCCCTTACCCAGGAGGAGGTCGGCTACTACTTCATCGCCCTCGCACTCGGCCTGGTCAACGGCCTGGCAGCCCAGGTGCCGTGGCTCGCGCTGCTACTCGATGTCGTTCTGCTGGCGGTCATGTACACCGCGGACCACCCACGCCTGGGGCCCCGCATCGAACACCGCCTCATCACCCTCGACGTGGTGCACGGCGACGACACCGCCCTCCGAGCCGACCTGGAGAGCCGCCTCGGCGGCACCGTCCTCCGGCAGTCGGTGACAGAGGTCGACTACGTCCGCGACGTCATGGTGGTGGACGTCCGCTTCCACCGCGCCGAGCGCCGTAACCTCTCTCGGAGCTTCCTATGGACCTGACGGCCTTCCCCGGAGTCGGCCTGGCCGAGGTACTGGCGAACTCCGCGCTGCAACTCCGCGTGGACCGCAAGTACATCGTCCCCACCCGACTCATCCCCGCCCTGCTCACCCAACTGACATCCACGCACGCCGCCCTGGAAATCGACGGTCTCCGCACCTTCCGCTACACCTCGACGTACTTCGACACCCCTGGCCTGCTCACATACCGCCACCACCTGCAGGACAGACGCCGCCGCTACAAAATCCGCACCCGCACATACCTCGACACCAACGAGTCCATGTTCGAGGTGAAGCTGAGCGGCACCGGCGACACCACCGACAAGCGCCGCCTGCCCCACGACCCGGCATACCGCGAAGAACTCACACCGTCCGCCTACGACTTCCTCTGGGAAACGTTCCTGTCCGCCTACCGCACGAACCCGCCGTCCCTACTGCTCCCGTCAGCGACCACGACCTACGACCGCACCACGCTCGTCCAACGCCAGGGCACAGGCCGCGTCACTCTGGACACCGGCCTCGTCTGCACACACCACACCACCCGCCGAGCCGCCCGCAACGACTGGGTACTGCTCGAATCCAAGTCGTCCACCGCCGACACCCCGGTGGACCGCATCCTGCGCCGCATGGGCCTGCGCCCCGCGAGCCTCAGCAAGTACTGCCTGGCAGTAGCCGTCCTCTACCCTGGCACCACGGCCAACCCGTGGCACCGTCCCCTACGCCGCTGCTTCCCCCAGCCCCACCGGCACAACGCGCAAAACCTCCACCAAGTCGACTACGATGCGGGACGAGCCCGCCGGCGTAGCTCAATTGGCAGAGCATCTGTCTTGTAAACAGAAGGTTAGGGGTTCAAGTCCCCTCGCCGGCTCGCAGTTCAGAGGCCCCTCGCGATCTTCGTGAGGGGCCTCTGCTATCACCGTGGATGCCATTCTGGGAGCCACAGGGTTCAGCCGCCGAACAATGCGCCGCTTGATTCGCTTCACCGCATGCGTGATCCGCAGCGCTCCGGCCCGCTAGTCAAGGGGCGGGGGCGCTCAGGCGGCTGCGCGGCCCCGCGCCAGGCCGCCGGGAGCGTGGGGCGTGGGTTCGCGAACCGGGCCGCTTCCGAGGCGTCGGCCTTGCTGGATCCGGTGGTGGAGGGGGCGAGGGCTCTGCCATGGGGATCGCTGGTCCCGCGCCCGGTCGGCCCCAGCGCAGCGGCCACGGCGAGCCACGCGATGCAATGTCGGCGCTGCACAACTGACAGTGATGATGTAGGTGAGCGCCTCCCGCTGGGGTCTGGCCCAACGCCTGACTGGCCTGGTGCCTTCAACGGGATCTGCCGACCCTGCGCG